>CAVQBE010000021.1:0-312209 GCA_963710675.1 uncultured beta proteobacterium | reverse complement strand
AGCCTGCGAATCAAAATCGGAGCAAACCAGATCAGCACGGTCACGACGGCCAGCGCCGCCGCGATCGGCCGCGAAAAGAACGCGACCAGGTTGCCGTCCGCCTTGATCATCGAAGTGATGAAGTTCTCCTCCAGCATGCCGCCCAGCACCACGCCCAGGATGGCCGGCGCGATCGGGAACCGGTTGGCTTCCAGCAGGTAGGCGATGACGCCGGCGACCAGCATCACGCCGACGTCGAACACCGTGTTGTTGATCGCGAAGGTGCCGACGATGCAGAACAGCAGGATCAGCGGCATCAGGATGTTGCGCGGCACCTTGCAGGATCCGCTTGGCCGCCTTGATGCACAGGATGCCGAGCGGCACCATGATGATGTTGGCGATGATGAACAGCAGGAACACCGCATAGATGTTCTGCGGGTTGGTGTGAACAGCGTCGGCCCCGGGTTCATGTTCTTCATGTAGAGCACGCCGATCACGATGGCGGTGATCGAGTCGCCGGGAATGCCGAACACCAGCGCGGGAATCCAGGCGCCGGCCAGCGCGCTGTTGTTGGCCGAGCCCGACTCGACGATGCCCTCGACGTGGCCGGTGCCGAACTTCTCCGGCTCCTTCGAGAACTTCTTGCTCATGGCGTAGGACATCCACGCCGCGATGTCGGCGCCGGCGCCCGGCAACGCGCCGACCGCGTTCCCAGCGCGCTGCCGCGCAGGATCTGCGCCAGTACTTCTTCGCCAGCGCCCACTGGCCGCTGATGACGTTGCCGACCTTCTCGACGACCAGTTCGGCGGGCGGGCTGGTGTCGACCACGTACCGGATGATCTCCGAGATGGCGAACATGCCGATCATCATCGGGATCATGCCGATGCCGCCCATCATCTCGGTATTGCCGAAGGTGAAGCGCGGGTGGCCGGCCGGATTGCCCAGGCCGACGCACGCGACCAGCAAGCCCAGCAGCAGCGTCACCAGCCCTTTCAGCGGCCGGTCCGACGTGATGAACACGGCGCACGTCAGGCCCAGCAGCACCAGCCAGAAATATTCGAACGAGCTGAAGCTCAGCGCGAAATCGGCCAGCGCCGGCGCCGCGACGATCAGCACCGACCGTGCCGAACAGGCCGCCGACGGCCGAGAACACCAGGCCCGCGCCGAGCGCGATCTCGGCCTCGCCCTTCGCGTCATGGCGAAGGCTTCGTCGGTGTACGCGGCCGACGCCGGCGTGCCGGGGATGCGCAACAGGCAGCCCGGAATGTCGCCGGAGAAGATCGCCATCGCGGTTGCGGTGACCATCGCCGCGATCGCCGGGATCGGCGGCATGAAGAACGTCACCGGCACCAGCAGTGCCGTCGCCATGGTGGCGGTGAGGCCCGGGCACCGCGCCGACGAACAGGCCAAAGAGCGCCGCCAGCACCATCACCATGATGGTGTACGGCTCGAACACCATCGAGAATGCCTGCGCGAGGTGTTCCCACATAGGTCGTCTACCAGGCGTAGGGAGTCAACACGCCCCAGGGCAGCGGCACGCGCAGCAGCTTGTAGAACGCGAAGTGGATGACCAACGTCGCGATCGCCGCGATCACGACCGAGCGGCCGAGCGCAACGCCGAACAGGCGAAACAGCGCCACCAGAATGATCAGCGAGGTCAGCAAGAAGCCGAGCCAGTCGACCGCAACGATGTAGAAGACGACCGAGCCGATGACGCCGAGCGCACGCCGGCCACATGCCGCGGCGAACGCACCCAGGTTCAAATCGCACCCACGGGCACCGTGGCACGCTCGCGCCAGCCGCTGCACGATCAGCATCACGCCGCCGATAACCAGCCCGAGTGCAATCAGGCCGGAAACAGCGCAGGCCCGACCGGCTGGCCGGGATCTTCGGATAGGACGAAACGACGGCGATGACGCCGCGCCCAGGGCCAGCAGCAGCAGCCCGAAGACTGCGTCGTTGAGCTTCACGGCAGACTAGCGGCGTCTGCGACACCGCAGCGTTACTTCGCGATGCCTACGGCCTTCATCGTCGCGCCGAGCTCGGTGTCCGACTTCGCCATGAACTTGGCGAAGTCTTCCGGGCCCGCATAGATCACGCCGAAGCCGCGGCTGGCCATGAAGTCGGTGTATTCCTTGCTGGCAACGATCTTCTTGCACTGCGGCCGCGAGCTTGTCGCGCACGTCGGCGGGAATGCCTTTGGGCGCGACGATGCCGCGCCAGGCCGCCATGGTCCAGTCGCTGCCGATCGCCGACTTCAGCGTCGGCACGTTCGGATACAGCGCCGAGGGCTTGTCATTCATGATCGCCAGGCTCTTGACCTTGCCGGCATCGATCAGCGAGCGCGCTTCGGGCAGCGACACCGGCGCGATGTCGACGCCGCCCGCCACCATGTCCTGCAATCCGGGCGCGGCGCCGTTGCTCGGCACCCACGGCACCGCAGCCGGATCGATCTTCTGGTCGCGCAGCAAGCCGGCGAGCGCCAGGTGCCAGATGCCGCCCTGGCCGGTGCCCGAGGCCTTGAACTTGCCGGGGTTGGCCTTGATGGCGGCCAGCAGGTCGTTGACCGTCTTGTACGGCGCATCGGCGCGCACCTGGATGCCCGCCGGGTCGGCGTTGACCAGGCCGATCGGCGTGTACGAGGCACCGGTCAGTTCGGTCAGACCCTGCCAGTGCATCATGCCGATCTCGACCGTGGCCAAGCCGATCGTGTAGCCATCGGGCGGCGCCGAAGCGATCGCCGCATGGCCGACGACGCCGCTGCCGCCGGTGCGGTTGACGACGTTGACCGGCTGGCCCAGTTCCTTTTCGAGCAGCGTGCCGATGATGCGCGCGGTGGCGTCGGTCCCGCCGCCGGCGCCCCAGGGCACGATCAGCGTGATCGGGCGTGTCGGATAGGCCTGTGCATGAACCGGAGCAGTGAATTGCGAAGGCGGCGACGCCAGCGATTGCGCCGGCGATACCGCAAGCAATGATCGACGGATCGGAACGATCATGGTTGTCTCCTGATTGGGTTGTCGTTTTTTATTCTTGATTCAGGTCGCAATTTAGATCAATTCCACGCTTGGGTGTCCGGTCGTGAGCTCACTATTACTTCGGTGAAATCCCGGCTAGCGGCAAGCGTCGCTACGCGATGCGAATCCGCCGCGAAACCTGTCCGTTGCTTTCCCAATAGGTCTTCTTGCTGGGCGATGCTTGGGGCGTCCATCGCAGGTTGAACATTGCCCTGCGTATCGATGGCACGCGAAGTGATCGTGTGTTCACCCGGTGCGACGTTCGGCCAATCGGCCGACCAGAAAGTCCACGCAAATTTGCCCTGCTCACTCTTGTCGATCATCGCGGCGCGCCACGGCCCGCCGTCGACTTGCACCTCGACACGCGCAACCGGAGCCCCCCACGCGGCGCCGACGATGCGGTACTGCCCATCCTTGCGCGTGACCTTCGCCGGCGCGGACTTCAGCAACGTGCGGCCCACTGAGGTTTCAACCGATTCCGTCGCGCCGTTGCGTTGCTCCTCACGAATCGTCACGTAGTCGCGCGCCATGAATCGGCCCATGAAGCGCGTGTCACGCACTTCGATGCGGTTCAACCATTTCACGTTTGCGACGCCATACCAGCCCGGCGCAATCAGCCGCACCGGAGCCCCGTGAGGTTGCGGCAGCGCCGCACCGTTCATTTCGTAGCACAGCAGGTTGCTCGGGTTCATCGCCTCTGCCAGCGACATGCTGCGCGCGAAATGCTGCGGTAGCTTCATCTCGCGAATGACTTCGGTGCCCGAGTCAGCGCCCCAGAAGACGACCTCGCTTCCTCGATCCAGGACGCCCGCTTGCTTCAGGAAAGCCGCGAGTGGCGTACCGCCCCACTTTGCGTTGCCGATACCGCTGGTGAACCATGGAAACCCATGGTTGCCGCCGCATTCGATCGTGTAGACGACTTCTTGCTTTGGCCGAGCCTTGATCGCCGGCAGCGTCAGGTTCATAGGCTTCTTCACGAGCCCGGCGATCTCGAGATTCCATTTCTTTTCGTCGATGACCGGCTTGTCGTAGTGCGACACACGAAAGAACTTGTCGTTGGGCGTAATGAAGGAAGACGCCAGGTTTTCCCATGGCTGCAAGTTCTCGACGACACCGCCGCTTGGGTTTGCGCCAGGCTGATCCAGCCAAGGCACGATCTCTTCGCCTGAGCGACTTGGGATCGCGTGCACTAACCACGATGCCTGAAGCAGCGCGAGTCCGGCGCTACTCTGGATCAACAGCTCGCGGCGGGAAATAGTTGGCGTATCCATTGAGCCTCCTCTTTCGTGCTGCTTTAGTGATGCCCCATTATCAACCTGGGTCTGCTGGCTGTCTTGCTTCCGAGCCCGGCTAACCGAGCCCCAGAGTGAATAAAACTCGTTAATGGGATAAAACGGTACCGGCAGCACCCGTTCACTCTGATCAATTGCTTCGTACGGCTTGCTGCGCCGCCTTCGCCGACGCGCATGAGGATTTCTGCTGCACGCAGTGCGCGAGTTAGGTGTTCAGGGCCGGCGTTCGGCGTCCACTGGCGAAATCCCAGGTTCTAAAACAAGGCTTGCCTTTGGTGGCACCGCCATCGCCTGGTTCTTCGGCATTCCTTTAGGCTGTCAACCCATGATCCATCGCGGCCGATTCACGGCGAGCCTCGAAAGCAACTTCGTTGTTTTCCTGATCGGTATGCGCATCAATCGTCCGTTGATGGTTCACAAGTGGCTGCCAGTAGCGACTTCGATGCCACGCATGCTGAAGGAACTCTGTGCCCGGCCCGATCTAGGGTTCTTGCATGCCGAAGCCTGGTTCGGGCGCACGATCATTTTTTTGCAGTATTGGCGCTCGATGGAGCAATTGCTGGCGTACGCGACGAACAGGGAGGCGGAGCATTTGCCCGCCTGGAAGGCATTCAACCGCTCGGTCGGTGCAGACGGCACGGTCGGCATCTGGCATGAAACATACGCGGTCAGCCCGGGAAGTTACGAAACCGTCTACGTCAACATGCCGCCTTTCGGGCTAGGCAAGGCTGGCGTGCTGCATGCAGCGGAAGGGCTGCGGCAATCGGCGGGGCAACGGTTGCGGGTCCAGGGCAACGACGCTTAGCTGTCATCAACCGGTCCTGCGTGCATCGCGCCACGCCCGGCGTACTGCCTGTTAGTCGAAGGGCTCGACTGCCATGAACGCGCCAAGCGCGGTGAGGTTGCAGCGTGCGCCGAGCTGACTCAGACAACGAATGGCCTGGTCTGCTGTGACTGAGCCATTCGCGTGCAGCTGCGACCATCGCTCGCGGTCAGCCTGCGCAGACGTGATGTAGCGCTGCGGCTTGCCGTTCGTGGGAAATTGCAGCGCGGACACCGTCACCGTTTCAATCGTCGGCAATGCGGCGAAAAGCTCGCCAAGCAAACGAACGACGAGGCCGACTGCGTGTTGATTGTGCAACTTGGTGTGAGTGATGTCGGACATGCGGCGAATTTCGACCCGATTGCCGCTCGCCATCGCAGCTTCACGGTCAGGAATCGCATCGAGGCCAGGCACGACAAATTCAAGCTTGGCGTCGCTGTTACCGCGAAACTCGTAGCTAATGATGGTCGGCAATGGCCACAGTACGTCGTGCAGACACTTCATCAAGTACTCGCGCATCCCGTCCAGATCGCCGCTTACCGCTCGCTCCTTGAGCTCATGAATCGTGCGCTGCGCGGCATCCCACGCGAGGCGGCGTGCTAACCATGCTGCGCGCGCATCGAGATAATCGTGCATGTCCTGCGGGTCGGCCGCCGCTTTGATGCGCGCATCCTTCGAGATCGAGGCTTTGGGCGGCTTGGGTTGAGGCTCGGCAAACGCACGCGCGGCAACCGGCAGCAGCACGTGATCGGGAGAAGGGGTCCAACGATGCGGAAAGGCGAGCGATTCGACGTGCTCGTTCAAGTGGGAGCACACGAGGAGTGCGGCGTCGCGTTCCATATCGGCGGCACCGTCCACGACGTTAGAGACTGGATCGATCGCCTGCGTCGACCGCGTCGGCCGAATGATGCGCGCATAACCGTGCGCATCGATTCGCACGCGTGTCTCGCCGGTGCCGAGCGCGAACGACGTGGCCTGCGCGGCATGTGTTTCGCCACTTTCACCGACCAGCACCACCTGCGAACGGCGTCGATAAATAATGCTCTGGCCATCGGCGCTGGCAAACGATGGCGTCAGTCGAAACGGAGGCAACCATTTGGCCTTTTCACCGAATGTCGCCGTATGGCTGAAGCGCAACACAGCCGGCGGAGCAGGCGGCGGCGCCTTGCGCATCGGCGCTTGCACGGTTTCGAAGTTCTGGAAATTCAATTCGCGGCCCTGCGCGTTTTTACTACCGGGCATGTTGCCAAAGGTTGCGGCGCTGCAACGGCAAAATTTGGCAGGTGGAAGCGGCGCTGTTCTCGCCGCCGTCTGAGCCGGGGCGGACATGTGCCAATTAATGGGCTGAATTCGGGCAAACTCGCGCCATGCGGCAGGGAAAGCACACGGAGACGCTGGCAGTCGGTTGCGGAGCCGGTTTCTCGGGCGATCGGGTCGATGCGCCCGGAGCAGTGGTTCGGACGCTGGTTGAACGAGGCGGCCATGCGGCGCTCATTTTCGAAATGCTCGCTGAGCGTACGTTGGCGCTGGCACAACTCGCGCGCAAGGCGAATCCGGAGCTTGGCTACGAAGTGTTGCTTGAGTTGGTGCTGCGGCCGATTCTGGCCGATTGCCTGCAGCACAACATTACGATCGTTGGCAATTTCGGCGCCGCCAATCCGCGAGGCGCAGCAGCGATGATTCATCGGCTGGCGCGCGAACTTGGGTTGCGCGTGCCGCGCGTCGCGGTGGTCGAAGGCGATGATCTGTCCAGCGTGTCGAGCAGGCAGATCGTGCGCGACGCACTCGACGGCGGCTTCGACGAGCGACGCTTTGTCTGCGCGAATGCCTATCAGGGTGCGGCAGCGATTGCCGAAGCGATCACTGCCGGCGCGCAGATCGTAGTCACCGGCCGCGTGGCAGATCCGTCGCTGACGCTGGCGCCGGCGATCGCGCACTTCGGCTGGAGTGAGAACGATTGGGATCAACTCGCGGGCGCGACGATGGCTGGCCATCTGCTCGAGTGCGGCGCGCAAGTCAGCGGCGGATATTTTGCGGACCCCGGCTACAAGGATGTGCCGAACCTGGATGACGTGGGATTTCCGATCGCCGAGATCGCGGCCGACGGCAGTTGCATCGTGACCAAAGGCATCCAATACCGGTGGACTCGTCGATGCGCGCACCGTCAAAGAGCAGCTGCTGTACGAGATTCACGATCCGGCCGAGTACCTGACGCCCGATGTGGTTGCCGACATCAGCGACGCCGAAGTCGCAGAGGTCGGGACCCAATCGTGTGCGACTGACCGGAGTGCGCGGGCATCCACGCACACCGACGTTAAAAGCGAATGTTTTCTTCGACGGCGGCTGGCTCGGCGAAGGAGAGATTTCGTATGCAGGCGAAGGCGCCGAAGCGCGCGCGCGATTGGCGATGGACGTGATGCAAAAGCGCGTCGGCCGCGACCTGCAGCTGCGATTCGATCTGATCGGTGTGATGAGCGTGCTCGGTGACGACACCGACCGGCTGCTCAATGCGACGCGCGTTGGTGCGGCAACCGATGTGCGGCTGCGCGTTGCCGCAAAACATGAAGATTCCGCGCAGATCGACCGCATGCTGCGCGAGCTGACCGCGCTGTGGACCGGAGGTCCCGCGGGCGGCGGCGGCGTGCGGGTCGCGAAGCGGCAGCGCTTGTCGCAGAAATCGTGTCTGGTGCCGCGTGAGCGCGCGCCAGCCAGTTACGCGTTTGTATAGGCTATGAACAACGTCGACTACACCGAAGTCCCGTTACGCGAAATCGCGCACGCGCGCACCGGCGACAAAGGCAACCGCACCAACATCAGCCTGATCGCCTACGACGCGCGTCACTATGACTTGCTGGTCGAGCAGGTGACGCCCGAGCGCGTCGCGCAGCAGTTTGCGTATCGCAAGCCGAGTCATGTCGCGCGCTATCTGCTTCCGAAAATCGGCGCGATGAACTTCGTGCTCGACGATGTGCTCGACGGCGGCGTCAACGATTCGCTGAATCTGGATATGCATGGCAAGGCACTTTCGTTTCACTTGCTTGCCATCACGGTGCAAGTGCCAATCGCCATGCGACTTGCCGACAACCAAGGAGACCGCATGAAACTGATCAGACTGCTCGCCCTCGGCGCAATGGCGCTCGCCACGGTATGCGCCCAACCTGCGCTTGCCCAGGCACAGGACTATCCGAAAGGTCCGGTCAAGATGATCGTGCCGTTCCCGCCGGGCAGCGCGACCGACCTCGCTGCTCGCGTGATCGGCCAGCAACTTGCAGACCGCGCTCGGCAAGCCGTTCGTGGTCGAGAACAAGCCGGGTGCGCAGGGCACGATCGCAGGACAGGAAGTCGTGCGCGCCGCGCCCGATGGCCAGACGCTGCTGTTTACATCGAACACGGCGATCGCATCGAACGTTCCGCTGATGAAGAAGATGCCGTACGACCCGACGAAGGACTTTACGCCGGTGGCAGGCGTCGGTACGACCGCGTTGGTGTTGATGGTGAAGCCGGACTTTCCCGCAAAGAACCTGAAGGAGTTCATCGCGTACGCGAAGCAACGGCCCGGCAAGCTCGCCGCGGGCTATGGCTCGACCAGCTCGCAGATCAGCATTTCGCGTTTGAGCAAGATGAGCGGACTCGATGTGTTGTCGGTTCCGTACAAAGGCATACCGCTCGCGGTCAATGATGTGCTGTCGGGACAGGTGCACTTCACCTTCGTCGATCTCGGCAATGCAATGGCGCAGGCCAAAGGCGGCACGCTGCGGCCGATCGCGATCACGCACCGCAGCGCAATCCGCTGGTTCCCGACTGGCCGACGTTGGCTGAAGTGCTGCCGGGCTACGACATCACCGCCTGGTTTGCGATCGCAGCGCCGGCGGGTACACCGAAGCCGATCGTTGACAAGCTGCATGCCGCGACCGCGAAAGCGCTGGCGTCGGCCGAAGTGAAGGACAAGCTCGCAACGATAGGGCTTGCGCCGATGCCGATGACACCGGACGAGCTATCGAAATTCATCGTCTCCGAGGTTGGCAACTGGACGCGGCTGACGAAGGAAGCCGGCATCGAGCCCGAATGAAACAACCCTTGATGCTGGTCACCGGTGCCAGCCGCGGCATCGGTGCGGAGATCGCAAAGATGGCCGGACGCTCGGGCTACAAGGTCGGCGTCAACTTTCATCACAGCGAAAAAGAGGCGCGCGAAGTGGTCGCCGAGATCAAGGACAACGGCAGCGACGCGGTCGCGTTGCAGGCCGATGCAGGTGATTCAGCGCAGGTGGCCAAGATGTTCGAGCGCTTCGACGCCGAGCTCGGCACCCTAGACGCGCTGGTCAACAACGCCGGCATGCTGAGCAAGTTCAATGTGAGCGAAACCGACATCGCTCAACTGGCCGAAGATTTTTTCGGCGAATGTATTCAGTGCGTTCTACTGCTCGCGCGAAGCGGTGCGACGGATGTCGACGAAGCAGGGTGGACGCGGCGGTGTGATCGTCAATATGTCATCGGTCGCGGCGCGCACCGGCGGCCTCAGCGGCGGCGCCGCATACGCGGCGACCAAGGGTGCGATGGATTCATTCACGGTGGCGCTGGCAAAGGAAGTCGGCACCGAAGGCATTCGAGTCAATGCAATTCGGCCGGGATTGATCGCCACCGAAATTCACAATGTTCATGGCGGACTCGAGCAGATGGAGCGGCTCGCGAAAGCTGCCGTGCCGCTTGGGCGATCGGGCTCGCCGCTGGAAGTAGCGGAGGCAGCGCTATGGCTGGCGTCGGGCGCGTCTTCATACGTGCATGGCGCAATCATCGACGTCTCCGGAGGACGCTAGAGCGCGAGCGACATCAGCTACTAAATACCGCTCGAAGCCAGATCCCGCGCTTGCTGCTCAGCTTGTTCCGAAGTTAGCGGGTGCAGAGGCGGCGCAATGCGCGACCACTCGGGGCGTTGATACTTCACTGCGAGCGCCTGCTTCACCGCGGCGATGACCGGTGCTCGCGTCAGTAGCGCGCGCTGCGCGGCGGCGGTGGCAACCGCTCGCTCGCCCTCCACCGTACCGCGTGACTTCCAGCCTGCAGCGGCTGCGCGTACGGTGACATTCACGGTAGCCGAAATGCACCCGGCCCAGCCGTAGCGGTCGGCGTCGTTCAGCGTCCCTTCGGCGCTCGGGAAAACATCAAAGTCTTCAACCCCGGCGGCCATCGCGATAGCGTACGAAGTGTCGCCCGAGCTGTCCTTCAGGCCGAGCAATTGCCGCGGATACTTCTTCTTCAGCGCCTGCACGAACTCCAGCGTGTACGGCACGCCCGATAGTTGCGGGAAGTTGTAGAGGTACAAGCGCAGATCCGCGCCGACGCGATTGATCAGCTCGTCGAAATAAGCGAGCAGGCCAATGTTATCGATCGGCTTGTAATAGAACGGCGGGAGTATCAGCGCACCGGTAAAGTCGAGATCGCGCGCCGCGCGTGTCAGTCTCACTGCATCGTCAAGAGCTGCTGCCCCGGTGCCAACCATGAATTGCGACATCGTCAACCCCGAGCGCGCGACGGCCTGCATTGCCGCCAATCGCTGCTCGACCGAGAACGATGTCGCTTCGCCGGTGGTGCCGAGCAGATTGATGCCGTCGCATCCTTCGGTCAGCAAAGCGCGGCAGTGTTGAATCAAGCGCTCGATGTCAATGCTGAAGTCTGCGTTCAGCGGCGTTGCAGCGGCGGCAATGACTCCGCGAAGTCGTATGGTCATGCGCGATTGCTCAGGCAGGTGGAACAAGAAAATCGAAGTCGCAGCCCTGGTCGGCTTGCAGCACGCTGCGCATGAAAAGCGCAGCATAGCCACGCGCGAATTTCGGCTCGGTGACTGCAGTCGGCTGCGCTCGACGCTTGCTGAGCTCGGTATCGTCGATCAGCAGCTCGATGCGACGCTTTTCGACATCGAGCTGAATGCGATCACCATTTTGCACGAGAGCGAGTGGCCCGCCAACGGCGCTTTCAGGCGTGATGTGAAGAACGATAGTGCCGAACGCGGTGCCACTCATGCGAGCGTCCGAAATCCGCACCATGTCCTTGACTCCTGAGCGAGCGAGCTTTTTGGGAATCGGCAGATAGCCCGCTTCCGGCATCCCGGGCGCACCCTTGGGCCCCGCATTGCGCAGTACCAGCACATCGTCGGCTGTGACATCGAGCGCGTCGTCGTCGATCCGCGCCGCGAGATCTTCGAGTGAATCGAAAACCACCGCGCGGCCCGTGTGCTGCATCAACTTCGGTGATGCCGCCGACTGCTTGATCAGCGCGCCGCGCGGTGCGAGATTGCCGCGCAGCACCGCCATGCTGCCGCTTTCGTTCAGCGGCTCACTGCGCGGTCGGATCACGGTCTGCGCATGCGTCTCGGTAGCGGCACTCATCGTATCGGCCAGCGTGCCGCTGACCGTGCGCGCGTCCATGTCGAGCAGATCCTTGAGTTCGCGCAACAGACGCGGAACGCCTCCCGCCCAGTGAAAGTGCTCCATATAGTGCTGGCCCGATGGCTTCAGATCGATCAGCACCGGCACCTTGCGACCGAGCGCATCGAACTCGTCAAGATCGATGCGGATACCAAGCCGCCCGGCGACTGCCGTCAGATGAATCAGCGCGTTGGTCGAACCGCCGATGCTCTGCGTGACGATCAATGCGTTGCGAAACGCAGCCGCGGTCATCACTTCACTCGGACGCGGCCCTTTGGCGGCAAGTGTGACGGCGGCACGTCCGCTCGCTTCGGCGCAGCGGATGCGGTCGGCATGCGTCGCCGGAATCGTCGCCGACAGCGGCAAGCTCATGCCGAGCGCCTCGACCGCACAAGCGACTGTGCTCGCGGTCCCCATCACCATGCATGTACCCGCTGTCGGGGCGAGGCGCTCGTTGATCACTTCAATCTCAGCGGCGCCGATCCGATCGCCGCGAAAGTCACTCCAGAGACGCCTGCAATCGGTGCAGGCGCCAAGTACCTCTCCCTGGTAATGACCGACCAGCATCGGACCCACCGGCAACACGATCGCAGGAACATCGGCCGATGCCGCCGCCATCAGCTGCGCAGGGATCGTCTTGTCGCAGCCGCCGATCAGTACGACCGAATCCATCGGCTGCGCGCGGATCATCTCTTCGGTGTCCATCGCCATCAGGTTGCGCAGAAACATGCTGGTCGGGTGCGCAAACGATTCGTGAATCGAAACAGTTGGAAATTCCATCGGTAAGCCACCCGCCAGCATCACGCCGCGCTTGACCGCTTCGATCAGGTTCGGCACGTTGCCGTGGCACGCGTTGTAGTCGCTGTAAGTGTTGGTGATGCCGACGATCGGCCTTAGCAGCGCATCGTCCGAATAGCCCATCGCCTTGACGAAGGCCTTGCGCAGGAACATCGAGAACTCGGCATCGCCGTAATTCGTCAGGCCACGCTGCAGCCCCCGCTGTGGGTCGGCTGCGGGTTCCGCCCGAATATTTGCTTTCTTGTCTCCCATTCGCGCAGATTACCGCGCATGCGTAAAGACGCGACAACCCGCGGGGGGACGGAGCCCTAGACTCACAGTCATGGAAACTTTAGACGCAAACCAGGCGCTCCCGCCTCATCCGCCGTCGCCGCGCAAGCAGCTGAAGAACACCGAGCGGTTTCGCGAGAAGCACATGCGCGGGCGCACGCGGCGCGTGGGCTATATCCGCCAACACTGGCGCGGCGATCTGCCGCTGGCCGTCGCCGTCATAGGCAGTGCCGCGCTGGTGTGGGGTGCAGTGCAGGTGATCGGCTATGCGTCGCGTCAGGTGCCCATCACCGACTACCCAATTGGTTCATCGCTGCTGTGGCTGCTCGAAGTCACGATACTGATTGCAGGCGCGCTGTGGTGGGGCACCGGTGTGCAACGCTCCGCAATCGAGAGTGTCGATCGTGGCGGTTCGATGCCGGTTGCTGTGCTTACCGGAATCGTAGGAATCGGCGCGTTCGTCTGGGTCGGCGTGTTCTGGTTTCAGTCCGCGCGCTATGTGATGCCCGAGGTGTGGTCGACGCTTATCGGGTCGTCACCGCCAGCAACCGTGCATCTGGAGGCGCGATCGAACCAGATCGTCGTACAGGGAGGTCTCGAATTCGGCAGCACGCGCGCGGTGCGCGATGTGCTCGACGACAATCCGAACGTGCGGATCGTGCGACTCGATAGTCGCGGTGGTCGCGTTGCCGAGGGTCTGGCACTTGGCACGCTGCTGCGCGATCGCAACTTGGACACTTACGTCAACGATGAATGCAGCAGCGCGTGCGTGACGGCATTTGCCGGCGGCGCACGCCGCATTATCGGCACCGGCGCCAGATTGGGATTGCACAGCGCCGGAGGGGCCGGCTTCAGCGCCGATGCGGTAGCGTCTGCGAATCGTCGCAGCGACGACTTCATCGCGGCGCGCGGCGTCGACCAGCGCGTGCTTCAACAAGGCGCTTCGATCGCCAACGACCAGATTTGGTTTCCGTCTCACCAGGTGTTGCTGAGCTCGGGACTGGCAACCGAGTTCATCGGGCGTTAGCTCCGAGCTTTACGCTCCGCCTTTTAGCGAGGGGGAGACGCAATGGCGTTGTTGATTGCGGGCCTGATCGTATTTCTCGGTGTGCACTCGGTACGCATCTTCGCTGACGATTGGCGTGCTGCGAAGATCGCGCGTATCGGACCGACGGTGTGGAAGGGCGGATACGCCCTGGTCTCCCTGATTGGCTTTGTCTTGATCGTGTACGGCTACGGACTGGCGCGGCAGGCGCCCGAGGTGCTGTACACAACGCCCGGGTGGACTCGACACTTGGCTGCGTTGCTGACGCTGGCTGCGTTCGTGATGGTGGCCGCTGCTTACGTTCCCCAAACGCGCATCAAGGCCATGATCCGGCACCCGATGGTCGTTGGCGTCAAAGTCTGGGCGGTAGCGCACCTGTTGGCGAACGGAACATTGGCCGACGTGATTCTGTTCGGCTCATTTTTGACGTGGGCGATATTCAATTACTCCGCCGCGCTGCGCCGCGACCGCGTGGCGAACGTCGTTTATGTGACCGGCCCGATGTCGCGCGATGTGGCCGCAGTGGCGATCGGCGCCGTAACGTGGATCGTTTTCACGTTTTGGCTCCACAGCTTGGCTGATTGGCGTTCGTCCGCTGGTTTAGTGAGCTGCGCTCGGCGCGAGTGAGCGCGCCAACACTCTGACGGCATGCATTGCGTGTCGTTGATCGTCAGCGCGCGTGCCATCCGCGATCTGATGCCGACAGCTGGTGCCATCGGCAACGATCAGCGTGTCTTTGGCAGCCGCGCGGACTGCGGGCAGCAGCGATAACTCGGCCATCTTCATCGATATGTCGTAGTGCGCCGCTTCGTAGCCAAACGCCCCGGCCATGCCGCAGCAACTCGAATCGATGACCTCGACTTGCAGGTCTGGGATCAATCGCAAAACTTCCACTGCCGGAGCGAGCGCGTCGAACGCCTTTTGATGACAGTGACCGTGAATCAGTGCGCGCTTTTCGCGCAGCGGTGCCAGCTTCAGGCTAAGCCGACCTGCGCGATGCTCGCGTGCCAAAAACTCTTCGACAAGAAGAGCGTTTGATGCGAGGTGTTGCGCCGCGTCTCCCATTCCCATCACAAGAAATTCGTCACGCATCGACAACAGGCACGACGGTTCGAGGCCGACGACCGTTGCACCACGCTCGACATAGGGCATCAGCGCCGTCAATGTGCGTCGGGCTTCGATCTTCGCTTCGTCAACCATTCCCGTGGCCATAAACGTACGTCCGCAGCACAGCGGTCGGCGACTGCCATCGGAGGGCAGCGCGACGTGGACCGTGTAGCCGGCCGCTTCCAGAACCGCAAGCGCATCGTGCGCAACTTCCGGCTCGAACGCGTTATTAAATGTGTCTGCGAACAGCACGACTTCACCGGCATCGCCACGACACTGTGGTTCGACACTACCGTCGGCATTGATTGGATACGTCAGTCCGCCGAGGAACGTGTCACTGCGCCACGACGGCAACGACCGTTGCGCCGCAAATCCAAACCACTTTTCGGACAAAGCGGCCGCCCCCGGCATCGTGTTGCGCAGGTTGAGCAGCCACGGCAGCCGCGCGCCCCAGTGCGCGTAGCGCGGCATGTAAGACACCAGCCGATCCTTGATCGACATCCCGCGGCGTCGGTGGTAGTGATGAAGGAACTCGATCTTCATCTTTGCCATGTCGACACCGGTTGGGCATTCACGCCGGCAGCCCTTGCAGCTGACGCACAGATCGAGTGCATCGCGCACGGCATCCGACGCCATGCCGTCTTCGAGCTGGCCCCCAAGTTGGCCACTGAGCGCGAGCCGCAGCGTATTCGCGCGCCCGCGCGTCGAATGCTCTTCGTCGCGCGTGACGCGAAAGCTTGGACACATCGTGCCGGCGTCGAACTTGCGGCAATGGCCGTTGTTGTTGCACATCTCGATCGCCTTGCCGAACCCGAGCGCGGGGTCGCCGCCCGTGCCAGGCGGTGTCAGCTTTTCCGTTGCTGCATCGTTCTGCACATTCCATGCGGACCAGTCGAGCGCGGTCTGCAACGTTTGCGTGCGATATCCCGGCGGATAGCGAAACAGTCGCGCATCATCCATCTTGGATGGCCTGACGATCTTGCCCGGATTCATCAGGCCGTCGGGATCAAACAGCGACTTGATCTCTTCGAACGCGCGCGTCAACCGCGGTCCGAATTGCCACGCGACCCATTCACTGCGCACCAGTCCGTCGCCGTGTTCGCCCGAAAACGCGCCCTTGTATCCGCGCACCATCAGCGCCGCTTCTTCGGCGATCGCGCGCATCTTCTTCGCGCCATCGTTACGCATATCTAGGATAGGACGCACATGCAAAGTACCCACCGATGCATGCGCATACCAGGTACCACGCGTGCCGTGTTTCGCAAACACCTCGGTCAGGCGCGCGACGTAATCGGCCAGATGCTGCAGTGGCACGGCGCAGTCTTCAATGAACGACACAGGCTTGCCGTCACCACGCATGCTCATCATGATGTTGAGCCCGGCCTTGCGAACTTCCCACAACGCTTTCTGCGCCGACGCATCGGTCATGCGCACGACCTGCCCCGGCAGTCCGAGATCGGCGATCAACGTAACCAGTTGATCGAGCCGCCCAAGCGGGTCGTCATCACTGAATTCAACCAGCAGGATCGCTTCCGGCTCGCCAATCAGTGCTGCTTCGATCACCGGCTGAAATGCGGGATTACCGCGCGCGAGCTCGATCATCGTGCGATCGACCAGCTCGACCGCCGAGGGCTTCAGCGTGACGATATGCTGCGCGCACTGCATTGCGCGATACAGCGTTGAAAAGTTGACAACGCCGAGCGTGCGCTGCGATGGCAGAGGCGCAAGTTGCAGTGTCAGTGCGCTGCTCCACGCCAACGTGCCTTCACTGCCGATCAACAGATGCGCAAGGTTCACGCTGCCGTCGGCCGTATACGGGCGCTCGCTTTGCGGCAGGAATACGTCGATGTTGTAACCGCCGACGCGGCGCATCACCTTCGGCACCCAGCGCTCGATCTCGTCCCATTCGCGCACCGCGATGCTGCGCAGCCCTTCGAGCAGCTTGTTGATGCGCGGTGAGCCCTGTGCCATTTCCGACTCAGGACCGAACCACGCTTCGGTGCCGTCGGCGAGCAAAGCATCGACGGCCAGCACGTTATGCACCATGTTGCCGTATGCGATCGAGCGCGAGCCACAAGAATTGTTGCCGGCCATGCCGCCGAGCGTGCATTGCGCACTGGTGCTGACGTCGACCGGAAACCACAGGCCATGCGGTCGTAGCCACGTGTTAAGCGCGTCGAGCACGATGCCCGGCTCAACAGTGACGGTTCGCGCATCTTTGTCGAACGACACCACGCCATTCAAGTGCTTGCTGTGATCGATGACAAGCGCGGCGCCCACGGTCTGGCCGCACTGCGAGCTGCCTGCGCCGCGCGGCAGCATCGGTACCCGGAGTTCGCGGCAGATGTCGATTGCGGCGCGTACGTCCTCCTGCGTTTTCGGAATCAGCACGCCAATGGGTTCGACCTGATAAATCGAGGCATCGGTCGAGTAGCGGCCGCGCGAAGCCCGATCGAACAAGATTTCACCCTGCACTGCACTGCGCAGCCGCGTCGCGAGCTCGCTAGTGGCCTGCGGCGGATGGAAGACGAGCGGCTGTGCCAGATCATTCATTGCGCAACCAATATAGACGCGCTTGCGGCGCACGGGCGCGGTTCGCTACGATGGGTCGCTAAAGTGCGTCTTCCCAAAGATGTTTTGAGAAAGTCCAGCGATGCTCGAACTCGACAGTCATCCCTCCGGTCGGCACTTTCTGCAAATCCCCGGCCCCACCAACGTGCCCGACCGCGTGCTGCGCGCGATCGATCATCCGACGATCGATCACCGCGGGCCGGAGTTCGCGGTATTGGGCAAAACCGTGCTCGCAGGCGTCAAACGCGTGTTTCAAACCGAGCACGATGTCGTGATTTATCCGGCGTCTGGCACCGGCGCGTGGGAGGCAGCGTTGGTGAACACGCTGTCACCCGGCGATCGTGTGCTGATGGCTGAGACCGGGCACTTTGCGACGCTGTGGAAAAAGTTGGCCGAGCGAATGTCGTTGGTCGTTGATTTCATGCCGGGCGACTGGCGCCAAGGTGCTAACCCGGCAGAGATTGAAAAACGTTTGCGCGCCGATGCTACGCACGCGATCAAGGCCGTATGCGTCGTCCATAACGAAACGTCGACGGGGGTGACGACACCGATCGCACCGATTCGCACGGCGATCGATCGCGCCGGGCATCCGGCGCTGCTGCTGGTCGACACGATCTCGTCGCTCGGCTCGATCGATTACCGGCACGACGAATGGGGTGTCGACGTTACTGTCGGCGGCTCGCAAAAAGGCTTGATGCTGCCGCCCGGACTTTCGTTCAACGCGATCAGCGCCAAGGCACTAGCGGCGTCGAAGCACGCGAAGCTGCCGCGCTCGTATTGGGAGTGGAGCGAGATGATCGCGTCCAACGCGACCGGCTACTTTCCCTACACCCCCGCGACCAATCTGCTGTACGGGCTGCATGAAGCGCTCGAGATGCTGTTTGCAGAGGGCCTGCCGAATGTGTTCGCGCGGCACGATCGCCTGGCTGAAGCGACGCGGCGCGCCGCGCGCGCTTGGGGTCTCGAAATCCTGTGCGTCAATCCGGCTGAATACAGCTCCTCATTGACAGCGCTGATTGTGCCGGACGGGCACAGCGCCGACGCATTTCGCAAAATCGTGCTCGAGCGGTTCAACATGTCGCTCGGACAAGGGCTCGGCAAGGTCACCGGCAAGATCTTTCGTATCGGACACCTTGGCTACTTCAACGAACTGATGCTGTGCGGCACGCTGGCGGGGGTCGAAATGGGATTGAAGCTTGCCGGAATACCGCATCGCGCCGGCGGCGTCGACGCCGCGATGGCTTATCTCGCGCAAACACCGACTGCGCAGTTGGCGCAAGCTGCCTAGACTTGGCCTTCAATAAAACATACAGGAGACAGAAATGAACTTCGAACAAACAACAATGGCGCGGCGCCATGTGCTACGGGCTGCGTTGGTAACCGGGGCGTTCGCGCTGCTTCCGATTTCGGCCGTCGCGCAAACCGAGATCAAATTCGGGCACGTCGGTGAACCGGGGTCGCTGTTTGCGGCGTCGGCTGACGAATACGCGCGACGCGCCAATGCCAAGCTGGGCAACAAGGCCAAGGTCGTGGTGTTCGGCTCGAGTCAGCTCGGAGGCGATAAGGAACTGCTTCAGAAGCTGAAGCTAGGCACCGTCGACATTGCACTTCCGTCGACCGTGATGTCATCAGAATCTGACCTCTTTGGCGTGTTCGAGATGCCCTATCTGGTCAAGGACCGGGCGCACATGGCACGCATCGAGAAAGACGTGTTCTGGTCGAAGCTGGCGCCCGAAGCCGAAAAGAAGGGACTGAAGGTGATTGGCGTGTGGGAAAACGGCTACCGACACATCACGAACTCGAAGCGACCGATCAACTCGCCGGCCGATCTGCAGGGCATCAAGCTGCGCGTACCTGAGGGCAAATGGCGGGTGAAGATGTTTCAGACCTATGGCGCCAATCCGTCGCCGATGAAATTCTCCGAAGTGTTCACAGCTTTGCAAACCGGCGTGATGGACGGCCAGGAGAATCCGTTCACGCAGATCTACAGCGCGAAGTTCCAGGAAGTGCAGAAGTTCATCTCGCTGACGGGTCATGTGTACACACCCGCTTATGTAACTGTGGGTGCGAAGAAATGGGAGTCGCTGCCGGCCGATGTTCGCAAGATCCTCGAAGACACCGCCAAGGAAACGCAGGCTTTCGTCTACGAAAAAGCCGCGAAGGACGACGACGAGCTGCTCGGCAAGATCAAGGCCGCCGGAGTGACGGTGAACACGCCGAACAAGGATGCGTTCGTCGCCGCGTCGAAGCCTGTTTACGACGAGTTTGCAAAGGAAGTCACTGGCGCGAAGGAAGTCATCGACCGCGCCATCGCGCTGGGCAAATAGTCGGTGCGATTGCAATCGCATCCGTCGAGGGTACGAGCGCGCCCTCGAGTGGATCGTTATCGCGCTGATGATCACGCTCGCCGTCGAAGTGACGGCGGGCGTGATCTTCCGTTATTCAGGCTACTCGCTGGTCTGGTATGACGAGGTCGCCACTATCCTGCTCGCCTGGGTGACCTTCTACGGCTCGGCGCTCGCGGTGCTCAAGCACGCACACCTGGGCGTACCAGAGATCGTGCGGCTGATGCCGCCGCAACTTCGAGTGGTAGTGACAGTGTTCGCGCAGGCATGCACGCTCGCCTTCTTCGTACTTCTGGCGTGGACCGGCTACTCGATCCTCGAGATTCTTGCGACTGACTATCTGGTGTCGCTGCCTCGCGTATCGGTCGCATACGTCAACTCGGTAATTCCTATTAGCGCCGTGCTGATCATCATCGGCCAGCTGCTGGTCTTTCCGGAGGTGCTGCGCGAACGCGCGTCAGGGCCATGTCGCCAAAGCGGAAGACACGCTATGACAGGCTTTCTCGCCTTTGTCTGCGTGATCCTGCTGGTACTGATCAATGTGCCGATCGCCGTTGCGCTGGGCATCGCCGCGGTCATCGGCATCGTCGCATCGCAGGGCCTGTCGAGCCTGCCCAACGTGCCGCTCACGCTTTATCAGGGCGCCACCAGCTTCCCGTTGATCGCCATCCCACTGTTCATCCTCGCGGGCTCGATCATGAACACCTCAGGCATCTCGCTGAGACTGATCGACTTCTGCACTGCGCTGGTCGGATGGATGAAGGGTGCGCTCGCACAAGTGAACGTAATCACCTCGATGTTCTTCGCCGAGATCTCGGGCTCGGCGGTAGCGGATGTAGCCGCTACTGCGGCCGATCATCATCCCGGCAATGAAGAAGCGTGGCTATCCGGGCCCATTCACGGCCGCCGTGACCTCGTCGACAGCGTCGCTGGCGATCATCATCCCGCCATCGATTCCGATGATCCTGTACGCGGTGATGGCCGGCGCCTCAGTGGTGCAGCTGTTCGTCGCAGGCATCGTCCCCGGACTGATCGCGGGCTTCACGATGATGGGTTTGTGCCATTACTACGCGGTCAAGTACAACTGGCCGGTGGAGGAGATCTTCCAGTGGGGCAAGCTATGGCGCGCCTTCAAGGAGGCCGGCTGGGCTCTGACTCTGCCGATCATCATTCTCGGCGGCATCTTTGGCGGCATCGTCACCGCCACCGAAGGCGCGGCGCTAGCAGTCGTCGCGGCGTTGTTCGTCGGCGGTGTCATTTATCGCGACTTGAATTGGGAGCGGCTGCGCATCGCGATCATCGAAGGCTCGGTGCAGACGGGTGCTGTCATGCTGCTGGTTGCCGCATCTGCGTTGCTGGGTCTGTACCTTACCGAGACACAGCTGCCGCAGCGGATCGCGCAGGCGATGGTCTCGATAACGAGTGAGAAGTGGGCGGTGCTCGCTATCCTGAATGTCTTTTTCCTTATCATCGGCATGTTCCTGCACTCGGCCGCGGCGATTATTCTGGTGGTTCCTATCGTGATGCCGGTGGTTACCGCCGTCGGTATCGATCCCGTGCACTTCGGAATCATCGTCACCTTGAACCTCGCGATCGGCCAGCAGACGCCGCCGGTGGCGAGCGTACTGATGCTGACGTGCTCGATCGCCAAGGAAAGCGTGTGGGACGTCACCAGAGCCAACATCCCATTTATCGCCGTGCTGCTGGCCACGCTATTGCTGATCACCTACGTGCCGGTCGTGACACTGGGGTTGGTTGAACTTTTCTATCGCTGAGCCATGGCCGAAAATATCTTAGTCGCACGCGAGGGTGCCATCGTCACCGTCGTGCTTAATCGGCCGGACAAACTGAATGCGATGACGCGCGGTATGTGGGCATCACTCGGGGACACGGTCGAGCGACTGTCGACTGACGAATCGCTGCGTTGTGTGATCATTCGTGGCGCCGGCGAAAAATCGTTTTCGCCCGGCAACGACATCGCCGAGTTTGCGCATGCGCGCTCGAACAAGAAGCAGGCGATCGAGTACGGCGAGGTCATGCATCGGACGGCCGATGCGCTGGCCAACTGCCGACACCCGCTGATCGCACAGATTCATGGCATTTGCGTCGGCGGCGGGCTCGAGATCGCGGCACTGTGCGATCTACGTATCTGCGGACAGTCGAGCCGCTTCGGCGCACCGATCAAGAACCTTGGCCTGGTGATGGCGTACGCCGAGATGGCGCCGCTGGTGCGACTGGTTGGGCCAGCCGTTGCGCTCGAAATTCTGCTTGAAGGCCGAATCTTCGACGCTTCCGAAGCGAAGGAGAAAGGGCTGGTGACGCGCGTGGTGCCGGACGATCAGGTCGCGGCTGAGGTTCGCGCTGCCGCGCAGAGAATCGCAGATGGCGCGCCGCTTGCCGCGCGCTGGCACAAGAAGTTCGCGCGGCGTTTGGCAGAGCGCACACCGCTTTCTGCCGAAGAGCTCGATGAATGCTTCGATTGCTTTGACACCGAAGACTTTCGAATCGGCTACGCAGCGTTTCTCGCGAAACAAAAACCAGAATTTGTTGGGAAGTAAGCGAAATCAGTGAGCGGACCGTTGAAAGGAATGCGCGTGCTCGAGCTCGCGCAGATCATGGCCGGCCCAACGGCAGGAATGATGCTGGCCGACATGGGTGCCGATGTCATCAAGGTGGAGAAGCTTCCCGGCGGCGACGATTCTCGCGGCTATAGCGAGCCGCAGGTCAACGGCGTATCAGCGCCCTTCATGATTCTGAATCGCAACAAGCGTGGCATTGCGCTGAACCTGAAGCACGCTGATGGGCGCGCGATTCTGTTGCGCATGGTGCGCGATGCCGACGTGCTGACCGAAAACTATCGCAAGGGAACTTTGGAGAAGCTTGGGCTTGGCTACGAAGTGCTCGCCGCCGAAAATCCGGGTCTGATTTACTGCGCAGTGTCTGGCTACGGTCGCGAAGGTCCGTATGCCGACAAAGGCGGATTTGATCTGATCGCGCAAGGCTTTGCCGGACTGATGTCGATCACCGGCGAGCCAGGTGGCGCGCCGGCGAAGACCGGCAACTCTGTTGCCGACATCAACGCTGGGATCCTCGCGGTGGCTGGCATCCTTGCCGCCTATACGCATAAGCTGAAAACCGGGGAAGGCCAGGTTGTCGACACGTCATTGATGGAAGCGGCGCTGCAACAGACGTACTGGCACGCAGCGATCTATTTCGCGACTGGCCAATCGCCGGGCGCAACCGGCTCCGCACATATTCTGACCGCGCCGTATCAGGCGTTTCGCGCGAGCGACGGCTGGATCAACATTGGCGGCGCTAATCAGGCGAACTGGGAGCGCATCGCTGATGTGCTTGGTCATCCGGAATGGCGGGCTGATCTGCGTTTCGCTACCAACGCCGCGCGCATGGCCAACCTTGACGCACTGACCGATGCGATGAACAAAGTGATCGCAACGCGTAGCCGCAACGAGTGGATCGAAGTCTTCGATGCGGCGGGCGTTCCGGTGGGCCCGGTGCACACGATCGGCGAGGCGCTCGAGCATCCGCAGACGCGCGCGCGCGGAATGGTGGTGGATCTGCATCATCGCGCAGGCCGGCAAGACAAGGGCGCTCGGCTTGCCCGCTGCACTTTTCGCGCACGCCGACCGAGGTGGCCCGCGCAGCACCGATGCTCGGCGAGCACACACGCGAAGTGCTGCGCGAGTTCGGGTTTCAGGACGTTGAGATCGACCGCTTTGTTGCCGAAGGCGCCGTTGAAGCGCGCCAATCGGTACCGATGGAAATAAGCGGAGGCGCTTTTCGGAACCGATGTAGTGGCGCAATCGACTTGCGCTCATCTGGATTGCAATCGCCTGCTGGCTGTAAATGCGCACCGTCACGGCGCGACTAGACGTTCTGCGCGGCGCTCGCTCTTACCCGGCCTATCCGTACAGAGCTAAGGGGACGAGCGGGCGCCGTGGCGCCCGCTGCCCGGAATTCATTTGACCCACGTAAACAGCGCAGCGTGAGCGACGTTTCCGCCCCCGGTGGCGATCTCGAGGTAAGCCTGCTGGCCGCCGGCCGGCGCGCCCCGGCTGGCGCTCATCGTCACGTTCACGTTGGCCTTGGCACCGGCAGCGACCGTCACCGAAGACGGGCTCACGCTATAGACGACGCCGCTGGCAGGCTGGCCGCTGACGCTCAGCGCGTAAGTCTGCGGGCCGCCGCTCACGTTGGTCAGTGTCACGGCCAATTGGCGCGTCTGGCCGCTTCCCGAGGGGACTGCGCCAAAGCTCAAGCTCACCGGGTCAAGCGCCACTTTCGCGGTCACCGCCGCGAGCAGGTTCTCACGGCCCGAACCGTTGATGTTGACGTTGTTCTGCGCGGCGCCGGTCGAGAAGTTGCGCAGCACACCGCGGTCAGCGGTATTCACGATCGCCGAGCGCACCTCGGCGGCCGACCAGGTGGGATGCTGCTGGCGCACCACCGCGGCCGAGCCCGCGAGGTGCGGCGTGGCCATTGAAGTGCCCTGGAAGAACGCGAAGCACGGCGGCGCATCGCAGAACGCAGCGGGGATCGAACTCAGCACGTTGACGCCGGGTGCGACGACATCGGGCTTGACGCGGAAGTCGACGTCGGTCGGTCCCTGGCTGCTGAAGCCCGCCATGATGTCGGCATTGGTGGTCTGAAAGTACGCCAGCGCTGCGCTGATGGTCGTCGTCGCGCCGCTGAGGCCTTTCAGAGCCTGCCCAGCGGCCTGCGAGACCATGTAAGCCGGTATCGTCGGCTGGTTTGGCGTCCCATCCGAGGCCATCGCGCTCGGGTCGCCGACAACGTTGTTCGCCACTAGCGTGGCCACCGCACCTGCGGATTGCGCATTGCGGATCTTGACCGAGAAGGCGCAGACGCCGCGTGAAACAAGGGCAATCTTTCCGACCAGCGAGTTGGCGGGCAGCGCAGCGCAGGCGTCGCCCAGTCCGCCGATGGCGCCCGTCACGACGCCTAAGGGCGCAGTGAGGTCTGCTTTGACGACGGCAAAATCGCCGACAGCCGCGCCGTACGAATTACCGCCCGCAGTCACCACGGCACCGACGAAGTGTGGCACCGAGCTCGCTCCGGCGGTCAAGGCACGCACTGCCGACCCTGGAGATTCGATCGTGAATAGCCCTGGTCCTGAGTTGCCGGCAGCCACCGCGACCACCATGTTGGCCTGATCGAGGTTATCCACCGCCACCGTCAGCAGGTCCTGGAATCCATGAGAGCCGCCGCCCAAGCTCATGTTGGCAACGTCGAAGCCGTCCTGATAGGCCTCTTCGAGCGCGTTCATGATGTCTTCGGAGCGCGCGTTGTCGACGTTGCCGGGGAACACGTTGTAGTTGCCCAGCAGCGCGCGCGGCGCGACACCGGACATGTCGTAGGTGACGACGCCGTTGACCGGCGCCGGCGTGCCGAAATTGCAGGCCGCGGTGCCGGCGACGTGGGTGCCATGATCGTTCTACCGCCGCGGCGGTGAAGCCGCGCGGTGCTTGTTGTTGAACACCTTGGCGGCGATCACTTTGTTGTTGGTCAAGCTGTGGTTGCCAAGTTGCGTCTGCGCGGCATAGCCTCGTCGCTGAAGCAGGGATGGGTGACATCGATGCCGCTGTCGACGATAGCGATCTTGACGCCCGCGCCAGCGCTGCCCGCGCCGCCACCCAGCGCCCAAGCCTGGAAGGCACTGATCAGCGGCAGGTCAGGGTCGGTCGCGTTTGGGTAGTACAGGTTCTGGTACTGCGCATTCTTGACCATCGGCGTCGCCGACACCTGCGCCAGCGTCGCGCCGTTGAGCTGAACCACGACCGCGTTCAGCGCGATATCGAACTCGCCCGTCACCTTGGCTTGCGGCACATTGGCGCGCAGCCACGCCTTGTAGTCGTTGCGAAGCGCTGCAAGTTGTGCGCGATACGCCTTGACCGAGTTGCTGCTGAAATCGATCTTCTTGCCCTTGGCCGGTTTGGTCTTCTCGTAGGTCGCGAGTGGATCGCCATTGAGCTGAACCAGCGCCGAGCTGGCGTCTTGTTTGGGCCGCGCCGAAGTGCCGGTATCGCTGTTCTGTCCGGGGGCGGCCTGCGCGGGCGCCATTGACAACGAGAACGCGACGGCAACGGTAAGAGCCAGCGCGATAGGTGTCAGCCGGCGAGTGTCGAGGGTGGGCATCATGGCGGTGGTCCTTGCGAAGGGTATGGCGCAGCCTTGTGGGCTCGGCATAGATGAGATGGGTAGGCGTGCGAGCGGGAGGGAGCGTACACGCCCGCATCATCGGTGTCGAGCCTGTTACAGAAGCACCAACTGCACGCTGCTGGGGGCTGGTCAACGGCTCCGACGGTCAGCGCGAATCATCTCGGCGCCGCGCTCTGCGATCATCAAAGTGGGCGAGTTGGTATTGCCCGAAGTAATGGTGGGCATGATCGACGCGTCGACGATGCGCAGCCCCGCAACACCGCGCACGCGTAGCCGCGAATCGACAACGGCCGATCCATCGTCGGCTGCGCCCATCCGGCAGGTGCCGACAGGATGAAGATCGTGGTGCCGATGTCCCCCGCGATTCGGGCGAGATCGTCATCAGACTGGAATCGCGCACCTGGAAGAAACTCCTCGGGTGCGAATCGTTCGAGCGCTGGCTGCGATGCGATGCGCCGCGTCAGGCGCAGCGCGGCGGCGGCAACCGCGCGGTCTTCGTGCGTAGAGAGGTAGCGACACTGAATTGCCGGAGCAGCAAGCGGGTCGGGCGACTTGATGCGGACAAAACCTCTGGACGTCGGACGCAGGTTGCACACGCTGGCGGTGAACGCGGGAAAGCGGTGCAGCGGATCGCCGAACTTGTCCAGCGACAGCGGCTGCACGTGGAATTCGATATTGGGTGTCGCATGCTCGCTTGAGCTGCGCGTGAAGCCACCCAGCTGGCTCGGCGCCATCGTCAGCGGTCCGGTGCGCAGAAACGCGTACTCGACGCCCATCATCATTTTTCCGATCACGCTGTTCGCACGCTGATTCAGCGTGACGGCGTTGCGCACCTTGAAGACCGTGCGCAGCTGCAAGTGATCCTGCAGGTTCTCGCCAACTCCCGGCAGTTCGTGCGCCACGTTAATGCCGTGCTTTAGCAGCAATGGGGCGGGACCGATGCCGGATAACTGCATGATCTGCGGCGAGCCGATGGCGCCTGCTGCGAGGATCGTTTCCAGTCGCGCCTCGGCAAACGTGTCCTCACCACCGCGCCTGAACTCGATACCGGTGCAGCGCTTGCCGGCAAGACGCAGGCGCATTACGTGGGCGTCGGTGATCACGGTGAGGTTCGGACGTTTTAGTACCGGGCGTAAAAAGGCTTTGGAAGTATTCCACCGCACACCGCGCTTCTGGTTGACCATGAAAAATCCGCAGCCCTCGTTATCGCCGCGATTGAAGTCATCGGTGCGTGGAATCCCCGCCTGCACCATCGCCTCGCGATAACTGTTCAGAATTTCCCACGACAGCCTTTGCGGTTCGACCCGCCACTCCCCTCCCGCGCCGTGCGACGCATCCGCGCCGTGAAAATAATCTTCGCTTTTGCGAAATAACGGCAGTACGGAGTTCCAGGCCCACGCAGAGTCGCCGGTGATGCGGGCCCAGTCATCGTAGTCACGCGACTGGCCCGCGCAGGTAGAGCATCGCGTTAATCGATGAGCAGCCACCTAGCACTTTGCCGCGCGCATAGAGAATCGAGCGGCCGTTTAGCCCGGGTCCGGCTCGGTGCGATAGCACCAGTCGGTGCGTGGATTGCCGATGCAGTACAGATAACCGACCGGAATGTGGATCCAGATCCAGTCATCGCGCTCGCCCGCTTCGAGCAATAGCACCTTGATCTGCGGATCGGCCGAGAGCCGGTTGGCAAGCACGCAGCCGGCGGTTCCCCCGCCAGCAATCACATAGTCGAACTGCACTGAGTCAACACTTCGGCAACACTGATCCTATTGTTGAACATGCTATCCCTACAACGTGCTTCTTGCTCCGCATGCAGAACGCAACGCCAAAAAAAAGGCACAGTGCCGAAGCCCTGTGCCCTTCATCGATTTGCGCAGATTACGGCGTATTGACACGCACAATCGTAGGCGGAACGCTCAACGGAGCCGGATCGCCATAGACCACCGAACCAAGATACTTAGTTGCGGCGGCAAGGTTTGTGAAGTTGAGCGTGATCGTGGCAGTGCCCCCCGTAGTGGCTGCAATCGAGGCAGGCGTAACCGTCATATTCATCTCGTTGGTAGTGCCCAACAGCCACGTATGCAGCTTGAATGGTGATGGCGCGCCGCCCGCCGTCTGCCAGCCATGGACATACACCGTGTAGTTACCCGCAGGCGGATTCACGAGGTTGACCTCTTCGGCAGACGTACCACTGCCACTGATGCCGACCAGAGTGGTTCCCCTGTATACGTACAGATCAAGATCGCTGCCCGCCGCTACATCGGCGTCAAACAGCGCAAACCGTGCGTATGTGGTGCCTGCCGCCACCACGATCGGAATGGCTACCGTTCCCGCCGTTACAGCGGGGTCAAAGGTGTTGTCGGGATCATCCGTTACCACGCTCGTCGTAACTGCTGCCGGAATGAGACCGCGGGGAGTGGTTGTAAGCGTCCCGGTGAAACCGAACTGCACGCTGTAGCTTGTGCCGGCTGGTGGGGCCGCGACCTCGGCCGGTGCAGCGAGGGCCACCGGTCGCAGCACGACTGGACTGCGCACCGAATGCCCACCACCGGTCCACGTGATCGCCCCCAACTCGTAAGCATTGAGCGCCGCCGTTATTCGAGTGAAAGTCGCTCGTGTACGTGGCACTTGCACCGGGCGCGAGGTTGAGCGTCGCAGGTGAAAACGTCACGTTGAAGCCGGTCAGGCCACTCACTGTCGGTGTCAGTGCTAACGCCGAGGCGCTGACGTTGCGCACGGTACGGGTGACCGTTTGGATTCCGGCAAGTCCGTCGACCGCGATCGACGCCTGGTTAAGGTTGCTCGGCTCAACGACCGGAATGCCGCTCCCAGTACAGGAACTCGCCGGGAGTTGGCCTGTGCCGCAGATAAACCCGATCCAGTCGATGATTCCACTGTCGTAAACGAGACCGGGGTTGACCGCGCTCTTCGGGACAACCTGTCCGGCGCCGTAGTCAAACGGACCCCCGGCGATCGGCGTGTCGTTGTTGCGCGCTTGCGTTGCGGTGGTCATAAATGCCGACTTGATCGCCATCGGCGACCAGGTCGGGTACTTCTGCTTCATCAACGCGCCCAGACCAGCGATATGCGGGCCTGACATCGATGTGCCCGATAGGAAGTCGAAATTGCGCCCAGCGACGGCGGGAGAATACGCAGCGAGAATATCAACGCCCGGCGCCATGATGTCGGGCTTCAATAAATCCGATGATGCGCGCAATGGGCCGCGCGATGAAAACGCTGCGACGTCCGGTGCAATCGCGGTGACGCCAACACCTCCCGCCAGGCTCGCCGTCGGATTGGCCGTCCCGCTAACGTAGGCCTTGATTGCCGCCCCAGCGACCTCGTCTACGTGCACCGTTGGCACTGAGTGCAGGTCGGCGTTCAGCGAATTGGGCGAAGTATTGGCGAGGATCATCCCAACGCCGCCTGCTTGCTTCACCGCCACGCTCTTGTCAGTCCGAGCATTGACGCCGCGGTCACAAACAACAATCCTGCCGGCTACCACCGCCGGATTTAACGCGCCGATAAAACACAGACGAGCTTCTTCGGTATTCGCGCTGGCGGTCGATAACACGGTGGGGGTGGGCGTGAGCGATCCACCAAGCGATGCGCCCGTGTAAACCGCCCCATTGCCAAGCGTCACAGTTCCCTGAAAGAAGCTGCTTCAGTGCCGGCTGCGACCGTCGTGAGCCAAGGCCCCGGATGGGCAACAGTCCTCGCCGTGGGACCGTCGTTGCCGGCGGATGCCGCGACAAATACGCCGGCATCGGCGGCAAACAGGAAGGCGACTTCGACCGGGTCGAGAAAGTTAGTCGACGTGCCACTGATCGAGAAATTCAGAACATCAACACCATCGCCAACCGCCTGGTCGATGGCCGCGACGCTGTCGGAACCAAAACAACCGCCCTCGGGTTCGCGACCCCAGCAGACCTTGTAGGTAGCGATCCGAGCCCGCGGCGCCATGCCGCTAATTGCACCCAAATTGACCCCAGCAGCTGCAGCGGCGACGTTAGCGTTGCCGGCGGCGGTGCTCGATGTATGACTGCCATGTCCGTCGGCATCGCGCGCCGACCAGTACTCGTACGGGAAGGCCGCCTTAACTCCGGCCTTTCCGCCCCAGCCGGCGCCGAAGAACTGCGCGGCTACGAGCTTCTGACCGCATTTCGAGGCCGGAAATTCTTCGCCGGGTGTGCACTTTCCGTGAAAGCCCGGAATCTGCTGAAAGACGAGCTTGCCGTTGGCGTCACGATCCGAAAAGCTGGGGTTCTCAGGCCAGATGCCGGAATCGATGATGCCGACAATGATTCCCTCGCCGGCGTTTTGCACACCGCCGAACTGTGTCGCCCAAACACCGGTAGCAGGATCACTTAATCCCAGGAACGCCGGTGTAGAGTTGGTCGTACGGTGACGCATCACATCCTTGCTGACATTGACCACGCCTGGCGTCGACTTCAGTTGCGCAACGGCAGCAGAGTCGAGCTCAGCGGCAAAGCCGTTGAACGAATACGTATAGCTGTAGACCTTGCGACCGCCGCTACGGCCGAGCGCTTCGTCGTGCTTGCGCACCAGATAGTCTGAATAGCGAACGACGTCGTTGCTTAGGCGATCGATCTTTCGCCCAGGCGCCGGCTTGGTTGCCCTGAACCCAGGAACGTTGCCGGTGTACGACGATACGGGCATGTCGATCATCTGGACGATGTACAAATTGTTGGCGTGTCCGCGCTGCGGTTTGACCGCCTGCGCACGTTCGCTTTGCTCATTGACTGCGCCTGCCAGCGGCGCGACGCCGGCACCGAGCACGAGCCCGGCGAGCAGTGAAAACATGAACCTGCTGTTTAACTTCACGATGACTCCTCCTTGTCAGGACACTTTTGGCGTCCTGCTGCGATACAAACCGTTGTGACGGTTATTAGATTGGGTTGCGCTGCTTTCGCGTTAGCGTCGGTCAGGCGTGATGAGGTTGCCACAGGATTCGCCACAGAGGGGAAGTCCGTTTTTTCCAAATGCGGGATGCATCTGGCAAGCGCGCGTATTGACAGCGCGCGGCGCGTTCGTACTTCACCCCAGATGGGCTCTAGCGGGGTCGAGCGTTCACGAAGTCGACAACATCATCCAACACCGGCGCCAAAAACCGCAATGGAAACGCAAACGCACCAATCAGGGTTGTATGACTCGCGTGCGGGTAGATCTGCAGCGTGACCGGAATGCCTGTCTTTTGCAGCTTACTGGCCAGCTGCTTGGTGTTGCGCTCCGGATTGACCAGATCATCTTCAGGTGCCGTTGCCAGAAACGTGCGTGGAACCGAGCTAGATACGTGGCGAATCGGCTCGGACTCGGGTGGCGTATCGGGATGCAGAAACACTGGCCGTACGTCTGGATTTTCAATCGGCAGAAATTCATACGGGCCCGCGAGCCCTATCCACCCCGCGAGTTGGCTTGGTGCGATGCGTTCTGCGCCAAGCCAGCGCGCGTCGAGCGCAACCATCGCAGCGTTGTAACCGCCTGCGCTATGGCCCATCACGAACACGCGCTTAGGATCGGCGCCGAAACGCGCAGCTTCGCGGATCGCCCACGCAGTCGCTGCTGCATTGTCTTTTAAAAAATCCGGATACCGCACCTCGGGATACAGCCGATAGTCGGGGATAACGGCAACGATGCCCCGCGCAGCAAGTGCTTCGCCGACAAAGCGGTAGTCAGCGCGCTGCCCGTGTTTCCACGAACCGCCGTAGAAAAAGACGACCAGTGGCCAACCCTGTGCGGGACGTACACGGTCCTGCATTTCAACGGGCACGTACACGTCAAGGTGCTGCCGGCTGCTCGCGCCATAGGCGGCTGTGATCATCTCGTGCGAGTCGGATTCGACAAGCGCGTTGAACGTGCTGAGTGGCATGCATCCGGCAAGTGGAGCCGCGACTGCTGCAGCAAGACCAAGGCGCAGTAGTTTCAACATAAGCATCGGTGAAACGGAACGGATGCGAAGAGATTAAAACTGCTGCGTTCCTTACAAGTTGCGAATTGCGACGGTAAAAGCCTCGAAGTAGATCAATTCCCCTGTTTCGCTTGGCAGCACCTTTTTGCAAGCTCAACAACGTCGTAAGACCCGAATGCCGCTATTTCGGACGCGGTGATTCGAGCTTTCGATCCGGCTCGCTCAACTCGCCGGCGCGCAACTGGCGAACAGCAGCAGCCACGGCGCGCGCTACGTTGCGCACTTCCTCTTGCACGTCACTATCGCGATCGAGTTCTTCGTGACTTGTTGCATACGGCTTGTAATAGCCAATGTAGCGGTCAAGCCGCGCCTGCGTGCCGGCATCGATCAATCCCATCCAATCGAGCCAGTCCGATAATGAGCGACGCACGCTTTCGACACCCGCAACGTCGCCATGCACGACAAGCCCGTAGGTGCGGCCAGCAAGGTGCTTCGGGTACGGCCATCCCGAGAGTTCGATCCGCTTCGCTTTCTCCGCGTTCTTGCCTTCGGTCGAGGTTGGGTCGCTGTTACCACCATCTGCGCACACCAGCCGGTCGATCATCAATTTCAGCGCGCTCGGCACCTGGTACCAATACACCGGCGTGACAATGATGACGCCGTGCGCAGCGGACCAGCGCGGATAAATCTCGTTCATCCAGTCATTGACCTGCCCGAGCGAGTGGTTCGGATAGCAACTGCACGGCCAGTGACACAACGGCATTGCGGTTGAAACGCACCCCTTGCAGGGATGAATCTGCTTGCCGTACTCGGACGTGATGTGGCTCAGGTCGAGATCGTCGGTTTCAATGTGCTCGTTGTTCAACGACTCGATGACGATGCGCGACAGCCGCCACGTTTTCGATATCTCGCCAGGACACGTGCCGTCGTTGCGATCGGCACCCGAGATCACGAGCACGCGCGAGGGCAACGCTGGATCTTTCTGCTTCGCCTCGGCTGCGTGTATCGCATCGCGCGCAGCGCGCCAATCGTCAGACAAATCGTAGGAAGGATCGGCGTAGCCGGGCCCCGCTGGATGCGTGCGCGGTGCCTTACGATGGTTGGTATAGCCGTCCCACGCGATCACTTCGATTCGCTGCAACGCACCGGCCTCCGTGCTGAATGCCGGGTCGGCGAACTTGTCGAAAAACCGCCTACGAAATTCGTCGCGCGATAACTTTTCGGGCGCCTGACCCTTACGAACCTGAACGTCTTTCTTGCTCACTCGAACTCTCCGAATCCTCACGCAGCTCCGACACGGTCGGCTCCGATTGTTGCGACTGAGGCGCAGGCGTCTCGATCCTGAGATCATCAGCTCGCGCTTGAGCCTCAGCGTCATCTTCTTCGAGGAGGATATCAACGCTCGTGACGCTCGGCGCTGTCGGCGACATCCCGTTGATCGCTTCGTCGGCCGCTGCGACCGCTCGTTGCCGCAGAACCCAGTGGCGCATCAACAGCGCCCCAAAAATAAGTCCCAGGACGATCGCGGCCCCGATCGCGATCACACCGCGGAAGATGCCGCGCGATGTCTCCGGTTTTGCCGGCGTCGAAGCGGTTCCGGGTCCGTTCGACGCGGCACTCGCTTGCGCGGCAGTCGCGGCGGTCGATGCGGCCCCTGCCGATATCTGCAGTGAAACGGCATCGCCGGGCAACAGCGTTGTGCCTGCCGCTGGCGACTGCGCAACGATGCGTCCGTGTGCTTCTGCGCTTGCGATTTCGCTACGGCTCACCTTGAATTCGGCCAGTGAGCCAGCGGCGTCGGTGTAAGCGCGGCCGACGACGTTCGGCATTTCGAATATTTCGACCGTCCCACTCGGCGCGCTCGAAACCGTGAGCACCATCACCGAACCCGCGGCGGCACGCGATGCGGCGCGCGGCGACTGCTCAATCACCTGCCCTTCGGGAACGCTTGCCCGTTCAGTGCGCGGTCGCTCCACGCGCTGAACTGAAAATCTGCCAAGGCGGGATTTCGCTTGATCAAATGACATCCCTACAACGCCCGGCACGTCAATTAGCTCGGGGCCTTCCTGACCGGCCGACACTTGAAGCCGAACAACGCTGCCGCGTTTGACCAGCGTGCCCTCGGCCGGTTGTTGCTCGATCACGGTGCCAACGCGCAAGTCGCTGGTGACGACGACGGGCTGTGCTTTTAGGTCCAGGTCTTTTTGCAGGCGCTGCCGTGCTTCATTGATGTTGAGATTTGCGACTCGAGGGACCCGCACCAGGGAGCCATCAGAAAGTACGAGCGTAACTGCCGCGCCGGCCGGGAGTGTCGCGGGCGACATCGGTGACTGCGCGAGTACAGTGCCGCCTGCTTCGGCCGCAGCGCGATACGAGCGTTGCAGCGTGAAACGCGACAGACGACTGCGAGCCTCGTCGAAGCTTTGGCCTACAACGTTGGGCACCGCGAGCGACGCGGCGCTGGAAGGTACCGAAGGTGGGAGCGGCACGTCGGACGGACGCGCTTCAGGCCTGACGTCGATGATCGGCGCCGGGTCGCGACAAAGACCGGCGTTACGCGCGCGTTCCCTGTCGGTCGGCGAGACTTGATTGCACAACGGCCGCTGCGCAAACAGCGAGGTCGATGCGCCGAGCAATGTCGCCACGACAACGCCCAAGGTAACCCGCTTTGGAGATCGCATGCCAAGTTATTCGACGCTGACAATCGCTGTGAGGATCGTCCCATTGTGACTGAACGACGATCAGCCGCCGTCACGACCGAGGTGTGTCAACGTACGCTAGATCGCAATATCGACATCGGTTCGCTGGTGGGTCACGCTGCGTTGATGACGGAACGGATCGCGAGGGGCACCTTCGATATTTGTTGAGTGTTCTTTGACCAGAAATTTCTTGTAGTTAAGCCGCGCGGTCAGCGACGCTTTGTCGAGAGCAAGGAGTTCGAACCGACCGTTTCGAACCGCCAACGTTGCACCTTCAATGCCGGCAATCAGGTGTAACGCAAGTTGAAGCGGCGGCAGCGCGGTGTCCCCCAGATGGCTTTCGAGCAGCAGAGTCGGGGTCGAGGTAACGTTGTGCTGTTCGAGCCTGACGATCGTCGGCGGGCCCGGCATCATCGCGCTCAGCTGCACTGCACTTCGTACGCTAGTCACCGAAGCCCATCCTCGCGCCAGCATCTCGAACACATTGATATCGAGCGCGAGATTCAATTCATCCGCTGCGCGCTGCGCACTGGTTCCGCGTAACTGCCCCCGCGCACGCCCAACCTCAGGCACTTCTTTCGCCTGCTCAGTCAACGCACGCATTACATCCTCGCTCGAGACAGTGATCGGCGTCTGCAGTTTGATCGCGCTACTCATGAAATTCTCTCGAGTGCTCGAGCGTCATTTCATCGGCCTCCAATGGCGCCGCGAATTCAACCCTGGTCTTGCCTTCCTCGAGACGCGCAGCAAATCTTATCGGCGCCGCGGCCATCGCAGGTGCCGTCACAGCGGAGGGTGCAGCGGCTTTCTCAATCGCAGTCTGTTCCGGTGTGTCGACCTGATCGCCCGGAGGCGACGCAACAGTCGGCACAAGCGCGCCGGCATCGACCAAGTGCCGCTTAGCCAACCAGCGACGCATCAGCAGCGCGCCCAAGCCGAGGCCAAGCAACACACCCGCAATCAGCAACAGCACCGCGATGTTGGGCAATGTCATAGGCGCTCGCGCTGGCGCAGACGACTCGGCACGTGCGGGTGCGGGCGACGGCGCCGTCGTCGGCGCGACCTGCGGCGTCGCGGTAGCCACGCTTGCCAGTGAGCCGTCCGATACCTGCAACCCGATCGGACTCCCTGCGGGGACCTGTGTGCCAGGGGCCGGATCTTGTCCCAACACCTGGCCACTGGGCGCAGCATTGGCAACGACTTCGATACGGTCCACCTGGAACTCGGCCAGCGCAGCGCTCGCGTCAGCAGAGCTACGTCCAATTACATTCGGAAGCTCGAGCGTCTCGGTCACACGTTCGGGGCTCCGAGCCACCGCGCTTGGCGGAGGACTTTCCGCCGCCTTCGTGCTGTCTGTCCGAGTGTCGGAACGTTTGGCACTGCTCCGTGCGGTGCTCATTGATTTCGAAGCGGCGGTCCTCGCCGGTGCTCGGCGCGTTTCGACTTCTTGGCCCCGTACGACAGTCGGAGGCGCGCTTTGCCGAGCACCTCTACTGCTCGCAACCGGTGGTGGCGGTGGTGCTTCAGCCGGCTTACTCACGCCGTCGATTTGATGGGCTGGCACCTGCGGTGCGGGCCGCAGGCTTCCGTCCGACACGACGACGTGGACGAGCGCGCCGGCGCGAAGCCGGGCGGGGGACGCTGGCCGTTGCTCTATTACGGTGCCGCCCGGTTCCGCGCTTGCAGCATACGAACGCCTGACCGTGAAGCTACCAAGCCTGCTACGCGCCTCGTCCAAGCTGAGGCCCACAACTCGCGGCACGGGCGATGTGCCCTGGACACCCTGCGGGACCACATCGACGGTCGGCGCGCGCTCTCGGCAAGCGCCGATCGCTTGCGCGGACTCGCGCTCCCCGGGCGGAAGTGAGTCACACGGGCGCAACACTCCCTGCGCCGCCACCACGGCCACGGTGCCGGCTAGTGAAATCATTACGCACGATCGCAGCAACTGCTTCATTCGCATCGTCTGTCCGCCCGTTAATACGGAGGCAAGCAGCGAGCCACCTCGACACGCTGATCGCGGTCAAACGCGCGGCGCCGCGATTGCGCCGACACGGCTAAAACGTCGGATGTCAGCTTGCCGGTACAAGAGGCCGTCGGTGTTTAGCCGGTCGCCAAGTCCGCAGCGCGCTCACACGGCGTTGCGCAGGCAATCAAATATGGATGTCGACGTCTTGCCGTTCGGTTACGGATGCTTGACGCTTGAACGGGTCGCGCGGTGCACCCGAGATACCCGTTGCGTGCTCTTTCAGTAGCACGCTCTTGTACTTGAGTCGCGCGATGACCGAAGCATCGCCTAGTGCAACCAGCTCGACGAAGCCATCGCGAGCAGCCAGCGCTGCGCTTTTAATGCTGGCGACGAGCTCGAGGTCTAGATTCAGCGGCGGCAACGCACTTTCCGCCACGCTGCTGTCGAGCACGACGTGGGACTTGGAGATGATGTTGTGCCAGTCGAGATTGACAAGCGCTGGCGGTCCCTTGACTAGCGCACTGAGCTGTATCGCATTGCGCACCCCCGGCACCTTGGTCCATCCTTCTGCGAGCACTTCGAAGATGTCTAACTCCAGCGCGCGATTGAGCTCTTCGGCGGCGCGCTGGGACGCAACGCCGCGCAATCGGTCAAACATGTGCGCAACGGCGAGCTCGTCCATGCTTTGCTCGAACAGTGCCCGTTCAACGTCGTCGCCGGTGACGTGGAGCGGTTCGCGCAGCTTAACGTCGTTACCCATGCTGCTCGCTCGACTGCTCTATCGCAGCTGCTTCGTCGTCCGCAAGTGCGACAAATTCAATCGTCGTCTCGCCCGGATCACGACGTGCAGCGAAGCGAACTTCAGGCACCATTTCAGTCGCTACTGCGCCACTGCCAACGTCGACCGGCTGCTTCTGATAGAGCGCGGGCGCAGCCGCGCTTTGCTCTGCCATCAACTCGCGGCGCAACAGCCACCGGCGCATCAACAATGCCCCGAGGATCAGACCGAGCGACACACCCACGCCGAGAACCAGCGCACTGTTCGTCGAGAACACGGTCGGTAATCCGCGCGTCGCAGGCTCAGTCCGGGTAGCGGGGGGCACTAGCTCGGCGACGGGTGCGGGCGCAGGAATCGCTGCAGCCGCTGGTGCAGACGCGGGCGCTTCTGTGGTGACAGGCATACCCGTACCCGTCGCCGCAGCAAGCGAACCGTCGGATATCTGCAGGCTCACCGTGCTTCCCGGGAACACCAGGCTTGCAGCGGCGGGCTCCTGCGCGAGCACCTGACCGGCTGGTGCCGCACTGGCCGTTTGTATTCGGTTGATGTTGAATTCGGCGAGCGCGCTGCCGACATCTGCGTCGCTGCGGCCGATCACGTCCGGCACCTGCAGCTGCTGCAGCGCGGGAGGCGAGTCACCGGAAGCACGAGGGCCGGATTGCGCGGACTTCCCGACCCGCGGCACACTCTTCGGCGGCGCAAGCGCGTTGGTCGCCGCCCGCTTGCGCCCGTCGTTGATATTTGAGCTGATCTCGCGCGGAATTCTCACCACTGTTCCGTCCGACAGCGTCATCGTGACCGTGCCCGACGGCGCGACCGTGGCCTGGGGCGCCGCATCGTCCGCGGCATCGCGGCAGGCGCCGGCCTCCCGCACACGATCGCGTACTTCGGGTGCAACCGAGGCGCAGGGCACGGGCTGCGCGGCGACCGCACCGGCTAGCAAAGACGCACTCACTAACAATGCAATTTTTGCTCGCATCGTTTTACCCGCTGTAAATTTTCATGAAATTACGCTCCGCAGCAATGTGCTAATCAACGTTCGGGCCCACGATTGCATCAACTTGGCTCAACACTTCAGGCGTGAGCTTTGGCACAACTTCGAGCGCCCTCATGTTCTCTTTAACCTGCTCGACCCGTGTAGCGCCGGTGATCACGGTGCTGACATGCGGGTTCGTAAGACACCATGCGAGCGACAATTGCGCCAGCGAGCACGACAATCCCTGCGCTACCGACTCGAGTTGCGCCACCGTCTTGTTCTTGGCCGGATCGGTCAGGCCCTCGCGAAGAAACGCATAGCTCTCGAGCGCTCCGCGCGATCCGGGCGGAATCCCTTTACGATACTTGCCGGACAATAGTCCTGAAGCCAGCGGGCTCCACGTCGTCAAGCCGAGTCCGATGTCTTCGTACAGCCGCTTGTATTCCTGCTCGACACGCTTGCGATGAAACAGGTTGTACTGCGGCTGCTCCATCACCGGCTTGTGCAGGTTGCGTCGATCAGCAATCTGCCACGCGGCGCGAATTTCATCGGCCGTCCACTCGCTGGTGCCCCAGTACAGCGCCTGGCCGCGCTCGACCATGTCGTGCATTGCCCACACAGTTTCCTCGACCGGGGTATGCGGATCGGCCCGGTGGCAAAACACCAGATCGACGTAGTCGAGCTGCAGCCGCTTCAGCGAGCCGTCGATTGCCTGACGTAGATATTTTCGATTCAGCGTGTTGCGTTCATTCGGGAAATCGCCCTTCCCAGCCGCCATGCCCCAATAAAACTTGGTCGAAACCACGTACTTGCCCCGCGGCCACGCGAGCTCCTTCAAGACCGATCCCATGATCTCTTCGCTCTGCCCACGCGCGTAGATCTCGGCGTTATCGAAAAAATTGACACCCGAGTCATAGGCGGCAGCCATCAACTCGCGCGCCGCGCTCGTATCGACCTGATTGCCATAAGTGACCCACGAGCCGAACGAGAGCTCGGAAACTTTCAGGCCGGAGCGACCCAGGCGGCGATAGTTCATTGGCATCGCAATCGAGAAGGGACCTGCAGTCTAGCCAACCGACCGTTACACGCCTCACGACGCTGGACTCAACGCGTTAAAGGCACAAAGCGAACCGCAATCGTCCGTCGCGTCAGTGCGCTCCCGTCGCGGCCGGCCTCGATCACCAGCAGTTCCTGCGTCGCTCGGTGCGGACCGACCGGAATCACCAGCCTGCCTCCAGGCTTCAGCTGTTCGATCAGGCGTGGCGGTACGTGATCAGGCGCAGCCGTGACCACGATGCCGTCAAAAGGCGCCGCTTCAGGCCAGCCCAAATAGCCATCACCAATGCGCGTCTCGACGTTGCGATAGCCGGCGGCATCCAGCGCTGCACGCGCCCGCTGCGCAAGCGACGCGACGATCTCGACCGAGTAAACCTTCGCGACACACTCAGCGAGCACGGCGGCCTGATACCCAGAACCCGTGCCGACTTCCAGCACAACGTGGTTCGGCTTCGGCTGCAGCAACTCGGTCATCAACGCGACAATGAATGGCTGCGAAATCGTCTGGCCTTCGCCGATCGGCAACGGACGGTTCTCGTACGCGGCGAAAGCCAGATGAGTTGGCACGAAACGCTCACGCGGCACCGACTGCATCGCGCGTCGTACCGCTTCGCTAAGTGTCGAACGGCCGGTCTCGCCCGCGGTCGCGCGCATGTCGCTTTCTATTTCGCGCAGCAGCGCTTCACGCGCAGCGCGATGCCGATCCTGCGCGTAGGCGCGTCTCAACCAAGCCTCGGCAAACGCAATAGTGAGCGCACCGAGCACGAGGCGCCGCGAAACGGTCACTCTGCGCTCCGATCTATCGCCGCACCGGTTTTTCGCGCCGGCAATTTGTCGATGGCGAGCTGATGGGCTAGCAGCGGAAACGGATTGATCGCTCCTTCAGCTCGCCGGTAAACGCCATAGTGCAGGTGCGGCGGAGTGCCGCGTGCGTTGCCGCTGGTACCGACAGTGCCAAGCATGTGACCTGGCGCAACGCGCTGTCCCATCTTGATATCGGCCACGCTATTCAGGTGCGCGTAGTAGTGTCGGTCGCCGCCCGGCCCAAGCACCCACACAACCGTACCGCCCAAGCTGTTTTCGCCGATACGGGCGACGATGCCGCGCGTCGCGGATAAGACCGGGGTGCCGCGCGGCGCAAAAATATCGACGCCTTGATGCGTGCGATCGCCCGGCCGCGGCGCACCGAACGTATCGCGCACGGCGCGCAACGACACTCCTTGCACCGGAACCGGCAAAGTCCGTGGCGGCTCTTCGGCAAGCAGTTCCGCCACATAAATCGCGTTCTTTAGCCACGGCCACGCGAAGTAGGCAACCGAGGCGGCTAGTACGGAGACCACCAGGACAACGACAAAGCTACGAAAGGCTGAACTCATACCGCCCGGCAGCGCTCGGAACGCGAATAAGCACATGCCGGAATGAACGTCTTGCCGAGCGGCGCTTGGGGCATCATCGCGAGCTCACTAATCAACGGCGTGCGCAGTAATGCATTCGGGAATTCGACTGGTTGTTTCGTTGCTAATTGCGTTTGGCGCCGCCACCGGCGTAACGGCGCAGCCTCTGCTCGCCCCTGCCGAAGTGGCAGCGAAACTGGGCGATCCGAAATTGCGCATCGTTGACATTCGAGAAGGAAAAGTCGGGGGCAAATCCGTTTACGAAGCCGGCCATATAGCCGGTGCACAGCACGCACCGTACGCAAAATGGCGCGGTCCGGCGGACAGTCCGGGCAAGCTTCCGAGCGCGGACGCGCTTAGGCGCTGATTCAGCAGCTTAGCCATCGATCGCTCGACTCCGGTCCTCGTGGTGTACGAAGGCAAGAGCTCGACTGATTTTGGGTCAGCTGCGCGTGTTTACTGGACATTGAAAGCCGCAGGGCGTTCCTGCGTTATCGGTTCTAAACGGCGGTATGACAGCGTGGCGTGCCGCAGGTTTGCCGCTGTCCACCGATATCGGTCGACTCGCCCTCCCTCAACATTCAAAGTCAGGCTTGACCCGCGGTTGATTGCAACCCGCGATGAAGTCGCTCAAGTCGTCAGCGATCGTTCTGCACGTTTGCTCGATGCGCGGCCGGCTGCATTCTTCGCGGGTCAAACGCGACATACCGCCGCCAAGACACCAGGGACGATCGTCGGCGCAAAGAACATCAGCCACGAAGTCTGGTTCACGAAGGACGCCAAGCTTCTGCCGATCGGACGGCATCAAACGTGTCGCACAACAGGCCGGCGTGGACTCCAATCAGCCGACGATTTCATTTTGCAACACTGGCCATTGGGCCGCGACTAACTGGTTCGTGCTATCGGAGTTGCTGGGACATAAAGACGTCAAGTTATATCCAGAATCCGTCGTCGACTGGTCGAATGCCGGATTGGCGATGGAAAACGTCCCTAGCCGGTTGCAGCAATTCTGGCTGCAGTTGAAGCTCGCCAGCAGAGTACGTGACTGGCCGCCGTCATGGGACCGTCTCGGGCGACGGCACGTCGTCGGTGCGCGGCCCATCAAGGTCGCAGATCTCGCGTGCCGCGAGCTCACCGCTCGTTATTGGGGCCATTGCGCCTGGCTCGCGATCACGTGGCTAGTTGGACTGCGGCAGGGTTTTCTCTTTCTGGTCGGCATCGGCTTTGGCGCCGTTCTCGCGAGCGTTTCGTTTGGATTTACCACCGGATGGCGCGTCTGGATCCGCGAGCGCGATCCCACCGGATTTCTCGCGCAGTTGCTCGCGATCGGCTTCGCCATGCTGGTGTCGATCCCGCTGATTGCGTCACATGACGAGTTGAGCGGTGCGATCGCGCCGCTGTCCGTCAGCCTGGTGATCGGCGCGTTCGTGTTTGGCGCTGCGATGCAGATTGCCGACGGCTGTGGATCGGGAACGCTGTACAAGGCGGGGCTGGGCAACGGCTTTTCAGCCTCGCTGTGCTGCCCGGCTTTATCGCCGGCAGTTTTCTCGGCGCTGCCCATCTTGATCGCTGGCTGGCGCTTGGCAGTTTGCCCCCGGTATCGTTGCCTGAGCATTTGGGTGTTGGGGTAGCATTGTTGTGCAGCTTGCGTGCTTGGCATGCTCGCGACGTGGCTATGGCACAAACGCAAACGCACCGACACACGTGGAAAGGCCGCGCGCGATCTATATCGGCGCGGTGCTGCTTGCGCTGTTCGGCGTGCTGAACCTGATCATCGCCGGCCAGACATGGGGCATCGTCTATGGGCTCGGCCTATGGGGCGCGAAGATCGCGACGTGGCTTGGCGTTGATCTCGCTGCCAATGCCTATTGGGGTCGCGAAGACCCAGCAGACGCACATCGAATCGTCATTGCTGACCGATGTGACCTCGGTCACCAACATTGGGCTGCTGATTGGCGCGCTGATCGCGGCCAATTTCGCGGCCACGCGCGGCCGCGACTCAGGCAAGCGCGCAACAATGGCTGGTCGCGATCATGACCGGCTTCGTGCTGGGCTACTCGGCGCGACTGGCATTCGGCTGCAATGTCGGCGCGTACTTTCCGGCATTTCGACCGGCAGTCTGCACGGCTGGGTGTGGATGGCTGCTGCATTTGCCGGTTCGCTGTGATCGGCATTCCGTTGCGCAGCGGCTTCGGCTTAAAGCATGAGGCGCACGCGCACCCTTGTTTCGTGGTCACCTTTTGGACGATTGCGTTCGCGTTTGTTGCACTCGACTGGTCGCGCGCCACGCCGCATAACCGGTTCGATGAGCCGCCGCCGTGGCAGCTCGGCCAGGACAATGTCGAAGGCGCTGGGCCACTGCGCAATGCCACTGACCTCGATGACTGCGCCCGCTAAATAGACGGCGGCGCCTCAGCGGGCAAAAATCCCTCGATCGACAGATACCGCTCGCCGGTGTCGTAATTGAAGCCGAGCACGCGCGCATCCTTCTTGAATTCAGGCAGCTTCTTCGCGATCGCAGCCAGCGCAGCGCCGGACGAGATGCCGACCAGCACGCCTTCTTCGCGCGCGGCACGGCGCGCCATTTCGCGCGCCTCTTCTGCTTCAACCAGTATCACTCCGTCGAGCAGCTCTGTTTTCAGGTTGTTGCGGAATGAAGCCGGCGCCGATGCCTTGAATCGGATGCGGCGACGGCTTGCCACCCGAGATCACCGGCGACGCTGACGGCTCGACCGCGAACACTTTCAGCTGCGGCCATTTTGGCTTCAGTACTTGCGCCAGCGCGGTGATATGACCGCCGGTGCCGACACCGGTAATGACGGCGTCGAACCCTTCGGGAAAATCGCGCAGCACTTCCTGCGCAGTCGTGCGGACATGCACATCGATGTTGGCGGGATTGTCGAACTGCTGCGGCATCCATGCGCCCTTCGTTTGCGCCACCAGTTGCTTCGCGCGCTCGATCGAACCCGGCATGCCTTTCTCGCGCGGCGTAAGTTCGAACTTGGCGCCGTAGGCCAGCATCAGGCGGCGGCGCTCGACCGACATACTGTCTGGCATCACCAGCACGAGTTGATAGCCTTTGACCGCAGCGACCATTGCCAGGCCGATGCCTGTGTTGCCCGAGGTCGGCTCAATGATCGTTCCATCGCGCTTGAGCTCACCGCTCGCTTCGGCAGCCTCAATCATCGATAACGCGATACGGTCCTTGATCGAACCGCCGGGATTCGCGCGCTCCGACTTGATCCACACTTCAGCAGCAGGTGCGATGTCGCGGAACAAGCGATTCACGCGAATGGTCGGCGTGTTGCCGATCGTTTCCAGAATGTTTTGTGCGCGCATGGGATTCAAAAGGATAAAAGTAGCCAGCAGCAGCAACGGGCGTGCCGCAAGAAGTTAAGCTCGCAGTATGAACCTGTCGATTAGCCACGCAGATATCACAGCTGCTGCGCAGCGCCTGTCCGGCGTTGCCCACCGCACGCCGGTGGCGACGTCACAGACCGCCAATGAGCGCACCGGGGCGCAGCTGTTTTTCAAATGCGAAAACCTGCAGCGGATGGGAGCGTTCAAGTTTCGCGGCGCCTATAACGCGCTGTCGCAGTTCACGCCGGAGCAGCGCAAGACGGGTGTGGTGGCATTTTCGTCGGGCAATCATGCGCAGGCGATAGCACTGTCCGCACGCTTGCTGGGAATGCCGGCGACGATCGTGATGCCGACCGATGCGCCGCAGATGAAGATCGATGCGACGCGTGGATATGGCGCTGAAGTGCAGTTGTACGACCGCTATAAGTCCAACCGCGAAGAGATCGGCCGCAAACTGGCAGAGGAGCGCGGCATGACGCTGATCCCGCCGTTCGATCATCCGCACGTGATGGCGGGCCAAGGCACTGCGGCGCTCGAACTGATAGAAGACGCCGGCGCGCTCGATGTGCTGTTGGTGTGTGTCGGCGGTGGCGGATTGATTTCGGGCTGCGCGGTCGCCGCCAAACATGCGCTTCCGCAGTGTCGCGTCATCGGGGTTGAGCCCGCGGCCGGCAACGACGTGCAACAGTCGCTGCGCCGTGGCGAGATCGTTCACATCGAAGTTCCAAAGACGATTGCGGACGGTGCGCAGACGCAGGCACCCGGACGCTTCACATTTCCGGTGATTCAATCGCTGGTTGACGACGTACTTACAGTGACCGACCAACAGCTGGTGTCGACGATGCGTTTTTTTGCCGAGCGCATGAAGATGGTGGTGGAACCGACGGGTTGTCTGGCAGCGGCAGCAGCGCTCGAAGGCGTGTTCGATGTCAGTAATAAGAAAGTGGGCGTGATTTTGAGCGGCGGCAATATCGATGTGGATCGCTATGCCGAGCTGCTGACGCAGCGCTAACCGGCTAGACCGCGCGTATCAACTCCGCAGGCGATCGCGCGCGCCCGAGTTGCCTGCTGGTTGTGTGCGGTAGTCGTCGGGCTCCGCATGAATGATGATGGCGCGGCCAACGACCGACGTGGGCCCGGCTGTCACGCTCAGAAATTCGTTTCGAATGCGTACACGGCCATGCCTTCGGCATCGGACCTCAGGTTCGTCAAATCGCCCGCGTGTCGTTCGGCCACGCTGTAGTGCGCGTGCGGCTTTGCGGTCGGGTTGAAATGTTCGCCGGCCGCTATGCCATCGGGCGAACTGCAATCGCCCTTTTCGTGCACGTGAAACCCGAACTGCGCGCTTGGCCGCAAGCCCGCGTACATCGGCGCGCACGATCACCTTGCCCTCCATCTGCACAAAACTGACGTTGCCCCAGACCATATTGCCCTTGAGGTCGCCTCCAGTTGCGCCACCGCCGTCGGACCGTCTTTGAAAACCGAACACGCGCTCAGCGCCGCCAGCAATACCGACAATCGTCACAGTCGCCGACTCTTTCATCGCGCCTCGGTTCTCGTATCCGATAGCGACCATCTTAGCCTCGCATTTCACCGTGAGCTCGAATTGCCGCCGCTGCATCGCCTCTTTCCGGTCGTTTCTCGCATGCGACTCGTTCCTAGGATTAACGCATCGCAGGAACCGTCATGACGCTGCTGCAAGTCCTTCGCGCGATGCTGCTCGCGCTTGCACTGCCATTAAGTGCAATCTCGGCCGAATGGCAAGGCACCGTGGTCGGCGTTGCCGACGGCGACACATTGACTTTGCTCGACGCGAGCAACACGCAACATCGGATTAGGCTCGACGGCATCGACGCACCCGAGCGCACGCAGCCTTATGGACAACGCGCACGGCAATCACTGGCAGCACTCGCGCACGGGCGAGCCGCCCGCGCCGATTGTCCGAAGGTCGATCGCTACGGGCGCGCGGTATGCCGTGTGATCGTCGACGGTGTCGACGTAGGGCTCGAACAAATCCGACGTGGCTATGCGTGGCACTACATCAAGTACGCGCGCGAACAGCGCGCGGGCGACCGCGAACGGTATGCGCGAGCCGAGAGCGACGCGCGCTCCGCGCATGCCGGCCTGTGGTCGTTCAGTGACCCTATACCGCCTTGGGACTATCGCCGCGCGCCGCGCGGCTAACCGCGCCGGTCTCTTAACAGCGACAAGAACTCGGCGCGCAGATTTGGAATCCTTCAGGAAAGACCCGCGCATCACGCTGTTGATCATCTTCGAGTCGTTATCCTTTACGCCGCGCCACTGCATGCAGAAGTGATCGGCTTCCATCACGAGCGCAAGACCGTCAGGATTCATCGAAGCCTGCAGCAAATCGGCCAGATGCGTCACCGCTTCTTCCTGAATCTGCGGCCGGCTCATCACCCAGTCCGCGAGCCTCGAATATTTCGATAAGCCGATCAGATTCGAATCCTCGTTGGGTAAGACGCCGATCCAAAGCTTGCCGAGAATCGGGCACAGGTGATGCGAGCACGCGCTGCGTATCGTGATCGGGCCGATGATCATCAGCTCGTTCAGCTGCTCGACGTTCGGAAATTCGGTCATGTGCGGCTTAGCGGTGTAGCGACCGCTGAAGACTTCGCCGAGGTACATGCGGGCGATACGGCGCGCGGTGCCGCGCGTGTTGTGGTCACCTTCGGTATCGATCACCAGGCTCTGCAGCACGGCGAGCACCTTCTGTTCAACTTCGGCCTGCAATTGCGGCAGTTCGCCAGGCTCGATGTGAGCGGCAATGCTGTCGTTAGCGTGAAACCGCTGGCCGGCGGCCCGCAGACGAGCGCGAATCTTTTCCGATACCGGTTCGTTCATCGAATCTCGAGCGTCGAGGTTATTGTGTCGGGCAATGTCGTCTGACTATATATGACGACGCGGCTGCAACGGGAGGCAGACATGTTCGAAACCACAATCGCAGGCAGTTTGCCAAAACCATTCTGGCTAGCCGAGACGCAAAAACTCTGGCCGCAGTGGAAATCGCAGGGCGCAGAGCTTGCAGCAGCCAAGCGCGACGCGACGGTGCTGGTGCTGAAGGAACAGGAGGACGCGGGACTCGACATCGTGACCGACGGCGAGCAATCACGACAGCATTTCGTTCATGGGTTTCTCGAAGCGGTCGCTGGCATCGACTTCGAGCACAAAGTCAAAATGGGGATACGCGATAACCGCTACGAAGCGATGGTGCCGCAAGTGACCGGGCCGCTAACGCTGCGTTCGCGCGTACATCGGTCGGAAGCGACGCTGGCGCGCGCACATACAAAGAAAAAACTAAAGATCACGCTTCCGGGCCCGCTGACGATCGTCGACACGGTTGCCGATCGCTATTACGGCGACCGTCGCTCGATGGCGATGGCATTCGCAGCGCTGCTGAACGAAGAAGCGCGCGCGTTGCAGGCCGACGGCGTCGATGTCATCCAGTTCGACGAGCCGGCGTTCAATGTTTACCCAAACGAAGTCAATGAGTGGGGCATCGAAGCGCTCGAACGCGCGGCGGCCGGGCTGACCTGCACGACTGCGGTCCACATCTGCTACGGCTACGGCATCCAGGCCAACATCGACTGGAAGAAAAGTCTCGGTGAAGAATGGCGGCAGTACGAGCAGATCTTCCCGGCACTGGCGCGCAGCTCAATCAAGCAGGTGTCGCTCGAATGCGCCAATTCGCACGTGCCCATCGAATTAATGAGACTTCTGGTCAACAAGGATGTAATGGTCGGCGTTATCGATGTGGCCTCCGATGAAGTCGAAACGCCGGAGCAGGTAGCCGATGTGATCGAGAAAGCTCTCGCTTTTGTGCCGCAGCATCGCTTGATGCCGTGCACGAATTGCGGGATGGCACCGATGAGCCGCGAAATTGCGTTGCGCAAACTCTATGCGTTGGCTCAGGGCGCAGCGCTTGCGCGAACGTCGCCACCGCTAGACGGGCGGTAGCAGCTTGGGCATCTCGTTTGCTTTTTGGCTTGAACTGAAAACAATCAGGAGAGATACCCCATGCGAAAAATAATTGCAGTGACAGCTTCAGCGGTGCTTGCCATCTCCACGTTAGGCGGGTGCGAAACGATGGACGAGGGGCAGCGTCGCACAGCAACAGGGGCCGGGGTTGGCGCGGCAGCGGGCGCCGCCATTGGCGCGATTGGCAACGACAGCAATCGAGGCCGCGGTGCAGCGGCCGGTGCCGCGATCGGTGCGGCGGTCGGCGCGCTGGGTGGCTACGTCTGGAACAAGCGCATGGAGAGCCAGCAGAAGGAAATTCAGCAGGCAACGCAAGGCACGGGCGTAGAAGTGACGCGGACTGCAGACAACCGGCTGCAGATCGTCATTCCTGGCGATATCGCTTTTGACTCGGGACAGGCTGTTATCAGGCCAAACTTCCGCACTTCGCTCGATAATTTTGCGCAGTCACTGCAGCAGAATCCAAGCAGCACCGTCACTATCATCGGCCACACCGATTCAACAGGGTCAGCAGCGGTCAACGAACCGTTGTCACTGCAACGTGCCGATGCAACGCGTGATTACTTGGTTACGCGTGGCGTAGCGCCCAATCGCTTCCAAATCGATGGTCGCGGGTCTCGCGAGCCAATCGCCAGCAACGATACCGAAGCGGGCCGCGCTCGCAATCGCAGAGTCGAGATCTTCCTGGGCGATCGCGACGCTTAAGAGCCTCTACCTGAGCGCGGCAGCGTCATCGCCGCGCTCAGCCGCATCGCGCGCACGCATCTTGGCAGCGATGTAGTCAGCGTGCGTGATATGAAGCAGTTCGGCTATGCGGCGCAGCACGTGATTCTCGTGCGCGGCTAGCTCGGAATCTGCATACGCCACACGCCACATCAATTCGATAATGTGCTGCTTGTGCTGCTGGTCGAAATGACGGTTGATCAATGAAGTGAACTGGTAGTAGTCATTGGCAGTGCGTACTTCCTGTTCCGCTAAATTGAATATCGCCTGGGCTTCTTGCTCGGACAGATTGAACTTCTCACGTACCGCGCGCATCACGGCTTTCTGTTCAGACGCGGTAATTCCGGCATCGCTGCGAACGACTTCAACCAACAGCGCCGCGGTCGCAAGCTCGACGCTATGCCGGTCTGCGGTCGGCGCGGCTTGCGCAATATTTTTATCAAAAAAATCGCGAATAGATTTCAGCACGCAGATACGCCTTGGTAGTCAGCTGCTCAGTTGACTCGCTCGAGCCAAGCAGCGCTGGTATCGCTCGTCGACGCGGCGTGCGAACCACTCGGTTGTCAACTTGCGGGTGATCTTGGGACTTTTCAACTCGATCGTCGGCACAACAGCGCGCGGCACCGGGCGGCCGTGGGCCTGATCACCGCGCGCGAAAACACGTTCATAGAGCCGGGTGCGCTCGAATGCAGCCTCGGTGCCCCGCTCGAGGTCACGCCGGATGGCGGCGGCGGTCATGTCGAGCCGCTTGGCCAGCGCGACGGCTGCGAGTTCGGTGCTACCGGTGGGCGTATCGGTCTTTGCGTCCGGAGGCAACAAGTCGCCATCCAAAATCAGACGGACACCTGAAGCAATGCTCAGCGCATTCTGAAACGCCGCGTTGCGGCTGGCGTAGCGCCCCGCGTTGAAGTCAGCGAAGCGATACAGCGGTTGCGTATATGGCGCCTCGTATCCGAGCAGGTGCGCAATGCCAAAGTACATGCCGCCGCGTCGTGTGAAGACTTCATGTCGAATCGAGTGTTCGACCGGGTACGGATATCGGTTGACCGCCACCTGGCTCTCGGCGAACGCAATGCTCACTTGCATCGGGCCGCCGGTGCGCACCGGATTGCGGCTTGCGAGAAACGTCTTGCCCAGTGGAACCATGCTGATGAAGTCTTCGAAGATCTCGCTCAGTTGTTTTTCGGTCGTTACCGCGTCGATGCGCTCGCGGTAAGTCTTGCCGTTCGGCGACGTCAAACGAAGCGCGGCGTGAACCGCAAACCTCGGAACACCAGCCCGATCGGCCTGCCGATCAATCTCCTGCCATGCGATTGCGGCAAGCCCGGGCACGGGTGGATCGGCGCGAAACGTCGATTCCTGTTCGGTGACTGCGAGCACAGCGCAGATGTTCTCGGTGTTTGCTGCAATGTCCTGCGTGGCGAACGCTGCATAGATGTCGGTGGCCCAGCCGCTGCGATCGGGAAGGCTCGACGGCAACAAACGGACGATCAGCGACCGCGCATCCGCTGCGTTCAGTCCGGGTAGCCCCGCGTCGCCATTGGAAGTCGCGCAGCCAGCAAGTACGAGGCAACAGCATGCTGCATGCAACCAGCGCCACATCCTGATCATGCCGATAGCATTCAAATCACTATGCAAGCGGTCGACACGATAGCGGCCTAGCGGCGCGCAGTGGTCCGTTTCGTCGCCGGGGACAGCTCGGCCAACAAGCGTCGCGTCTGATCGACGATTCGACCGTCTACTTTATCGGCATTCAGGTCTTTCAGCAGCGCTTCGAGCTTGGTGCGAGCCTCTTCTTTACGACCGGTATGAGCCAGCAGCGCCGCGTGTGTATAGCGCCATGCAGGGATCTCGCCCGAACGCATGGTGGAGCGCGGAAATAGCCAATCGAACGTAGCGAGGTGCTGGTCGGGCGGCAGGATCGCGAGGAAGCTGGAGCGATCGTCGATTGAGAAGAGGTACGGCCGGTAGGCTGTGCTCCAAAGACGGCTGCGCAGCGCGTCTGTCATCGTCTCGCCCGCGAGCCGCATGTCGTTCGCGACGATCACCGCATACGGCACCAGTTCGGCGCGGGACAAACTGCCGCCGAATTGCAGCGATCTCACGAACTCGCGGTCGCGGCCGCTGGCAACCGCGCGTGCGAAGTGCAGGCGCGCCTCCGCATCTCGCTCGCGAAACCACCACAGATGGCGTCCCCACATCGCGTGCGCATAAACGTTTTCCGGGTCCGTTTTGATAGCGCGCTCGAACTGCGCGGCCGGATCGCCTGCGGTGGCGCCTTCGCGTATCAGCAGATAGTCCGCCCAGCCAAGATGCGCCAAAAGATCGGCGGCACGCTGGCCCGTTGCTGCAGGCAGCCCAGCGACCAAGGCCGGCTGCACCCGCTTGATGATGTCGGCAAAAGTCTGCTCGCCGACGCGCACGCGAATCTCGCGCAGCCAGCGCATGCCGCAGTCCTCGCGAGCGAGTTGAACTGTGGCATCGGATGGATACCGCGCGGTCAGCTCGTCGAAACGATTCCACGCCGCGGCGTGCGAGCCCGACGTGCACAGCTCGGCGGCCGAAGCGGTTTCGCGGACGGTTTGCTCCCGCTGGGCCTGCTCGGCGGCGCGCTGTTGCCAGACGTACGCGAACGCGCCGGCGCCGATCAGTGCGATGACAGCCAGGCCCACCAACGTCAGCATCAGTGGCCGCCGAGGCCGGCTCCTGCCCAACTCGCTGACCGCCGCCAACGTTTCGGCCACCACTTCCCCGCGCGGCTGCAGCAGAGTGACGGCCTTTAGATACGACGGGATCGACTCCATCGGCGTCGGTGCGACGACCACCGGCAAGACGCGCCCGCGTGGGTGACGCCAGCGTTGCTGCGCGAGATTCAGCTCGGCGAGCGCGTAGCTGCCGGTCGCGACCGATTCCGGCGAGACCAGGAAGATGAATACATCACAGTCGGCAATTGCCTCGCGCAACTCGGCGTCGAAAGGGTGGCCCGGGTCGAGCTCGGTGCGGTCGACAAAACAATGATGCCCCTCGGCTTCCAAAGCAAGCTGCAATCGCTCGCACAGCTCGCGGTACTTCGACGAGTAAGAGATGAAGATGTCCATCGAGGACAATCAGCGGCTGTCGGCTGCGCGCTTACGCCGCTTCGCCGTCGACGGACCGAGTGACACTGCGAATCCGCCGATCGCCAACTCGAGCGTTTCGATCAGCGGTTCGTTGCCGAGGGCATTCAGGTTGGACAACAAGTAACCGTACGGTCGAGCGTTATCGAAGGTCCATTGCTGGACGTCGGCGCCACGCTCATCGATCAACACCACCGCCACGTTTCGCTTGCGCAGAGTTTTCGCGGTGCGGGCGTGATCCCACCATTCGTACCAATCCTGCGAACTCGTCACCCCGCGCCTGAGCGTGAGCGTCCCGTATTTAACACGGCGCGATCGTTGTAGCCCGGCAGCCAAGCGCGCTTCGGGGAAGATCACTTCGCTCGCACCGCTTTGCTGCAGCCCCTCAATCGCGACGCGAAAGCGCATGTTGCCGAAGGGTTCGCGCTCGATGCTTTTCATGGCACTGATTCTCTCGCTCGACTCACGAAACCCGTTCGATGCCCTCGTTTGCGAGCTCCAGGCATTCGATGAAAACTTCGTTGCCCTTGGCATTCAGATCGCTTGGATCGTATTTGGTAGGCCAGGCGTTGGACACTGCGAAACGCGCCCGGTCTTCTCCCGCCTCCCCGTAGAACAACGATCACCACGTTCTTGCGACTGGTGCTCAGTTGACCTTGGACGATCTGCTGGTGCCAATCGAACAACTCGCGCGAGTCGGTCACTCCCCGCTTCAGCGAGACATTGCCGAACTTGGTTAGCCCGGAGAGCTTGCGTACACGCAAAGGCTCGTTGCCTTCGCGATAGTCGATCGTTTCAGTGATCGTCGCGCCGACTGCGACCTCGCTGAATCCGGCGACCTGAAGGCCATCGATTTCCAATCGAAAACGAGCATTGCGCAGTGGGTCCTGGCGTGCCATCGCTTACTCCTTCTTCGGCAGAGCGCTGTATCGGGGGCTTTTCAAAGTCGGTCTACCGACGAAGCAAACTGCCCGCACACCGTATCTCTGCAAGTCGAGTTCATGCGCGTCCCGCTGGCAGAGATCGTTCCAAAGCATTCACCGCGCGACGGAAGGGTCGACTGGTAGGTTGTCGCGAACGAATTCCCGGTAACCGTACCGCTACCGGTAGATCGGAAGTATTCGCCCCGACAGGACGGCCCCTCCGCTACAACCTTCATCGCATTGCCATCCTGACTGATGGTGTACACCACGCCCCAGTTATCGCGCCAGCGACCGCCGACATTCAGTACAGATACGTTGTCACGCGAACTTTGCGAAGGTGCATTCACGCGGCCTGCGTCGGCCGTTTCAATCGGAGCCCGCCGCGCGGGCTGCTCGGTCACTACCTTTCGTGGTGCTTCCGCCTTTTTTGCGGCTGCCTGCTCGGCCGCCGCTTTGCTCTGTTCCGCCGCCGTACGCTCGGTAGCCGCCTTCAATGCGGCCGTCAGATCCGCCGCGGTCTTCTCGGCCGCGGCCCGCTGCTCGGCGACAGTCTGTTCTGTCCGCAGACGTTGGTTTTCCTGCGAACGCTGATAAGCGATCCACCCTCCGCCCAGTACGAGAAGGACTGCGAGCGCGATCAATGGCGCGCGCCACTGCCGCGCCTGTTGGGGCGGGCGCTCAGATGTCGAAGGCGCCACTGGCCGCGAACGAAATTCCTGTGTGGCTTCCTCGGACCGCGCAGCCTCCGGTGCCGAAGAGCGTGCCTCCGCTGCCTGGAGCTTGTCCGCGTGATCTGCGCTACGAGGTACAGCCTCCTCACCCACTTTAGATTCAGCGAGTCCCGGCGACCGCTTCAAGGTCTGCACAAGCTGCGCAACATCACTGGCCCAGTGGCGGACAGTCAGCTCGATTGCGTTCCGTCGAGCCAAGGGCTTCAGGGGATCCGGCAGTTCTTCCTCGGCCGGCATCGGAGCGCCATTGACGAGGAGCGGAAAGACGCGCACCGCGGGGCTGCGCAAACTCGCGGCGACCTCCTGGTGGACAAAGTCGGCGGGACTCTCAAGGCGTTTCCGCCCGTTCTTGTCGGTCGCCGAGAGCCAGCGTGGGCCGATGACCACGAGCATCACAGCGGCGGTTGCAAGCGCTTCCTCCAGCACTGTCGGGAAATCGGCGCCGGGATCAATGCTGGCAATGTCCTGGAACACCTGCTCGACCGGAAAGTGCTTACGTAGTTCGTCCGCAAGCCGTCCGGCCCAGATGTCGCTGTCCTCGCGGCGGTAGCTGATGAAGATGCGCGACACGTTCATTCCGTCCTGTGCTTCTTCGAGAACGATGGTTGCCCGAATCCGGTGCGGCTGGCGACTCTTGCGCTGCGCCGCCGAAGAATACTGAAGCGCCATCGCTGCGCGAGGAATTCGAAAAGCTAGACGGCTATGCCCGCGATGTCGAGCCGATTATTCACATGCCCGGTGCCGCAAAGCCATTATTCCCTCGACGGCACTGGCCAGATTATTCTGCGTCCCTCGAAGCCGCCTGCTCATCGTTGGAGCGGCTTCGCAACATCGACGGGAGAAGCAAGAATGAAACGGTTGGCTACGCGCTCGCGCTTGTTGCAATGTGCACGGCGATCGGAGTCGCTGCCATGTTTCGATGGACACACCGGCGGCATGGGTCGTCGCGCAAGCCCCGGCGGCGCGTCCTCCGCTCCGGCTGCAGCGAGCGCGGGCAAATCGGCGCCCGACCATCCTGGCTTTTACGCGGGCGAGGCGATTCTCAATCCGTCGGAGCGTGCCGGGCGCGAGATTTGGTACAAGGCCACCGCGGGCAACGCCCGGTTTCACACGTACGTCTTCCAGCAGCGCGTCAACGTGCTGATCGACTGGTATCGCGTGCTCAACGCGAACGAGCGCGGCGATCGCTTCGCGGCGTGGGGAATCATCAATGACCCGGGCTGCTGCGTTCCGGGATCGAAGGATTGCCCGGCGACCACGCTGGAGCAGACCTACGGATTCGAGTGGTGCCCCGGCGACGATGAGTTGCTGAAGTTCGTCGGGCGCGCCGGCTATCGCGATCCGGCGTGCGACTTCAAGGAAGCGCCGATCGATCCCGCTGATCCGCACAACAAGGCAAAGGACCAGCGCCAGTCGTCGTGCGATCTCGCGTTTGGTACTTCGACCGGCGCGCTTGGGCTACCGCAAGTTTCCGAATCCGCGCTTCGACCAGGCGCGCTGGCTCAAGGTCAACGGCAGCCTCGCAAGCTGGGAAGGTTATCGAGGCGCACTGTCGAAGGATCCGAAGTCGAGCGATTCGGCGCTGAACCGCCTGGCCGACGGTTCGATCGAGCCGCCGTTTTTGATCGGCACCACCTGCGGCTCGTGCCACATCTCGTTCGATCCGCTGAATCCTCCGAAGGATCCGGCCAATCCGGAGTGGGCAAACCTGAAAGGCGGTCTCGGCAACCAGTACTCGCGCGTGTCGGAGATCCTGACCTCCGGCATGTCGGGCGCGACGCTCGAAGCGCAGATGTTCGCGCATGCGCGGCCTGGAACGTCGGACACTTCGGCCATCGCGACCGATCAGGTGCACAACCCCGGCACGATGAACGCGATCATCAATACCAAGGTGCGGCCGACCTTCGCGGGCGAAAATGTCACCCGTTGGCGCAAGGCGGCGAGCTGCTCGCAGCAGGACGCCAATTGCTGGTGCGAGCCCGGCCGCGACAACAAGTGCTGGCAGCGCGGCGCTGCGACCGAGACCGTGCATCACATCCTCAAAGGCGGCGAAGACTCGATCGGCGCGCTCGAGGCGATCCAGCGCGTGTACTTCAACATCGGCTCGTGCTCCGAGCAGTGCTGGGTCAACCATCTGACCGATCTGCGCCAGCTCGATCCGACCAAGCGCAATTTCGGACAAACGCCGTTCGACATCGGTCAATGCCGGCGCGACTGCCCGAACTTCCGTGCGATCGAAGATCGACTGCCCGACATCCTTGCGTTCCTGATGTCGAAGGAAACCGATGCGACCGACCTCGCCGTTGCTCGAGCGCATGCGAAGCAGGCGGTGAATCCCAAAGCCACATACACCAGCGCGGATCTGCAACGCGATCTCGACAAGCAGTTCGGCGCCAACGCCGTGGCGCGTGGACGCGAAGTGTTCGCGACGACGTGCGCGCGCTGCCATTCGTCGATCGCAGAGACGCCGGAGAACACGTTCAAGAATCGCGACTTCAGCGCCGTCGGCGCAGATGGCATGCGCGCCGACTGGATGGGCTCCGACCGGGCGACGCTGGCGACCGAAGTCGGTACCAATCGCTGCCGCGCGCTTGCACTCGAACCATATGAACGGACACATATGGCAGGAGTACGGCTCCGAGACGCTGCGCGCGCGGCCGACCGATCCGAACATCAAGGAGCCGCACGACGGCGGTCGTGGCTCGTATCGCAACATCTCGCTGCTGTCGCTGTGGGCGCACGCGCCGTTCATGCACAACAACGCGATCGGTCCGGAGCTGTGCGGCCAGCCGGCCAACAAGGCCAACCAGTTCTATCGCTCGCCGTACGTCGACGAGAACAAGAAAACGCTGCCGGCCGACAAGGCGCCGGCGTGCTGGGCTTACGACCCGAGCGTCGACGGCCGCTTCAAGCTGTACGTCGCTTCGATGGAAGAGCTGCTCAACCCGAACAAGCGCGTTCCGAAGCTTGCACGCTTCGACCAGGATGTGCGCATCGCGCTCGGACCGCGGACCTGGGACGGCAAGGAAGAAAAGCAGATCCTGGGCTTCACGCTGGTGCTGCCGGCGGGAACGAGTGTCGGCGCGATGGCGAGCTTTCAGCACAAGGCCTTCGTCAACGACCTGATCGTCGCCAAACTGAGACCCGACGAGCTCAATGCAAAGCTGGCGAAGCAGCTCGGCGAAGCCGAAGGCAAACGCGTCGCGGCCGATCTGCACGCAGTCACCGGCGAGATCGCGAAGGACCCCGAGCAACTGGTCGACGCGATCAGGCGGTATCCGCGCCTGGTCGAGGTGTACAGCTCGTGCACCGCAGACATCGAGAACACCGGCCATCGCTTCGGCGAGGACCTGCCCGACGCCGACAAGAAAGCGCTGATCGCCTTTCTGGCGACACTATGAAGGCCGCAGCGATGAATCGCACTCATCGGACTCCGTTGCTGTTCGGTGCCGCTGGCGGCGTGCGTCGCGCTGGTAGGTTGCGGCGAGACGCCTCCGGCCGGAATCAAATTTGGTCCGTATCAGTCGGGGTATGCGTCGAAGCCCGACCTCGCGCGTGTCGAGCACGAATTTCCGCTTGCGCGCAGCGATCTGGCGCAACTGACACCGGGTGCGCTGAAGTCGTATGACCAGGAGCAGATGGATCAGATCTACGCGCGGCTGACGGCCGGTCCGATTCCTGATGGCGCGTACGAAGGCGACCTGTTTTTTCCGAAGGGAATTTCGGGCGACCGGCGCATCCGCGAGATCATCGGCGGCCTGTCCGGGCTCGCGGCCGGTGTGGGCACCGCCAAGGTCGAGCTGGTGGGCAAGCATCTGTGGCGCGGCAAAGTGTTCTACCGCGACGAGCGCGTGCTGAGAAACCGGATCGACGATACGTCGCTGCTGAAGCCGTTGATCGACGGCGATCTGTCGACGATCCCGAAGGTCACCGTGAACGGCAAGGATCAGTGGCTGATGTTCCCGGCGCGGCTTTACTGCGGTCAGAGCCTGCTCGACTCGCGGCGAGAGTCGGTCATCATCGATTACTTCTACACCGACGAGATTCCAGGCTATCGCGAGCGGCCGGATTTTCTCGCGGGCCGGCGCGGGCTGCAGGTGCGCGACGAGATCCGCATGGTGCGGCCCGGCTTCTATCTTGGGTCGCGCTTATATCGGAAAGATCTTTCTTCTCAACTTCTCGCTCTACAACAAGGAAGTCGCAGAGCGCGACGGTGATGCATTTACCAAGGGCGGCCAGGTCAAGGAAGACTGCTGGCAGGGCACGCAGCAGCGGCCCGTGCTGACAGCTTCGAAGTGAAATGGCAGGCCTGTGCGATGTGGAAGCGGTGCGGCAGCTCTTGTCTTGACAGGCAGCGTGCTGGTTGTGCCCGCTAGCGGCGCGGCTGCACCCGCCTGGGCGGTAGACCCGGCAGACCCGGCGCGAATCTGCCCGCGCAAGGCCAGTCGCTGTTCGACCAGATCAACGCGGACGGCGTGCCGTTTCCGTTCGAGGCGCTGGTGCGCAAGATTGAAAACGCGGCGGGCTGCCAGACCGGGAACGTGCATGACCTCGGTGCTGGTGCCATTCAGCCGTTCGCTGCAGCGAACGGCCGCGGCGCCCGACTTCTTCTCCTTTCCGCGCGTCATCGCTGCGATGACGGCCGACGGCGGCGGGCACCTGCTCGCCAAGGACCGCATCTACCTCGGCTATCAGGAGCGCGCCGGTCTGATCGAAGTCATCAGCTACAACGAAGCCGCTGCGCGCTTCGAATTTCAGCTGGTGCGCAACTACCGAGCACAGAGCAAGCCCGAGACGGTTTATGCGAGCCGCGCAGTCTGCACTGCATGCCACCAGAACCATGGGCCCATTTTCTCGCGGCAACAGTGGGACGAAACCAATGCGAACCCGCGCGTCGCAGCTCGGCTCGCAGTACAGAGACGGCAAGCCTCGCGAGCAGGTGTACGGAGTCACCATTCGGCGCGGAGTCGATCTGCCCAACGCGATCGACGATTCGACCGATCGAGCCAACCTGTTTGCCGTGATTCATCGTATCTGGCGCGACGCGTGCGACTCAGCGTGTCGCGGCCCGCGCTGCAGGCGGCGTTGCAGTATCGGCTGTCGCAGGAACAGGGGTTCGACGCCGCGACCGCTTTCGCTGTATCTGTTGGCGCAGCGTTTTGCTGCGCAGATGGCCGGGCGGGCTTGCCATTCCAAATCCGGATCTGCCGAATCGTGATCCGCTGACATTTACCGATCATGCAGTCGTCGGCCAGCCATATCGATGTGGCGGCCGCCTTTGAAGCCGTCGCCCCGAGAGCGCCGATCGAAGTCTGGACTGGCGCGATGCGCTTCTCGTCCCGCTTTGTTGCCGGCCTCGCGCAGTGGCTTTCCGAAGCCGATGTGCGCGATCTTGATGGCGCACTGACACGTCGCGCGCGCGGTGCGACGCGACGGATGTATACCGCGCGCTGCTTCGTTAACGGCGATCGCTATCAGTGCAACGGCGATGTGAATCTGAGCGGTACGCATTCGATGATCGATCGCCTGTCGCTCGGCGGCAAAGAGCTGACGCGGCTGCAGCTTGCGCAACGGCGCGGTCACGCCGCCAGGGCATGACTGCGCGCACTGCCAAGCGGCGATGCGATTGAGCGCATCGAGCTTGCCGCAGTCGAGGCAAGTCCGGCGCGGCCACTGTCACGGTCGTAGAGGACTTTGCTCCGGCCCGCGCCGCGCTCGCGAAACAGGACTGGAGCGCAGCTGCCGTTGACGCGCGCAAGCGTGCGCGCGGCGTCTGGGGCTGCCGCCGATGAATGCGTGTTGCGGTCCGGGCACTGCAACGCCTGCGGCGAGCGATGCAGTTATCGCTGCAGCCGTGCCTGCGCAAGCGACTGCATTCATTGCGCCGTGCGCCGCATGCCATCGAACGGCGGAACGCTCGCCGCCCAATTTTCTCGCCGGCGATGCGCAGCGTGTCGGCAACAGCCTGGCGCAGTGCGCGCCGCGTATGTTCGTGCGTCTTTCGATGTGGCAATCGCCGGCGGCTTCGCGCGCGAAGGTGCCGATGCCGCCGCCGCGCGCATCGCATCGAGGAAGTCCGTCGATCCAGGCAACGCCCGATGCATCGATCGCAGCCTTGCAAGCGACCGTCGCCGAGTGGCTACGTGCAGAGTCCGGGCCAGGCGCCCGACCTCGCCGCGATGCTCGCGCGCGGCTACGAAAATCTGCGCCCTGTGCCTGCAGGTCAATAGCTAAGGAGATGGTGTGAACGAGCCGTTTGACGAACCGCGCAAGCAAGGCTGGCTCACTCGCCTGTATCGCCATCGTTGGGTGCGCGTCGTCATGTTCGTGCTGGCGATACCGACCGCATTGGCGCTTTTGTTTGCGCTCGCATTGTGGCAGCGCTTCGGCAGCGATCGCGCCGTCGAATACGCAGCGGTCGAAGAGCACTTCAAGTACGGGTCCACCGGCGGCGAACGCGAGTCAGGCTTTCCGATACTGGATCTTCAAGGCGATGCCCGGGGTGTGCTCGCAGCATCTGCCGGGCGGTTATGCATCGCTCGGCTTTGTGTACGAGGAGGGAAAGGACCTGCCGATCGGCATGTCGGTGCGCAACTACCAGGGCATCGACCGCACATTCCTGAACTGCGCGGTGTGCCATGTCAGCACGGTGCGCGACACGCCCGAGGCGAAGCCGCGCATCGTGCTCGGAATGCCTGCCAATACCTTCAACCTGTTCGGCTTCCAGAAGTTCGTGTTCGACTGCGCGCGCGATCCGAAATTCGCAACCGAGTACATCGTCGCCGAGATCGAGCGGCTGATGAGCGAGAAGGACGAAAAGCTTGGCCTGCTCGATCGCTATCTGGTGTATCCGGTGGCGGTGGCGTTGATGCGCGAGCGTCTGCTGATGCTGTATGGGCGACTCGGCCCGCTGCTGCAGGACACCGAGTGGGGACCGGGCAGGACCGACACGTTCAATCCGAACAAGATCCTCTTCAACTTTCCGCTTGACCAGATTCCCGAGCGCGAGCGCAACGCGGCCGTCGACTTCCCGTCGATCTGGCTGCAGAAGCCGCGGCAGGGAATGCAGTTGCATTGGGACGGCAACAACGTGATGTCCGAGGAGCGCAACAAGAACGCGGCGTTCGGTACCGGAACGACGCCGCCGACGATCGACCTTGCTGCGATCGCACGCCTCGAAGAATGGCTGCTGACGGCAGAGCCGTTGAAGTATCCGTATCCGATCGATGCCGACAAGTCGGCCCGCGGACGCGAGCTCTACACGCAGTACTGCGCCGGCTGCCACGGCGCCGACGGCCGCACCTTCAGTGCGCCCGCAGGAACGCAAGCGCGTGACTGTGTGAACACGACAATCAGCGACAGCGAGCTCTACGGCCCGCAGGTCGGCAAGATCACGCGCATCGAGCAGATCGGCACCGATCCGCGCCGGCTCGACTCGTTTTCGTACGAGCTCGCGGTGCACCTTGGCACGGTGTACGCCGGCTATCCGCATCGCTACTGCCACTATCGCAAGACGTTCGGCTACGCGAACATGCCGCTCGACGGCATTTGGCTGCGAGCGCCGTATCTGCACAACGGCTCCGTGCCGACGCTGCGCGCACTGCTCGAGCCCGCGGCCAAGCGTCCGGCGCATGTTCTATCGCGGCAATGACGTGTACGACACGCGCAACCTCGGCTTCGTGTTCGATGTTTCCGAGCAGGCGGGGCGGCGCTTTTCGTCCTACGACACAGCCAAACCCGGCAACTCGAACGCCGGCCACGAAGGCAAGGCGCTACGGCACCGAATTGAGTGCCGGCGACAAGGATGCGTTGGTCGAATTCATGAAGACGTTCTAGGGACCAGACGATGACGCTCAGCAGGAAATCGAGTTCGAAGTGGAAAACGATCCTGGCCTTGCTGTTGATATTGGGTGCCGCTTTCGGCTACTACGGTTGGTACAAGTTCTTTCGCGAGGAACCGCAGGAGGAGTGGATGACCGCGACGCCGGAGATGCGTTTCCGCTACGGCTCGATCGGCGGCGAGCGCGACGCCGGAATTCCGTACTGGATTTTCTATGTGCTGCCGCGGATGTTCCCGGAGAAGCTGCCCGGGCCGGGCGGTTACGCGTCGCTCGGCGTCGTCGTGGGAGCAGGGCAAGGAGCTGCCGATCGGCTTCACGAAGAAGACCATCGGATTCGCGCGCGTCGGCAACAACTGCGCGGCGTGCCACACGACCAACTATCGCGCGGCACCCAACGAGAACCCGGTGTTCCTGAATGCCGGGCCCGGACATACGCTGAACCTCGAAGCGTTCTTCCGCTTTCTCGTCGATTGCGCCAAGGATCCGCGCTTCAACGCCGACAACCTGATGCGCGAAATCAATCTCGTGACCGACCTGGCGTTCGACGACGCGCTCGCGTATCGCTTTCTGATCATTCCGATGACGAAGAAGCGGCTGCTCGAGCGCGAGGCGCAGTTCGCGTGGATCTACCGCAAGGATTTTCCCGACTGGGGACGCGGCCGGGATGACTCGATGAACCTGACCAAGTACTTCATGCTCAACCTGCCGATGGACAACACCTTCGGGCCCGGAGACATTCCGTCGATCTGGAACCTGAAGAAGTACGACGTCGCCGGAACCACGATGAACTGGTCGGGCGACAGCCACGACGCGTACTCGGTGATCATCGATTCCGCACTTGGCGTGCTCGGCGCGCCGCCGAAGAGCAACGACGAGTTTCTTGAGCAGATCAAGTGGCTGCAGGATTACCTGAGCAACAAGCCGGCGCCGAAGTATCCGTTCGCGATCGACGCTGCGCGCGCTGAGGCCGGGAAAGCCGTCTTCGACCAGCACTGCGCGTCATGCCACGCGAGCGACAAGACGGGTCGGCGCATGCCACTGGCGGGCGTCGACACCGATCGCGGCCGGATGGATACGTGGAACAAGGACAACGCGATCGCGGCCAACAAGGTCGTGACCGAGATGGGGATCATGCGCAAGGGACTGGTCGAGGCGCCGCTCGATGGCTACAACCCGCCGTTTCTCGACGGCGTCTGGGTGCGCGCGCCGTATCTGCACCACGGCGCGGTGCCGACGCTGCGCGATCTGCTCGAACCGCCCGCCAATCGTCCCAAGGTTTTCTGGCGCGGCTACGACCTGTACGACCAGAAGAACGTCGGCTTTGTCTCGCAACGGCCCGGAAGCCGAGCGCGTCGGCACGAAGTTCGATACCAGCGCGCTGGCCAACGGCAACGGCGGGCACGTTTTCGGCACGACGTTGCCGGCAGCGGAGAAGGAGAGTCTGCTCGAGTATCTGAAGACGCTTTAAGAGATAACCTTCTCACGCAGTGTTGGTCACAGGGGCGCCCTTAACCGCAACTCAGGTTCCGGCACCGGCTTGTAGGCCTCCGGCTTTAAATCCCGCAGGCTTCGCTCCAGCTGCACGATCTCGGCGAGCAACGTGCGCATTCCCTCCGCTTCCGTGGGCTTGAGCGCGTGGCTTCGATCGCCGTCGCTGAGGGGCGGAGACTGCTGCGCCCGCTCGATCGCCTCGTCTATCGGTACCGTGCCGGCGGCCGTCCATTCGAGGCTCTCGCGAAGACCCGTCAGCCGCTCGCGCAGGCCGCGAACGAGCAGCACCATTCGCATCCATCGCTGCTCCTGCCACGAAAGCGACGCTTGTCCCTCGTTGTCGGCGAAACGCTCGACGAAGGCCAGGCCGGTCTTTGTGCCGTAGCGGTGCGCCATCTGCAGGATCTGCTTGCGCTGCATGCCGATGTTGAGGCCGCCCTCGCCCTTGCGCAGCATCAGCCGGGCGACGCGGTTGCGAACGTGTGGCAGGCGAAAGCTGGTGCGATCGCGCCACTCGATCGCGCTTCCCAGGATGCCATCGAGAAAGCCAGCCAAGAACTTGAGGTTGGCGAGCAGGCCCACGGGCATCGCGGGTGGAGATCTGACGACGCGTAGGCGGCGAACGGGTCGAAGCGGTTCCAGCTGTCGCTCCAGCCCTCCCCGATGGGCTCCGGCAGCCAGACGTCATCGTCCCGCCGCTCCCTTTGCTCCTCCGGCGCATCGGGGAACCCGTCTGCGCTGCGGCTGCGCTCGGCTGGCGGATTCGCGGGCTTCGCGCGCGGCCCGTTCGGGTCGCGCCGATCGAGCCACATGCCGAAGGTCGGCCAGCGCGGCATCGCCGCATCGAACAGATGGATCGGAAAGTTCGACGACACGCCGCCGTCGGTGAAGAGGCAGCGCTTCAGCTCGCGTTGCCCTCCTCGGTTCGTAATCAATCGCCCAGAGCGGCACCGCCGAGAAGAGCAGCGGGTAGCTGAGGCTCAGTCGCGCCGCCACGACGATCGGCATGTCGGCGCCGGGGAGCTCGAGGAAGTCCTTGGTGTCGTCGTCGGCCTTTGCATCCGAAGGCGAAATTTGCTCGATACGGCCGCGAAACCTTGACCATGGCGTCGATGATCGGCTGAGGAAAGTAACCCTTGAGATCCTTGGCGCGGTAGAACAGCCGGCTCGTCTCGTCGAGCATCGGCAGGCGATACGGCCGGCCGTGCGTGACGTTGGTGGTGATCATCTGCAGGTTGATCGATCGCCGGTCCGGCGGGTCGTGCTCGCCGCACGGCAAGCCTTCGGCACCCGGGTACAGCGGGCGCGCACCACAGGTCGCGAAACGTCAGCGGCCGGTCGCTCGCCTTCATGCCGGCGCTCGCCTGGATGCCTTCGTGCAGCCATTCCGAGATGCCGGGCCGCTTGCCTTCCGGCCCGGCGTCCATGGTGCCGCCCTTGCAGAGGCCGAGGTTGTTGTCGATCACGCCTTCCTTGACGTCGCGCCAGAGCACGCACGCGAAGGCGACGAGCGCGCCGGCGAGGCACATGACCAGCAGCAGGATGGCGCGAAGCCACGGCGAGCCGCCATCGGCCAGGCCGATCAGCCACCACGCGAGGAAGCCGATCGCGGCCGCGGCCAGCGCGATCGCCCACAAAGGCGTCGCATAGGCGCCGCACACGATCGGCGCAGCACGCGCGCGCATGGCGCCCGCCGCGCTCGCTCCATGCGCGCGTCGCGCGGGTCGGGTCGTCCTTGTCGTCTGTCGAGAAGCCGGCCCGCGGCCGAGCCAGCGCCACAGTTCGATCAGTCGCCGGCCTCGCGGGTTGGTCTGAAACAGCGAGAGCATCCGCGTACGTCCGTCGGCCAGCGTCTCGCCGAGCGCGCCGGGCAGGCGGCGCAGCGGCTCGAAGGCGCGGTCGTTGCCCTGCGCCGGCCGTACTCGGCGGCGGCCGCGAGCGCTGCCGCCATCGCGCCAACCGATGTGCCGCCGATGCTGCGAAAGCGGTAGGCGCGCGCAATCTCGACGATCGCCCACGGGTACACCACGCCGCTCGCCACGCCGCCGGTGGTGACGAGGTCGCAGAACCGGTCGTGCGGAGGCGACTCGTCGAGCGGCGGCGGCCGGGGACGACGTCGTCGCCCGGCGGCGTGATCCTCACGCGTCCGCCTCGTCGTCGTCGTCGGGAATCCAGGTCTCGCTCGCGACGATGCCGTCGAAGGTGGAGAGGCTCGGATAGAAGAGGTACGACGTGCCGACGACGCGAACGAAGGGCTTGAGACCCTTCACCGTGAGCGACGCCTTCGGGTCGTCTGTCGGGATTTCGAAGTCGCCGTCGTCGTACTCATGAGCGCCGATCAACGGGTCGCGCGCGCGGCCGCGATCGGCGCTGCCGAGCGGCACCCGCTCGCCCCATTGGCCGACGAGGTGCTCGAACTGGTCTTCGATGCTGGCGCAGAAGAAGTGGCCGACGAAGCCGCGCTCTTCCTTCCCGGTTGCACGGGCCGTCGTCGCGCAGCGCACGTACGGCATGCCGCGGCGAAGCAGCGCGCGGCTGCGCGCTGCGTGCGCCAGTGCGCCGTCGGCGTCGATCGCCGCGCGCGGGTTCATGCGGCGGATGTGGCTGCCGAAGGGGCAGTGCCGGCCGTCGGCGTCGTTCGCGAAGTCGAAGTCGGCGTCGACCGGGCCCGGCGGTTGCGCGCCGGATAGGACCCGTCCATCGGGGTAGCGGCCGCAGAGCTTGGCCTTGAGGTCGTCCTCGCGTCGATCTTCAGCCTCTTCGCCTCCTTGGCGACGAATTCATCGAACACCTCGACGTGCTGCTCCATCTGATGCAGCACGGCGAAGCTGCCGTTGTGAAAGAAGGCACGCACCTCCTCCGGCCAGACCCGCGAGCCGGGCCCGGCGATGTATGGGTTGGCGCCCGAATCCTGCGGGTGGCCGAGCACGAATTCGCCGGCGGCGTGAATAGAAGACGGCCTGCACTCCGCCAATTTCTCCTCTTCGGTCCAGCCCCGGATGCCGACGCGCGCGAGCCCGTCGCGGAAGCCGAAGTGGGTCCACTCTTCTCGTCGGTCGGCCTCATTGGCGTTACGGGCGGCCTCGGCCACGCCGGCCGGATTGGCGAGGCGGCGCGTCGCCGGCAGCTGCCGCACGACGACGTCGTGATGTGGGCGGCCTTCTCGATCTCGTCGACGAGGCCATCGAGAGCGTCGTCCGCTTCGCCGTGCAGGCTCAGCACCGCGTCGAGCTTCATGTGATGGAACGGCTCGTCCCAGTGCGGCGGCGCGCTGCGGCCGGAGGTGCCGAGCTGGCGGCTCGACCGCAGCGCCGCGCCGGCAGTGAACGCCGGCGTCTTGAGGGCGAAGGAGCTGAGCACGTGCGCCGGCACGTGGAGCTTGGCCAGGCCGCGCCGGCTGAAGCCGATGCTGAGCTGCACCTGCGGCCTCTTCGCCGGCCAAGCGCCGGTCGGCCGGCACACCGGCGTGCCGTCGTCGCGCTTTGTGGCCAGAAAGGTGAGCGGGTGCGAGGGCCTCGCATCCTTGAGCGGCGGCAGCGGCGGCACGTGCTCGGGAAACTCGAGCGCAAGATGGCGGCCGACGTTCCACACGCTGCCGTGTAGGACCAGCCGTTGCACATTGGCGAAGTCCTGCTCCGTCATGGCAGCACCCGGTCGTCGCGGATGATCTGGGACACTTCGCTGCGCGGATAGGCGCTGAAGAAGTAGCCCATCGCCGGCGCGCGGTTGTAGCGCTGGATGAGCGCCACGAACTCGTCGGGAAACTTGTCCACCGGGCTGGGCGGCGCGTCCTCGATGCAGGCGAACAGCGCGTCGAACACGTCGCCCACCTTGAGCGCGAAGTCCTGGATGTAGGCCGCGAACGGCCCGTCGTAGACCGTGTGCAGCACGAGAACCGTGTCGGCCTCGATCAGCTCGAACCACGCGAAGTGCACGTGCCGCGACTCGCGCAGCGCCTCCTCGATGCGCGGCGCGCCGGCGCGGATCACCTCGCGGACGCGATCGGCGCTGTCGCGCACGGGCGCTTTCAGGCGCATTGCGACGTTGAGCGACGCTTGCGCCACCCTTCTCTCGCGCCGATGCACGAGCGGATAGCTCTCGCAGATGAAGCCCCAGGTCTTCTTGAGCCCGATGACGCTCGCGTCCTCGGCATCGAGCCGTTCGGCCAGGCCAGGCAGGTACATGACCTGGCGCACGATCTCGACGATGAGCGGCCAGGCGAGCTCGGCGCCGGCGCAGTGGTGCGGGCCGCCCGGCGGCAAGCCCCAGACGAGTGGATCGTCGCCGCCCGGCGCCCCGCGGTCGTTGGTGCCACCGCCGAGCGCGAGCACGACTTCGTGGCCGGGCTGCCCATGCTCGCCGACGCGCCATCGCGGCAGGAAGGGAATCGGCGGGTTGCGCGCGAGCGCGCCCTCGATGAGGGCTTTCCATTCCCGTATTTCTTGGTCGGTAGCGATGGCGACTCCTCATCGGTCTTGTCGGTCGGCCGCCATGACGACTCCTCATCGGTGTTGTCGGTCTCGTGCGACGTCCTCGTCGATGCGATCAGCTTGCGTGCCTTCTGCCAGAGCTCCGGGTCGTCGAACATCGCCTTGACCGCGATGCAGGCCGCCGCCTGCACGTTGCCGACCGTGCCGACCGCGGCGCCGAGCGCGACGATGGCGCGCTGCTCACCGTTCAGGTCGCCTTCCAGGTCTCCGAGCCGCTTCAGCGACGGGATCATCCCGGGCGGAATCGCGCGGTCCTTGCAACCCTTGAGGCCGTCCTCGTCGTTCAGCGCGTAGGCGTCGATCAGCTCGCTCGTGCGCTTCAGCAACTTGCCCATGCCCTGCCGCGCCAGCGGGATCGCCAGCGGGTCGCTGGCGAAGTGGCGGCCGAACACCTGGTAGACGAGCCCGCGGTAGGCGTCGTGCAGCGACGTCTCGAGCAGGCGGAAGTCGCGCAGCGCGTAGCCCATGAGCTTCTGGCAGAAGCGCAGCGCCGATTGCTCGGCGAAGGCGGCGAGGTCGAACTCGGGCGCGCGAAGCGACATCACCGATGCCGCCCTCACCGCGAAGTGGCTCAGGCGCACGAGCAGCGCCTCCGGATTCGCAGAAGGCATCGCGAAACGCCTCGCGCTGCGTGGCGTGCGCCTTCGACGCGACCGGATCGAGCGCCAGCATGAAGCTGCCGCCGCCGAGCTCGCCGTAAACGCGGTTCGAGTAATGCGTGCCGTCGTCGCGCAGAATCTCCTTGAGCTTTGCCCGCGCGGTGACAAGCCGGATGATCTTGTGCTTCGTGACGGGCGCGGGTCGCTCGTCGCCGGGGCCGAGATCGCTGCGCTCGCGCGGCGAGGCGTCTCGGCTCGGGAACTTGAGCACGCCGCCGCGTCGTCGTTGACGAGAGCGAAGAGCTCCGCGCGATGATCGTCGTCGCTCAGCCAGTCGAGCAGCAGCCGGTTCTGTTTGGCGGGCTCGGCCTTGGCCTCCTCGTAGACGTCAAGGTCCGGCGGATCGACGTGCCGCTTTCTGCCGCTAGGCTGCAGCGCCTTTCGGTGACGGTCAAGCGCTCCCTCCGCGGTCTGCGCTGCTGCTGATGGATCAGCCGTTTCATTCATTGAGCTTCCCTCCGCGAGCCTTCGGCTCGTCATGTCAACTCTCGCAGAGTGCCGGGGCGGCGCTCAGCGTCTCGCAGAGCGCCAGAGCGGCGCGCACATCGCGCGTCGTGCGCCCTTCGGTCCAGCGCGCTGTCAGCGGCTGCAGCAGCCGGCGCGCGCGCTCGTGCTCGCCGCGCGCGGCCCAGGCGCTGGCCAACGTCGTGGCGCTGCGCAGCGCGAAGCCGACGCGGTGCTGTCGCATAGCCTGCGCGTAGGCGCGCTTTAGCCAGGCTCCGCCCGACTCGAGGTCGCCGCGACGCAGCGCGATCTCGCCGCGCAGGCGCTTCAGCTCGGCCTGCAGCTGCAGCTCGCCGTAGCGTTCGGTGATGTCAAGTCCCTCGTCGACGCAGTTCGCGGCGCCCTCGAGTTCGCCGGCTAGCAGGAGGCCCTCCGCGCGCAGCGAGAGGTAGAGCGGCTGCGAGACTATCGCGCCGGTGGAGAGCCACATGCCGTGGCCCTCGCGCATCTCGATCAGGCCCTCGTCGAGCCGGCCCTGCTCGCACAGCAGGCGGCCGCGCATGCATCGGGTGATGGCGAGCCACACGGGGAAGCCCGATTCCTCGCAGACGCGGATGCAATCCTCGGCGCGCGCCAGCGCTGCCTCTGTCTCGCCGCGCAGGAGCTGGATGCTGACGCCGTAGGCGAGCGCGACCGCCTGGCTGAACTTGTGCTCGTATTCGCGCGCGATCGCCACCGCCTTGTTGATGCGCGCCAACGCCGAATCGGGGCGGCCGAGCTCCCACAGCGCCCACGACGAGTACGCCATGCACATGATCCCCGGGTCCTGGACGCCGAAGAGGCGATGCATCTGCGGCGTATAGAGCCCGAGTGCGACGTCCATCTCGCGCATCGTCGCGCGCAGCTCGCCCTTGTGGAATAGCGTGCACGCGAGACCCCACTGAGCATTCAGCCGTTGCTTGGTATCGCCCGAGCGCTCCGCGATCGCAGCGGCGCGCCGGCCGTGCTCCAACGCCATGCCGAAGTCGGCGCGCATGAAGCGGTAGGCCTCGAGCCCCATCTCGACCTTGAAGCGCGTGGTGTCATCGCCGATCCGGTCGCAAAGCACCTCGGCTTCGCGGTAGGCGTGCAGCACGGCCTCGGCGCCGTAGCCCTCCGTGGCGATCAGGCGCGCCGCGAGCAGCAGCTGCAAGCGCAAGGCGGTGCGGTCGCGCTGCACGCCGGGCTCGGTGCGCGGCAGCACGGCGAGTGCGTGGCGCAGGTGGTGGATCGCCTCAATCTCCGCCGAGCGCGCCGCCGCGTTGCTCGCCGCCAGCTCCCATTGGACGAGCGCGTCGCGATCGAGCCCGGCTTCGGTCTGGTGCATCGCCAGCAGTTCGGGGCGCGCCGCGGCATGCTCCGGCCAGCGCTCCTTCAGGAGCCGCACCACCTCTGCGTGCAGCGCGATGCGATCGCGCGACCACAGAGACGCGTAGGCGACGTCGCGCACCAGGGCGTGCTTGAACGCGTAGGCGTCGCCGCCGTGGGCGTGCACGAGCCCCGAGTTAACGAGCGCGGCGAGGCGTTCGTCTAGGCTTACGGCGTCAAGCGACGCGGCGCTCGTGTCGAACAGCGCCAACAGCAACGGCAGCGAGAACTCGCGGCCAAGTACGGCGGCGACCTGGGCGACGCGCTTGGCGTTGCCCAGGCCGTCGAGGCGTGCCATCAGGAGGTCGTGCAGCGACGCCGGCACGGTCTGCAGCGCGTCGAGATCGGCACCGGGTCGGTTGGCGCCAAGCTCGAGCGCCATGCGGGCTGCCTCCTCGAGAAATAGAGGGACGCCGTCGCCGCGCGAGGCAAGCAGTCGCACGAGTCCCTCGGGCAGCGGCATGCCAGCGCAGACCACGCTCACCAGCTCGCGTGCCGCGGCCAAGGGCAGGCCGCTCAGTTGGATCTCGCAGGCGCCAGTGCGCGTGAGAGTCCGTGTGTCGGCGGTGCCAGCTCGGCCAGTCGCCGTCGACGCGGGCATCTCGCGCGTCGTCACGACGATGAGTAGGCGCGGCTCGTTGGGCCGATCGAGCAGGTGCTGCACGAAGTCGCGCATCGACGGATCGACCCATTGCCAGTCCTCCACGATCAGGCAGCACGGACCGTCCTTCGCAAAGGCGTGGAACCACTCGACCAGCAAGGCGAGCAGGCGCTGTCGCTGGCTGCTCGGGTCGGAATGGCGCGGCTGAGGCGCGAAGCCCAATAGCGATGCGAGCAGGGCGAGCGACTCGCCGTCGCGCGATTTTTCGGGCACTGCGTCGGCGAGCTTGCGGATAGCGCGGTCGGCGCTATCGTGCGGGTCGACGTCGAGCCAGCGGCGCAACGCTTCGGAGAGGGTCAGGAAGGGGCTGACGCTGGCGTCGGCTCGGCAGCGGCACTCGAGCACCTTGACGCCCGCCTGCATCAGCTGACTGCGAAACTCGCGCACGACGCGCGACTTGCCCATGCCGGCCTCGGCGCGCACGATTACGAGGCCGCGCTCGTTGGTCGACGCACGCCGCCAACAGTCGTTCAGCAGCTCGAGCTCGCTGCGCCGGCCGACAAAAGGCGTGAGCAGCGGCACGCGATCGAGTCGATGCGCGAACCCGTCGCCACGAGCGGCGATCACGAGATAGGCGTCTTCCGCGTCGTCGATGCCCTTCAGCCTCGGCTGCAACTCGAGGCGCCGGAACTCGAAAGCATGGGCGACAAGGCTGCGGGTCGATTCGGACGCAAGCACGGTGCCGGGCGCCGCCGCGTTCTGCAGTCGCGCGGCCAGGTGGATCGAGAGGCCGACCGGCTGGCCCGCCTTGACGGCAACGAAGCCCGTCGCGATGCCGACGCGGACGGAGACGGCGAGGTCGGCGACGGTGCGGACGATCTTCATCCCCGCCTCGACGGCGCGCACGGCGGCATCTTCCAGCGCGTGTGGGTGGCCGAAGTAGCACATGACGCCGTCGTCGCCCTGCGGATCGTCGGGCTGGCCGCCGTGGCGGCGCACGATGTCGGTGCAACGCGCATCAGGCTGTCGAGCATCTCCGCGTACGCTTCGTCGCCGAGCCGTCGCAGCAGCGCGGTCGAGCTGACGAGGTCGAAGGATAGGCTCGTCACCTGGCGGCGCGAGGCGGGCTCGCGAGGGCGCACGAAGCGCATCGTCGGATCGCCGTAGAGACGCGCCGCGACGCGCACAAGCGGTGCGCGACGATGAAGCGCCCGCACCGCCTCGCCGACGCTGGCGCCGTCGCCGAGTTGGCGAAGGAGCACATCGATCGACTCGCCGAAGCCGTCGCGCTTGCGGCCGAGGCATAGCGCCGTCGCGCCGACGTCGAGTACGGCTGCAATCGCTGCGGCGACTCGGGCCAGGCGATGACGAGCAGGCGGCGCCCGACCGGCAGCGGCGCCGCCTCGAGGAGCTCGGGCAGGGCGACGCCGTCGAGAACGACGACGTGTGCGGCCGCGACGGCCTCGCGCGCCGACGTCAGGCCGAGGTCACGCCAGTCGACGCGGCGCGCCGAAAGGTATGACGGCATCGCAGTACCGTGAACGAGAGTGACGGCCAATGATTCGGTCGGGGCGCCACGGTCACAGCCGCCGGCTCGGCGTCGCTCAGGAGCTGTCGAGCCAAAGCGAACCGCTCGGCGAGGCACACGCTGCCGAGCGAAAGCGCTTCCCAGTCGATCGCGTCGAGTTCGGCGGCGTACTGGACGTTAAGCGGCCTCGGCTCGCTCGCTGCGAGGCGCGACGCGAGTTCGTCGCCTAGGAGCAGCGCAGCGGCGAGCGGTTGCGCGGCGTGATCGAGGCACTCCGCGGGCGACTGCGAGCGCCACGCCAGGCGGCGCCCGTCGCCGAGCGTGAACGCGACAACGTCTCTTTCGAGGCTCGCGCTCAAGGTCCAAGGCGGCAGACTTAGGATCTCCAAGAGACTCCTCCGCGACATGCATTCGTGACGGCGGCGACCTCGACGAATCGGGCCGAGGCGGCGCCGGCTCGCTGCGTCAGCTCGCGCCACAGTCCCGGCATTGCGGCCGCCTCCCGCTTCATCATGATCCACGCTGGCTGCTCGGATACCCCGGCGCGAGGCCGAGGCTGCGTCTCCGCCAGCGCGCGGTCGGTAGTCGAGTCAACGACGAACACGCAACGGCCCACCGCACCCAGCGCGCTCAGCTGCTCGAGTTCAAAGACGCAGCCCGCATTGGCCTTGGTGAATCCACGCAAATCCATCAGCACCACGCGCGCGCGTTCGACCAGCGAGCGCAGCGCCGGCCGCCAGGTGTTGTCGAAACAGAAGAACTCGCCGACGCGAAAGCGTCCGTCAGGATCGGCTCCGGCATCGAGCGCTTGCAGCCGACTAGCTAGATCGGTGGCACCGGAGACGTAGCGCGATTCGATCTCGCCGCGCACGAAGGCGAGCACCTCGTCGACATCCACCGAACGCAGCGCGAGGTCGGCACCGGCAATCATCGCGACCGGCCCTTCGAAGCGCCAGCGTTCGGCCACGCGGTCGAACAGCCTTTCAGTGCGGTTCTGGAAGCCGAAGACACGCAGCAGCAGCATCGTCGGGCCGCCGGCTCGAGCGCCAAGCCCGGCGGCGCGCAGGCCCACGCGCACGGTGATCCAGTAGATCGCAAACGCGGCGCCACTGACAGAGAGCGCCGTGGCAGCACCGTCGCTCCATTGCGAAACAAGGTGACTGGCAACGATGATCGCCCACCACGCGTCAACCACCAGTTGCACGTTGCTGAATCCGTGCTTTTGGTACCGGCGCTCCAGATGCAGCAACAGCCACCACGCAAGAAGGCCGACCGGAAGGCTTAGCAAGAGGAACAGCAGCGCCGGTCCGGTAAACAGCCCGATATTCGTTACCAGCCACATGAGCATCGGGTTCGCCGTGGAGATGTCCTGCACATTCGCCATCTGCCAGTGGTTGTAGCCGAGGAGCAGAAAGCTCAGCAGCATCACCATGACCAGAACGACGGGCAGGACGTTGCGCACGCGACGCCGGCCGGTAATGTAGACGAGCGCCAGCGGCGGTATTGCGTTGACTAGAAACAGCCCCGAGGCTTGCCAGGCATTGGCTCCCAAGCCCGCCATCGACGTAGTTGCCGGCCATCAATCTGACGAGTGCGGGAAGCGCGGTCGCCGACAACACGACCAGCAACCAGGCGGCGATCAGCGCCACGATCGTCGAGCGCCGGCTCGCGGCGAGCAGAGCACAGAGCAAGACAACGGACGGAGCCCAGATCGTCATCCAATTGGAAAGCAGACCGGGCCACGACTCGAGCGCCGGATTCCTGGACGATCTTCCAGGTGAGCGGCAGCGCAAGCACCAGCGCCGACAGGCCGAAAGCCGCGCCATAAACCAGCGCCAACCGACGTCGCGCCGCGGTCGCGCCGATTGCCGGGTGAACGCGTGGCGCAGATGGCATTGCCACTGGCCACTGGCGAAATTATCGGTGTATCGAGATCCGCTTGCGCCGACGCGGTGCGCATGGTGCGCGCTACCGCACGCCGATATCCCGCCAGCAAGATCCAGGTGACGATGAACGAGGCGAGCACGGCAATCGTGATCGCATGGATCAATTCGCCCGGCTCAATCGTTTGCACGCTTCCCCGCGCTGGTTGTCGGATACTGCGACTGGGTGCACAGTGCACCCTCATCCCGCACTCTCCCGGCCGTGCGCACTATGTCGAAGCCCAACGCTCGCGAGAACCGCCTCTTGCCGGGATGGGCTCGGGTGGTTCTGATGGTGTGGGGCATTGCGATCTTGTTGTGGTTGCTGCAGCTGGGGGCGCTTTCGTTGTTCGGATTGTTCTTGGAATGATCAACCAGCAGTCGGCAGCACGGATTGCGTCACGTCACTTCGCCTGCAGATAACGCTGCAGCCTCGCCAGCAGTTCGCGCGCGGCGCGGCTCTCGGCGCCGGCGGCGCGCGCGGCGTACTTCGGCAACACGAACGACGCCTGGTCCAGCACCGAGCTCCACATCGATGCCGCGCTGACCCGGGTGAAAAGCTCGTCGAGTTCATGCTCGATGCCGGGCCGCGCCGGCAGCGAGACGGTTGTTCCGCCATCGCTTGGTACGTGCGCAGCTCGATCATGCCGATGAAGCTCCAGAAATCGGGATCGTCGCGGGCTCTGAGGGTCAGGCTTTCGCGGACATCGTCCAATGTTGCGGAATCGAATTTCGTCCATCCGGGCTTGCCGGCATCGACGATCAGCTCGGCGGCCATCCGGTTCAGCGCCGGATAAAACAGCGCCGCGAAGTTTGTCGCGCGCGCGAGAGCTTCGGCGCGCGCGTACGATGCCTTCATATTGCTGATTGCAATGCGCTCTTCGTTTGGCCGCTTGGCGATCGCTTCGACCAGCGCGAGTCGCTTCCACGCTGAGCCGCACAAGTTCTGGCGTTCGATCGACGGCTGCAACTGCGTCAGCCCTTCGAGCGTCGCAAGCGCCGCCCTGATCTCGCTGCGGGCTTGCGCCAATTGCGCGCGGGTGGCGGGTTCGCTTTCCTTATGCGCCGCTCTGCACGGCCTCGCAGCGCAAGCCGCGCGCGCAGATTGCCGAGCTGTTCGGCCGCCTTGATCGATGCACTGCCGTCGTTGGCAGCAAGCGCCTTGCGGTACCACTCGATCGCTTCCGCCGTCGCCTTCGTCTCGGCCCACGCCAATCCGAATGACTCGGCGACTGCGCCCATCGCACCCCACAACGCGGCGAAGCGTTCTTCGAGATGGCGGATCTTCGCGCGCTGCGTTTCCTAGGCGCCTTCTGGTACCGGCTCTTGATCGCCAATGATTCGAGCGCCAGCGCCAGCGCCAGCGCCGACGCGATGCCGGCAAACTCATCGGCCAACGATGGCGTCGGATGCTGCGCATCGCCAACGCCGCGCCGGAAGACCCAGTCAGGATCGCCATAGCACTGGTACGCGGCCCAGGTGTTGCCGCCCAGCGCATGCGCAGCCTGCGCGCCTCGGCGACCGCGTCGACGAACCTCCGGCCGCGCAACAGCGCGTCGTAAAAGGTGGTCGCGAAGATCTTCGCCGGCTCGTCCTCGACCGCCCAGCCGGCGGCAATCACGCAGCGCACGCCGATCTCGATCAGCTCTTCGGCCACGTTGGCTGCGAAGCGCGCCCGATCGTAGGTGCCGCTCAGCACTTCGCTCGCGCTGCGCGCTGCCAGATGACAACAGTTGACGAACACCAGTTCGGGCACGGTGCGCATGTTGCGAATCTCGCGCGTACCGAGGAACGCATCGCCGGACAGCACGACGCCGCGCGGATTGACCAGCGCGCTGCGGCGGGTCGCCGAGTTTGTCCGGCACCGGCCCCATCAACTCCGGCGGCTCGCCGTGGCCGGCGATGTGCACGATGCGCCAGTCGCGCTCGAGCAGCGCATTGATGACGGTCAGCGCATCGGCGCCGGACTGTTCGGGATCGTCCGGGCTGATCAGCGCTTTCACTCGTTGCGCATCGAGCGCACCGTCGCGGTCAGGCGCGCGGCCACCGCACGCGCCTCGTCGCGTGCGCCGGCCAGCCGCGGGTAGATCTGCCGGGTCGCCTTTGGCTCGCCGATCACGAGCACGCTCGCGTCGGCGTCGGCGTCGACCACCTGCTGGCGAAACTCGTCGTGCGCAGTTTGCGCAGCAGCTTGGCGCGGATCGCCCACGGCGGCGCATTGCTGCCGCCGCCGGCGTCGGTGTCGAGCAGCTCCCAAGGAATGCCGGCGGTGCCGCTGTCGAGCTCGATCACCATCTCGGTGGTGCCACCGAGAAACGGCTCCATCTCGATCGGGACCAGCAGCTGGAACAGCGTGCGGCCGATGCGCCGGTCGGTGTTCTGATCGTTCGACGCGCGCGCCACGAGTTCGCGCAGCAGCGGACCCTGCGTTGCCTGCGCACGCACTTCAGCGCGCGCGCGCTTTGTATCCAGCTTGTAGGCAATCGTCGCCTGATCGTTCGGCCCGGCCTCGGTGACCGCAGTGATGAAGTCGTAGTCGGCCCCGCGATAGCTCGCGTCGAGCGGCCGCCGCAATGCCCCGGTGCCCGCGCGTACGACGTCGGTCACGGCGATACGGCCTGGCGTTGCGCGGTCCTGCACCTGCAATGAGCGCCAGGCCTCGGTTGCGCGGTCGAGGTAAAGCTCGATCAGATAAAGGTGGCCGACGCGCGGCCACGAGCGCAGCGGGCGCGTTGGGTCGGCCGCGTGCTCCAGCGCCGCGCGTTCGTTGGCTTCGCGCAGCCGATCGTCGGCCTCGCGCACGCCTTGGGCGACCAGTTGCGCCGACTGGCCCACGCTGATGCCAGCTGCCGCCGCTGCCCATCATCGTGGCCGCGATCTCGAACAGAGCGCGGCGCATCCGCTCTGCGTGCCGCTCCGCTCACCTCGGCCATTCGCTGCGCCCACGCGATCGTCGCCTGCCGCACCGTGCGCACCAGCTCGGCGGGGCGCAGCTCGCCCTCATGCCCGAGCCCGGCGACGATCACCGCTTCCGGCCGCGGCGCCTGCCATGGATTCTCGGGATCGGTGCGCGTGTTGACGAACACCTGATGCGTGCCGGGCGGCTCCGGGTACAGGCCCGACCTGCAGCGAATCGTCCATCGCGCCGCCGATCAGCCGGTTCATCACGAACTCGGTGCCTGACAGCCGCAGCGACCGATAGTGGCCGATCAACAGCGGCTGGCGGATGAAGCTCAAGTCGCCATTGATCACCGTGACCTGCAATGCGGCGCCGCGCGCGACGCTCGCGATCGGCTGCCTCGCTTTCGAGCGCGAGCACGTCGCGCGTGCGTCTGCGGCGGCGGACCCGCGACCCGGTTGCGCGAAGGCCGGCTGCGCACGCGCGCGGGTGAAGCAGGCCGCGGCGCCGCGCACGCGCCGGCGTCTCGACGTAAGGCTGCAGCAGACGGGTGGTGCCGGTGTCGAGCAGCTCGCGGTAAGCCTCGAACGCTTCCTTGGCGTCGGCCAGGCTGCCGTGCTCGCAGTCGAGCTGCCAGGTTCGCACGCCCGGCAGCCGCGCACTGGCGACGCGTCACGCGGCCGTCGCCTTCGTCCGGCGCGTCGAGATAGACCAGGCCTTCGTCAGCCAGGCTGTAGCCGTCGGGCGTGAAGCTCGCCTGCCCGACCACCAGCAGCAGCTTGTCCTTGAACGACGGCAGGTCAGCTGCGACCTGGGCGTCCAGCCGCTTGCGCAACTGCACCGCGCGGTCGAGCACCTCCTGCGGCGGCACGCCCCAGCTGTAGGTACCGATCTGCATTTCCTGCCGGTGCCACCAGCTGTTCTCGCGTACGCGCTGCAGGTCGTCGTCGGCCAGCGCCTGCCATGTCGCTTGCTTCGAGAGCGCGAGCTGATTCATCGAGCAGCGCTGCCTGCAGCTGAATGAAGCCGGGGAAGCGCGCCATCAACTGCGCGCGCAGCGCGGTCCTGGAACGGCGCACCGAACGTCACCAGCAGGTTGCCGAAGGTGTCGTCGCCCGACAGCACCTGCATCGGCGCCCACGAGCCCGCGTTGGGCGTGCCAAGCATCAGCAGACGCGCGCCGGGGTGCGCCATCATCCGCTGCCATACCTTCGGCCGTTCGAGTTGCATCGTGCGCGCGAGCACGCCGCCCATCGAGTGCGCGAGCAGGCGCACCGGCTGGCCGCTCGCCTTGCGCGCGTCGAGCGCCGCTTCGACTGCGCCCGCCAGTCGCCGCGCTTCTTCCTCGATCGGCTTGCGCCAGTCGAACGCGAACTCGATGACCTCGTGCGTCTGCGCCAGATACTCGGCAGATGTCTTCGTAGCTCGATCCGATCGGCCCGTCGGGCTCGACGCCGTCGGCCTTTCCGGGCGTGTAGTCCAGGCGCTTCAGGCCGTTGATCAGGCGCCAGCCGAGCCAGATGCGCTTGCCATCGACCTTCAGGTTGCTGCCGAGAATGCCGGGCAGCACGAACACCGCCGGCCGTCGCTCGCGGGCTTGCCATCGCCGCGCGCGCGGCCACGCACACCGGTCGCGGACTCGCCCGACCACGACAGCGGCCCGATCACGCGAAAGCCGGCGGGCGTGTCCTGCGTCAGCGCGTTGACGATCGCCTCGGCGGTGCGCTCGTTGGTGAAGTAGTTGAAGTGCGAAACCTTGCCGCCCTGATCGAGCACGAAGGTCGCGCCGCCGCGCGCGGCGCGCCGCCGTACATCGAGCGCGTCTGCACGACGAGGTCGTTGTCGGTCCAGTAGAAGGCATCGGCCAGCAGTGTCTTCAGCCACGACGTGACCGAGTCGCCCTCGATGTCGCCGGCGACGACGCGCAGCTCGCCGGCAATCGGCTCGTCGACCGCATGCAGCCACTGCACCAGCGGGCTGTCCGGAATCTGCGCGGCCAGACCGGGGATCATCTCGGGATCGGCGCGGCGCTGCGCGACTTCGCCCAGAAACTCGACCAGCACCGGCGCGACCGGAATGCCGGCCAGCTCGAGCGTCCACTTGAACACCGACAGGTAAGCGTCGAGCCGCTTGGACGCGAGCAGCGTGCCGCGCGCCGGACACGCGACGCGCACGACGCGCTCGACGCGGATGCCTCGCGTTTGCACTTCGTCGACGAGCGCCTTCAACGCGTCGCGCTGCGCCACGTACTCGTCGCCTTTGAAGAACGCAGCGTCTTCGCGCGCTCAGCTGCGGGTTCGCGCACACGCGCGCCAGCACCTCGGCGACCAGTCCGCCGCGCGAATGGGTGACGAGATGCAGGCGCGCGCCCTTGGGGCATCGCCCGCGCGAGCGTCAGCGCATTGTCGATCGGGCTGACGCCAAGCGTCGGATGCTCGAGCCCGTAGACGCGGCCGGCGTACTTGGCGAACAGCGCGCGCACATGCTGCGGGTGCAGCGACCACAGCTTGCCGAACGAGCCGCTGGTGGTCGAGAAGGTGCCGTGCACAAACACGAGCAACGGCCCGCCATCGGGCGCGGCCGGCACCTGCACGAGCGGCGTGCCCGTGCCCTTCAGCGGCGGCAGCGACTCGGGTGCAAGCGCATAAAGGCCGGCGTCGACCTGGTCGTCGACGCGCTCCACCGCCTTCTTCACGACGAAATCGGCAGCGCCGCCTTTCCCGACGCCGGTGACGACTTCGATCGCCGACAGCAACACGTCGCCGAGAAAGCCGCGCGTCGCACCGCGGGTAGCGGCCGCCTGCTCGAGTCCGCGCCATTGCAATTGCGCGGGCACTCGCACCTCGTTCGGCTCCGGCTGTCGACGCCGCCGCGCCCGCGGCTGCGCTTGATCGCGCCCTGCTGCGCGAGCATCAGGTCGCGTGCGGTCTCCGGATGCAGCGTCAGCGCCGGGCCGCCGGCGATGTGCAGCACCACCACGTCCTCGCCCGGCACGGCGGTGACGCGCACCACGTCACCGGCGCCGCGCTGCGCGCCGACGCGCACCGATTGCTTCAGCGACGCCGCGCAGCAATCCCGGCCGGCAGAGCGCAGCTGCCGCGCCGCGCGTTGCCGCGACCGGCTGCGCCTGGCCCGGCACGATGAAGACGATCGGCGGTGCTGCGGTCGTTGCCATAGCGTCGGGTCCTATGCTTAGCGGCGCAGGCGCCGCGCCAAGCGCTTGCGCGCTGAAGTTGTTTTCTTCGTCGGCGTACGTGCGCGCGGAGGCCGTCTTCTTCGCCTTCGCATTCGTCTTCGTTGCGTGCGCTCTAATTGTCTTCTTCGCGGAGCTGCGCGCGCTGCTCTTCTTGACGCCGCGCGTTGACGCGGCGCAGCGAGCGCGCGCACGATGAAACTGTTGTTGACCCAGCCTTCGATATCGGTCGGCCCTTCGACTTCAACCTTGCTCCAGCGGTCGCCGGGTTGCAGCAACAGCACGATCGCGCCCTGTTTCAACGGCGCCGCCACCGGTTCGAACGATGCATCGGGACCTCTGCGGATGTTGAGCGTGTCAGCGGTCACCACATAGCGCGCCGGTGCATCGCTGTTGCGACCCAGGTGCGGCTGGCGATCGAGGCCAGCGGAAATGCCGGCCCCGGGTCCTGCTTGCGGCCGCGCGCGATATCTTCGTGGCCAAGCACGTCGTCCAGACCGTAATGCTTGACCAGCAGCTCGGCCAACTCGAGCGCACGCTCGATCTGCACTTCCGTGTACACATGCCATGGTCGCTGCCGCCGCCATGCTTGTGCTCGGCGAGCATGACCTCGTTCGCCCCGTACTCCTTGCCGAACCAGGCGACGAACTTCTCGCCGACGCGGCTCAAGGCACCGGCGTTGTCGAGTTCAATACCGATCGACGCTCGTTCAGCCCGACCAGCCCGTTCCATTGGCTTACGCCGGCGTGCCAAGTCACGACGTTAAATGGCACCAGTTGCACGATGCGTCCGTCGCTCGCCGAGCACCACATGCGCCGACGCATTGCCGTGCGGCTTGCGGGTGCACAGCGACTCGACCGAGCTATCGCACGAGCGGCCGGCCGTGTAATGGAACACGAGATAGCGCGCGTTCAACGCGCCGCCGTGATTTGGCGTTGCGCGGAAGCTGACGCCGTCGCCGATGAGCCGATGATCCTGGATGCGCAGCATGCGAATGCTCAGACGGTGAACGGCCTCTGCGCGACGAAATCGCGACACGTTGCCCAGCAGATACAAGTTCGGCGTTTGCGCCGACGACATGCCGGCGCGTATGGCGGCATGGAAGCTTGCATAGTTGCCTTGAAACGCGCCGAGGTTCCACACCTGCAACAACTGCCCGGTAAATGCGCCGTTATGGTCGCCGTCCATCGAGGTCTGGTTGTCCTGGCAGCCCGAGATCAGGATCACCGCCGCCTTGAATTTGCGCACGATGGCACTGACGCGACCGCTGCTGACGCTGAGGTTCGACAGCACCGCATCGGGATCGGCAACGCTGGCCTTGCCAGCCGACTTGGCGATGTCGTTCTGCAGCTTGTCGTAAAACGACTGGTGCTGCGCATAGACACGCCGGCCAACTTCGAGTGGCATCATTTTCGAGCGGCCAGTACTCAGCACAATATCCGTCATCGGAGGGCGCGCGCGCGTGACGGTGCCTGAATGACAGCTGTCTGAGAACACGAGGATGCGCACGCCGGCTGCAAATCGGCTGAGCTCGAAATACAACTCGTCGTCGATCAGCTGGCCGTCGTACAGGCACCACGTCTCGTCCTGCTTGTCCGCCTCGTCGCCGCTGACATCGGGCACCTGCCCACCGTGACCCGAGAACGTCAGAAAGAACAGATCGCCGGCACGCAACGACTTGGCAGCGCTGCGGATGGCCGCCAGCGTGTTGGCGCGCGTGCCCTTCTTCGTCAGCAGCAGGCTCGCCTTGATGCCCTGCGCGCGCGCCAATGACGCCATGTCGTTGGCATCGAATTCGCAGGAGGCGAGCGGGCCGGTCCAGCCGCCATAGGCAGAAGCGCTGACGGTGTCCAGACCAATGTGCAACGACACAGCCTGCGCCCTCTTCGCTGAAGCCTTGGGCCGCTTTTCTTTCATGCACTGCTCCGCTCGCTTAACGTAGCCCGATCATCGCGATAATCGAACGCGGCGGCAACCGCTTTGATCGGCGAGCCGGCCGTGAAAAATCGACGCGATGTTTTCTTGACAAGCGCAGTTACCATCGTCGCCATGTTCGGGCCCCGCCTGTTCGTCAGCTACCGCCGCGCCGATTCCGAAGACAGTGCCGGCCGTTTGTTCGAAGCGCTGAAGTCGCGCTTCGGCGATCGTGTGTTCCTCGATACCGCAAGCATCCCGTACGGCGAGGACTTTCGGCGTGTGATTCGAAAACGAATAGCAGCGAGTGACGTCGTGCTTGTCGTCATCGGCAATCAATGGCTGACCGCGGCGGACGAACGCGGGCCGAGGCTGCAGCAGCCGGACGACCCGGTTCGCTTCGAGATCGAGACCGCACTCGCGCGCGACGGCGTGCGCATCGTGCCGGTAAGGATTGGCGGCGCCGAGGCGCCGCATGAATCGGCACTGCCCGCGTCGATCCGCGCGCTGGCTGCGCTGAACATGGCCGAGCTTCGCAACCGTACGTTCGATGTCGATTTCAACGCGCTGGTCGATCAACTTCACGGACGCATGCCCGGCGACGTCGTGCGCGAGCTCGATGGATGGGAGCGCGTGAAGGCAGCCGCAGCGGCATGGCCTGTCGCAACGTTCGCCGTCGCGCTGGCGGCGCTGCTTGCCGCGTGGTCCGGTGCCCTCGACCTGTTGCATATCGACACGCACATGCAGCGCTTGCTGCTCGCCGCGGGCGCGGCGCACACGGGCGAGCCGGTGCTGTTGGTCGGCATCGATGCGGCGAGCGAGCGCGCACGTGGAAGGCCATTTGGCCCCAGTGACCACGTGGCCGACTGGCGGCGAGACCATGCGCGGCTGATCGAGCGCGCCGCGCGCGCCGGTGCGAGTGCGGTGGTATTCGACATGTTCTTCGAGCGTGCGACCGACGCCGATGACGAGCTCGCTGCTGCTGCGCGCCGCGCTTCCGCAGAACGGAGCCGTACCCGTGTGGTCTTTGGAGTGCGCCGGATTCCCTGGCGATGCGCCCGAGCTGCCGCCGCTGCTGCGCGAAGCGGGTCAGCCGGGGTCACTGTGCCTGATCGATCGCGGTGGCGGCGCGCTGTGGTCGACGCCGCTTGCGATCGCGCCGCGTGAAACAGCGCGGGCGGGCGAGCTTGTTTCAGCGGCGCATCCCTCGCTTTCTCTTGTCGCGTTGGTCGGCGATCCGCTGCGGGCGGCCGATCTGTCACGCCGTGAATTGCGCTTCGATGGACCACTGCGCGCGCAGCCGGTGCGCTTCAGCGGCGTCGAGTCGCAGCGGCTCGAAAGCCCGGCGTGCCGTGCTGCGCGTGCCGGCGACGATCAGCTGACGCTGCTGCTGCGCGTTGCGCCCCCCGGTTATTGGCGTGACGCTGCACGTCATGTTTCGTACGCCGACGCGCTCGATCCGGCGCGCGTGGCCGATCAACGTTTCAATGGCCGCATTGTGCTGGTCGGTGCGATGGCCCTCGCACGCGCTGACAGCAATGAAGACATCCACGTCGTTCGCGACGGGTTTGCGCCGCGCCAAGTGTTTGGCGTCGAACTGCAGGCCGACGCTATCGCGACGCTCGTCAGCGGCCGCGTGCCGCAGCTGCTGACCGTCGGTGGGCATCTCGCGACCACGCTACTGGCGTGCGGTGTTGGTGCGGCCGCCGCGCTCGTGTTGTACCGCCAGCCGCGCTGGCGGCGTCGCGGTGCGCTGCTCGCATTGACGCTGGCGTGGCTACTCGTTGCATGGTGGCTTGCGACGCGCGACATCGTGCTCAACGCGGCGCATGATGTGATTGCAATGCTGTTGTCGTATCTCGCCTTGCGCGCCGTTCAGTGGTTCGCACGTACTTTTCAGCGGATGCGGAGGCCGTCCATATGAAACGCTCAATCGGGTGTCGCTGGCTGCTGTTTGTGACGTTGGTTCTTGCGCTGGGCACCAGTGCCAGCGCACAACAGTCAGCGGCCGCGGTGCAGCTTTGGCAGATTGCGCGCGAAGTGCCCGGCGCAGATCCGCGCTGGCAGCGTGTCGATGGTGACAGGCCCGGCGTTCGTGTCTGGCGTAGCGGGCGCGAGATCGCAGTCCGGCGGCTCATGTGGCTGCAGCCGGGCGACGAGATCGAGACCGGAAAAGACGTAGCCGCGGTGCTGCGTTTCCGTGAGGCCGGCGACGCCCTGGTGCTGAACGGCACGCGCGTGCGAATTGGCTCGCTCGAAGTGGTCTTCGGCCGCGTGTTCGCGCTGTTGCGCAACCGCTTTACGGTGTCGAGCCAGACCGTTGTGGCCGGCGTCGAAGGCACGCGCTTTCTGTTCGAAGTCGGTCGTGACCGCGCGGTGCATGTCGCAGTCGCCGACGGCGTTGTCGTTTGCCGCTCGCCAGAAGGTGCATGGGCTCCGGTGCGACTGCGTACCAACGAGGCGCTGCGGTCGCGCTACCCCGGTCGCGGGTCACCGCAGGTAGGACCGAGCGACGCGCGCGAACTGCGCGCGTATGAAGCGATGTCGGTAGCGATCAGTCGTGCGCAGCCGCCTGACGCAAATAAATAGCAGTAGAGGTCGGCGTGACAGCGTTCATCGCAATTCCCAGGCTCGTATTTCTGTTCAGCGGACACATGATCGACAAGCCGGACCGCAAGCTTCCGCGGTTCCCACCGCAGTGTGAGTCAAGCATCGCCGCTGCGATCGACGCGACGCTTACCAAGCTCGGTGCCGGCTCCGCCGATCTCGGGATTACGCAGGGCGCGTGTGGAGGGGACCTGCTGTTTGCCGAGGCGATGCTCAAACGAGGCGCGGCTTTGGAACTGCATTTGCCGCTGCCGGAAGAAACCTTCATCGTCAAATCCGTGGATTTCACCAAGGCATCCTCGGCTGTGCCCGATCGCTGGCGCGATCGGTTCTACGCGGTTCGGCAGCAGTCGTCGGTACGAACCATGGTCATGTCGGCCGAAAGCGGGTCCGATAAATCCGACGGCGTCTTCGAGCGGTGCAATCTGTGGATGCTCGAGCGTGCATTGTCGTTAGGTGCGGACAAAGTCCGCTTTGTCTGCGTGTGGAACGGCGACGGCGGCGACGGTCCGGGCGGCACCGACCATATGCGCGAGGCCGTTCGGAAAAGCGGCGGCGCAGAGTGCTGGATCGATACTCGCAAGCTATGTCATCAGCGTTGACTGCTTTCTGATAATGCGTCTTGTGCGCGAATAACGCACGCGCCTAAGATCGCCGTAAAGATCGTTTTCTCCGCCATCGCAAGGAAGTCCGATGCCAGACCATTTGCAGCCGATTACGCAGGTCGACGCCCCCGCGTTTGAGAAGCCGGAGTTCCAGCAATCATTGAACGACTACTCGCGAGTATTTCTGGCAGAAGGCGATTCGTGGTTCAGCTACGGCTCGACGAAATTTCGCAATACGTTTACTTCGATGGAGCTTCCGTACCCCGCGTGCGTGCTCAACATTTCGGAACCCGGAGACACGCTGCGCCGAATGCACGAGACGACGCGCAATCGGCAGTTCTACTTTTATTTACGCAATAAGAGTGGGCGGAGATGGAGCGCAATCTTTCTTTCGGGCGGCGGCAATGACTTGATGGACGCCCTCTGGAACAAGGATGTGCAGCGATCCGAAATACTGGTCAGGCCGAATGCCCCAGGAAGCATTGATCAATCGAATTTGCGGTCGGTGATCAACGAGGACGCCCTTGATGCATTGCTCAACTACATCAAGGTCAACGTCGCTCAGATCGTCGCGCAGGGACGCGACGGTCCGGGCAGTGACAGCCAGGACGTCCCGCTGTTGATGCATACGTACGCGCTGGCGCAACCCCGCAACGCTCCGGTACGGCACGTGGGCGGAGGACCGTGGCTTTACCCGGCATGCATGTGGCTAGGCATCGACCCCGCGTTATGGCTGGACCTGAGCCGGCTGCTCCTTGAAGAGCTCGCAGCGTGCCTCAGGTCAATCGACCTGCCAAACTTTCATGTGGTCGATACGCTGAAGCTAACGACGACGCTGATACCGGCTGCTGCGGGAACCACCGGCGATTCGAACGATTGGGACAATGAAATTCATCCCAATCGTGGCGGTTACAAAAAACTTGCGGCTACATGGACCGAAGAGATCGCCAGGTTGCTGCCCTGACTTTCAATTCAGAAAAAGAATCAGCAGGGCACAACCTTGAACTCCACTCGCCGGTCGAGTGCGTCGCGCACGTCATCAGTGCCGGTACCGACCAGTTTTTCGCGTGACCCAACGCCGCTGGCGATGACGCGCCCTTTGAGCCGCGGCGCTTCGCGTTCGAGTCGGTTCTTTACATTCTCGGCGCGCAACACCGACAAGCGCTCGTTCAAGGGTTCCGGGCCAGTCGGGCTCGTGTGGCCGACGACTTGCAGGCAGGCAGCGCGCGCGCTGGCGCGCTGAGCAATCTGGCTTAACCACATCGAATACGGTGCGCTCAGTCTCGCATCGCTGACGAAGTCCGTAGACCCTGGCCGGAACAGGAACTTCACGCCGAGGCGATTGCTCGCGAGTCCGACTCGCACGACTTCGCCAAACGCACGCTCGGCGTCGGCACGCCGCCCGAGCTTCCAGTTCGCGCTGTATAGCCCGTTGTGCACTCGCAACTGATCGCCCTTTGGTGTCGAAAGCGCGCTGCGGTAAACCTCTATCGCATCCTGATAGCGGCCGCTGTCGAACAGATCGCTCGCCTCGGCGATCATCGACGCAGCCAGAATTCCATCAAGGTAGGCAGGATCGATGCGATCGCCCGGCTTCGTTCCCTGGCACGTCTGGACGTACGCGTCGACCGAAGGATCCTTGGTCCATGCCGGCGCGTCCTGCAGATGAGGCAGCGGCGTCTGATTTACGCCTTCGATCTGCGCGCGGGCGACGCCTTTCGCAACAATCAATCCCGACTTCAGATCGGCCAGCGCTAGGCAAATTCGAAACGCCTCGCGCGCACCGCCGGTTTGATTCTTCAAATCGATCGCAGTGAAAGTGCCCACCAGAACGATTGGCGCCTGGCCGACGGTCGCTCGTGAAAATGGCTGCGCATTGAAGCCCGGGTATTTCGCTCGCACCAGCCCCTGGATTTTCGTTTCAAGCGATTGCGTGGTGACCGTTTGCGTGTGCGATACGCCGTCGACCAGTGGATCGATCACAAGCAACCGCTGTGTCGGCGGCATCGCGAGCGTCTTCGCAGCACTCGAAAACAGATTGTTCGCCGCGACAAGCAGCGCGTCATCGAGCGGAAGAACTGGTGGCGGTGGTGGAGCTGCCGCGACCGGAGATGCAGCCGGCGCCGGCGCGGGCGAAGTCGCAGCGCCGGGCGGCACGGTGGGCGCGCTTGCTGAGGCAGCAGGCGTCGTCGTTGGAACCAACGTCGAGCAGCCTGATACGAGCGCCGCAATGAACGCGATCAACAGAGCTGCGCACACGGGCTGCCGCGCTGCGGTCCATGGGCATGGCGACACGATAGATGTCTTCATGATTGACACTCCTTGCCGCGAAGGAAATCTCGCTCGGCCGCGGTGATCTGCCCCGTCTGCTGGAACTTCTCTTCAATTGCCAGGCACCTAGCCGACCGTAGTCGTTGAGGCGGTTTGGGTTTGGGAACCGGAGCCGCGGGTACGGGGACAACCGCGACTTCCGTTTTCTTGGCGGGAGTCGGCACCTCGGGCAAGGGCTGCGGCGGGCTCGGCGCTGGCTTCGCAACTTCGACGGGCGGTGGTGCCGGCAGTTGAGCGGGCGTGGTCGGCGCGGGAGAAAAGTCGATCGCGGCGATTGCCCACGCGATCGCAATCACCGCGGCAGCGACGCCCGCACCGAGCCACCAGTTGCGCGACGGTGCGACAGTAGGAAAAGAATCCTGCGGAACCGCTGATGGATCTTGTTCTGCATTGGCCGCATGCTGCTTGTCGGGTATTTGTCGCTGCAGAGTCGGGGGAACAGCAATCCGAACCGGCCGCGGGACCGGACCGTGTGAACCGGGCGCTTTCACAAGCTGGGTCAAGTCCGCCAGCAGTTGCGAAAGCCGCGGATCGCCGCGGTCGCCTTTCCAGCCGATCAAGTCGAACATCTGCGTCTGCCGAAATTCGAGCGGGGGCCGCACCTTATCAAGCAGCACTGGCACCAGCTTGTCGTTCTGCAACGCTTCGTAGGCCTCAATGCGAACCCAACGACTGCTGATCGAAGTGGTAGTCCATAGCGCCACCAGGCAGCGCGCTTTGAGCAATTCTTCTTCGAGCACCTTGGGCCACAACGTGCCGGAGCGCATTTCCTGGTCCCAGAAAACGTCCCAGCCGTGGTCTTCGAGAAGGTGCACGATGTCCGCTGCCCGCGCCTTGTCCTCGCGCGAATAGCTGACGAATAGATCGGCCACTAGCACCCCTCCCGCCGTCCGGCTGCTGCATATCGCAACCGCGAATCACCGCGGAGCTCTGTCGTCGAGTGTAGGAGGGAACTCGCTGGACGCCTACTGCATATTCACGAGAGCCGGCGCACCACGCTTAAGCTACAAACCCTGTTGAGCAGCGGCCGAATGCCGAGTTGTGCCGGTGCGGAACCAGTCAGTCCGTGAGTGTTTCGGGCAGCGACGGCTGTTGGTGCCGGCGCCAGTCTGGAGTTGGCAACGTCCGGATGCACAGCTGAGCCTGTCGACCGCTACTGGTCGATCGGTGATTCAACGCTTTTGACCTAAGCGCAATTCCCATAGCTCAACTCGAACGCGAAATCAACGCGAAACTCACTTCGTTTTTGTTTTCCCCGCAGCGTGCAGTGCAAGGATGTCAGCGATTGCGCGATTCAGCGGGGTCGGCACGCCCTTGCGTTGACCAAGTTCCACCACACCCCCCGACAGCCAACGGACCTCCAATGGGTTGCCTCGCTCGAGATCGTGATGCATCGAGGACGTCATGTCATAAGCAACTTCGTCGGCAAGACGGAGGCGAACCTCGGCGTAATCCTCCGGCAACTCCACACCATAAGCCCTACCCACCGCAACAACCTCGCGCATTACTTCGAGCAGGAACGCGCGTGTCTGTGAGTTCGCGCGGATTGGGCCAATAGGCTGCCGAATTGTCGTTGTGGTGCCGGAAAGCCCCACCAGGAAGACATACTTCTGCCATATCTCACGAAGAATGTTGTCAGACAGTTCTGCTTTGATGCCGCCCGCGAGACACGCCGCGAGAAGCGTCTGCGCGCGAGACGAGCGCGAGCCGTCGAACTCGCCAAACAGCAGTCTTTGCATCGGTCCCGTTTGACGTATGACACCTGGTCTGTCGATCGTCGTTGCCACGTAGCCAACCCCGCCCATGATTTGCGACGCGTCGTAGGCCGCTTGCAGGTACTGGTCCTTCAGGACTCCGTTCTGCAACGAGATGATTGTCGTTTCAGTGCCAACCATCGGGCGGATCTGCTGCAGCGCCGCTTCGGTGTCCCACAGCTTGACGCAAAGCATGACGAAATCGACGACGCCCACTTCGGCTGGATCGTCAGTGGCATTGACGCGCGGGATGTGTATGGGTTCCGGGCCTTCAACATGCAGCCCCTCGTTTCTCATGGCTTGAAGATGTTTACCGCGGGCAATGAAGTAGGCATCGGCGCCTCCTTTACAGAGACGTGCACCGAAGTAACCGCCGAGTCCGCCCGAGCCCATGAACGCGATGCGCATTGCTGCACCTCCAAGTGCTGAAAGCAGCATACCGCGCAAAACCTGCGCCTCAGTGGCGGATTGTTTGCTCGCATCGGAACCGATTCGGGACCCCTGTCCCGAGTTTTGCAGCGTTCTGGCGTAAAGGTACGTGGAACGGGACTTTTGACTCGCGACGCCGGCCGATCGAGCAGATTAAATGGGGCTCGTAGGAATCTCTTTACAAGGAGCTAACCATGCTGCACGCCACGACGCTCACTCAATACCCGCTAACGCGCTGGCCACTTGCAAGCCGCCTCGAATGGTTGAGCGCACTGCGTGCAACGATTCTTGGCTGTTGGAATTCAGCATGCCGCCACGCCGAGCGGCCGAGCCGCATAGTCCCGTACTACTGAAGTCGCGGCAATGCTCGCGCACTGAGACGGTCGCATTGGACAGGCTCGTCAAAGTTAAGCAATAACTCCAACTACGAGTGAGCCTGCTTTTGACGATGTTCAGCGGAACCTGCCGACTAGACGTCGATATTGCCGGCGGCCAGCGCGTTCGTTTCAATGAACTGCCGGCGGGGCTCGACTTCATCGCCCATTAGCGTGGTGAAAATCTGATCGGCGCCAATCGCGTCATCTATCTGCACTTTCAGCATGCGCCGCACAGCCGGGTCCATCGTTGTTTCCCACAGCTGTGAGGGATTCATTTCGCCGAGACCTTTGTAGCGTTGGCGTGTGACGCCGCCCTCGGCCTCGCGCATCAACCAGTCCACCGCCTCGCCAAAACTCGCCACTGTTGCCTGCTTTTCCTTGTCGCCGACGCCGCGCACGATACGGGCGCCGCTGCCAATCATTCCTTTGAATGTGCGAGCGGCAGCCGCCAGCGTCGCGTAGTCGGCACCATGGACGAAGTCGGCATCGATCGCGCTTAGCTTCACGTTGCCGTGATGACGCCGCTCGATGCGAAGCCGATGTTTGTCGGTTACCGAATCGTGTTGCGCGTACACATGAACCGTTGAGTTGCCGAGCGCTGCGGTCAAGCGCAACGCTGAGGCCTCGGCATTGGACGCATCGTCCAGATCGAGCTCGGTGCCAGCCAGCAGTGATTGCAGCGCCGGCCGGTCCATCACGCGGGAAAGGCGATCGGTCACCGCGTTGGCGACCAGATACTGGCGCGCCAGCGCTTCAAGCGCTTCGCCTTCAATCGGCGCGGCATGCTCGGCCGGAATCAGCTTCGCGTCCCTCAGCGCCAGCGTCACGATGTATTGCGCGAGCTCGTGATCATCCTTTATGTAGCGCTCGTCCTTGCCGTGTTTGATCCGGTACAGCGGCGGTTGTGCGATGTAGATATGCCCCTGCTCGACCAACAGCGGCATTTGCCGATAGAACAATGTCAACAGCAACGTGCGGATGTGCGCGCCATCGACGTCGGCGTCGGTCATGATGATGATGCGGTGATAACGAAGCTTGTCGATGTTGAAGCCGTCGGGGGTGTCGGGAGCGCCGATGCCGGTGCCGAGCGCCGTAATCAACGTCGCGATCTGCTCCGATGAAATCAGTTTGTCGAAGCGCGCCTTCTCGACGTTCAGCACCTTGCCGCGCAACGGCAGCACGGCCTGGAACTTGCGATCGCGCCCCTGCTTGGCAGAGCCGCCGGCCGAATCACCTTCGACGATGTAAAGCTCCGACTTCGCAGGATCGCGCTCCTGGCAGTCGGCCAGTTTGCCGGGCAACCCCACGCCGTCGAGCACGCCCTTGCGCCGAGTCATCTCGCGCGCCTTGCGCGCTGCTTCGCGTGCGCGTGCGGCGTCGACGATCTTGCTGCAGATGATTTTCGCATCGGCGGGCCGCTCGAGCAGAAAACTTTCGAGCGCGCGCCCCACTGCATCCTCAACCGCAGGACGCACCTCCGACGACACCAGCTTGTCCTTGGTCTGCGAGCTGAATTTCGGCTCGGGCACCTTGACCGACAACACGCATGCAAGCCCTTCGCGCATGTCGTCGCCGGTGGTTTCGACTTTCGCCTTCTTGTCGAACTCGTGGCTCTTGATGTAGTTGTTCAACACGCGCGTCATTGCAGCGCGCAGCCCTGTGATGTGCGTGCCGCCGTCGCGCTGCGGAATGTTGTTGGTAAACGCCAGCAGGCTTTCGTTGTAGCCGTCGTTCCATTGCATCGCGACTTCGACGCCCACCGATGTTCCACCCGCGCTTGACTCAGTGCTGACGTAGAACACGTTCGGATGCAGCACCGTTTTCGCTTTGTTGATGTACTGCACGAAGCCTTTGACGCCACCGGAAAACGCAAAGTCTTCTTCCTTGGCGTTGCGTTGATCGATCAGCTTGATGTGAACGCCGTTGTTCAGGAATGAAAGCTCACGCAACCGTTTCGACAGCACGTCGTAGTGAAAGTCGATATCGGTAAAGATCTGGCTGTCGGGCAGAAAGTGAACCTCGGTGCCGCGCCGGTCCGTCGGACCCGTGATTTTCATCGGCGACGCTTCGACCAGCCCCAATTCGGTCGGCATCGTCTGCACGATGCGATCCTGCACGTCACCACGCCGGAACTCGAGGTGATGCATCTGGCCGCCACGCCGGATCGTCAGCCGCAGCCATTCGGACAGTGCATTGACACATGAGACGCCGACGCCGTGCAGCCCGCCAGAAACCTTGTAGCTGTTCTGGTTGAACTTGCCTCCCGCGTGCAGCTCGGTCAGCGCGATCTCTGCGGCGGAGCGCTTCGGCTCGTGCTTGTCGTCGAATTTGATCCCTGTTGGAATGCCGCGACCGTTGTCGACGACCGAGATCGAGTTGTCGGTGTGAATCGTGACGATGATGTCGTCGCAATGCCCGGCAAGCGCCTCGTCGACCGAGTTGTCGACCACCTCGAACACCATGTGATGCAGCCCGGTGCCATCGTGCGTATCGCCGATGTACATGCCCGGGCGTTTGCGTACCGCCTCCAGTCCCTCGAGGATCTGGATGCTGCTGACGCCATAGTCCGCACGCCCGTCGGGCTGCGGCTGGTTCATTGGCGGTTGATCTGGAACGGCTGACATCGGCAATGGGCGCCCTAGATGCGCATCGGCATCACGACATACTTGAACTTGTCCGAATTCGGCATCGTGATCAGTGCGCTGCCGAGCGAGTCGCCGAGCGAGAAGCTGATCTGGTCGTTCTTCAAATTGGCGAGCACATCCAGTAGATAGTTGACGTTGAAGCCAATATCAAGAGCATCGCCCTCGTACCCGATCTCTAATTCTTCCTGCGCGTCCTCCTGGTCGGCGTTGGTCGAGTTGATCTTCAACGTACCGACTCCGAGCAGCATCCGCACGCCCTTGAACTTGTCGGTTGTCAGAATTGCGGCGCGCTGCAGCGCGTGCATCAGGTCTTCGCGGTTGATCGCAAAGACCTTGGTGTTGGCGGCCGGCACCACGCGCTGGTAATCCGGAAACTTCCCTTCGACCAGCTTCGAAATCAGCTCGATGTCGCCGAAGCTGAACTTGGCCTGATTCGCCGCCATCTGCACACGGACCGGGTCGTCTGAATCGGGCAGCAGCCGCGACAGCTCCAGGATCGTCTTGCGCGGCACGATCGCTTCGATCTTGTTCGACGATTCGTTCTTCGTCACCTCGGCCAGCGCAAGTCGATGGCCGTCGGTCGCTACCGCTCGCACCGTCGTGCCGTCGACCACCAGCAGCATCCCGTTCAGGTAGTAACGAATGTCCTGCTGCGCCATCGCGAAGTGCACCATACCCAGCAAATACTTCAACGTCGCCGCAGGCAGAGAAAAATCAGCGGCGTATTCGGCTTGTGCCACCGTCGGGAACTCTTCGGCCGCCAGTGTTTGCAGGTTAAACCGGCTCTTGCCGCTCGCGACCGCCATCTTTTTGTTGGTCAACGAAAGCTGCACGTCGGCGTCGGGCAGAGCTCGCAGGATATCGACCAGCTTGCGGGCCGCGATCGTGGTCGCAGCAGTGTCGTTACCGGTGCCAATGTCAGCGCTGGTCTGAATTTGAATTTCCAGATCGGTCGCGGTGAACGACACTTTGCCGCCCTCCTTGCGCACCAGAATGTTCGCAAGGATTGGTAGCGTTTGTCGGCGTTCGACGATACCGCTGACGACCTGCAGCGGTTTTAGCAACGCATCGCGATTGGCTTTGACGAGTTGCATTCTCTTTATATCCTTTTCATAACTCTTCTTAGTAACAGTTAGTAGTAAAGCAGCGCATTGCTGGGGACAAACCGAACGAACTCCATTACATCAATCACTTGCTACGGCCGTTGCGTTGTTGACAAGCCTTCTGTTGACATGTGGGCTCGCGGTGGACGAAAAGGACAACTTCACCGCGGTACTTCAAAAGCGCCTACACAGTCCACCGCTATCCACAGCTTCGCAGCATCTGTCCACAGGTTGTTAGCCCTTAAATGTCTGCTCGAGCACATGCAGCGCGTGATTCATTTCCGGATTCTTGGAACGCTCGCCGGTGATCTTGCGCACTGCATGCAGCACGGTCGTGTGATCGCGTCCGCCAAACAGCTCGCCGATCTCCGGCAGGCTCTTCTGCGTCAGCTCCTTAGCCAGATACATCGCGACCTGCCGTGGCAGCGCAATCGCAATTGGCCGGCGCTTGCTGTACATATCGGCGATCTTGATCTTGTAGTAATCGGCAACGGTTTTCTGGATCAGCTCGACCGTGACCTGCGCGGTCGACGCCGACAGCAGATCCTTTAGCGCCTCGCGCGCGACGTCGACGGTAATGATGCGGCCATGAAAGGACGAGAACGCCATCACCTTGCGTAACGCGCCCTCCAGTTCGCGCACGTTGCTGCGCAGATTCTTCGCGATGAAAAATGCAACGTCCTCTTTCATCTGCGCGCCTTCGGTTTCGGCTTTCTTCAGCAGAATCGCGACGCGCATTTCGAGCTCCGGCGGCTCGATCGCGACCGTCAGTCCCGATGTGAAGCGCGATACCAGGCGATCTTCCATATCCTTCAACTCTTTCGGATACGTATCGCTGGTGATGATGATCTGCTTGCGGCCCGCAACCAGCGCTTCGAACGCATAGAAGAATTCTTCCTGTGTCCGCGCCTTGCCGGCGAAAAACTGAATATCGTCGATCAGCAGCAGATCGAGCGAGTGGTAGTAGCGCTTGAAATCGTCGAACGCCTTGCGCTGATAAGCGCGGACCACGTCGCTGACATACTGCTCGGCGTGGATGTAGCGCACCTTGGCGCCGCGCGCACGGGCAAGCACCGCATTGCCGACCGCATGCGTCAGGTGTGTCTTACCGAGCCCTACGCCGCCATACAGAAACAGCGGGTTGTACGAGCCGCCCGGATTTTCAGCGACCTGCATTGCTGCTGCGCGCGCCAGTTGATTGGCTTTGCCGGTCACGAACGTGTCGAACGTCAAATTCGGATTGAGCCGGGCGCGCTCGAGCGGCTCGTTGGCGGCCGAGCCAGGCGCGACGATCGCAGCCCGCGGCGCAGCCAATGTCTCGGAGTCGGTGTTGGCAGTGGCGCTGTTAATGGGAAAGCGCAGAGCGGAGGCATCCGCATAACCGCCGCCTTCGATTGCAAATACGATCGAAATGGGCCTTTGCATGACGCGGGATACCGCGCCGGCGATCTGCTCCGAAAACTGCGAGCGAATCGCGTCGAGCTTCAGACGGTTGGGAGCGCAGATGGTCAGCGTGGCGGTCGACTCATCGAACTCGAGGGCTTTAAGCGGTTTGATCCAGGCGGAAAACTGTTGCGGTGTCAGCTCGCTTTCGAGAAGCCGCGAGCAATCGTTCCAAAGATGCGTCATTAACTTGCGGCCCCGCGGCTAGCTTTTTATTGGTTTGCGAAAGTGCTTGCTTCCGCCCGCTCGGCACTGCATTTTTCCTGTGCGGAAACCCCAAATTCCGACACAGAACGCACTTACCGGCGAAGGACTGAATTCTACTCATCCCGCATCAAGTTATCCACAGTAAATCGCCTTTGTTGCGAATCAAATTCGGTTGCGGCGCAATGAGAGGCCGCTGAGACCTTGGGTGCTGCGGGAATGCCCGTTTGCAGCAAGTCGCGGGATCGCGTCTAATGGCGGGCTGCGCAAAAAGTACGTAGAAAGTGTGTGATGGCGACCAAGCGAACATATCAACCCTCGAAGGTCAAGCGTGCTCGCACGCATGGATTTCTGGTGCGCATGAGATCGCGCGGTGGTCGCGCCGTTATCGCTGCGCGCCGCGCCAAAGGCCGGCAGCGCCTGGGAATTTGAGGGCGCTGCAATTCTTTAACGACGGCGGTGGCGGCTCCAGAATGGCCGCGGTGGGATTCGACGTGGCCACTGGTGTCAAACGCTATGGCTTTGCTTCGTTTCGCCGGCTTAAGACGCCCGCCGAGTTCTCGTCTCTGCTGCGAGCGCCGCGTGAAAGTTCAATTCGTGCCGAGCGCCAAATGTTGTCGATAAATACGGCGTGGGTGACGGCAGCTTCCAGCCCTGTAGGCGGTACCAAGGCAGGAGATGTTCGCTTTGGAGTTACTGTAGGAAAGCGCAACGCACGTCGCTCGGTCGACCGGGCGCTGGTTAAACGTATTGTGCGAGAGGCTTGTCGCCATCGCGCGGCTGCCTTCGAAGATTGCGCGGCGCAAGGTTCGGCGCGTATCGACGTCGCGCTGCGACTTAAAGCACCGTTGGTCAACGAGGAGGGCGCACCCCTTGCGATGAGGGCATGGCGGCGCCAGGTTCGGGCCGAGGCCGACGGTTTGTTGCAGGAAGTGTTGATTCGCCTTGCGGGCCGGCTGGCGACAGCGAATACGAGCTCGACGAATTGAGAGTCTTTGAATGATCAAGACGATTTTGATCGCTGCGATTCGCGCCTATCGCTTCGCGCTTTCGCCGTGGATGGGGAATGCGTGCCGCTATTGGCCGTCGTGCTCCGAATATTCGATGCAGGCGATCGAATCGCACGGCACGCTACGTGGCGGCTGGATGATGCTTACGCGACTGGCGCGTTGCCACCCGTACGGTGCGGGCGGCGTCGATCCGGTCCCACTGCAATTTAGCTGGCGTTGCTGGTGTCATGCAAACACCGACGAAAGTAATCGCACGCCCCTTTCGTTTACCTCAATCGAATCCGGTCATGAGCACTGATATTCAGCGCACGATCCTGTTGGTGATTTTCGGCTTCTCACTGTTCATGCTGTGGGACCGCTGGCAGATTTACAACGGCCGCGCTCCAATGTTCGGTCCCGCGCCGGTCTCACAGACGGCAACGCAGCAACCGGCACCCGCGACGCCTGCTGCAACTGTCAATCGACCGCCCGATGGCGTCCCTGTCCCTCAAGCCGCCACGCCTGCAGCAGTCCCGTCGGTTGTACCGACCGACACACCGCCGACGACAGCGAAGGCGCCAGCAGTCGTCGTCGAGACGGATTTGATTCGTGCATCGATCGATCCGCTGGGCGCTGTCGTATCGCATGTTGAACTGCTCGGGCAGGCCGTCGCGCCCGACTGGACCGCGAGCGGAGTGATTGGCCTCGTCACGGGCAGGCGGCACGAACCGAAGGCCACCACTGTGCTGCTCGATGTCGGCCCTAATCGGGTTTATGTCGCGCAGAGCGGAGTCGTCGGCGGCGATTTTCCGAATCACCGAACCCCTTTTAAACCCCTCGACGGATCGACCGCGCTCAAAGAGGGACAGGATCAAGTCGATGTTCGCTTTAGCGCCGAAAGCGGGGGCGTGCGCGTCATCAAGACGTACACCTTTCACCGCGGGCGTTATGCAGCCGATGTCAAGCACGAGATCATCAACCTGACCGACAAGGCGCTGACGCCGTCCGTCTATTTTCAGCTGACGCGTGATGGAAACAAGCCCGATGGCGAGTCGGCGCTCTACTACGTGTACACCGGGCCGGCGATATATACCGAGCAGGAGAAGTTTCGCAAGATCGAGTTCTCGGAGATCGAGAAGAACAAGGTTCAATTACCGAAAGCGGCGGATAACGGCTGGATCGGAATGATTCAGCACTACTTCGTATCGGCGTGGGTACCGCCCGCAGGAGTGCTGCGCGAGTATTACGCGCGCACGGTCGACAAGAATTTGTATTCGATCGGCAGCATCGTCGCGATGCCAGCGCTTGCGCCGAACGCAACGGGGACTTCGCAATCGGTGCTTTATGTGGGCCCGCAGGATCAGGAAGCGCTGGAGAAAATCGCGCCGGGCCTTGACCTGGTCGTTGACTACGGATGGCTGACGGTTCTGGCCAAGCCGATTTACCTGCTGCTGTCGTTTCTGCACGGCATTGTCGGCAACTGGGGCTGGGCGATTGTGCTGCTGACGGTACTGATCAAGGCAGCTGTTCTATCCGCTGTCAGCGGCCAGCTACAAGTCGATGGCCAAGATGAAGGAAGTCTCGCCGCGGCTGATGAAACTGCGCGAACAGTATGGCGACGACAAGCAGAAGATGAACGTCGCGATGATGGAGTTGTACAAGACCGAAAAAATCAATCCGCTGGGCGGCTGCCTTCCGATCCTGGTGCAGATCCCCGTGTTTATCGCGCTCTATTGGGTGCTGCTGGCCAGTGTTGAAATGCGAAACGCGCCGTGGATTCTGTGGGTACAGGATCTGTCGACGCCGGATTCGTGGCTCATTTTGCCGCTGCTGATGATGGGAACGATGTGGATTCAATACAAACTGAATCCGACGCCACCCGATCCGGTGCAGGCGCGCGTGATGATGTTGATGCCGTTGATCTTCGGCGTGATGTTCTTTTTCTTTCCCGCGGGTCTTGTGCTGTATTGGCTCACCAATAACATTTTGTCGATTGCGCAGCAGTGGTACGTCACGAAGAAGATCGCAAACGCGAAGCGGCCGGGCTAGCCGCCGTTGCTTGGCCGGCGGCGCAGCAGCAGGAATATCGGCCAGAGCCAGATGCTTGCGGCCCAGAGCAGGACGCGAACGATTGATAGTCGCCCTGCTTCGCCGCGGTGCGCCAGCACGAATACGACCACGGCGCCGAACAGCACCCACAGCACGAAGCCGGCGTAAACCAGCGCGCGCGTTTGATACTCACCCTCAATCTGCCCGGCCATCATCGCGGCGACCAGAACCGACAGCACCACTGCAAGGATGACGCTTGCCAGTGGCGGGCCGTATCGAGTCAGTGGATCGTCTTCGGGCATCGGATGTTCATTTTGCGCCGGTGCAGCAAACGTAAACTCGCGCTCGATGGTCAACACCGCGGCGGCAGATCCGATCGTTGCGATTGCCACCGGGCCGGGCCGCGGCGGCATTGGCATCGTTCGCGTTTCCGGCACGTCTATAACGCCGGTCATTGAAGCAGTCCTGGCGTCGCGCGCGAGCGCATTGCTGCCACGCCATGCGCTGTACGCCAGGTTTCTCGCAGACGACGGCGCCGAGATTGACCGCGGCATCGCGCTCTACTTTCCCGCGCCGCATTCGTACACCGGCGAAAACGTGCTCGAGTTGCAGGGCCATGGCGGACCGGTGGTGTTGCGCATGTTGCTTGCGCGCTGCTTGCAGGCCGGCCGCGCGATCGGACTGCGCATTGCGGAGCCGGGAGAATTCACGCAGCGCGCGTTTCTAAACGACCGGCTCGACCTCGCGCAGGCCGAGGCGGTGGCCGATCTGATCGACGCGACGACCGAGGTCGCCGCGCGCGCCGCGGTCCGTTCGCTGGCGGGCGAGTTTTCGCGCCGCGCGCACGCACTGACATCGGCGTTGATCGAGCTTGCGCATGCTGGTGGAAGCGACGCTCGACTTTCCGGAAGAAGAGCTCGACTTTCTGCAGCAGTCGGACGCGACCGGGCGGCTGGCGCGCATTCGCGGTGATCTGGACCAGCTGTTGAAGCAGGCGCGGCAAGGCGCACTGCTGCGCGATGGATTGAACGTCGTGCTGGTCGGCGCGCCCAACGTCGGCAAGTCGAGCCTGATGAACGCGCTAGCCGGCGCCGATATTGCAATCGTCACCGCGATTCCCGGCACGACGCGCGATCGCATAGCGCAGCAGATTGACGTCGACGGCATTCCGCTGAACGTGATCGATACGGCAGGGTTGCGCGAGGCGACCGATGAAGTCGAGCGGCTGGGCATCGCCCGCACGTGGGCGGAGATCGAGCGGGCCGATGTTGTCGTGCATTTGGTCGATGCGACATCGTCGGTCGACGATGCGGCCGTGCTCGAGCAGCGTCACCGAGCGCACGGGCCGGCGCGTCCCGCTGCTGACGGTTGTCAACAAGATCGACCTGGTGCGCGCCGCGGCGCGTGTCGACGGCGAGCATGTGTACTTGTCGGCCAAGACCGGCGCCGGCGTCGACCTTTGCGCGACGAACTGAAGCGCGTAGCGGGGTGGGATCAGGAAACTCGGGCGAGTCTGTGTTTCTGGCACGCGAACGCCATCTGCGGGCGCTCGCGATCGCGCGCGATCATCTGGCGCTCGCTGCGCAGCATGCAGCGCAACGCGATGCGCAGCTCGACCTGTTTGCCGAGGAACTGCGGCTCGCGGGCAATTCGATTGGCGAAATAACCGGCGAGGTGTCGGCCGATGACTTACTGGGAGTGATCTTCAGCCGGTTCTGTATCGGCAAATGATGTCGGCAGGCGAGGATTGACCGGGCCGAACAGCTCCGGCTCGGCCGCCACAACGCCGCGCAGAAAATCCCACACGACTCGCACACGGCGCCTTGCGAACATGTCGACCGGCGCCGCCAGCCAGAGCACGCGTTCGATCCACATTTCTCGGGCAGCACAGTCTGATCAACGGGCTCTCTGGCCATGACAGATAGCGCGCCAGCATGCCAATGCCGAGGCCGCAGCGGATCGCCTCGTACTGCGCCTGCATTCCAGTTGCCGCGAACACTCGTTGCGGATCGAGCCCCAGTTCGTCGAGATAGCGCAGCGAATCGCTCAGCAGATAGTCCTGCACGTAGTCGACGAACCGATGGCCGGCGAGTCGGATCGCTGCTTGATTGGCCGATGCTGTGCCAGGTACTCGGCGGATCCGTATAAGTCGTAACGCAGCTGCGTGAGCGCGTTACGTAATACCGGCCGCTTCGCGGCGGCTCAAGTGTCACCGTCAGATCCGCTTCGCGCGCTGCAAGACTGGGCGAGCGCGGCAGCAAAAGCAGCTCGATTTGCAGCTCCGGATATTGCGCCAGCAGCGGTGGCAAGCGTGGTGTTAATACGCGCGCGCCGAGGACTTCGGGAACACCGAGCCGCACAGTACCGGCGACAGTAGCCGGCCCGCCTGCGAGTTCTTCAGTCAGCCGCAATGACGCGGCCTCCATTGCTTCGGCGTGCGCCATTAACTGGCGGCCGGCTTCAGTCGGCTCCCACCCATCACGTTGCGTTCCAGCAGCGGGTACCGTAGTCGCGCGCGAGCCGCTGCAACCTGCGCGCAACGGTCGTGTGTTCGACGCCAAGTCGGCGCGCCGCTGCGGTGTGGCTGCGAGTGCGCGCAGCCTCAAGAAAGTAGCGCAGGTCCGACCAATCCGAGACAATGGGCACGGTGCGTGCAGCGAGAGCGGCGGCGCATTGTGCATTTTTGCACAGTGACCATTTGCAGCCTTGCGCCTTTCGGCATATCGCTTGGAGGTGTACGGTAGTAGGCAGCGGCAATTCGACCGACGAGATCAGGGAGATCAACATGTTTCGCAGTTCATCGCGCGGCCCGCGCAGCGGCCGCATTTTTTCCATTTGTTTTGCGCTTTCAGTGTCCGCTCTTGCGGCGTGCGGAAGCAGCGACGATGACCCACCCGTACCCGACCGTCGAATGTGCCGGCCTACGTTCCTTGGGTACGGTGTCGACCGCAACCTACGATGGCACCACCGACGATTTACTGACCGGGGCTTGGGTTGGGACGGGCTGCAAAGCGCGACCGCGCCGGCGGTATCGGCGCAGCCAACTGCCGCGGAGCTGCGCCGGCGCGCTATCTACAACAACTATCGAGCCCTAGTGGATATCAGCACCGCGGGGGGCTACGGCGTGCTCTATGGGCCCAATGTTCCAGTCGAGGGCGGTGCGCCGAACACGACGCCCGGGGCCGGCAAGATTGCAGGCACCGAATATCTTGCCTACAGCGTTGACGCAAACGGCCGCGCCTGGGCGACACTGATGGTGCAAATCCCTTCGACGTTCAGCCAGACTTCGCCTTGCATCGTTACCGCATCGTCATCCGGTTCGCGTGGCGTCTATGGTGCCGTATCGGCTGCGGGCGAATGGGGACTCAAGCGTGGCTGCGCTGTTGCCTATACCGATAAAGGCACGGGCAACGGAGCACACGAACTCGACAGCAACACGATCACGTTGATCAACGGCCTCACCGCGAACGCGACAACCGCAGGCAATACGAGCCACTTCACCGCGCCGATCAGCGAGCCTCAGCGCAGCGCGTTTGCCGCGACCAATCCGTTCCGTTATGCGTTCAAGCACGCGCACTCGCAAGCGAACCCCGAGAAGGATTGGGGCCTATTCACGCGGCAGGCAATTGAGTTTGCGCTGTGGGCGGCGAACGAGCAGCTTGCGCCAGCGGTACCCGGTTCAAGTGCCAAGCAACGTTTGTTTGTTGCCTCGAACACTTTGGTGATCGCCTCATCTGTTTCCAACGGCGGTGGCGCTTCGATCCAAGCCGTCGAAGGGGACACAACCGGACTGATCGACGCACTTGTCGTGGGAGAGCCAGTTGTCTATCCAACGTTGCCTGCTGGATTGGCAATATCCCGGGGTGGAGTGAACTACCCATCTACCGCGATCGGGCGCCCGCTGTATGACTACATATCTCTAGCCAATTTGCTGCAGCCGTGCGCCGCATACGCGCCAGCGCTGGCGACAGCACCGGGGCTCGCGTTTGTGCCGATGGCAAGTGCGCAGAATCGTTGCGGGGCGTTGGCGTTAAACGGCCAGGTGGCCGGCGCCGACTTCACCTCGCAGTCCAATGATGCGCTGGCGCAGTTGCGCGCCGCCGGTTGGGAGCCGGAGTCCGATGTGCTGTACGCCTCGCTCTACGCCTTTGCCACACCGGCCGTGGCGGTGACCTACGCAAACGCGTATGCAAGGGCCAGCGTCATCGACAACTTGTGCGGTTTCAGTTTCGCGACCACTAACAACGCGACCGCCACCGGTGTGCCCGCAGCCGCAGCCATTTCGCCAATGCTGACGGTTTTTGCCAATGGCAACGGCGTTCCGCCGACTAACGGAATAAACGTCATCTATAACGACGCAGCGGGTGGGCCCATGAATCACCTGGGTGCCGATGGCAACTTTGCCGCGCTTGGTGCGCTATGCCTGCGGCAGTTATGGACAACGTCGAACGCCAACGCGGTTGCTTTGCAGGCCGGTGTGAGTGAGGTACGTCTGACCGGAAATTTGCGCGGCAAGCCGGCGATCATCGTTCATGGCCGTGCGGACGGACTGATTCCGGTCAATCACACGTCGCGCCCGTACTTCGGCACGAACAAGGTCGTTGAAGGCGCTGCCAGCCGTCTGTCCTACATTGAAGTGCTGAACGCGCAGCATTTTGAAACGTTCATTCCGGCGATTGCCGGCTATGACACGCGCTACATTCCGATGCACTATTACGACAACCAAGCACTTAATCTGATGTGGAACCACCTGCGCAATGGCGCTGCCCTGCCAGCATCGCAAGTGGTTCGCCCGACCCCGCGTGGGGGTACTCCCGGGGCGGCGCCGGCGATCACCACGGCCAATTTGCCGCCGATTCAGCTGGCACCGGCCGCAGGTGACGCGATCAACTTCCGGCAGCAATACGGTGCAAATCCCGAATTGATCTAGTCGGTTTCCGTCAAGCCGCCGCGTCGCGTAAGCGCGCGGCGGTTTTTTTCGCCCCGATGTTTGCGGTCGATAGAAGTCGGCCAGCAGTGTCGTTGCTTTAGCATGCACGGCTCCGTTCGACGCCGCGGCTTTCGATCCGCGGCTTACTCCTACCTACTCCGCATGGCTGATCAGTCACCTCCGACCGCGCCGTCGCTTTCTCGACTTGCGATCGACCGCACCGCGGTGGCGCCGCGTCGTCGGCGCGCATTCTGGAAGCGTTGGTGGTTCTGGGCGATCGCGCTGGTCGTGCTGGCAGCGATAGCGTTCTTCGTTGCACGCCGCAACGCGCCGCAGGCGGTCGAAATTGCAACCGTTGCCGCTGCGTACCCGTCGGTGTCCGTGTCGGCACTTAACGCGACCGGCCGTGTAGTCGCGGCCCGGCGCGCGTCTGTGTCGTCCAAAGGCACGGGCCGGCTCGAATGGCTCGGCGTGCAGGAGGGCCAGCGTGTAACCGAGGGCGACATCATTGCGCGCCTTGAGAATCGAGATGTCGCGGCCGAGCGCGAGCAGGCGGCTGCGCAGGTGCAGGTCGCGCGCGCCAATCTGGCGCAGGGCCAGGCTGATCTGGAGGATGCCCAAGCGGCCTTCAAACGAGCGCAGGATCTGGCGCAGCAGAAATTCATCGCAGGCTCCGCACTCGACACCGCGGAAGCCCGCTACAACAAAGCGCGCGCTGCAATTGATACGTTGAAAGCGCAGATCGCCGTCGCTCAGGCGAACTATCGAGCTGCCGAGGTCGCCTTTGACCAGACGCTGATTCGAGCGCCGTTCACCGGAATGGTGTTAACCAAGAGTGCGAACGTCGGTGACATCGTCACGCCGTTTTCATCGGCATCGGGAACTACCGGCGCGGTCGTCACGATGGCCGACATGGAAACGCTCGAGGTGGAAGCCGATGTGTCGGAAGCCTCGATCGCGAAAATCACCGTGGGCCAGCCTGCGGAAATTCAGCTCGACGCGTTTCCTGACCTGCGGCTGATCGGCGAGGTGAGCCGTATTGTGCCGACTGTTGACCGAACCAAGGCGACGCTGTTGGTCAAGGTGAAGTTTGTCGAGCGCGATCCTCGCGTGCTCCCCGATATGAGCGCGAAGATCGCTTTTTTGTCACGTCCGCTTAAGCCCGACGAGCGCACACCCGTCGCGGCATTGCGGCCGGATGCAATCGTCAAACGTGACGGCAAAGAGGTTGTGTTCGCCGTCGGCAACGACGATAAGGTGACGCTGACGCCGGTAATGGTGGGTGCGAAAGTAGGTGACCTGGTGCGCGTTGACCTTGCGCCCGGCACTCGCGTCGTGATCGCGCCAACCGATCGCGTCACCGCCGGTGTCACCGTGACGGCAGCGAAGAAGTAGCGATGGACGCCGGAACTCTTGCCGCGCGCGAGACACGCGCGCTGGTTCAAATCGCGCATCTTTCCAAAGGGTATGTACGTGGCGATCAGCAGGTGCCGGTTCTGACGGACATCAATCTGACGATCAACGAGCGCGACTTCGTCGCGATGATGGGGCCCTCAGGCTCAGGCAAGAGCACGCTGCTGAACCTGATAGCGGGCATCGACAAGCCCGACGCCGGGTCGCTGTTGATCGCAGGCGAAGACATTACGCAGTTCAACGATAGCGAGCTGGCCGACTGGCGAGCGCGCACGGTCGGCTTCGTCTTTCAGTTTTACAACCTGATGCCTGTGCTGACCGCGTTCGAGAACGTCGAGCTTCCGCTGCAGCTGACTTCGCTATCTCGCGCCGAGCGTCGCGAGCGGGTAGATCTGCTGATGTCGATGGTTGGACTGTCGGACCGCAGCAAGCACTATCCGAACGAGCTGTCCGGCGGCCAGCAGCAGCGAGTGGCCATTGCACGCGCACTGGTGACCGACCCGCTGCTTGTAATTGCCGACGAGCCCACCGGCGATCTGGACCGGCAATCGGCCGCAGACATCCTCAAATTGCTCGACCGCTTGAATCTCGAGCTCGGCAAAACCATCGTGATGGTGACGCACGATCCTCGCGCCGCAGAAGCCGCGCATCATCTGATTTACTTGGACAAAGGTCAGTTGACCGACACCGTCCCCAGTCACTGAGCAGCGCTGATGCTCTTTTTTCTGAACCTCGTATTCCGAAACGTGTTTCGCGCGAAACTGCGCACGACCTTGACGATTGTCGGGCTCGTGATCGCAACGCTTGCGTTCGGACTCCTGCAGACCGTCGTGCGCGCCTGGTATGCGGGATCGGACGCGGCGTCGGCAACGCGGCTCATTACGCGCAATGCGATCTCGCTGACATTTGCGATGCCTATTTACTACCGCGACAAGATTCGCTCGGTGCCGGGGGTCACGGCAGTTGCGGTGTCGAACTGGTTCGGCGGGACCTACAAGGACCCGAAAAACTTTTTCGCGCAGTTTGCGGTCGATGCGCCGACTTACTTTCCGATGTATCCGGAATTCGTCTTTCACCCCGACGAGTTTCAGGCGTTCATGCGCGATCGTCGCGGTGCCGTCGTCGGACGCCAGCTCGCCGACCTCTACGGCTTCAAGATCGGCGACACGATTCCGTTGAAAAGCGGAATTTATCCCGGCAACTGGGAATTCAACGTGCGTGCGATCTACGACGCGAAGGATGAAACGACGATCACGCGCCAGATGTATTTTCACTATGACTACCTGAACGAGCAGCTGAAGCAGACGGCGCGCGGCCGCGCCGATTTCGCTGGCGTGTTCGTTGTCGGCATCGACGATGGGCCGTCTGCGCCCGACATCTCGCGCGCAATCGATGCGCAGTTCAAGAACTCACTGGCCGAGACACTGACCGAGACAGAGAAAGCTTTCACGTTGAGTTTCGTGGCAATGGTCGAGACGATCATCACGGCAATCGAGGGCGTCAGCTACGTCGTCATACTGATCATCATGGCGGTGGCCGCCAACACGATGGCGATGACCGCGCGTGAGCGGCTGTCCGAGTACGCGACGCTTAAAGCGCTTGGCTTCAAGCCGGGCAAGGTGGCCGCGATGATCATGGGCGAAGCTTTTTTGCTGGCGTTTGTTGGTGCTGGCCTCGGAATGTTGCTGACTCCGATCGTCGTGCAGGCTTTCCATGCCGTGACCATCAGCGTCTTTGCCAAAATGCCGCTGGTGGCCCAAACGTTTTACCTGCAGGCAGCGTGTGCGGTTGTTGTTGGCTTGGTGGCTGGCATAGTGCCGGCAGTTCGCGCTGCGCGCGTAAAAATCGTCGACGGCCTGCGACACATCGGCTGACAGTCGCCACTGATGCGTGTCCCATTCAGCTACATACGGCGCAACCTGTGGGTGCGCAAGCTGACCACCGCTCTTACCGCGGGCGGCATGGCGCTGGTCGTCTTCGTGTTCGCCGCGGTGCTGATGCTGGACGCCGGATTGAAAGCGACACTGGTAGCGACCGGCTCGCCGGACAATGTCGTACTGATTCGTCAGGGCAGCCAGACCGAAGTGCAAAGCGGTGTCTTTCGCGACCAAGCGGCGCTGATCGAAACATCTCCCGAGATCGCGCGCGGTTCCGACGGCCAGCCGCTGGTGTCGAAGGAAGTGGTCGTTCTGAATTCGCTGCCCAAGCTCAGCGATCCCAACAAGCGAAGCAACGTCGTGGTGCGCGGCCTGCCGGAGATGGGTAGAGCGTTGCGACCTCAGGTGCGGATCGTCGAAGGCCGGATGTTCCGCACCGGGTCATCCGAGATCGTTGTCGGTAGCTCAGTCGCGCGCGGGTTTGCCGGAGTCGAGATCGGCCAGCAGCTGTCGTTTGCCGGTCGGCAGTGGACGGTGGTCGGAGTGTTGGATGGAGGCAAGACAGCGTTCGATTCCGAAATCTGGGGCGATGTCGAGCAAATGATGCAAGCGTTTCGCCGTGTTACGTATTCATCGGTGATTGCGAAACTAGCATCGCCTTCTTCGCTACCCGCGCTTAAGTCTCGACTCGATAACGATCCGCGATTGAAAGTCGACGTCAAGCGCGAAGCGCAGTTTTACGCGGACCAGTCGGCCAGCTTGTCAACTTTCATCACGATTCTCGGCATGGCGCTGTCGGTGATCTTCTCGATCGGCGCGATGATCGGCGCGGCGATCACGATGTATTCGGCCGTTGCGACGCGTACCGCCGAAATCGGAACGCTGCGTGCGCTGGGATTTCCACGCGCCTCGATACTGCTCGCATTCCTGATCGAGTCGCTGCTATTGGCGCTGGTCGGTGGAGTGTTCGGCCTGGTCGCCGCCAGCTTTCTGACAGCAATCACGATTTCAACGACCAATTTTCAGTCCTTCTCCGAGTTGGCGTTTGCTTTCACGTTGACTCCCAGTATCGTCATCTCGGCTCTGGTGTTTTCGATAGTGATGGGATTTGTCGGCGGGTTCCTGCCGGCGATCAAGGCGAGCCGGATGAAAATCGTCGACGCGTTGCGCGCCGACTAGCGCAGCGACGTTTTGCGCTCAAGGTTCCTATGCCAATTGACGCTACACGATGAACACAGCACCCAGGGCACGGGCAGCTGCACGTTTTCCAATGGTGGGCAGTACCAGCTGCATATCGGCACCTGACAACGGGTTATCCTTTGAGTACGCTCGACTGACAGAGCATCGACAAGCTCAAGGAGACCTGATGAAACGACGCGACTTTTCAATCGCTGCGACCGCCGCGGTGGCCGCAACACAATTTGGTCTGCTGCGTAGCGCAACTGCGCAGCAGCTCGGAACTGTGAAAATGATGATTCCGGCCAATCCGGGTGGTGGCTGGGATCAAACCGGGCGCGCGTTGGCGTCAGCGATGCAAAGCGCGAAAACTGTCGGTTCGGTGCAGTTCGACAACAAGGGTGGGGCCGCCGGCACGATCGGACTCGCGCAGTTCGTCAACAGCGCCAAGGGTGATCCGAATGCGTTGATGATGGGTGGCATGGTGATGGTCGGCGGCATTTTGTTGAACAAGTCGCCGGTCGATCTGTCGATGGTCACGCCGATCGCGCGGCTGACGAGCGAGTATGTGGTCATCGTCGTGCCTGCTACTTCGCCTCACAAAACGATGGGCGACCTGGTCAAGGCGTTCAAGGCCGATCCCGGCAAGGTGGCGTGGGGCGGCGGCTCCGCCGGAGGTACGGATCACATCCTTATCGGGCTGATCGCTAAAGCGGTCGGTGCCGACCCCAGCAAGATCAACTACGTTCCATTCAAGGGCGGTGGCGAGGCGATCTCTGCAATCGTCGGCGGACACGTCACCGCTGGTGTCTCGGGTCTGGGCGAGTTTGCCGAGCAGATCAAGGCGGGACGGATGCGCGCACTCGCGGTGTCGTCGCCGACCAAGATCGACAACATTCCAACGCTGAAGGATCAGGGTATCGATGTTGTTCTGGGCAACTGGCGCGGCGTGTTTGCGGCGCCGGGTATCTCTACTGCGCAACGCGATGCTCTGGTGGCCGCGGTAAAGACCGCGACCGAATCGCCTGCGTGGAAAGAATCGCTGACCAAGTTCGGATGGGACCCGTGGTTTCTGGCCGGCGATCAGTACAAGGCGTTTCTTGACGAGGACGTCAAGCGCATTAGCGCGATCATCGATTCGCTCGGTCTGAAAAAATAGCCGATGGCGCGTAGCGCCGGAGGTGCGCGCGCCGAGCTCGTGCTGTCAGCGGGCGTGCTGGCACTAGGCTCGTTCGCGCTCTACACCGCGCTGCGCCTGCCGTCATCAGGCGGCTATTCGGGGATCGGACCGAATGCGATACCGATCGTGGTCGCGAGCGGCTTGGCGGTGCTGGGAGTCTGGCTGTTGATCGAAGCGCTCACAGGTGGCTGGCGCGCGCGAACGTCCGACGATCCGGTTGAGCGCGGCGAGCATGCCTTCCATGCCTCTGCATTCGCATGGGTAACCGCCGGACTCTTCGCGCAGATGGCGCTGATGCACACCGCGGGCTTCGTGCTGGCTGCTGCCGTCTTGTTTGCAGCCGTCGCGCGTGGATTCGGCAGTAGTCGGCCGGTGCGAGATGCTGCGATCGGGCTTGTGCTGGGTCTTGCCGTGTTCGCGTTCTTCGTCAAGTTCCTGAACGTCGGATTGCCCGCGGGTTGGCTGGCGCCGGTACTCGGTGGCGCTGGCATATGACTGAGACGATCGACGCGCTGCTAAGCGGCTTCGCGGTCGCGCTGACTCCCACCAATCTGTTGTGGGGATTCGTTGGCGTAACGCTTGGCACCGCGGTCGGCGTGTTGCCGGGTGTCGGGCCGGCGCTGACTGTGGCGATGCTGCTGCCATTGACCGTGAAGCTCGATCCGACCGGCGCGCTGATCATGTTTGCGGGAATCTATTACGGCGCGATGTATGGTGGCTCCACAACCACAATCCTGTTAAACACTCCAGGCGAATCGGCTTCGATAGCCACGGCGCTCGAAGGCAATAAGATGGCCAAGCGCGGCCGGGCTGGACCGGCACTCGCGACCGCGGCAATCGGTTCGTTTGTCGCCGGCACGATCTCGGTCGTGCTGTTGACGCTGCTGGCGCCCATCGTTGTCGAGATTGCGCTGCGCTTCAGTCCGGCTGACTATTTCGCGTTAATGGTGTTTGCGTTTGTGACGGTCGCGGCCGTGCTCGGCAGCTCCACCGTGCGTGGATTGACGACACTGTTCATCGGGCTGCTGTTGGGGTTGGTCGGCATCGATGAAACGACGGGGCAGATGCGCTTTGCATTCGGTGTCCCCGAGCTGCTGGACGGCATCGATGTCGTCGTACTCGCGGTCGGGTTGTTTGCCGTCGGCGAGGCGCTGTACGGTGCGGCGTACCAGAGCCGTGTGACTGAAAAGATCGAGCGCCTGTCCGGCTCACTGATGATGACGCGCGATGACTGGAAGCGCTCGTGGCCAGCGTGGTTGCGCGCTACCGGTATTGGATTTCCGTTTGGAACGATTCCAGCAGGCGGCGCAGAAATTCCGACGTTTCTTTCGTACGCGGTCGAGAAAAAATTCTCGAAGCATCCCGAGGAATTCGGCCACGGTGCGATCGAAGGCGTCGCCGGCCCGGAAGCGGCCAATAACGCTTCATCGACCGGCGTGTTGGTGCCGCTGCTTACGCTGGGTATTCCAACGTCGGCCACCGCGGCGATTCTGCTGGCGGCATTTCAAAACTACGGCATCCAGCCGGGTCCGCTGCTGTTTCAGACGCAGGGCGCGCTGGTGTGGGGACTGATCGCGAGCTTGTATATCGGCAACGTATTGCTGCTGGTGCTCAACTTGCCGCTGATCGGCTTGTGGGTGAAGGTACTCGCGATTCCTAAACCCTGGCTCTATGGCGGCATTCTGATTTTCGCGACGCTCGGCGCGTACAGCCTGCACCAGTCGGTCATCGATCTGGTAACGCTGTATGTGTTCGGGCTGCTCGGATTCGCGATGCGACGCTGGGGGTTCCCGGTCGCGCCTGCGGTGATCGGCTTGATTCTGGGTCCGTTGGCCGAGACGCAGTTTCGCCGAGCACTATCTATCAGCCAGGGTGACGCAAGCGTGTTCTTTACTTCACCGATATCGGCGTCGCTGCTGGCACTGACCGCCGCTCTGATAGTGGTGCCGTGGATCGTGCGCGTGGCGCGACGCAGGACTCGGCAGGCCGCATGAGGGATCTTGAACCGCCGCCAGGCGGTATTGAAAGCGCCGCGCCCCGCGCGGCGTTTTCATTCTTGCACGCGCTCGCTGCAATTGTCGTTGCATTGATCGGCGCGGCGGTCTGCGTTTATCTGCGAACACCTTTGCCGTGGCTTATCGGTCCACTTATTGCGGTGGCGGCGGTAAGCATGGCCAACGGCCGGCTTACCGAACCCCCGCTCGCGCGCGAAGGAGGGCAATGGGCGATCGGTGTCGCCTTGGGACTGTACTTTTCACCGGAGGTGGTTCGGGAGATTGTGCGACTGTCGCCATGGATCGCGCTGGCGGTCGTCTTTTCGATGATGCTGGGTTGGCTGGGCGCTTGGCTGTTGAGCAGAGTGGTTCGGGTCGACGCTGCGACGTCGTTTTTCGCAATGGCAATTGGCGGGGCGCCGGAGATGACGGCGCAGGCGCAGCGCAACGGAGCGCAAGTTGACAAGGTAGCAGCGTCGCACGCGTTGCGCATCATGCTCGTGGTCCTAATTGTTCCGTTCGCGTTCAACGCGATGAACCTACACGGACTCGATCCCTACGCGCCGCTGGCCAAGACATTTTCGTGGACCGGCTTCAGCGTGCTGGTCGCAGTCACTGCAGGCGCCGGGGCGGCCATGGCGCGGTTCGGGTCGCCCAACAGCTGGATGATCGGACCGTTGCTCGCCGCGGCGCTGATTACCGCGACCGGGCATAGCTTTTCGACCTTTCCCGCGGTGGTCGTGAACGCCGGTCAGCTTTTGATCGGAATTTCGCTTGGTTCGCGGTTTACGCCTGAGTTTTTTGCCGCGGCGCCGCGCTTCTTGTCCGCGATTGCAGCAATCTCGCTGCTGTACATGCTGCTAGCCGCAGGATTTGCAACACTGCTTGCCCTGGGTTCCGGGTTGCCCTGGCCGACCGCGACGATTGCCACGACGCCGGGTGGTATCGGTGAGATGGCGTTGACGGCGCAGGCACTGCAGCTGGGAGTGCCGATCGTTACGGCCTTTCATACGATTCGACTGCTTGCGCTGCTGCTTACGGTCGGCGCAATGTATCGATATTGGAAACTGTGGATGGCGCGGTGAAAGCTAAAACAAATATCGGGCAGGCCGCTTCTACCTCTACGCCGGAACTTGAGTTAACGCCGCTGGTTGCAGCCGCGAAGCATGATGTTGACGAGTTCCTGCAGGCGGTTATCGAGTCGAAGGCAACTCTGACCCGGTGGATGCCCTGGTGTCACGCCGACTACGGCGCAGACGATGTCGCGCGTTGGTTCGAAACAGCAGACCAGATGTGGGCGAATCAGACGGCGTTTCCGATGCTGATCCGGCGCAAGAGCGACGGGTCGCTTCTCGGCGGCACCGGGCTGCACGACGTCTTGTTGTACGGCAAGCGGGAGGCGGAACTCGGCTATTGGGTGCGCAAAGCTGCTCGAAGTCGGGGTGTTGCCAGCACCGCCATTCGCGCGATCGCCGCGTTCGCGTTTAACGAGCTGAAGCTGGTCCGGGCATCGATAAGAATTCGCCTCGACAACACGTCAAGTCGCCGCGCTGCGGAGCGCGCCGGCGCGAGCTTCGAAGGCGTAGCGCGGCACGGAATCGTTAATGGCGATGCGCGCTTTGACGCAGCCCAGTACTCATTGCTCCCGGCGGACCTGGCCCGACCCTGGCCACTGTAGCCACCAGCGCGTCTAGCTTTTTGCGGATCGCTGGTGTAGCGTCAAATCGCAGTCGACTCTCGCGTGGATCGCTCCATTAGTCGTTTGATGAATACGGAAGTCCTTGCCGGCGTTAGTGATGCGCCCGCGTCATATGCTCGGCCATGTAGCGGTCTCTCCTTCGTCAGTTGGAAACCTCCACAGTCATCGCGTGCGCGCCGCGGGCGCTTCCCGTGTATTTCGCGGTTTTTTAGTTCGGAGTTATGAAATGCCGACAGGCACAGTGAAATGGTTTAACGAAAGCAAGGGCTTTGGCTTTATCAAGCCCGATGACGGCGGCGCCGATCTGTTTGCACACTACAGCGGCATCAAGGCAAAGGGCTTCCGTACGCTGAAGGAGAACCAGAAGGTGGAGTACCAAGTGCAGCAAGGCCAGAAGGGCCCGCAGGCCGTAGAGATCGACATCGTCGCCTAACTCCTTCTAACGTCCAGCTACCGCGCCGACGTCCGGGCTTTAGATACGCGAGAGCGATAGGTAATGCCAAGCGGTTAGAATCACCGGCCCGCCGTTTGCAACGGACAACGAGCGCTTCGCGAACGACGAAGTGACCATTGGAGGCAGGCAATGAGCGCAGTGCTTTCCGGAGCTGTGACCGCTCCGTCGTACGTCAAGAACAAGAACCTGAAGGCCTGGGTAACGGACGTGGTGCGCCTGACGCAGCCAGCCCGTGTCGTCTGGTGCGATGGATCGCAGCAGGAGTACGAGCGGTTATGCGATGAACTAGTGGCTGCCGGCACGTTTCGACGGCTGAATGCCGAGAAGCGGCCGGGCAGTTTTCTCGCCCTTTCAGATCCGCTTGACGTCGCGCGGGTTGAAGACCGCACCTTTATCTGCAGCGAAACCAAGGACGATGCGGGCCCCACCAATCACTGGGTCGATCCGGCGCAGATGCGGGCTACGCTGAACGGGCTGTTTGCCGGTGCGATGCGTGGTCGCACGATGTATGTGATCCCATTTTCGATGGGCCCGTTGGGAAGCCCGATTTCTCAGATCGGGGTCGAGATTTCGGACAGCGCGTACGTGGTCGTCAATATGCGAATCATGACGCGTATGGGCCGCGCAGTCGTCGATGCGCTGGGTTCAGACGGCGATTTCGTGCCGTGTGTTCATTCAGTCGGCAAGCCACTGGCGCCCGGAGAGAAGGACGTGGCTTGGCCCTGCAATGCGACCAAATACATCGTTCATTTTCCGCAGACGCGTGAAATCTGGTCGTTCGGATCTGGCTACGGCGGCAATGCATTGCTTGGCAAGAAATGTCTGGCGCTTCGTATCGCATCGAGCATGGCGCGCGACGCCGCCCAGACCGATGGGCTTGGTTGGCTGGCCGAGCACATGCTCGTGGTCGGCGTGACCTCGCCGGAGGGCAAGAAATATCACATCGGTGCTGCGTTTCCGTCAGCGTGCGGCAAAACAAATTTCGCGATGCTGATTCCGCCGCCGGCCTTTTCAGGCTGGACTGTTACGACGGTCGGTGAAGACATTGCGTGGATCAAGCCGGGCGAGGACGGCCGCTTGTACGCGATCAATCCTGAAGCTGGCTTTTTTGGCGTTGCACCCGGCACGTCGGAAAAAACCAATCGCAATGCGATGGCGACTTTGCGCGAGGACGTGATCTTCACCAATGTAGCGTTGACCGACGACGGCGACGTTTGGTGGGAGGGCATGGGGCCGGCGCCGGCGCACCTGATCGACTGGCAGGGCAAGGATTGGACGCCGAAGGATGGGGAGGCGGGGCGCAAAGCGGCGCATCCGAATGCGAGATTCACGGTGCCAGCTGCGCAGTGCCCTGCGATTGATGATGACTGGGACAATCCAGAGGGCGTTCCGCTCGACGCGTTTCTCTTTGGCGGGCGACGGTCGACGACTGTCCCGCTGGTGACCGAGGCGCGCAGTTGGGTCGAAGGCGTCTACATGGCAGCCACGATGGGCTCGGAGACCACGGCCGCGCAGGCGGGGGCACAAGGGGTTTTGCGCCGCGATCCTTTCGCAATGCTGCCGTTTTGCGGTTACAACATGGGAGACTATTTTGCGCACTGGCTTGCGCTTGGCGCAGGGCTTGCAGCGAAGGGCGCGACTCCCCCCAAAATCTTCACGGTCAATTGGTTTCGCACGGGTGATGATGGCAAATTCGTCTGGCCGGGTTTCGGTGAGAACATGCGCGTGCTCAAATGGATCGTTGACCGCGTAGAAGGCAAAGCTGCGGGGACTGAGCACATTTTTGGTGTTTCCCCTCGCTACGAGGACATGGAGTGGCAAGGACTGGATTTCCCGCGCGCCAAGTTCGACAGCATTACGTCGATTGACCTTGACGATTGGCGTAAAGAAGTTCAATCGCACTCTGACCTGTTCAAGAAACTGGCAGGCCGGCTGCCGCGCGAGCTAGAAGACACGAAGTGCAATTTCGCACAGCGGCTGGGCGAATAAGCACTCGGGTCATTCCCGAGTAGAAGCACGGGGATCATCCCCCTTGCAACCCCTATGCTTTTTAAAGATACTCGCGCTTCCCGATGAGTGCGCCCGATGTCATTCTAGAAACCCGCGGCCTCACCAAGGAGTTCAAGGGTTTTGTTGCGGTCGATGACGTCAACCTGAAGGTCCAGCGCGGCACGATCCATGCGCTGATAGGACCCAATGGCGCAGGCAAGACCACCTGCTTCAATCTGTTGACCAAATTTCTGACGCCGACACGCGGGCAGATTTTCTTCAACGGCACTGATATCACCGGCGATTCGCCGGTTCAGATTGCGCGCCGAGGAATCGTGCGCTCGTTCCAGATCTCGTCTGTGTTTCCGCACCTTACCGTGCTGGAAAACGTGCGAATTGCATTACAGCGCGCAACGGACCAGTCGTTTCGCTTCTGGCGCAGCGAGAAAGTACTGCACTCGTTGAACGGCCGTGCGCTGGAGTTGCTCGATCAGGTCGATCTCGGCTCGTTCGCGCACGTTGAAACGGTGTCTCTCCCGTACGGGCGCAAACGCGCGCTGGAAATCGCCACGACGCTGGCGACGGAGCCCGAATTGATGCTGCTCGACGAACCGACGCAGGGCATGGGACACGAAGACGTTGCGCGCGTGACCGGGTTGATCAAGCGTGTCGCCGCCGGACGCACCGTGATGATGGTCGAGCACAACATGAGTGTCGTCTCGGGTATTTCGGATCGCATCACGGTACTTGCGCGCGGAGCGCTGCTCGCCGAAGGGCCGTACGAAGATGTATCGAACAACGCTGCGGTCAAGGAAGCGTACATGGGTACCGCTCAGGCGCAGCTCGAAGGCATCGGACACTAGAACATTGCCATGACCGCTGCGCTTGAAATCAAGAATCTGCACGCCTGGTATGGCGAGTCGCATATCCTGCATGGCGTTGATTTGCATGTCGGCAAGGGCGAGGTTGTCACCTTGCTTGGGCGTAACGGGGCGGGGCGCACGACGACGATGCGGTCGATCCTGGGACTGACGGGCGCGCGCAAGGGTTCGATCCAGGTCGACGGTACAGAAACCATCGGGCTGCGAACCTACCGGATCGCCCATCTTGGCATCGGTTACTGCCCGGAAGAGCGCGGAATTTTTGCAAGCCTGTCGTGCGAAGAAAATCTGATGCTGCCGCCGCAGGTGGGCGCTACTGGCGCGAACGGCAAGGGTGGCATGAGCGTCGACGAGATTTACGCGATGTTTCCAAACCTGAAGGAGCGCGCCAAATCTCAAGGCTCTCGCCTTTCAGGCGGTGAACAGCAGATGCTCGCCGTGGCGCGCATACTGCGCACAGGCGCGCATCTGTTGTTGTTGGATGAAATTTCCGAAGGCCTGGCACCGGTCATCGTCAACAAGCTGGGCGAGATGATCCGGACCCTGAAAGCCAAGGGCTACACCATCGTGATGGTGGAACAGAACTTCCGCTTTGCAGCGCCTTTGGCCGATCGTTTTTATGTCATGGAGCACGGGACTATCGTCGAATCGTTCCCCGCCGCCGAGTTGCGCGCTAAGGAAGCGACATTGCACGAGCTTCTTGGAGTTTGACCACGCAGTTTTTTAACTCGCTAAGACACAAGGAGACGTAATGAGACTTGAACAAGATATGTGCCGCGTTCGCGGCGTGCGGCCTGGCTTTTGGGATGTCGACCGCCAGCGCGCAGAAACTTTCGGACGACAAGATCGTGATCGGCTTCATCACCGACATGTCGTCGCTGTATTCGGACATCGACGGCCCGGGCGGCGTAGAATCGATCCGGATGGCGATCGCGGATATGCAGAAGGAGTTTCCGGGAAAGAAGATCGAAGTCATGTTCGCCGACCATCAGAACAAGGCAGATATCTCATCGGCCAAGGTGCGTGAGTGGATCGATCAGGGCGGCGCCGACGTGATTATCGGCGGAACCAATTCTGCCACAGCGCTGGCCGGCGCGAAGGTCGCGACCGAGAAGAAGAAGCCGTATATATCGGTAGGTGCCGCCAGCTCGCGGCTGACCAACGAGGACTGCTCGCCCTACATCGTCCACTACGCGTACGACACGGTGGCGCTAGCCAAAGGCACCGGCGGCGCAGTGGTTAAGTGCGGCGGCAAGAGCTGGTTCTTCCTGACCGCTGACTATGCGTTTGGCCATTCGCTCGAAAAAGACACCGGCGATGTGGTCAAAGCCAACGGCGGCAACGTAGTCGGAGCGGTTCGTCACCCGCTGTATGCATCGGATTTCTCGTCGTTCCTGCTGCAGGCGCAGAACAGCAAAGCTCAGATCCTGGGACTTGGCGAACGCCGGCGGCGACACGATCAATTCGATCAAGGCTGCGAACGAGTTCGGCGTCACAAAGAACATGAAACTGGCAGGGCTGCTGATGTTCATCAACGACATCCATAGCCTGGGTTTGCCGACGACGCAGGGCATGTATCTGACCGACGGCTGGTACTGGAACCAGTCGCCGGAAACGCGCGCATGGTCGCAGAAGTTCTTCGGAAAGATGAAGCGCATGCCGTCGATGCTGCAGGCGGGTGACTACTCAGCCGTGATGCAATATCTCACCGCCGTCAAGGCGGCCGGCACCGATGATGCTGATGCGGTGATGGCACAGCTGAAAAAGCAAAAGATCAACGACATGTTCGCCAAGGACGGCTACATCCGTCAGGACGGCCGCATGATTCATGAGATGTATTTGATGCAGGTGAAGACACCGGCGGAGTCGAAAGAACCATGGGACTACTTCAAAGTCGTTCAAAAGATTCCGGGAGAGCAGGCCTATCTGCCGCTGGCGCAGTCGAAGTGCTCGCTGGTGAAAAAGAAATAACGGAGCTTGAATGTCGCCGGGCGAGCGATCAGCCGCCCGGCTTCTCCTGACGTAATTCGATGACGAGCTGTTCGGCATCCCGCTGCCCGCGCTGCTGAGCCAGCTGCTGCTCGGCCTCGTCAACGGCTCGTTTTACGCGATCCTGTCGCTGGGTCTGGCAGTGATATTCGGATTGCTGAATGTGATCAATTTTGCGCATGGCGCGCTCTACATGATGGGCGCAATGTTCGCCTGGATGGGCCTGACTTACTTTGGGCTGAGTTACTGGGTCATGCTGGTACTGGCGCCGATGATGGTCGGCATCTTCGGAGTCATCATCGAACGCTTGTTGCTGCGACATCTGTACAAGCTCGATCATCTGTACGGACTGCTACTAACGTTTGGCTTAACCTTGCTGATCGAAGGCTTCTTCCGATCGTTCTACGGCGTATCGGGTTTGCAGTACTCAGTGCCGGAGCAACTCACTGGTGCGAGCAATTTGGGTTTCATGGTCTTGCCCAACTATCGCGCGTGGGTTGTTGTCGCGTCACTGCTTGTATGTTTTGGGACGTGGTACGTGATCGAGCGCACCAAGTTAGGTGCGTTGCTGCGCGCTGGCACCGAGAATGCAAAACTCACCGAAGCATTCGGTGTCAATGTGCCGCTGATGGTGACACTGACTTACGGCTTCGGTGTTGCTCTGGCTGCATTTGCCGGCGTTTTAGCAGCACCGATCCTGCAGGTGCAGCCGTTGATGGGCAGCAACCTGATCATCGTGGTCTTCGCGGTCGTCGTCATCGGCGGCATGGGTTCGATCATGGGTTCGATCCTGACCGGGCTGGGCCTTGGCGTCATCGAAGGCTTCACTCGCGTGTTTTATCCGGAAGCATCGGCGACGGTCGTGTTCGTCATCATGGCGATCGTGCTGCTGCTACGGCCCGCAGGTTTGTTTGGCAAGGAGAAGTAGGTGAAGCTGACCCGGGAGTTCACCATCTTCCTTGCATTGCTGATTCTGGTCGCGCTGCTGCCGGCGCTCGGTGCGTACCCGGTCTTCGTGATGAAGGTGATGTGTTACGCGCTCTTCGCCTGCGCATTCAACCTGCTGATCGGCTACACAGGATTGTTGTCGTTCGGTCACGCCGCGTTTCTCGGTGGCGCTGCGTACGCAACGGGGCACGCCCTGAAAGTCTGGGGAGTGCCGACTGAAGTGGGTCTGCTGGTTGGCATTCTGGCAGGCGCGGCGCTGGGTCTCGTGATGGGGATTATCGCGATCCGGCGCAGCGGCATCTACTTTTCGATGATCACGCTTGCGTTGGCGCAGATGCTCTACTTCTTCTTTCTGCAGGCGCCGTTTACCTATGGCGAAGACGGGCTGCAGAGCGTGCCGCGCGGCACCCTGCTCGGCGTGATCGATCTGAGCAACGATCTCACGCTGTATTACGTGATCCTTATCATCTTTGTTTTGTCTTTCCTGCTGATTTTTCGCACGGTGCACTCGCCGTTCGGCCAGGTGCTGAAAGCTATCCGCGAGAATGAGCCGCGGGCGACGTCGCTGGGCTATGACGTGGCGCGCTTCAAGCTGCTCGCGTTTGTGTTGTCAGCCGCGCTGGCTGGATTGGCCGGTGCGAGCAAGACGTTGGTGCTTGGGTTTGCGACACTGACCGATGCCCACTGGAGCACATCGGGACTGGTGATTCTGATGGTGCTGGTTGGCGGAATGGGAACCATGCTGGGCCCGATTCTGGGGGCAGTAATCATTGTTGCACTCGAAAACAAGGTGGGCGACATCGGCTCATTTCTTGGCCGCGCTACCGGCATCGAGTGGTTCAACGGACTTGGCGAAGCCGTGACAATCGTGACCGGCTTGATCTTTGTCATTTGCGTTATGGCGTTTCGACGTGGTTTGGTTGGCGAATTTCAAGCCTGGTGGTCGCGCCGCCACGCGCCTTTGCCCGCTACACCGTAAGAAACGGGTCGCGCTTTTCGGCGTGACGCGCATGCGCCTGCAAACAGGGCGTTATCACCTCTTATCGGCCAAACGGAGTCTGTAAGGACACGATCTTCGCCGATACAATCGATCGATTCGGGCTATAGACCCGCGACGGCGCTCGCGCATCCCTGATAAACGCATGGCGTTAAACGTTTCGATGATGTATCGACGCACAGACCGTGGCGTGCGCGAGGTCTATGAGAAGTCACATCAGTTCACGCAAAGCGAGCGGCTGATTTTGATTTTGCTCGACGGCCGTCTTAACGTCGCCGGCCTGAAGACGCGGTTGCCGAGTCTGAACGATGAGCGCATCGAGCGCGCGCTCCGGAAGTTACAGGATGCCAGCTTGGTCGAACCGATCAGCTACGAAGCTGGCAAGGGCAATGGTTCGGTGTCACCAGACACGACGCCGCTGGAGCCGGAAGCCGTCGCGCAATTCTTGGAGCAGACGGATCTCGATCCGGTAACCGTCTTTGGCGATTCTGACGAGGCGGTGGCAGCGGAGATGGTCCGCGCGAGCGTCGAACGCGCCGCAGCTCAGCTGGCCCGCGAGGCCACGATTATGGGCCGGCCAGCCGGTTCGCCGGAGCCAGCGCGTAAACCTAAGGCTGGAGCGCGAGAGCCTGAGAGTAGGCGCTCACACAAAGGACGCAAGCAGCGTGAGATCGTTCCGACGACGTCTCACGGCTTGAACGGCGCGTCCACGCACTGGGCCATTACCACCGTCAACGTTCCCGATCGACTGGATCTGCAAGAGGAGCGTGATCGCGCAGAGGCCGCCGAGTATTCAGACGGCAGGCGGCGGGAGATTCTGCGCGTATGGATGAAGCGCCTGCTGATGGTGGCGGTCCTCGCCGTTATCGCAGCCGGCGTCTATGCCACGCTGGCACCGCTGCAAGAGGAGACTTCGGCCGCTCGGGTCTCAGAACGACTTACCGCGGTATTCAAGCGCCCTGTTCGTGTGGCGGACAGCGACTTTAGATTCTCGCCAACTCCGCGACTGATCGTGCGCGGTATCGATGTCGGCGGCCAGTTCAAGGCTGACGAAATATCGTTGCTGATCAACTGGAAGGACTTGTGGAGCGCAGTACGCGGTGGTAACTGGGTGTGGAGCGAAGCGCTGATTGCTCCGATGACCGTGACACCCGCGCAGGCCGCCTACATCGTCCGCACGCTGCCGGGCGGCGCGCGCGAACTCCCGAGCAAGATTTCGACGATCCGCTTCGCTTCGGTTCGCATCGGAGACTCACGTCTGTTCCCCGATGCATTCGAGGGCGTGTTGCGCCGCACTCCTGATGGCACGTTTGGCCCGCTGGTGTTGCGACCGTTGAATGTGGACGGCACCATGCAGCTGTCTTTTAGGCCAGGACGCATGCCGGATGGCCGCGATTCAATCGAATTCAGGTTAAGCGCGGATCGATGGATGCCGCCGTTCGGACCGCGCGTGCGCTGGAACGAAATTCAGGCGTCAGGCCGGATATTCGACAACGTGGTTGAAGTCTCGGACTTCACGCTTGCTGGATTTTTCGGAATGACCAGCGGTACTGTCTATGCGGCTACCGACGTTGAATGGGCTATCACCGGCATCGCCGGGGCGACAAATATAGACGTGGAGTCTGTTCTCCAAACGCTTCGTCCCGCGGGGCAGGCACCGAGCGGTGAGGGCCCACCGACCGCAGTGCAAGGCACCGCAACGATGAGTTTGACGGTGGCCGGCCACGGGGCGACCTTGGACGATGCGATTGCTCGTACGATCGTTGCGGGCCCGTTTCAGCTGCGCTGGGCGACATTGAACGGCATCAATCTGGGTCTTGCGGCCTCGCAGGGCGCGATGGCGGCAGGAACGACGCGTTTCACCGAGTTCAACGGATTAATGGCTGCGTCGGCCAACGGTGTGCGCTTCGAAGATACGGGGGGTCGCGCCGGTGCGATGGCTGCGCGTGGCGATTTCACCGTCGCGCCTGATTTGGCATTGGCGGGTGGCGTGCGTGTAGAACTTGGCGCACAGCGTGTTCAGGCCCCCGTCAGCCTGCGCGTGCGTGGAACTGTGCTCGATCCCCGTTTTAGCCAGTAGCAACGTTTCACGTGGAACTTGATCGTTCTCGTTAGCGCGTGGTGGGCCCGCTATCGGGCTCAGGGTACGCTGAACGCGTGGACGCTGTTTCACGTGGAACAAAACACGGCCCGCTATCCCGCTGCGTATACTTCGCGCTGCCGTCAGGCGCGCATGAAGGCAGTCCCGTTTAGATGCGCCGCGGTCCGATTCACGGGCGTCTCGATGCAATTTCCCGATCACTTTGACGTTATTGTCGTTGGCGGCGGCCATGCTGGAACCGAGGCCGCGCTCGCCGCGGCGCGCATGGGCAGCAAGACGTTGCTACTGACTCACAGCCTGGAAACGCTGGGTCAGATGTCTTGCAATCCTTCTATCGGCGGCATTGGCAAGGGGCATCTGGTAAAGGAAATCGACGCACTGGGCGGCGCCATGGCGGCGGCGGCCGATGAAGCGGGAATTCAGTTTCGAATCCTGAACCGGTCGAAGGGCCCAGCGGTGCGGGCTACGCGCGCGCAAGCAGACCGCGTCCTGTATCGGCGGGCGATTCGGAGGCGGCTTGAGAACCAGCCGAACCTCTGGCTGTTCCAGCAGCCCGTTGATGATCTTCTGCTGGATAGCGGCCGAGTTCGCGGTGCGGTGACGCAATCGGGCATCTGTTTTCACGGCACGTCTGTCGTGCTGACTGCCGGAACATTTTTGAATGGCCTGATCCATATTGGGCTGAACAATTACGCCGCTGGGCGCGCCGGGGATCCGGCGTCCGTATCACTTGCCGCGCGCTTGAAGGAGTTGCAGCTTCCGCAAGGTCGACTGAAAACGGGGACGCCGCCGCGAATCGATGGCCGCACTATCGATTTTGCGGCGTGCGAGGAGCAGCTTGGCGAGACTGATCCGGTGCCGGTGTTTTCGTTTCTCGGATCATCGGAACAGCACCCGCGCCAAGTGTCGTGCTGGATCACCCACACCAATCAGCAGACGCACGATGTCATTCGCGCGAATCTGGACCGCTCACCGATGTATTCGGGCGTGATAGAGGGTGTCGGCCCGCGCTACTGCCCGTCGATCGAAGACAAGATTCACCGGTTCGCCGGCAAGGCGAGCCATCAGATATTTCTGGAGCCGGAAGGGCTGGATACGCACGAGGTCTATCCGAACGGCATCTCGACCTCATTGCCGTTCGATGTTCAGTTACAGGTAGTGCGATCGATTGCGGGCCTAAGCCACGCCCACATCGTTCGCCCCGGCTACGCCATCGAGTACGACTATTTCGATCCCAGAGCACTGAAGAGCTCGCTCGAGACGAAGGCAATCGGCGGATTGTTCTTTGCCGGCCAGATCAATGGCACGACCGGTTACGAAGAAGCAGCGGCGCAAGGCCTGCTCGCGGGCATCAACGCGGCGTTGTGTTCAAGCGGCCGTGACGCCTGGTGCCCGGCACGGAACGAGGGCTATCTGGGAGTGCTGGTCGATGACTTGATTACCGGTGGCGTTGCTGAGCCGTACCGGATGTTTACCAGCCGTGCCGAGTATCGGCTGTCGCTGCGAGAAGACAACGCCGACGTTCGCCTGACAGAGATTGGGCGGAAGCTCGGCTGTGTCGACGACTTTCGGTGGCAGAGCTTCTGCAAAAAGCGCGACGCCGTAACGAACGAAATCGAGCGGCTAAAAACTACGTGGGTGAATCCTCACTTACTGTCTAATCACGAGATGATGCGGGTCTTCGGGCAGCCAATTGAGCGCGAATATGCATTGGCCGATCTGTTGAAACGCCCCGACACAACCTATGCTGCGTTGACCACGCTGCAACGTGCGGATGGCTCCAACATTGGCGGCTCGCCGATGACTGACGCTGCCGTTGCCGAACAGGTGGAGATATCGATCAAGTACGCGGGCTACATCGCCCGGCAGCAGAATGAGGTCGCGCGTCTTGGGTCGCAGGAAACGACGCGCATTCCGGAGTCGTTTAACTATGACGATGTGCGTGGACTCTCGTTTGAAGTCTGCCAAAAGCTGCGAGAGCAGCGGCCGGAGACCGTCGGTCAAGCTTCACGAATCTCGGGAGTAACGCCCGCTGCCATCTCGTTGCTGTTAGTGCATCTGAAGCGGCACGCAGGCGGCGGTGGCGAGCGGCGGCTTGCTGCCTAATTGCAGCCCACATTGCCGCAGCATCTTTCGCACCGGCACTCTGCAGAGTCGGTCACCGCTGACGCGATATCGCAGGGGGCTGCGCAACTCGGGCTTCATCTTAGTCATTCGCAGTCGGATGGCCTTGCTCGCTATGCCGCGCTGCTGTTGCGCTGGAACGCGGTGCATAACCTGACGACGATTGAGACATCCGTCGACGTGTTGAGCCATCATCTGCTCGATTCGTTGGCGATCGTGCCCGAAGTACAACGTGTCTTGGGTCCCGGGGTCAGCCGCATACTCGACGTCGGCGCGGGTGGTGGGCTGCCTGGGTTGGCCCTCGCGATCGCGGCGCCGAGTCTACGGGTGACGCTCGTCGATAAGGTTCAAAAGAAGATTGCGTTTTTGACGCAGGTAAAGATCGAGCTGGGGTTGGGCAACGTCGATTGCGTTCACTCTCGAGTCGAGGAACTTAAAACGGCGTCGCCATTTGAACTCATTGTGGCCCGCGCTTTCGCCTCGCTTGCAGAATTCGTTGGCTTGACGCGGCACTTGCTTGCTGCCGACGGCTGGTGGTTTGCGATGAAGGGCGCGCTGCCGAACGACGAACTCAACGAGCTAGCGCGTTCGCAGCCAGACATCCGCGCGCGAACAGTTCGACTGCAGGTGCCTCATCTGAACGCGGAGCGACATCTGATACTGATGCAGGTCGCTCGATAAATGGCGCGCATCTTCTGCATCGCAAATCAAAAGGGCGGCGTCGGGAAAACGACAACCGCGGTCAACCTTGCGGCCGGAATTGCGGCGCATGGGCAGCGTGTATTGCTGGTTGACCTCGATCCTCAGGGAAATGGCACGATGGGCAGCGGCATCGACAAGCGCAGCCTGCCGGCTACCGTGTATCAGGTGCTGCTGGGAATGTCGGACGTGCGAACCGCTCGGCACCATGCGGAGCACGGTGGCTACGACGTCCTGGGTGCAAACCGTGAACTGGCGGGAGCCGAAATCGATCTTGTCGATTTGGATCATCGCGAGACACGCCTCAAAGCGGCACTGGAGTCCGTGAACGATCAGTACGAATTCATCCTGATCGATTGCCCGCCTTCACTGTCGCTGCTGACGCTCAACGGATTGTGCGCGGCGCACGGCGTCATCATCCCGATGCAGTGCGAGTACTTCGCGCTCGAAGGGCTGGCCGATCTGGTCAACACCATTCAGCGCGTCGCTTCGAATCTGAATCCCGATCTGCGCATCATCGGCTTGCTGCGCGTGATGTTCGACGCGCGCATGACGCTGCAGCAGCAGGTTTCCGAACAACTGGTGGCGAAGTTCGGAGATAAAGTGTTTGACACGATCATTCCGCGCAACGTGCGGTTGGCAGAAGCGCCGAGTTACGGCCTGCCGGGGGTTGTCTATGATCGTTCATCCAAGGGCGCACAAGCGTACGTCTCATTCGGTGCGGAAATGATCCGTCGCGTGCACGCGATGGAACGCGCGGCTTGATGGACGGAGCTCTGCAGATGCTAGACCTGGCCTCAATCCCTGCCGCGCTGCGAACCCAGGGACAGCAGACGCGGTACACGCTCGCGGCACGTATCGAAGATGCTTCACTATCTGTTTCGCAGCCTGCGCAGCAGAGTTTCTTTGATGGCTGGCTACTGAGATATTCGCCGGGAAAAGCGAAACGCGCCCGTTCGATCAACAGCGTGGGGGCCGGTGTTTTGCCAATCGCGGAGAAACTCTCGCACTGTCTTGCTTTTTACCGGCACCACCGTCTGCCTTGCTTGTTTCGTATCACGCCGTTTTCACAACCATACCGCCTCGATACGGAGTTAGCTGCGGCTGGTTTCGGTGCACATCAAGACACCCGCGTGATGTCCGTTGCGCTTTCGCAGATTCACGCGAGCGCGCCGCCGTCGGCGGCGCACTCTGTGAACGCTGAGCAGTTTGCATCAGCGTTTTGCACGCTGCATGGGATCAGCGCTGGCAAGGCAGACGCAGAGCGCGACCGATACATAAGAGCTTCGGACCGAAGTGCGTTTGTCGTTCAATGCGATGGTGACACGCCGATCGCGTGCGGAAGCGTCGCAATAGAGGGCAAGCTCGCTGGGATTTTCGGCATGGTTACTGCGGCAGAGCATCGTGGACGTGGCATCGCTAGCTCGATCGTCGCGAAGCTGTTGAATGACGCGTGTGCCGCGGGTGCCGATACGGCCTATTTGCAGGTCGAAGCCGACAACGCTGCAGCGCGTCGGGCCTATTCGAAGTTTGGATTCGAAGATTGCTACGCGTATTGGTATCGCGCTCCATCGGGCAGCGGGGACAACCTATGAACCAACATGAAGCGCAATAAGGGACTCGGCCGCGGCCTCGACGCTCTGCTCGGCGGTGACAACACGCCCACTGCGGCATCGACCGGCTTTTTGCCGCTGGATCAGCTGCGGCCCGGCAAATACCAGCCGCGCACGAGGATGAACTCCGAAGCCCTGCGCGAGTTGGCCGAATCGATCAAGGCGCAAGGCGTGATGCAGCCGGTACTTGTGCGCGCTGTCGGCGACGGCTACGAAATCATTGCCGGTGAGCGGCGCGTGCGCGCGGCTTCGATCGCCGGGCTGCTCGAGGTGCCGGTCATCATCAAGCAAGTGCCTGATAACGCGGCGCTTGCGATGGCACTGATTGAAAATATTCAGCGCGAAGACCTGAATCCGCTCGAGGAAGCGCATGGTGTACAGCGGCTGATCCGCGAATTTGACTTTACGCATGAGCAGGCGGCGCGGGCCATCGGGCGCTCGCGCAGCGCCACCTCCAATTTGCTGCGTCTAACCAACCTCGCGGCGCCGGTGCAGCAGATGGTGTTGGATGGAAAGCTGGATATGGGCCACGCAAGAGCACTGTTGGCGTTAAGCGCCGCGCAGCAGATTCAACTCGGCAACCGCATTGCGGCCGAACAGCTTTCGGTCCGCGCCACTGAGGCACTTGTCGCGCGCGGGGCCGCCGCAAAAACTCGCAAGACATCGAAAAAGACGCCGGCACGCGCGCGGGACATCGTCCGCCTAGAGGACGAACTGGCCGACACGCTGGGTGCAGACGTGCGTCTGCACGCCGATGCGCGTGGCAAAGGCGAACTGACGATTAAGTTCGCAAGTCTGGATCAGCTCGAAGGGATCGTTGCGCGACTCCGGCGCTGAGCAGCTTGCTCAGCGCACTTTGACCCGGCATATTGCGCCGCAGTACAATGCGCAGCTTTTTTTATTTGCGACTTGCTCTAATTCCCGTCTAGGCAATCCATGTCTTTCGCGCTGAGCCAGCCGATTCGAACGGTGCTCAGGTGGCAACTTCTCGCCACCGCGTTGGCCATCGTCGTGCTTGGTTGGATTGCCGGCGCGCACGGCGCAATCTCTGCGGCGCTGGGTGGCGCAATCAGTATCACAGCGGGACTGGCGGCAGCGTGGTTGCGTTGCGCAAGCCGGCGCGCGATCCGGCGACTGCGGTGACCAGTGCATTGATTGCAGAAGGCTTGAAAGTTTTCCTGATCGTCGCCGGATTGGCGGCGGTTTTCATTTTGTACAAGAGTGTGGTGGCCTTCGGCTTCATCGCGACGTTTGCGATTACGACGGTCTTGTTCTCGATGGCCCTTTTCGTCAGAGAAACCTAGCGCTGTGGCTACCGAAGATCAGCTGACACCGACTTCCTATATTGCCAATCACCTGACGTTCAATGCGTCGGGCGAAGGGTTCTGGGCGGTGCATTGGGACACGATTGCCGTGTCGGTGCTGCTCGGAGTGGTCGCGCTGGGCTTCCTGCGCTGGGTCGTCAGCGGGGCCACCGCCGGTGTCCCTGGGAAGCGCCAGGTGTTCGTCGAGTGGCTGATCGACTTCATCGACGATCAGGTCAAGGGCATCTATCACGGCGATTCGCATCGCTTCGTTGCTGCGACGGCACTTACTGTGTTCCTGTGGGTGTTGTTGATGAATGCGATGGACTTCCTGCCGGTCGATCTGATGCACTTTTTTCATAAGTACGTGCTGGGGCAGGAACACTTCCGCAATGTGCCCACCGCTGACGTCAACACGACCTTTGCGTCTAGCCCTGTCGGTGTGGCTGCTGATGATTTACTACTCGATCGCAGTCAAAGGGTTTGGCGGCTGGATGTACGAGCTGTTCTGCACGCCGTTCGGAAAGAACCCTCTGCTGTGGATTCCGAACCTGCTGTTCAATCTGGTCGAGTTGATCTCCCGGCCGCTATCGCATTCGCTGCGGTTGTTCGGCAACATGTACGCGGGTGAAATCATTTTCCTGCTGCTGTGGACAATGGCCGCGGCGGGGCTGGTCGGCACGGTGGCGAGCATCGTGCTCGCGCTCGGATGGTCGATCTTTCACATCCTGATCGTCGGATTGCAGGCCTACATCTTCATGATGCTGACCGTGGTCTACATCGCGATCGCGCACGAACATCACTAAGACTTTCAACAAAGCGGACAAAGGGCAAACACTATGGAAAAGCTTCAATTGCTGGCGATGGTTCAGGCGTACACCAGCATCGGCATCGGATTGATGATCGGGCTCGGTGCCTTGGGCGCCTGCGTCGGCGTCGGCATCATGTGCAGCCGCTTTCTGGAAGGTGCCGCGCGCCAGCCGGAATTGATGCCGCAGCTTCAGGCCAAGGTGTTTCTGCTGCTCGGCCTGATCGACGCGTCGTTCATTATCGGCGTCGGCTTGGCGATGTTCTTTGCCTTCGCCAACCCGTTGCTGACGGTGCTCAACTAGTTCGCGAACGATGAACTTCAACCTGACCTTGATCGCGCAAGCGATCACGTTCGCGCTGTTTATCTGGTTTTGCAATCGGTTCATCTGGCCGTTTATCACGCGCGCGATGGACGAGCGGCAGAAGAAGATCATCGCCGGCCTTGCCGATGCCGAACAGGCGCGTGTCACGCTCGAGAACGCTTCGAAGCAGGCCGATGTGTCGGTAGGTGAGGCACGTCAGCGCTCATCGCAGATCATTTTGCAAGCCGAGCAGCGCGCCGCGCAGATGATCGAGGAGGCCAAGAGCGCGGCTCGCACAGAAGGTGCGCGCGAGAAGGCTGCGGCGCAGGCGGAAATCGAACAGCAGATGGCGAGTGCGAAGGATCAATTGCGCGAACAGGTTGCCCTGCTGGCAGTGGCGGGCGCCGAAAAGATTCTGCAGAAGGAAGTCGACGCGCAGGCGCACTCGCCGTTGTTGAAACAATTGCGCGAGCAGTTGCGCTAGGCGAGCGCACGCATGGCCGAGAACCTGACGATCGCGCGTCCTTATGCGGAAGCCGTTTTTGCTTCGGCTGACGCCGGCGGCAAGCTGCAGGAGTGGTCGCAAGCGCTGCAGCGGCTGGCGATGATTGTCTCCGATCCCGACATGCATAACGCGATTGGCGATCCGAAGGTCGGGCCGAAGGAACTGTACGGGCTCGTCGCAGCGGGGACCGGCGATGCATTGAACGCGGAAGCGCAGAACTTTGTGCGCGTGCTGATCGAAAATGATCGACTGGCGGTGCTGCCCGAAATTGCAACGCTGTTCGAGTCGCTCAAAGACGAGCGCGAAGGCGTGATCGAAGCGCAGATCGAAAGTGCATTTCCAGTTGACGACGCAGCGCTGGCGCAACTGGTCGGCGATCTCGAGCGGCGTTTCAAGCGCAAGGTGCGCCCGCAGGTCACGGTCGATCGTGCGTCTGATCGGCGGCGCGCTGATCACCGTCGGCGATGAAGTGATCGACGGCACGGTGCGCGGCCGGCTTGCCAGCATGGCGTCGGCATTGCGCACTGAATAAGTCACACACACAGGAAATTCAATGCAACAGCTAAAACCCTCCGAGATCAGCGAGCTGATCCGCAACCAGATTCAGAAACTCACGCTGACGGCGGACTTCCGCACGCAGGGCACGGTCGTGACGGTGACCGACGGCATCTGCCGCATTCACGGCCTGGCCGACGTGAGCCAGGGCGAGATGCTGGAGTTTCCCGGCGATACGTTCGGCCTGGCGCTGAACCTCGAGCGCGATTCGGTTGGCGCGGTGGTGTTGGGTAACTATGAACACATTCGCGAAGGCGATCCGGTCAAGGCAACCGGCCGCATTCTCGAAGTGCCGGTCGGTCCCGAATTGCTCGGCCGGGTCGTCAACTCGCTCGGACTGCCGATCGACGGCAAGGGCCCGATCAACGCGAAGATGACCGACGTCATCGAAAAAGTCGCGCCCGGCGTGATCGCGCGTCAGTCGGTGATCGCAGCCGGTGCAGACCGGATTGAAGGCGATCGATGCGATGGTGCCGGTTGGCCGCGGCCAGCGCGAACTGATCATCGGCGACCGCCAGACCGGCAAGACCGCGGTTGCGGTCGACACCATCATCAATCAGAAGGGCAAGGACCTGATCTGCGTGTACGTCGCGATCGGGCAGAAGGCGTCGACGATTGCGACAGTGGTTCGCAAGCTCGAACAGTACGGCGCGATGGACTACACGATCATCGTCGCGGCGTCGGCGTCGGACTCGGCGGCGATGCAATACATCGCTCCGTACTCGGGTTGCACGATGGGCGAGTACTTCCGCGATCGCGGACAGGACGCGCTGATCATCTATGACGATCTGACCAAGCAGGCGTGGGCGTATCGGCAGGTGTCGTTGCTGCTGCGCCGCCCGCCGGGCCGCGAGGCGTATCCGGGCGACGTGTTCTATCTGCACTCGCGATTGCTGGAACGCGCGGCGCGCGTGAATGCGGATTACGTCGAGAAGTTCACCAAGGGCGAGGTCAAAGGCAAGACCGGCTCGCTGACTGCGCTACCGATCATTGAAACGCAGGCCGGCGACGTCACTGCGTTCGTACCAACCAACGTGATCTCGATTACCGACGGCCAGATCTTTCTCGAAACCGATCTGTTCAACGCAGGTATTCGTCCTGCGATCAACGCCGGCATTTCGGTGTCGCGCGTCGGTGGCAACGCACAGACCAAGGTCATCAAGAAGCTCGGCGGCGGCATTCGCCTGGCGCTGGCGCAGTATCGGGAGCTCGCTGCTTTTGCGCAATTCGCATCCGACCTTGACGACGCGACCCGTAAACAGCTTGAACGCGGCCGCAGAGTGACCGAGCTGATGAAGCAGCCGCAGTATCAACCGCTGCAGGTGTGGGAAATGGCGATTACGTTGTTCGCGGTGAACAACGGAGCGTTCGACGACATCGAAGTCAAGGACTGCCTCGCCGCCGAAAAGGCGCTGCGCGATTTCGTCAAGACCAAACATGCTGCGCTGGTCGATCGCATCGAGTCGACCAAGGATTTGTCGAAGGACGACGAAGCCGAGCTCACGAAGGCGATCGCCGAGTTCAAAAAGTCGACCTAGTTCTATGCCGAGTACCAAAGAAATCCGCGGCAAGATCAAGAGCGTGCAAAACACGCGCAAGATCACCAAGGCGATGGAAATGGTCGCCGCGTCAAAGATGCGCAAGGCGCAGGAGCGCATGCGCCAGATCCGTCCGTACGGCGACAAGATTCGCAACATCGTCGCGCATCTGTCGCTGGCAAATCCGGAGTATAAGCATCCATTTGTTCTGAAGCGCGAGGGCAAGAAGTCTGCAGGCGTGATCCTGATCACGACCGACAAGGGTCTGTGCGGCGGCTTGAATACGAACATTCAACGTGCGCTGCTGGCGAAGGTCAAAGAACTTTCCGGCCAGGACGTGAAGGTACTCGCTACGGCGATCGGCAACAAGGGTTTCGGTTTTCTGCAGCGGCTCAATGCGAACATTGTTTCTCACTACGTTCAGATGGGAGACCGGCCGCATATCGAAAATCTGATCGGCCCGGTCAAGGTGCTGCTCGATCAGTACGCCGAAGGCAAGCTCGACGCGGTGTATCTGGCGTACACGCGCTTCGTCAACACGATGAAGCAGGAGCCTGTGATCGAACAGTTGCTGCCGCTGACGGCTGATCGTCTGGCGCAGACCGAAGAAGAAAAGCGCGCGTACTCGTGGGACTACATCTACGAGCCCGACCCACGCGCGGTGATCGATACGCTGATGGTGCGCTATCTCGAGGCGCTGGTCTACCAGTCGGTCGCTGAAAACATGGCGTCCGAGCAAAGCGCGCGCATGGTCGCGATGAAGGCGGCGTCGGATAACGCGAAGAAGTTGATCGAAGAGTTGCAGCTCGTCTACAACAAGACGCGGCAGGCAGGTATTACGAAAGAAATTTCGGAAATCGTAGGCGGCGCAGCCGCCGTTAGTTAACTACTAGGGAAGCCGGATCGCTTCGCGACCGGCGACAGGAATTTTATGAGCAAAGGAACCATCGTTCAATGCATCGGCGCTGTCGTGGATATCGAATTCCCGCGCGATCAGATGCCGAATGTCTACAACGCGCTGACGCTCGATGAAGACAAGACCAACAAGCTTGTCGAGCAGGGTCTGACGTTCGAGGTCCAACAGCAGTTGGGTGACGGCGTCGTGCGCACGATTGCGATGGGCTCGTCGGACGGGCTGCGGCGCGGCATGTCGGTCACCGACACCGGCAACAACATCATGGTGCCGGTCGGCCCCGGCGTACTCGGGCGCGTGATGGATGTGCTCGGTCGCCCGATCGACGAGCGCGGCCCGATTCAGTCGGATGAGCGGCGCGGAATTCATCAACAGGCACCGAAGTTCGACGAGCTGTCGCCGTCGGTCGAACTGCTCGAAACCGGCATCAAGGTGATCGATTTGATGTGCCCGTTCGCCAAGGGCGGCAAGATCGGTTTGTTTGGCGGCGCCGGTGTCGGCAAGACCGTCACGATGCTGGAGCTGATCAACAACATCGCGACTGAACACTCGGGGCTGTCTGTATTCGCTGGCGTCGGCGAGCGCACGCGCGAAGGCAATGACTTCTATCACGAGATGTCGGACGCGAAAGTCATCGTGCAGGAAGACCTGGGCAAATCGAAAGTCGCGATGGTGTTCGGGCAGATGAACGAGCCGCCGGGTAATCGTTTGCGAGTCGGCTTGACCGGGCTGACGATGGCCGAGCGCTTTCGTGATGAAGGCCGAGACATCCTGTTCTTCGTCGACAACATCTACCGTTACACGCTAGCGGGCACCGAAGTGTCGGCGTTGCTCGGCCGCATGCCGTCGGCGGTCGGCTATCAGCCGACGCTGGCCGAAGAGATGGGCAAGCTGCAGGAGCGCATTACGTCGACCAAGGTTGGATCGATCACTTCGATTCAGGCCGTCTATGTGCCGGCCGATGACCTGACCGATCCGTCGCCGGCAACGACGTTCGGCCATTTGGACGCCACCGTCGTTTTATCGCGCGATATCGCCTCGCTCGGCATCTATCCTGCGGTCGATCCGCTCGATTCGACTTCGCGCCAGATCGATCCCAATGTGGTGGGTGAGGAACACTATGACACCACACGCCGCGTGCAATCCACGCTGCAGCGCTATCGCGAGTTGCGCGACATCATCGCGATCCTTGGCATGGACGAGTTGTCACCTGAAGACAAGCTCGCGGTTTCGCGCGCGCGCAAGATCCAGCGCTTTCTGTCGCAGCCGTTCAAGGTGGCCGAGGTGTTCACCGGTTCGCCGGGCAAGTACGTCACGCTGAAAGAAACGATTCGCGGCTTCAAGATGATCGTAGACGGCGAATGCGATGCGCTGCCCGAGCAGGCGTTCTACATGGTCGGCACGATCGACGAAGCGTTCGAGAAGAAAGTGCAGTAATGGCAACGACGATTCACGTCGATGTGGTCAGCGCTGAGGAAAGTATCTTCGCGGGCGAGGCCGAGTTCGTTGCTCTGCCCGGCGAAGCCGGCGAGCTCGGCATCTATCCGCGCCACACGCCGCTGATCACTCGCATCCGCCCCGGCGTCGTTCGCATCAAAATGCCGGGGAAAGCGGAAGAAGAGCAGGTGTTTGTCGCTGGCGGCATTCTCGAGGTACAGCCGAACGTTGTCACCGTCCTCGCCGACACGGCGATTCGCGGCCATGACCTCGACGAAGCCAAAGCGCGCGACGCTCTCGCCAAGGCAGAGGAAGCACGCAAGAGCGCCGGCAGCGAGCTCGAAATCGCGAAGGTCGAAGCAGAAATGTCTGCACTTGCGGCGCAGTTGGCGGCGATACGCAAGCTGCGCGGCAAATAGCTGAGACGCGGTAATCGTCGCGTAAAAGGGCGGCCGTCGGCTGCCCTTTTTGCTTTGATGGCTTCCACTACCATGGAGCGAAGCCACGTCGTCATGCGCTGCCTGTCGCTAATCCTGCTGCTGCCCATTGCGTCCTCCTATGCGCAGGAAAGCGCTCAAACGCTGGAACGCGTTGTCGTAACGGCCACGCGCACCGAGCGTTCGCAGCTCGATGTGCCAGCGTCCACCGACGTCGTCGATCGCGACGAAGTACGCGATACCAACCTCAGGGTGAATCTGTCCGAATCGCTGGTGCGGGTGCCAGGACTGGTCGTTCTTAACCGGCAGAATTACGCGCAGGACTCTGCAGATCTCGGTGCGCGGCTTCGGTGCGCGCTCGACGTTCGGCGTGCGCGGTGTTCGCCTTTACGCCGACGGCATACCCGCAACGATGCCCGACGGGCAAGGACAGGTGTCGCACTTCGCATTGAATGCTGTCGATCGAATCGAGGTGCTTCGAGGTCCGTTTTCTGCGTTGTACGGCAACTCGTCGGGCGGCGTGATAGCGATGACGACTCGCCTCGAGCCAGGCCCAACTGAGTTTGAAGTTTCCGGCGCGGCAGGTTCGTACGACACGTGGCGCGGCGGCATCAATATCAGCGGCGGCACGCACCGTACGCGTATGCGCTTGACGCCAGCCGTTTTTCGACCGATGGCTATCGCGACTACAGCAGCGCGACGCGCGACGTCGTCAACCTGCGCGCGGCCGCGCTTGATACTCCGCTCGGGCGCCTGCGGATAACACTGAACGCGCTCGATATTCCTGAGGCCGAAGATCCGCTCGGGCTTACGCGCGCGCAATGGCAAGAGGATCCTCGCCAGGCGTCTCCGCAAGCGCTGCAATTCAGAACGCGCAAATCGACCGAGCAACAACAGCTCGGCGCGCAGCTCGCAGGGGACATTGCTCACGAACTGGAGTTATCAAGCGGCCGCATGGGGAGGCCGCCGCAGCGTCACTCAATTTCAGGCGATTCCCGTCGCTGTGCAAGCGCCCCCCAACCATCCGGGTGGTGTCATCGATTTCGATCGAACCTACGGAGGTGTCGATGCACGGGTGCAACTCGCGCTTGACGCACTGACGCTGACGCTCGGCGCAAACGTCGAACGGCTAGACGAAGATCGCCGTGGCTATGAAAACTTCACGTTGCAACCTGCGTTAACGCTCGGAACTTTGGGCAGGCTGCGACGCGACGAAAGCAATATCGTCGAATCGCGCGATATCTATGCGCAGGTCGAGTCCGGTATCGGGCCAGGATGGAAGCTGCACGCGGGCGTGCGTGCATCTCAGGTGGAATTTCGCGGCGACGATCGATTCCTGGCCAACGGCGATGACTCGGGAAGCGCGCGCTACGACTCGATCAATCCTACCGTGGGCATTGTGTATCGCCCTTCGCAGTCGAGCAGCGTATACGCGTCGTACGGCCGCGGATTCGAGACGCCGACGTTGAACGAGCTCGCGTACCGACCCGACGGTAGCGCGGGGTTTAACACCGCACTCGAACCGGCGCGCAGCAACAACTACGAAATCGGCGCCAAGGCTCGCGGCATCGAAGACGCTCCGCGGAACGATCGCCGCCTTTTTCGTCGACACTGAAAACGATATCGTCGTTCGTACGAACGCAGGAGGGCGCTCCACCTTTGCCAATGCGGCAGCCACGCGCCGGCGCGGCGTCGAGGCGAGCGTCGGATGGGAGCCGCACAGCGCGTTGTCACTCTATGCATCGGTGGCCGCGATACGCGCCGAATTTGCAGAACCATTTTTCACCTGTACAGCGGCCCCATGCACCCAGCCGACAGTCTTGGTACCTGCCGGTAATCGGCTTCCCGGCATTCCTGCCTACACCTCGTTCATCGAGGCGGTCTACCGTGTTCGCGAGACCGATATCACGCTTGATTGGCGCGCACAGTCGAAGATCAGTGTGGATGACCGCAATACCGACCATGCGTCCGGCTATGGAACCGTCAACCTGGCTTTAGCCCGCACGTTCGTGGCTGGGCCGGCGAAATTGCGCGCTTTTCTAAGGATCGACAACGTTCTGAATGCGCGATACATCGGGTCAGTGATCGTCAATGAAGCGAACGGGCGCTATTTCGAGTCAGCTCCCGGCCGCACATGGTTGCTTGGACTTGATGCGAGGGTTCCATGACACGAGCGTTTGAATCCTGCCTATCGCGTTGCGTGCTGATGGCGACGCTGGCCCTCGCTGCGTGCAGCTCACCGGCACCCACTCCTCCTAAGGTAAGCGGCCCGCCGCCGGCACCGATCGTCACGCCTTCGGTCCAACCTTTTGAAGCTGCACCTCCTGCACGCTCCCTCGCCATCGCCATTGCGACTCGCAGCACGCGATCCCGCGCTCGATGACTGGAAACGCGTAGCGGCCGAAAAGGTGTATGCGGCTAATCGCGCTCATCTGTTCGACGGCCGGCCCGAGCATCTACTGCGGGCGGTGATCGTGGTTGAAGCTACCGTCGACCGCGAAGGCAAGGTGACGCGCTCCAAGATTCTGCGCTCCCCGGGCATCGCATCGCTCGATGACGTCGCGCTAACCTCGCTCAAGGCAGCCTCGCCGCTACCGGCGCCGCCGGCGAAACTTGTCGCTCGGGGACCCCTAGTCTTTTCGGAAACCTGGTTGTTCCGAAAGGACGGCAGATTTCAATTACGGACTCTTGCGCTTCCGCAGGAGTAGCGAAAAAGCATCATCGGGCGCCTTGAACGGGCCCAAATCGGGCTGTTTTACCGCCTGGAACAGCCACTGCCGGCTCGAATGTGTCAACCTGCGCCCCGGCTGCGCGTTGGCAGTCCAGAGTCATTGGATCGGCCCTTCTCGGTTCGGCTAACGACTCACGGCGTTGTCTCAATCGAGTCAATTCCATTAACCCACCGTTTCGGGGACACAACATGAAAAAACTAGTTGCTGCATTGATCGCTTCGGCGTTCGCGACAGTCGCGTTCGCGCAAGACAAGCCAAAAGCCGCAGATACCAAGCCTTACAGCCCGACCCCGCCAGCTGCTGCGCCAGCGAAAGATGCGGCGCCTGCGAAAAAAGATGCAGCGCCGACAGCAGCCACCAGCGCCGCACCGGCCGCCAAGACCACGAAGAGCACGAAGGAAATGACGGCGGAAGAAAAGAAAGCCGCGAAGGACGCGAAGGCCGCAAAAAGAAAGCGCGCTGCCGACAAGGACACAGGAAAATCAACAAGACACAGCACGAAAGCCGTAACGCGATTCTGCAAGCTGTACACAAGAGCAGGCATTGGCCTGCTCTTTTTTTTGCGTCTTCTTGTGTTCCAATAACTTGTGAGACCACAAAACGATACGTTGCTGCGCGCGCTGCTGACGCGAGCCGACCGAATACACGCCGATCTGGTTGATGCGCCAGGCAGGCCGGTACATGGCCGAATACAACGCCACGCGCAAGCGCGCCGGCAGCTTTCTCGGACTGGCCAAGTCTCCCGCGTATGCGACCGAGGTAACGCTGCAGCCAGTCGATCGGTTTGCACTCGATGCTGCGATTTTGTTTTCAGACATTCTGACCGTGCCGGACGCGATGGGGCTCGGACTCTATTTCGTCGAGGGCGAAGGCCCGAAGTTCGAGCGGCCGATCCGCACCGAAGCCGACGTGAACTCGACTGGCGTGCCCGGATCCCGAACATCGAGCTGCGTTACGTGACCGACACCGTGCGCGAGGTACGTCGAGCGCTCGGCAATCGCATCCCACTGATCGGATTTTCAGGCAGTCCGTTCACGTTGGCGTGTTACATGATCGAAGGCGGAGGCTCGGACGATTTCCGTCTTGATCAAGACGATGCTGTATTCGCGGCCGGACCTTGCTGCATCGTCTGCTTGAAGTCAACGCACTCGCGGTCGCTGCCTATCTGAACGCGCAGATCGAAGCGGGCGCACAAGCCGTGATGATCTTTGACACTTGGGGCGGCGTGCTGGCGGATGGTGCGTATCAAACTTTTTCGCTTGCCTATATGCGCCGCGTCGTCGGCAAGCTCAAGCGCGACCATGACGGCGAGCGCATTCCCTCGATCGTGTTCACCAAGGGTGGCGGGCTGTGGCTTGAAGAAATCGCCGACTGTGGATGCGACGCAGTCGGGCTTGATTGGACGGTCAATCTTGGCGAAGCGCGCAAGCGGATCGGCGATCGCTGCGCGCTTGCAGGGCAACCTCGATCCCGATGGCGCTGTTTGCAGGTCCGAAGGAAATTGAAGCCGCCGCCGCTGCCGTGCTGAATTCATTCGGCGCCCCACAAGGGCGCGGACGGCACGTGGCACGGGCACGTGTTCAACTTGGGTCACGGCATCTCTCAATACACGCCTGCCGGAAAACGTCGAGATTTTGGTAAACTTCGTCCGCGCCAATAGCCGAATAATGCGAAGGTAAGCGTTCACTCCACTAGACTGTGGTCGCCACTATCCAGAAATGCAGCCAACGCTTGACTTATGCACAAAACGCTGACCTATGAGAATTGGCGCGGCTGTCCAAGTGGTTTAGCGTGGAAACGCTGATATAGCGTAAGTAACTATTTGATTTTTAAGCGAACATTCACTACAGCTGGGTGACGACGCGCTGTGCACTACAGAGTCAGTGGCCAGGTCCGCCGTGCGCTACCGAAGGTTTTCCACAAATTTGTCCACAGGCCCTTCACGTCTGCAGCGTCTTTATTAAATCAACTACTTAATCGCCGTTCTTCACGCTTCGCTCTGATGAGCAACGCGGAGATTGAATCTCCGTTCGCGCAAGTCATCGTCGACCTCCCGGGCGTCAGGCACTCGACTACTCGCTTCCTCCCGAAGTTGCGGCGCTTATTCGCCACGGGGCTCCGGTGCGTTGTTCCGCTGGGCCGAAATTCCAGGGTCGGCATCGTCGTTGGGTTGGACCGCCCAACGATCGACCTCGAGCAAGATCAAGCCGATCACGCGCGCTCTTACGGAGATCGACGCCGCTAAACCCACACTGGCTGCAACTCACGCGCTTTGCCGCCGACTATTACCAGCATGGGTGGGGGGAAGTCGCTCTTCCGGCGCTGCCGCGCGCTTTTCGCAGCGTTCCTGGTGCCCGGTACGCACGATCGCTCGCGGGATTGCGCGCGCAAATGTCAACGCGGTGGGCCGAATCCGGTGCGCAGAATCTTGTTCACACAGCGCAACAGTTCGCGGCGATCGATGCCGTGATCAACAGTGAAGGGTACGCACCGCATCTGCTCTTCGGCGTCACGGGCAGCGGCAAGACCGAGGTCTATCTAAGCGCAATTGCGCGCAGGCTCGCGGCGGATCCGACTGCGCAGGCGTTGCTGCTGGTGCCGGAAATTAATCTGACGCCGCAACTTGAATCGTTGTTGCGCGCACGCTTTCCGAACGAGTATGTAGTGGCATTGCACAGCAACCTCGCAGATACCGAACGCGCCGCGGCTGGTTGGCGGCGCACGAAGGGCGCGCGCGCATCGTGGTCGGCACGCGGCTCGCCGTGTTCAGTTCGATGCCGCAACCTCTCGATCATCGTGATCGATGAGGAGCATGACCCGTCGTACAAAGCCGGCGAAGGCGTGCGCTATTCCGCGCGCGATCTCGCAGTCAAACGCGCGCAGTTGCTCGACATTCCGATCGTGCTGGGCTCCGCCACGCCTTCGATCGAGAGCTGGGCGCAGGCACAGGTCCGGCCGCTATCGGTTGCTGCAATTGACCGAGCGCGTTGGCATGGGCGACTCTCTGCAGGCGCGACCCGCTCTCGAGCTGATCGATGCGCGCGTGCACAAGCCGCAGCAATGGATTGTCGGCGCCGATTGCGCAGGCCCTGACGGATACGTTCGATCGCGGCGAACAATCGCTTGTATTTCTGAATCGTCGTGGCTACGCGCCAGTGGTGACATGCGAATCGTGCGGCTGGCTATCAAAATGCCCGCATTGTTCGACGTTTGCGGTTTTCCACAAGCTTGATCGCTCGCTGCGCTGTCATCATTGCGGATACACGGCCCCGGTGCCGCGCGCTTGCCCGACATGCGGTAATCAGAACTTGAAAGCCGTGGGTCAGGGCACGCAGCGCATTGAGGAAACGTTGCGTGCATTGTTGCCGGCAGCGAAGATTGCGCGTATCGATCGCGATTCGACGCGGAAAGCGCCACGCTGCCAAAAAGGCGCTCGATGCGGTACATGCGGGCGAGGTCGATGTGCTCGTCGGCACGCAGATGATCGCGAAAGGACACGATTTTCAGCGCGTTTCGCTGGTCGTCGTGCTCAATCCCGATGGGCAGCTGGCGTCGCACGACTTTCGCGCACCAGAGCGCTTGTTTGCCACATTGATGCAGGTCTCCGGACGGGCCGGTCGAGCTGGACTGCCAAGCCGCGTGCTGGTTCAGACACAGTTTCCCCGCCCATCCGCTGTTTGCCGCACTCGCGCGGCACGACTACTCGCAGTTTGCAGAAGCGCAACTCGCCGAGCGCCAAGCCGCGCGCATGCCGCCGTCCACGCATCAAGCGCTGATGACCGCAGAGGCGCGGACGATGCAGAGCGCGCTCGATTTCTTGCGCGCCGCACGTGAACAAGCGCTGCAACAGTTCGCGGTCGCCGCATCGCACGTGCGCCTGTTTGATCCGGTGCCGATGTCGTTGCAGCGATTGGCCGGTGTATCCCGCGCGCAATTGCTGATCGAAGCGGACCAGCGCGCGCAACTGCACACGCTACTGGGCGGCTGGCTCGCTGCGTTGCGCGAAAAGCGCACAGCATTGCGATGGAATATCGAAGTCGATCCGCTGGAGCTGTAGAGCCGTCCGTGATCTTCGAACGCGACGGCTTTACTTAGCTGCCGCCACCATGTGTTCGACGGCGGCGCGCAGTTCGGCATCGCTGGCATTGGCGACGGCCCCGCGCGGCGGCATCGCACCCTTGCCTTTAATGACTGACGCCGTTAGCGCGTCGAGCCCTGCCCGAGCCGTGGTGCCCAGGCTGCCTTGTCACCGAACTTCGGTGCGCCGGCAACGCCGGCGGCATGACACACGTTGCAGCCCGACGCATACACTTTTGCACCATCAGGCCTTCGCGCTGACCGCTGCGCCCTTCGCGCTAGCAACTGGGCCCGGCGACGTGGCCGGCGCGGTCACGGCTGCCATGCTGGCGGCAGGCGTTGCGGAGTCGTTGCGCTTGGCGCCGCACTTCCCGCCGGTGCCGCAGGCTCCTTGAATTTGCCCCCCGACTGATTGCCCATGAACGCAACGGCGCGCGCGACCTCGATCGAGTCCAGATTCGATTGCCGCCCTTTGGCGGCATCGCTTTGAACCCTTCGACTGCATGTTTCACCAGCAGATCAAATCCTTGTTTGATGCGCGGTGCCCACGCGGCGGCGTCGCCCGTGCGCGGTGCTCCCGCTAGTCCAGCAGCGTGACACGCGCTGCATGCTGCCGTGTAAACCGCTTCTCCGGTCTGCAAAGGCCTCGCACGCACTTGAATCCGCAAACGCCACCATCCCCACCGGCCGCATGCGCTCAGCAATCGCTGTTTCGCTCATCGCATCGGAGCCCGCGCTTCCGCTGGTCGTGCTGCGCGACAACATACGTCGCAAGCAGAATGATCAGTATCACCGGCACGGTGAACGCCAGTGCAACAACGATAATCAGTTGACGCGGTGTTTTGATCAGGGAATTGTCGTGTTGCGACATCGAACGCTCCGGTGCGAGGCGCGAAAGTATAACGGCGTCGGTCGCAGGCGAGCATCGCTGCGCTCGCCACGCTACCATTGCACACCTATCTGCGCCCGTAGCTCAGTGGATAGAGTACTGGCCTCCGAAGCCAGGGGTCGTGGGTTCGAATCCCGCCGGGCGCGCCACTCGCACGCTGTCCATGGCATCGCACGTACCCGCGCCGATCAATATCACGCTGCACTCCGCATCTCGCGTCTTCGAGATCGAGTTCGATGATGGCCGAAGCTTCAGGCTGCCGTTCGAATTCATGCGCGTGCATTCGCCGTCGGCCGAGGTGCGTGGTCATGGTCCAGGCCAGGGAACGTTGCAGACGGGGAAGCGCAATGTGACGATCACTGAAGTGCAGCCGATCGGCCACTACGCAGTGCAGCCGCTTTTTTCGGACGGCCATTCGAGCGGAATTTATTCGTGGGAATATTTGTACGAGCTGGGCGCCAATCAGGACCGCCTATGGGATGAATACCTGCAGCAACTCAAAGCGGCAGGCGCCAGCCGCGACTCGGTGCCCGCGGCAAATGCTGCTCCGCCGGGCGCGTCGGGTTGTGGGCATCATGGATAAGCCATCAACGACACACTTCGGCTTCAGCGAGGTGGACGAATCGGAAAAGTCGCGGCGCGTTGCGGGCGTGTTCGATTCGGTCGCGTCGAAGTACGACCTGATGAACGACGTGATGTCGGCCGGATTGCACCGGCTATGGAAAGCGTTTGCGGTGCGCCAGGCCAATGTGCGCGCAGGAATGAAGGTGCTAGATATCGCGGGTGGAACCGGCGACCTCGCAAGTGCGTTTGCCGAACACGCCGGTGCAACGGGCGAAGTGTGGTTGACCGACATTAACGCGTCGATGTTGGCAGAAGGTCGCGACCGTCTGCTCGATCGCGGCCAGATGCTTCCTCTGGCGCAGTGCGACGCCGAGCGCCTGCCGTTTGCCTCGGGATACTTCGATCTCCTATCGGTCGCATTCGGGCTGCGCAACATGACGCACAAGGACGCTGCCTTGGCCGAGATGCAGCGAGTGCTCAAGCCGGGCGGTCGACTGCTGGTGCTCGAATTTTCGCGTGTGTGGCAGCCAATCGCCCCCATATACGACGCGTATTCGCTCAACGTACTGCCCTGGCTGGGCAAAAAGATTGCTAAGGATGCCGAAAGTTATCGCTATCTGGCCGAATCAGTGCGCGTGCATCCGCCGCAAGACGAATTGGCCAAAATGATGGAACATGCAGGGTTCGATAGCGTCCAATGGTTCAATCTCACCGCCGGTGTATGCGCACTGCATGTCGGCACGAAGTATTAGTAGTGGAGGTCACATGACACATTTGCTTGCAACCAAGACTCTGGCCGCATTGATGGTCGGTCTCGTCGCCGCGACTTTTGCCTTTGATGCGGACGCGCAGCGCCGCTTTGGTGGAGGCAAGAACCTCGGCCGGCAGTCGACGCCTGTTCAGCAACGGCAGGCGACACCGCCGCAACAGCAAACGCCGCAGGCGGGCAATCAGCAACAAGCACCGGCGGCCACTGCCGCACCCCGTCCTGGTGCGCCTGCCGTAGCGCCGCGCAGTCCGTGGCGCGGTGCCTTAATGGGGTTGGCGGCGGGCTTGGGCATCGCCGCGCTGGCGTCGTACTTGGGATTCGGTGAAGCGCTCACGATGTTCTTAACAGTGCTGCTGGTTGGCATGGCCCTGTTAATGATCGCGGGCTTTGTAATGCGTCGCATGCGCGGCGGGACTCCGCAACCCGCCTACAGCGGCGCAGACCGCCCGACTTCTGCTTCGAGTGCGGGTTCGCCGGGTACGTACAAACACGTCGGCTATGAGAGTGCCCCGGTGCCTGATCGCACGGCGCCCGTTCAGTTGTCGCCGGGTGCGCGTCCTGGCTCGGCGATGGAGCAGTTTGCGCGGGGCAATGGCGCAGCGGGCAGCGCCCCATGGGGAATTCCTGCAGGTTTCGACAGCCCGAGCTTTTTGAACGCAGCCAAAGCGAACTACGTCAAGCTGCAGGAAGCGTGGGACAGTGGTGATCTCGCCGAACTATCCGAGTTCACCAGTAACGACATGTTCATCGCGCTGACGCACGAGCTGCGGGCCCGCGGTGGCAAGTCAAGCACCGAAGTCGTAACTCTCGATGCGGACTTGCTGGGCATCGAATCGAACGCCGATGAGCACATCGCCAGCGTCAAGTTCGACGGCACGCTGAAAGTCGATGGAGAGATCGAACGCGTGTCCGAAGTGTGGAATCTGGCTAAGCCAGTGCGCGGCGGCGGTTGGGTTCTCGCCGGCATACAGCAGCTGGCTTGAACGCATGTCGATGCAAGTCGGAGGGCGCCGCGGCGCCCTCTTTCACTTCCGCCGGCGATGATCGATCAGATAGCAAGCTCAGCCGCAATCGCGCTGCTTAACCGCATGTTGGCGCGAGAACAGTGGGCGCGCGACAAGCTCGCACCGTTCGCGGGCCGCAGCGCCCGCTTCGATGCGGCACCTTTTGGTTTGACGTTGCAAGTGACCGACGGCGGAACGTTCGACGTGGCGACATACGGCAGAGCCGGCTGTCACGATCGGTGTGGCGCTCTCTTCGTTGCCGCTTGCAATGCTGGACCCGCAAGCAGCGATGAAGGACGTGCGCCTCAGTGGAGATGCCGAGTTTGCGCAAGCGCTGGCCTTCGTGTTGCAGAACCTGCGACCCGAGCCGGAGGAGGAACTTTCGCGCTTTATCGGCGATGCTGCCGCACAACGCCTGGTGGGATTTATGCGGGCGAGCGCAACGCAGTGGAAGCAGATCGCCGAAAACATGCTCGATAACACTGCTCACTATGTCGTGACCGAAAATCCGATGGTGGTCGGCCGCGATGATCTCGACAGTTTCAACCAGGATGTCAATCAGCTGCGCGACGCAGTCGTGCGGATTGAAAAGCGAATTGACCTGCTGACGCGCGCTTAACGCGAGCCGTAGTCAGCCGTCGCACACCCTACAATCGCCGCCCATGCGGCTCCTGCGTCTCATTCGCATCCTGGCGGTCGTCTGGCGCTACCGCCTTGATGAAATCGTCGTAACGAGTTTGAAAAATCGTGCGCTGGTGCGGCTGGTCGATTGGACGACCTTTGGCGCACCGCGCGAGCCTCGCGCCGTTCGGCTGCGGCGTGCCCTCGAGGACCTCGGTCCCATTTTCGTCAAGTTCGGACAGGTGCTGTCGACGCGGCGCGATTTGTTGCCGCCCGATATGGCCGACGAACTTGCGCGACTGCAGGACCGCGTGCCGCCTTTTGCATCCGAAGTTGCAATGCGCGAGATTGAACGCGGACTGCGCCGCCCGATCGATGCAGTGTTTTCTTCGTTCGATCGGGAGCCGGTGGCGTCGGCCTCGATCGCGCAGGTGCACTTTGCGGTGCTGAAGGAAGGTGCGCACGCCGGCAAGGAAGTCGCGGTCAAGGTGTTGCGGCCAAACATGCTGCAGGCGATCGAGAAGGATCTGTCGCTGCTCGACACCGCCGCGCGTTTGGTTGAGAGGCTATGGCGAGACGGGAAGCGTCTGCGGCCGCACGCAGTCGTCCGTGAATTCGACCGCTATCTGCACGACGAACTGGATTTGATGCGCGAAGCGGCGAATGCGTCGCAGCTGCGGCGAAACTTTGAAGGCTCGCCGCTATTCGTCGTGCCTGAGATGTACTTCGACTACTGCAGCGACAACGTGCTGGTGATGCAACGTATGTCCGGAATTCCTATCAGCCGAATGGATCGGCTGCTGCAAGCGGGCATCGACATCAAGAAGCTCTCGCGCGACGGCGTAACCATTTTCTTCACGCAGGTCTTTGACCATGCGTTCTTTCACGCCGACATGCACCCCGGCAACATTCTGGTCGGCGTCGAAGGCGACGATTTCAACAAATACATCGGGCTCGACTTCGGCATCGTCGGAACGTTGAGCGAGAGCGACAAGAACTATCTGGCGCAGAACTTTCTCGCGTTCTTTCAGCACGACTACAAGCGAGTCGCCGAGCTTCATATCGAATCGGGCTGGGTGCCTGCAGACACCCGCGTCGATGAGCTTGAGAGCGCTGTACGCGCGTGTTGCGAGCCGGTGTTCGACAAACCTCTGAAGGACATCTCGCTTGGCCAGGTTCTGCTGCGGCTGTTCCAGGCGTCGCAGCGCTTTAACGTCGAAGTGCAGCCGCAGCTGGTATTGCTGCAGAAAACGTTGCTCAATATCGAAGGCCTCGGACGCCAGCTGGATCCCGAGCTCGACCTATGGAAAACCGCTAAGCCCTTTCTCGAACGGTGGATGGAGGACCAGATCGGTTGGCGCGGTATGGAAGAAAGACTGAAGCGCGAGGCGATGCAATGGACTTATCTACTACCGCAACTGCCGCGATTGATGCACGCCGCGTTGACACGGCATCATGATGACGGACAACTGATCAACGAAGTGCGGATGTTGCGCCGTGAGCAACGGTTGACCAACATCTGGTACGCAGTCGCGACGTTGCTGCTCGCGGTTGGTCGTTGCGGTGGGAGGATGGGCTGTCTGGCGCGCTTGATGGCCGTTAAGAGTTGCGCTGCACGTATTAGGACATGCGCGGCATTGACGTGACTCATGATCCTCGCTACTGTCCTGTTCACACACTTCGATTCCATGCGCAAATGAACGCTCCGCTGCAGCTCGATTCGCCTGTCGTTCGCTTTGCTTATTCGCGCTTGCGTCTTGTGTTGACGGCGTGCGGTGGCGCGGCACGATTCGAACACCGCGCCGGTGCCCGCTCCTCCGCAGTCGGCGGTCGCTTTTGCCAAGCGACATGCGCCGGGACCGCAGCGTTTTCGGTCCTGGCCGATGCGAGCGTGCGGTCGGCAAGGCGGCTGGCGCGGTGCTCGCCGGTTGCAGCGGCCCGTCAGCAATGTGCAATGGACGCAAACGGCGGGGCCTGCGTCTCGCTGCTTTCGGCGAAGACGCAGGCAATCAGTTTTGAGCCGCCAAGCGCCGGCACCTATAGTTTCTCGGTCACGCTTTCTTGACGCAGCTGGCGCGCAGCAGACGGCAATCGTCAGCGTCAACGCTGTCGCGCCGTCGGCACCGGTCGCGGTGTTGGTGCGTGTCGACCACGCCGCGCGCGAAGGCGGCAACGTGTCGTTGCGTGCGTGGCCGGCATTGGCCGCCGGCGAAACCAACACATGGACGCAGACCTCCGGGCCGCAGGTCACGCTCGATGTCGAGCGATCCGAACCGCGTGTTGTTCGTTGCGCCCGAGGTCACGCGCGACACCGCGCTGACGTTTCGCGTGACGCGCCGCACGGCGAGTGGCGCGACCGACACTGACGAGTGTTCGTGCTGGTCGAAAACTACGCGCAGGCGCCGCCGGATCCGAGCGGCAGCTTGCCGTTCGTGTTCAGCGACCTGCACGTATCACGCACGTATCCGTATCGAGCGGGCGGTCCATTTGCGGGTGTGCTCGTGCGCTGCACCTACGAAGCCAATTTGCAATACACCGGCGGCGTCAACCAATTTGTGCCCGCTGTCGACGCTGCCGTTTCTGCACCAGACAACGGCAGGTGCGGTTCCGACAGTCGACCAGATCATGGATCGTGTCGTCGTGTCGCACGACTGGATGGGAGAAACATTCGAACAGCTGCTGCGGACGCAGGCATCGCAGGACATGCTGCGGCTGTTCAATGGCGTTACCGCGATCGTGATCGGCGCGCAGGTCAGGCCGAGCTTTTACTACGCGTTGACGGGCGCGATCTATCTGGACGCCGAAAATTTCTGGCTGACCGCCGCACAGCGCGATGTGATCAACGAAGCGCCTGACTTTCGATCCGATTTCGATCGCGACCTGATGTATTCAGGCGTCTGGCGTTACACACAGAACAATCAGAACATTTTTCGTTCCGTTTCCCGCGACGTCGAGAATTTCACGCGATATTTCCTATCTGCTCGCCGAAGCGGGTTGGCTGCTCTATCACGAGCTCGCGCACGCATCGGACTTCCTGCCTGCCTTCGGTCCGCCCTTCGCTGAACAACTCGCTGTCGGCCTGGGGGAATATCTCGCCGCGCTACCAGGCGGAGCAACTGCCGTCCGATCAGATGACCGCGAGTTTTCCGCTGCAATCGGCACAACTCGCGGGCCTCGCGCAGGTGAAATTCTTCGGCGCCACGGCCGACGCGACGCAGCGCGCGTATACGCCGAATGATGTCGCCAATTTCTTTGCGGCCGATCGTGCGACCGACGAATACAACTACTCGACCACGCGCGAAGACATTGCGATGACGTTTGAGGAATTCATGATGGTGCGCAATCACATGTGGCGCCGTGACGTGGCGATCACCGACAAGATCGGACCCGCGACAACCAGCGCGAACCTGATCGTTCGCTTCGGGCAGCGCGGACGCATCGGTGAAGCGGCGATCAAGCCGCGCGCGCAATTGGCAGTGCAGGCAGCTTGGCGCCTTGGGTGCTGCAGGCCGATCCGAACGCTGTGACGAATCTTGCCGGCGCCGATCGCGATGCGCGCCGGAGACTCCTGGACGAGCAATTTGATTGTTCCCGCGCCGCCTGGCGGACTGTTAGCGCCGCTGGCGCTCCGCACGCCGATCGACTTTGTCTCCGACCGCGCGTTGCTCGCACGCGCAGCTCGTCGGTTCCTCACGGCCATCATGGTCACTGGACACCCAATGAACGCTGGTTGAAGACGAACGGGAACTCAACGATGAGCGCGCGCACTGGAATCTTGCGCGGCATCCGGCGCCGATGTCATCACCGTTTTCGCTGTTCGGCGTCGATGCCGTTTGCTTGCGCTGAGCTCCGCATACGCGCAGTCGATACCGTCGGCAGCGTTCAACCGATCGTGGACTGTTCTGGAAGGTCGAAAAGGACGGGCGCACCAGCTATCTGCTTGGGCACCGTGCACGCCTGGAAGCGCGAGTGGCTGCCGCTTAACCCAACGATCGAAAAAGCGTTTGCGGACTCGAAGACGCTTGCGGTTGAACTCGACGCTGCGAAGATGGATATGGCCAGCGCCGTGCAGCGAATGATGCTGGCAGGCAACGAAACGCTCGAAACGCGGCTTGGCAAATCACTGTACGAGCAAACCAGGAGCCGAAGCCGCCAAACTCCAAGTACCCGAGGCGGCAATTGCGAAGGTAAAGCCGTGGGGCGCGATGCTGGTTCTAGCGGCGATCAAACTGCAGCAACTGGGATTTAGCCCTGACGCGGGAATCGACAACTACCTGATCCAGAAAGCTAACGCGGGCGGCAAGCGAGTGGTTGAACTGGAATCCGGTGACGAGCAGCTGGCGATGTTGGATGGATTGAGCGCGCAGACTGCAGAACGCCATGTTGCGAGACTTCCTCGACAATATCGACGGCACGCAGCAAATCATTGGTGACATCGTCAGCGCCTGGAAAAAAGGCGACGCTGACGCGCGTTCAAGCTGAATCAGAAGGGCCTTAACGATCCGGAAGCCAAGCGCGAGTTCGACGACAAGTTTCTGTATCAGCGTGACGTGGCGATGACGCGCAAGATCGAAGAGTTGTTGCGGCAGCCTGGACCGCACTTCATCGCGGTCGGGTCGCTGCATCTGGTGGGACCGAAAAGCATTGTCGAGCAGCTCAAGGCCAAGGGCTACCGCGTCGAGCAGATCTAGGGTGCTCGCTCACCGAACCTTGCTTCATAATGCGCGCCGTTTTCCCTTGCCGTACTGACGGCCCGAAGCTATGACATTGCTCGGCTTTATCGCGCTGTATCTGATCGCATCGATCGGTATCGGCATCTACGCAGCGACTCGCGTTGAAGACTACGGCGGACTACGCGCTGGCGGGACGCTCGCTGCCGCTGTTTGTCATCGTCGCCACGACGTTTGCGACCTGGTTCGGTTCCGAGACCGTGCTCGGCATTCCGTCAAAGTTCGTCGAGGGCGGGTTTCGCAACACGGTCGAAGATCCGTTCGGCGCGGGCCTGTGTCTGATCCTGGTCGGAATGTTCTTCGCGCGCAAGCTGTACAAGATGGATCTGCTGACGATCGGCGATTTTTATCGGCGCCGTTACGGCCGCGGTGTCGAGATTTTCAGCTCGATCGTGATTCTGATTTCGTATCTCGGCTGGGTCGCCGCGCAGATCACCGCGCTAGGGCTGGTGTTCAATCTGCTGTCGGCGGGTGGCATCAGCGTGCATATGGGGCATGGTGCTCGGTACGGCGATCGTGCTCGTGTACACGTTGTTCGGCGGTATGTGGTCGGTCGCGCTGACCGATACGTTCCAGATGGTGATCATCATCGTCGGCCTGTCGCTGATCGCGATCTTCGCGGCCGATCAGGCGGGTGGTGCCGGGCGTGTGATCGAGTATGCGCAGATCGCGCGAGATGTTCCGGTTCTTTCCGGACGGCGGAGCGCGCGAGTGGCTGTTCTGGACCGGCGCAGCGATCACGATCATGATCGGCTCGATTCCGCAGCAGGACGTGTTTCAGCGCGTGATGTCGGCCAAGGATGCCGACACGTCGGTCAAAGGGCCGATCATCGGCGGCATCTCGTACATGGTGTTCGCGATGGTGCCGATTTTCATCGGGCTCTCTGCATTTCTGGTGATGCCAGAGGCTGGCCAATTCATTGCTGAAAGAAGATTCGCAAAAGATCCTGCCGACGTTGGTGATGGAAAGCACATGCCTGTCTGGCTGCAGGTCGCGTTCTTCGGAGCACTGCTGGCGGCGATCATGTCGACCGCTTCCGCGACGTTGCTTGCCCCTTCGACGACGTTCGTCGAAAACGTGCTGAAGAACTTCGTGAAGATGAACGACAAGCAGGAACTGCTCTACATGCGAATGACGGTGGTCGTGTTTACCGCGTGCGTGCTCGGCTATTCGATCATCATGATCGGCACGCCGATCTACGAACTGGTATCAAAGGCCTATCAATTTCCGGTGGTCGGCGCGTTCTGGCCGCTGGTGTGCGGGCTTGTACTGGCGTCGATCGACGACGCAGGGCGCGATGTGGTCGATCGTCCTCGGGATGGGCACGTGGGCGCTGCTCGAATTTACGCCGCTCAGGCGAGGAATTTCCGGCGGTACTGGGCGGATTCCTGATGGCAGCAGTCGGAATGTTCGGCGGCTCGCTGCTGTCAGCCGCCGCGCCGCGCGCGCAGCGCTACCGTCTAAATTCGCTTTCTTTATCCGTTGAGCCGCGAGCGACCTGAAGTCCTGCGCGTAGTCGTTCAACTTTTTATCGAGTGCGATGCGCTGCTCGGGCGTTGCGTGGTTAATCAACTGGGCGATCAATTCGGCGCTGCCGCGTCGGTACGACTCGGCGCGGGCGCGGCGCTCGGCGTCGGGAGCCACATTCAGATGCGTGAAGTAAGTGCGCAACCAGCGCGTGGCAACCTCCTCGCTCGGGCGATCCGCCTGGATCTTGCGCAACAAGCTGATGAACTCGCGCTGGCGACGCTCGCGCTCATCGATCCACCAGGTCTCATCGGTAGGCCGGCTCGCCAATGACTTGCGGATGATCTCTTTCTGCTCGTCGGTCAGCTTGCCGAACCAAGATTCCGCGCGCTCGCCATACTTTTTGGCCCGCTCTGCGCCCGCGTTCTTCTCGGCACGGACAAACTCACGCCGCGCCTTGGCAGCATCGCTGGTGATTTTCTTGGCGGCGCGATCGATCTGTTCGGGCGTCAGTGTTCAGCGCAACGTGCGCGATATCGGGCGCTGCTTTGTCGCCCGCTGTCATCATTCGGGCGTTCAACTGCTGATTGAATTCCATCACGTCGGCGGCGGTGACCGGGCCGCCGAGCTTCGCGCGAATCTTGTCGATAAACGCGACGTAGTCGCGCAGCTGTGTTGATGCGATGCCAGCCGAGCAGCCCATTGACGCGTTCCTTGACCGTCTGTTCCTGATCTCGGCGTCAAGCCCAAGATAGCTATCCAGCTGAAACAATGCCAGCGTGTCGGCGTTGTTGTAGCCGATCTTCATCGCAGCGCAGCCTGCAAGTGACACGGTCAGCGCGGCGACCGTCACTAGACGAATGAGGCGAAGTGAGATCGAGTCGCAGGTCGGTGAACTAGAATCGTTGCGCAATCGGACCTCCTCCAATTACCTACACCGCATGAACATCGTGATACTTGCTGCTGGCCAAGGTAAGCGGATGGGTCCTGCGCTCGCCAAACCTCTGCCGAAGGTGCTGCACCTCGTTGCCGGCCGCCCGATGCTGGCCCACGTGCTCGATGCGGTCGGCGGCGCCACGAGCGGAATGCCCGTCAATATAGTGGTTGTCGTTGGCTACGGCGCACAGCAAGTGCAAGAAACGTTCCCTGCCCAGACAGTGAGCGATCGCTCACTGCGCTACGTTGAACAGTCGCCGCAACTCGGAACCGGCCACGCTGTGCATGCAGGCGGAGCCGCTGTTGGACGACGCTGCGCCCACTTTGGTTCTGTACGGGGACGTGCCGCTGATCCGCCCGTCGACATTGCAGCGGCTGTTCACTGCGAGCGGCGACGTTGCGCTGCTGACGGTGCAACTGGCGCAGCCCGCCGGCTATGGGCGCATCGTGCGAGATTGGCACGGCAACGTGCTGCGCATCGTCGAAGAGCGCGATGCGAACGACGATGAGCGCAAACTGACCGAGGTCAATACCGGAATTCTGATGGCGCCGACCGTCGAAGCTGAAGCGTTGGCTGAAGGCGCTGTCAAACGAAAATGCGCAGCGCGAGTATTACCTTCCCGATGTGATTGCGCATGCGGTCGCAGAGCACTGTCGCGTGATCGCCGTCGAATGCGCAGATCCAGACGAAACACGCGGCGTCAACAGCAAGGAGCAATTGGCGACGATCGAGCGCATCGCACAGCGGCGCATCGCAGGTGAGCTGATGGAGCGCGGCGTCACGCTGGCTGATCCGGCGCGTATCGACGTGCGAGGCAACGCTGAGTGTCGGCACCGACGTTTCGATCGATGTCGGCTGTGTCTTCGAAGGACAGGTCAATCTTGCCGAAGGGGCTCGCATCGGCGCCTATTGCGTAATCCGTAACTGTTCGATCGGCGCCGGCACCGAGGTGTTGCCGTTTTCATATCTCGATGGCGCGACGATCGGCGCTGGTGCGCGCATTGGCCCGTATTCACGCCTGCGTCCCGGCGCGATGCTGGCCGATGAAGTTCACATCGGCAACTTCGTCGAGGTCAAGGCGAGCACGCTGGGCCGCGGCTCGAAAGCGAACCATCTGGCGTACGTCGGTGACGCGACGGTGGGAGCCAACGTCAATATCGGTGCGGGTACCATCACCGCCAATTACGACGGTGCACGTAAACATCGCACTGTCATAGGCGATGACGTTTCAATCGGTTCAAATGCGGTGCTGGTTGCCCCGGTCACAATCGGTTCAGGGTGCGACGATCGGTGGTGGCTCGACCATCTCAAAAAATGCGCCTGAAGGAAAGCTGACCCTCGCGCGTGCGAAGCAGACAACGCTAGACGGCTGGAAGCGGCCGGTAAAAGAGAAGAAACGGTAAAGGCATCATGTGCGGCATCGTAGGCGCGGTCGCAACGCGCGATATCACGCCGATTCTGGTCGAAGGGCTGCGTCGGCTCGAATATCGCGGTTATGACTCGTGCGGCGTCGCATTGCTGCAGGACGGTCAACTTACCCGCTCGCGCAGCACCGCGCGCGTCGCCGAACTCCAATCACAGATCAAGCAATCGGCGCTGCGGGGACATCTGGGAATCTCGCATACGCGGTGGGCAACGCACGGCGCGCCGGTCACATCGAATGCGCATCCACATTTTTCGCGCAATGAAGTCGCGGTCGTGCATAACGGCATCATCGAAAACTACGAGTCGATCCGCGCCGACTTGAAAAACGCCGGCTATGAGTTCGTCACCGAGACCGATACCGAGGTCATCGCGCATTTGATTCATCATCTGTATCGCGGCGATCTGCTGGCCGCAGTGCGCGCTGCGGTCGCGCGCTTCAGCGGCGCGTATGCGATCGCAGTGATGCACAAGGAAGCGCCGCAACGCCTGGTCGGCGCACGCAGCGGATCACCGCTGGTGGTCGGTCTTGGCAAGGAAGAAAACTTCCTCGCATCAGACGCAATGGCGCTCGCAGGCACTACCGATCAGATCATTTATCTGGAAGACGGTGACGTCGTCGATATCGATCTGAAGCGTGTACAGATCGTCGATGCGTCGGGCGCCACCGGTGCAGCGGCAGGTGCACACCGTCAAGACAGTTGCGGGCGGTGCGGAGCTCGGTCCGTACCAGCACTACATGCAAAAGGAGATCTTCGAGCAGCCGCGTGCGATCAGCGACACGATTGAAAGCATTGAATCGATCACGCCTGACCTGTTCGGTGACAAGGCCGCGCAGGTGCTGGCGACGGTCGACTCGGCGTTGATACTTGCATGCGGTACCAGCTATTACGCCGGGCTGACTGCAAAGATCTGGATCGAATCGATAGCTGGGCTGCCGACGCAAGTGGAGATTGCGAGCGAATACCGATATCGCGATAGCGTGCCTAATCCGCGCACGCTGGTTGTCGTGATTTCGCAGTCCGGCGAAACGGCCGATACGCTTGCTGCGCTGAAGCACGCCGGCGCGCTAGGAATGAGACACACGCTCGGCATCATTAACGTAGCGAGCAGCGCAATGGCTCGGCAGACCGAGCTGCAATTTTTCACTCGCGCCGGCGTCGAGATTGGTGTCGCATCGACCAAGGCGTTCACGACGCAGCTGGTTGCGCTGTTTCTGCTGACACTGACTCTCGCAAAGCAGCGGGGCCGCCTAGATGCGAACGCCGAACACAAGCACATCCGCGCACTGCGCCACCTGCCCGCCGCGCTGCAGGCGGTGCTTGCGCTCGAACCCCAGGTGATCGCGTGGTCGCAGCAGTTTTCGCGCAAGGAGCACGCGTTATTCCTCGGTCGTGGCCTTCACTATCCAATCGCGCTCGAGGGCGCTCTGAAGCTGAAGGAGATCAGCTACATCCACGCCGAGGCGTACCCGGCGGGCGAGCTGAAGCACGGACCACTGGCGCTGGTGACCGCGGAAATGCCGGTCGTCACTGTGGCGCCCAACGACGCGCTGGTCGAGAAATTGAAATCGAACATGCAGGAAGTGCGGGCGCGCGGTGGCGAGCTATACGTGTTTGCGGACGCTGATACGCACATTGATTCGGCGCCGGGAATTCACGTCATCAAGCTGCCGGAGCACTACGGACCGCTATCGCCGATCCTGCACGTCGTGCCGCTGCAATTGCTTGCCTATCACACGGCCGTGGCGCGCAAGACCGACGTCGACAAGCCGAGGAACCTGGCGAAGTCGGTGACAGTGGAATGAGGCGGTTGGCTCATCCCGCGTCGTAGGCCTGCCTTAGCCAGTTCTCAGCCGTGACGCAGTCGACGGCCGCATGATCGCGAACTGCCGGCATCTAAAGATGGAGCGCGCAGCGGAGCTTTCCCATAAGCGCATGGGCCACAACGGATGGGCCCTTGTTTTCCCCTAACCAATTTTTGTAGCAACTTGCCAACTGGGGATTCTTATTAAGAACGCTGCCCTCGCTAGCTAGTCGAATCGCTGTTGCTTGACCAATTCTGCCCGGATGAAAGTTGTTGCAGACAGGGCCCGTCGCAAGATCGCAATTAAACCGATCGATGTACTGGCGTTTCCACCGGACGCCGCAGAACTGCGGCGTCGGCACGCGCTCGAGGCGAAACGCTGGCGCGAATTGGATCGACGTGCGCGGATCGCGCTTTTTTTTGGCGTTGGAATGTTTCTCGCGTGGGCTGCCGACGTGGGAGCAGCATTTGAAATTGCACACGCGAGCGGCTCGGCACTGTTCGGTGCAGTCAGTATTCCGTTGGCGGTCACCGTTGTTCTTGCGCACCTTTACGGGCAGTGGGCCATCGAGCGCGCGACGCGAGGTGTGGCTGACGTCGAACAACGCTATTCAGACGTCACAATAGGCGAGGCGCGCCCTTTGCTGCAAATGGCTCAGCGAGATTCGGTAATAGCGCAGTATCTTCGGTGTGTCGGGCGCCAGCAGCGCGCACTGCTACGCGTTGAACGTGCAGCGCTTTACAGATGGGTGGAGGCGACCGGGTAAAGCGAACCGGCGCCGACTAACGCCGCCGCGCGGCCGCCTCCCCCGGTCGAACTTTTACGTTACCGGGTGCTTTTCTTGATGTCTTCTTTTACGTCCCCGAATGTGGAACGGACTTTACCTCCCACCTTTTCGGCAGTGCCTTTAGCTTCCAGGTCTTTGTCGTCGGTTGCTTTGCCGACGGATTCTTTAATCTTGCCAGTAACGGTGTTGGTTCGCCCCTTGACCTGATCCTTGTTCATACGGCCTCCATGTGTATCGGATGTCCCGATAACAGAGCAATTGCAAAACGTATGCCCGCGGATGGTTAGCGCGACCGCAATTCAGCTGGAACGGTGCCCGGATAAAGTCTTTGGAGAACGCCTGCGGTCATCTTTGTCATCGTGGATTGCAACTGGGGCGTCAATTCCTCGCGCGGCAATGACCCAAGCGCTGAATCCCAGATGGTGCGGAATGCAGCCTCGTGGTCCTTGAACTGTTTGTCGACTTCATCCCGCCAAAACGGTGGCGCTTCGCCCTCTACATACTTTCCTCTGCCGCGACCGAAGTGCGCAACCGCCAAGTAACGCAGCACGCTCGAGCGCACGAGCGCGTTCAAAAAATCCCCCGACCAGCGCGCTTCGGGCTGATTGGCTCCCGCGAGCCGGTTCATTCCGCGTGCGATGCCTGCGCCGCTCAGACCGCCGATAACGCCGCCGACCAGCATGCCGGCGCCAAACGTCAGACCGCCTGCAACAACGTCTGCCTTCAGCCCCGCCAGCGCGCCGGTTATGACACTGCCCCATAGCGCGGCACGTGTTTCATCGACGCGCTCCTGGATCGCGAAGTGCGTTCGCATGCGCTCCAGCACCGTATTGGTGGCTTCGCCCTGCAGCCCGTGCAATTGAATCAAACGATCGGTCACGCTGCGGATGCTCGCATCCTGCCGCTGGGCAAGCGACTGCATCGCACGCTCGCGCGATGCGTCCAGACTCTCGCGCTTGATACCTATCGAGTGCATCAGCTTCTGTGCAGTAGACGCCGAGACCTCCGCGACTGCTTCGACGTCGGATGCGGCGCGAAACAGATGCTCGGCAAGCGCGTGCATTGCGGCATCAAAGCGGTCGACGTTGCGCGCGGTCCATGTGTCGACCAGGCGCGCGAACGCGGCTTGTTTGTCGGATGAAAGCTGGCGCCCGACGGCGTCGAGCAGCACGCGCTCCTGAACCCAGCAGCGAGCAAACGCGTCGAGCGCCAGTACTTCACTCGCGACGCCCAGCGATTCAAGATGAGCACTCCAGCGCTGCGCTTCTGCGTGTTCCTCTTCGGCCGGCCGCGGCGGCCCGATTTGATTCAGCAGTACAACTACCGGCTTGCCGACCCAGAGCAATACCTGCGCCTCAAATGCAACGTAGCCTGCATCGCGCGGATCTTCGGCCGCGTTCACCAGATAAAGCACGACATCGGAACTGTCGCGCGCGGCGCGCACCGCCTGTTGGCTGCACCAGAAGGGGCGATCGCTATAGCGATCCCACACCTCGCGAAGCAACCATCCGATCGGGTTGTCGGCCAGGCGAAGTCGCTGCACCAGCCGAGCCGAATCGCCAAAGCCTGGGGTATCCCATAGCCGCAATACATCGCCGGCGTCTGTTTGCAGCAGCGTGTGGGCTTCTGCGATCTCCGTAACGTGCGGTGCGTCTCGCACTTCCCCAATGTCGCGGCCGAGCAATGTTCGCGCAAGCGTTGTCTTGCCCGCGTTGGTATGCGAGATCAATGTGATCTCAACGGTTGCAATGCCCGAAGGGGTGCCGGTGCTCATGGTGCAGCGGCGGGCGCCGAGAGGACGCGCTCGAAGCCGCGTTCGAGCGCGGGCAAATCGGGTGCGGACAGATCGGCAAACACAGCGTCGAGGGCAAGCGAGCGGCAAAAGTAACGCCAAGCGCTGCGGCGTTCTTCCAGACGCGCCTCCGCTCCCGCTTGCGTTCCAAGCCGGCGTCGATAACCCGACTCGTCAAGCAGTACAGCCAGGCGCGAGCCTGGCGATGCACTGCGGAGTGCTTTCAGGAACTCGCCGTGATTCTCGTTCTCCGGCGTCGCCGCAAGGCTGAATAGCGCCAGCGTCAACGTTGCCGGAAGACCGGAAGCCGGCGTCTGACTCATGTTGTGCTCGTCACCGAAGGTCACGGTTGGACGCAACACGACCTCGGCGTCATCGCCAAGCAGTGCGACTGCGACCGCACGCAGCCCGTTCAGTGCAGCTTCCTCAACGGTGTAGCTGTAGGGAATCACGCACAACCGCGCGCCGCCGGACACAAAAGATCCAGCCAGCCGGCGGAAATAAGGCTCGCTGATATCGAACGCGAACCGCTGCGATCGACGTGTGACTTGCCAACTGGCGACCAACGCCAGCAGAAGGCGCGGCACGATGACGATGGCGCCGACGGTCACTGCATAGAGATGGATCCAAACTGCCGCGCTGGCGCTGCCGGGCATGCCATTGCTGAAGCGCAGCGCTGCAATCTGGTCGATCGACGGAAATGGAATGCCGAGAAGCTGCGCTGCGGGCGAAAGAAAAAAAGAAAGAATCGCGTGCACCGCAGGCGGGTCGAGAAACGTGCTCTCCCAGCCCGCTCGGTACTCAAACACCAAGCCGCGCACGTACAGCCCCACTACCGCACCGAGTGCGAAAAGCGCAGCGGCCAGATGAAGCACACGCGCGGCACGCGCTGCGGTCAAAGGCGCGACCAACGCACTCCAATGCGCCACAAAACTGCCGACGGCGGCCGCGGACAATCCGGTGAGATTGCGCATCGAGCGCTCGCTGCGCCTTGCGAGCCAGCGGTGGGGACCGTGCAGATCGACCTGCATGGCGCCTGCGCGCAGCAACGGACGCAGCAGCAAAAGCAGGTAAACGACGACGTTCCAGATCACGATCGCCAGCAGCGGAAACGCAATGATGTTGACGTGCTGCCGATCGGCAATGTGTTCGAGTAACGCGCCGCATACGAACGCCAAGGCCGGCAATGCGATGCCAATCCACGCGGGCCAATCAAATGCGGAAGCGGCGCGCGCGATCGCTGGTGCACGCCGCGGGAGCGTTTCAGCCAGCAACGCGGCGCGTTGCCCGATGAAGGATTCCGCGGTTGCTGCCTGGCGCCGCTCGCTGGCGCGCCAGCGTGCAAGTTCTGACGCCGCCCGGCTGGCGTGCGTGCGATCCTCATTGGTGAAAATGGCGCGCTCGCTGTCTGCGCTCTCGACAGCGCGTACCAGCACTACATCACGGGCGATTTGCTCGTTCACCCCTTATTATCGCGGGACGGGACAAACTGCGACCGTACCTCTTAACGCTTGCAAAGTGAGGAGGCTGGATATGGCGACCAAGCGCACCACGCATCGGAGCACGTCGGGCAAGAAACTGTATGCAGTCAGGGATGCAAAGGGAAGGTTCAAGGACATTCAAACATTCGAGCGCGCGCATCGGGCTGATTTGGCCAAGAAGAGTGGTCCCGAAAAGAAAACAGCAGCCAAGAAAAAAAGAAGTAACGAAAGAACTGCTTGTCGTTCACCATGTCAACGTGAACGGCGGCTATCGCTAAGCGCCATATGGCAGCGATCCAGAGGTAGTGATCGTCGAAACAAGTTAGCGTGCGACTAGCAACCCTCTTGATGGCAGCTGGCACAGTGCTGCTGATAGCGTCGCTATTTATGCGGCACGCGTTGCCGCCCCCGAGTGAGTTGGGTCCCGAGCTTCGAAACGAGCCGCTGCAGCAACCGGTGCAGGTTGCCCCGTTCCAGACGACCGTGCGCGGTGTGACGTACACGGTCAAGCCTGTAGCGGACTATGAGATCTGGGGGCTGGTCGTCAGCAACCACGACACCAGCAGTTGGTGGAATTGGATTCACAAGGCCTCGAACGACAATCTAAACGTGGTTGATTTATGCGTCGTATTCGCGGAGAACGTAAAGAGCGGCGGGTATGCCGGGCTCGACTATTCGAGCGGACAGTTCGTCTGCTATGTGCAGACCAGTTCAAGTGAAAAGTGGCAGCGCTTTTCGATGCGCGCTCTGGCTAACAATCATCTTCTTGCCGATCGTCCGTCGATCGTTGCCAAGCTGCGCGATGTACGGATCGGCGATCAGGTGCGCATTCGCGGCTGGCTTTCCGAGTACGCGCACAACCATGGCTTCGCGTTCACGCGCGGCACGAGCCTTACGCGCGACGACACCGGCAATGGGGCGTGCGAGACGATCTATGTGCAGGAGGTCGAGGTGCTGCGAGACGGCGGAAGACCCTGGAGATGGCTGGTCTGGCCATCGGTTACCTTGATCGTCGTTGGTGTGGCGCTGTGGTTACGTGCGCCGTTCAGGATCGCGACCGCCTGACGTTGCCACGATATTGGATAGCGCGTGCGGGTATGCGGCGTTTAGCCTGATGCCGCATGACGTCGCAGTGCTGACGGTCGAGTACAAGATCAACCTTCTCAGGCCGGCGCAGGGCGATCGGTTCGTCGCGAAAGGGCACGTCGTGTGGGCCGGACAAACAATCACCGTATGTTCGGGCGATGTGGTTGCCTATGTGGGCACGAGCGAGCATCTGGTTGCGACGATGCTGGCAACCGTGTTTGCTGCGCCCGAGCGCGACGGGCTCAAGCAGTAACTCGGTGCGCGGCCCGGCGCTCCCACGTTCTGCGTCAAACAAACAGCGGCAACGTCGTCGGCGAAAAATACTGCAGGTTGGGTAGAACGTCCGCCAACTGCGTGTCAGACAATCCCATCCAGCGCGCGAAACTTGCCGCGTACTGGTCGACCGATGTTGTTGGAATCAAGCGGCCCTGTCCCGCATCCTCGTTGGTGCCCAGGGCAACCGCCGGGAATTGCCCATAGATATCGCGCCCCCTGACCGCGCCGCCGATGACTAAATGGTGCGCGCCCCATCCGTGATCGGAACCATCGCCGTTGGAAGTCAGCGTGCGGCCGAAATCGGAAGCTGTAAATGTCGTCACCTGATCGCGCACGTTCAGCTCGCCGAGTGCCGCATCAAATGCACTGATGGCCATGCCAAGTTGAGTTAGTAACGGCGGGTGCGTAGCGCTGAGAAATGCATGGTTATCGAAGCCGCCCATCGAGACAAAGATCACTTGCCGCTTCGCGCCGACCCCACTACGCGCAGCGATCAGGCGTGCCGCCATTTTTAGTTGTGCTGCAAGGCCGCCGTCGGGAAACACGGTCTGCAACGGCGGCATGCCCGCCATCGCATCACGAAGATCCTGATTGGCGGTCAAACCACGCTGTATCAGACGCGTATGGTCGTTTTCGAGAACATGCGTCCGCGGTTCCGTGACCAACCTGCGTAACAGTTGCGATGCGGTGGCCGAACCGAACAAGCTCGCGTTCGCCAGCGAGTTCACGGTGACTGCACCACCAGGTCCGATCTGATATTGCTGTGTTGCCTGGCCCGATGCCCAAACCGCGTTGCCCGAGATCGAGATACTGGTAAACGTCGACTTCGCGTTGGCGCTCGCGAGCACGTCGCCGATTCGTCCGCCCCAGCCGTATTGCGCGCCTTCAGGCACCGACGCCTGCCACACCGATTGCTGATCATTGTGCGAGAACAGCTTCGGCGGCAAAGGGACAGAACGATTCTGGTACTGCGCGCGCGTCGTTGGACGAAGCAACGGCCCGACGTTGGCGACGATTGCTGCCCGGCCGGCATCGAACAGCGTCGCGATCGGCAGAAGCTCAGGTGGCAGCGCAAACTGCCGCCCGCCCAGGTTCGAAAGCGGACTCAGCGGGAGCAGCGCGTTGCGCGGTCGCGCAATCCCGCCACGCGCTGTTTGATATCCGGCGTACGACGCGGCGTCGTACGGAATCACTGTGTTGTGATTGTCGTTGCCGCCGTAAAGGAAGATGCAGACCAGCGCCTTGTAGTCATTCGCGGTCTGCGCCGACGCAGCCCCCAGCGCCGCGAGATTCAATGCGAACGGCGCGCCGGTGCCAAGCGCAGCGATCCGCGCAGACCAGCTGAGGAAATTGCGGCGTGACGCGCTGTGTTTTGTCGAAGTTGGGTCATGGTTTTCTTTCAGCGCTGAACGATGAAGTCGGGAGACGCCATCGTGAATAGCAGCGCCAACCGCACACGATTGCCGCGCGCATCGAAGGTTGTCATCGGGACCGACGCGATAGCTTCGCGTGCCAGCGCCCTGGTGTTTGCGCTCATCGTGCCGTAAGTCAGCCGCTCATCCATGCGATTCAGCAGCGCGTCGACATCGTCGGCGATCGCGCGCTCCGCCTGATAGTCAGCGGTCAAATCGTTCAAAAAGCCGGCACCACCGAGGATTGCCATGCCCTCGACGAAATTGATGTAGCTCGACGCGCTCGTCTCGCTCGTGATCTGCATCTCGGGCACGACCAGCCCCGCCGTTGCGGCGCCGGTGTTCGGCGGCACGTAACCCGGCCGATAGAAGTTGAACACCGAGGGCGAGCGGAACGGCGCCTGCCCGATGCCGCTCGACGGATCATCGGTGAAGAACACGTTGTAGTTGCCGGAAGTCGACTTGACGTTGAATGCGCGGATCCACGCGCTGAGCCGCAGCACGGGCTCGCGCAGCTTGCCGAAGTGTTGGCTCCCCGAGCTTGGTGGCGTCGCGCGCTTCGGGGTCCAGAAGTACCGCACGCCATACCGCACGCATGTCGCCGCGCACGCCCTGACCGTTGTCGTTGAATGCAGCGGTGACGCGCGCGACGTAGGCGGGGCTCGGATTGCTGGTGACCGTGCGCTGAATCAACTGTTTGCCGATAAACGGCCCGACGTTTGGATGATTGAACAGATGGTCGAGCGCCTGCTTCAATGATTCTTCACCCCCGGTGCCGGCAGGGATCGTCTTGCCGAGAAAAGTCTTGACGGATGCTGAATGGAATTGTGGATACAGCTCCATCGGTTTCAGCGCACGGTCGTCGGTAACCAGCAGGCCGCGATTCGCCTGAAACGATGCCTCATCCTTCGTGGGCGACGACCAGCTCCAGCCGGTCAAAACGCGCGCCAGTCCAATCACGTCGTCGTTCGAATAAGTCTCGATCGGCTCGCGCCGCGAATCGAGCTTGACGGTGCCGTCCGGGTTCAACTCAACCAGGCCGATCGTCAATAGTTGCATCACTTCGCGCGCGTAGTTTTCGTCGGGCACGCGTCCTGATGAAGGGTCTTCCTTCTGGTTCGCAAGGTGCGACAGATACAGCCCCATCATCGGGCTTAGCGTTACGTCTTCGAGCAGCTGCCGATAGTTTCCGAATGCGTTGCGGCCCAGCAGATCCATGTAGGTCGCAATGCCCTGCGGATAGCTCATCACGTTGTTGTCGACCATCGAGATCACGAACAGCTGCGACAGCGAATACATCGCGCGCTGACGCAATTGGTCGGGCGCGATCGCGGCCTTGGTCCAGAAGCTCGACAGCAACGGAAACTGTCCGACGAACTGCGGCGTGATCGTGTCGCCAAAAGCGGGGACGGCCGGCAAGTGAAGCGACGCTTGTGAATTGAATTGCTCGTCGAGCCAGGCTGCATAGCCAAGCGCTACAACGCGATCAACATCTGCCGGTGCGGGGCCGAACGTCGCTTGCGTCAGAAAACGCGCAGCTTCATTGCGAGTCGGCGGTGCAGTGGGCGGCACCGCAGGCGGCGGCGAACCATTGCCTGGTGGCGGAGCGACACCCTCACTTCCGCCGCCGCCGCACGCACTGAGCGCAACGGTCGCGACCGCCGCTGCGACAGTCAGCCAGCGCCGCAAGTGTGCAAGTGCGGGTTTGCTCATCTCGCCATGGCGTGCGTGTTCATTGCTCATCTCCTCATCTCCGCGCCTTTATCTTCTAGGCGCATCGTGACGTGGCTTGCCCTGCCTTGGATGTCGATTGATGTCCTTTGTGTCGTTGTTGACATGTTCAATGCGCGACCAGACTTCAAACATGTAACGTTGCAGCATGGCCCCGAGCGCTCCCGCCACCGTGTCCGTGCTGTTGATCGACGACGATGTCGAGCTGGTCAGATTGCTGACGCAAGTTTTTGCGCGTGAAGGCATCACGCTGCGTAGCGCCCCCACTGGCACAGCCGGCCTCGATGCTCTGAATCCGTTGCCGTCATTGGTGCTGCTCGATCTGATGTTGCCCGACATGCACGGCAAGGAAGTGTTCCGGCGCTTGCGCGAACGCATTCCGGAGCTGCCCGTCATTATGTTGACGGCCAAGGGAGACCCGGTCGACCGCGTGATCGGCCTCGAGCTCGGTGCCGACGACTATGTGCCGAAGCCCTTCGATCCGCGCGAGCTGATTGCGCGTGTGCGTACCGTCTTGCGCCGGTCGCGCGCCGACGTCGACGCAGTGCGCAGTGCACCGGCCACGCTGATGCAATTCGGCAAGCTGACACTGGATACCAGCGCCCGCGCGTTGACAGCGGATTCGGTGGAGGTGCCGCTGACCAATATCGAGTTTCGGCTGCTGCTGGAACTCGCCAAGCACCCGGGAGTTGCGTTGTCACGCGAGGCATTGACGCGCGCGGCGCAGGTCGGGAACTACCGTCCACTGGATCGTGCGGTCGATGTGCAGATCGCGCGCCTGCGCCGCAAACTGAGACAAGCCGACGCCGATGCGAAGTGGATCGTCACTGCGCGCGGTGAGGGTTATGTGTGGGCACCACCCGCAGCGAATCGAAGGAGCGATATTTGAAGCTGCTCCCGCTGCCGATGTTCGGTCGTATCTTCATCGCGCTGCTGGTGATGACTATCAGCGCCCTGATATTGATCGCTGCGACGTTCAGCGATTATCAGGAGCGAGTGACGGCACAGACGCTGGCGCCGATGTGGGCGGCGGCCATCAGGACCGAGCAGGAGCAGCCCGGTGCGCCGCGCCGCGAGCTGGACTTGCGCATGCGCATCGACGTGCTCAGTGGCGCGCCGCCGCCGCAGGCGTATTCGATCGCGAGAGATCGCCGCACGATCGCACTGAACGATGCGCTTGCGCAGTCCGGAATCAGCGTGATCGACACGCAAGCTCGACGATACTTCGGAGCTTCCTGTGACTTGGTTGCGGGTGCAGCCTGCGCACGGCGAAGCGCGCTGGGTCGGCCTGACGGGCGGAGTGCAACCCCCCTCCTTTCGCATGCGTGCGTTGGGCGTGCTGGGTGTTCTGATTCTGGTGATCACCGTCGCGGCATGGTTTACGAGCCGATGGGTGGTGCGACCGGTGGCCCGTTTATCGGCACAGGTCGATGCAATTGGCCGTGGCGAAGTACCCACTGAAGTCGTGCGCGGCACGCGCGAGATTGAAAGACTCGGAACCGCGCTAACGACGATGGCGCGGCAGCGCGCCGCATTCGACGAGCAGCGGCGTGTGATGCTGATGGGCGTGTCGCACGATCTGCGTTCACCGCTGACGCGTATTCGCGTCGCGGCCGACCTGCTGGATCAGCAAGCGCCATTGCGTGACCTGATCGTACGTAATGTCGAACATGCCGATGCGATCATTGAAAGCTTCCTGTCGTACGTACGAACCGACGCGGAACAGATTGCAGACGACGTCGATTTAAGCAGCGTCGCCAACAGCGCCGCGCGCTTGGCGGGGCTCCCTATTGCACAAATACGTATCGCGCCCAACGTGTGGGTGCGGGGCAATGCGACGATGCTGCAGCGGATGCTGACGAACTTGCTCGATAACGCGGCGCGGCACGGCGCACCACCGATCTTGCTTTCGCTTACCATCGATCGCGCCGAACGTCAGGCGGTATTGGTCGTCGAGGACCACGGGCCAGGCATCGTCGACGCTCAACGAATGCTGCAGCCATTTGAACGCGGCGACGCCAGTCGTTCCCAGGGTGGCGCCGGGCTCGGCCTGGCGATTGTTGCTCGCATTGTTGAAAGGCACGCTGCGACGCTGGAAATCGGTAGCGTCGATGGCGGCGGCACTCGCGTAATGGTGCGGCTTCCGCTGAAGGACTCGCTGCGTGGGACGGAACGGAGCTTGGCTAGGTAGATGTTTTTTTCTTTGCGCCGGGCGCTGTATCCAGTGGGTTCGACTGGTCGAAATTCTGCGGCGTCTTGGGTACGTTCGGCAGCACTTCCGCCACCCGGTTGCGCGCATCGGTGTCCTGCTGCCCGCTTTCCAAATCATCGTGCGCTTGCTTGATCACGCGGCGTGGCGTGGTCAGCTGTTCGTCGGCCGATTCGTCGCGCTCATTCGGCTGACGCAATTCACGCGAAGTAGCGGCGACATCGTCTGTCGCGAGCGTACGCTGCGTGCCCGCCTGTTCGAGTTCCGTCGTGTGCTCGCTGGGTACAGCGGGTTTGGCGCGCTCTGACTTTTGTTCGGTCTTCTTCATCATTGGAATCCATCAACGCGCTAGGGCAGGACGCAAAAATCCGGCACATCGCGCTGCGCGACGTGCCGGCGAGTAGGTGCAGATTATCCGCTAGGCGACGTTGACAGAAATGCGCTGTGGTTTCGCCTGCTCTTGTTTTGGAATGCGTAACTTCAACACTCCGTCCTTAAGCTGTGCTTCGATGTGCCCGGCGTCGAGTTCCCGGCTCAACGTAAAGCTGCGCCGATAGCGCGGCACCCGAATTTCGGCATAGGTCGCTTCCAGGGCCTGCGGTGTAGCGGCGGAAACCGTTCCTTCGATCGACAGCGCGTCATTTTCCACCTTGATCTCGAGCGATTCTTTCGAGACACCCGGCATATCCGCTAATAGCGTGATACCGGCATCGTCTTCAATCACGTCCACTCGAGGAGTCATTGCTTGAGTGTCGCGCTGCGTAACCGTGGAGCGTGACGCGTCTTGACGCGACGATTCCTGTCCTTGTTGTCCCTGCCGACTTACATCCTGCCGGTTCGCCGCTGTACGCGGGGCTTCGGCAACAAAACTGTCTTGCATAATCGACCTCCTAAGCTGCTTCTTCCAGAGTTATTGAACGGTGATGCGTTTCGGCAGCGCGGACTCGCGGCGGTTGATGCTGACGTGCAGTACGCCGTCGCGATAGCTGGCGTTGACCTTTGTCGGGTCGATGTCTTCGGGCAGGCTGATCGCGCGCCGGAACGAGCCGGCAAAACGCTCGTTGCCGTACACATTGGCCTTGCCGTCATCAAGTGGCAATTCCGACTTCCGCTCACCAGAAATCGACAGCACGCCGCGATCAATCGTCAGCTCGATCTGCTTGGGGTCGATTCCCGGCGCGAACGCGTAGATCTCAACGCTGGTCGCCGTATTGCCAATATTAATTGCCGGAAACGAACCCGGCGCCGCGGACCGGATACTGGTAGGCAATCCCGACCACCCGGAAAGTTCGTCCAGTTCCCGGCGCAGCCGATCGAAATCAGCGAATAAGCCGGGGTATGTCACCATGGATGCAAACATACGCTCATCCTCCTTTCGTTGTTGCACTTGCAAAAAATGGGTCGGCTCGTGGGCCGTAAGGAGCAAGTCGGAGCCGTTCGGCAGATTTCAAGAGTCCTAAGCGCCGGTTTCGATGCGCAAATGATCCTTTGCCTGTGTTCCCGGGCACGCGGCTGGCTTTGAGAACGGCTTTGCCTTTGAGGTTCTGGTGGAACAAAAGTGGCCACAACAGTTATGGATAGTTCGCCATGGGCAAAGCGCAGGCAATGTCGCGCGCGATTCGGCCGAGGCCGCGCGTCTGACCCTAATTGACATTGCCGAGCGCGACATTGATGTCCCGTTGTCACCGCTGGGCGAGCAGCAGTCGATTGCTCTTGGTCACTGGTTTGGCGACCTGCCGCGAGATCAACAGCCGAACGTGGTGCTGTGTTCGCCGTACATCCGCGCCCGCGCAACCGCGCGATTGATACTTGAGGCGGCCGGAATTTCTGCCGATTCGCACATCCTGCACTCTGACGAGCGCCTGCGCGAAAAGGAATTCGGAATTCTCGATCGGCTGACGACCTTTGGCATTCGTGAGCGCCATCCTGAGTTAAGCGCGCAGCGTTCGCACGTCGGCAAATTTTATTTCCGCCCGCCAGGTGGCGAGAGCTGGTGCGACGTGATTCTGCGATTACGCAGCGTGATCGATACGATGACGCGCGAGTACCGCGGGGAACGCGTGCTGATCGTTGCCCATCAGGTCATCGTCAATTGTTTTCGTTATCTGCTCGAGCGGCTGAACGAGGCGCAGATACTGGAGCTCGACCGCATCGCCGACGTTCCAAACTGCTCCGTCATGCAATACGAGTTCGATCCGACGCAGGGCAAGAACGGCAAGCTGGTAACGCGGTTGATTCACTTTGTCGCTCCGCTTGTCGAGGCGGGTACTCCGATTACGACAGAGGCTGACGTGCCGGCGGCGCCCAAGCCATGACAGCGAGCGCAGTGACGCTGAGTGATCCGGTTGAAGTCGACGGCGAATGTCTGCGTCGCTGGCCGCTTCCGCAGCCTGATGACGACGGTGACAAGGAAGAGCGCGGACGCGTATTGATCATCGCCGGCTCGCGTGAAATGCCGGGCGCGGTGATTCTTGCAGCCAATGCCGCATTGCACGCTGGCGCCGGCAAGTTGACGGTGGCGACTGCTGCAAGCGTTGCAAAGCTAGTCGCCTTGGCGCTTCCCGAAGCGCGCGTGATTGAACTGCCGGAGACCGACGCGGGCGGTGTAGCTGAAGGCGCGATCGAGTGCGTGCGGGATGTGTTCTCGCGCGTCGATGCGGTCCTGATCGGGCCCGGTATGCAGGATGAAGCCACGGTTTGCGATTTCTGCAAACAGGCAATTCTGAATCTGTCGACTCCGGCGCTCGTGCTTGACGCCGCTGCGCTCGCCGTCGTCCGGCAACGACCGAGAGCCCCAGAATTCCTTAGCCCGACCATTCTCACTCCGCACGCAGGCGAGCTTGCGCACTTAACGGGTCGGAGCAAAGATGAAATCACGGCGCAGCCGGCCGAGCTGGCCGCTAGCGCGTCGCGGCAATGGGATGCGGTCGTCGCGTTGAAGGGTGCAACGACAATTATTGCGGGCCCGTCAGGATCGTTGTGGCGTCACAAAGGTGGCAACGTGGGACTTGCAATTTCCGGCTCTGGCGATGTGCTGGCCGGGATCGTCGTCGGCCTAGCATCGCGTGGCGCACCCGCGGAGCAAGCGGCGGTTTGGGGGGTTGCATTGCACGCCCTTGCTGGCGAACGCTTGGCATCGCGCACAGGCCCGCTGGGCTACCTTGCGCGCGATTTGTCCGCCGAGTTGCCCGCACTGATGCATCGGTACGCGCAGTTTTCGAACGCGCTCGAATAGGCAGCTCGTCAGCGGCTTCTCAGGATGCGCGCCCCTATGTAGTTAAGCGCCAACAGGAACGCCATTCCGGCTCCCACGCTAACCCACAACGGGCGCGCAGGCACCGCCACTGTTTGATACGCAACGGCAGGACCAATCGCGAACTCTTCGCTGCGTGAGGGAATATCCCGCAAGCTCGTGTCCTCCGGCTTCTCGGGTTCAGCAATATTGCGCATCGAGCCGAACGTGCGCGCATACACCCAGGTGAACTCAGCACCGAGCAAAAATATCTGCGCCGAGTAGTAAACCCACACAAAGATAATGACCAGCGATCCGGCCGCGCCGAAACCGGACGCAATGCCACTCTTGCCAATGTAGAGGCCGATCAGAAAGCGACCGACCGTAAACAAGAGTGCTGTTACGGCGGCGCCCAGCCAGACGTCATGCCACCGTATTTTTACGCGCGGCATGATCTTGTAAATCATTGCGAACGCAAGCACCGTCACGACGTAGCCGACCAGAAGGTTGACGACCTGGGCCAGCGTCTCCCAGCTGCCGAATGCGCCGCTCCACCACTTTCCAAGCGCGGACACTGCAGCGCTCAGTACAAGCGAGACGATCAGCAGAAACGCGATGCCGAGGATCATGCCAAAGGAAAGCAGGCGTGCGCGGATCAAGCCCCACCAGCCGCTCGTCTTGTCGCGTTCGGGTGCGCGCCATATTCGGTCCAGGGCATCCTGAAGTTCTCCGAAGACGGTGGTTGCTCCGATGAAGAGCAGCACCAACCCGACGACGGTCCCGGTTATCCCCTCAGTCGGTTTGTTGACGCTTACAAGAATGTCTTCGATGGCTTTAGCGGCGTCAGTGCCCATCAAACCGCGCAACTGGCCGAAGATTTCGCCGCGAGCGGCCTCGGCACCGAAGATCAAACCCGCGACCGAGATGACAATCAGCAGAACAGGTGCGAGCGAAAAGACCGTGTAATACGAGAGAGCCGCGCCCATGCTGGGCGCGTAATCGTCGATCCAAGCTTTAACCGCCGCCTTGATAAGCGCCCACCACTCCCCCATCGGCACGCGCATAAGTTACTTCCTCCGCGGTTCTACCCCGATAACCTCCCTCTAACTCTACCTTGAGTCGCTCGACGCGCGCGCTGTCAAGGGGAACCGTGTGGTGCTGGTTGTTTCGTCCTTCAGCCTGTCACCCGCGTTATCCGCTGCCTTCGCAACCTTTGGTGCCGCTCGCTGGCCCTGCTCGTACCAATTTCGCACAATCTGCGCCGCCGTGTCGCGTCCACCCAGACCAAAAGCCAGCCCAAGCCCAAGAGCGAGCGCTCCGATAAATCCCATGAACAGCGTATTAACGAGCGTCGCGGCGATACCGATCTGATTGACCGCGACCACAATCGCAAACACCCACACAGCGACGCTGGCAACTTTTGCCAGCCGCTCAGGATTATCAAACCCCGCTTCACTCGTGGCGCCACGTACCAGACTCGATGCGGCTTTCGCTATCAGCCCCCCAATGACCAGTACGAACATCGCGACGACCAGATTGGGAAGCCACAGTAGAAGCTGGCGCAACACATCGGACACGGCAGGTAACCCCAGCGCGTCGAAAGCAACTACCAGGACAATCAACCGAACGAACCACTTGCCCACCTCAGCAATAAAGTCCGACGCGTCGGTCTTGACACCCATCTTCTTAACGAAGTCGGTAAACCCCGCGCGGGTTGCGAGCGAATTGAACTGCACCGCATGCAGTAACGCCGAAATGAGCTTTCCGATCAGAGAGGCGATAAACCAGCCGATGACTAGAATGAGCACAAAGCCGATGACTCGCGGGATCGCGCTGAAAAAGAGCGCCATAGCGCCCGTCAGCGAGGTCATCATCGCTGAGCTCCAATCATCAATGGTCGAAATAGGCATCGTCGTTCCTGGGTTGCGTGAGTGTGGTGGCAGCGACGGCAATTCATATGCCTGTTGTGCTGCCAATGGCGCGGCGCTTGCCCTCGACCCGTGAAGCACGCGATAACATCTTCCTCGCATGGTGAACTTCGACACGATCTCAGACGTTGAGGCATGGGCCAAGCAACATGGAGGGCTGATCGCCGTCAACGAGGCTTTGGCTCGCGGCGCGTTTGGCGATGACGCGCAGTCGATTCGTACTGCGATTCGTTATGTTGAGCGCGAAGAACTAAAGATCGCGGAGCGGTTAGGTATTGAGGATCGGCGTGGGCGCGCATTGACCTCTGCCGAGCAAGCCGCACAGGCCGCACAGCGAAGTGCGCACCAAGCGTCGATCAGTCGCTGGATAGCAATCGTTGCTGCATTGATTGCCGTGGCCGCCACCGTATGGCCGATGGTCCGCTAGCGGGGTTAAATTCGAACTACTTGCTCGCTGACTTCAAGTTGCGCTCACATCTGCCGGAACAGATGTAGATAGCTGCGACTGACAGGAAGCACCTCGTTGCGGCCCTTTAGATGAATCTCGGCCGTCTCGTTAAGGCCGCGTTTGACGTGGCTGATCGCGCGCAGGTTGACGACGATCGACCGGTGTACCAGCGCAAACTGGACAGCGTCGAGCTACGCAACCAAATTTTGGGGAGGTGCGAATCAGCGCTTCGCCCGGCTTGCCCTCGTCGCCGCGCCATGCGATCAGCGTGTACTTTTCATCGGATCGCAGAAAGCCGATTTCATCGACGGCGATCATTGCGGGCTACGGGGGTCGAGTGCCGGCTACATGTGCTCGCGGGCGTCGATATTGCTGGACTTCGCCAATTTGCAGGCGGAGTTGTTGATGATTCACCATGTGTCTGTCGGCACCACCGACATCAAACGATCGCGTGCTTTTTACGATCCCGTGTTAAAGGTTCTTGGGCTGCGGCTACTTAGTGCGGACAAAGAGTCGGCGGATTATGGGACCGCCACTGTTCTATTTAGTGTTGAAACACCTGTAAACGGTCGTGCTGCATCGGCAGGCAACGGCGTTCACGTTGCATTTCATGCCGACCACCGCAAGACGGTCTGCGAGTTTCATCAGATCGGACTCGTTAACGGCGGCACGGACAGCGGTACGCCTGCACTGCGGCCCGAATACGACGCCAACTATTTCGGCGCGTTCCTGCTTGATCCGGACGGCAACAAAATCGAAGCGGTGACGTTTTCCGCGGATTAGTTATCTCTGCGGGAATATTGCTTGCCGCCCCTACTACGCCGTCTATTCGTTTGAAATTTCGCAACGGTAGAGACACGACTGTAAAACTTTCGATAGGGACTGAAAAATATGACACAGAGAGACGAAGGAAAGCGTGGCCAAGAGCGCGATAACGAACAGGATCGCAGCTCGCAGGCACGCGGCGAAGATCGATACGGGTCGCGCTCTCATGAGCGCGAAGGTTCAGGACAAGGCAGCGGCGGACGCGCCGGCTCAAATGAATATGGAAGCTGGCAAGGCGGCTACGGTTCGCAAAGTGAATTTGGTGGATCGCAGGGCGGGTCCGGGTCACAACAAGGGTCACAAAGATATGGCTCACAAGGCGGCCAAGGTTACGGCTCGCAAGGCGGTTACGGTTCACAAGGCGGCTCGCAGGGTGGCTACGGCTCGCAAGGCTACGGTTCGCAAGGTGGTTCGCAGGGCGGCTACGGTTCCCAAAGTGGGTACGGCTCACAAGGGTCGCAGGGCGGCTACGGTGGTCAGGGTTGGCAACACGGCGGACAAGGCGGATACGGTTCGCAATCGCAGGGCGGATACGGTTCGCAAGGCGGTTACGGCTCGCAAGGCTCGCAATACGGACAAAGCGGATTTGGCCAGAGCGGATCGCAAGGAGGCATGGGTCAGAGCGGCATGCAAGGTGATTACGGCTCGCAGGGATTTGGTTCTTCGGACTACGGTTCACAAGGCGGGCGCTCACAAGGTCGCTATGGTGAGCAGCGCAACTTCGGAGGTGGAAGCCAAAGCGGCTACGCCGGCAGTTCGAGCAGCGATGCAGGAATGGGCGGCTACTACACGGGCGGTGGCATGGGCGCTGGTCAAGGGTCCTCGCAAGGCTCATTCCATCAGCAGCATCACGATCCCGAATACCACCAGTGGCGCAGCGAGCAAATGAGTCAGCTGGATAACGACTACCGTGACTGGCGTCAGGAGCGCTATCGCAAGTTCTCGGATGAATTCAGCGACTGGCGCAACAAGCGCAGCGCATCGAAGTCGGGCGCCAGTAGTGGTGGCTCAGGTTCCGAGGGAAGCTCCGCGTCAAGCGGACGATCTGGCTTAAGCGGAGGTTCCAGCTCTAGCGAAGGCTCAGGCTCCAGCGGAAGCTTCGGAACAAGTGGCTCCGGCGGTTCAGGCACGAGCGCAACCGCGTCAAGCGGCAGCACCGGTGCCGATACGGACATCAGTTCAACGGGCAAGTCGAAGAAGTAGTCGTTGCAGGCGGTACGAAAACGGACCGATAGCGGTCCGTTTTTGTTTCTGCCTTTGCTTGTTCAATTAAAGATACTGACAGGCACTTCGTTTGCCGAAGGCAAGGGTCCGGCACCTAGGCGGCTGCAATCCTGTGACTCGCTCCTCAACCAAGTCGCTTGCTCTCGATGAAGATTTGCGCTTTCAGCGCAGACAGTGGCAATTGGAGCGAGCCGCGTGGGTGGCCATCGCAGGGCTCGTCGCGTATGCGCTTGCGGGCGGTTTTGGCGGAGGTGGCCCGCTTTCCACTACCGAGGCTGTGAGTGCGGATGGTAGTGCGCGCGTTCATTATGAGAGGTTCGCGCGGCAGCTAACTCCCAGCAACGTGGAGATTACGGTGCGGCAGCCACCTGACGGGCGCCCTGCCCAGATTCATCTCAGCGGCGAATACTTGAGCAGCGTGGCGGTGAAGTCCACGGTTCCCCCGCCCGATACGAGCAGTGCCGCCGAAAATGGATATCTGTTTGCATTTAAACGCTTGCCTGGCGCGGGCGAAATCAAGATTGAGCTGCAGCTCGAGCCGCAGAAGATCGGGTCGGCGGAAGGATGGCTTACGGTCAATAACGGAGAAAGGCTCGCAATCAAACAGTTCGTTTTCCCATAGGAGCGCCGATGGACTCCGTGCTGCGCGCAGCAACGATTTATATCGCTTTGATGATCATCCTGCGCGTGGCGGGTAAGCGTTCGCTTGCGCAGATAACGACGTTCGATTTCGTTTTGTTGCTGATCATCGGTGAGGCAACGCAACAGGCGCTTTTAGGCCAGGACTTCTCGGTGACCAACGCGATCATCGTGATCGTCACGCTGGTTGGGTTGGACATCGGTCTGTCTTTGATCAAGCGTCATTCGAAAACGATTGACAAGGTTCTCGACGACGTGCCGCTGGTGATCGTGGAGGATGGCGTGGCGCTGAAGGACCGAATGGCGAAAGCCAGAGTCGACGAGGAAGACGTTTTGAGTGCCGCACGGCATTTGCAGGGGCTGGAGCGGCTGGATCAGATTCGTTACGCCGTGTTGGAACGTAGCGGCGGCATATCGATCGTGCCCAAAAAGAACGCCTGACACGTAAATCGGATGGCACGCGGCAGACAAGGCGGAGGCAAATCGGTCCCGCATGATGCAGACACCGCGCTTCTGATCATCGACATGATCTCCGACTTCGAATTCGAGGACGGAAAGCGCTTGTTGCGCGGGGCTCTGCCGGCTGCCCGCAGCATTGCACGGCTAAAGGAGCGAGCGCGCGCCGCGAACGTCCCGGTGATTTACGTGAACGACAACTTCGGTCAATGGCGCTCCGACTTTCGTCAGTTATTGCACCGTTGCCTGAATGCTGGGGTTGCCGGAGAGCCCGTCGCCCGTCTGCTGGCTCCCGATGCCGAGGACTATTTCGTCCTTAAGCCCGCCAACTCCGGCTTTTTCGCGACACCGCTGGAGGCGCTGTTAAAGCTGATGGGAGTAAAGAAACTGGTGCTGACGGGCGTCGCCGCGGACCATTGCATCCTTTTTACCGCCGCTGATGCGTATGTCCGGAACTACGCCCTGATCATTCCCGGCGACTGTGTCGCGGCAGTGAATCCGCAACATACAAAAATTTCACTGCCCTACTTCAAGCGTGTGATGAAGGCCGACGTGCGTCCCGCCGCGCGTGTGCAGTTCAGCGCAGCACGCGCGCGAAAGCAGAGAAGTTAAATTTTTTGCGATTTTGCGATGCGCGTACGGGGTTTGCTCCGCGCCTGTGCGACGTAGGTAACGCCACCTTTGGCACGAGCTCACGCCGCTTTACGAGCCTATTACCTGAGGAGTGAAAGATGGCAAGTCGAAATAATTCTGCAGCAAGAAATGAAATCATCGAAGAGTTGAAAGAGGATCACAAACGCGTTAGGGCAGCGTTCCGCGCTGCGGAGAAGCTTGACGCCGAAGAAGACGGCGAGGAGCTGAAAGAGATAGTCGACCAGACCTGCGCTGAGCTCGAAATCCATGCGCAGCTTGAAGAAGAGCTGTTTTATCCAGCGGCGCGTGAAGCGCTGAAGGAACCCGACCTTGTCGACGAGGCAGAGGTAGAGCACAACTCGGCAAAGGCACTGATCGCGCAGCTGCGCGAAATGAGTCCCGAGGATGAAAAATACGCCGCGACGTTCAAGGTGCTGGGCGAATATGTAAATCATCACATCAAGGAAGAGGAAAACGAGATGTTTCCTGGCTTGCAGGGCCGCTCGGGCGCGGAGTGGGAGCAAGTGCAGCAACAGATGGAGACGAGGCGCGAGCAGCTGATGTCCGAAATGGGACTGATGCAAGAGGCTGACGAAGCCGATGAGACGGAAGAAGAGGCGAGCGAAGGCACTGGTAGTCGAGCCGGCGCAGCACGCGGCGGACGCTCCTCATCGCGCGGCGGCAGAGCTGAAGAAAGGCCGCAGGCAGCCGGCCGGCGGGAGAAAACCAAAAAGTAGCTGTCGCAATAAAATCCGGCCGATAGGCTGCTCACACGGGTGGCCTATCGCCCGTCTCGAGCGACTGGCCTAGTGAAGGTGCATGCAATGGCTAATCGGTCACCTTAGTGCGCCTCACTTCCCCTCCGCAGGTTCAAATCGCCAGTGATCAGCTGGTCGCGCAGCTTTACCTTCCCGACGCTGAAGACGGTTTCTATCAAGGCACGCGGTTTGACTGGTCCGGCGTCGTGGCTGGGTTGCAGTATCGCGGCCATCAGTATTACGCGCCCTGGTACACGAAGCGAGTGCCGGCCGTCTATGACTATGTCGACGATGGCGCAGACATCATTGCTGGGAGACAAAGCGCCATTAGCGGCCCGGCGGAGGAATTCCCGCAGCCCCAGGGGTTCGAAACGGCCAGAGTGGGCGAAGCCTTCGTTAAGCTGGGCGTTGGGTTGTTACGAAAGGCGGCCGACGCCCCGTACAGCTGCTACGAATCCTACGAAATCGTTGATCGCGGCGCCCGATCGGTTCGCACGACACCAACGTCTGTGGAATTCACCCACCAGCTTGCTGATGCCAGGACGGGTTTCGGATACGTTTATCGCAAGACGGTCAGCGTTGACCCGGCCCAGCCCGACCTGCATATCGAGCACGTGCTGCACAACACGGGCAAAGTGGCAATTAAAACCGAGCAGTACAACCATAACTTTCTGACGCTCGACGGTGCGCGAGTCGGCCCGTGCTTCGTGATTACGCTGCCATTTCATGCCCGTACAGCATCACCGCCGGATCCGAGGCTGGCAGTCATCCGGGAAAGCGAGGTCCATTTCATCAAGGCGCTGGCACCGCACGAGGTGGTTAGCTTTCCGATACTGGGGTTCGGTGGCGACCCGAGCGACCACGATATCCGGATCGAGAATAAGGAGACCGGGGCGGGTGTGCGGATCACGGGGAACCGGCCGCTAAGCAGGCTCGCGCTCTGGTCGATCCGCAGCGTGCTGTCGATGGAACCTTTTGTCGACGTCAGCACCGAACCGGGCGGCCGCTCGATGTGGACATATAACTACACGCACTATGTCGTCGATACGTGACCTTCGGCGTTACTCAATGCAAGAATTAAGGTGGGGTTGCGGGCATTAACCGATAGGCCGGTTCACCGGCAAACGCTTATCTTGCGCCGCATTCACTGTCGACGATGTAGCAAGGAGTTGTTTTGGATTTTGCTTACCCGCGGCCGCAGCTGCGCCGCTCGCAGTGGACATCGCTCAACGGCGTCTGGCGTTTTCGGTATGACGATGACCGGGAGTTTTCACTTCCTTCCGACATCACCGAGTGGCCGATGCAGATCGTCGTGCCGTTTCCTCCTGAGTCGAAGGCTAGCGGTATCGGTGATCGCGGATTTCATCGCGCATGCTGGTACGAACGCGACTTCGATCTGTCGCTTGCCGACGAGCGCGTGATCCTGCGCTTCGGCGCGGTCGACTATGCCGCGCGCGTGTGGGTCAATGGGCGGCTGGCCATAACGCACGAGGGCGGACACACGCCGTTTTGGGCCGACATCACCGACTTGCTCGACGAGAAGTCGGCAAAGCAAACCGTGACGGTGTATGTCGAAGACGACCCGCACGATCTGACGAAGCCACGCGGCAAGCAGGATTGGCAGCTCGAACCGCATTCGATCTGGTACCCACGCACCACCGGTATTTGGCAGACGGTATGGCTCGAGCGAGTGGCGCGGACCTATGTCGAGAAGATTCGCTGGACGCCTCACCTCGAATCGTATGCGCTGCAATTCGAGGCGCGTGTGACCGGTGATCCATCGGACGACCTCGCGGTCGAAATTGTTTTGTGCCACGGCGAGCGAATGCTCGCGAAGGACCGCTATCTCGTCGTCAATCGCGAAGTCGATCGAATGATCGTGCTTTCAGATCCCGGTATCGACGATTTTCGCAACGAGTTGCTATGGAGTCCCGAGCGTCCGACGCTGCTCGATGCGAAGGTGCGCCTGTTGCGCAACGGCGAAGTGATCGATGAGTTCGAGTCGTACACCGCGCTGCGGTCGGTCCACATCCTGCGTGATCGCTTCATGCTGAACAGCCGGCCGTACATGCTGCGCATGGTGCTCGATCAGGGTTATTGGCCCGACACGCTGCTTGCGGCACCGAGCGACGAGGCGCTGAGAAAAGACGTCGAGCTGGCGAAGGCGATGGGTTTCAACGGCGTGCGAAAGCATCAGAAGATCGAAGATCCGCGCTACCTCTACTGGGCCGACAAGCTGGGATTGTTGGTATGGGAGGAAATGCCGTCGGCTTATCGCTTTACGCGCACGGCGATCAAGCGCACCGTGCGTGAATGGAGCGAAGCGATCGAGCGCGACTACAGTCACCCCTGCGTTTTCGTTTGGGTGCCATTTAACGAATCGTGGGGCGTGCCCGACTTGACGGCGAAGCATTCACATCGGCACGCGGTCGAGGCGCTTTACCACCTGACCCGAACGCTTGATTCAACGCGCCCGGTGATTGGCAACGATGGCTGGGAGAGCAGCGCGACCGACATCATCGGCATCCATGACTACGACGCAAACAGCGAGCACATACGGCAGCGCTATGGCCCGGAGATCAAGCCGGAGCAGCTTTTCGATCGTCGCCGCCCCGGCGGCCGAATCCTGACGCTCGATGGGTATCCGCATCGCGGCCAACCGATCATGCTGACTGAATTTGGCGGTGTGGCATTTTCTGCCGACGGCAAAACGAACGGCGAGAAAACGTGGGGCTACACGATGGTCAACAGCGAAGCCGAGTTCATTGAACTGTTCAACGAGCTGTTGCATACCGTGATTCACACGGCGCTCTTCAGCGGTTTTTGCTACACGCAATTCACCGATACGTTCCAGGAAGCCAATGGACTGTTGTATGCCGATCGGACGCCAAAAATTCCGTTGGAGTTGATCGCCGAGGCAACGTCAGCTTCGCCCACGCACGTACGCGGAGTCGTGTAGTGCATCGTGTGCAGCTGGTCAAGCCCGATGGACGAGGCTTGACGCTCTACGCCAATCGTCCGCTGCCCGACGACATAACAGCGCCCAGTCCGTTTGCCGAGCCGCTGAAGGGGAGTCCGCATCTGCGCTGGCATCCGCTGCGCGGCGAGTGGGTGACGTACGCGGCGTATCGGCAGGATCGAACTTTCTTGCCTCCACCGCAGTACGACCCGCTGGCGGTAACAGTCGATGCGGCGCAGCCGACCGAGGTTCCAGATGGCGATTGGGAAATCGCTGTGTTCGATAACCGCTTTCCTTCGCTGACGTCAGCAGGGCCCGCGGTGGGATCGGTACCCGAGTTGATTGTGCCGACCGCTCCTGCATCGGGGCATTGTGAAGTCGTGGTTTTCGGAAGAGATCAGGTACCGCTGAGTGCAAAGCCGCTTGCACATATCGAACTGTTGCTGGAAGTGCTCGCCGACCGTACCGATGTTCTTGGGCAACGGGCTGACGTCAACTACATCCTGCCCTTCGAGAATCGCGGCGCCGAGGTCGGCGTCACGTTGCATCATCCGCATGGGCAGATTTATGCGTATCCGGTTGTGCCGCCGGTGCCGGCGCGCATGCACGAACTGGCGACTGAGCATTACGTCAAATCCGGCCGCGGCGTGCTGCAGACACTGATCGAAGCTGAACGCACCGCCGGCAGCCGCATGCTCTACGAAGGCTCGCATGCGGTCGCCTTCGTGCCGGTGTGCGCGCGTTATCCATATGAAGTGTGGGTTGCGCCAGTGCAGCCGGTACAGGATTTCACTGCTTTGTCGACTGAGCAGCGTGTCGATCGTCGCGCGCGCGCTCAAGACCGTTCTGATGAAATACGACGGTCTTTGGCAGCGACCTTTTCCCTATGTGATGGCCTGGTATCAGGCACCCACCGATGGCAAGCGATATCCGCAGTCGCATCTGCACGCACAGTTTTTTCCGCCGTACCGTACGCGCGACCGGCTGAAGTATCTGGCGGGCACTGAGATCGCCGCCGGCTTTTTCGCGATGGATGCGCTGCCTGAAGACAAGGCGCGCGAGTTGCAGCAGGTGGAAGTCATCTTGCAGTGAAGTCTTTCGAAGCAGTATTCGGTGGTGCGCCGCAGGCGATCGAGAGTGCGCCAGGCCGCGTCAACCTGCTCGGCGAGCACACCGACTACAACGACGGTTACGTGCTGCCGATCGCGATTCCGCAGCAAACCCGCGTTGCGTTACGCCGCAGCGGCACCGATCGCTTCGCGGCGTATGCGGCAAATCTCGATCTCACCGCGACTTTCAATTGGGATGCGCCTCCATCCAACGGTTTTGCGGCGTATCTATACGGTTGCGTTTTCGAGGCACGTGCCGAAGGATTCGATGTGCCGCCGCTCGATATTCATCTGTCATCGAATGTTCCGATGGGCGTGGGACTGTCTTCAAGTGCCGCGCTCGAGGTGGCGATGTTGCGCGCATTGCGAGCCCTGCTGCAATTGCCGCTCGATGATGTCCGGCTGGCGCAGATTGCGCAACGCGCTGAAGTGCTGCATGCCGGCGTGCGTTGCGGAATCATGGATCAGATGGCGGCCAGCTTGGCCAATACCGAGCAAGCGCTGTTTCTTGATACGCGAACCCTGCAGCGACGTCTGGTGCCGCTGCCGCCACAGTCCGCAGTGCTGGTGATCGATTCGGGAATCAAGCGCGCGCTGGCGACCAGTGCGTTTAATCAGCGGCGGGCCGAATGCGAAGAAGCGGCGAGACGGCTCGGTGTGCAGAGCGCTGCGAGACATCGGCATCGACGAATTGTCGAAGCTGGATAAGCTCGATCAGCCGTTACGCAACCGTGCGCGCCACGTCGTCACTGAAAACGATCGTGTACTGCAAGCTGTCGAATGCGCGGACGCCGTCGAGTTCGGCGCGTTGATGAATGCATCGCACGCGAGCTTGCGAGATGATTTCGATGTGTCGGTGCCTGCGCTTGATCGTTTGGTCGCGTTGCTGCAGACCGATTCGCAAGTCTATGGAGCGCGGCTGACAGGGGCGGGATTTGGCGGTGCCTGTGTTGCGCTCTGCCGGTCATCGGACATTTCGCAAATCGGGAGTCGAGTGCTCAACGACTACGCGAACGATGGCTTCAGCGGTGCAATCCTGGTGCCTCCACCCTAACTGCGCTACGCATCGTCCAGCGCTGCAGTCGCTTTTGCAGTACGACGTGTCAGCAGCGAGATTTCCTGCGTTTGCTGCCGCTCATGGCGCTCGCGCAAGCGCTTGAAGGCCGTCAACGCCTGAGCGACAACCTGATCCATGTTGTAGTACTTGTAGGTTGCCAGCCGTCCGACGAACGTGACATCGGTTTGCGCGTCTGCTTCGGCCTCGTAGCGTTTATAAAGCGCTGCGTTCTCGCGAGTCGGCACCGGGTAGTAGGGATCGCCGTCTGCGCGCGGATATTCATAGACGACTGATGTGCACGGGTTGGTTTGCCCGGTAATGTGCTTGAACTCGCTGATGCGCGTGTAGGCGTAGTCGTTCGGATAGTTGACCGTACCTACTGACTGAAATCGCTCGACCGGCAGCGTGACGTGTTCAAACTGCAAACTGCGATACGGCAGCTTGCCGAACTTGTAATCGAAGAAGGCGTCCACTGGCCCCGTGTAAATCATGTGCTTCCACGGAATCAGATTGACGATTTCGCGATAGTCGGTATTCAGCATCACTTTGATGTTCGGGTGATTCAACATCGACTCGAACATTCGCGTGTAACCGTGCAAAGGCATTGCCTGGAACGTATCGGTGAAATAGCGATCATCGCGGTTGGTGCGCGTGGGCACGCGCGCGGTGACGCTCGCGTCCAGCTCCGAAGGATCCATTCCCCACTGCTTGCGTGTGTAGCCGCGAAAGAATTTGTTATAGAGATCGCGGCCGACCTTGCTAACGACGACATCTTCCGATGTCTTGACGCTGTCGACTTTCTCCGCGACGGATTCGAGGAACTGCTCCATCTCGAACGTGCTCAGTTTCAGCCCATACAGGCTGTTGACGGTATCGAGGTTGATCGGAATGGGGACCAGTTGTCCATCGACACTGGCGAGCACCCGGTGCTGATAGGGCCGCCATTGTGTGTACCGCGACAGATAGTCGAATACGTCGGCGGAATTGGTATGAAAGATATGGGGGCCATACGGGTGAATCAACACTCCCGCATCGTCGTGCCGATCGTAGGCATTGCCACCGATATGCGGACGCCGTTCGACGACCAGTACGCGCAGATCGAGTGCGTGCGCAAGGCGTTCGGCCAATACGCTTCCCGCGAAGCCTGCACCGACGATCAGGTAATCAACGCCACTGAAAGTGTTCGCATTAGTTGAAGCTGTTCGAAAACTGTCTGGTTTCATGCCCGCGCTTAGTGCAAGCATCGCGCCTGCCCGAACTGGCACGAGTCACGTTAATCCGACACGGTGCGGATGGGTATGGGGCTTGCTTAAATGGCCTGCGCGCTGGCTTGCGAGTCTCATCGAAGCGGCGGCAACGCCTGTTCGATGTTCAGATTTCAAGAGGTCTCATGCAAACGCTGCTCGTTTTTTCTCACTTACGCTGGGATTTTGTTTATCAGCGCCCTCAACACCTGCTTTCTCGCTTGGCGAAGCATTATCGAGTCTTGTTTTTCGAAGAGCCCGTTCGCGGCAACCAAACACCTTTCCTGCAGCGGTTAGCGCCTTGCGCGAATGTAGAAGTTCTGCGACCGCATACGACCGTTGACGCGGTCGGGTTTCATGATGACCAGTTGCCCGAACTGAAGCATCTGCTTGCTGAATATCTGAATGACTTTTCAATCGACGATTATTGCGTCTGGTTCTACACGCCGATGGCATTGCCGCTGTTGGCGGAGCTGACACCGCAAGCGGTGATTTATGACTGCATGGACGAGCTGTCGGCGTTCAAGAATGCGCCCCGGCAGATGATTCAAAGGGAAAAGGCGCTTCTAAAGCGTGCGCAGCTTGTGTTAACGGGCGGGCCTAGCCTGTACGAAGCCAAACGACAACTGCACAAGAATGTTCATTGCTTCCCAAGCGCCGTGGATGCCGAGCACTTTTCGCCGCGCGAGTCTTCCTCGTCTAATGGCTCTTCGCGCGGCGTGAGCTCACCGCACGTCACGATGCCTGTCGTGTCGACCTTGCAGTCGACGATCGCAAGTGGAGCCCCTTTAGAGAAGACGCAGAGCGCTTACACGCTTCTATCGCTCATCCACGCCTCGGCTTTTTTGGCGTCATCGATGAACGCTTTGACGCCGAGTTGATAACCGCTGTTGCGGACGCTGCCCCAAACTGGCAGTTGGTGATCGCAGGCCCGATAGTGAAGATCGATCCGGCTTCACTACCCCAGCGCGCCAATGTTCACTGGCTGGGCATGCAACCGTACGAAGTGCTGCCGCACCTGGTCGCTGAATGGGACGTTTGCCTGCTGCCCTTCGCGCGCAACGAGTCGACGCGCTTCATAAGCCCGACGAAAACGCTTGAATACATGGCCGGGGAAAAGCCGATCGTCAGCACGCCGATTCATGATGTAGTAGGTCTGTACGGCGACTGCGTTTCGGTCGCAGACACGGCCGAAGAATTCATCGCTGCGTGCGCGCACAGCCTCGCTGAAACCGCTGCTGAGCGTGAACTGCGTCTTGGACGCATGCGCGGTCATGTTAGCCGTTGTACCTGGGACCGTACCGCACGCGATATCCATCGAGAAATCGAAGCGATGTTGCAGGCTCAGGAACGTGCGCCCGCGGTCGTCGACGCCGAACGCGTGCAACGTCCTGCTACGGCGCGCAATGCCGAAACGGTTCGCCTTCAACCGGTCGACAGGTTGACCGCCCGAGCAACCAATGAGGCGATGATGCCTTCAGTCGCTGCACAATAAGGTGTTGATGAAAGCAGCGCGGTTCGCCTGCTTTCACCTCGCCGCTTTTCCACGCAATGGCTTCGCTTCAGCTATGGGCCGGTCCCGAGTGCACTGTTAATCGTCTCGGGGATCGATACCGCGATCAACTAGAGCTCACCGGGTTTGCACATCGGCTCGACGATCTTGATCGTCTGGCCGAATTGGGTATCAGATGTCTGCGCTTTCCGTTGTTATGGGAGCGCACCGCGCCCTTGGCATCCGGGAAGTACGACTGGGACTGGAGCGACAAACGTCTGGACCGCCTGCGTGAGCTTCAACTGACACCGATCGTCGGCCTGCTGCATCACGGCAGCGGGCCACGCTATACGAATCTTCTCGACCGGCAGTTCCCACTTCGTTTGGCAGAGTACGCACGTGCGGTAGCCGAGCGCTATCCGCACATCGACGCGTACACGCCGGTGAATGAACCCGTTACCACTGCGCGCTTCAGTGCGCTATACGGCTTGTGGTATCCGCATCGGCGCGACGATCGAAGCTTTGTACGCGCGGTTGTGAATCAGATGTCAGGGACGGTCCGCGCAATGAGGGAGATTCGCAAGGTCAATCCCAGCGCACGGCTCATACAGACCGACGACCTCGGATACACGTCGGCGCCGCCGCACCTTCGTTATCAGGCGGATTTCGAAAATGTTCGGCGATGGCTTTCGTTTGATCTATTGGCTGGGCGAGTGATTCCGGGGCACCCGTTGTGGAGATATCTGATCGATAACGGAGCAAGCCGAAGCGAGCTCGCAGACTTCATCGAGCAGCCATGCCCGCCTGACATCATTGGAATCAATTGCTACGTCACCAGCGAGAGATTTCTTGATGATCGCTTGTCCTTGTATCCGCCTGATCGGCGCTATGGCAACGGGCGTCATCGCTATACAGACGTCGAGAGCGTGCGTGTCCTGGGGCCGCTGATCGGCGGCTTCGAAGCGCGCCTGCGTGAGGCGAGCAAACGCTACGCGCTGCCGGTGGCTATTACTGAAGTACACATGGGTTGCACGCGCGATGAACAGCTGCGCTGGCTGTATCAGGCATGGAAGTCTGCCGAGAAGCTGCATTCCGAAGGTATCGATGTTCGCGCCGTTACGGCGTGGGCAACGTTTGGTACGGTCGATTGGAATAGTCTGCTGACGCGTGAGGAGCGTCACTATGAGGCGGGACTATGGGATGTCAGCGGCGGCACGCCCCGACAAACCGCGCTGGCAACGTTGGCTCGCCAGCTGGCCCACGGCATTACGCCCGATCATCCTGCTCTGTCCGGCGCCGGATGGTGGCAACGCGACGTGCGGATCTGTTATCCGCCGCAAGGAAAAGTCGCTGCATTACCGGCAACGGGGCAGTCGTTGTTGATTACCGGAGCGACAGGAACGTTGGGCAACGCATTTGCGCGGTTCTGCGCAGTGCGTGGTTTGCCTGCGCACGTGCTAACGCGCGCCGAGCTCGATATCGCATCGCGCGATTCAGTCGATGCTGCACTAGAGCGATGGCGTCCATGGGCTGTAATTAATACGGCGGGCTTCGTGCGCGTCGATGCCGCTGAACATGAGCCCCGACAGTGGCGCGAGAACGTGATCGGCCCAACGATTCTTGCGCGAGCATGCGCAACGCGGGGTGTGAAGCTTTTAAGTTTCTCCAGCGATCTCGTGTTCGATGGCGACAAGCCAACGCCGTACGTCGAAAGCGATGAGCCGCGACCATTGAATGCGTATGGGCGCAGCAAGCTCGAAGCTGAGCGCCGCGTTCTAAAGCTCGCACCGAGTGCGTTGGTTGTTCGCACCGCCGCTTTCTTTGGTCCGTGGGATCGGCATAACTTCGTTGCGCAGGCAGTGCATGCTTTGCAACGAGGGCGAGCGCTGGCGTGCAGCGAACGATCAGCTGGTGTCGCCGACCTACGTGCCCGATCTGGTGCAGGCGGCGCTCAATTTACTGATCGACGGCGAGCGCGGGTTATGGCATCTGACCAATCACGGCGCAGTCAGTTGGTCGGGATTTGCGCAGATGGTTGCGGAAGCCGCTGGGCTTGATGCAGGGTTGGTGGACGCGGTCCCCGGTGCGTCGCTGGGGCAAGTTGCGGTGCGCCCGCGCTATTCGGCACTGCAAAGCGAACGGGGTCTGACGCTTGCATCGCTGCAGGATGCCGTTGAGCAGTATCTGGCTGAAGTCGAGCCGGAGGCCCCGCTTCGAGCCGAGTCCGAGCTTTCGCTCGGTGCAGTCAATGACATCATGTTTGCTACTGCTGCTAATAGCAAAACGGAGCGTCGCGCGATCTAAGTCGTCCGGTTCGGCGCGGGTCCAAAATGCGTGCGCTACGAAGGTATGCCTGCCGCGAGCAATTGGCGCGAAGCCCGCAGATCGCGTACTGCAGAGATCATCACGCTCGCCGCGTAAATAGTCAGAATCAGCGACACGACGCCGTGATATGTGAATTGCAGTCCGAGTCGGTGCGCCGATCCACTCCGTTAACGCGTGATACGCGACGAGCGCCATGTAAGCGCCGGTGGTGCCGCCGAGAATCATGTGCACGAGCCGCTCGGCGCGTGACAGGCGCCGAGTGCGGTCCTCCACTACTTGCATCAATCAACGTCACGGCGTACTCGATCGCGAAGACTGCGAAGAGTAGCCACGCGAATGCGCCGTGCCATTCGAACCAGGCAAGGCCGAGGAAAATGACGGCGTACAGAAATGATCGCAGTGAATGCAGGTTAGCTCGCGGGCTGGCCCATGGCTGCTTGGGAGCCTGGCCTGCCATTCGTGGCAATAAAGCGTGTCGAATGCACCGAGTGCGCCATGGACAACGAGAATCACGAGCGCGACGTCAAGGAAGACATCAGATCGAGTGACTTGAGGCGCATCATGAGGGCTTCGCCACCATCAGATAAAAGACCACGACAAGCGATATAAAGGCCGGAATGCCAAGCAGCACCCAGATGCGCTCATATTTCCAGTACTGGCTCGGCAGTGTTGTGGCACCTGTCGGACCGCTTCGCGCGCGAGGTTGCGCAGCTTCATCTGAATCCACACGACCGGCAGCCAGCATGCCCCGGCCACGAAGTAGAGCGCGAACGAGACCCATATCCAACGCGCGGTCAACGGTATCCCGGCCAGGTGCATCATCATCAATCCGGACAGCGGCTGAAATACGACGGTCGTCGCCGTAAACAGCCAGTCGGCGATCACGACGTAGCGCGTCACGACGGCAATCGCCCGCACGTCCCCGCTGCGGTTGGTAAAGAACATAAAGAACGCGGTGCCCAGCCCGGTGCCGAACAGCAGTGTCGACGACAGAATATGCAGCCATTTCCAGATCTGATATTCCATCAGCGCTCCTCGACGAACGCGAGCAGCAGCAAGCTGCGAGTATCGGCAGGTTCTTCAACACCGGACCATAAGGATGTGCCCAGAACTCCGGCAGCCAAACGCTGATGATCAGCGTGTAGGCGAGGATCAGCATGATCTGCGACCACCAGAAAAGCGCGATGGCGCCAATAGCGTGGCAATACCGAACGCAATGTCCAGCGACGCCGCACCGACTAGCGCAGCCGTCGCAAGTGTTCCGGTGATTCCGGTCCGGGCAAGGAGCGCATAGCTATCGGAAACCGGGTAAACGGCGACAGAAACGATGCCGGTGACGATCCACATCGCGGCAATAGTGATCCGCAATAAAGGCAACAACCAATTGAGTTGCGCCTGGCGGCGAGCCATCGACGCAACACGACGCGGGATGAAGTTCGCGACCGGCCGCGGCGGTGCACCGAGAATTCGCTGCGTGTCCGCAACATCCGCCACGTTTCCGCGCTCGAGCATCGTTAACGTCTCGTTGATCGAGCAATGCTCCCGGCGATATTTCTGCCCAGCGATGCGGCCGCTCGGACCCACGAGTACGGAATGCGTATGAAACGGACCCGAGCGCGGCCCAGCGCGCGACTCAAGTGCGGCAAGATAGTCGCGCAGTGTCGATCGGCTCCGCGCCGACGAGCGCAATACGCCCGGTGCGCCAGCGATCACGCTCGAGCAATGCGACGATGCACGCAACCAGATCGTCAAGATGGATCGGCTGTATGCGTTGCAGCCCATCGCCGGGCAGCGGGATCCATGGCAGCGAAGCAAGCGTGTCAAACAGCCGCGCGCTTTCTCCGCCGGGACCGTACACCAACGAAGGCTGAACGATCACCGAAGAGATCGACTGTGCCGCCAGGAATTCGTCCGCGCGCCGCTTGCTGATGTGATAGGCACTGATCGCATGTTCATCGGCGCCCAGCGCCGAAAACTGCACCACGCGCGCTACGCCTGCTCGACGCACGCCGCAAATAAAGCGCGCGGCGCTCGTACGTGCAACGCATCGAACGTTTGCGTGCCGCGCTCGCGCAAGATGCCAACGGCGTTAACAACAGCATCCACGCCGCGCAGCTTCGCGCGCCACGTCGCAGCATCGAAGTCGCGCGTGAAGTCCACCGCGACCGTATCTTCGTCATGAGCGCCGCTGCTGTGACGTCTGCCTTCGATAACACGGTGTCCAGCAGCGCGGAGCGCATCGACCACGGCGCTGCCGATAAAACCGCTCGCACCTAGTACTAAAACGATCATCAACCCTCATTGAAGAGCCGCGCGTCAGTGCGCGGTGGGCCCAACGGGCACTTTTTATGCCACGCAGGGCCAACACACGGAGCGAATCATGACGCTATCTTGGAAACGGGCATTCAACCGAGGATTGCTATCGGGCACATGTGCCAGCATCCTGTCCACTGTTGCACTCGCGGCGCGCGGCCGCAGTGAAACCGGCAGCGCACTTGCGCCGATCAATGCTGTCAGTCACTGGTACTGGGGCGACCGCGCGACGCAGTTGATCATGCCAATATCAAATACACACTGCCTGGCTATTTGACGCATCACGCGACGTCGATTTTCTGGGCAGTTCTGTTTGAAAAAGTTTTCGGCGGTGCGATGCGTGGCAGGCCTGGTCCTACGCTTGCCATGAGTGCAGCGACCGCAGCCGTTGCCTGCTTTGTTGACTATCAGATGACGCCCAAGCGGCTGACGCCTGGCTTTGAACATCGGCTGTCAAAAACGTCGCTGTTTCTCGTGTACCGCGTTCGGCGCAGGGCTCGCAGCGACCGAAATTGCGCGCTCGAGCACATCCGTGCGAAGACGACGTTAAGGCCGAAGTGCAGCAAGGTAGGAGTAGTGCGCGCATGGCGAACAACCATTGAAGCGGACGCTTGTGGCGTCGCTCCTGTTCGCAGATGACGGTGATGTCATTGCGCTCCGATCCGCCGCTTGTCGATTCAACTGAATATTTCGAGGCCACGCCAAGCCCTGGCGGTGCTCGTACACGCTTGCGGCTCGGGATGACGTCCGAAGCGCTTCGCTAACTGTCACGGGCGCGCTCCGTTACACCCTAAAACTGCGCTCTTGAGATACTATGGGCGCGGTGATACGCCTTGCGTTGCTTAATCCAAGCGGGCACGTTGATCGCTGCATCATCGTATGACCTCAACCTCGCGATACGCGAAGGCAACGCCCACGGCCAGTCACGACTCGCGCCGGCGATTCTGCTCGGAGTTGGCTTGGGCGGTTTCGTCGACGGCATCGTTCTGCACCAGATCCTGCAGTGGCACAGCATGCTGTCGAACGTAGTTCGGCCCTCCACGGTTGAGGCGATCCATCTAAATATGTTTTGGGACGGCGTGTTTCATGCGGCGACCTGGATTGTTACGTTTGTCGGCGTCGATGTTGTTATGGCAGTCGGGAAAGCGGGGTACCAATCCTCCGCTAGGCGTTTTCTTGGGAGCGATGCTGCTGGGTTGGGGCGCATTTAACCTGGTCGAAGGCTTAATCAACCACCAGTTGCTTGGACTGCACAACGTGCGTGAGGTATTGGAGCCGGCGGTTTGGAATATTGGGTTTTTGGCCTTTAGCGCGGCGATTTTCCTGATAGGGCTTGTCATGACGTACAAGCAGTCGCGCTCGCGGGATCTTCAGCGGCAAATGCCAGAAACAGACAGCCCAGCGCGCTATTAGCAGGATAACCCGCGCGCGCGAATTGCGCAGCCATGCGCGCAGCGCTGCTCCCGAAGACTGCTGATTAAATGAACTTTAGTGAGTGCTGGGTACGGCTCGTGCCACAGCGGTAACCCGACGTTATTTCCAGGAGATATGAACCATGCAAGCCCCTATTAAAGCCAGACTAACCGGCATCGCTACCGCGCTTTCGCTAGCGTTCTTCAGCCCCGTCTTTGCACAAACGCCAGCCGGCGCGCCGACGACTCAACCGGCAGGCGCGTCGACGCCGGCCAGCAAGCAGACCACCGGGACGTCAAGATCGAATACATCGCTTGCCAAGGGTGATCGCGATTTCATGATGAAGGCAGCGCAAAGCGACATCGCTGAGATTCAGGGCGGCCAGGTCGCGAAAGAAAAGGCGTCGTCGGACGCGGTAAAGAAGTTCGCCGATCAGATGGTCACCGACCACACGAAGACCAGCGGGCAGATGAAGACGATGGCGGCAAGCCGCAGCGTCGCGCTTCCGACCACGCCTTCAAAGAAGGACGAGCGCGACATGAAGAAGATGTCGACGATGTCGGGTACCGACTTTGACCGCGCCTATATGGCCTCGCAGGTGCGCGCGCATCGCGATGCAATTGCGCTGTTTCAGAAGGAATCGAAATCAGGCAAGGATGCTGAGCTGAAGTCGTTCGCGGCAACACGCTGCCAGCGCTGCAGGAACACCTGAAAATGGCAACTGAGCTTTCGAAAACTACGAACGCAGCACCCGTAAGTCTGCCGGCAAATAACGCGTCGCAGACTGCGCTTAGCCAGAACTCGAAAGGTGTCAGCGGCCAGAGTGTGCTCGTGCTCGACGAGCACATTGGTTAAGGCGTCGATGTCGACCGGCTTCACGAAGTGATGATCGAAGCCGGCCGCCTTCGATTTGCGGCGGTCCTCTTCCTGGCCCCATCCGCTAAGAGCAACCAGTAGCAATCTCTCGTTCCCGGGCAGTGCTCGAATCCGTCTGGCGGCTTCGTATCCGCTCACATGCGGCAAGCCGATGTCCATAAGCGCCACATCGGGCAGGTAAGACTCCGCTGAGCGGACAGCCGCCAAGGCCGTCGTGTGCCGTCAGCGTCTGGTAACCCAACATCCTCAGGCATTGAGACAGGCTCTCAGCGCTGTCGACGTTGTCATCGACAACGAGTACTCGCATGTTTTTGGACGGGTGAGACGTGAGGGTGGACGCAGGCACTTGTGGCGATAACCTCGCATTGGTTACCGACAACGGCAGGTGTACTACGAACTGACTGCCGTGTCCCTTTCCCATGCTGTGTGCTTCCACCGAGCCACCGTGCAGTTCGACAAGGTTTTTGACCAAAGCCAGACCGATGCCGAGCCCGCCCTGCGAGCGTTCCAGAGTGCGATCAATTTGAGCGAACATTTCGAATACCTGCGGCAGCATTTCGGCCGGAATCCCGACGCCGGAATCCTTGATGGAAATGCGCGCACGATCGTCAGCGTGTTCCGCGGAAATTTCAATACGCCCCTGCTGCGGCGTGTACTTGGCTGCGTTGTTCAGCAAGTTGGCAACTACCTGCGTGATACGCGTGACGTCAACATCGGCGATCAATGTGCCCGGAGGTGGCAGTCGCAGCGTCAATTCATGTTTTCCCGCGTCGATTAAAGGGCCGACTCGTTTCTACTGCCGTCTGCACACACCGCAGCGAGGTCGGCGTGCTCGCGGCGAAGCTCCACCTTGCCCTGGCTAATGCGGCTAACGTCAAGCAAATCCTCGACGAGGTGAACCATTTGCTGCAACTGACGCTCGATGATGCCGCGCGCGTTTTCGTGAATGACTGATTCGTTTGTCAGCCGCATGATCTGAAGCGCATTGCGGATCGGTGCCAATGGATTGCGCAGTTCATGCGCCAACGTGGCCAGGAACTCGTCTTTGCGGCGGTCGGCATCTCGCAGCCGCGCCTGGCTTTCCCGTAGCGCGGACGTCGACCAGCTCTTGCTCGGTCCGAGCAGCGCTAATTGCTTCTTCCGCTCGACTCTGTCCGTGATGTCGCGAATCACCGCCAAGTGACCGATTGACTTGCCGGCTGCATCGCGCAGCTGCGAAACGGTGGACTCGACATGAAACGCAACGCCATCGCGTTTCGTGTGAATCGAGTGCGCTCGATAGGAACCTGATTCTCGCGCAGCCTGCATCGCGCCGGCGTGTTCATTGGCGTTCGGCCAGCTCTCTTCGTAAAGCTCCGACTTCAGACGCCCGAGCGCGTCGGAGGCGACCTTTCCGTACTGTCGCTCAGCGGCAGCGTTCATGAAAATGATGTGCTCATCGTTGTCGTAGGCAACGACGGCATCCTCCATCTGCGCGAGAACGTCTTTGCGTAATTTGTTGCTTGCTGCATTGGCGCTGTCCAATGTGTAGATGTCGTCGCCGACGACCAGCGCATCGACATCGCCGCTGCGAATCGCGCCGAGTGTGTCCTCCGCCTCTTTTAGCAGTGCGTGTAACTCGGCGTTCTCGGCGAGCAGGCGGTCGGGATCGGCCGTGCCGGAAACAGGCTTTTGCGAAAGGAAATAGCCAGTCCCGTTCATGCGAACTAAGTTGCCTGCACGCCGAGGCGCTCGAGGAGTTTTTCGGCATTGGACAGATCACCGATGAAACGGCGTAACGGGGCCGGCGCCAGCTTTACCAGGGTAGGGGCTGCCACGATTTGGTCTTTCATTGCCATTGCGACGTTGTCGGCGATGTCGAGTACCTCGAGCCGGTAGCGCCCTTTCAGATAGTCGTCACAAATCTTTCGCGCATTGACCACTGCGCGCGCTGACAGCTCAGTGGCTCCGCTAACGTACAGACGCAGGATGTAGTTTTCGCGGCCGCCATCGGCTTCAGTGGTTTTCATCCGCGACCCTTACGCAAAGGCTGCACGTCAAGACCGACGAGCACACGCGCCTCGTTGGAGAGGTCGCCGATAATTTTTCGAATGGGCTCGGGAAACTTTCGCACCAGCGTTGGTACCGCCAGGATCTGGTCGCCCGCTGCCAATCGTGGATTGACCAGCAGGTCGATTACCTCAATCGAATAACGGCCTGCAAGATGCGTTTCACAGAGATGCTTCAGGTTCTCCAATGCTGCATTCGATTTTGCCGTGCGGCCCGCCACGTATAGCCGAAGCTGCCATTCCGGCGTCTTGGGCAGTTGCCGCCGTTTTCTTGGTAGCGGCCTTAGGCCGGGTCGCCATTACGGGGCCCGCTTGGCGTTCGCGCGGCGTGAGGTTGCGCGCGCAGTGCGTCGCTTCGTGCCAGCAGGGTCACCGCGCTGGTCTTCGGGCAAGCGCATTGCAATGGGCACGCGAAGCGCAGCAATTTGCGCATCGATTGCGGCGCGCTGACTCGCAAGTTCTCGCAAGCTCCGCTCATGATCGCGCTCTCGCAGGGTCTCTGCGGCCAGCTCTTTAGCTTGTTGAGTTACGCGTGCGGTCCCGGTGAGTGCGGTTGCGCCGGAAAAGTAGACATCAATCAGCTCGACGCCTCTGCGGGTCATTATGAACTCGCGGACTTGATTGGAATGCTCCATCCCGCGCGACTTCAGCACCTGCAGCGTACGGGTGCGCTCGCCGTTTTGTTCCCAATTGCCGAGTACCAGCCAGGTATCCATCAATGACGACACCCCGACCTCGGAGTCTGCACGGGGCACCGCGGTATCGGTCGTCAGGCTCGTGAACACGCCGGTGATACCTTCCTGCTTCAGAAAATCTATCAGTCGCATCAGCGTTGGCTTCAACGAGACGTCTTCGCGCTCCAATGTCAGGTTGCTGATCGGGTCCACCACGACGATTGAAGGGCGGAACTGGCGAACGTGTTCATACATCGTGATCAGATGCTGTTCCAGACCCTGCAATGTCGGTCGAGAGGCGTGAACCTGCAGCAGGCCTTTGCGAACCCATCGACCCAGGTCAAGCCGAACCGAGCGCATGTTGCGCAACAGCTGGCTTTCTGATTCCTCGTACACAAACAAGAGCGCTCGCTCGCCTCGCGCGCAAGCGGCATTCGCGAAGGCAGCGCCTATGCTGCTTTTGCCGGTGCCCGGAGACCCTGAAACCAGAACGCTGGTACCGCGGTAAACGCCCTTGCCTCCCAGCATGTCGTCTAAACCCTGAATACCGGAAGCGACACGCTGGCTATAGGCCTTGTGATCCAACCGCAACGACGTAATCGGCACTACCGAAAATCCCGTGGGGCCAATGACGAACGGGTATTCGTTGGTTCCGTGAGCGGAGCCGCGATACTTGATGATGCGAAGCCTGCGTGTCGAAATCTGGTCATTGGTTCGGTGGTCGAGAAGAATTACACAATCGGCGACATACTCCTCGAGTCCGTATCGCGTCAGCGTGCGCTCGCCCCTTTCGCCGGTGATGACAGCGGTCATTCGCCGATCTTTCAGCCACCTGAACAAACGCCGGAGTTCCGCCCTTAGTACCGCGTGATTGGGGATACCTGCGAAACAGCGCTTCAACGGTGTCGAGAACGACGCGCTTGGCTCCTACCCGGTCAATTGCGTGAGCCAGGCGAATGAAAAGGCCTTCAAGGTCGTACTCACCGGTTTCTTCGATCTCGCTTCGTTCGATGTGAACGAAGTCGATAGCGATCTTGCGCTGCCTTTGCAGCTTGTCGAGATCAAAGCCGAGAGAGCGCACATTTTCGGTCAGCTCCGCTGCGCTCTCTTCAAACATCATGAAAACGCCGGGCTCGCCATACTGAACCGCACCGCGAACCAGAAACTCCGCCGCGAGCATCGTCTTGCCGCAACCGGCCGCCCCGCACACCAGCGTCGGACGTCCTCTCGGAAATCCTCCGTTGGTTATTTCGTCCAGACCGTAAATTCCCGTCGCTGCCTTTTGCAGTGTGGGTCTGTCAGCTACAGCAGAAGAGCGTGACCGAGTTGACACGATCTGGCCATTCTAAGTGTTGAGAATTTACAGTTTACGGTCACCGTCAAACGGTTGAAATCGCGGAGGCGGTGAATGCGGCACCGCCGCGACGCGGCGAAGTGGCGAATCACGCGTGAGCATGGGCAACCCACCCCTGCTGGTCGTAAGCCGTTGCAACGCTTCAGTCCTGCACTACAACATTTCTTCGCGTGCCTTCTCGGCGTGCGCAGCACCCAGAGCGGTCTTTACTTTCCGTTCTTCCTCCGGGGGCGGCAACACCGCAGGCATGCCCAGCGACTGAATCCATAACTCGCGGCACCAGCCCTTGCTGTGATAAATGTGCTCGTCTTCCTGATCTTCGACTTCCGCGATGGCGGTCGCCAGAACTTCCCGCTCTTTGCCTTGGGCGGCCTTCTGCACATACTTCGAAAGAAGTTCCCAATTCGTGTGATCCTTGGTTTCGGCAAAGACGACGCATTCGCATGCGACGAGCTCCGCCGCTTCCGGCTTATCGCCGCTTGCGAGCGCCATTTGCATCGCCTGTACCAGCGACTCGCCGATGTGTCGCACGACCTGCCGTCCGGGCGTCTGGCCCTCCGGGTCAAGCCCCAACGTCGTCAACAGTTGTTGCATCACTTCAACATGTCGCTCGGTCTGCGCCAGATACTTCGTCCACTCTTCCTCGAGATCGTCGTTAACCACGCACTCCAGCGCGGTCGTATACACCTGCACTCCACCCAGCTCGGTCTCGAGCATTTGATACAGCAGTTCTTTCAGTTGTTCGTTCATTGTTGCCTCCGTGAATTTTTGACGCCTAGACCATCGGTGGATCCATTTGTCGTTCGAAATGCCGATGCCGCGCGATTGCCTGGGCAAATGCGTCCGTTACGGTTGCAGCATCCTGTTCCTCTACGATCAGCAGCCCTGGATCATCGCTACCGTCGGGCAGTCGAGGCGAAATGTTCGCGCCTTCGAGCAATGCACTCGCCCCTGCGAGCGCGAGGATCGGTTTGCAATGGCGGTACTGAAGTTTTATGAATTCCATTGCCTGGCCGCTTCTGCCGAGCACCTCGACCGCGGCTTTTCCGCTCGGCAACACCAACGCATCGAACAACACCGCGGGCGCCGTTTCCATTGTGATTTCGACTTCGATGGCTTCGCCAGAGATGGACTGCACCGCGCCCAGACGATGGCCGACATACGTCGCGACTGCACCCTGTTCGGTCAGTGCGTCATAAATTGATTGCAGCTCGGCGGCGTCCACACCATCGGCGACAATGAAAGCGACCTTGCGTGTGCGAATCGAACCATCGCCCGGCCGCGAAAACAGCGACAGCGCGCCTGAACTGGTCACCTCGGGAGGCTCGGGCTTCGCAAGAACCCGCGGCAGTGGCTCGGGCAGATCGATGCCGAGGCCCTGAGCAACTCGCGACGCAAGATCACGATCGACATTGAGCAAGCCGGCGACCATCCGTGCCCGAACCGCAGGCGTCTGCACCTTTGTCAGCTCGAACCGAAAGGCTTCGACAATGTGATTCTGTTCGACAGCGGTCTGGCTGTTATAGAAAAGCGTGGCCTGCGTGTAGTGGTCGGCGAACTTCTCCGGCTTCCCGCGCAGTTTGTCGCCTTCGATCGGCTCAGGAAACGATATGAATCCCAGTTTGCCGGCCTGGAACGGACACCCTCCGCCCAGCGAGTTTGGCTCGTAAGCGACGCGGCCTCTGGGAATTGATTGGCGATGAAACCCGTCGCGCTGATTGTTGTGCACCTGCGCTATCGACGCATTGATCGGTATCTCGTGAAAGTTGGGGCCACCGAGCCGAGTCAGTTGCGTGTCGTGGTAGGAGAAATTGCGACCTTGCAGCAAAGGGTCGTTGCTGAAGTCAATGCCGGGCACGACATGCTGTGTGCAGAACGCGACCTGCTCGGTTTCGGCAAAGAAGTTGTCCGGATTCCGGTTCAGCACCATGCGGCCGACCGGCCGCAGCGGCACCAGCTCTTCAGGAATTATCTTGGTCGAGTCGAGCACATCGAAGCTGAAGCCCTCCGCCTGTTCCTCGGTAAAGATTTGCAGCGCGAGCTCGTACTCCGGATACGCACCGCCGTCGATCGCTTCCCACAGATCACGCCGATGGAAATCGGGATCAGCGCCATTGATCTTGACCGCTTCGTCCCACACGACCGAATGCGTGCCAAGCATCGGGCTCCAGTGAAACTTGACGAACACCGACTTGCCGTTCGCGTTGACGAGGCGAAATGTGTGTACGCCGAAGCCCTGCATCATCCGATAGCTGCGCGGAATCGCTCGATCCGACATCACCCACATCAGCATGTGCGTGATTTCCGGCATCAGGCTCGCGAAGTCCCAGAACGTATCGTGTGCGCTGGCCGCCTGCGGCATCGCATGGTGCGGCTCGGGCTTCACCGCATGCACCAGATCCGGGAATTTCATCGGATCCTGAATGAAGAACACCGGAATGTTGTTGCCGACCAGGTCCCAGTTGCCTTGATCGGTATAGAACTTGACGGCAAAACCGCGCACGTCGCGCGCGAGGTCGAACGAGCCGCGCTCACCGGCGACCGTCGAAAAGCGCACAAAGACCGGCGTGCGTTTTCCCGCCTCCGCGAACGGTGCGGCCATCGTCAGATCCGTCAGCGCCTCGTAGCACTCAAAAAATCCATGCGCCGCTGAGCCGCGCGCGTGAACGACGCGCTCTGGAATGCGCTCGTGATCAAAGTGCGTGATCTTGTCGCGCAGAATGAAGTCTTCGAGCAGAGTCGGTCCGCGCAAGCCGGCCTTCAACGAATTCTGGTTGTCTGCGATCGCGACGCCTTGATTGGTCGTCAGCGCACGACCCGAGGAGTCGACTCGCACTTTTTCAAGCGGCGCGTTGTTTGGATTCTCGCCAGGAGTGGCTGCATCGCCGGTTTTGTCGTTGCTGTTCGTCTCGGTGATCGTGCTGGCGGAAACATCGGTCGATGGCGCGTCCGCACTCTGCCCCCGCGGCGGATTCAGCGCATTCTTGCGGCCGAACTCGGCAGGTTTACTGGCGTTGAAGCGAAATGCCCGGCTCATCTCATCGGTACCGGCCATCTTTTCGGCGAGGCGGCCAGCGGCTGCCTCCGAGCGCACATCAGGGCTGTTGCTCTTCATGCCGTCAAGCAGCGCCGACGCAGCACGAGACACCAACCCTTTCGAAGCGCGTGCGGGGGTTCGCGCCGATGGGCCGCTGACTGTTGACTTGTCCGAACCGCCTGCGGCCGGTTTTTTTGGCTGCCTCGAGGTGGCGGGAGGGGACTTACTGCCTGAGCGCTTTGTAGCCATTCTGTTTCCTGGGTTGGGTGAAAAAAAAGCGGCACATGCGTGCCGCCGTTGGATCTGATCCCGCCTTTCGGACTAGGCCATACCCTTCTTCTGCATGATTTGCGCCTTGCGTTGAGCAATTTGCTCGCCCAGCGCAACCGTATCGAGTTTTGCTTTCCGAACTTTCGGGAATATCTCGCCTTCTTCTTCTTCGACGTGATGATTGATGTATTCGCCGAGCACCTTGACCTTGGCGTCGTAGTGGTCATCGGATGGCGACGAGCCTTCGATCTGCGCAATCAAGTCTTTCGCGCTCGCGTGCTCGACGTCGGCTTCGTCGATCAAGTCCGGCTCGTCCAGCACTGAGCGGGCAGCCGGGTAAAAAAGTTCTTCTTCGGCGGTCGCGTGCGCAGTTAACTCAGCGCATATCAATGCGGCCACTTGCTGCTTTTCGCTATCGCCGGCATCAGCCTTCGCTAGCCGCTCGTACTGCTTGAACATCTTTTTGACGCGCGCGTGGTCGGCCGTCAGCTGGCTGATGGCCTCATTCTTTGGCACCTTGACTGCACGAGACGTCTTCTTTGCGGTTTTCTTGGCTGGCCGCTTTGCAGCCTTCTTTGTTGCCATTTATGGCTCCTGAGTTGAAAAAATAAGCCCCGCCGAAGCGGGGCCCGTTACCTTGCAAAAACGCTTAATACTCTGTGTCCCAGCCGGCGCGTGCCGAGCGCTTGGCTTTTTCCCAGCCGAGACGCGACTTGCCCTTGACTCGCTCATAGTCGCTTGCCAACGAGTGCTCGACGTCTTCGAATTTTGCACTCGTGTTACGCGCACGCGCGTCGGCGCCAAGTTGATAGCTTGGTTTGTAATCGTCGTACGTCATGCCGCTCTCGTAATACGGCTCGCGGTCATAGCGACCTTTCCAGTGCGTATCGACAACAGTCGGGTCGATGCTCTCGGCAACCGCCTTGCCGGCCAATCCGCCTGCGACTGCGCCGATGGCTGCGCCAACCACGGTGCCTACCGGACCGGCGGCCAATGTGCCCGCCGCTGCGCCCGCCGCTACACCACCTGCGGCTGCTCCGATGCCCGTGCCTACCGGATGCGAACCCGGCGCTCCAGTCAATGGATCACGATTGGCGTCCGGCGTGGGGTCAAGTCCCTTCTGTTTGTCTCGATTCATTTGTTCTCCCTAAGAAGTGATTAGCGAACCTTGCCGCGACGGAATAGATTGACGATCGCCAGCAGAATGATTGCTCCGATCAAAGAGACAACCAAAGACCCGATACTGAATGCGTCTTGATTAATGGTGGGCACGCCGACAAGCGGGCTGATCAGCCAACCGCCTAACAGTGCGCCAACAATCCCTACAACGATGTTCAGGAAGACGCCTTGCTGTGCATCGGTCTTCATGATCATGCTGGCGACCCAACCAATCAGACCGCCGATAACAATCCAAATAATGAAATTCATGTTTAACCCCTCTCTGGGCAAGTGTTTAGGAAATACGCAGCAGCTATTGCAAACCATGTGCCCGGTCCGAGTCTGATGCTAAGAGGGAGTGCTCACTTGCCTTCTAATGCTTGGGACACAATCATCGTTGGTGGCGGGCCGGCGGGCCTGTCAGCCGCGCTTGTGCTCGGTCGCTGTTGCCGCCGGGTCCTCGTTTGCGATGACGGCCAGCCCCGAAATCGCGCCTCAAAGGCGCTGCATGGCTACCTAACGCGTGACGGCATTGCGCCCGGCGAATTTCTCGAGGTCGCGCGTCAGCAGCTACAGCGTTATCAAAACGTACAGTTATTGGAAACAGAAGTGACTGACGTCAGCCGCGAAGCGAAGGACAGCTTTCGTGTCACATTTGGCAATGATCGCTCCGAACTGGCAAGGAAAGTTCTGATTGCAACGGGCGTCGTTGATCAGTTGCCCGCAATTGCGCGCGTCGAAGAATTCTGGGGCAAGAGCGTCCATCAGTGTCCCTACTGCGACGGTTGGGAGCTGCGCGGTGCACCGGTCGCGGTGTACGGCAAGCGCGCACGGGGGTTGGAGATGGCACGAGCGATGACGGCGTGGACGTCGGATATCGCGCTCTGTACCGATGGCCGTGCCGGATTTACCGAAGAGGTTCGCACCCACCTCGAGCGCAACGGCATTGAAGTCATCGAAGACGGGATCGTGGAGCTGGAAGGTGCCGACGGTCAGCTCGAAGCGTTGGTTTTCAAGAGCGGGCGAAGGCTCCCACGGCGTGCGCTGTTTTTCGATACGCCCTGCGTCTCGCGTTTGGAACTTGCACGCAAGCTCGGATGCCAGATCACAAGAAAGGGCGCTGTTCGCTGCGGGCAGTACGAAGCGACCAGTGTTCCGGGCGTGTTCGTTGCCGGCAATCTGATCAAGGACGTTCAATTAGTTATCGTGGCCGCCGCGGAGGGCACGCGCGCGGCATTCGGCATCAATCGGTCATTGACTCGCGAAGACTTCGAGCGGCGTGCTACGGGCGCTAAGCACGTCGAGCACCCGTCAGTCGACGACGCTGACGTCACTCGCCGCCGACCGCAGAGTTAGCGATGGAATCCGTGCTTGAGCAGCTGTTGCTGCAGGCGGTTAAGGCGCTGGCGTACTACGCAGCACTGATCGTGATCATGCGTCTGGCAGGCAAGCGATTGGCGGGGCAGACGACAACCTTTGACTTGATTGTGCTGATCACACTGGGCGTGGTCGTGCAAAGCACCGCGCTCGATGACGGATGGGCGAACGCGGTCGTATTTGTCGTTACGGTGTTTGCCGTGCATCGAGGTCTGGCGGCATGGTGCGCGCATTCCACCTGGATCCGCCATCTGGTTCGCGGCAAGCCGAGGGTGCTGGTCCGCGATGGCCAGGTGATCGAGCAGGCATTGAATCGCGAAGGCGTTAGTCGCGATGAATTGCAGGCTGGTTTGCGCAAGCTCGGATACGACTCGCCTGAAGCGGTCAAGCTAGCGGTTCTCGAGGAGACCGGCCACATTTCGGCTGTCGGTGCGGACGATGCAAATCCATCGATCACATCGGAGCGTTTGAAACCATAACTGCCGACTCAGCGATGTCGGCCGGCACGGCGTGCTGCGCAAAAAACTCAAGCATCGCGGCGGTCGCATCGGGGCCACGCGCATCGGCAAACGAGCCTGCGGAATCGCCGCCCGACCACGCGTGCCCGGCGCCGCTAATCAACCAATGTTCAATTGCGCTGACACCCTGCAATATTGAATAACGTGTGCGGCGAACGGCGTGACTGGCCGCACTCCCATCGAGCGTGTGCTCGCTTATCTGCAAAGGTGAATCCGGATTCAACAGCCGATAAGTTGCAACGGCGTTTTCAATCAGGCGCTCACTGTTTGCAGGATTGACCGTCTGGTCGGCATCGCCATGAAAGGCGATCAGCGGCACCAAGCGATGCGCTACGGTCACTGCGCCGACCGCCGATGCAAAGCTTCCCTTGCCGCTCTTCATCACCGCAAATGCGGAGCTCACGTCGTGCGCCGCTCCTGCGGCCAGCCCTGAATGCACGCCGACGGCGGCAAAGAGCTCCGGATACTCGCGCGCCAGGATGGCTGCCATTGCGCCACCTGCAGACAGGCCTGCAACATAGACGCGCTGTGGGTCGACTGGATACTCGTCAATCACCTGCCGCACGATGCCCGCAATGATCGCCGGCTCACCGAGCCCCGCCTGTTGATCAAGCGGTCGAAACCAGTTCCAGCATCGATGCGAGTTGGCGCGTTGAATCTGTTCCGGATAGACAACCAGGCAGCGCTTGTCTTCGGCCCATCGATTGGCGCGCGTGCCGGTCGCAAAGTCGTCAGGGTTCTGAGTGCAGCCGTGCAGCATGACGACAAGTGGCAGCGCGCTAGTGTTGTCACCGGAAGGGATATACAGCTTGTAATTGCGCGCTCCCGAATGACCGGAATAGCGTTGGTGGAGGAACTGGCCCGACGCGCCGGGTAATGTCCACGGTCGCGCGGGCGGTTGCGTATCCGTTTCGGCAACCGGTTTGATAACTGGATCGACAACCACATCGCTATCGCCGCCATCGACGGTCGCGCTTTGGGGCGTCGCCCGCTGCGGATGCAGCAACCCTTGAATAAAGCGCGTCGCTACCATCGGCCCGCGCGTTCGCACCAACTGCGTTGCCTGTCGCATTGCTTCAATAAACGGTCTTTCAACTTTCAAAATTTCTCCTTACTACTTGATTCGAGACGCGAGCGCGCGTTTGACGGCCGCACTAGCATGAAGCGCGCCCAGTACGATGATCGACTCGATCGTTTTCAGCGCGAGCGCTGGCGTGACGTCGTCGGCGATGGTTGCCAGGCCGAGGACCTGTATCTGCAGCCGCTCGCCGCGCGCTTGCGCGGCTTCGAGGTTCTTGCGCGAATAGTGATGAATTCCCAGCACCAGGCTGCGCCGGCTGACTGTCTGCCGCAGCGTGTCGGCGTGCGATGCAATCTGATTCCGAATTGCAGTCCGGATCAAATCGGTACGGTTTGAATAGAAGCCTTCACGTACTAGCAGATCGATGTGCCCCAAGTCGACGTAGCCCACATTGATCGTGATTTTTTCGGAATCCGCCTGCTTGATCACACTGGTTGTCATGGCGGTATCCTACCATCTGATAACCATCCATATGGATGGCTAAGAGATGGCGAGCTTCAGCTACTGGTACAGGTTGAAGTTCCCTGCGAAGCGTGCGCGATACCAGTTCAATTTCGCTGTTTCGCCACGTTCTGCCGCCGCGACGATAAACGGCGTGTAATTCAAGGCGTTCAGCAGCCGCATGTACCCAATCGACTTTGTCAGCTCGCGCGGCCCGTACCCGTAGCCTTGCAAGAACGCCTGCTTTTCGTCGATTGTCAGGTCGTGCAGCGCCACGGATAAGTCCCAGAGTGCAGGCACGCTCGACGTGCAGTGCTCCCAATCGAGCACCGCGATGACTTCGCCGTGTGGAGCGACGACAACGTTTTTCAGACGCATGTCGCCGTGATGCAGCACGGGGTTGCGACGCCACCCGGACATGTGCGCGAGGATTTGTCGCATCCGGTCGGCGTTGTCCGGTAGAAACATTCCGAGCTGCTGCAGTGCCTCGATTCGCTGCGATGCGTGCAGGTCCGCTTCTAGGTGCGCACCCCACGAATGCCGGCGCGGCGTTGCTCCGGCGAACCTGGCGTCCACCGCCGCCGGCCCGAAGCCCGGCAGTTGAATAGTGTGAATGCGAGCAGTGATCTCACCCATCTGACGCACCGTGCCGACCTTGTCGTAAGCGTGTGTACCGACGACGCCTCGCACGTTGTCAAGAATCATGAACGGATGGGGATCGGCGCCAACGTGCAGAACGCGCGGTACAGGTAGCCGCGCGCTACGGGCAAGCGCCATCGCCTGGCGTTCGCGCCTGAACACTTGCAGTTTGTCTGGGTCGGCATTGACGCGGACGATCACGCTTCGATCGTCGACATCGACTTGATAGACCAGATTCGTCAGTCCGCCGCCGCGCCGGCGAGCATGCTGAGGAGTCTTCCGCAGCACCTTGGCGGCAACCTCGATCGCATAAGCGCGCGCGGCGCGGGTCGTCAGTTTTTGCAAAGCGTCTATTCCTGGGCACCCACTTTAGAGCCCAGCTCGCCAATCGAAAAGAGCAGATTGCCGAGGGCCAGCGAGTCCCGGATGCGCACGGTGTGTAGCCGTCCCTGGTACTCGAGTTGCAAACGCCCGACGATGACAGCCAGGCCAACGCCGGCAAGGAAGTCATCCATCGGCGAGTCACCGGCCCCGATCGAATGCAGCAGATCGATGCCGAGGCGCTGCGCAATGCGCTGCGCCCCATAGTGCTTGTCGACGCCTGCATGCGTGAAGAAGCTGTTGCGCTGCGTGTGCTGATAAGCCATTGCGCGGTCCTGCGGCAGATCGAGCAGTTGAAACACCATGCAGATTTCTTCCGCCATCAGCGCCTGTTCCAGCCTCTGCACTCCGCCACTGATCACCTGCGACGCGCTGCGGTACTTGGCGGCGACGTCCTGCGCACGCGCAGCATCTGGCGTCCAGATCACCTCGCCGCGCCTCCAGTCGCGGGGGTAGAAAAAGACCAGCAATTCGTTCGCGCCGGCATCCACCAGCGCGGAAGCGTTCGAGACTATGCGACGGACATCTTCCCGCTCAAGGCAAATAGCCTCGATCTCTTCAAAGCCTATCTCGCCCGATTTTTGCAGCACCATGCGTCCGCAAAGGCTGCCTCGCAGTGACACGATCGGCACCGGCACGCCTGCTACCTGGTACCACGCCTTGCCGAACGTGCGAATCACCGACAGCGGAAAGCGCAGTGAGTTAATGATGACTTCGCGTCCGAGGTCGTGCATTCGCTTAAGCCCGGTTTCCATCGGAACCGACACGTAAACTCGACCGTTTTCCTCGTGGACTGCCGTCCCATCGAGGTCTGTCATCACGCCACCATGACGCATGAAGTCCGATTGCGCGAGAAATTCGCGCAGCGTCGAATGCGGGTCGAGCAATGTTTGATCGTTCATGGCCTGCGTCGATACATCACAATGGGGTTCCCATAGCGCGGGTCGTGCCTGCCCCTACAATGCAGGGTTCTATTCGGTCGCGCCCCTCGCTGCGGCCGGAAATTTCCCGCTATGGCTCGCACACAGATCATCGACGAAGAGTTGAACGCCGTCGCCGCGTTCCTGCGCGAGCGCCGGCCAGTGATATTGGAGGCGTGGCGCGCGGCCGCGAATGCCGATCCCCAACTGACGACCTCGAACTCGCTGCCGCGTTCACAATTCAACGATCACATTCCAGACGTTCTCGACAACTTCGAACGAAGATTGCAGGCATGGCCGGCTGAACCGCAGCGTCTCGACGCGCAGCAGAAAAGAGATGCCGCTTCGCATGGGTTGCAGCGCTGGCAACAGGGATATCGGCTGCGCGAAGTGACGCGTGAGTGGGGACACCTGCAGTTTGTTCTGCTCGACGAGCTGGAACATTACTCACGCACGCGCACACATCACGCGCCAGAGGCGCTGCAAATTGCACGGCGTGTGCTTAGCAAGTTATGCGCCGAAAGCGTCAGTGACAGCGTTTCAGAGTATTTCGAATTGGAAAAGCTCGAGGCTGAAGGCCACGTACGCGACTTGGCGCGCGCGTTGAGCGATGAGCGTCGGCTGCAAAGAGATCGCTCAGAGCTTTGGCGTCAGGCCGCCCACGACTTGCGCGGCCATGTCGGTGTGGTGATGAATGCGACGACCGGACTCAGCTCAACTGCGGTGTCGGACGCGATTCGCGAAAGGTTTCTGTTGCTGCTGCAAAGAAGCACGTCATCGCTTCACCGGATGCTTGACGATGTGATGAACCTGGCCCGGCTGCAGGCTGGCCACGAGCAACTCGAGGTCAAAGAGTTCGATGCGGCGCACCTGCTGCGTGACTTGTGCGAGGAGTTGCAGGCGCAGGCGCTCGAGCGCAACTTGTACCTGAAAACGGAAGGTCCGGACTCGCTAGTCGTCGAAGGCGACGCGGTGAAGGTTCGCAGGATTGCGCAAAATCTGCTGATCAACGCGCTGAGGTACACGCACGTCGGTGGTGTGACGGTTGGCTGGGGCGACAGTAAGGAAAACGACGCCGAACGTTGGATGTTCTCCGTTCAGGACACGGGTCCCGGGTTTCACTCGGGTCCCGGTGCGCCACTGGTCAGCGCTTTGAAGGCAGCCACGGCCGCTTCGCACGATATCGATCGCAAGGCCGGCGTCGATCCCGAGGCGGCCGACGACCACCCTTCTGCTATCGACGACGATCCCCGCGAGGTCGGTCAACAGAGAGGCGAAGGTGTCGGCCTGTCGATCGTCAAGCGCTTGAGCGACCTGCTGAACGCCACCATCGAGTTGGAGTCCAACGCTGATCTCGGCACGATTTTTAAAGTCATACTGCCGCGCCATTATCAGCCGGAGCCGCCGCAGTGAAGCTCATGGTCGGGCTGCTGATCCTGCTCGCTCTGAGCAGCTTCGGTTGCCCTGCTTCGGCACACGACACCTGGCTGCAACCGCGGCGCGCTTCGGTACTCCCGGGCACCATTGCCCAGATCGACCTGGCCAGCGGCGAGAAGTTTGCAACGCTCGATGCGGTAATCAACCCCAATAGAATCTCGACCGCGCGCGTTCGCCTGAGTGGCAAGACAGTTGATGTTCAGCCCGGGTCGCCGGAAAAAAAGTCACTTGAGCTTCGGGTGCCTTTGTCGGATCCCGGCATCGCCACGATATGGTTATCGCTCGCGCCCAGGTCGATCGAACTGAATCGCAAGGAGGTGCAGCACTATCTGGATGAGATCGACGCTCCTGCGCTATTGACGCAGGCGTGGTACGCCGGCAAAGGTTCGAAGCCGTGGCGCGAGATGTATGCCAAGCATGCGAAGACCTTTGTCGCTGTGGGTCGTGGCAGCCGCACCAAAGCCGACCGTTCATGGAGTGAGCCGGTCGGCATGCCGCTAGAGATTGTTCCCGAAAAGGATCCAACGATGTTGCGCGCCGGTGATGAGTTTCCGGTACGCGTGTTGAGAAACGGCGCACCGCTCGCCGACTTTTCGCTGGGCATCGTGCGTGAAGGAAAAACCAATCGCGCTTTCAGGAAAACGGACGTAGCAGGCCGCGCTGCTTTCAAAGTGGCGCGCGCCGGCAAATGGCTGTTGCGTGGAACCGAGCTGCGCTCTTCGAACAAGCCTGGCGTGGATTGGGAGAGCGATTTCACGACACTGTCTTCGAGGTGCAGTGATGACACGTCGTGATCGCGGAGGACTCTGTCTGCGTGGCGTGAACTTCGAGCCCTATTGAGCCATGACTCTTAACACGCGCATCGCTTACTCGACGCTCGCGGTCGTTTCGCTTGGCTTGATTGGAGTTGGGTTGCTGCTGCAGCACGTCGTGGGGCTCGATCCGTGTCCTTTGTGCATTTTTCAGCGCATCGCTTACTTAGCGGTGGCAGTGTTTGCGCTGATCGCTGCGTCGCTTGGCCCGCGCGCGGCGAGCCGCTGGTTTGGTGGTCTGGTGTTGCTGTCGGCGCTAACGGGTGCTGGCATCGCGGGGTGGCATGTCTGGCTGCAAATGAACCCGCAAGGGATGTCGTGCGGTCCGGGTCTCGCGACCATGCTCGAAAACTTTCCGCTGACCGAGGTGCTGCCAAAGGTGTTTCGCGGTAGCGGCGATTGTTCCGAGGCGGCTTGGAAGATGCTCGGCTTGACGATTGCCGATTGGTCGTTACTTTGGTTTGTGATTCTATCGGCGGCAACGATGTACATCTTGTTCGCCCGCCGCTTTCGGCGAGTTGTGAGCTAGCGCGCTTACATCTGGCAACAATCCTCGCAGTTCGGAAAGAGACGGCGGTAGGCATCCACGCCTACGCTGCCGTTGTGATTGAAGCGTCAACAACCGACGCTCAATTAATAACCGAACAGGAGCGAGAGATGAATAGTGTTCTACGAAGGGTCTTCGACTTTCGCCTTATTACGCTGGCAGTCGCAAGTACGCTGGCCGTGGCAGCGGTCAATGCGGATGCGCGAGCGGGTGAGGCGCGCGTCGCTCACCACGGCGGCGCCAAACACAGCGGTACCTCCAGCGTGCAACGCAGCCGCGGCGCCGATGGTGCGGTTGACGCAACGCGAACCAACCGCAATGGCGGCGTAACGACGGTTGATCGCTTCAAGGACGGCACCGGGACAACTGACGCAACGATAACCGGCCCGCGCGGCGGTGTGACGAATGTCGATCGCTCCCGAGGCACCGATGGGCTCGTCGACAAATCCGTGACAGGTCCTCGCGGAGGCGTTACGACGACCGACCGTTCGCGTGGCAGCGACGGCCTGGTCGACAAGACCGTCACAGGCCCGAAGGGTGGCGTGACGACCGTTGACCGTGCGCGCGGTGCTGACGGTGCAGTAGACAAGACGATCGTCGGTCCACATGGCGGTGTGACAACAGTCGATCGCACGCGTGGTGCCGATGGTGCGATCGACAAAACCATTACGGGTCCGAAGGGACAAACGACGATCGTTGATCGCACTCGTGGCGCCGACGGTGTCGTCGATGCAACGATCACCGGCCCGAAGGGAAACACCAGCACAGTCGATCGCAGTCGCGGCGTTGACGGCGCAGTTGACAGCACGCGCACTCGCGCGAACGGAAGCTCCACCACCGTGGATCGCACCCGGGGCGCTGATGGACTGACGGACAAAACCGTCGTGGGTCCGAAGGGAGGCGTGAGCACAGTTGATCGCACGCGCGGTGCCGATGGCGCAGTCGATTCAGTAACGACCGGACCCAAGGGTGGCACGACCACCGTCGAGCGCAGTGTCAACGCCGACGGCACCGTCAATCGCACGGTTACCAAGACGCCGCCCGCGAAATAGTTTCTCCCTGGAGCACATTTGAGCGCGTTCACCGCGCTCATTTTTTTTGGTTCGCTCTGACATTCGATGCTTCTTTAAACTTGCACGGATGCACATCTGTGTGATCGGTGCCGGTGTCATCGGGCTGACTTCTGCGTACTTTCTGCAAAGTGAAGGCCATAGCGTCACGCTCATCGAGCGTGAGGGCGCGGCCGGCCAGGGAGCGAGCGCGGGCAATGGCGCACAACTTTCGTACGCGTTCGTCGCGCCGCTGGCCGACGCCTCGGTACCGCCACGCCTGCCAAGCTTGTTTCTGACGCGCGATTCGCCGTTAAAGCTGCACTTCCGCTTCGATCCTGTGCAGTGGCGTTGGGCCATTGAATTCCTGCGCCACGCGAACAATGCAGACGCACGCAGAACCACCGCTGGTCTTTTGAGGCTCGCTGAGCTATCGCGCGAATTTATCGAGCCGTTGATCGAAGGCGAGGGCATCGAATGTCACTTCACGCGTGGCGGCAAGCTCGTCGTTTATCCCGACGCTCGATCGCTCGCGTCGGCAAAAGCGCAGGTGCTGTACCAGGCAGGCCTGGGCAGCAGGCAAACCGTTCTGACACGCACGCAGTGCATCGAGCAGGAGCCGGCACTCGAGGCGTATGCGCATCGCATTGCTGGTGGCGTGTGGACCGCGAGCGACGCAGCCGCCGACTGCGGCGAATTCTGCGTGCAGCTAGCGCAGCGGATCGTGCAGCGTGGCGGTGACCTGCAGCTGAATCGTTGTGCCAGTGGCTTCGACGTGGATGGAACAAGCGTGCGCGCGTTGTTGACCGACCAGGGTCCGCTGCGCGCCGATGCCTATGTGCTTGCGGCAGGAATCGGCGCGCGTGAGATGGCAGCAACCGCCGGGATCCATCTACCGATCTATCCTCTCAAAGGCTATTCGATCACCGTACGTCCTGCTGCCGACGCGATACGTCTGCAGGCTTCGATCACTGACGCGCGCCGCAAAGTGGTTTTCGCGCCACTCGGTGACCGAGTGCGAGTTGCCGGATTTGTCGAAATCGGTGCGGAAGGCAACGAAATTCCGCCGGCACGCACCAGTGCACTGCTCGATGCCGCACGTGAAGTGCTTGGCTACAGTGTCATCGATGGCGACGTCCGTCCATGGGCCGGCCAGCGGCCGGCGACGCCGAGCGGACGTCCCGTTATTGGCCGCACACCGATTGACCACCTGTATTTGAACGTTGGCCACGGTGCGCTGGGCTGGACGTTGGCGGGCGGTAGCGCGAGACTCGTATGCGACGCAATTGCCGGCCGCACTCCTACAATCGACGTCAAGCCGTATACGTATCAATAATCTATGCATCACGAGACGCACATTCTTCATCGCCAGTTGCGTGGCAACTATCCGGTCGCGGTCAGCGCGCAGGGTTGTTGGATCACTGACAGCGCAGGCAAGAAGTACCTGGACGCGTCCGGTGGCGCAGCGGTGTCGTGTCTCGGCCATGGCCATCCCGATGTGCTTGCCGCGATGCACGCACAGATCGATCGCATCGCGTACGCGCACACGAGTTTCTTTTCGACCGAAGTCGCTGAGCGGCTGGCTGATACGTTGATTGCGTCTGCGCCCAGCGGTACTTCGCACGCGTATCTGGTGTCGGGCGGCTCCGAAGCGATGGAAGCTGCGCTGAAGCTCGCGCGGCAGTATTTCGTTGAAAAGGGTGAACCGCAGCGCGCGCGTTTCATCGCACGACGCAACAGCTATCACGGCAACACGCTCGGAGCGCTTGCGGTCGGTGGCAATCAGTGGCGCCGCCGGCAGTTCGCCCCGATGCTGATCGACGTCGAACACGTTTCACCGACGTATGCGTATCGCGATCAGCGCGACGACGAATCGGCCGAGCAGTACGGTGACCGCCTAGCGCTGGAGCTGCAGCGGGTGGTCGATCGCCTCGGCGGTGAGAACGTCATTGCATTTGTTGCCGAGACCGTCGGTGGTGCAACGAGCGGCGCATTGACTCCGCCGCCCGGTTACTTCAAGCGCGTGCGCGAGATCTGCGATCGGCACGGCATGCTGTTAATTCTCGACGAAGTGATGTGCGGCATGGGGAGAACCGGCACGTTGCACGCGTGCGAACAAGAAGGCATCGTGCCCGACCTGATGGCGATTGCGAAAGGTCTGGGCGGCGGCTATCAGCCGGTGGGGGCGGTGTTGATCAACGCCAAGGTGATCGACGCGATTGGTGCGGGCTCCGGGTTTTTCCAGCACGGCCACACCTACATCGGTCATCCAGTGGCGTGCGCCGCAGCGCTTGCTGTGCAGCAGGTTTTCGCGCGCGACAAATTGGTCGAGCGCTGCGCGCAACAGGGTGCACGATTGGGTGTGCGGCTCAGCGAAGCGTTTCGCGAACATCCTCACGTCGGTGACATTCGTGGGCGAGGACTGTTTCAGGCTGTCGAGCTGGTTGCTGATCGCGCGACCAAACAGCCGTTCGAACCGGCGTTCAAGGTGCACGCCAAGGTAAAGAAAGCCGCGATGGATGCCGGGATGTTGTGCTATCCCATGGGCGGCACCATCGATGGCGCGCGCGGCGACCATGTGCTGCTTGCTCCACCCTTCATCATTTCCGATGAAGAGCTCGATTTGCTGATCGGCCGACTCACCGAAGCCGTGAACACTGTGGTGCAGTCGGTCAGGACTTAGGGCTGAAAAAGAGAAGAAGGTGCGGCAATCCGGTTGCTAGGGTTTGCGATGGCGTCCCGCTCGCCTCCGCCGGGCGCTTTGGTCTTGCGTCGTACTGCCGCGACGCGTAACGTGCCCGTTCCACTGAGGGGATTTAAGGAGACGGACAAATGAGGTTCAGAATTTCAATCTGCGCGGCTTCATTGGCGGCCGCGTTTACTGCCGCTGCGATGTTGCCAGGTATCGCGGCCGCGCAGCAGCAACGCTTTATCACGATTGGCACCGGCGGCGTGACGGGTGTTTATTACCCGGCAGGTGGTGCAATCTGCCGCATCGTCAATCGTGATCGCGCCAAGCACGGGATGCGCTGCTCGGTCGAGTCGACCGGCGGTTCGGTGGCCAACGTCAACCTTCTGAAGTCGGGCGAGCTGGAGTTCGGCGTGTCCCAGTCCGACGTGCAGTTCTTTGCGACCAAAGGCGAGGGTGCGTTTAAGAAAGACGGCGCGATGAGCGACATTCGCGCGGTGTTCGCCTTGCACCCCGAGCCTTTCACGGTGCGGCACGCAAAGAAGCGAACATCACCAAGTTTGAAGACTTCAAAGGCAAGCGCTTCAACGTCGGCAATCCCGGTTCCGGAACGCGCTCTTCCATGGAAGAGCTGCTTGCCGCGATGGGCTGGAAGATGGGCGACTTTGCGCTTGCATCGGAGCTGCGTCCGGATGAGCACGGCTCGGCTTTATGCGACGGCAAGATCGATGGATTCTTTTACGGGGTCGGCCATCCGTCGGCCAATATTCAGGATCCGACGACGATCTGCGGCGCGAAATTGATTTCGTTGACCGGCCCTGCGGTCGACAAGCTGATCAAAGAGCGTCCGTACTACGCAGTCGCGACGATTCCTGGCGGTATGTATCCGAACAACCCGAACCCGACGACGACGTTCGGTGTGCAGGCAACGATCGTTTCGTCGGCCAAGGTGCCTGCTGATGTGGTCTACACGGTCACCAAAGCGGTATTCGACAATCTCGATGAGTTCAAGAAGCTGCATCCGGCGTTGGCGAATCTGAAACCGGAAGACATGATTAAGAATGGCTTGTCGGCGCCATTGCACGAAGGGGCGGTGCGCTACTACAAGGAAAAGGGCTGGATGAAGTAACGCAAATGCCGACGGGCTTTGCCCGCGGCATTTGCAGCGCCGTTCGAACGGACGGCGTTGCCGCCGATCAACGCGGCGTAGCTTGACGGGCGGCTTGCCGCCCGTCTTTGCTTTTGGGGGAGCGATGGAAAACAAGAAGCTGGAAGACAACATCGCACCGACTGCAGAGATGCAGCTGGGCGAATTAGATCAAGTCAAACAGCTCGTCGTCGACGCCGACCTTGGCGGGCGCTCGACCGTCGGACTGCACGGCAAGGTAATGCTTGGTGTAGGCCTCGCATGGGTCATCTTCCAGCTCTGGTACGCGTCGCCGCTTCCGTTCGCGCTGCGCTTCGCTGTGTTCAACGACACCGAGGCTCGCTCGATCCATTTGGCAACGGGATTGTTTCTGGCGTTTCTTGCCTTTCCGGCGAGCAAGCGCTCGCCGCGCAACTACGTGCCAGTGCTTGATTGGATTTTCGCTTTAGCTGGCGCGTTTGCCGCCGGTTACCTTTACTTGTTCTACAACGAGCTTGCGACACGGCCCGGTGCGCCGACCCAGTTCGACGTCGTCGTCGGCGTCGTCGGCATTCTGTTGCTACTCGAGGCGACGCGGCGCGCGGTCGGTTTGCCGATGGCGGTGCTCGCCGTGATTTTTCTTTTCTATGTGCTGGCCGGCGCCTATCTGCCCGATGTGATTGCGCATAAAGGCGCGTCGATTCCGCGGACGATTTCGCACATGTGGCTCGTCACCGAGGGCGTGTTCGGCATCGCGCTCGGCGTTTCGGTGGCGTTCATCTTTGTGTTCGTGCTGTTCGGCACGCTGCTCGATCGCGCGGGCGGCGGCAATTACATGATGCAGGTGAGCTTCGCGCTGTTGGGTCACATGCGCGGCGGACCGGCGAAAGTCGCGGTCGTGTCGTCGGCATTGAACGGTTTGATCTCGGGCTCGTCGGTCAGCAACGTCGTCTCCGGCGGCATCTTCACGATTCCGCTGATGAAGAAGGCCGGCTATGGCGGAGTCAAAGCGGCCGCGATCGAGACGTCATCGTCGGTCAACGGACAGATCATGCCGCCGGTGATGGGCGCCGCGGCGTTTCTGATGGTTGAGTATGTCGGGATTCCTTATTCGGAGATCATCCGGCACGCCTTCATTCCGGCGGTGATCAGCTACATCGCGTTGTTCTACATCGTGCACCTCGAGGCAATGCGCCTCGGCATGGAGCCGATGGCGAAAGTGCGTCAACGGAGTGCCGGCGCAGCGCTGCTGTCGTGGGCACTCGGACTCGCGGGAACGATCGCTGCGTGCGGTGCGATCTACTACGTTGCCATCGGCACGCAGATGGCCTTCGGCGCCGCGGCCCCCTGGATTCTCGGCGCGCTGCTGATCGCGCTTTATATCTACAGCACGTGGGTTGCCGCGCGCGAGCCCGATCTACCCGTCGATATCGACATCAACAACCCGGTGCTGCCACCTGCGTGGCCGACAGTGAAAGCCGGGATGCACTTCCTGATTCCGATCGGTGTGCTGCTGTGGTGTTTGATGGTGGAAGAGCTGTCCCCCGGACTGTCGGCGTTTTACGCGATCGTCGCGCAAGTTATTTTGATGGCGACGCAGCGGCCGATGATCGAGCTTTTCAGGGGCAAGAAGAGCTTCGGCATCGAATTCATGCGCGGGCTCGGCGAGGTCGTCAACGGCTGCAGCGACGGTGCACGCAACATGATCGGCATCGCGGTCGCGACCGGTTGTGCGGGCCTGATCGTCGGCGCGATCACGTTGACCGGACTGGGCTTGCGCATGACCGACTTCGTCGAGCTTGTCTCCGGCGGCAACGTGATGGCAATGCTGCTGTTCACCGCATTTGTTTGCCTGGTGCTAGGCATGGGCGTACCGACAACGGCCAACTACATCCTGGTCGCGACGCTGATGGCGCCCGTGATCGTCGAGCTTGGCGCGCAGTCGGGCCTGGTGATTCCGCTGATCGCAGTGCACCTGTTCGTTTTCTACTACGGAATCATGGGCGACATCACGCCGCCGGTAGGACTCGCAAGTTTTGCCGCCGCTGCGATCGCAAAGGAAGATCCGATCCAGGTTGGCATACAGGGCTCGGTCTACGCGCTGCGCACCGTGCTGTTGCCATTTATTTGGATCTTCAACCCGGCGTTGCTTCTGATCGACATTCATGGCTGGTGGGAGGCACTGTTAGTTGCATCGGCGGCGACGATCGCGTCGCTGACGTTCGCTGCCGCTACGCTTGGCTGGTTTCGTATTAAATGTCGGTGGTGGGAAGTGGTGCTGTTGCTGATCGCCACGTTCATATTGTTCCGCCCAGACTGGTTTGCTGATCGCATCGCACCCGAGTACACCGACGCTCCCGCCGCCCGCTTTTATGAGATCGCCAGCAGCCTTGATGTCGGCGACCGGCTGGTTTTCGTGATCAAGGGGCAGACGATGGAGGGCGAGGATCAGAATAAGACGGTCGCTGTGCAACTCGGTCCGCGCACCGGGGACGGAAAGAACCCAGCCGTTGATGCGCGCAAGCGCCTGGCCGACGTGGGTTTGACCGTCAGCGGCCTCGGTGAACAACTGCAAGTCAGTGCAGTGAGCTTCGGCAGTCGTGCAGCGAAGGCGAGGATCGAGCAGGGTTATGACATCGTGTCAGTCAAGGTGCCGAATGAGCGTATTAGTGCCCACTGGTTTTATCTGCCCGGGTTGGCGATCGCGATACTCGTTTGGTTGATGCAGGGCTGGCGCGTTCGCCGGCGTGTGACGCCTCAACCGGCGTGAAATCGCTTCCTAGGACATCAGCGGCAGCTAGGCGCGTAGCCCTTCAATTGACTTTGCCCACGAAAGATCTCATTGGCTACTCCTCGAAGGCGCACTAAACAGTCATTGGCTGTCAAGGCTGCAGAACTCGCGTTTGCAGTTCCGCAGGTTGTCGCGCACCGCGTTACTCGCATGGCTCTGTCGGGTCGCAAGCTTTCCGCACGCGACCGCAAGGAGTTTGAGCGTATGGTCGCCGAAAAGAACGCGGCGTTCGTTGAGTCTTGGAATGCGATGGCGGTGCAAGCGGTGCTGGCAAACCAAGCGCTGGCAGCCTCATTCTTCAAGTCCTTCTGGGGCATCACCCGCGGCAAGAAACCGTCTGCCGCCCGATCGGCAGCACAGTTTCAGCGCGCTGCGCTTGGCGTTGTGGCCAAGGGATTTGCGCCTGTGCACCGGAAAGCAACCGCCAACGCCAAGCGTCTTGGCCGCACAAAGCTGCGCTAGAGCAACGTGCATTGAAAGCTAATCTCGTATAAGCACCTGAGCAGAGGAGTCAATGATGGCCAGCAATCCTGTCGGTTGGTTTGAAATCTACGTGCAGGACATGAACCGCGCCAAGACCTTCTACCAGTCGGTCTTTCAGACTCAGCTGCAGAAATTGGAGAGCCCGGGTATCGAGATGTGGGCTTTTCCGATGGAGCCGGAGGCGAAGGGTGCGTCGGGCGCTTTGGTGCGGATGGAAGGCTTCCCGTCGGGGGGCAACAGCACGATCGTGTACTTCATCTGCAAGGATTGCTCGGTCGAGGCGAAGCGCGCGTCAACGCAGGGCGGCAAGATCTTCAAGGAAAAATTTTCGATCGGTGAGTACGGCTTCATTGCGTTGGTGACCGACACCGAGGGCAACATGATTGGCCTGCACTCGATGAAATAGACGCGGTTGCATAGGACAGTGACGGCATCTACTTCATCTGTACGGCGCGTGCACGCGCTCGATGATGTGCAGATCAACCAGCTCGCCGCCGTGTTAAGCGACTGCGTCGACGGCGGCGCATCGGTGAGTTTCATGAAACCACTGACGCACGAGCGCGCCGTTGCGTTCTGGCGTGGCGTTGCACACGGTGTTGCCGCTGGCGAACGCGCCCTGTTGGTCGCTGAAGATGAGCAAGGCATCTGCGGCACCGTGCACCTCGTGCTTAGTCAGCCCGAAAATCAACCGCACCGGGCCGAGCTCTCAAAAATGCTCGTGCATAGGCGCGCTCGTTGCCGGGGTGTCGGAGCAGCGTTGTTGCAGGCTGCTGAAGACGCAGCGCGGGATTGCAATAAATCACTGCTGGTGCTCGATACCGCAAGCGACGAAGCTGAGCGTCTGTATCAGCGTCAGGGCTGGACGCGTGTGGGTAGGATTCCGGGTTATGCGTTGCTGCCTGACGGCGGGCTATGCGCGACGACGCTGTACTACCGCAACATCGTCACTTAGCCAAGCGCACTTGGTGACTGCGCTGTCCAGCGCGTACGATTCACATCATGCTGAATATCGATATTGCGCAAGTCGAGACGGCCGCCAAGGAGTTGTACGTGCGGGCGCTCAAGCAGTTGCCGCCGGATATCAAGGCGGGATTCGAGCGGCTTTCCGCGAGCGAAACCGAGTCGACCGCGCAGCGTGTGCTGGGCACCATGGTGTCGAATATCGCGGTGGCGGAGCGCACCGACAACCTGCTGTGCCAGGACACCGGCATTCCGATCTATAACGTCACAATCGGGCGCGGAGTATCGGTGGACGGTGCGCAGCTGAAGCAAGCGATAAGGCGTGGGTGCGAGCGCGCCACTCGTGAGCTTCCATTTCGCTCATCGATCGTGCATCCGATCACACGGATTAATGAGCACACGTCGTGCGGACCTGGAGTGCCGGTGATCCATTTCGACTTTGACGCGAGCGACGTAATGTCGATCGAGATGATCCCGAAGGGCTCGGGGTCGGAGAACAATTCCTTTCTGAAGATGGCGATTCCGGCGGACGGGGTCGATGCGATCAAAACGTTCGTGATTGACTGCGTGCTGAATGCCGGAGGACGCACATGTCCGCCAACAATTGTCGGTGTGGGTATTGGCGGCACGGCCGATCTGTGCGTGCATCTCGCGAAGCGTGCCGCCGTGCGGCCGCTGGGCTCAACGTGCAGTGACGCGGAGGGAGCAAAGCTCGAAGAGGCGTTAACTGGTGCGGTGAATTCGCTGGGCGTCGGGCCGCAGGGGTTGGGTGGCGACAGCACCGCCTTTGCAGTGCACGTTGAAGTTGCGGCGACTCACATCACGATGAATCCGGTGGCGGTGAATATGCAATGCCATTCCGCTCGGCGGGCGCGCGCCACCTTCAGCGCTCAAGGCGTCGAATACGGATTCTGAGCGTGGCGCACTACGAACTCGCTATGCCGATCAGTGAAGCCCAGGCTCGGGCGCTGCGTGTCAATGACACCGTCACATTGCAGAAAACGCTGTTCGGTCTGCGCGACGCCACATTGATTCATCTATTCGATCGTGGACGACAAACACGCTTCGATCTTAGCGGGCATGCAGTGATCCATACCGCACCTAACGTCAGGCAAGTGCCGCGCTCCGAGCAGCATCCCGCGGGCTATGCGCCGCTGTGCGTCGGCACGACGACATCGGCACGAATGGAACGGTTCACGCGTGAACTGATGTCAACGAATGGCGTGCGCATCATCATCGGCAAAGGTGGTATGGGCGCCCATACCCTTGCGGCGTTTGCCGAACTGGGCGGCGCCTATCTCGCGATTGTCGGCGGTGCTGCCGCGCTGGAAACGACCTGGATTGAACGCATCGAGGATGTTGACCTCGACGATTTGAATCCCGAATCGCTGTGGCGTTTCGCGATTCGCGACTTCGGGCCACTGTTGGTGGCGATGGATAGCCACGGAGCGAGCCTGTACGAAACGGTAGCCAACGACGCCCAGGCGCGACGCGCCGACGTACTGCGATCGCTGGGCGTGAAGGCCCAAGAAGCTTGACGCCAGGTCGCACCCTGCGCCGATTGAAAACCGACATCCTGATCCTCGGTTCCGGGGGTGCAGGTTTGTTTGCCGCTTTGCATGCGAAACAAGCGGCGCCCGAGCTGTCGGTCACGGTCGCTGTTAAAGGCTTGCTCGGAAAGTGCGGCTGCACTCGTATGGTTCAGGGGGGCTACAACGTTGCGCTGGCCGCCGAGGACTCGATCGAGCGCCATTTTATGGACACGATCGAAGGCGGCGGGTGGCTCTCCGATCAGGACCTGGCGTGGACACTGGTATCGACCGCGCTCGAGCGTGTGCGCGAGCTCGAGAACGAGCTTGGCTGCCTGTTCGATCGCAATGCCGACGGCACGATTCATCAAAAGGCTTTTGCCGGCCAAACGTTCGATCGCACCGTCCACAAGGGGGACTTAACCGGCATTGAAATCATCAATCGTCTCGCCGAGCAGGTCTGGGCGCGCGATATCGAGCGGCTTGAAGAGCATCGCGCGATCGAGCTGGTCAGAACCCCGAGCGGCGATGCGCTCGCCGGCGTGTTGCACATCGATATGCGCACAGGAGAGTATGTTTTCGTGCAGGCGCGCGCGGTTCTGCTTGCAACGGGCGGTGGGCCCACGATGTACAAATATCACACGCCGTCGGGAGACAAGAGCTGCGACGGATTGGCGATGGCGCTGCGAGCGGGCCTTACGCTGCGCGACATGGAAATGGTGCAGTTTCATCCGACCGGATTGCTGGCGGGAAGCGATACGCGCATGACAGGCACCGTGCTGGAGGAAGGATTGCGCGGCGCCGGAGGTTATCTGTTGAATGGCGCGCATCAGCGATTCATGCAGCAGCACGATGCCCGCGCGGAGCGTGCAACGCGCGACATTGTGTCGCGGGCGATCTTTGCGGAGATGCGCGCCGGTAACACCACACCGAATGGCGGTGTGTATTTGACATTGAGTCACCTCGGCGCTGAAAAAGTGCGAAAGGCGTTCAAGGGAATGGTTGAACGCTGCGCTGATTGCGGCTTCGATCTGGCCGGCGGCATGGTCGAAGTGGTGCCGACCGCCCACTACATGATGGGCGGCGTGCTGTTCAAAGGTGACTGCAGTACGTCGCTGCCCGGGTTGTTTGCGGCCGGCGAAGACACCGGTGGCGTGCACGGCGCCAATCGCCTCGGCGGCAACGGCGTTGCAAACTCAACGGTGTTTGGCGGAATTGCCGGCGATGCAATGGCGGCGTGGGTACGCGCTGAAGGCGGCTGGCGCGCGCCCGATGAAGATGCGTTGCAGGAAGCGATTGCCATTGCTGAAAAGCCCTTCAATCAGAAGCCCGGCAATGTCGAGGAAATTCGCGAAGCATTGCTCGAATGCATGTGGGAAGACGTTGGCATCGTGCGCGACGCTGAAGGATTGACACGCGCAGCCCTACGCTTGAGCCAGCTCGATGATCAACTGAACATGATCGGTATGGCGAGCGACGAGCGCGCGTTCAATCTGACATGGCACGACTGGCTGAACCTGTCGAACCTGATTCTGGTCAGCCGCTCGATACAGACCGCCGCAGCGAAGCGCGAAGAGTCGCGCGGTGCGCATTTTCGCCAGGACTTTCCGCAGCCCGGTTCCCTGGAAGATTCTTCATACGTCACCGTGCGCTTCGATGGAAACTCCTTTCAGCTTGGCGAGCAACCCGTGCGCTTTTCGCGCGTCAGACCTGGCCAGACGTTGTTGACTTCGATGATCGTGATCAGCGAGTTCATGGATGACTCCGCGGTGCAGTTGCTGCGCGCCGATTTCGACGTTCTGCATGACGCTTCGCTGGTGGATCGTGCAGCCGACCTGCACGCGGCAATGAAACTGGCCGATGCGTTGATTGTGCGTAACCGGACGCAGGTCGATGCGGCGCTGATTGCTAGCGCCCAACGCTGAAAGTTGTCGGGCAGGCTCGGTGTCGGACTCGACAATATCGACACCGCCGCGTGTTCCGCGCGCGGCATCGAGGTGATTCCCGCGACCGGCGCCAATGCGGTATCGGTCGCCGAATACGTCGTCACCACGGCGATGATGCTGCTGCGCGGTGTTTATGGCTCATCGGCTGATGTCGTGGCCGGCCGCTGGCCGCGCGCGCAGCTGTCGCATGGACGCGAGCTTCGAGGCAAGACCCTCGGGCTGATCGGCTTTGGGTCGATTGGTCGCATCACGGCGCGTCTTGCACGACAACCTTGGGATGAACGTCATTGCGCACGATCCGATGGTGGCGGCCGACGATGCAGCTTGGCTCGAACTTGAAGTGAAGAATCGAAGCCTGGAAGCGTTGCTTGCCGAATCAGATGTCGTCTCGCTGCACGTGCCGTTGATCGCGCAGACGCGCGGAATGCTTAACGCTTCACGAATTGCGTTGATGAAGCGCGGCGCGATTGTGATCAACTCTGCACGCGGTGGCATTGTCGACGAAAGCGCGGTGGTCAATGCGCTGCGCACCGGCGCTTTGGCGGTGCTGCGCTCGACGTGTTCGAGCACGAACCACTGGCAGCACGCCCCGCCTGGGCTGACGTTCCGAATTTGATCCTTACGCCGCATGTGGCTGGTGTCACAGTGGAGGCGAACGCGCGTGTCAGCGAGATGATTGCGCAGCGAGTAACCGCCGCACTGCACGCCCTGGGCAAACGATGAAGCCACGATGACGACCGTTTCGCTGCAGCATCTCGAATCCACGATCGAACGTGCACTCGTCTCCGCGGGAGCGGGTCCCACAATGGCAACGACGACGGCGCACGCATTGGTGGCAGCCGACGCGCAGGGTCTGACGTCGCACGGAGCTGCACGTGTCACGCAATACGTTGCTCACTTGAAGAACGGCCGCGCAAACGGGAAAGCTGTGGCGCGAATCGTTAAAGAGAAACCGGCGGCATGCCTGATCGATGCGGAAAATGGCTTGGCGTTTCCGGCGTGTGCGCTTGCAGTCACCGAGGCGATTAAGCGGGCACGGACGCAAGGGCATTGGATTGGCGGCGGTGACCAACAGCCATCATTTCGGCGTGGCTGCGTACCACTTGATCGCGGTGGCCAAACAACAATGGTCGGGCTTGCATTCAGCAACTCACCCGCCGCAATGCCGGCATGGAACGGTTCGCGCGCGCTGTTCGGTACCAATCCGATCGCTGCAGTATTTCCGCGCAGGGACGCGGCACCGTTGACGATTGATATGTCGCTATCGGAGGTTGCGCGCGGCAAGGTCATGCTCGCCGCACAGCAGGGCAAGCCGATCCCGCTCGGATGGGCGCTCGACCGGGCGGGAACACCGACGACCGACGCCAAGGCCGCACTTGACGGCATGATGCTTCCCGCCGGCGGCGTCAAGGGCGCAATGCTGGCACTGATCGTCGAGCTTCTTTGCGCTTCATTGACCGGCGCTCATTTCGGCTATGAAGCCGATTCGTTTTTTGTCGACGCCGGCAACCAGCCACGATTGGGACAGGCGTTTCTGGTCATCGATCCCGCGGCGTTTGCAGGTACAAACGTGTATCACTCGCGAGTGGAGGCTTTAGTCAAGGCAATGTGCGCCGACGCAGACGTCCGACTGCCCGGGGATCGCAGAGCACAACTCGCTGAACGTGCACTCACTGACGGTGTCGAGATCCCGGATGCATTGCTGGCGCGATTAACCGAGTTCGCGGAATCGCAATCGAGGTCAGCGTGAACGGCATCATCCTGCTTGCGCACGGATCGCGAGACCCGCACTGGGTTTCACCGTTCGAGAAGATTCGCGCCGCGGTCGAGAGTCGCAAGCCCGACTGTGCCGTCGCGCTCGCGTATCTGGAAAATACGATGCCCGACTTCGCTGCCGCTGTTGATAGTTTGGTGGCGCGTGGAGTCACGTCGATCAAAGTCGTTCCGTTATTCCTTGGCCCTGGCGGTCACGTGCGCGGTGATGTCCCACAACTGATTGAGCGCGCGAGCGCCAAACACGCGCGCCTCAATTTCGACGTGAAGCCGTTCATAGGCGATGCTCATAACGTGCTGGATGCGATCGCTGATTACGCGGCGTCTTGATTATGCAGTTGCATATCGCTGGGTTATCGGACATTAAAGGTCAGTGAATATCCGATGCCTTCAACTGTTTTGCGAACCTCCCCGCGTTCGATGTTGTTTGTGTCGGGCGAGAATGCTGAGCGTTTTCCGAAAGCGATGGGTGCCGGCGCGGATCTGGTCTGCATCGATCTGGAAGACGCAGTGCATGCCGACAGAAAGCAATCGGCACGCGAACAGGTAGTCGGTTGGCTGCGGACGAACCGGTCTTCTCAGGGACCGCCGCTAGCGTTGCGCATCAATAGCGTGCGCACACTTGATGGGTTGCGTGACGTCCTAGCGCTGAACGATTCCAAAGTGCGTCTTGATTGGTTGGTCGTGCCAAAAGTCGAAGATGCCGCGGACCTGCTCGCGTTGCACGCATGGGCAGGCAACTGCTACGAGCGCCTGACTGCATTGATCGAGACGCCCAGTGGCGTCGAAAAGGCACTAGCCATCGCGCAGTCGGGTGGCAAGCTCGCAGCGCTGATGCTTGGCGGCGCCGATCTTGCTGTCGAGCTCGGCGCGCAGTTTGGTTGGGACGGACTGCTGCACGCGCGCAGCCGGCTCGTTAACGCAGCGAAAGCAGCCGGATTGCAGGCGTGGGATGTTCCTTATCTTGATTTGAATCGGCCCGACGATCTGAGTGACGAAACGCGAAAGGTTCTGGCGCTTGGCTTCGGCTGCAAGACTGCTATTCACCCGCGCGCAAATTTCGATCATTCATGCGGCATTTACGCCCTCGCCAGCCGAGTTGGCGTGGGCCAAAGCGTTGTTGCACGCCATGCCGGATAGTCCGACTGCCGGCGCATTCATCTTCGAAGGGCGCATGGTCGACGAACCGGTGTTACGCAAAGCGCGGCGTGTCGTCGAACTTTCAAACGACGCAATAAGTAAAACCTAAACCCTGTCGCCAATTCGGGCAATAGAAGGAACGAACGCGCGGCGCTTTCTCGCGCCTACGGAATGCAGTTTCGCCTAGCAGCTAAGCGGCTCGCGCAATGCTGGTGGTGAGTTGACGCTCCAGAGAGGTACGCAGCGCTTCGCCGATCAGTAATACGACGGGCCCGGTTCCGATTTGAGGTGGGGAAACCGCAGCCGTGGCAAGCGTTCCGAGCCAGTGGCGCGAATCCGCAAGGCTGACATTTTCAAGAATTGCGATTGGCGTGGACCGAAGCTCGCCGCGGGCAATCAAACGCTGTGCAGTCTCAGGAATGTGACGCCCTGCCATGTAAACACCTAACGTGGCTCCCGCACGCAGGCTGTCGATCGCCGGACCCCACGTTGCATCGTCATGCTCATCGCATACGCATGGCGTCAGAAACGTCACCGCGCGCGCGATGCCCCGCAAAGTCAAAGAAGCCTGCAGCTCGGCAGCGGCTGCGCTGGCCGCAGTGATTCCCGGCACGACTTCAAATCCAATGTTGGCTCCTCGCAGCGCCTGCATTTCCTCATCCAGGCGGCCGAAGACCGACGGATCTCCACCTTTTAGCCGCACCACATGCGTGGACTTGCGGGCGCAATCGATGAGCGTCTTGTTGATGAAGCGTTGCGCAGTTGACGGGCGCTGCGCGCGCTTGCCAACTGCCATGCGCTGCGCGCGTGGAGCGAGTTCAAGCACGGATGTTTCGACCAGTGCGTCGTGCAGCACGAATTCGGCGCTTGCCAAAACACGGACTGCGCGCACCGTCAGCAAGTCCGCGGCACCTGGGCCGGCCCCGACGAAATGAACACGCGGCTCTGCGGTACGCGCCACGCTCATCGGTCTTGCTCCGCCAGCTCGCGCGCATCCGGTCGCGCATGGCGGCGAAACGCAGGCAGCGGATTGTCCGCAGCGCCTTGATATGCGTCGGAAAAGGTTCGCATCTTCGCCGCAGCCTTGACGTGGTCTTGATCGGCTCGCAGCAGAAACGACGTAAACCCGACGCGGCGCATGAAGAACAGCTGATCGATCAAGACATCTCCGATCGCACGCAGATCGCCACGGTACTTATAACGGCTGCGCAAGACCGCCGCGATCGAATAACCACGCCCGTCGTTGAACACCGGAAAGTCGATCGCAATCAGCGGCACCGCTTGCAGGTAGGGAACGAGCGCGGCCGGATCGTCTGTGGGCAACAGACATACACCGTGTGCAATCGATGGCGGTTGCCGCAGATACGTTGTCAGCGGCAATAGCGCCGCATCGTTCTTACTCACAGCGTCCGCTGGAGTCGCTGACGGCTGACCAGTCGTCGGCAATCCAGGCGCCGTCGTGCGTCAACACTGGTAGCGCGATTCATACGATCACCTCTTCGCGGCGTTTGTGCGCCGGTGCACCTTCGCCGTAAACGCGTTCCTTGAAGGGGACAGTGGCCAACCCGAACGACCGTGTCGATGAAGCGCTCACCGTCTTCGCGCAGCGACACAAACGTATCGATCAAGCGCTCGACAACGTCGGGCATCTGATCAGCCTTGAATGACGGCCCGATGATGCGTCCGATCGCGACGCGTTCGCTGCCGGCAGACGAGCCGTCGGCGCCGCCGAGGGAGACCTGGTACCACTCGTCGCCATCCTTGTCGACGCCCAGGATGCCGATGTGACCGACGTGATGATGCCCGCACGAGTTGATGCAGCCCGAGATATTGATGTTGATCTCGCCCAGATCGTGCAGATAGTCAAGATCGTCGAAGCGTCGCTGGATGCCCTCGGCGATCGGTATCGACTTCGCGTTTGCAAGCGAACAAAAGTCACCGCCGGGGCAAGCGATGATGTCGGTGAGCAGTCCGATGTTCGACGTCGCCAAGCCCGCAGCTTTTGCTTCATGCCAGAGCGCACGCAGCTGGTTCAAGCGCACATCAGGCAGGATCAGATTCTGTTCGTGCGAGACGCGAATTTCGCCGAATCCGTATCGCTCGGCCCAGTCGGCAACGATGTCCATCTGTTCGGCCGTTGCATCGCCGGGAGCGATACCAGTCGGTTTCAATGACAGCACTACCGAGCGGTAACCCGGAACACGATGCCGCTTGACGCTGCGTGCGACCCAGCGCGCGAACGCGCGATCGGAAGTGTCGAGCTCTTGCTCCTCAAGGGCCTCATACGGCGCGGGCGCGAAGTAACTCGCAACGCGATGCAATTCTTCGTCGGTCACCGTCGAGGGGCCGTTGGCGAACGGCGCAAAGTCTTCCTCGACCTGGCGCGCGAACTCCTCGATGCCAAGTGCGCGTACCAGGATCTTGATGCGCGCCTTGTGAATGTTGTCGCGCCGGCCGTGCCGGTTATAAACGCGGAGAATGGATTCGATGTAGGTCAAATACTGTTGCCACGGTAAAAACTCACGGATCACCGTGCCGATGATCGGTGTGCGCCCCATGCCGCCGCCGACGAGCACACGGAAGCCGAGCGCGCCGTCCGGCGCCCGCGTCAGGTGCAGTCCGATGTCGTGAAATGCCACCGCGGCGCGATCTTCGCGCGCACCGTTGATCGCAATCTTGAACTTGCGCGGCAGCCACGTGAACTCGGGGTGAAACGACGACCATTGACGCAGGATTTCGCAGAACGCGCGCGGGTCGACCAGCTCATCTGCAGCAACACCCGCAAATTCATCGCTGGTGATATTGCGCACAGCATTGCCGCTGGTTTGAATAGCATGCATTTCGACGCTCGCCAGCTCTTCAAGAATGTCGGGCGAGTCCTCGAGACGGATCCAATTGAATTGGATGTTTTGACGCGTCGTGAAATGCCCGTATCCGCGGTCATACCGGCGCGCGATGCCGGCCAGGGTTCGCATCTGCTTGGCCGACAGCAGGCCGTACGGAATCGCGATACGCAACATGGGCGCATGGCGCTGCACGTACAGGCCATTGCGAAGACGCAGCGGTCGAAACTCATCTTCAGACAGCTTCCCGCTTAGAAAACGGGACGTCTGATCGCGGTACTCGGCCACCCGCTCGGCCACAAGCGTGCGATCGACAGCGTCGTATTGGTACATCAGGCAGGCACTCGACTAACGGCCCTGGAATTTAGCCGTACCGCCGTGCCACAACTGCGAAAAGCAAGCTTTGCTTATCCCATCACGCAATAAGCCTTATTCCGCTGACAGCATTGCTTGCAACGATTTGTTCGTTAGGGCTGGTACGGGCATCAAATAATGCGGCGTTCAATTCCCTCCCGCCTAAATGAACGACATCGTCGTCGCGCCCGAGCGCACAACCAGCCAAGCAGATGCCGACGCCGAGCGAATTCTCGACATCGCGCGCACTCGCATCGAGGCCACCGAGGGTGCCTACGCCGGTGCGGTGACGCCACCGGAAGCCTGGCGCTTGTATAAGGAAGGCCGTGCACGCCTGGTCGATGTGCGCACCGCGCCCGAAGTGCGGTACGTGGGATGTGTTCCGGGCGCTTTGCAGGCCGAGTGGCATGGCTCGGACCCTGAACAGGTCAAGCGCTTCCTCGGTGATTTGCAGGCAGTTGCGCCGCCTGAGCAAACAGTTTTGCTGTTGTGTCGCAGTGGCGTGCGGTCACACCACGCAGCGCGTGTGGCGCGCGACGCCGGCTATCTAAATGTGTTCAACGTTCTTGAAGGCTTCGAGGGTCAGCGCAATCATTCTCAGCAACGCGGCTTCATCGACGGCTGGCGCTCGCACGGCCTGCCGTGGATCCAGGACTGACAGCGGCCTGTAACTAGATCGCCGAGAGCGCGCGTGCCAGATCGCGTTGCAGGTCATCAACGCTTTCCACTCCGACCGATAGTCTGACCAGCGAATCGCCGATACCCAGGTCAAAGCGTTGCGCAACCGGAATTGTTGCGTGCGTCATGATCGCCGGGTGCTCGATCAGGCTTTCGACACCGCCGAGACTCTCGGCGAGCGCGAAGACCTCGCAACGCTCGAGGAAGCGCCTGGTTCCTGCCAGATCCGTCGTTAGATCGAGGGAAATCATGCCGCCGAAGCCGTGCATTTGCCGGCGTGCCAATGCGTGATGCGGATGCGACGGCAGGCCCGGATAGCGAACCTTTTTTACGTTCGGTTGTGATTCGAGCCACTGTGCCAACGCCAGCGCGTTTTCGCAATGGCGCTGCATGCGCAGCGCGAGCGTCTTGATTCCGCGCAACGTCAGAAAACTATCGAACGGGCCGGCGATCCCGCCGACGGCGTTCTGCAAAAAGCCAAGCTGCTCGCGCATCGGAGCAAGCCGTTCATCAGCGCCTACGACAGCGACCCCACCGATGACGTCCGAATGGCCGTTCAGATACTTGGTCGTCGAATGCACGACCACATCGAAGCCGGATTCGAGTGGGCGCTGAACCCACGGGCTCGCGAACGTATTGTCGGCAGCAGCGATGATGTTGCGACGGCGGCAAAGTTCTGCAATCGCTGCGAGATCGGCCAGCTTCAGTAGCGGGTTGCTAGGCGTTTCGACCCACACCATTTTTGTCTCAGGCCGCAACGCGGCGGTCAACTGGTCGATATTCGACATATCAACAAACGTGAAGCGATGCCCCGCGCTGCGCTTGCGCACTCGCTCAAACAGTCGAAACGTTCCGCCGTACAGATCGTCGCCGGCCACGATGTGTGCGCCAGCATCGAGACACTCGAGCACCGTCGCGATCGCCGCCATGCCTGAGGCAAATGCATATGCCTGCGCGCCGCTCTCCAGATCCGCTACGCATCGTTCGAGCGCCCACCGCGTTGGATTGTGTGATCGGCCGTAATCGAGCCCCTTGTGGACTCCCGGGCTCTGCTGCACGAACGTCGACGTTGCGTAGATAGGCGGCATGATCGCGCCGGTCGACGGGTCGGGGGACTGGCCGGCGTGAATGACGCGCGTCGCGAAATCCTGCTTGTCGGATTTGTCGTTCATGTCAGCTTCTTGCGAAGATGATTAAGTAGATCGAAGCGGGTGACGAGCCCGTAAAACTGGTTCTCGTCGGCGATGATTGCCACAAGGCCACGATCCAGTATCGCTTGCAGCTTGTCGAGGCTTGCATCAGGCCGCACGGTATCAAGCTTGGTTGTCATGGCACCGCTGACTGGCGCGTGGAAGCGCGCCGCATCATCGTGCACCGTTAGCAGCAGGTCCGACTCATCGATCACGCCCAGCAGTTGCTTCTTGTCCAGCACCGGCAATTGCGAAACGTCGGCCAGCCGCATCCGCTGAAAAGCGGTCATCAACGTATCGTCCGGCCCGACAGCGACAACGGATCCTTCGTCAAAGCGGCGCGCGATCAGATCACGCAGGTCTCCCAGCCGCTGCCGCTTCAGCAGGCCCTGGTCGATCATCCATTGATCGTTGTATACCTTTGATAGATAGCGCGTCCCGGTATCGCATACGAAGCTCACCACGCGCTTCGGGGTTTTCTGTTCACGACAAAATCGTAACGCTGCTGCCAGCAGCGTTCCGGTCGACGAGCCGCCCGAGATGCCCTCTGCTCGCAGCAATTCACGCGCGGTTGCAAAGCTTTCTTCGTCGCTGATCGAATACGCGTGCTTGACGCCGCTTAAATCGGCAATCGGCGGGATGAAGTCTTCGCCAATGCCTTCAACTGCCCAGGAGCCGGCCACACCGATATTGCCGCTCTTTACGTACTCGGCGAGGATCGATCCAACGGGGTCGGCCAGCACGAACTCGACGGCCGGCGCGACTTTCCGGAAATATCGCGTCAGCCCGGTGATCGTTCCGGCAGAGCCGACGCCAACGACGATCGCATCGAGGCGATGTTCGCATTGCTGCCAGATCTCCGGCCCAGTTGTCTGCTCGTGTGCGTCTGGGTTGTCGGGATTGCCGAATTGATTGGCGAAAAATGCACCCGGAATTTCCGCAGCAAGGCGGGCGGCGGCGTCCTGGTAGTACTCGGGATGGCCTTTCCCGACATCGGATCGCGTCAAATTCACTTCGGCGCCGAGCGCTTTCAGATGCAGCACTTTTTCGCTCGACATCTTGTCGGGCACTACGAGCACGACCCGATAGCCTTTTGCGCGCGCGACCAGAGCGAGCCCCAGGCCGGTATTGCCGGCAGTCGCTTCAACCACCGTGCCGCCCGGTTTCAGATCGCCGCGCCGCTCTGCGCCTTCGATCATCGAGCGGCCGATTCTGTCCTTGATAGAGCCGCCAGGATTCTGCGATTCGAGTTTCAGCAACAACGTGCACGGCCCGGTATCCAGTCGCGTCACCTCGATCATCGGCGTGTTGCCGATCAGGTCGAGGACTGCGGGTGGGGCTTGTGTCGGTTTTAAGTTCTTCAACGCCATCCAGCAATTGTGCTCTTGCCGTTCACGCGCGCTTCACACACGCTTCATTCCCCTCTGCACAATGGCGTCACTTCGGAGAACTGCCTATGCGAATTCGTACGTTGGCCCTTGCTGTGATGTTGTCGCTGGTTGCAGCGGTTGCAGCCCAGGATGCGGCAAAAGTCGAGTCATTCAGTCCACAAGGGCAAGTCAAGGACGTGCGACAGGTCGTGGCGCGTTTTTCGCAGCCGATGGTGAGCTTTGGCGATCCGCGCAGCGAAGCGCCGTTTGATGTCGAATGTGCCGGCAAAGGTCGAGGTCGTTGGGCCGACGCTCGCAACTGGCTGTACGACTTCGATCAGGACTTGCCAGCCGGCATCGAGTGCAGCTTCAAGACAAAGCCGGGACTGAAAACATTCGCCGGCGCCGAGGTCGCGGCGCAATCGTTCCGATTTTCGACCGGCGGGCCGTCGATTCGCGGCGCATGGCCTGACGAAGGTGAAGAGCGTATCGACGAAGCGCAGGTCTTCCTGCTTGCGCTGGACGCGCATGCCGATTTGGCCAGCGTGCGCGCGAATGCGTATTGCGCGGTTGACGGTATCGGCGAGCGCCTGCCGCTCAACATCCTCGCGGGTAAGGAGCGCGAGCGCGTTCTGGCCGAGCAGAAGAATCGCGCGCGCGTCTTGTTTGACGTGATCTTCAAGCGCGGTAATCGTGGCGTGGCCTCTGTCAAGGATGTTCGACTCGTCGATGCGCCGATTCTCGTCGCAAGCTGCGGAAGACCGCTGCCGCCCGCAGCGCGTGTGCGACTGGTGTGGGGTGCCGGCATCAAGACTGCCAACGGTATTGCGACCACCGAATCGCAGACGCTCCCGTATCAGGTGCGGCCGCAATTTTCGGCGCGCTTCACGTGCCAGCGCGTTAACGCAACCGCGGGCTGCATTCCGGTGTTGCCTGCGCAGCTCGAGTTCACTGCGCCAGTCGCGCGTGGTCTCGCATCGAAGATCGAATTGCGTGCGGCCGACGGCAAAGTTCATTTGCCGACCATCGATCCCAACGTTGCGACGGTCGATTCAGTCGAGTTCAAAGGACCGTTCGCAGAGCGCAGCGAGGCGACGATCTCTTTGCCTAACGATTTGAAGGATGACGCCGGCCGCTCGCTGGCGAACGCCACCGCGTTTCCGATGAAGGTGCGCATCGACGACGATCCACCGCTCGTCAAGTTTCCATCGCGCTTCGGCATCCTCGAAGTGAATGCACAGCCGGCGTTGCCAGTCACCGTGCGCAATGTCGAGCCGACACTCGATGCCTACGCGCTGGACGTGGCCAAAGCACCCAAGACTGCAGCTAAGGGCCGCATCAAGCGGATTGACACCGATGACGACGCCGCGCTTGCCCAGTGGATGCGTCGAATACTGCGTGAGCCGTCGGAAGACATCCGTCGCGACTTTCTCGAAATCTGGCGAATACCTGAAGCCCGGCTCGGTGCCGATGCTGTCTGACGCTGAACGTGCAGCGGCGCAACCGATCGACATTCCGCGGGCTGAACCGAAGATGGTGATGCAGGTGATCGGTATTCCTTTGCCACAACCTGGGCTGTACGCGGTTGAGATTGCGAGCGCGCGACTCGGTCAGGCGCTGCACGCAGAGGACAAGCCGTATTACGTTTCGGGCGGAGCGCTGGTTACCAATCTTGCCATTCACTTCAAGCACGGACGCGAGTCGTCGCTGGCCTGGGTGACGCGGCTCGACGATGGAAAGCCGGTTACGGGCGCGCAAGTGCGCATCACTGATTGTCTCGGCAAGCGTTGGTGGGACGGTGCGACTGACGCCAGCGGCATCGCACGGATTGACCGCGAGCTGCCGCAGCAACGGCGCTGGCAGGATTGCCCGCACGCGCCCAATGCATATTTGGTCAGCGCACGCATAGACGGTGACATGTCGCTGATGCTTTCGAGTTGGAACGACGGCATACGGCCATGGCAGTTCAATCTCGGTGGAGGTTCTGGCGCGGAGCCGGTGATCGCGCACACGGTCTTTGACCGCGCACTGTTCCGCGCCGGCGAGACGGTGTCGATGAAGCATGTCATTCGTCGCAGAGTAGGAACCGGATTTGCAGCAGTCGAGACCCGCCACCTGCCGCGTCAGTTGCAGCTGATTCATTCGGGCAGCGGACAGCGATTCGATCTGCCGGTTATTTGGAATAACGGCACGGCCCTTAGTAGCTGGAATATTCCGAAGGACGCAAAGCTCGGCGAGTACACGGTGCTCTTTGCAAACTTCGATCCATCGCACGAGCGTGGACGCGGAGGGCGCTTGCAGAGCGGATCGTTTCGCGTCGAGCAGTTTCGCGTACCGCTGATGAAGGCCGTGCTGAAGCCGCCGGCCAAGTCCGTCGTTAACGCAAGCCAGGTCTCGATCGACGCACAGCTGAGTTATTTATCCGGCGGCCCCGCCGCTGGTGCGCCGGTCAAGTTCCGAAGCCGCATCGTGCCGAGCTCGCAATCGTTTGCTGACTACGAAGAGTTCAGCTTCGGTGGCTCTGTACCCAGAGTAGGCATCGAAGCCGAAGCGCCGTATGACGAGTCCGCGCAGGACGAGCCGGAAGCCACTGGTGGTGCGGCGCGCGTGCAGGACGTCTCGCTCGACGCCAACGGTGGTGCGCGTGTGGTGTTCGACAAGCTTTCAGCAGACAAGGCGGTGTCGAATGAGCAAGTGCGGGAGCAAACGCGCGCGCTGGAAGTCGAGATGGAATACGCCGATCCGAATGGACAAATTCTGACGGCGTTTACACAAACGCTGCTGACGCCATCCGCGCTGGTCGTCGGCATTGCGCCCGACGGCAGCTTCTTCAAGCGAGATTCACTGCGTTTTAAAGCCGTCGTGCTCGACAACGCGGGCAAACCTCAGTCAGGCAGCGAGGTCAGCGTCGACGCGTACAGCCGCACCCGCTTTGCTTATCGCAAGCGACTGCTTGGAGGCTTCTATGCGTACGAACAGACCGTCGAGATCAAGCGACTGAAGCAGGTGTGTCGCGGCACCAGTGACACCCGCGGTCTCGTGTTGTGCTCCGGCTCGGCGCCGGCGAGCGGCGATCTGATCCTGGTTGCACGCACTGCCGACGCGCAGGGCAACGCGGCAATTGCGACGCGTGATGTGTACGTCGCCGGCAGCGATGACGGCTGGTTCGAAGCCGGCCAAAGCGATCGTATTGATCTGATCGCAGACAAGCGCTCGTATGAGCCCGGCGAAACTGCCCGTTATGAAGTGCGCATGCCGTATCGCACTGCCACGGCGCTGATCACCGTCGAACGTGAAGGCGTGCTCGAGTCGCGCGTCGTGACGATCGATTCGAAGTCGCCGTACATCGAGGTGCCGATGCTGGGACATTACGGCCCGAACGCCTATGTTTCCGCGCTCGTCGTGCGCGGACGGGTCGAGCCCGAGTTGCCCGGACGCTTCGCATGGCTGCGGCGAATGATTTATCGCGCGGCCAAGTTCATTGGTCTCGTTGATGAAGTTCCAGTGGAACGCGATACACGCCCGACTGCGCTGGTCGACCTGACAAAGCCTTCGTATCGGCTCGGAATGACACAGGTCAAGGTTGGCTGGAGAGCCTACGAGCTGCGCGTAAAGGTCGAGCCAGAGAAACCTGTCTACAAAGTGCGCGAGCGCGCAGTGGTGCTTGTGACAGTCACCGACCCGGGCGGCAAGCCGATGGCGAATGCCGAGCTTGCCGTTGCGGCGGTCGATGAAGGGCTGCTCGCGCTGGCATCCAATCGATCGTGGGATCTGCTCGGCTCGATGATGCAGCGGCGACCGATCGAAGTCGAAACATCGACCGCACAGTCGCAGGTGATCGGCAAGCGGCACTTTGGCAAGAAGGCCGTGGCGGCCGGTGGTGGCGGCGGCGGCGAGAACGCACGCGAACTGTTCGATACGTTGCTGATGTGGAATCCGCGCGTCACGCTCGACGAAAACGGTCGCGCGCGCATCGAAGTGCCACTAAATGATTCGCTGACGTCGTTCCGCATTGAGGCGATAGCAAACTCGACGACTGGTGAATCACGCTTCGGCTCCGGTGGCGCCGCGATTCGCACGACGCAGGACGTGATGCTGTTCGCGGGTCTGCCGCCGTTCGTGCGAGAAGGTGATCGCTTCGACGCGCAGGTGACGGTGCGCAACGGCGCCGACCGTCCGCTCGATCTCACTGTCGACGCCACGATGAACGGCGACGGCGCACCGGGCACGAAGTTGCCGCCAAGCACACTGTCTCTCGCAGCCGGTGGCGCGCAAACCATCTCGTTGCCGGCGCAGGTTCCCTACGGCGCGAAACAGCTGCAATGGCAGATCAGCGCACGCGAGACGAACTCGTCGGCGTCCGACACCGTCAAGATTGCGCAGGCCGTGGGTGTCGCAGTCCCGGTGCGTGTCTATCAACAGACATTGCTGCAGCTCGAACCCGCGAAGGCAACAAGCTTTCCGGTCGAGCTGCCGAAAGGTGCGATCGCCGGCCGCGGCGGCGTCGAGGTCAAGCTCGCACGTTCACTCGGCGGTAGCGCTGAAACGATTAAACAATGGATGGCGGCCTATCCGTTTACCTGCCTCGAGCAGCGCGCGTCGGTCGCCGTCGCACTCGAAGATCCTATGCGCTGGCAGCGCGTGATGGACAGCCTCCCCGCGCTTCTCGATCGCGACGGTCTGGCGAAATTCTTTCCAAGTCCGTGGAACGACGGGGATGACACGCTGACGGCTTATTTGCTGACGATTGCGCACGAAGCCGGTTACGAAATTCCGGAAGCAGCACGCGCAGCCATGCTGCGCGGACTCACGGACTTCGTCGCCGGCCGCGTCGTGCGCTATACCGCGTTGCCAACGGCGGACCTCGCGATTCGCAAGGTCGCGGCGATCGACGCGCTGGCTCGCTACGGAAAGGCCGAGCCACGGATGCTCGAATCAATCGAAATCGCGCCCAATCTGTGGCCGACTTCGGCGGTGCTCGACTGGATGTCGCTGCTGAAGAAGCTGCCGACGATTCCGAAGCGTGACGAGCGTCTGGCGGAAGTGCAGCAGATTCTTCGCTCGCGCATGACGTTCTCCGGCACCACGCTGGTGTTCTCGACCGAGAAGTCGGATTACCTGTGGTGGCTGATGGTCTCGCCCGATCGTAATGCGGTGCGCGCGCTGGCCTTGCTGAGTGACGACGCGTCCTTCAAAGACGAAATGCCGCGCATGGCGCGCGGCGCCCTGTCGCGGCAACAGGCCGGCAAATGGAACACGACGCTGGCGAACGCCTGGGGAGTGCTTGCACTGCGGCGCTTTCAGTCGCGCTTCGAGAATGAAGCGGTGACCGGACGCAGCGTCGTCACGGTAGGCAACGATCCGCATTCGCTCGACTGGAAATCCGCGCAATCGCGGGCGACCAACGATCCGACCAAGGGCACGCCGATCGGCGCAGGTGTCGACACACAGTTCGCATGGCCAGCAAGCGTTGAACAGCTATCGATCGTGCACGAAGGCTCCGGGCGACCGTGGGCGTTCGTTACGTCGCGCGCCGCGTTGCCGCTCGACAAGCCGCTGTTCGCCGGGTACCAGATCAAACGCCAAGTGACGCCGATCGATCAGAAGACTGCCGATCTATGGAGGCGTGGAGACGTGTATCGCGTCACGCTCGAAATCGATGCGCAGGCCGACATGACGTGGGTGGTCATCAGCGATCCGATTCCCGCGGGCGCGGCCGTGCTGGGCAGCGGCCTCGGTGGCGATTCGCGGCAACTCGCGTCCAACTCATTTGCAAACAGCGGTCGTGACGGCATGGCATGGCCCGCGTACGAAGAGCGCGCGTTTGAAGGCTTTCGTGCGTATTACCGCTATGTGCCGAAAGGCAAATTGAAGGTCGAATACACCGTGCGCTTGAACAATGCCGGTGCGTTTTCGATGCCACCAACGCGTGTCGAAGCGATGTACGCGCCGGAGATGTTCGCGGAACTACCTGTCGCGTCGATCGAGGTGCAGCCATGATGCGCAAGCTAATCGTCGCGGTCGGGATCACCGCAGCGGCGTCGTGGTTGTCCATCGTTTTCATTTCAGCACTGACACCCACCGCAACGTTCGACGAGCTTCGTGCAGGCACGGTGGGCTCTGAATCGACGCTGCTCTCCCGCGACGGCGAGCCGCTGCAGCGACTGCGTGTCGATATGACGCGGCGCCAGCTCGAATGGACATCGCATTGACTCGATTTCGCCATCGCTCGTCCGTGCGGTCGTAGCTGCCGAGGATCACCGCTTCTGGTGGCACTTCGGATTCGATCCGGCGAGCGGTATCTCGGCTTTTATCGATCAGTTCGGCAATGGACGTGGGCGCGGCGCGAGCACGATCACGATGCAGCTGGCGGGCCTGATGATCGAGGGCGATCGATTTGGTCGCCGTTCATTTGAAGAGAAGCTCGAGCAGTTTCGCTACGCACTTGCGCTCGAGCATCGCTGGTCAAAGCAGCAAATCATCGAGGCGTACTTGAACCTGGTGCCGCTGCGTGGCGAGCTGGTAGGAATCCGCGCCGCATCGCTTGGGCTTTTTGGCCATGCGCCTGACGCGTTCGATGAAGCCGAAAGCGCGGTGATCGCGGCATTGGTGCGAAGCCCGTCGGCGTCGCGCTCCGTCGTGGCACGCCGCGCATGCTCGGTGATCAAAAAGATCGACCGCGCCGAAGAGTGCTCCCGCGCGGAGCTGACTGCTTCCATGCTTCCTTCGCATCCTCTGGCAATCAGCGGGCTTGATGAGGCGCCGCATCTGGCGCGCCGCTTGTTGACGCGCCCCGGCACCTCTGTGCGCTCGACGTTGGATGCACCGTTGCAGCGATTTGCCGCCGAAACGCTGCGCAATCGGCTGGCCTCGCTTTCCGAGCGCAATGTGGAAGACGGTGCGGTGATCGTGCTCGACAACAACAGCGGTGATGTGCTGGCATACGTCGGGTCGAGCGGGGATCTGTCGGGTGCGGCGGCGGTCGATGGTGCAGCTGCGTTGAGACAGCCGGGCTCGACACTGAAGCCTTTCTTGTACGGCGTTGCGATCGAACAGCGGTGGTTGACCGCCGCATCGCTGCTTGATGACTCGCCGCTCGCGCTGACGACCCCTACGGGTCTGTACGTTCCGCAGAATTACGAACGCGACTTCAAAGGCGCCGTGTCTGTGCGTTCGGCGCTGGCCGCATCGCTGAACGTCCCGGCGGTGCGTGCGTTGCAGCTGGTCGGGGTTGAACGCTTCCGGCAAACATTGCAGTCGTTCGGGATGTCGAGCGTCAAGCACGATGGCGAGTATTACGGCTACGGACTCGCGCTTGGCGGCGGCGATACCAGTTTGCTCGCGCTGACCAACGCCTATCGCGCGCTCGCAAATGGGGGCGTGTGGTCGCCTGCGCACTTGCAGGTCGAGCGGAGCGCTGGCGATGGCGGCGAAACCGTGCGCGTGCTTTCCGCGGAAGCAAGCTTCATAGTCTCGGACATCCTGGCAGACGCCGCAGCGCGCGCATCGACGTTCGGACTTGCCAGCCCGCTGTCGACACGCTCGTGGGCTGCCGTAAAAACCGGCACGAGCAAGGCCATGCGCGACAACTGGGCGATCGGCTACACCGATCGCTACACCGTCGGTGTATGGGTCGGCAATTTTTCGGGCGCGCCGATGTGGGATGTATCGGGCGTCACCGGCGCGGCGCCGATCTGGCGCGAGATCATCGATCACCTGCATGCAAGTCAGCCAAGCCGTGCACCGAATGTGCCGGCCGGTGTCGTGCGGCGCGACGTAGTGTTCGCGCCGGCAGTCGAACCGGCACGCCGCGAGTGGTTCGTCGCGGGTATGGAATCAAGGGTCGAACCGTCCACCAGCGTCACCACGATCAGCATGCCAACGACAGAGGTCGCACCGCGTGTCGTTGCGCCCGCCGACGGCACCGTGATTGCGCCGGACCCTGACATTCCAGCTGCCCGTCAATCGATGCTGGTGCGTGTTGAGGCACCGCTGACAATGCACGTCTGCCTGAAGCTCGACGCGCAACCGATCGCGCCGTGCGGTGTGCGCGAGGCGATGGTGAAGCTGCCTACGCCGGGGCGGCACCAGGTCCGGCTTGAAGCGGTTGACGGCAAGCTGCTGGCGCAGGTTTCAGTCGAGGTGCGAGGCGTGCCGCGTTAATTTGATAGTGGGCGCTATTGCTTGCAATCCGGTGGCTTGTATCCGAGCGATTGCCGGAGCGCTGAATCCGAAAGTCGCTTAAAGACGCATCGCAGGTGTAAGTTCGGCTCTCGCGCGACGACAATTGGATCGGATCGATCAAAACGTTCGCTATGGCCGCTGCCTCGATAACGCCGACCGCCCCGCCAAGTTATCTGTATTACCGCCATACGTTGCCGGTGCGCATCATGCATTGGACCAACTTCATCGCGCTCACGGTCCTGTTCATGAGCGGGTTGCATATCTTCAACGCTCATGCGGCGCTCTACTGGGGCGACTCTTCTTATTCCGGGCGGCCGCCGCTGCTGCAGATCACGACGCGCGACGGCGGAGGCGGTGAGCGCATCGGCATAACGCGCGTATTCGGACGCGAGTTCGATACCACCGGCGTGCTGGGGCTGTCGAAGTACCCGAACGGCGAGCCCAACGCACACGCGTTTCCGTCGTGGTTGACGATTCCGGGCGGCTATTCGCTGGCGATGGCGCGCGACTGGCACTTTTTCTTCGCTTGGATCTTCGCGCTTAACGGCGTCGCGTACGTCCTCTATTCGTTGTTCAGCCGGCACCTGATGCGCGATTTGACGCCAACGCGCCCAGAGCTGCGTGGTATCGGTACCTCCGTCGTCGATCACGTCAAGTTCAAGCATCCAAGCGGCGAAGATGCGAAGCGCTACAACGTGCTGCAAAAACTGGCGTATCTGAGTGTGATCTTCGTTTTGCTGCCGTTGGTGATTCTGGCCGGCTGGGCAATGTCGCCATGGCTCAATTCCATTTTTCCCGGCTGGGTCGATCTGCTCGGCGGCCGCCAATCAGCGCGCACGATTCACTTCATCGTGGCGTGGCTGCTGTTTCTGTTCCTGGCAGTGCACGTGTTCGAAGTCATCATCAGCGGATTCTGGAATCACATCCGATCGATGATTACGGGCCGCTATCGCATCGAAACGGAGAACTAGTATGGATGCCCCACGCTCATTACGTTCGCTGTCCCCTGCGGGGGCGCGCCAGTGCCTTGGGGCGCTTGGCGGTACTGACATGACCGCTGACAATCAATCGAAGCGACGTTTTCTGTTAAGCGCAGGCAGCTTGGGTGCGCTCTGGCTGACCGGTTGCGATCGGCTGTCAGAAACCGAATGGTTTCCGAAGGTGTTGCGCTCCCATGAGACGCTGAGCCGAAGCGTGCACAAAGTGCTCGGTTCGCGCCCGTCGATGGCGCAGGAATTTACCGAGGCCGACCTGTCGCCATTTTTCCGCAGCAACGGCACATCAATGCCGGAAGGTGAGGAGTATCAGGCGCTCTTGAAGAATGGGTTCGCGGACTGGCGGCTCGAAGTTGGCGGACTCGTTGAGAAACCGGTCAAGCTGTCACTCGCCGAGCTGCGCGCGATGCCGCGCCGGACGCAGATCACACGCCATGACTGCGTCGAGGGCTGGAGCGCGATCGGAAAGTGGACCGGAGTGCCGCTATCAAACGTCCTGGCGTTGGTGAAACCGCAGGCGAATGCGCGCTACGTTGTCTTTCACTGCGCCGATGAAATGGGAGGCGGCCTGGCGCCCGAGTATTACTACGAGAGCATCGACATGGACGATGCGATGCATCCGCAGACGATCCTTGCCTACGGACTGAACGGCGGCGATCTGCCGATAGCGAACGGCGCGCCGCTTCGTCTGCGCGTCGAGCGGCAGCTCGGCTACAAGCATGCCAAATACGTGATGCGCATCGAGCTTGTCGAAAGCTTTGCGAAGATAGCGGGTGGCAAGGGCGGCTATTGGGAAGACAACGGTTATCAGTGGTACGCCGGAATTTGAGGTGGTGGGCGCTACTGCAGCTGGTGATGGGCCCGGCTGCAATCGCCAAAATCGCCCAAACGCCACCCATCTTGCCGGTTTCGAATCGCGTGCGGCGCGTTAGCGTTCTTGCATGTACTGGCAAGCGGTAGAAACAACTCCGATACGGGTTGGTGCACGCGTGCCGTCCGCGCGGGCTGACGCAATTCGCGACGCGTTGCTGAAGCGCGCTGTGCCTCTGTCATGCGTCGATCAGGGCAGGTTGCAGCCGCTCGCCACCGCGGGACTCGTGCGCGATGGCCATCGCGTCGGACTTGTCACTGCGGCGCACATCTTCGAGCGCATGCATTGGGGCGATCTTGCGGTGCCGTTGCCGCGCGACCGGCGCATTGCAAAGCTGCATTCGGCACGCGTGCGGCTGGTGATGCATTCCGAAGACGACGTGGCGATTCTATGGATCGGCGAACGCTCACTTGCACAACGTCTGTGCGCGAACTGGGAGGCAAGCTCGACGACCAGCCTGCCGGTTCCCGGCGCGACACCTTCCACCTATGTATTGGTCGGCTATCCAGCGTGCAATGCGCGACGGGTCGACGGCTGCGTTTATACGAAGCCGTTGGTCCTGTTCACGGAAGCGATTGGTGCGAAGCGCTATCTTTATGCACGCACCGCCGAGCGCATGGACGGCGTAACGATCTGGACGCCGGAGCTGGACGGCGTATCCGGTGCGATGCTGTGGCAAATCAGCGACGAAGACAACGATGATGTCGCGTGTGTGCTGTATCCGGTCGCGATCCAGGTGGCGTTCACGCATAACGCGTACTTGCGCGCCGAATCGCTCAGTGGTGTTCTCGAATTACTGAAAGCCTCGCGTCCGCAGTAGCTGCGGGTATCCTGCCGTAAATCGGCTAGACCATGCGAGGTTCAACATGCGATTGCTCCATACGATGCTGCGCGTCGGCGACATGCAGCGCTCGATCGATTTCTATACGAAGTCGATGGGCATGCAACTACTGCGTACGACTGACCGGCCCGATCAAAAATATTCGCTTGCATTCGTCGGTTATGCGGACGAGTCGCAGCAGGCTGTGATCGAGTTGACCTACAACTACGGCGTTACGAGCTATGACCTCGGCACCGGGTACGGGCATATAGCCATCGGTGTTGAAGATATCCAGGGCACCTGCGAACGCGTTCGGGCGGCGGGCGCCCTGGTGACACGCGAGCCGGGGCCGGTCAAAGGCGGCACCACGGTGATTGCATTCGTTCAGGATCCAGACGGATACAAGATCGAGCTGATTCAGCGCTGATAGCTGACATCCTTCCAGCCCTGCTGACGCGCTAGGTGTCCTTGCTGGGAGCGGAGTGATCCAAGGATGGAATTGGGTCAAGGTCCGGTTGAACAAAGGACGCACGAGCATCCGCAGAGAACAGAGTGCTCGCAGAGTAGTGCGTCAGCATGATCTTGCTATCCAGAAGCTCCGGGTTCTTCGCGATGAAATCGGTGGCAGAAGTGCTTGTCGATCTGTTCATGAAGTGCTGAACCGCCAGCACCCAGGCGCGCGTCAGCGTTTCGTGAAACTTCGAACGTGGAATGTTGTTGTGCTCGAGGAATTTCAGCAGCGCATCACGCATCTTCTGAACTGCCGAGTCTGCATCACCTTCGGTCAGATAAATGTAAGCCAGCCGCACGTGCGCTTGATGGTTGAACTCTGAAGGCGCGATAGTGCAAGCATCGAACGCCAGTCGAAACTGGCGATCTTCGTCGGACGCCCGGTGCGATTGCATGAATCCCCTATCAGACCTGACCCGCCGCAGCCCTTACCGCTTCCTGATCAACACCCAACTTGCGGCCCGCTTCGAGAATTTCGGTCCACGTCGTGGCATCGACCGGAATTCCGTTCGCAGTGCGTTGGGCAAATTTCTCGCGCTCGGGTTCGCCTGCGATGCGCACCGGCTCGAAGCCCTCGCGCGGAGGTGATGCCTTCACCCAGTCGACAAACGCAAGCGTCTCGCGCTCGAAGATTGATCGGTCCGCAAGCGCCGCGGGGTCAATCAATACCGAGAGCATGCCGTTCAGGATGCGTTTTTTTGTGACATCTTCGGCGTGGTGCGTCATCCCTGCAGCGAGCGCCCCGCCGAGCAGCTCGCAGAGCAAGGCCATTCCATAGCCCTTGTGCTCGCCGAACGCGAGCAATGCCCCGAACGGAGGATTAACGCCGAAGCGTGGCTCGCGCGTGGGGCGTCCCCGATCGTCAAGCAGAGAACCGTCCGGAACGAGCTCGCCCTTGTTGAACGCGACACGCGTCTTGCCCTGTGCCAGCACGCTCGTTGCGAAATCGAGAATCACCGGCTTGCTTCCTGTGATCGGAATGCCCGCGGCGAACGGATTCGTGCCAAACCGCGCATCGGCGCCGCCATAGGGCGCGACGATGCTGCGGGAGATCACGTTAACGAAATGCAACGAGACCAATCCTGCCCGTGCAGCCTGTTCAGCCCACGCCCCGATTCGGCCCAGATGATGCGAATTGCCGAGCGCGACGATGCAACTGCCATGCTGCTGCGCGCGCGCGATTCCCAGCTCCATCGCTTCGCGCCCGATCACCTGGCCAAATCCTGCGCCGCCGTCGAGCCGCAGCAACGTGCCTGCGTCGAGTACGACGCGCACGTGCTGGTTCGGCGTCAGCCCGCCCTGCTGGTATGCGTCAACATAACGCGGAAGCATGCCGATACCGTGCGAGTCGTGACCGGTCAGGTTCGCCTCGATCAGATTGTCGGCGACCGCATTGACTTCGCCATCGCTGCTGCCAAATCCCCGCATCACAAGGCGAATCGCAGCGTTCAAGCGCGTAACGTCGATCGTGTAGGAATCCATCAGGGCGCGTTCAATTTTGGTTGAGTCAAGCGTGCCGCGATCGTAGACTGAGATCAGATCAGTACCTAACGGAGGAGACATGATCAACCATCGCCGCGCCCTGATCCATGGAATCGGCGCCGTACTCGTGCTGGCTGCTATGCCAAGCGTCGCGCAGACAACATCAAATTGGCCGAACAAGCCGATCCGCTACATAGTTCCATTCGCTCCAGGTGGTACGACCGACATTCTCGCTCGCACAATCGGTGAGAGGCTCGGCGCCGCGCTCGGTCAACCGATCGTGGTTGAGAACAAGCCGGGGCAAGGTGGCTCAATCGGCGCAGCGGAACTTGCGCGCGCAGCGCCCGACGGTTACACGATCGGAGGCGGCACGATCAGCTCGCATGCGATCAATGCAACGTTGTACGACAAGCTCTCATACGACCCGGTGACGAGCTTCGCACCGATCACGATGTATGCGACCCAGCCCAATGTGCTGCTGGTTCACCCGAGCGTGCCGGCGAAAAATCTGACAGAGTTCATAGCGCTGCTGAAGGCGAACCCCAATAAGTATGCGTTCGGCTCGGCCGGTAACGGCACATCGCAGCACATCTCGGGCGAGCTGTTCAAGGTGATGGCTGGTGTGAGCATGCAGCACATCCCGTATCGAGGCAGCGGCCAGATGATGCCGGAGCTGCTCGGCGGCACGCTGCCGGTGGCGTTCGACAATATCGCGACGGCGGTTCAGCACGTGAACGCAGGCAAGCTGCGGGCGCTGGCCGTAACAAGCGCCACACGCTCGATCGTGTCGCCCGACGTGCCGACGATGGCAGAGGCCGGACTCGCCGGCTACGACATCAGCTCATGGCAGGCGGTGTTCGCCCCTGCGGGCACTCCGGCGCCGATCGTCGAGCGCCTGTACACAGAGATCGCTCGCATATTGAAGACGCCGGATATTCAGAAGCGGCTTGGCGATCTCGGACTGAACGTCAGCGAGATGACGCCGAGTCAGCTGACTGCGGTGATCAAGACCGACGTGCCTCGGCTGGGCAAGATCGTCAAGGAGACCGGCGCCAGAGCAGATTAAGGTAATTACGCTGCGAAGCCCTTAATGGCGGCGCATCAGTTCCACCGGTTCGCCGTGCGGCGTCGTGCGCGCCGCAGCGTCCCATGCGTCGACGCGGCGCTCTAGTTCCTGCTCTGACACGAACTGTTTTCTTGCTACAAGCTTCTCAAGGGCGGCGAGCCAGTGCTCGTAATAGTGGCTGCCGTCGTCTGGTTCTCCATTCTCGGCCGCTGCAGAAAGCTCGGTGGCGAGTGCATCTGCCCACTCGCGCCAAGTAAACGCGCCGGCCGCATGCAGTGAAAGCGTCATCGCGAAAGCCTGGGCCTCCCACGGTGAGTTGAACACCGGTCCTTCGTCGTCGCGTGGCAGAGCGCTTAACGCACCGAGGTCCACTTCAGGCGGGGTCGAGGTGGTCATCCCAAAGATCTATAAACACGCTGTCGCATGCGGAGACCGTGGGCCCCCACAGCTCACGCGCGGCAAAGCGCACGCTGTAGCAATGCTGAGGCTTCCTGTCGCGGCTCATCGCGTGTGTGTCGGCGAAGATGAAGACTCCGTGGTCACGGTCGATGGCGCCACACCGTCCGCGGGCGTACCGGGGGAGCCGCGTATGTCCGGTCGGATGAATGTTGCGCGCGACAACGCGGTCACCGGCTTGAAATCGCGGTGGCACATCGTCGTCAAGCCGTGCCGCGCGGCGTTTGCGCAGCAGTGGCTCAACCTCGGCCGCTCGCACGGCGCGCGCCGCACTTTTTCGCGTCTCGGCGCGTCCGGTCTGCAGCTCGCTCGCGGTGATGAGCTCCTGCTCCACCAGCAGCTTCTGCAAGCCAAACAGCCAGTGCTCGTAGTAGGTGGTCGCGAGGTATTCGGCCGGCGGCATCTGCTCGCGCGCGTAACGGCTCATGTCAAGGTTCCACTTGCCGTGAAAGCCGGACGCGAGTGTCAGCGCGAATGCGCGCTTTTCCCACGGGAAATGGAAAACAGCTTCGTTCTTCTCGATCTCGACCGGCCCAAAACCGTGCATGCCGCCCAGGTCGTGCGCACCGTTCATCACTACTCCTGCGCGGGTAAGGTCACATCAGCGACGCCGATCATGGCATCGCGCGTAACGATGGCTGCCAGTTGTTCCTCGCTCCAGCCCTCTGTGCCGGACGGGCGTTCAGGCAGCACCAGGTATCGAAGTTCCGCCGTCGAGTCCCATACGCGTACCTCGACGTCATCGGAAACTTCGCTGCCAAGCTCCTTCAGCACGCCGCGTGGATCGATAACGGCGCGTGCCCGATACGGTGCCGACTTGTACCAAACGGGTGGCAACCCGAGCACAGGCCACGGGTAGCACGAGCAAAGCGTGCACACCACCACGTTGCGCACCTTGGGCGTGTTCTCCAGCACCACCATGTCTTCGCCCTGGCGTCCGACAAAACCGAACTCCGCAATGGCATCGCCAGCATCGGCCAGCAGGCGTTCTTTGTAGGCGGGATCGGCCCACGCTCTCGCGACGACTCGGGCGCCGTTGCGTGGACCGACCTTCGTTTCGTAGGTATCGATTAACTCGTCGAGCGCCTTCGGATCAACGAGACCCTTCTCGGTGAGCAGCGACTCCAGCGCCTTCACGCGCAACGCCGGCCCGGAGAGCGGACGGTCGTGCCCGGGGTCATGGTCGTGACCGTGATGGTGATCGCTCATCTAGCCGATCGCCTTGCTGGCAAGAAACACAACGCCAATCAAACCGACCACGGCGCCCAGTGCGGACGAAATCGGTCGCGCGCTGTTCGGACCGATCGATTTTAGATGCCGGTGCAACAGCAACGCCGCAACTCCGATACCCAGTTGAACAGAACAAAAACCGATCAGGTAGCCGCCCAGTGGCGTTGGCTCCGCGCCGAATATCGATTCGGCGTAGGCGTGTCCGTGCAGCACGCCCGCAAGCATCAAGCCACCAGCCAGCCACGGTAGGGTGATCCGGCGCCCGCTCGTTACCAAGCCCCCGATCAGGATCACCGATAACGCCACCATTACTTCGCCGCCCGGCAGACTGGACCCTATCAGGTGGAGGGCAGCGCCGAGCAGGCTCCCAAGCGTTAACGCGATGACGCCCCACACTCCGTGCCTTACCAAAGCGAGAAGAAATCCCGTAGCGATGATGAACGCCAGGTGATCGAGTCCGATCACCGGGTGAGCAAGCCCCGAAAGAAGACCCTGCACGAAAGTCTGTGGCAGCTGGTCTTCCATGAAGTGGTGCGCCCAGACCTCTCCAGGAAGCAGCAGCGCCATCACCACGGCTAACAACTTCGTATTAATGGCGACTTTCAATTCCCACCTTTGACGCGGCGGCTGATAGCGGCGAATTATGCCGACCCAAGCTTGGTCTGTGCATCACTCGAGCTTGCCGATCCGCTTGACCGCGTCGGTCATCATCTGCGCATCGTTTTTCCAATAGTCAGCGAACTGCGGCGCATCCATGTAGGCGATTGGGCTGCCGGCACTCAAGATCGTCTGCTGCAATGCTGGGTCACTCAGTAACTTGCGCAAAGTCGCGCGCAGCTTGTCGACGATCGGGTCAGGCGTCGACGCTGGCGCGAACACGGCCGACCATTGCGCGAACTGAACGTTGTATCCGCGCTCTTTCAGGCTGGGAACGCCAGGCAACGTGGCCAATGGCGCATCGCCCCAATGAGCCAGGGCGCGCAGCCGTCCCGCCCGAATGTGTTGCACAACGCTGGCTGGCCCGCTGGAGATCGCGTCGACGTGGCCGCCGAGCAATGCGATGACCGCTGGCCCGGCCCCTGCGTAAGGAATGTGAACCATTCGAAATCCCGCTGCGGATTTCAGCATCTCCATCGGCACGTGCATCGTCCCGTAATTGCCTGAGCTGCCATAGTTGTAGCCGGCGGGCTTACGCCTCGCATCGGCGATGAAGTCCTCGAGTGTCTTCCACGGCGCATCGGCGCGCACGACCAGTACCGTGGGGTCTGCGGTGACGCGCGCAATTGGCTTGAATTGGTCCAGCTGAAAAAGTGGCTTACGGTCAAGCACCTTGTCCGCCTCGGGCAGGATCGAGATCGACGACAAACTCAACAGCAGCGTGTAGCCGTCACCGCTCGCGCGGGCTGCATGGCCAATCCCGACGGCGCCACCCGCACCGCTCTTGTTGTCGATGACAACCGGTTGCTTCAGCTCTCGCGACATCGCCTCAGCCAACGGACGCGCCACGGTGTCGGCGACGCCGCCCGGCGGGAACGGAACCACGACCGTTATAGTTTTTTCTGGATACTGCGCGTACGTTGGCAGCACCCCCAATGAGTACAGCGCAAGAATCAAACACAGCCGCAACACAGCGTGCATACCGTCTCCCACACAGATTTAGTTCAATGCTAGCTCCAGTTCCTCAGCCTCTGACGATTCGACTTTCGGAAACCGAGACCGTCTCAGCGCTGTTGCGTCTGCCGCCGAATGCTCGCGCCTGCTATGTGTTCGCGCACGGCGCCGGCGCGGGCATGAATCATTCCTTCTTGACATCGGTATCGAGCGGTCTGGCCGAACGCGGCATCGCCACGCTGCGCTATCAATTCCCATTCATCGAACGCGGGTCGAAGCGCCCGGATCCTCCTGCCGTCGCGCACGCAACCGTACGCGCGGCGGTGGCGCATGCGCACTCGTCGCTGCCCGACCTGCCGCTGTTTGCAGGCGGAAAGTCCTTTGGTGGGCGCATGACTTCGCAGGCTCATGCCGAGGCTGCGCTGCCGCAGATTCGCGGACTCATTTTCCTGGGGTTTCCGCTTCATCCCGCCAAGAAGCCCTCGCAGCAACGCGCGGCTCACCTGGCGCAGGTCGGTTGCCCGATGCTTTTCCTGCAGGGAACGCGCGATGAACTCGCTGCGGTCGACCTGATCCGTTCGGTCACGGCCGAGCTGGGCGAACGGGCAACGCTGCAGTTGTTCGCCGATGCGGATCACTCCTTTCACGTGCCGGCGCGCAGCGGGCAAACGGATCAGCAGGTGCAGGACTCACTATGCGATGCGATCCGCGCCTGGATTGCGACGCGTTGATTTTTTCTTGGGCGGCTCTTTTAACACCACCCACGCTGGCGCGTGGTCGCTCGCGCCTTCTTCCCCGCGAATCGCCTTGTCGACGCCGGCGTCGGCCACTCGCTTCGCTAAGGACGGGCTGATCAGCAAGTGGTCAATTCGCAAGCCGGCATCGCGCCCCCAACGGCCGCGTTTGTAGTCCCAGAACGTATACATCGGCTCGTTCGGATGCAGCGAACGGATGGCGTCCGTCCAGCCCTGGTCAACGAGTCGCCTGAACCTCTCGCGGCTGGCCGGTTGCACCAGTGCATCGTCATCCCATGATTTGGTCGGGTAAATATCCGCCGGGGTGGGCACCACGTTGTAGTCGCCCGCCAGCACGACCGGCACTCCGGCGTCCATTAGGCCGCGCGCGTGCCCGATCAGTCGATCAAGCCAGGCCAGCTTGTAGTCGAACTTCGGGCCCGGCTGCGGGTTTCCATTGGGTGCATAGATGCAAGCGATCAGCACGCCGTCGATCGCCGCCTCCAGGTAGCGGCTTTGAGCATCGTTTGCATCGCCGGGCAACGTTCGGTGAGTAACGACGGGTTCAGAGCCGCGCGCCAGAATGGCAACGCCGTTCCAGGTGCGCTGCCCGCGCCAAGCGGCGCTATAGCCGGCGGATTCGATGGCTGCAATCGGGAATTCCTGATCAGCCGCCTTTAATTCTTGCAAACAAACGACGTCCGGCTTTGCCAGATCGAGCCACGCCAGCAGGTTCGATAGGCGGCGGTTGATATTGTTGATGTTGAACGTAGCGATTTTCATTTAACGGCAACGCTTTGTTGTTGAAATGCCGACGCTCGTGAGACTGCAAGTGAGCACTGCCTCATCTACTTGCAGGCACGCCGCCTTCCATGCCCGATAAACGGTAGGGGCTTGGAACGCAGGTTGGCACTGTTCCTGATTGTCATTGCATGAATCGTATGGTCAGCTAGACCTAACAACCAAGGAGAAGTGTGATGCTATTCAAACCAAGGATGAGTGCAGCGATCGAGGATTGGATAACTCCCGCGCAAGTCGAGGTGGTAAAAGTTGCGGCACCGGCCGAACAACTCGAGCGCATTCAGCAGCGCGCCAAAGAGTTGCGCGAAGCGATGGGTCCGCGTTATCTGTGTCATGAAAAGAATCGTGTGCGGCGGCTGGACGGTCGGTCATACCGGCCGCGCGGAAACGGCAGCAACGTGCGGGCAATGAAGCGCGCTGCGTAAATGAATGGTGGGTCTGGCGAAGAGCCGCGTGGGGTGGATGTGCCAACGCGGCTCGTTGCAATATGAAAAACACTCAAAAAGTCGCAGCCGTGCCTCGTCGGCATTCTGCTGCTGGGTGGATGTGCCACTCCAGCGGCCGATGGCGCCACGACTGGCTCGGTGATGCTTGGTGCCAGCGTTGTCCCGAAGGAAAGCGTGGCGGCTGAGCGGTGTCCTGAGTCGTATCGGATGCTCGAGTCCAGACAGGGCACCTTTCACCGCATGATGGTTTGTTAAGCCGCTCGAGCGTCTAGGCGGTTGCCATCCTGCCCGAAGCTTTTGCAGTGTGTGTCGCAATGGCGTCCATCAGCGCCGGGGACAGGCAGTCGTAGGGTTCCAGCCCGAGCTCCTTCAGTCGCGATCTGACCGCGCCCATGTTGGCCGGGTCGAATCCGGACTCGATGATCGACGAGACGAATGCTGCGAATTCGGGCGGCGCCCACCCGCGGTCGCGTGACAGCTCGGTGTGGATAAAGTCCAGACCGAAAAATGGGTGGTTCTTGTTTTCTATACGTCCAAACATGTGTACGCCGCACTCCTTGCAAGCGTGTCGCTTGATCGTGGCTGTCTCGTCCACGACTTTTAGCTTGTCCTGATTTGCAGTCACACTCACTTTGTCGCGTGGGATGACCGCAACCTGAGAGAACACAGCTCCGGCCGGCTTCCAGCATTTCGTGCAGCCGCAAACGTGGTTGTGCGCCACCTGGCCGCTGATTGCGACCGTCACTTTCTTGTCGGAGCAATGACACGACAAAGTGCCGCCAGTGAAACCGGCAGCGGCAGGTTTGCTTCCTTGATCGACCTCTGGATGGATGGAGACCGGCTTTGCCATTCAAGCCCTCCTTGGGTGGGAACTGACGAGGGAGCGATGCTGCTCCCTCGCGCGGCGAAAGTCGACTATCTACTTCACTGCGAAGCAATAGAACAGGCCATCACCGCCCGTGGGGGGAACGTTTCCTGGCTGCATCCGAGCGTCGGGTGCGCGGAATTCCAGGAGGTTGCCCACGCATTGTTAATCGGGCCTGCGCGATCGTGATGTCCGACCATTGCGGCGCCTTCCTTGCTGCTTTTGGTCCAGTTTCCGCAGGTCATGTCCGAAAACGGCGGCCCGGCAAAGGCGGTGCCGTCCGGTCGCGATCCGGTCAGGATGTCGTGCTTATTCGGCTTCTGAGTGCGATCGTTGACGGGCTGGCCCTTTTCGTCCAGCGCTGTGTCCTTCGTTAAGTTGCTCTTGGCCGAGTGCAACTCTTCAACGCTGTTTGCAATCATGACGCCCTTGGCGTTGTGCCACGGGCCCTGCCGATCCGATCACGCGCATTGACGAATTTCGGGTCGCTGAGCGCCGGAGCCTGGGTACTCGAGATAAGCACGCCACGTGCGGCTGCCCGCACCGGCAGCCTTTGCAAGCGATTGACAGTGTTGATCCGCACCGTCAAGCCCGCCAAGATCTCCGCCCTTACCAGGACCAACGCTCGTAATAAAAAATGTCATGTCTTTGCCGGGACTTTGCTGCGGCGACTGCAAGGTCGAACAGCTGATGAGTGTCAGTGCGCCAGCGCCAAACAACACTGTGTTTCGGAATGCCTTGTACATGGGGTCTCCTGTCCGATCAGTTTTCTACGATTTTTATTTCTCTTAAGCCGCGGCACCGCACTCGCGATCGTCAGAGTAAAAGGTTATCGCGGTAGCGCGGAGGGTTTCACGGCCTAGTACTTTCCCCCAAGCACGAAACGTGCGATACCCGCGGCCACTTCGGCTTCCTGACCGATGAAGCCATGCGGAGAACGACCCTCGCAGGCCTCGATCGCCGGCGCTCCGACGCGCTGCCGGGCCCGCCGGTCACGGTCACGGTTTGTTCGCGTGTGCTGTTGGTGCGCGCGGCGATGTTTGGAATCAGGTTGCTGGTGATCGGATGCAACTGTCATCGGCGTGGCCCACGACAAGCAGCGGGACAGTGATCGCTTCGAGCTTCAGGTCGAATACCGATTGCGCCACCCATGCCTTTCTTGCTCCGCTCTGGCCGGCAGTGACTGGCGACGTCAGGACAACCCCCGTGGGCGCGGCCGGTCCGCGTAAGCCGTGATGCGGCGTTGACCGCAGAGATCGCACCGCGACTCGTTCCGGCGAGCCAGGTGTTTCCCTTCGTTCGCGCCTGGATGTCTGCGAGGACCTTGCCTAGATCTTCAGCGTGCTGCGCGTGCGTGCGAAAGCCTTCCAATCCGTCGACGTCATGATGAGTGGATGGCGCGTCGACCAACGCAGTAAAGAAACCCGCTGCACGAAAGTGCTCGATCGACCGCACCAGCGAGTTGCCTTTGAGCGATCTTGGGCAACCTGCATCGTCGAGATTCAGGTACCCGTTGCCACCCACGAGCAGGACCAGCACGATGGCTTTGCTCTGCGGGCTGGTGTGCGTCGGCGACGCGAGCGAGTAGCGAGTTGTGCTGCCGTCATGCGTCTTGACCGTGATGACCTCGCCGCAACGGACCGAATTGGTGCCGGGCTGCGCAAAGGACACCGAGGCACCGAACAACATAAGACTTAGTGTGAACAACCTGTTCAATTGTGGCCGCTCGTCACGCGCGCGAAGCTATAAGAATTGCTCGGCAGCTGCACATTCCTCGCGCAGCTTCATGTACGCCCAATTGGTCGCCTGCCTGAGATCTTCCGAGTCGACGCAGGTAATCGGGCTGACCCCACCGTACTCGGCACGGTCATCGGCCGCCTGTTGCATCAAAACAGGCATCTGCCGTGTAACTTCTTTCAAGCGCAGCACAGCGAAGACCGTATTTGCGGTCGGGAGCTCGTGCAGGACGACATTGGCAAATGCTTCGTGCAGACCGCGAAGATCGTTCGAATCGAATTCGCGCTCGCGCGAACCGAAACCCGCAAACCCGTCCTGTACTCCGGTATTCGCCTTTTCGATCAGAGTGCGCGCCTTTTCCGCGAGTGCGAACAACACGGCCAGCTTGTTGACGTTCGCATCGCGGCGTTGTGCTCTGCAGGGCTTTGAGCGTGGACCTGTGCAGCGAATAGGAAATGAGCAAAGCTGCAACGATGGCGACGACTGATCCCACAGCCTGCACCCAAGCCGCCCACGTTTGACCGTCCATTGGGCGATGGTAAACGGGCTGCAGTCGTCAACGAGCTTGTATGGCCACCGAACGCGCTGCGCTTACCTGATCAGGCGGCACCGTGCGCTTCGACGTAAAGTGCGTACAGCGAATGGCTGCTCGCCATGTACAGGCGATTTTTCTTCGCGCCACCAAAGGCGAGATTCGCGCAGCGCTCGGGCAAACGGATAAATCCGATCGCGTTGCCCTGCGGATTGAACACCATCACACCATCCAGGTCCGCTGACGTCGCCCCCGGGGCGCCGCTCCAACCCCAACCGCACCACAGGTTGCCATCCATGTCGACCTTGATGCCGTCGAGCGCGCCGGGACCGTTGGCGTCCACCACTTTGATCTTGTTCGATACCGCTCCATTTGCACCGACGTCGTAGCTCCAGATCAGGCGATTTGGCTGCGCGCGACTCTCAACGACATAAAGCTTCTTCTCGTCTGGCGAGAACGCGAGCCCATTTGGTCCGCTCAGCTCGGCGGTGACGAGTCCGAGCTTGCCGTCGGGCGCAATGCGATACACGGAGTGAGGCAATTCGGGCGTTGCCTTGTCGCCTTCCCAGCTACCGCTGATGCCGAACGGTGGGTCGGTAAACCAAATCGAGCCGTCGGACTTGCAAACGATGTCGTTCGGCGAGTTCAGCCGCTTGCCATCGAACTTGTCCGCCAGCACGGTGATCGTGCCGTCGTATTCGGTGCGCGTCACTCTGCGCGTCAGATGTTCGCAGACCAGCAACCGCCCCTGGCGGTCGCGCGTCATGCCATTCGAATGGTTTGAGGGCTGGCGAAACACACCGAAGGCGCCAGTGGCTTCGTCGTAACGCATGATGCGATTGTTCGGGATGTCGCTGACGAGCAGGTAACGGCCGTCGCCAAACCACACCGGACCTTCTGCCCAGCGCATCCCGGTACCCAACTGCTCGACGCTGCTGCTGTAGATGCGGTATTTGCCGAAGCTCGGGTCGAGAATTTGAACCGACGGATCAGGGTACCGCTGACTCGGCGTGAAATCGAATGATTGCGCGTCAGTCACGCCTCCGAGCGCAGCCAACTCGGTACCCGCAGATGGCTTCAGGAAATCGCGCCAGGAATCGATCTTGTTGTCTTCCATTCTTGTCTCCTGGGATGCTTGGTTGTGGTCCTAATTGTTGTCGAACCTTAAGTGCTGTTTCAGTCAGTTGTCCAGCTTGATGATGGCAATCAGCGCGAGCGCTGCGATAGCATGCGAAGAGACATCAAGCCCATAGGATTCACCGTAATGCGTCGGCTGCTTGCCATTGTCTTGATCACACTTGCCGCGACGACCGCGGTCGCGAAGCCGCGTGAGTCCGAGCGGTTCAACGCATGGTTGGATGCGGTGTGGGAAGAGACGCTGGTGCGCCGGCCGCTATTGGCAACGTCGATCGGAGACCCTCGATACAACGACCGCATTGTCGACTTCACCACGGCTGCGTGGCGGGCAGACAACCGGCGCGTTATTGAGCGACAGCTGAGAGAGCTCAAGGGCTTCAATCGCACCGCGCTGGCTGGGCAGGATCGCTTGTCCTACGACATCCTGAAGCTCGAGCTCGAGGAGTCGCTGGAAGGGCTGCGCTTCCCGGACTGGATGCAGCCGGTCGACCAACTCGGTGGCTTGCCCAGCTTTCTGGCGCAGATGGGCTCGGGCGGATCGATTCAGCCATTTCGCACGACGAAGGACTATGACGACTGGCACAAGCGGCTGCGCGACGCGGTGCCGATCCTGGACGGCATGATCGGCAACATGCGCGTCGGGCTCGCAAACGGCGTGACACAGCCGACCGCGGTGATGGAAAAGGTACTGCCACAGCTTGCTGCGCTGGCGGTCACCGATCCCGAGCAGAGCGTGTTCTGGGGCCCGATCAAGAACTTTCCCGATGCGGTTCCGATTACCGAACGTCAGCGCATCACCGCCGCGCTTCGCACGCTGATCAGTGACCAGGTGGGACCCGCTTACCAGCGCATGCATGACTTCCTGCGCGACGAGTACATTCCGAAGGCGCGCAAGACAACCGCGTGGTCGGCACTGCCGAACGGCAAGGCCTGGTATGCGTACCGTGTGAAGCGCAGCACGACCACCGCGATGTCGCCCGACGCGATCCACGCGCTGGGTCGGCGTGAAGTGCAGCGCATCCTCAACGAGATGGATCAAGTTCGGCGCGAAGTGAAGTTCGAAGGCGACCTGCAGGCGTTTTTCGCGCACTTGAAAAATGACCCACGCTACTACCACTCAAGGCCCGAGGATCTGGTTAACGGCTATCGGGAGTTGCAGAAGAAAATCAACGCCGCTGCTGCCGCGGCTTTTTGATATCTCGCCAAAAGCCGACTACGAAGTGCGCGAGGTCGAAGCGTTCCGCGCGGCAAGTGCGGCCGGCGCCTCGTACGTTGATTCTTCGGCTGACGGCTCGCGTCCCGGCATCTTCTACATCAACACGTTCAACCTGAAAGCCCAGCCGATCTTCGGAATGGAGACGCTGTCGCTGCACGAGGCGTCGCCAGGTCACCATTTTCAGAACTCGATTGCGCAGGAAGTCGAGTCGCTGCCGAAGTTCCGTCGGTTCGGCACGTTCTATGTCGCTTACTCGGAAGGCTGGGCGCTTTACGCCGAAAGCATCGGCAAGGAGCTGGGCCTCTTCACCGATCCGTATCAGTGGTACGGGCGCTTGTCCGATGAGCAGTTGCGTGCAATGCGGCTGGTTGTCGACACCGGTCTGCACAACAAAGGATGGACGCGCCAGCAGGCGATCGATTACATGCTCGCCAATTCGTCGATGGCGGAAAGCGATGTGGTTGCCGAAGTCGAGCGCTACATCGTCAGTCCCGGCCAGGCACTCGGGTACAAGATCGGGCAATTGGAAATCAGCAAGCTTCGGCGCGAGGCCGAAAGAGCGCTGGGGTCAAGGTTCGACGTCAAGAAGTTTCATCGCGTGTTGCTGATCGATGGGCCGTTACCGATGAGCGTGCTTGCGACGCAGGTGCGCGACTGGGTTGCCAAGGAAAATCTGACCTTGGCGCAGCGCCCGCGCAATGGAACTCGTTGAGCGCGACGCAGCTCTGCAGGCATCACCTACTTGCCCGTTCATCTTTACGCTGCTCTCGCGCGTGCGGGGACCAAAACTTCTCCATCGAGAGGTACGTGAACGATGCGGTCCACGCGATCATCAGCAAGCCGTTCAGCGCTTCGACCCCCGCCAGGAGCCGCACCGCGCCCAGTGGCGCGATGTCGCCCAGGCCCAGTGACGTGTAGGTTTCCGCTGAAAAGTAAAGGCAGTCGAGGAAAGTCGTGGTGTGCTCACCGCTCAGGTCGCCGACGTCTCGGAAATGGATCAACGCGAACGTGGCGACGCCGCATACAGCCCAATCTCAACAGCGTGCGCAACGAACGCTACGAACATCACTACCAACAGCTTGGTACGAACGGGAATGCGAAGTCGCGGAAGTCCGACATGCAGACCGCGTAGAACTTCGTAGTGAATCAGAGTTGTCAGTGCGATGAGGACGAGACTCGCGAGGATTACGGTCAGCATGCGCTGGCACCACAGAACATAGTCATTCTCACTTTCGCCTAGTAGATCGAGCAAACCGCCCGGAGCTTACGATCATAGTTCGCGGCACTAGAGGATTACCAAAGTGAACGACAACACTTCTGATGCTGCCGCCGCAGACGGCAACGACGCGCGAATGGGCAAAGCGCCTGGCAGCCGCGCAACCCGAGCTATCGATCCTCGTTGCAGAGAATGAAAGCGAAGCCGCGGCAGCCATCGGGAGGGCGAATGCGGCGTTCGGCACGGTGCCGCCGGCTCTGTTGCGCTCGGCTTCAAACCTGCGTTGGATTCAGGCACCGCAGGCGGCGCCACCGGCCGGCTGGTACTACCCGGAGCTGATCGCGCACCCGGCGGTCGTGACGAATTTCCGCGAGATTTTTAACGACCATATCGGTGCGCACATCATGGCGTACGTTCTCGCGTTCGCGCGGGGGCTGCACCGGTATCTGCCTCAACAACTGAAGCGCGAGTGGCGTCCGGCGCCGCACGACACCGGCGTTGTCCATCTGCCCGAGGCCACGATGCTGATCGTCGGAGTGGGGGGTATCGGCGCGGAAACTGCGCGGCTCGCCGCCGCCTTTGGAATGCACGTCATCGGAGTTGACGCGCGACGCGGCGACGCGCCGCCCGGCGTCGCGGAACTGCATCAACCGGCCGCGCTCGACTCACTGCTGCCACGCGCGGATTTCGTTGTGCTGACAATTCCGCATACACCGGCAACTGAAGGCTTGATGAATCGCGCCAGGTTTTTGCTGATGAAGCGCAGTGCATTCTTCATCAATATTGGACGCGGCATGACGACGCGTCTCGACGATCTGGTCGCTGCGCTGCAGGCGGGCGATATCGCCGGTGCTGCACTCGATGTCTTCGAGCAGGAGCCGTTGCCCGCCGATCATCCTCTGTGGATGCTCCCAGGTGTGTTGATCACGCCGCACACGGCCGGCTACGGACCGTATCTTGACGAGCGTCGGTACGACATTATTTCCGACAACTGTCGCCGCTTCATGGCCGGGCAGCCACTGCGAAACGTCGTCGACAAATCCAGCTGGTTCTGAGAATCCGGATATAGAAAACCCAAGGTGTGCGCGGCGGGCGTCTGGCTCGTGCAATCGCCGCAAGAACAGTGCAAGGTCAGGGGTCGGGTGAATAGTTTTCCTGTGCTGTTCGTCGGCGCCTATCCTGTTCGGATCGTTATCACTCGTCGCCCGTCGCTAATCCAGTCGCGGTGCGGCTTCACGGCGCCTAGTGTGCGAGCTCGACGCGTTGGGGGAAATATGTCCAAGGCAGCGGCCAACTACTATCTTCTAAAGTTGATGGGATTTCCGGACATCAAAGTGCTTTTGATGTAGTTGTTGGTCACGTCAGCCGTCGCGAGCTACGCCATTCGGCTGCCGCGTCGGTTGTCTGGGCCACTCAACGCCCGTAGTCCACATATTCCCCGCCGCTTTTCGAGCCGTGCGCGACGTTAGGTAACGGTAGAAAGCGGAATGTCGAGCCCCGCGCCACGCCCTTCCAAAACGTCAGTGCGGGCGGCGAAAGCTCCCGCCGCCGAGGCGCGCCCGCGCGCGCCGCTGATTGACTTGCCCCGGCTGCGAAACGCCGAGCCGTCACAACGGCTACAGCTGATTGCGATCGCCGCAGTCACCGTGCTTTGGTTCGCGTTTACGGTGTGGGCGTCGTCGTTCTGGTTCGATGCGCTGGCCAACGCGGTCGGGCTCGCTGCGGCGATTTTCTTCATTGGCAGCCTCGCACTGGGACCCAGTGTGATCAATATGTTTGTCGTCTGCAGTCTGTTAACGGACCGTCGTCCGCCACGCCGCGCGCTTGCCAAATATCCGGCGCTGTCGGTGCTGATGTACGTGCGCGGCCAGGGCCAGTCGATCGCCGAGACGATTGAGAGCATCCGGCGCCAGGAATATCCGGGACCCTTCGAGGTCATTTTGATCGATGACGCGTCGACAGATCACACGGCGCACATCGTGCGCGGCATGGGCTACCGATGGATCAAGGTGCTACGCCAGAGCAAGGGCCGTGGAAAAGCGGCCGCGCTTAACCGTGCGCTCGAAACCGCGCAGCATGATCTGATCGTCACGCTCGACGCGGATGCGATTCTGTTCGGAGATGCGCTGTGGAGCATGGTCGAGCGTTACGTCGCCGCCGAGAAGGATGTGCGAGCGATCGCCGGCTGCGTGCTGGTTCGCAACTCGCGCGAGAACTGGCTGACGCGCGCGCAGGAGTGGGATTACTTCCACGGACTGGCGTCGATGAAGCGGATGCAGTCCCGCTACCAGGGCACGACGGTCGCCGAGGCGGCATTCACCATCTACGATCGCGCGGCAGTCAATGAAGTCGGCGGCTGGCGCTCCGATGTTGGCGAAGATGTGTTGCTGACATGGGACATGCTGCAGCGTGGCTGGCGTGTTGGCTTTGCGGAAGACGCATGCTGCTTCGTAATCGTTCCGGCGGACGTAGGCTCGTTTTTTCGGCAGCGCTTGCGGCACGCACGCACAACGCTGCGCGCGCTGCGCGAGATGCCCGCCGAACTGGCCAAGCGCAAGTCGATGTTCTTCGTCATCTGGCACCTGCTCTTTCCGTGGACCGATCTGGCATTCACGCTTGCCTTTGTTCCGGGCGTCATTCTCTCGATCGCATACAGCAGCAATCTGCTGATGGGGCCGTTTGCCGTGACCTTGCTGCCGGCCGCGCTGCTGATGAATATGGCGATCTTCTTCGTGATGCGCTCGATGTTCCACGCGCATGGATTGAAAATCCGGCGCAATGTCGGCGGCTTGGTTGTGTATACGTTCGGATACAGCCTGCTGCTGCAGCCCGCGCGCTTCGCTGGTTATCTGACCGGTCTGATCAAACCCCGCGCGAAGAAGGCTTAAATCCGTCTGCGCCGGTGGGTGCACATGCCTTCGTAGGCGCGCCTTCAACGGTGCTGTGACCGAGTGCGTGGTACGGCCGTCACGCGGCGATGCGTGACTTGCAAACGCCCTGGTCAAACCGCATCTGTCGCCCTGGAGGATCAACATGGGCGGCAACGACAGTTTTCTGCTGGACTCGTATTCGCAGACAGTTTCAGGTGTCGTCGAGCGTGTAGCGCCGGCTGTCGCAGCGGTGCGTGTGTTCGATGCGAACGCAAGGCATGCCTCTGGCGGAGGATCCGGCTTTCTGTTCACGCCCGATGGTTACCTTCTCACTAACTCGCATGTTGCGCGAGCCGGACAGCCGCCCAGCGGCGCGGCGTCCGCAACTCAACTATCGGATCGTTCTCGGTGATGGACGCGAGTTCGATGCCGAGTGGGTGGGTGACGATCCCGACAGCGACCTTGCGTTGTTGCGCATCGATTCGCGCTCTCGCGGCTCACTATCTCACGCGGTCCTTGGACGCTCGGCCGACGTGCGGCGCGGAGAGATCGCAATTGCTATCGGTAACCCGCTGGGTTTCGAGCACACGGTCACCGCGGGCATTGTCAGTGCGCTGGGTCGCAGTATGCGTGCGAACACAGGACGCCTGATTCCGGATGTCATACAAACCGACGCTGCTTTGAATCCCGGCAATTCCGGCGGGCCGTTGCTCAATTCCCGGGGTGAAGTGATCGGCGTAAACACAGCGATCATCCGCGGCGCGCAATCGATCAGCTTCGCGGTGGCAATCGATATTGCCGAATGGGTGATTCCGCAACTGCTGCAACATGGTCGCGTGCGTCGCGGGTATATCGGCGTCGCCGGTGCCACCGTTGCGCTGGATCGACGCGTGACGCTGTTTCACCATCTGGAGCAAAAGACCGGTGTGCGCGTGCAATCCATTGAAGCCGGAAGTCCCGCCGCTATCGGCGGTGTCCTCGAGGGTGACATCTTGGTCGGTATCGACGGCGTGGCGATCGATTCCGTCGACCGCCTTCACCAGACGCTGGACGCGGGCCGCATTCATCGTGACTGTGCCCTTAAGGTTTTGCGCGACGTCAAGTCCCCACGGTTGGTCTACCTCGTCGTTCGGCCGTCAGAGCGCCAGCACTGAACGCAGGCAGGCAGCGCACGCAACTTGCTGAGTGTGGGATTCCACATGGAGGATCCAATGCCCGCCAGTACCCTGGACGTAGACGAATCGACACCGCCGGTAACGCATAAAGGCCACGGAACGGATGCGCTCGGCCCGAGCGATTCATCCGACAGCGGTAGCGACCTTCAGGGTCCGGGCCTGTACGAAATCGATGCCGACGTGATCGGGCTCGATCGTGGAACGAACGAAGACATGCCGCACGCGGGCGGGGCCGGACGTGATCTTGGAGACGCCAACCTCGATAGCGACACGGATGCCGGCGGTACCGGAGAGCGAGCCGCCGCAGGCCGCGATATCGATGAGGAGCCGGGAAGCGATATTGCGCCGGATCGTCTTCTTGGCTCGGGTGCGCCGATTCCAGCGGACGCACTTGATCGCATTGCGGCCGAGGATGAGATGGCGGACGATGACGAGGACAGTGAGCCGCGATAGGCGCTATGCGGCACCTTCCTCGCTAGCGCGCTTCAAATGTTTTATTTCGACAGTAACGCCCGAGCGGTCTGAGCCAATCCAGGCATTGCCGTCCTGAAGGGTACAAGACAGCTGCATCGATCTGTCCGCCAGCTCTGCGAGCTGCGCTGATTCAGCGTCAGACAGCGTGAGCACTTCGAGATTGCGGTGCCGGGCGAGCGCATCGACGTTCTGCTGCCACCACATGTCAAGCTTTCGTGCGCCGTAGGCAAGCACGACGACACGCCCTGCGCGGCCGCAGGCCTTTCGAATCGACCGCTCATCCGGCAGCCCGACGTCGATCCACAGATCGATGACGTCCCGTTGCATCTTTCCGCCATAGGTCGGGTTCATCGTCGTTCGATAGCCCTCGGCCAAACCTCAGCGCTTCATCTGCGTGCAGCGCAAATGCAAACAACCGGACCATCAGTCTTTCTTCGGTTTCCGATGGATGACGCGCCAGCGAAAGAAAATGGTCGGCGTAATAACCTCTAGTGATGTCAGCGATCGATAGCTCAGCCTTGTAAACCGTCGCGCCAAGTGCCATCAGATTTTTGCGGCCATAAAGAAAAAAAGCGATGAGTGCATTATGCGAGTGCGAGGCTCACCTGATGCACTACCTGAACGGCTGTTTCTGTTGGGCTTCGCCGTATAGAGAGCTGGCGGGCCCGGCGTCCTATCATCCCGGCATGAGCTCGCAACCTTTGTCACCAGGGCCGCTGCCGGACGCCGGGCGCGCGACGCTGACCTGGTTTGCCGGGTGGTGGAGGATCGTCCACTTCGGTGCGGTGATCCTGGTGCTGGCCCTTTCTCCATCGAGCTATTCAAGGTCGAATCGATCAGCGCTGGCGCGGCACGTCTATGAAGACACCGCACCGATGCTGCTGTGGTTCATCGTGCTGTCTTCGCTGATCAGCCTGGTGATCATCCGCATCGTTGTCGTAACGGCGGTGAGCTACGGGCTGTCCCAATATGCGCTGGAAATGGTGGTGCGTGTACTGGTCCTGGAGCTGATTCCCTTGACTGCGGCGGTGTTCGCCGCACTGCGGTGCGCGCTTCCGAATGCGGCTGAGATTTCCGATTTGCGCGAACGCGGCTTATACGATGCGCATGCACAGCACGGCGTCGACCCGTTGCAACGCGAAGTATTGCCGCGCGTAGCGTCCGCGATGTTTTCAACGCTGATGCTCGCTGGCGTCAGCTGTGTGGTGACGGCGGTGCTGGCTTACGTGTCGGTCTACGGTTTTACGACAGGGGCTTTCGCGGGCTACACGCGCACGTTTGGACAGATCTTCAATCCGGCGGTGTCGATGATTTTCGCGCTCAAGGTCTTCTTCTTTGGGCTGGCGGTCGCACTGATCCCCATCGCGTCGGTTCTTTACGATCGCTCGCGCGCGCGCCTGCGAACGAGCATTGAATTGCAGAGTCTGGTTCGTATTTTCGTCGTGATCCTTTTGATCGAAGTCGCATCGCTGGTCGGTAACTACTACTGAGATGTGTATGTGGCTGCGATGAAAGAAGAACCCTCAGCGCCACGACCCGCCGCCCACGTCGAGTTCAAGGCAGCCTTGCTGCTAGTGCTGTTGTTTCTGTTGATCGCGGGCACGGTGGTGTATCTGCTCTACGCGCGCGGCGCGTTTGAAGAATCGCAGCGGCTGGTCTTGATAGCGGACGATTCGGAAGGCGTCGCGGTCGGCATGGACCTTACGTTCTCCGGTTTTCCAGTCGGACGAGTGCGGCGCATCGAACTCGCCGAAGATGGAGTAACACGGATCATCATCGATGTGCCGCGCAAGGATGCCCGCTGGTTACGAACATCCAGCGTGTTCACGCTCACGCGCGGGCTGCTGGGCAATACCGCGCTGAAGGCATTCAGCGGAATTTTGTCCGACCCGCAGCTTCCAGACGGCGCGGAGCGCAAAGTGCTGGTCGGCGATGCAACGGCCGAGATTCCGCGACTGGTAGCCGACATGCGCGAGCTCGTCAGCAACCTGCGAGCGCTGACCGCGCAAGAGTCGTCTCTCGCTGCGAGCCTTGGCAACGTGCGCGACGTCACGGAAAAGCTTAAAGGGCCGGGTGGTGCGCTCGGCATGTTGCTTGGCAATGAGGCCGATGCAAAGAAGGTGGTGACCGCGCTCGATCGCACCAACGCATTGCTCGCCCGAGTCGACGGGCTCGCGGCCAAGGTGGATGCTCAGGCGTTCGGCCCTGAGGGCCTTGTGCCCGAAGCGCGCGCCGCGATCGTGCAGCTGAATGCAGCACTCACCGATGCGCGGACCAGCTTGAAGAAAGTCGACTCGATTCTCGAGGACGCGCAGGTGGCAGCCGGCAATGCGCGCGCCGCGACCACGGATCTCGCGGCGCTGCGCGCCGAAGTCGATACGAGTCTGCGCAAGGTCAGTCGGATGATCGACGAAGTGAATCGGCGCTGGCCGTTCGCGCGAGACCCGAAATTGAAGCTGCCATGAGGAACGCCGTAGCGCTTGCGATCGTTGGTGCGTTGATTGGTGCATGCGCGAGTGGCCCACCAGTTCCTGATTGGGAATCGAATGCGAAGACCGCGATAGACCACGCGGTGGCTGCCTACCTCACTGGCGATACGCGGCTCGCCGCCAGCGACTTCGAGCGTGCACGCAGCGAGATTGCACGCACCGGTCGCATTGATCTGCTCGGCCGCGCCGAGCTCGTGCGCTGCGCCGCGCGCGTGGCCAGCCTTGTGTTCGAGCCGTGCGAAGGTTTCGAAAAACTCAGGCCGGACAGCGCTGCACCCGAGCGTGCCTATGCGGACTATCTGGCCGCACGTGTGCAGTCGCAGGACATTGCGCTCCTGCCGGAACAGCATCGCGCAATCGCTTCCGCCGCATGAGTGCAGATAACACCGTCGGCGCGCTGCGCGCAATCGAGGATCCGTTATCCAGACTGGTTGCGATCGGCGTGCTGTTTCAAGCAGGTCGCGCCAATCCCGCAGCGATCGCGCTCGCGGCTGACACCGCGTCGGCGCAGGGCTGGCGTCGTCCGCTGCTGGCGTGGCTGAAGGTCCAGCTCGCGCTTGCGGAGAAAGCGGGAGATGCAAGTGACGCTGCGCAGTTACGGAGGCGCATCGCAGTCGTGCAGGGCGACAAGTAAAGGACGTCGGCCTGATTTTGGTTTCTGAAAGGGCTTGCCGACTGATCGAAAATTTGTTGCCGCGATGGCGACGCGAAGCTAGAAGTCGGACTTGCCAAAGCGCCCTACGCCGCGATTCCCTACAAGTTTCTCACGTGCCTCGCCCACGAAGATGACACTCTTCAGATTCCCCGTGCCCTTGCGTTCAGACAGCATTCGATGAAGTTGATCAGCCGCCGCACGCTGATGCGCATCGAAATAGATGTGAGCGTGGTATGGATGCAGTTCATCAGTCACCAAACACCTCCCGACATCTGCGGCCGTTACAGTCACGCATGAATTTTCAACTGATTCTTCTGACGCTGTGCCAAGGCCTGTTCCTCACCAATAACGTTGCCTTTATCGCGATCAATGGTCTGGTGGGCCTGAGCCTGGCTCCGGTGCCGTGGATGGCAACGTTACCCATTATGGGATACGTCGTTGGCGGCGCGATATTCACTGGGCTGGTCGCACGTCACCAGCGGCGATGGGGCCGCAAGCGTGCATTTCAGCTGGGCCTTTGCATCGCCGCAGCGTCCACCGCTCTATGCGCATACGCTGCACTTGTAGGCCAGTTTTGGCTGCTGGTTTTTGCGACCACCGTCGCTGGGTACTACAACGCCAACGCAGCGTTGTATCGCTTCGCCGCTACGGAGCTTGTAACTCCGGCCTTCAGAGAGCGGGCAATTTCGTGGGTGCTGGCAGGTGGAATCCTCGGCGCTGTAGCGGGTCCCAGCCTGGCCAGCGTGACGCGAGAGCTATTGCCCGTGCCGTTCGCAGGAGTGTATGCAGCACTGGTCGCTGTCGCAGTGTTGTCGCTGTTCGTCATTTCGTTCATTAACTTTCCCGCACTTGCGTTGCCAAGCGCATCGCACCCAGGCCGCAAGCTCAGCATGATTGCCGGTCAGCCGGTGTTCATCGTCGCAGTAACGGCATGCGCGCTCGGCTACGGCGTCATGAACCTTCTGATGGCGGCGACACCCATTGCGATGGCCCAGCACGCGCATCCGTTCCACAGCGCCGCCCTCGTGCTCGAGTGGCACGTTCTCGGCATGTTCGTTCCAAGTTTTTTTACCGGGTCGTTGATAAAGCGGTTTGGTATCACGTCGATTCTTAGTGCGGGTGTGGTCCTTTACATCGCATGCATCGCGGTCGCATTGTCGGGCGTCGATCTGATGCAATTTTTGGGTGCGCTGTTCATGCTTGGCGTCGGGTGGAACTTCCTTTACATCGGTGGCACGACCTTGCTGACGCAGGCTTACGAGCCGGAGGAGAAAACGACGGCGCAGGCGGCAATGGACTTCTGTGTCTTCACGACGATGGCGCTGACGTCTTTTGGATCGGGAGCGATGATCACGACCAAGGGCTGGACGTGGCTGAACCTTGGCGCGCTGGTGCCGGTCGTTGCGATCGCTGCGGCTATCGTCTGGCTGAGCCTACGTCGTCGGCGAGTAGCACGGCAAGCGACAGCATGAGCCGGGTATGAATCTCGCCTAGAGTGTCCGGTTGGACTTGGACGTGAATTCGCGATGCTGAGCATCCTGTCGATCGTAGTAGGCACCCTCGTCATCGTTGCGACGCTGCTGTCACTTACGCGCTCGAAAGTCTGGTGGGTCAGGATTTGGGATTTCCCGCGCCTGCAACTGTTCATCCTGGCGGTGGGTGCGCTGGTCGCGTGGAGTGTTGGCACGCATGCACTCGCGTGGCCGCAAAATCTATTCACGATCGCGCTTGTTGCGGTGGCGGTATTCCAGGGAGCGCTGGTGTGGCGCTACACCACGCTGGCTCCACGTGAAGTCCAGCAAAGTCAATCCTCCGATCCTTCGATTCGGCTTTCACTGGTGGTTGCCAACATATTGCAAACCAACCGTCAGTCGGATCGGGTCTTGTCGCAAATTCGTGAGGCAGACCCAGACGTCGTGCTTTTTTGCGAAGTGGATGCGTGGTGGGATGCAAGATTGGATGCACTGGCCACGTCTTATCCGTATGTTGTTCGCCATCCGTTGTCGAACACGTATGGATTGCTGCTTCGTTCGCGGCTTGAGTTGGTGGATGCTGCGGTCGACTTTCTAGTGAAGCCAGATAATCCTTCGATACAGGCGAAAGTTGTCCTGCGTAATGGAGTGCGCGTGTGGCTTCACTGCGTTCACCCGCCACCGCCGGTACCCGGAGAAAGCGACGAGTCAAGCGAGCGCGACTCGGCTTTGCTAAAGGTGGGGCGCCGAGTATCGGAGGCGACAGGTCCCATTGTGGTCTGTGGTGATCTGAACGATGTCGCCTGGTCGCGATCCACTCGGTTGTTTCAGAAAATCAGCCGGTTGGTCGAGCCTCGCAAGGGTCGTGGCTTCGTCAGTACGTTCCACGCGCGGTATCCAGGATTCCGCGTGCCTATCGATCACGTGTTTCACTCAAGCCACTTCCGCCTCGTTCGCATGCGGCGCCTCGGCTATGTCGGATCGGATCACTTTCCGGTCCATATCGTGTTGAGTTACGAACCGCAGGCTACCGATGAGCAAGAGGCACCTCGTCCCAGCACAACCGATAAAGGGGAAGCGCACGAGACACTTGAGCGGAGCACGCCCGCTGTGTCTTAGCGCTTAGCTCTCGTCGACGAGTCAGGGTGTAGCGCTGAGGACCTGGGACTCGTCCACGCGAATTCTCCTTTAGGCGGCCTTCCGGCTCCATTGAGCACGAGTGACCCGATACAGGCAGTGCTGACGCAGTGCGTGGCCTGAGGCACGCCGGGATGCGATCGAAATCCTGCTTCGCGTTGACCATGCCCAGGCGCTCCATCACTGCACGGGACCTTAGGTTCCGACACGATCGCCGGCAGAGCCTAGAGTGCTCGAAGCGGAACTTCAACGCGGCTGTTCGAGATGCGTATCGCGAGGAAGTCTTAGACCTCGGGTTCGTGGCAAACCACTTCGATGTTGTGCCCGTCCGGGCCAATGACGAAGGCTGCATAGTAGTTCGCGTGGTAGTGCGGGCGCAGACCGGGCGCGCCATTGTCTTTGCCACCGGCTGCCAGAGCCGCGCGATGGAAAGCTTCGACTTGCTGGCGAGTGTCGGCCGTGAAAGCCAGGTGAAGATGCGCCGGCTTCTCCTCGGTTTGGTACAGGCACAACGACGCCTTACCCTTAGGGCTGAGCTCGACACCGTACGTAGGCGGCCCTTCCGACACAACAGCAACGCCGAGCGTTTCGAGTGCGCTGAGGAAGAACGCTTTGCTCGCTGCGTAGTCGCTGACCCCGAATTTGACATGATCAAACATGAGTTCTACTGGTGTGCGGATTGACTTGAGCGACGGGTTAGGCTGCGGCGCATGCTGCAATTGAACCGTCGCGGGCTACTGAACTACTTGGCTGGCACTACTGAGGATCGACGGAGGCACCGTGATGCCCAGGTCGCGCGCCGCTTTGAGATTCACGATCAACTCATGCCGGGAAACTCGCTCAACAGGAAGCTCAGCTGGTTTGGCCCCTTTGAGTATCTTGCTCACATAAATCGCTGAGTGCCTCGTCGCTTCGACAAAACTGGTACCAAAGCACAGCAAACCTTCCGCATCCGCGTGGTCCCGCGGCGAAAGTGTCGGCAGTCGATGCTTAACGGCGAGTTCGGCAATGCGCTTGCGATGCGGTGTTGTCACAGGGGTGGAGAGCACAAGAATCGCGCTCGCGCGTTCCTTCACGGCAGTCGCGAAGGCTGCATCGAAGTCTGGATTCGGTGACCGCTCCACTTTGAGACTCAGTGTTTCGAGTCCAACCGTCTGCGCAGCCTCCTCGACGGACTGAAACAGGCTAGGCGCAGCGCCGGCATCACCGAGTAAGGCAACGCGTGCCAGGTTAGGCAGGAGGGATCTGAGCAGTTGGAGTTGACTGGTCGCAAACTGTGGATCGAAGGTCGTAGATCCGGTGACGTTCCCTCCGGGCATGACCAGACTTGGAACGATCCCGGTCGCAACGGGGTCGACGACGACTTCGAACACGACGGGCACATCCTGAGTGATGCCCTTGGCGGCACGCGCTGCGGTCGCACCTACTGCCACCAGTACTGCTGGTTTGCGAGCCAACAAGCTCGCTGCGGCTTCGGTCATCAAGTCCAGCCGATCGCCGGCAGGCCAACTTGACTCAATGATGACGTCGCGTCCATCTTGATATCCGATTGCGGTCAGCGCTTTGCGGAACACCTCCAAGAGGGGCGTCGTGGGTCCGAGAAAGGCGATCCTTGCTGGCGAAGCGGGCTGCTGTGCCCTTGCCACCTCAACCGACCCCAGGAGAGCACACGTGACCATGACCAGCATTGAACGTCGCAACACGGAGAGCTCCTCAGGTGGATTGAAAACTGATTCTTGACCTAGCGCCATGTCGAAGGTCCGCGGCCGAACGTCCGAGTTAACCGGCCACCGACGCTCGAACGAGATGCTGCTTGCCGGCGGGTCCGGTTGAACAAGCGGTTAGCCGGCACTGCCGATATCGCTGGCGCGCGGGGCGTGCGCGGCATGCCGTTGAAGGCGACATCATGTCGCGGTTGCAATGTCGAAGTGGATGACATCCTCGCGAGCACCCAGTTTTGTGTACAGCGCGATAGCCGGGTCATCGCCGTAATCAGCCTGAACGAAAATCACATAGGCACCGCGTAAGGCGCCGATTCTCCGAAGCTCTGCGATCATCGCCGTGGCGACACCTTGCCTCCTGTGCGTCTCCGCCACTGCTAAGTCGTAAATGTAGATCTCGCTGCGCTCCTGTTCAAATTTCGGTAACACGTACGCGGTGACGCCTCCAACAACCTGATTGCCTTCCAAAGCGGCAAGAGCAATGAAAGTGTCCCTGCCAAGGAGACCCTCCAAGTAGCCCGTGCTGGGCTGGGCGTCACTATAGGTCTCCACCTCACAAAACGCCTTGCCAAACATGGACAAGACAGATCTCATCAACGTCGCATCGCAGGGTCCAAGAGTACGAAAAGAGACTGGAAGAGACATGCGAGGGTCCCAGAACATTGCTCGCGACGCGACAGACAGTCTGTGCCGCCTAACGTGTGCGTTCAGCAGCGTAGAGACTGCGTGTGTCTGCTGAAACGCCTGTTTAGGTTGGCTCTCATTTTTGGCACAACCCCTTTGGCGCCCAGTCGTGCACCATGGTCGTCGGTGGCTGCGTTGAATCATGCAGGATCAGAACCAGTGCACGGCGAGTCTCGGTGCCGGTGGCCGTGAGGTGCATCGGCGGACCGCCCGGCACGATCACATGCGAGCCGCCTGCTCGCCCCACCATCTTGCCCTCAGGAGTTTCCAAACACGTCTCGCCGGTTAACGTGTACCAAGCCTCTGGACCAGAATGCCGGTGCGCAGGCGCCGTCATGCCAGGCGTGAAAACGGCCTCCATGTATTGCACCGAGTAGTTCGCCGTTGCGCTCACCGGAAGCGGACCGATTTCCGCTATGCGCTGCCCGCCAGACGGACGCCAACCGGCCACGTCGATCGTAAGAAGCCACAGCTTCCCGAGCGATTCCACAATCGTCCCACGTGGGCCTTTGGCGGCTTCAGCCTCGCCCCGGGTCAGATACGTATCTAAGTGCCAGAAAATTGGCTGCTGCGGCAACTGTCCAAGCGACGCATTCGCTGTAATCCAGCAGCCCAGCTCACCTGTGCGCTGGTTAACTGGTTTGCAGCTTTGCGCGAAGGCGTCATGGGACGCGAGGAGTGTTACAACAAGGATCGCGGTAACGGCCAAAGAACTAACGTTCAACAATGATTTCACGGCGCCTCCATCTATATGCGACCTAACGATATCGCCTTCAGCGGCGAGCGCAGCGAGTCCGCTGTAGCGCACGGTTAGGCGTCGCCAATGCCTGCATCTTGCAACGGAAGTTCGCTCACGGGTGCGTCAGCAACGACGCGCCACTGCTTGTCGGCTTCTTGGCGCCAGTGAACGAGGTAGTTGCCGCGGTCTTCGAACGAGCTCATGCCAGCCGGTGCGCCGGAACCCGCTGTGAACCGAAGGACATACTTTCCTCGTTCCACTGCGATCGGCCCGCTAGCATCAACGCTTTTAGTTTCTAGGATGAATTCCCACTTCCCCCAGCTGACCGCGTTGCGCCAGAAGTCGCGAATGGCGGTCCGGCCAACGAGCGGTGGGCTATGTGGCGGCATCTGCCACGCGTCTTCCGCAAAGATGGAGACAAGCGAATCGACGTCACCAGCGGCGTACCAACGGACCGCGTTCGCGTTGTGCCTTTCAATCGCCTGGCGCACGTCATCGAAGTTCGTCATTAGTGTCTCCGCGGAGAGGGTAATGCGACGCCAAACGTTTGACTTCACGCGCCTGCGGAAGCGGGCGGAGCCCGCTGTAGCAGGTCGGCTGCAACGAAGAGCTAGGCCTCGCCGATTGCAGCAATGGAGACTTTCAGGCCAGGGATGCGCGCTGGCAACTTTGCGCCTTGACGAGCCGGCGGATTGGATGGAAACCACTTGAGCCATTCCTCGTTCATGCCAGCGAAGTCGTCTTCGTCGGCAAGCACGATCGTTACGCTGACTACTTTGTCAAGCGAGCTGCCCGCTGCTTCGAGGATGGCTTGTATGTTGGTAAGGCACTGCCTGGTTTGTTCTTGAATGGTCGTGCCCTTGATAGCGCCGGTGGCGGGATCAATTGGGGCTGTGCCGGAGACAAACACCAGGCCGGCCGCTTTGACCGCTTGGCTGTACGCCGACGGTGGCTTGCCGGCCTTTGGTGTGAAGACGATCTGACGGGCCATTGCTTCCTTTGGTGGGACGATAAGAAGGGCTCTGCGCTCTGAGGCCTAACGTTCGCGTTGTCGCGCGCTGCAGAAGGCGCGACGCAGCAGCGCCGACGCGAAAGCGTCGCTCACCAACGCGTTGTTAGGACGCTCAGTTTCAAACATCGTCGCAAGGACCGCTACCTGAGCAACTCTGCGAGCTGGGTTCGCACATTACGGCGTGCTTGCTCGGTGGCCTCCGGGCTCCATGCGATCGTTGCCCCTTTCCGGAAACACTTCCGGACCTCGCTGCTCGACGGAAACGGTCCAAGAATGCTTGCGATCTGGAAGGCGCAGTTGGCGCCGCTATCCACGTTCGCGAGGTAAACGAGCGGGCGGCCAACATTGTCAAAACTATGATGCGCTCCAGGATAAACGGTGACCATCGCGTCCTGACCAGAACCTTTGAGCTGCTGTGCCAAGCGGACACAGGGTTCAGCGGGCGTCCAGTCATCAAGCTCGCCGGTGTGGATCCTTACTGGACCAGAAATGCGCTCGCCTTCCGGATACACAATGTTGCAGAACGGGTAGAAGGCAAAAAACGCCCGAAAGGCGGGACGGCCAGGTGGTGCGAAAGTTTCCTTCGCCCAAGCGGTTGAGGCACCCATCGTGAGGATGCCTCCGTGCGAAAAGCCCATTAGAGCTACCCGCGCAGGGTCGACCTTAGGATGTGTGGCCAAGATCCGGAGCGCGCCGTAGGCATCCGGAATCCGTTGCGTGCCTGTAAGGGTCGTGCCACTGGTACACACCTCCTTTAGGCCGCGTCCGAGAAAACTGTCTATGACGAATGTTGCATAGCCCCATTCGCGGAGAACAGGCGCCCACCCGGCTTCGGCATTTCCCAGCCCTTCGCAACCATGAGCCAAGACTACCGCTGGAAACGGTCCCGATCCGGAGGGAAAGCTCAGGTCGCCAGAAATGACGACTGGATCCGCCATCACGAACCTCGGCTCGTCAGCCTTGCGTGCAAGAGTACCGGCGGTAGCAAACCAGATATTGCCGGAATCACTAACCGAGGGAGCCGGTTTCAGATCCTTCAAAGCAGGTGCACAACCGGCACAGAGAACTGCAGCGGCCAGTAACCGAAAGCTCCTTTTCATGGTGACTCCTCCCAATGTTGGGTGCGGCGACCCAACGATGGTGTAGCTACGGGACTCGAAACTCGGTAGTTCATTCAGAGACCGTCCGTAGAGATGCAGATGGAATGTAGGGCCAACGCCCCGGACCTCGGTCGAGTGAATGTCTTCCTCGCCCAAGGTGAGAACCTGGCCTGAACCAACCTCGACTTCGCCGACGCGGACCACCGTCCTCTTCTCGAAAGACTGCACGCTGTAGCGGTGATTCAACTCCTGACCTCGAATGCCGGCAATGACTGCCCATGTTCCGTGGTAGTGAGGTGGGCTCACGACTCCTGCACCATCGGATATGAGGTACAGCGAAGGCCCATTTCCTTTGCCCGAGACCAACTCGTACACAAGCTCCTCTCCCGGGACGGCCTGTCGATACGGCGCAGCTTGCCAAACCGACGAGCTTGCAAAGAGGTACAGGCTGTCTGCGATGGCTCGAAGATCGGCAGGCTCATGCGGCAGAGGGCGAAGCTGCTCGACGAGGAGGCGAGCCTCTTCGACGATGGTGTTCCGCGGCGGCATGTGCGCTCTAACGTGTGAGTTAAGCCGCGCTCGCAGAGCGTCGGCTCTCGGACGAAATGTTAAAGCTCATTCGTCCCATTGTTGAGTACTGAGAAGCTGTTCAAAGCGCGCGGCTGCATCAAGGCGTTCCGTAGCCTTCAACCGTGATGAATGCTACCCGCGGCTGCGAGTAGAGAAACGCTTGCGAACCGCGGCGATGAACTCGCGGCGCTGGCGCTCCGAGGACACCGGCATTCTCTCGAAGTGCTGGCCGCCGAGCTTGACGTCAGCGAAGAGGCCTGCGGGGTCCTCGTGAAAGTGCAAGAAAGCCGACGATCCGAGATAGAAGATGCCGGGCTTTCGCTCGCAGAGCGAATCCATGCGACGAACTTGAGCAAGCAACGGTTCAAGCTCCCGCAACGTTTCAGCCGAAGCGTGCTTCATCGTGCCTAACGTTTTGAGTTCACCCGCGTGCGGAGGGCGGCAGCCCGTAGCACGTCGGCGTGGAACGAAAGTTAGACCACACTGGCAATCATGAGGTGATAGTTGTTCCGGCGCTCCACCTTGCGAAAGCCACAGCGCTCATACAAATGCTGCGCAGGATTCTCAGGATGTACGGTGAGTGAGATCTGCTTGTAGCCAGCTCGTCGGGCTGTCTCCAAGGTTTCGAGCATGAGTGGCCGCCCATAGCCCTTGTGTTGAAACTCTGGTTCAAGGGCGATACCAAGCTGGGGCGTTTCTTCGTCCACGGAGGCCAGACCCAGCCCCACCGGAAGAAGCCGTAGCCAGCAGGCTCCGACGTCTGTGCCACTCACTTGGGCGACAACGCCGACGTCCGAAGAGCGACCCCAGTTCTCTGCGTAGATGCGCACCTCTGGCGCCTGGAGTACCTCAATGGGACGCAACCCGGCTGGCGGCGGATCCCACAGTGCAACATGAAGCCAGCGCCAGAGCTTGTCTTGATCGCTGATGCTGAGCTGTCTAAAGCGGGGCATCTTGTTGTTAGACGGCGTGTCAAGCTCATGCACGGTGCAGGCGGTACCAGTGTTCGTCCGGGCGCAGTACCCATTCCAGGGGTGTCGGCAGCTTGAAGAATGACGGTTGAACGTCGGTGATTTGCCAACCTGCAAAGGCCGCCTCGATCTCTTCGCGGCTCACGCCCCGGATCAACGGGCGAATGCGCCGCGGCCAGCACAGCAAGATCACGGCGGCGTCCTTAGTGGCCAAGGCATCCACGCTGCGGGCCATCCCTTGCTGCTGCTCGATGTCGAAGTCATGGAATGTGCCGGTGTCTAGGATGAGCCGGAAGCCGGAACCCACTTCCGCCTCTGTAAGGCGGGTGACGTCCCCCTGCACCAGCTTCACCTGCACACCGGCGGCCTGGATCCGCTCGCGCCCCCGATCCAAGGCCTTCTTCACAAAGTCCACACCAGTGACTTCCCATCCCCGTTTGGCCAGCTCGATGCCCCAGATGGCGCTGCCCGTGCCGATATCCAGGGCACGCCCGTAGGGTGGTTGACGGCCCTGCTCCTCGCGTTCGAGGAGCGATGCCAGGGATTGAAGGAACTCTTGGTCGGTATCTTCCCAGGGGTGAAAGCCGATGGCGTAAGAAAACTTCCAGTTCATAGGCTTCCTTCGCCGTAGTAGGTAACCGGGGCGCCCGCCGTGTCGCCTCCGGTTGACCGACATGTTAGGCGGCACGTTTTGGGCTTTGATTGCTCTACGCAGGCACCGACTACTTGGCTCTGAGCTTCCATTCGTAGCCACGCGGCGTGCTCCCACGAAACGGAATGTCCTGGTCTTTGGGATCAAATTGCAATCTGAGGCCGGGGTCTCTGCATCCATCAAATGTCACCGTGGAGGGACCGACTTCGACCGGGTTCTCACAGGTCATCTCAAAGGGAAGGACGAGTCGAATCTTTGCGGTTACCTTGTCTCCTCGGCGCACAAAGAGTACTTCGGTGACACCCGCGCCGCCTGGTCCAGCCCACTCTGCTCTCCAACCCATTGGTCGGAGCAGCAACTCCATCATCGCGTTGTTCTCTTGGCCAATAACTGGGGTGCTCGCGGCTGCATGAAGTATCCCGAAAGCGACCAAGGTCACGAGTTTGAATCGAGAGGCGTACATCATGAACTCCTTCCGTCCACAGCGTAGCCGGCTGTGGCGATCTAGTGCCGGCGTCGGATCAACGGGGACAATGAATTCCCGCCGGATGGGTCAGCGCTCGCGTGTAGGCGACATGACCCATCGCCGAGTCAGCGCGCGCGCCGGTAGTGCATGGCGACCGCGCCGCTGCGGAGCGGCTTCGCCGAGATCAACTCGAGCCGTCGCGTGCTGGGCAGCCCGCTCTCGTACAGGGTCGGGCCGTGGCCGGCGATCCTGGGGTGGACGAGGAACTTGTACTCGTCGATCAGATCCAGCCGGTCCAGCTCGGTCGCGAGCTTGCCGCTACCGAGGAGCACGCCGGCCGGGGTCGCGTCCTTGAGCTTCTGTACGCCCGTGCGCACGTCGCCGGCGATGTGGTGGCTGTTGGTCCACGGGAAGTCCTTTCGCGTCGACGACACCACGTACTTCGGCTTGGCCTCCAGCTTGACCGCCCACTCGCGCATCGCCGACGGTGCCTCCGCGTCGCCGCGGGCGACCGCTGGCCAGTAGCTCTCCATCATCTCGTAGGTGACGCGGCCCCACAGCATCGCCCCGCCCTCGTCCATGAGGCGGGTGAAGAAGGCGTGTGTCTCGTCGTCGGCGATTCCTTCCTGGTGGTCGACGCAGCCGTCCAGGGTGACGTTGATACTGAAGGTCAAGAGTCCCATGGTGTCCTCCGTTCGAGATACGCGACGAGCCGCTTGCCGTCTGGCTCCAAGGGCACGAGTCCAATTCGCGAGGTGCTCACCCTGTGTCGCCTAACGTTTGAGCTGAGCGGCCGACGCCGGTAAGGTGGTTTGCCGGTGGAGGTCCGTTCGAGCGAAGAGTTAGGCGGCATTCTCTCGCTTACGAGCTCAGCATTTAATGGTAACCGGGAGATCGGGTAGCAGGCTCGCACACTGTCCCATTGCTTCATTGTCGAAGCAGATCTTGAGCGCGTGCGCGCGGCCCAACTCAACGCTGAGGCAACCGGCGTCGACAACGGCTTGTAGCTCAGGCGAAAGTGGGTTGGCGTTTGGGCGAGTCCAGCTCAAGCGCGTGATTTCGCGGACGCCGAGGCGATGCTGCAACGGGGGCTGGCGGGGCCAGCTATCAGGCCTCGACGCGGACGCGATGAAGAAGAGCATCGGTTCCTCGAGCCGATCGCTATTGGTGCCGATACGGATGGGACTCGACATGGCTATATACAGTGGCAAGTAGTCCCAGGCGGCAAAAGGAAGATCGCTCCCATCCGACGGGCGTGTAGGTCGCAAGCAGATTCCAAAGGGACACGTTCCATGCGCTCTGCCCTTCCATCGTTCAAAGAGTCTGGTTCTTTCGGTCAGAGGGGAACGTGCTTCCTCTTGGGCGTGAACCCAGATCAGCTCGAGGTAGGCGTTATGAAAGAGGAAGCATCGGTTGGCAGTCCCCTGACCCTGATGAACCCGCGATGCACCCTCGGTCAACCCGATCGAAATGAGTTGAGCCGCCTCCGGTGCATCGACGTTGGTGCACACGAACACGTGGTCAAGCTCGAAGGGCATTACTGTCCCCGACGAAAAGCAAGATCGGCGCCGCGGTGCCTGTAATCAACGCAATCGGGCGAGCTTTCACGCGCTGTACCTCCTGAATTCGACAAAGTGCCGAGACAGATCTTGACGCGGCCTAACGTTCGACATGAGCAGTGGGCCAACGGGCGCGAAGCGGCCCTTGGGACGTCCGCTCGATGGAGGGGTTAGGCATCACGGCGTCCGCCTCACGAAGCCTTCCAATACATGGCGAAAAAGAGCATTGAACTCTCGCGGCCTCTCCATCATAGGGAAGTGTCCAGTCCGAGGGATCAATACAACGTTGACGCCGTGGCGTCGCATGGACTCGATGTCAGTTGCCGAACGCTCAGCGTTCAGGGCCACGACGGGAACTCTTAGTTCGGACAGAACCGCGGGGACACCGCGGGCGTAGTTCCAGGTTGCCTCCAAAGCGCCAAGCGCGACTTGTTGTGGCGCGGAAGACATTTGATTAGCGATACGCTCGACGAGCGCTGGGTCGGCATAGGCCGGGAACAGGGTGCAAACGAACGCGTAAACGGTTTCGACAAAGTTGGCCCGGAACGGAGCTACCCGCTGTCGCACTTGCGCTTCGGTCATGAACCGCGACAGTTGGTAGTGCTGATCAACCAAGATCAAGGCGCGGACCCGACTACCTAGGCGGCGCGATGCCTCCAAGATGACATCGCCACCCATCGAATGACCAACCAGGACCACCGCATCAAGCGCGAGATCCGCTACGACGGCGGTCACGTCTGCACCGAACGCAGCAATGTTCCAGTCTTGTCGTGTACAGCCAGACTCTCCGTGACCAGCCAAGTCGAGGGCAACGACGAGATTGCTCTTGGACAGCGCCGGCAGTTGCGCAGCCCAGTAGGTGCGATTGCACGACCAACCATGTACGAAAACAAGTGCTGGCGAGCCGGAACCACGAGCGGCATACACGATTGATGTGCCGTCCGCGGAGATCGCACGACGTGTCACGTATCGCCTAACGTTCGAGCTGAGGCGCCCTGCCGCAGCGGTCGGCTCGAGCGAGTGGTTAGGCGCCACCGACGACGCGATAGCCGCCAAGTATTCCTCTTGTGAAGAGGCCAACGAAGTGCTCGTACGCGCGGTCGTACTCGTGGAAACGCTCCTCGCCAAACTTAGTCACCGTCGTATCTCGCAGCGACCGATACATTTCCAGTCTGCCGACCAAGATGGCGCTCCACGCTTCCGATAGATCCGTCGTCGCACTTATCGTCAATCCATTCTTAGCTGCGAGCGTCCTGTATTCGCTTAGGGTCGCCGGGCGCGGAATCTTCATTCCTCGGGCTAGCTGCAGCTCATCTGCAGAGGAGAACTCGCCGACAATCATGATGTCTGTGAACGCAATCTTGCCGGTCGGTTTGAGCACGCGTGCGCACTCGGCGAGCAGGGCATCTTTCTCTGGAATGTGGCACCAGACTTCTTGGCTGACCAGCGCATCGAAATTCGACATCGCGAATGGCATGCGAGTTGCGTCGCCTTGGACGAACTCGACGAGGCCACTGAGACCTACGCGTTCGGTTAGGCGTCTCGCGCCCAACACCCGAGATTCGGTGAGGTCCAGGCCGGTAACGTGGCACCCGAACTTGTGAGCGAGCCAGCGCGCTGGACCGCCCATGCCACTGCCAACGTCTAGGACGTGTTGGCCTCGAGAGATCCCCGCGGCTTCGGCGAGGGCCTCGACCGCTTCTACACCGCCGTAGTGGTCCTGATCGAAGTCCTTCAGCTCTTGCTCAGTCAGCCTTCTAAGGTCCAGGCCGCGGCCGGAAAGCTTCTGGAGAATCTCGTCTTCGTTAATCGGATGAGTCTCGTAGAAGCCGGCGACAGCGGCTCGGTGGGTATCGTGCATGTGTGTCCCCTAGTTGGCCCGAGTTGCCTAGCGGTGATCATAGGCGCCGAGGGTGTCGTGTCGCTTGTACGACGCCTAACGATTAAGTTGAGCGGTTTGCCGCCGGTGACGCCTGCAAACAAGAAGGCGCGTGTCGGTGCATACGCTCGAACGCAATGTAGGGCACTCGATCACGCCCGCTCGAATTCCACCCTGTAAGTGCATAGCTTGCCGTCCATGGGGTCGACCGTTTCAGGCGTCGTATAGATTAGCCTTCCCTCCTCAAACGACAATACGCGCGTCTGCGTAGTGCCGGTCCAAAGTTCGTTCCACGAGCCGTCAAGCGTATGGATGACACGGTCTGATTCGGCTCTGTACGTTCCCACATACGCGAACAGAGAATCAAACAACGCGATCTTTTCGTCCGTGGTCGGTGGAGTCGATTTGGGCTTTGGGCGGTTACTCTTTAAAACGAAAACCATGAGACGGCCATCCGGTGAGTAATTGATGTAGCCGAAAGGATCAGGCCCGATCGCGTCGCTCTGCTCACCCGTGGACACCAGAGTCCGCTTCCACGACAGCATGCGCCAGGTACCGAGGATTCGAGTTCGGAGATCGTTGCCATCCGATGAACTTGTCTCCACAGACTGCCTCCGGTGTAGCTGAAGTGGGACTTAACGCTGGAGCGAAGGGTTAGACGCCTGCTTCATGAGCTGCTAGATGCTGCAGCACTGGCGCCAACAGTTCAATGTTCGGTGCAGTGCATACGACTTCCTCTGCTGTACACCATGGGTAGCTGAGCGCTTGGAGCCACGCAAGAACCGCAGCAAACTGAGCGGCCGGAAGGACCTGCATCGCATGAATTGTGATGGTCAAGTGCGTTGCCAAGTGTGGAACGGCCTTGGCAAACGACCAGTCATACCGGCCGCAGCCGACTCGTGCGGACTTGCTCTGCTTCTCCGACATGGCCACCAGCCAGCCACAGGAAAACGCCGCGGCGTCTACGGGAGGACGACTCAGGTAGAACGAGTAGACGTTCTCGTAGCTCTGGCCGAAGTTCCGGACGAGTACGTCAGCGATTGCCTCGCGCCCGACTGTGCGAGCAGGAAACGATATGGCGCTGGCGTGGTTGACGACCACCAGCTCAGCACTGGGCTCGAACACACACTCGAGCAAGTGGGGCCGGTTCTCGTCCTTCGCGTGAAAATAATTCCGTAGAACAGCTTGCGGGGTCAGGGCAGTGAGTGCTGCTGACACGGTGACCTCGGGCGTCTAACTACTGCCATCAGCGGCAGGAACAACAAGCGAAGCGCCGCTTGTGACTGTCCGCTGCATGGCAGTAGTTAGCTGGCAAAGGCCTATCCAATCGCACGCGCCTCAACAACGACCGCACTCGCAGGCGCTCTGTACGGGTCTGCGCCGCCGACATTGGCTAGCGACGCGGCCAATTTCTCGATCACCGCTTGAAGTGAGACCCCTTTTTTCTCGAAAAAACTAGACCGTGGGCTACCGCGAACCAGCCCAACGGCTAGTTCGTACGCGCTGACGCCGTCAACCTGAATCAGCTTTTTCTCAATTCGTTGTTCTTGAAACCCTGCTTCTTCGAGCAATTGCCGTAAAAGCCCCCGATCATGCATCTCGTAGGGAAACTGGAAGCGCATCTCGGGATCTCCGGGGAAGAAGCCTTCAATAACTTCTGAGAAAGCTATAGCGTGCGGAATCTCCTCAACACGATCCCATACGCTAAACAGGAGGAGGCCTTCCTTCTTCAGTACGCGGCGGGCTTCCCGGAAGAAAGCACGTCGGTCTGGAACGAACATCGCGCCGAAGGCACATACGACTGCGTCGAACTCCCCATCACGAAACGGCAGGCTCGTTGCGTCGGCCTCGCGCCATTCAATACCCGTGTAATCAGCAAGCTTGTTGTGCGCATACTCCAGCATCGGCTTGCTAATGTCGATCGCGACAACCCGACGAGCCTGATTGAGACGGTCGCGCAATTGCTTCGTAACGATACCTGTTCCGCAAGCAATCTCCAGCACATCGCCGGGAAGGTTGGCTGGCATTCGCGCTACGAGATCAGCACCAAATGGTTCGAACCAGGCAGGGCCCATACATTTGTCGTAGAACTCCGGCATCGCTACGCCAAATTTTGCAGCCTCGTTGAGCATACGACTCCGTTTTTTCGTTGATTAAAACTTCGCAACACTGGTAGTCATGTGCCAGCTAACGTCCGAGTTGAGCCGCGCTCGTAGAGCGTCGGCTCTCGAACGACGAGTTAGGTGCGCTGCTCATCTCTTTAGGGACGTCTTGACCATGCATCGATGCTTCACGCATGCAGGCATGTGCACTAGATCGCTGTTGTAGCCACCGCGATGCGATTCGTCATAGCAGGACTGTCTGAACTGTTTCATATCAACCATAAGCGCCGTCCCGCTCGCTATTCGAACAGGAACAGTTAGGCCGAAGGGTTCTTCACCGACAAGCGTGCACTCAGAGTCAACGCCACAGCTTTGATTCTGGTCTATTGCGCTCAAAATGCGGTGCAACCGGCTTTCGCAGGCCTTCGTAGCAGCCGGGCTAAGCGACCGCATGGTGGATTTGTAACGATCGAAGTTCTCGGCCCACTTACGCCCCTCGTCAGACGATTGCGCATAACCGATTGCGGCGGCAAAGCAAGCACTCAGCGCCATCGCTGACCTGACCATCGCTATTCCCACGCGCACCTAACGCAGCGCTGAGCCGCGCTCGCAGAGCGTTGGCTCCAGCAACGAGTTAAACGCGATGTCAGTTGAGCAGAACAATTGCGACAACCAATAGGATGCCAAACGCAAAGGACCACACAATGAAACGCGGCCAGTCAACAGGCGACCGCCCGCGCACCAACCAGTACTCCGGCGTTAACGCTGACATGACCCCGACGAAGAAAGATGCGCATGCGGTGGTGCCGATGAACATAGCCCGTACCGCAAAAGCGCCCACACACGCACCAAGCGCACAAAATATAGCGAGAGACGCCAGACTGATGTCGTTGGTACTGGCGAAGAAGATACGAACCAACTCGAACGCAACACCCGCAAAGAAGCCGACAACAGCACCAACTGCGCCAAACGCCAGGCGCTCAATCAGTAGCGCTTCCGTACCGGGGCGCATGGTTGACGTTTAACGACAAAGTTGAGCCGCGCGCGGCTTTATCGCGCGTCGGCTCTCCAACAAAATGTTAGGCGGCGCGTTCTGGAAGGCATCAATCATCTGCTGCGGCTCCGATGATGACGTGAAAGCCACCTGCTTTAAACGCTACTTGAAGCTGCTGAATTACTGACTCGCCCTGCTCTTCAGGAACCGGCCCTACAACCCGTGTGCCCATCTTTGTGTAGTCGTGATCATCGCGGCCGTATACTCGTACGGAGCGAACGCCAGCCAGACGCTGATCTGCGTTCGACAGGGAACGGACGATGCTAGACCCGTCGCTAAGCGGGCGCGATCGACTAGTGACGGCGTGCTCTCTTCGCAGTTCAATTCGCGAATGATCGTAACCCCTTGCATGTGCAGCGCGTCGTGCCGTCTAACGTCCGAGTTGAGCTGCGCTCGAAGAGCGTTGGCTCTAGAACGAAATGTTAGACCGTGACGGTCGCGAGGAGACTAGCGGCACTGGCATTGCAGTGGACCCACGCTTCTCACGCCGGCTGTTTGAAGTGGCGAATTTACTGGAACGAGAACACCGATCTGCTTCGAAGCGCTGCATTGTGTAGCGCACTCCCGCTCAGGTGTCGTCCCGCTGGCAAATAGCCAGGCGATCAGGAAACCGCAACCGATGAACGCTGCGAACACGCTTGAAACTATCAACCCACGAGGCAAACTGCGTTTCACGGTCTAACGTTCGCGTCCAGCCGCCGCCGAAGGTGGTCGGCTGCAACGAGGTGTTAGGCGTCGTGTGCAGTACGAGCACGCTTCTCAAGCGGACACCCCAAAAAGGGCCCCAACTCCAGCGGTCAATCCCATTGCCAATGCCCCCCAAAAAGTGACGCGTGTGACAGACGCGATCACGGGCGCGCCCCCTGCGCGTGCAGCAACGAGGCCCAACAGTGCAAGAAAGAAGAGCGAGCTGCCTGCGAGGCCCCACATGAGCGCAAAACCCGGAAGCACGAGAACCATCAGCAGAGGTAGCACCGCGCCTACGGCAAACGTACCTGCAGAGGCGAATGCAGCTTGCACTGGTTTCGCGGCCAATGTGTCGGATATACCCAGCTCGTCTCGTCCGTGTGCGGCAAGCGCGTCATGCGTCATCAATTGGGTGGCAACGTTTGAGGCCAATGCCTCATCCAGTCCACGCTTGACGTAGATGGCCATTAGTTCTGCGTGTTCCTGCTCTGGATTTGCAGCCAATTCTTTCTTCTCACGAGCGAGATCCGCGGTTTCGGTATCGGCTTGTGAGCTAACCGAGACATACTCGCCCGCAGCCATTGACATCGCACCCGCAACAAGGCCAGCAACGCCTGCAACAAGAATGCCCTTTGTATCTGCGCCGGCGGCCGCGACGCCCAATACAAGGCTAGCAGTAGAAACGATTCCGTCGTTCGCGCCAAGAACGGCGGCACGGAGCCAGCCTGTTCGGTGCGTTCTGTGCCTTTCACTGTGTCTCATAGCTGCTACCGCGCAATGGGGGAGCTTCGTTGTGACGCCTAACGTTTGAGTTCAGCGGCGCCGCGCCGCGCGCGGCGTCCGCTGCGACGAATAGTTAGGCACGACTACGACCACCAGAAATTAACCGCACAGCTATATAAATATTTAGACAGAGGGGCAGCATCAAGAGAATTAGCTGGAACACAGATACCGTCAAATCCCCCGATTGGTTGGGCACTCCCGCAGATGTAAAGCCTGGAATATCAAAAGGGAGCAGGAAATAAAGCAGCACCCACGGCATCCCTGCTAGAAACGGCAGCAACAAAATTAGAGCACTTTCGTTTTTTATCTGACCTGCGACCGTTAAGAAAAGAAACGGAATCGTTAAAAACGCACTGATACTCACAAAAACGAGAAATTGTTTCTTGGTCAGCAGAAACTTATCCATTGTCTCGTCATGCCTAACGTCTGAGTTGAGCCGCGCCTGCAAGGCGTCGGCTCTCGAACGAAATGTTAGCTGTCACGAGGCGATGAAATTCGTAGGCGGCGAAGTTTGAGACGGAACGCGGCATAACGAGGACGCACGACGGTGAAGTAAATGAGCAGGTAAGCAAAACAGCCAAGAGTTGCACCGAGTTGCTGACCGGTGGAAACGTCTAACGGCTGGTCGATGGCCAAAACCTGAAGGACCAAAGCCCCAAAAATGGGCAGCAAGCCGAACATCAAGTCAACGCTGATTTTCGCGAGACGAGCGTCATCGGCGTCTCCGCGATCGATGGGAAACTTTTCATCAGCACCAACCGACCACCCGAACAGGGAGCTGTTGGCGACGCCAAGGATGACTAACCCAGACGCCAGAAGCATGACGATGACCAAGGCGAACGGCATGAGTTTTTAGTGAGAGCTAACGTCTGAGTTGAGCCGCGCTCGCAGAGCGTCGGCTCTCGAACGATGAGTTAGGCGGCTGTTGCACGACGCTAACGGGAAAGGTCATAGATCGCCGGCGACTGCTTGGCACCAGTAAGCCTCACTCCTGCGTCGAGTAGAGCCTCGGCACGCTTGCCGACGCGGAAGGCTTTTATCTTTGTGAAGTTCTTTCTGATTGCTGTATCGAACGCGCGTTGAAGCCTTTGTGCGGCGAGAGTCTTGTGGACAGTGCGAACCTCCCCGTACAACAAGACGTCATCACCAAAGAAGCCGCCATGGGACAAGACGGTGCTGTCAGCGTTTTCTAGGTGGTCAATTGACCACACCGTAGTGCCGTCGTAACGCGCAATCCTCCTGGAAGCGACAACCCCGTCGCGTTCAGTAACTACATACTTCGGGCAAGAAGCCGCCAAATCGTTTGGCGCCGGACGAAAAAGCGTCGGCAACTCGCGAACGGAAGCGAATGACATTCGTCAGGAGTTTCGAAATGACCAAATGGTGTGTACTTGATCCGATTCGTTCCTGACGCTAAGTAGCACAGGCACCAAGTCTTCTGCCGTCGCGAAGAAGAACGCCATCACAGCCGCCTAACGCTGAGTTAAGCCGCGCGCTTCAGCGCGTCGGCACTTGAACGCAGTGTTAGGCGGAACCCGCGAAAATGCAAGAACGACCAGTGCATCGCTACTGCGACAGATAACACGTCTGGCCGATACACAAGAAACTCAGGGCGCGTGCACGTGGTACAGAGAGGGGTATAAGGCAAAGCCACGAAGGCGACGACCGTTACTGCGCCGGCCACGAGACCCAGCAGAGTCCCTAGCCCGACACGTACGTCTTGACGCGCGAAGCTCGCGAAGATACGAACTAGCGCACCTAATCCCCACCAGCCGACGATATACGCAAGCCAAAGTAGTGGCTTGAAACCGGAAGGCCAAAGCAAAGGCGTCGCGACAATGAGCATGATGCCAGTGAGCACATGCATTGCGGCGGCGGGTAGTACTGCCAAAGCCAGTGCCAGAAACACAACGACTGTATTGGTGTTCCATACCACGCGTGCCATATTCGACCCGGAGTGCTGCCTAACGTCTGAGTTGAGGCGCGCTCGTAGAGCGTCGGCTCTTGAACGACAAGTTAGGGCGCAGACCGCTCACCGAAGCCTCCGATAGATAAGGGGCGACAGCGCGACGGCCACGGCGAACATTGCAATATGGCCGATAGGGCTGGACCACCATTCCCCAAAGGCGGGCCCGGAAAAAGCAAGACTCACTACGAGGGTCGCAAGGAACAGCGCAAAGGCCGCAGCGAAGCAGGCGAATAACCACTTCAAATGCCACAAGAGGCTGCGTTTTTGTGCTGTGTTCGTCATGGCGTAGGTCTATCTCTGTGCGCCTTAACGTCTGAGTTGAGCCGCGCTCAAAGAGCGTCGGCTCTCGAACGACAAGTTAAGCCAGTTTCTGCTCATACGCGATGAGGTTACCGTCCGGATCGCGCACGACAAACCAACGTGTTCCCCAGTGAGTGTCTTCCGGTGCAACGACGATGCAGTTCGCATCGGCGAGCTGCGCAAATCTTTCCTCAAGATTGTCGACCATGATGTGGCTGGTGGGCCGTGTTCCATTGAACCCGTGAGACCAAGAGTGATCGTCTGCTTCGTGCTGCTCGGCGATGACGAAACTTACTTCTCCGCCCGAGAGGGCTGCGCCTCGTGGCTCTCCACTTCCGCCCCACTGAAATGTGACGCTCCATCCCAGAGTCTCGCAATAGAACTTCAGCGATGCGTCATACGACTCTGGCGCAATGAATAGATGATCAAACCGGTCTGCGGCCATTGTTGTGGCTTAACGTGTAAGTTCACCGGCGTGCGGCAGCGGGCGAAGCTCGCTGTAGCACGTCAGGTGCAACGAAGGGTTAGGCAGCATAGCCGCTCGATCAAGAAAGGCCTTGACGTCCGGATAATCGGCCGCGAGATCGACGGGAAAGTTGCCATAGCGATCGCGAGTGTTCGCAGCGCTCAAACCCACCAGCGCCTTCGTGGCGGAGAGTTGCCCGAGCATTGCCGCATAGTGCAGCGGGGCGTTGCCGTCTTCACCAGGTTTGTTGATGTTCGCGCCGTTCGCCACCAGGAGACGGATTGCCTCGGCGTCACCCCACTTCGCGCAGACGTGAAGTGCTGTTTCACCCGAAAGCCGCTCGCTGTGCACAGACTGGAACTTCACGCCAAGGACATCAGCGCGCTCTACCTCGGCGAGGATCTGCGCCAGCGTTCTCATGCTGCCTAACGTGTTTTAGACCGCACGATTCTGCTCCTAAATGTGTCGGCTGCGGTTTAACACCGACCGTCCGTTCGTCGCCGACCCGCATGGATACTGGCGCTTGCGCCGATGTACTGAATATATTTACAGTATTAACAAAGTCTGGAAAAACCGCAGGATCCAAAGGCAAGGTTTCATCCACCTTGCCCGCGCTACCGGTCATTAAAGAAGGTGATGCGGACTAACTTCCAGCCGGCGTCCTCGTCGCAGGCGCTTGTTCAATCCACGTCTTGAGGAATGTGTACGCGACAGCGAGTACAACAGGGCCCGACGAAGATTCCCAGCAGGCCGAACGCGAGAAAGCCGCCGATGACGCCGACGAAAATCAGCAACAGCGGCAGATCGGCGCTGCGGCTTACCAAGACCGGACGCAATACGGTGTCGAGCATGCTGGCAACTAACGACCAGATCGCGAGGAAGATTCCCCATCCAGGATCGCCGTTCCAGAAGACCCAGATGACGGCCGGAATCAACACCACCAGCATGCCGATCTGCGCAATACACAGCACGAGCAGCACTGCGGTAAGGATGCCGACGAACGGGACGCCTGCGATAGCCAACCCGAGTCCGCCGAGTGCCGCTTGAATGATCGCGGTGAGACCGACCCCAAGCGCCACACCGCGAATCGCATTCGCGGCCAACATGATCAGCGACTCGCCTTGCTTTCCGCCAACACGATTTCCGAACCGCAACAACGTGGCCGCGTATCTCTCTCCATTTACGTACATGAACGCAGCGAACACGGGAATCAGCACGAGCTGTGCGATCAAATAGCCGGCGGTTCCGATCTCTGCAAACAGCCACGCAGTTAGTCCGCTCGCATACGGACCTAGCTGCGCCAGAAATGCCTCGATGCCCTCGGCACGCGCAGCCAGCCATCCTCTGGACAGTTCTGGCCCGATCAGCGGAAGTTGCGCGACCCATTCGGGCAGCGGCGGTATCGCCATATTGCTGATCGAGCGTATCTGTTCGGCCAGTTCGTCTGCATGCGCTACGAGAGCCCCTATACCGAATGTCAGTGGAACAACGAACACCAGCACCAGCATCAGGATCATTGCGGCGGCCGCGAGAGCGCGCTTGTTCATCAACCGTCGCTGCATTCGAATCAGCATCGGCCACGTCACGACGACGATCGTCGTTGCCCAGATTCCCGCGGCAACGAACGGCCGCACGATCCACAGCGCAGCTGCGATCAATACCCCGATGCACAGCACACCGAGCAGCGTTCGGGTCAGGTCACGTGGGCGTTCAATCATCGGATCGCATCGAGTGTGACAGCCTTCGGTCTCGCGCGTGATGCAGTCTGGCGCGCGACTACGCAATCCTGGTTGAGTCGGCCACTACACGGGATCTGGAACGGCGCGAGCGTTGGACTCAGACAAGTTAAACACCTGGGACACCAGCTCGTAGGATCGGATGCGTGCAGCGATCTCCCACGCATGCGTGGCGATCATCACTTCGTCTGCGTTGGTTCGCGCAACGATGTCTTCAATGCGGGCGCGCACTTGCTCGGGCGTGCCGACGATCTGAAGCCGCTTGTAAGAGGCACCGATCGCCTGTTCCTCCGGCGTGAACACGTGCGACATCGCTTCATCCGGGCTCGGCATCCGGCCCGGCCGCCCGCTCCGCAATTGAACGAATGACAGCAATGCAGACGATGCCATGCGTTCGGCTGCTGCCTCGGTATCAGCACAGAACACGGAAAGAGCGAGGATCGCGTGCGGCTTGTCGAGCACGCCGTCCGCGGAAAACTCGGCGCGATACGCGCGCATCGCCGGCTCGGGCGGGTCCGGACTGAAGTGTCCCGCGAATGCAAACGCAACGCCGATGCGCGCGGCGAGCTTCGCGCCGTAGTCGCTGGACCCGAGGATGTAGAGCGGCGGCAGCGGTCTGTCGTCCGGTATCGCGCGAACGGCGCGGAACGGATGATCGGCAGGAAACTCGCCGCTGCCCCACGCAAGGAGCTCGCTGAATTGCTCCAGGAAGTCATCCGCGTGCAGCGCTGCACGCGAGCGGCGTAGCGCAAGTGCCGTCAGGCCATCGGTGCCCGGCGCGCGACCAATGCCGAGATCGATGCGGCCGGGAAACATGGCTTCAAGAAGCTTGTATGACTCGGCCACCTTAAGCGGCGAATGGTTGGGAAGCATGACGCCGCCCGCACCGAGGCGTATCCGGGTCGTCATCGTGCCGACGTGCGCGATCAGGATTTCGGGGCTGGTGCTCGCGATACCGGGCATGTTGTGGTGCTCGGCATACCAGAGCCGCGTGTAGCCGAAGCGATCGAGCGCCTGCGCCAGCTCTCCGGCGTTACGAACCGCGCTGGCGCTGGTCCCGCCGCGCACGAGCGGAACGAGGTCGAGTGCAGAGAAGGAGAGCATGCTCAAGATTCTGCTGCTTCTGGCTTGTCGGGCGCAACCGGAGCAAAGCGGCTTTGTAAAGAGACGAGCTGCTCATCAGTGGTTGCCACGATCCACAGACGTGCTGCATCAGCGATGTGGCCGTTATGGTCCTTGAAAGGCCCCATGGTTGTGACGGGCTTCCACAACACAGGTCCGGCGCGACTCTTCTTGCCGGACGGCGTACCCACCAGCAGGCAGTAGGGTCCGAGCGGTATCGACACAAACGGTTGGGCTGGCCGAGCACGCGCGCGCCAGTCGATGAATGGCGCTTCGCTGATCAGAAGCGCGTCGGGTAATCCGTGAAATACGGTGAAGTCGTAAAGCGCGAGTTGCTCACGCAACCCCACGTATGTACCGCGGATGTCGCTGATGACCGCAGCGCGAATTTCATCGTCGAACATCGGTTCGAGCGCGTAACGCGCCAGAGCGGTCTGCGCTTGCTGTTGATACGCGCACACGAGGCCAAGCTCCACGCAGTCTTGCGCCGCACGTTGAATGTCGGCAACTGGGCCGGCCTCGTCAGGTTTTGCTTCTTGGGCCGCATGCAGGAAGCGCGCAAGCCGTGCTTCGTGGATAACGGGCCCGGCGGCATGCGCTGCGTCATCAGCGTTCTTCGCAAGTGAAACGTAGAAGATCTTGTCGACGGCAAATCTTGATTTTTTGCCATCGTCAAATTTGATCTCGCCGTTGCGACAATCGAGATAGCGAGTACCGACCTTCCCGTGCTCCCATACCCAGTTTCTGAGCAAGGGGCGCAACGGGTGTGAGGTTTCGGTGTCAGCCATCAATTCTCTGGTGCTCGCAATCGATTATGTCTTGTCGCGCTGATCAGCTGGTACCGGACAGCGCATAGAGAAAATGCTGAGTTAAAGCAAAACAATCGAACTAGGTAGATCACGCCACGGGTTTGGACAGCATTGCCTTCAGCAGCTCGAGCGCAACCGGTTTTGCAAGATGCTCGTCGAATCCCGCGGCCAGCGCTGAACGCCGATCTTCCTGTGTGCCGTAGCCCGTCACCGCCACCAGACGCAAACGAGACGTCGCGGGATTGCTTCGCAGGCGGCGCGCCACTTCATAGCCATCGATATCCGGCAGGCCGATGTCTACGAGCACAAACTCCGGCGCTGACGATGATGCCGACTCGACGCCGTCCTTGCCGGTGCTCGCGACGGTCACATGGTGGCCGTCCAGTCGAAGCAGCTCGGCCAGCGAGTCACGAGCGTCGTCATCATCTTCGATGATCAGAATCCGACGCTGCATTGCCGTCGATGTCATGGAGCTGACCTCCGATACTTGTTCAGGACGTTCGATCGCCGGCAGCTCGATGGTGAACGTGGCGCCGTGATTCGTTCCTTCGCTTTTTGCCTGCACTGTTCCGCCGTGCAACTCCACCAGCCGCTTGACCATCGTCAGGCCGATTCCCAATCCACCCTGTTCGCGTGCGAGAGTGCGCTCGCCCTGCACAAACAAGTCGAAGACGCGACCGATGAGCTCGGGCGGCATTCCGAGCCCCGTATCGCTGATTTCCAGAATCGCCTTGGCATTTTCCGCTCGAAGCGAGATGCGAATCTGTCCGCCGGCGGGCGTGTACTTGATCGCGTTATCGAGCAGATTCGAGAACACCTGCTCGATGCGCGCACGATCAGCGAACACCCACACCGGCTGCAGTGCCGTGCTGACGTCGTGATGCAGGAAGCGACTGTCGCTTCTCCACGCATCGAGCCAATGAACTATCGTCGCCGACAGATCGAGCGGCTCGCGCTGCAGTCGCACCTTGCCGCCGGTGACGCGGCCGACCTCGAGCAGATCGTCCACCAGGCGCGTCATATGTTCGACTTGACGGCCAAGAATCGCGCTGACGTTCTCCAGCACCTGCGGTTGATGCTTTGCCATCTTCAGTAATTGCGCAGCGTTGGAAACGGAGGCGAGCGGATTGCGCAGCTCGTGCCCCAGCATCGCGAGAAACTCGTCCTTGGCGCGGTCTGCTGTACGCAGTGCGTGTTCGGCCTGACGCTGCCGCTCTTCGCGATCTCGTATCGCAACTGCCGATTCACCTAACGCGCGTGCGAGCTCGCGCACTTCGTCGACCGCTCCGGCGGGAGGAAGCGCCGCGGTTTCACCTCGTCCGAGCGCAGGCGCCGCCCTCGCAAGTGCTGCAATCGGTTGCGAGATGCGCGATGCAAGCCACCACGCGATCCACAGTCCAAGCATCGCCGCACCCGCAAATCCGGCGACGAGCACGTACACACCGTTCAGGCTCTGCTCGACAACGCTTCGCGGCACTGCGATTGATGCCGACCAGCGGCTCAGCGACGATCGCTGAAATGCGCGGTAGATCTCGCTGCCATCGAGCAGCTGTCCGCGCTGAAACCCTTGTGGCGCGCTGTCCAATGCGCGCTTTAACGACTCACTGGGTGCGGCGGCGGAGCCCTTGACGGGTTCGGGTCTGCGCACGACGAAGCTATAGCTGCCATCCAGCACGGCGACGGCCCAGGTCGCCGGAAACTTTTGCCGATCAACGATTCCTCCGACGACGGGACTCTCCACAACGGCTGACAGAACGTACTTCGCCTTGCCGTCACGCAAGACGGGCACACGCACCGTGAACAGCGGCCGATTGAGTACGCCACCGGTGACGACATTGCCAATGGTCGGACGTGCGGACTTTGCCGCTTCAAGCACGCTCGCTGGATCCAGCGTCTTGAAGAGCGGCGCGCCGGGCGGCACCAGTAGATTCATCATCATCTGCGCCGTGTTCGGATCAGATACGACGATATTCGACCAGTCGCCGCGCCGGCCATCGAGCGCGCGTTGCGCCTCGACACGAAACGCAGTGAGGTCTCGCCATCCAGAGCAGGCGAGCGCGCCAGCATCTCCAGCGGAGTGATCGATGCACGCATTTCCGCGTCGATCGCCGTCATCAGGGCGCGCACGCGATCGAGTGCAGCGCGCTCGAATGAATCGCGCTCCCTTTGCACCAGCATGTACGCACCCACGGCGCCGAAGACCGCCATTGGTAGCAATGTTGCCAAGGTAAGCGCCCAGAGGCGGGAGCGAATATTCAAGGTCGCAATATTCCCAAACTTAGGGCGTAGCTTATAGATCGTCGATACTCAAGGCCGAGGCCAAGAATGCCCGTCCGAATTGTCAGATTAGGGTCACCGCGCCACCCAAATGAAGGGCTCCGCATCGGTACGGTGCGCAGACCGCCACGCGGTGTTCCGAAGTCACGTTACGCCTCGGAAAATTGGTTCGACGTATGGTTTCCGAATCTGGCGCCTTCATTGGACACGATGAAGAGCGGACGCGCGGCGTCGACCGATGCCGAGCTGCGTTCGTTCAAGAAAAAGTATCGGGCCGAGATGGCGGTTGCCGAGACCGCGCGTTCAATCGCACTGCTCGCTGCGCTGTCGCATTCTGCCAATTTCTCGGTGGGCTGTTACTGCGAGGATGAGGCCCGCTGCCACCGAAGCGTGCTGAAACAACTGCTCGCTGAAGCGGGCGCCAAACTCGTTTAGCGGGCGCTGGATACAAAGATCAAGAAATATCGAGCACGACGTTGCCGACGGCCTGACCACTTTCAACCAGTTGATGTGCTTGCGCCGCTTGCGACAGCGGCATCCGCGCAGCGATCTGATGTTTCAGTTTGTTTTCGCTTAACAGACGTGAGACATCGGCGAGGTCGGTGGCTCGGTCTTTGGCATTCAGGTTGTATACGACAAAGAACTGATAGCGCGTGTTCTTCAAGAGCGAAGCGAAGAACGGCACTGCGATCTCGGCTGCGCCGCTTCCGTAGACGATGATCTCGCCGTCGGGCCGCAACGCTGCAAGATCCGACTGAATATTTGCGGCGAGATCCATCTCGATGATGCGGTCGATGCCACGCTCGCCGGTCGATGAGATACAGCGCTGCCCGACATTCTCGGTCTTGTAGTTGATGAATATGTCTGCACCCGCAGCGATCGCGACTGCGCCCTTGGCTTCACTGCTTACAGTTGCAATGATTTGCGCCGCGCCGCCCAGCTTTGCAAACTGAATTGCGTAATGACCGACGGCACCTGCGCCTCCCGTCACCAGTACCGACTTGCCGCTGACGCCACCATTCATGGCGACTGCGTGATACGCAGTAAGCGCCGGAATGCCGAGACACGCACCCGCGGCGAAGTCGATGGCATCGGGAAGCGTGACTGCCTGCTGCGCAGGCAGCACGACGAACTGGGCGGCGGTGCCCATCGGCCGCTGCCACGCCGCATTCCACACCCAGACGCGCTCGCCGATCCGCGCGGCATCGACGCCACTGCCCACCTGGTCAATCACGCCTGCACCGTCACTGTGCGGAACGATCAACGGAAAGGCCAGCGTCTTGTTGCGCACTCCAGCGCGCAATTTCACATCCGACGGGTTGACGCCGGAGCTGGCAAGCCTGACGCGAACCTCACCCGCTCCGGCGGATGGTGTTTCGATCTCGCCGAACGACAGAACTTCATGCGCAGGCCCTACGCGGTTGTAGCTGATAGCGAGCATCGGACAGACCTTTCAGAAAGATGTCAGCATATCGCTCGCCGCGTCCGGGTATTGGACATGCAGCTGGTCTACTGTCTTGAATCGTCTCGAAGGGCAACGATGCAAAAACGAAAATTGGGAAAGAGCAATCTTGAAGTGTCGACGCTGGGTCTGGGTTGCATGGGCTTAAGCCATGGCCTCGGACCAGCCGTTGACGAGCAGGTCGGCATTTCGCTGATCCGGTCGGCAGTCGAACTCGGAATTACCTTTTTCGATACGGCGGAGATCTACGGCCCCTTCATCAACGAAGAACTTGTCGGCAAGGCGCTTGCTCCGGTTAGAGACCGTGTCGTCATTGCCACCAAGTTCGGTTTCGGGGTAACTCCGGACGGCGTGCGCTCTGGGCTGGACAGTCGGCCCGAGCACATCAAGGAGGTGGCCGACGCATCGCTGAAGCGGCTGAAGATCGAGACGATCGATCTGTTGTATCAACACCGTGTTGATCCAAATGTGCCGATCGAAGACGTTGCCGGAGCTGTCAAGGACTTGATCCAGACCGGCAAAGTGAAGCACTTTGGCCTGTCAGAGGCAGGTGCCAAGACGATTCGCCGCGCGCATGCTGTGCAGCCCGTGACTGCGGTTCAAAGCGAATACTCGTTGTGGTGGAGGGCGCCCGAAGAGGAGCTGTTGCCGACGCTCGAGGAACTTGGCATCGGGTTCGTTCCCTTCGCTCCGCTCGGCAAAGGCTTTCTTACGGGCAAGATCGACGAAAGCACGACGTTCGACAAAAACGATTTCCGCAACGGCGTGCCGCGCTTCTCGCCCGAAGCTCGCAAGGCCAACCAGGTCGTCGTCGAAATGCTCGCCGCGTTTGCAAAGCGGAAGCGGGCGACACCGGCACAGATCGCGCTGGCCTGGCTGCTCGCGCAGAAACCGTGGATCGTTCCTATTCCGGGGACGACGAAGGTCGAGCGTCTGAAAGAAAACATTGGCGCAGCCTCACTCGAACTGACGGCGCAAGACCTGCGCGAGATCGATGACGCAGCTTCAAGCATCAAGGTGCAAGGCGCGCGTTACCCCGAGCACCTCGAGCGCATGACCGGCCTCTAGATTGATGGTGCGAACTGGCAATCGTCTGCACCGACCACCGCGGTCAAAGTGATGACGAACCTCAGGTACTCCGTCAGTGTGCCCATCGTTTAGCTGTTGTCGGGCATTGCTGCGTCAGGAACCGGGTCGACCGTGGCGGGTGCAGGCGGTGGGGGCAATCGTTTTTCAGCCTCTTCATCGAGCTTTACCTGTTCCACTAGATCAGCGTTGATTCGGCCTGCGAGTGCTTCGTGAACGGCGGCCCTCTCGCTGTCAGTCACCAGCAGCAAGTCGCTTCCGTCCTCGCGCACTTCATCAGCGATGCGTGCAATTTCGGCGCAGCGCGTGGCGCCGGCCGAGACGCTGCGGATGTAAATCGATGCGACGCGGCCGGGAAATTCCCGAACGACCTGACGATAGATCTCCGGGTCCTGCTCGCCGCTATCGCCGATCAGAATGAAAGGCAGGTGTGGGAACGCGTTGATGATTTCGCGAATGCTCGCGAGCTTGTGCGTGCCATGGTCGCGCCACTGATAAAACGTGTGCCGGCCCCAATCCTTCATGAACACCGGCCCGCGAGGAATGCCGTTGATGCGAAGAAAATCCTGCACCGCCGGATACAGATTCCACGGACCACTGGACACGTAGAAGACCGGATTGCCTTCGTCGCCGGCGACTCCATCGTGCAGTGCGCGATATAACGCCGCTACGCCGTCCAGCGGCTTGCGCGTTGCTGCGTTGGAGCGTGCCAGGGTCCACAGCATCCGGCGACGATTGCCGACGTGGGTCCATACGATCGTGTCGTCAATATCGCTGATCACACCAAACCGGGCGCTGACCGGTGGTACGCAGATCGATGCGCGCGCGATGATCGGCCCGCCATCAGCTGCGCGCGGCGCAACCAGCCGCAGATCGATTTCGACTTCCCGCTCGAGCCTGCGATCGAGCTCGATGTTGAATTCGTAGTAGCCCTCGCGATCGCTGACTGCCTCGTAATCGCGCGATCGAAAATGAGCGCAGACCTTCGCGCCTGCAATTTCCGCCGAGTTCAGCAAGCGCACCAGCGCGACGAAGTTGCGCCAGGCGCTCGTGTGAAGTTCCGCTGGGGTTGCCTTGCGTTCGCGTACCACGCGGCCGCGCATGATGAGCCGGCTATCGTTTGCGTAGCCGGTGTACGGCATCAGCTTCAAGCCGCCAGCGCGCGGTGATCCGCGCACAAGGTCGCCTGGGTGATTCAATGCCGCGTGCCCTGGTTAACGCCGGATCAGGGCTCCGGTCGGCGATCGAGGAGCGCTGAGCTCCTCTATCGGTGGCGTCCGGCTCGGCGGCCGCGGCTTGGCGATCGGCGGCTCCGGGCGCGGTTTCACTCGACCGAGGTCGCGACGGTGCAACGGTGGTCCGTACCCATAGGCCGGTACGTATACCTCGGTGTAAATGACTTCCGGCGGAGCGGAATCGCGCGCCTGTTCGCGTGCACGCAGCTCCTCGACTTCGCGTTCAAGCCGCTGCACCCGCAGCTGGTCTTCGCGCTCGCGAAACCGCTCTTTCTCTTCCTTCGACATGCCGGGCACCACGCTCACGGTTCCCGACATGTTTTCAAGCGGACGTGCGTTCTTCGTCCGCGCGGGAGGAGTGTTGCTGTACTGAACCGTGCCATCCGCCTCCACCCACTTGTAGATCTCGGACAGTGCTGTCCCGGGAACGACGATCAGCGTCGCTGCGATAAGGGCGGTGGCGACCGGGCGGGCGTTCATGGCCGAGGCACGATGCGCCGGAGAGTGCACGATGTCAAATCGGGACAACCCGACGCGATTAGCACTTTCTCCTTCGTGACCAATCGACATGCGGTGCAACTTGAAGTTCGGCCTACAACTAATGGTAGGAACACATCTTTTTGTTGCTACATCTTGAGCACAAGCATAAAGTGCCGCCCACCGCAACCCGGCCAGACGGAGTACCGCACGTGTTTGACGTCACCCAGAGAGCGCTCGATGCAGCGTTGAACGCCACGCAGCTAAGTCGCACTGCATCGCTGAAGCCCAACACGCGTGGGGCAGTCGAGCAGATGCAGTGGATTGCCGCACAAGGCGCGGCTGCCCGTGTTCTGGGCGCGTTGGCCGACGGCGTGACGCCCACCGACGCGTCATTGTCAACGGGCGTGTCGATGAAGCCTTCGCAGCTTGCCAACATGTGTGAGTTCGTCGCGTTGACCAACGCAGGCCTGGATCCTTGGGTCGCGAGGCAGAGCGTCGGTGAGTTAGACAAGGACGACATTGCGTCAGCGGTTGAAGTGTGGGGCAGGGAACAGGACCGAATTCGCAGCCTGGCTCGCATTCTTCATCGCGGACGCAGGCTTGATTACGTGTGGTTCGCAAAGCTCGCTGCCTACGACCCGGCGGCCAGGCGCACTGAACTTCATGCGGCGATGTCCAAGTGGACCGGCATTTCATTCGAGCGGATCTTCGCAGCGCGCAAGCTGCTGCGGACGCTTACGGACACGACACCTTTGCGTGAAGCCGGCTGCGTGGCCGGTTACTTGATCGCTGGCGAAGTACCACAGCTGGCGACGCTCGAGCCCCGCGGTATCTTTCTCGAGTTGGGTGGTCATGTGCGGCCCGCCGATAAAAGGGAAACCGATCAGCCTGAGCACAGGGACCTCGAGAGGTTTTCACTCATTACGTTGGGCGGCTTGGTTGCCGAGCAAATCATTGGCGCAATGGCGCGCGATGTGGCGCTGGTTCGCGCTGCGCACGACATCGCGCAATTTGAAGCGCTACCGCGCGAAATGTTCGGCAGCATGCAACCGACGCAAGTTTTTGAAATGTACGAGCGCTTCGTCGCTGAATGCTTCCTGCCGCATGAGCACGCGATTCGCGCGATCGCGGCGGAATTGGAAAGACGCGGCCGGTTGGAGTCGAGTGATCTCTTCACCCTTGGCGTGCAACTCGGTCTGTTACTGACCACGCAAGCCGTGGAGGGAGCGGAAGCTCCTTAGCGACGAACGCGTGCGCGCAGACAAGGGCGCGCAATAACAGCGTCCCTGATACTGCCGAGATACTCGACCGCTAACCAAGCGCAAAGGCTTCGAGTATCGGGAAGCGCTTTACGCCGCTGCTCGCAACGCCGGCCGCGCGCTCAAGCTTTGCGCGAGCGCACGCAGCAATGCCGCGCCGTCGCCGCGGAACGCGCTGCCGTGCATGCACGCGAGCGTCGTTGGCTGCTCGCGTGCGAGGCGCTCGAGGATCGCGGTGGTATCCGGCGCGTGCGCGTAGTAATCCATCGGCGCGCGGAAGGCCTCGCTCGGGCCGAGGATGTCGGATTCGGTCAGCGGTGTCTCGCCGGCGCCACCTTGCGTGAACAGGTCGCCGCAGAGAAGCGTGCGGGTGGACGTTTCCATCATCAGTCCGGCATCCCAGCCGTGTGGCAAGTGTGGCGTGTCGAACCAGCGCACCGAGTGTTTGCCGAGTGAAAGCACTTCGCCGTCGGCGAGCGCGCGTGCAGGTCGGTCTCCAACGTCGTTCGCCGACACCATCGCGGCAATCTGTCCGCACACCGTTTCCGCACGCGGCGCCACCGCAAGCCATTCGTTCAGCGCGCCGCATTCGTCGGCTTCGAAGTGCGAGAAGGCCACGTAGCGCAACCGCTCGACCGGCATGACGTGCGACATGGCTTCACGCACCAGCGGAAACATCCGCCGCGGACCGGTGTGAAACAACAGCGGCGCATCGTCGACGATCAGGTACTGGTTGAAATTGAATTGATCGGGCCCGCCTGGAATAGAAACCGGCGTGTTGATACGGTAGATGCCGTCGGCGATCTCATGGACGTTGGTGCCGGACTGCGCATTGGTAATCATCGAAGTCTCCGTAGTTTGCGTGAACAGGAAAATGTTGTGGCAGCTACTTCGCTGCGACCGGCTGCGTTGGTGGCAGCGGCTCGGGAACGCGGTTCTTCACCGACGGAATCGTCTGCAGAAAACTGAAGATCGCTTCCAGATCGGCATCGGTGAAGTTTTTGTACATCGGGATCGGCATCGGCGGCAGGATCTGCCGGCCGCGTCCCATGTGGCGACCGGTGCGAATCGTCTCGGTGAAATTGCGCTGTGTCCATTTGCCAAGACCGGTCTCTGCATCGGGCGTCAGGTTGGCGGTGTAGCTGATACCCCACGGACCCGACCATGCGGTGTTCGTCGCTGCGGCCGACACGATCCATGGCCCTTGCGGCGCGGGCGGTGGTGGCAGTTTGTCGTTTTCAGGATGACCAGACAGCATCCGGGTCATGTCGGGCTCAGGGCCTTTCGGACCCATTACCCACGGCGTATGACAGTCATTGCAGCCCGCGACCGTCACCAGATATTTGCCGCGTGAGAGTTTCTCGGCGCTGGTTTCGATGCGCTTGGGATCGGTCGCTGGAGAAGTCTGCGCACGCGTTGGTGTGGCGACTGCGAAAACAACGCCAACGGAAATCGCGAGCACTGCGTATTCGAACGGAATGCGTTTCATAGAAGCCTCCTTAGTGGTTGGAAAGTTGTTGGTTGATCCAGCGCTCGACCAGAGCGACGCCTTCGGCATCGACCTGCTGCACGCCCAACGGCGGCATCCGAGCGAGCGTGTTATTCGTCTTCATGCGCAGCGTCAGCATGTGTGTGCCACCATCGCGCGCCACTCGCTGCGCGCTGTCGGTGCCGTTTGGGCGGAAGCGACTCGAGTGGCCGAGCAACGACTGCATCGTTCGTTCGGAGCTTTGCGCAGCGTTCTCCGCCTGCTGCGCGAGCACGAGCTCAAGTCCGGTCAGCGCACCGGCATCGTTATGGCAATGGCCGCAGTTGCCGTGCAGATAGCCCAGTGCTGCGCGCTCCGTGGGCGACGCCGCCACAATGCGCGGAGGTTGTTCAATAAAACGCTGCGGCAAGTTACGCAGCGTTCCGCTTGCAACAAGATTCGACAAATTCGCATGATCGTTACGCGCAGGCTCTGCGTGCGGCGCCAGCGGATCGCGATCGGTTGAAAGCTGCAGCGCGCTAAAGCCAAGCACCGGAACCGATGGCCCTTCATGACACGCGAGGCAATCGCTGCGCGAAGGAACAACGTAGCGGCCACCGGGCGCGGCACTGACCGGCAGCACCGCGCCGTCCTCCGATGCCAGCACTGCCTCCGTGCCTTCCTTGTTCCATACGTACGCAGCGAAGCGCCATGAACCGTCGGTCAGTCGCTCGATGTAGCGCGTTTCCACGCGGCGGTCGTAGCCAAATTCCTTCCACAGGCGTGTGCCGACCGGAAACTCCCACGCATCGACGCGCGATGCATCGATAGCAGCACCCGGCGGCAGATAAATCCAGCGGCGTTTGCTGGTGCCGTCCGACCACAACGGGTACTGCGGCGCAAACGCGATGTTGTCCGCGCGCACTCGCATCGAGTCCGCAACGTAAAGTCCCGTCTCGCTAAGTCGCTGCGGCAACGGCGCGGAAGGCGCCGTGACCGCGAGACGAGCCGCCGATGGCTCCGCGCCCAACGACGCGCAGAACACCGACAGCATCACGAGCAGCGCCAGCGTCTTCACGCAGGCGCTCCAACGCGCGGCTGGATCGGAATGCGCTTGGCGTTCTGTGCCAGCCACTGCGCGAACGACTGCAGTCGCGGATTGAGCTCGCGCGCGCACTCGACGCGCCGCGCCGCGCAGAACATCTCCTCGAACTCGGCCATGAACTGGAACATGTTCGCGATGTCATCCGCGCCGGGGAAGCCCAGCGCTGCGAACTGTGATGGCGCCATCGCGACGTGCCGCACCGGCTCGCCGAGCGCGTGCGTCAGCTGCTCGGCCATCTGCGCGCCGGTCAGATGCTCGCCGGCAACGCCGATCGATTTTCCGATCAGCTCCTCACCGCGCGCAAAGATGCCCAGCGCACATGCGCCGATATCGGCAACGGCGATGCCCGGCAACTTTGCATCGCCCGTCGGCAGCACGAAGTCCAGTACGCCATCGGCACCGCGTTGCGGCTGCATGCCGAAGTGGATCAGGTTTTCCCAGTAGAACGACGTGTACAGCAGCGTCGTCGGCACTTTGCGATCAATGAACGCGCGGTTCGCTTCGCCTTTTGCGTCCAGGTGCGGCACGTTGTATTTGCCCATCAGCACCGGCATGCGGCTGCCAAGCTCGACGAACTCGCGCGTGTCTTCGAGCGTCGACCACACGACGTGCTTTACACCCGCATCGAGCGCCGCCTGCGCCATCGTTGTTGCCTGCGCCAGCTCCTTCTCGGGCGAAAAATGCTCCCAGAAATTGGTGACGCAGAACGCACCATGCGCGCCGTCCATCGCGCGCCGCACGCTGGCGGCATCGTCGAGGTCGGCAACGACGATGTCCGCGCCGATTTCCGAAAGCGCTCGTGCCGCGGGCGAATCAGGTTTGCGAGTAACGGCCCGCACGCGAAAGCGCTGTTGCGGGTCGGTGAGAATCGCGCGTGCCAGTCCGCCGCCTTGCGCGCCGGTGGCGCCGAATACCGTGATGATTCGTGACATTGAAACGCTCCTTAAAAAGCCATTGGGGAGTGAAGCGTAGTGTGCGGATGCGCGGCGTTAGGCGCATCGACCGAAGGAGCCACCTGGAGTGGCCCGAAGAGCCATGCCGGAGCCATCTCTGTTACTTGCTGCCGAAAACCTAGCGAATTGACATGCAAGTAAATACTTGCCTATTATTCGTACCGGGACGCACTCAATTTATGAACAACCGGTAGGGAGTAATCGCAAATGGCAGACATCCTGCATAGAGTCGGCATCAAATCGTCAACGGACAAGGTCTACAACGCATTGGCCACGCGCGAAGGCCTGGCCTCCTGGTGGACCAACGACACGCAAGGGGAAACCAACGTTGGCGGAGTGATTCAGTTCCGCTTTAGCCTCGACGGCAGCGAGCTCGGCGGTTTCGACATGAAGGTGCTCGAACTTCATCCCGCCAAGCGCGTGCTGTGGCAAGTGGTCGGCGGACCGGATGAATGGATCGGCACCCGGGTCAGCTGGGAACTCAAACAGGACGGCGAATATTCGTTCGTCCTATTCAAACACCAGGGCTGGAAAGAGCCGGTGGAGTTCATGCACCATTGCAGCACCAAGTGGGCGATCTACCTGATGAGCTTGAAGTCGCTTGTAGAAACCGGGAACGGTGCTCCCAACCCCAACGACATCAGGATCTCCGACCGCGACTGAAGTGCCACCGACGCGGTCTTGAGCTTGCAGGACATCGACAAAGTCTTCAAAGCACTGGCCGACCCCGGCCGCAGGCGTCTGCTTGACGTGCTGCACCGGGAGAACGGCCAGACGCTGATGGCACTGTGCGAGCACATGGACATGAGCCGGCAGGCGGTAACGCAGCACTTGCAACTGCTCGAGGAAGCAAACCTCATCGCCATCTTCTGGCAAGGCCGGGAAAAGCTCCACTACCTGAACCCGGTGCCACTGCACGAGATCTACGAGCGCTGGATCGAAAAGTTCGAGCGCAACCGCCTCGGTGCGTTGCGCGACCTGAAGAGAAAACTGGAAGGTAATGACAATGAAAAAGCCTGACTACGTATACGTAACCTACATCGCGACAACGCCGGAGAAGGTGTGGCAGGCGTTCGTCGATCCAGAAGTAATGCGCCAGTATTGGATGGGACCGACTTCCGAGTGTTCACGGGTCAACATTTCGGACTGGAAGCCCGGCTCCCGATGGGAGCACCGACGCACCGACGGTTCGCAAGTGGTCGACATCGTCGGCAAGGTCGTCGAGAGCAAACCCCCGCGCCGCCTGGTCTTCACGTGGGCCCGACCGAAGGACGCCGAGGATGATTCGAAACATTCGCGTGTTTCAATCGACATCGAGCCGCAGGGTGACGGGCTCGTTCGTCTGACGGTCACGCATGACGACCTCGAGCGCGACCCGCAGATGCTCGAGGGCATATCGGGTGGCTGGCCCAAGGTTCTTTCGAATCTCAAGACACTGCTCGAAACCGGACGCGCGTTCCCACGCTCAACCTTGGCAGCCAAGGAAGAAGATCAGCGAGTCGTCGGATAAGGTCAGCGAGTCGCTGAGCCGGAACCCGCAGCGAAGTGCGAGCGATACCAGGCCGCCGCCTGGCCGCGCGATTCGAGGTCGAGCTTGTCGAGGATGTGCGCGACGTGGCGCTTGACGGTGTGCAGACTCAGATCGAACGCGCGCGCAATCAGCTTGTTGCTGTCGCCGGCGGCGATGCGCGCCAGCACTTCGAGCTCACGCGGCGTCAACCGCTCGGTAGTTGCTTCAACGACTGACAGAGTCGCACCCGGCACAGGGATCGGTCCCACGTTGTCGGGCGTGCGTGCCAGTGACGCAGCCCAGGCGCGCAGCGTTGCCGACTCGGCAGCATCCAGGCAGCCTGACCATTCCGCGCGCGCGAGCTCGCTCAATGCCGCCGCAGCGAATACCGCGCCGCGCGGTCCATCGTCCGGGCTCTGAAGCAAAGGACGAATCAGCGCAGCGGCTTCTTCGCGTGCGCCGCGATTCAGTGCGATCGACGCCATACGCATTCGCACTTCTCCCGCCTGCGCGAACATGTCAGCGGCTTCTTCATGCGCAAGCACGTCATGCCAGTGCGCGAGCGCTTCGTCGCGACGCCCTTCGAGCTCAGCCAATGCACCCTGCAACCCGGCTACCGGGCGCAGCCGCGGCGGATCCGCTTCGGTCAGCGTGGCCTGCAGCGCAAGCAAACGCTGCAACCAGTCGCGCAGCGCTGACACGTCACCCGCGGCAGCCGCAATGCGCGCGGCGAAGTACAGAACGTGCCACAGCCCCCAGTTGCCGTAACCGGCCGGGTGCTCGTCGACGCGGGTACGCGCGCACTGCAGCGCTTCGGCGTTTTCACCGCGCAAGAGTGCCAACATTGCCCGCAGCGCAATCGAATGGCTGCGCAGGATCACTTCGTGGCCCGCCCACTGCGCATCGGCGACGCCGGCTTCGTGCAGATCAGAAGCTTCCTGCAGTTGGCCGAGCCACACCGAACGCCACGCGAGCGCGACCTGCGCCATCGCTCGCAACGGATACGGCCCGTCACCGATCATCGCGAGTGCGCCGGTGCCCCACCGCAGCATCGGCGCCGCCATGCCGGGGCACGCGGTCTGGCGCGGCGGCGGAATGATGTTCCACTCGCCGACTGTCTTGCACGATTGCAGCAGCTGCACGAGCTTTTCGAACGCGGGCGCAACGGCGCGGCTTTCGCCGCGCTCCAGGTGCAGCCACATCGTGACCGTCGCGGCGATCAGGCGCGCTTCGACTTCGATCAGCGGCACGCGCTGCAGCGCTTCGACGATGGCCGCGCACTCCTGCAGACGCCCGAGCGCGATCATCGCCTGCCCACGGCGCGCCGTCATCGACTGCGTAGCGCCCGTGTCGCCGCGCGCCGCGTACAGCGCCTCGGCCTGCACGAAATGGCGCTCGGCCTCCTGAAAGCGCCACACGCTGATCTTCCCGATACCCAGCACGCGCTGCAGTTCGGCATTGCCGGCGATGAATTCCGGCGGAAACGCGTCGACCAGGCGCAGCGTCGTCGGCGCCGCGCCGCTGATGTTCAGTTCCGTTCCGTCGCGCGAGCAATGCACGGGCTGCCTCTTCAAAGCACGATGCCGCGAGCAGCATCGCCTGCTTGCGCAGCGTGTCCCCTTCGAGCGCCGCCGCGCGCTGCATAAGTGCGCGCCAGTCGTCGGGCCGATCGAGTTGCAGACGGCGCTGCAGCGCCTCACGAAACAAGTCGTGCAGGCGCAACGTGCGCACCGGCGCGTCGAGCACATCGACGAACAGGCCGAGACGTTCGATTTCATCCAGCAGCCGAGCCGCGTTCGGGTTGTCGGCAACTTGCGCGCAGCGCAACGCCTCAAGCTCAGGCAGCACGCTGACCCGCAGCAGAAAGTCCGAGAGCTCCGGTCGCAACTTGTCGATCACCTCAGTGACGAGAAAGTCGAACATCGGACGATCCGCCGCGCGCAGCACATGCTCGTGAGACATCGGCACGCTCGAACGTCCGGCGCTCGCGCCGCCCGTCACGACGCCGATCGCGATGCGCATTCCGGCCGGCCAGCCCTGCGTGCGATCGAAAAGCCGATCGGCAATCGCCTGATCCAGACCCGATTCGGCCGCCAGTCGACGCGCATCGTCGCGCGCGAACTGCAATTGCAGCTGCCGGAATTCCGCGAGCTCGTCGCGCGCGCGCAAGCGTGCGAGCGCCAGCGGAGGATCGGTGCGCGAAGTGATCGCCACGCTCCAGCGCGGACTCAGCCGCTCGATCAGCAGATCAAGAAAAGCGAAGAACGCCGGAGTCGTCGACGCGATGCACATCTTCGAACGCGATGATGCCGTGCGCCACCTCGCACGCATCGAGCGTGTTGATGATCTCCGCCGCCAGCGTGCGCTGCTCTTCAGTCGACGCGCGGCCCACGCGCGACACCAGCGACTCCGGCGCCGTGCGCCACGGCGGATCGAAAGGCTCGAGCGCCGCCAGCATGCATTCGAGCAGCCGCTGCAGATCGTCGCCGGCGTCGGCTGAGATCCACGCCACTGCGTGCTCCGGCGGCAGTCGTGCGATCTCGTGCGCGAGCGCAGTCGTCTTGCCGTAACCGGCGGGTGCGCACAGCAGGATGACGCGGCGGTTCAGCAGCGCATCGGCCAGCTGCGCCTGCACCAGCGAGCGCTCGACATAAGCCGAGCGCGGCCTGGGCGGCTGGATCTTGGTGCGGGCGAAGGTCATGCGAGGCAGATTCAGAACCGGCGTCAAGTATCGCCGACAGCTCGGTTGGTGTGCCCGTAAAAGCTACGTCGCTATGACTGCGCGTTAACGCAGGGCGAGTGTTCTACAACTGATCCGAGCCCACGGGGCTGAGTCTCTGTAGAGCATTGATGATGCCGTTCTTGCCCATCACGGTAGCGCGTACAACGCGCGTGGCCATCGAGCCTCCCACGTGTTAGTCGAGATCTGCCTCCTTGGCTGAATCACGTGATCATCAGGCAGGAGCGGATCGAATCGCTCCCGAGGGGCGCGCCGCTTATGTCTCGAACTTCGGTCCCTTCGGCATCTGCAGCTGACTTGAGGTGCTCGAAGCAGTGGTCAAGCGATGATGCTAGTTGTTGACGGCCCAAACAGGCGTCACCACAGTCTTTTGATCGCCGCCGAAGAAGATCAGGCGATCGGTGAACGCCAGCACTGCTCGGAGCGGATCGCTTGGTGAAAACACAGTCTGCAGCGGGACACGGAACTGTCGAGGCGTAGCAATAGCCAAGGGCGAGTCCGCAGCGAAGCGCGCGGCTTCGATGTAGCCGACTTGGACGGATCATCCTGATAGACCTTGCCCTGGTAGTTGGTGCGCACGATGAAGATGGAACCGCTGCCGCCGGCGGTAAGAAAATCCGACGCGCCTAATACGGGCACAAGGCTCACGGGAAGTACTTCCAGGTCGACGCTACCCTGGGTTGAACGAAGTGGCTGCCAATTGGTGTCCAGTGCCACGCCGCGAATGGCGGTGTCGGGCTGGTTGCTGTTGAGCAGGCTCCCATGCCAGAGCAGCGCACCGTTGCCCGCAGTACTAAGCGCTGGGCGAAGGCCCGTGGAAACAGCCGTGGCACCCGACACCGTGGCCAGCGTCAGCGGCATGCCTGCCGCCAGCGACGCTCCGGTCGTAGAGGCGTAGCGAAAGGTGGCGCCAAAGAAGTCAAGAGAGGCCCACGTAACAATGGCTCTGCCGCCGTCGGCCGCGATGCGAGGTGACAACAGCTCTGCGCCGGTCGGCGGATCCTCGAGCACGAGTTCCGCACCGACGGGCAACCCCTGCGCATTGAATGCGCGCATCACCAGAACCGCGTGCGGCCCTGGGTTGAAGACTTGCTTCCGCCAAAGCACCCAGATGCGTGTGCCGTCGAAAGCAGCCCCGACCGAGGCTCCGGCGGCGTCTATCGAAATCGTGACTCCGTTTGGCCCGTTAATACGAGTGCCAGTAGCGTCGAACAGGTGAAGGCGAAGATCGAAGACGCCGCCGTTAGCGAAAGCGGAGAGCACCCCGGCCCCTTGTCCTACGCGGATGACTTGCACGTAGTCGGTTGAGAAGGTTGCGTTGGCGATCCCGCTGATAAGAGCGGGATGAACCTGCGTTGAAGTGACGGCCCCTCGGGTATCGACGACCGACGCCGCGGCGCCCGTCGGATCGGACACGAGCTTCGTGAACACAAGTCCGTGACCATCAAATGCGACCACGCCGACTGTCTCGCCGAGTGGTAGGCCTGCACCCGACCCAGCATTGGGTGCGGCGAGCGCAGATCGAGGAGGCAGGTAGCCATACCCAGTCGTGACGCCATCGTAGGTAGCAAGCCGCTCATCGACATCGATCGAGTTCGGGCCGGTCACGCCAGGCGTTGTCAGGGTCCGTCTGACCGGCCCGAAGTTTCGTGCATACCAGGTCGACTGAAGCGCCTGGCTCACCGCCGTGTATTGGCCATCGCTGGAGCGCTTGAAGCGTGTAAGCAATATGGTGTCCACGCGTATCGCCTTCATCACGTTGCCGTCGGCCACTAACACGTCTTCCTCGCCGATAACCTGGCTGTAGAGCCCAAAGTCAACCGCGTCCTGTCGCATGTCGCCGTCGACATCGACGCCGGTGTCGACGTAAGTGCGCTCCAACAGCGTGTATTGATCGGCTTGCCTTATCGGCGATCGCAGCTCGATTGAAGTGAAGGTCTCGTTGGAACTTGGTCCAAAAGGCGCGAAAGATTGAGTGACAAGTATGGATCCCCCTGACGCGGCCACGGTGATGGTGTCGTCGCCAGAGTTAGGCTCCAACAGATTCGAAGAAGTTTCGAGCGTCGCGCCATTTGAACCCGCCGACTGCGAAACGCTGCTTGTGTACAGAATCGGAGGATTCGTGCCTGCAGAACCATCGCGAGCTCTTGTAGCTCCACGTCGAGCCTGCTTGAAGTGGACGGTAGACAAGCGCGTCCGTTGCAATCACCGGGCCAAGTGCCGGCGCCTGCGGAATCATGGATGGGGCTGGCCCCGGCGTTGGTGCAGGTGCCGGCCCCACCGGTGCCGTTGAACTGCCGCCTCCTCCGCCGCCACAGCCAGCGAGCAGCAGGGCGGCGATCGCGCATGCGATCCCGCTTGTCAAAGCTCTTGGAACCACGATATGCCCTCCCTCGGCCCCGGTCGCCTTTTGGAGGGCGACTCGGGCTTCATCATGGCAGTTGCCAATCACTCGAGCAACCGTTCGATCGGACGAGAACTTCTCAGATCCGCAAGGGCAAGAATGCTGGTCGGCTCTGGAATGGAGCGAGCCGCGTCGGCTTGGGACGAATTTGCGAGATCCGTAGACGATCGCGTATTGGCCGTTAGCGGACAGAAGAAATGAGAATCTCGATTGCCTGCGGACATCGAGGCGGCTACGAAGCGATGCACGGAAAATCGTCGTAAGGTTGCTCCTCCCGATTACCGGATAACGACATTCAATGAACGCGGCGACGCCAATCGACCTGCGCTCGGATACGGTCACCCGTCCATCGCCGGCAATGCGATCGGCGATCGCCGCGGCCGCCGTCGGTGATGACCAGTACGGCGATGACCCGACGGTGAACGCGTTGCAGGAGCGCGTCGCCGCGCTGCTGGGCAAAGAAGCAGCGCTCTGGTTGCCGAGCGGCACCATGGCGAACCAGGTTGCGCTGCGCACGCTCACCCGCCCCGGAGACGATGTGATCGTCAGCCGCGAGGCCCACGCGGTCTGGCACGAGACCGGGGGATCGGCCGCCAACGCGGGCGTTCAGTTGACCGAGATCGGCGCGCGCGGTGTCTTCACAGCAGAGGAGTTCCTTGCGGCGATAAAGCCGCGCGACCACCCGATTTACCCTCCGACCACGCTCGTCGAAGTTGAGAACACGCACAATCGTGCCGGCGGCGTTGTCTTCCCGCAGGATGAAGCGGTGCGGATCTGCGCCAGTGCGCGCAACCTGGGTATCGCCAGCTATCTCGATGGAGCGCGCCTCTGGAATGTCGCTGCGGCGACAGGTACTTCATTGAGTGAGCTGGCCGCGCCCTTCGACCTGGTTGGCGTTTCGCTTTCGAAGGGGCTCGGTGCGCCCGGCGGTTCGCTGCTCGCCGGCTCACGCGACATCGTGGCGCGTGCCAACCGCCACCGCCGCATGTTGGGCGGCGCGATGCGACAGGTCGGAATCTTTGCCGCGGCCGGTATCTTCGCGCTGGACAACAACATGACGCGCCTGGTCGAGGACCATGCGAACGCCCGCCTGATCGCAGACCGTCTCGCAAAGTGCCGCCGCATCACCATCGATCTTGCAACGGTGCAGACGAACATCCTCGTGTTCGGCCTCGCCCCGGACGCACCGGATGCCACGGTGCTCGTCGCCAATGCGCGCGCACGCGGCGTGCTGATCAATGCCTTTGGACCGCGCACGGTCCGCGCAGTCACGCACCTCGACGTATCGCGCGATCAATGTATGAAGGCAGCCGACGTCCTGGTAGAGATTGCCAGCGGCTCGACGGCTGAGGCTCCGCGTTAGAGTCGAGTAAGTTGCATGAAGACCCGTCTTTCGCTGCTTGCCTTACCTGCCCTCGTCGCCGCGTTTGTTATCGCCATGCCTGAGCTCCACGCACAGACGCCCACCGCCGCCCGAGCGGCGCAGCGCCTGATCGAGGCCACCGCGCCGGCGCAGCGCGCAGAGTTGTTGCTGCCGTTCACTGAAGCCGCTCGCAGCGACTGGCACTACACGCCGCGCCGGCGCGACGGCGTGGCCTGGAAGGCCATGTCGACTGCGCAACGCGAGGCGACCACGGCTTTGCTGCGCACGGCGCTGAATGAGCGCGGCCTGGACAAGGTGCGCGCCGTGATGGCGCTGGAGATCACGCTGCGCCAGTTGGAGGCGTTCGGCTTTTCGCGCGACCCCGAGAACTACGCGCTCGCGATTTATGGCGAGCCGGGCGTCGGCGGCTGGGGCTGGCGCATCGAGGGTCACCACCTCTCACTGCACTTCAGCCTCGAGGGCGATCGCTACGTGTCGACGCTGCCTCAGTTTTTCGGTGCGAACCCGGCCGTGGTGCCGCGCGACGTCGGTGGCGGCGCACCGCGCGAAGGCTTTCGGCTGCTCGGCAGCGAGGAGGACCTGGCCCGTCAGTGGCTCGCAAGCCTCACTCCGCCTCAGCGAAAGCGCGCGATCTTCGACACGCGACCCTTTGGTGACATCGTCAGCGGCAACGCTGCCCGTGCAAAGCCGCTGGATGCCGTGGGGCTGCCCTTCGCGGAGATGGACGCCGCCCAACAGGCACAAGTGCTGAAACTGATCGGTGCGTTTGCTGATCACCTGCAGCCCGAGCTCACCGAGGCGCGCCTCGCGCGTGTGCGCGCGGCTCCACTCGATTCGATCCGCGTCGGCTGGGCTGGATCGGATCAGCCGCGTCAGCCGCACTACTTTCGCATCCAGGGCGCGAACTTCCTCATCGAGTTCGACAACTCGGGCGGCAACCACATCCACTCGGTGTGGCGCGACTTCGAAGGTGATTTCGGCCGCGACGTGTTGCGTGACCACTACCGCAAAGCGGAGGGCACTGCGCATCGGCATGGCAAGCGCTGAGCGGATGCGCCTGCATGTAGTGACGGCTTTCGACCCTGAGCAGAATCGTGAGCGCCGAAAAGCAGACGCTCAACTTTGACCTATAGCGGTCACCTAACGCATGCGGCCCGGGCCTTTATTCACAACCTCGCGGCAGCGCGGCGCACCCCGAGCGCGTTCAGGGCGCTGGTGGCGGTGGGTTCGTGCGCGCCGCCGTCATCGCGGAGGGCACGAGCCGGTTGCTGCCGTGCTGTACCTCGAACGCGGTGCCCAGGGTCTGCACGTTCGATGGCGCGACCACGCTGTCGACGAACCACCATTCGCATACCGCGCGCTCGCGCGTGACGTCGAGCAGCATGTAGCCGCGCTGGTTCAAGTCGATGTACTTGATGTGCGGGTTGATCGTGCGCAACAGCGCGGCGGTGGAGCCCGTGGGGTCTGGCAGGCCGGGTGCACTGATCGAGGTGCCGACGAATTCCACCGCGCGCGAGCCGTTGCCGTTGGCGGGATCGTACCCGCCGGTGGCGACGACGGGATTGTTGGGATCCTGCGTGAGGTCGGCGGCCCACGAGCTGTGAAGGTCGCCGGTGAGGATCACCACATCGCCTACCGGCGCGTGTGTCGCGTCGCCCTTGAGCACGGCATAGACGCGGTCGCGCGCGGGCTGATAGCCGTCCCACTGGTCCGGGTTGATGAACAGGCCGCCGGGTGGGGCGGGAGGGGGGGACGCCAGGGGCAGCCCCAGCGCTTTGAGCTGCGCGAACATGACCTGCTGTCCGATCAGCTTCCAGCGCGCACCCGAGGCGCGCAGGCGCGCCGCGAGCCAAGCCTCCTGCTCGGCACCGAGCAGGGTGCGCGACGGGTTTGCAAACGGCCCCACCTGCGCGAAGGCGGGGACGAGAAACCCGGGAATGGGGATGGTCGCGGGCAACTGCTGCGAGCGTGCCGACAGGCGCTCCTCGAGCATCAGCAGATCGACCAAGTCGCCGATGCGAAAGGCGCGCTCATTGCGGCGCGGCTGCGCCGGGTCCACCTGACGCACCGGCATCCACTCGTAGTAGGCCTGCAGGGCCATCGCCACGCGGTCGGGCCAGGCACCTTCGGCGCCTTCGGTGTGGTTGAGGGCGCCGTCGCGCCATGCGTTGTTGCTGATCTCACCGTCGTCCCAGATGCAGATCATCGGATGCTGGCGATGCACCTCCTGCAGGTCGGTGTCGCGCTTGTACTGCGCGTGTCGCTTGCGGTAGTCGGACAGCGTGATGGGTTCGACCGGCGGTTCGGGCGCGCGCACCTCGTTGGGAAACGCCCCCGGGCCGGTGTCGTAGGTGTAGTCGCCAAGGTGCAGCACGAAGTCGAGGTCGGCCCGTTCGGCGATGCGGCGGTAGGCGTTGAAAAAGCCCGCCGCGTGGTTGGAGCAACTCGCCACCGCGATTCGCAAGTGCGGCGTGGCGCCCACCGGCAGCGTGCGCGTGCGGCCGATCGGTGAAGCCTCGTTCTCGGCAAAGAAGCGGTAATAGTAGGTGCTGCCCGGGCTCAGACCGACGGCATCGACCTTGACGGTGAAGTCGCGCTCGGCGCTGGTTTCGGCGTGACCGCGCAGCACGACCTTGCGCAACTGTGCATCGCGTGCGACCAGCCAGCGCACGCCCACCGTGCGCCGCGGCGATTGCGACGTGACGCGTGTCCAAAGGATCACGCGGTCGGCAAGCGGGTCGCCGCTGGCCACGCCATGCTGGAACATGGGGCCCGCGGCGGGTGCCGTGCCTGGCACCAGCGGCAACGTGACGGCCGAGGCGAGCGCGGCAGCGACGGAGCCTGAGCGCTTGAAAAAGTCGCGGCGGCTGGTGCGGGTACGCGCTGGCGCGAGGCGTTTGGGGCGGCCCATGGGTTGTTCTTTCGTCGTGGCGGGCCCCTTCATAGTAGGCGCGCCCGGCGACACTGTCGATGAGAAACTAGGGAGACAAGCGGACAGCCCCGCCCGACCCTGCGCGAGGGGAGTCAGTCGTCAGTGCAACCGGACGGCGTCGTCGAAGTGCCAGGTCCGGCGAATTTCAATCACGTCGTAGTCGCGGGCCAGCGCGGGCGGGAACGCTGGGTAGTGCTCGTGGCTTTGCACGATGCGCCGTATCGCGTCATCAACTTGCGCCACGCCACTGGGGACCACGAAGGTCACCGATTCCACGGATCCGTCGCTTCGAATGGCCACCGTCACCATCGGATGGCGGTGAGGCTGCTTCGTCACTTCGCGCACCGTTGCGACGGGTGTGTTGAATTGGATCTTCCGGGCCCATCCCTCCGCGTACTGGACAAGTTCGACATTGGGGTCGACGCGACCCCATAGCCTGGCGCGACGTGCGGTGCTTAACGAGTAGGGTAGTTGGCGAGCGGCCTTCGAGGCTGCTTCACGCTTGGCGGCTTCCTCATCGAGTTGACGCCCGATGGCTCGGCGCCGCGCTTCGCGTCTTTCCTCCTCCTCTTTTTCTGCCTCGCCGCGCGCGACGTCTTGCGGTGCCGCGGCCTGTCGTGCGGGTTCCTGGCGTTCGGCCTCCGGTCGTGCAGCCTCGGGGCGCGCTATTTCCTGTCGAGCGGGCTCCTGCCGCTGCGGCTCCGGTTGTGCTGTCGGTGCTGACTCGACAGGAGCCGCTTGCTGACGCACTGCAGGTCGACGCTCCGCCTCCATCTGCGCCGCAGCCCTTCGCGTGGCTTCGATGCGCGCCGCTTCTTCCTGGCGAACGGCCTCTTGTCGCTCCGCCTCCAGTTGCGTTGCTCGCGCCGCTTCGACACGAGCGGCTTCCTGACGAGCTGCCAGCAGGCGCTCCTCCTCCAACTGTGCCGCAGCCCGTCGCGCGGCCTCGATGTGAGCCGCTGCTTCCTGGCGCGCGGCGTCCTGCCGCTCCGCCTCCAGTCGTGCTGCAGCCAGTTGCGCGGCCTCCTCGCGTTGAGCCTCCAATCGCGCCGCTTCGACGCGTGCTGCTTCTTCCCGAAGGTCGGCTTCGCGCTTCGCGGCCTCAACCCGGGCTGCCTCCAACTGATCCGCTTGTTTGGCCAATGCAGCTGCTCTCTCCCGAACGTCCTGTCCGATCCGCTCCCGTGCTAGATCGCCGGGATCTCGATGCGCCGGCATCACGGTCTCCGGGCTCAAAGCGCTCGGTGCTGCCGTGATCACATCTGGCCCCGTGGGAAGGGGAGGCACGACCAGCTTCGGCCTGCCGGACGGCGGCACGTCGATCGCGGCCGTCTTGGGGATCTTCGCGGGCACTGCGTGACGGGACTCACCGCGTGTAGGCGCTTTCGCAGGGGCGGCAGGGGCCACGGCGTTTCGTTCCGGCTTGGCCTCTGCCTTCGGCGTGGCCGCTGGGACGATCTTGAGTGCACGCCCCCGGAGTGGTGCGGGCGACGTCGGCGCAGTCGGGGCACGCCCACCTGCAACAGGCGGCTCGATCGATGCCTGCTGCGTTGGCCGCGCGACCGAGTTGACCGCCGCCACCGCGGGTGTGACGCGTGCCGGAACGAGCACGACGCGCAACTCGGGCACCTCAACGCGTCGTTCTTGCCAGGGGAAGCCCAAGCCCGGAAGCCCAAGTCCCTGGCCACCGAAGGTCAGGCTCAGCA
>CAVQBE010000020.1:0-81960 GCA_963710675.1 uncultured beta proteobacterium | reverse complement strand
TGTGATCGTTTGTGCTCGAGAGCTCGGTAGGCGCATCGAGCGTGACTCGTTGGTCGTGGTCAAGTCGACCGTGCCGGTCGGCACCAATGATCAGGTGCGCGCTGCACTGCGGTCGGAACTAGAGAAGCGCGGCAGTAGCGTCCGTAACGACCGCGTCGAATCCGGAGTTTCTGAAGGAAGGTTTTGCGGTTGAAGACTTCATGAAACCGGATCGCATCATTGTTGGCGTCGACGATGCAAAGTCCGCCAGAACGTTGCGGGAGTTGTATAAGCCGTTCAATCGAAACCGTGATCGCCTGATCGTGATGGATATTCGCTCGGCGGAATTCACCAAGTACGCCGCCAACTGCATGCTCGCCGTCCGCATTTCCTTTATGAACGAGATGGCCAATTTGGCTGATCGGCTCGGCGTGGACATCGAGTATGTACGACACGGCATCGGCTCGGACCCGCGTATCGGCCCTGACTTTCTTTATGCGGGCGCCGGCTTCGGCGGATCATGCTTTCCAAAGGACTTGCGCGCGCTCGCGCATACGGCGGCGGAACACGAAGAGCCGGTGGACATATTGACGGCCGCGATGAAAGTCAATCAACGACAACATCACGTCCTGGCTGCAAAAATCAGTCGCTTCTTTGATGATGAACTCACAGGCCGCACGATTGCTTTATGGGGCTTGGCATTCAAGGCCAATACCGACGACATGAGAGAGGCGCCGAGCCTAAGCGTCATTGATGCGCTGACGGCAGCCGGCGCAAAAGTGCGCGCCTACGATCCTGTTGCCATGCCGAATGCGCGCTCGATCATCAAAGCCAACAAAAACGTGGAATTCACGGATTCCGCCGAGGCAGCGATTGATGGCGCCGATGTACTCGCGGTCATCACCGAGTGGCTCGAGTTTCGCAGTCCGGACTTTGAAGATCTGGCGCGAAAGCTCAAAGCCAAAGCAATTTTCGACGGCCGCAATTTGTACGATCCCGCCACAGTGCGCGCCGCGGGTCTCCAATACTTTGGCATCGGGCGCGGATCGTGACCAAGCGGGCCAGCACACTAGTCACCGGCGTCGCAGGCTTCATTGGTTCTTTCGTCGCACAACGGCTATTGGAGCGCGGCGACGCATGTTGTGGGCCTGGACGACCTGAATGACTATTACGACCCAGAGCTGAAGCGCGCACGCCTGGCTCGGTTGGAGCGCTTTCGCGCGAATTCGCAGTTCGTGTTTGAATTGACCGACATCGTTGATGCCGCCGCAATCGAACGCGTATTCACGCAGAACACCATTGAAAGCGTTGTGCATCTGGCCGCTCAAGCAGGTGTACGCCACTCGATCACTCATCCGCAGGATTACATTGACAGCAACCTGACAGGATTTCTGAATATGCTGCAGGCCGTACGAGCGCGGCCGGTGCGGCATTTTGTTTACGCGTCATCGTCGAGCGTATACGGCGGCAACACGAAGTTGCCGTTTTCAGAAAGCGATAGGGTCGATCGCCCGGTCAGCTTGTATGCAGCAACAAAGCGTGCCAACGAGCAGATGGCGTACGTCTATTCGTGGCAATTCGGTGTTCCCGCGACCGGGCTTCGATTTTTTACCGTTTATGGCCCGTGGGGCCGGCCTGATATGGCGACGTTCAGATTCACCAAGGCGATACTCTCCGGCGAACCGATCGATGTATACAACAACGGCGACATGCGACGAGACTTCACGTACATCGACGATATCGTGAATGGGGTCCTTACCGTTCTTGACCGCGCCCCCGCAAAGGACGCCGACGGTGTGCCGCATCGCGTTTACAACATCGGTAATCATCGGTCTGAGCCACTATTACGATTCATCGAAGTGCTCTCAACTGCGCTTGGACGCGAGGCCGAGATGCGGCTTTTGCCGATGCAGCTGGGCGACGTGAAAGAAACGTTTGCGGACATCGCCAGTCTTTCGCAAGACTATGGGTGGGAACCCACAACAACTATCGATGTGGGACTGCCTCGCTTCGTGGATTGGTACAGGGAGTATTACGGGCGACCGGCCTCTTGAAAGTCCTGCATCTCGGCAAGTTCGATGGAGACGTCGGCGGGATCGAACGCCATCTGCGGGCCTTGCTGCGTGCGATGCCCCCCGAAGTGAAGGTGGTCAACCTCGTTGCCAACGACCGCTGGACCACTGATAGGCATCACCGTAACGGCTACGAGACTGTCCGCGCAGCAAGTACTTCGGATCGCTTGCAAGTGTGGCGTTGGCACCCTCGATGCCGTCAGTGGCGCGCCGATTGCATCGGCAATATCAATTCGACCTCGTGCACCTGCACTTTCCAGATCCTCTTGGACATCTGACGGCAATGTCATTGCCGCGCACCGTTCGACGCGTAATTTCCTGGCATAGCGACATCGTCAAGCAAAAATGGGCGCTGTCGCTGTACTCGCCTTTCCTCCACTCGTTTGTGCGTGATGCCGATGCGCTGATCGGTGCAACACCGCAGCACTTTTCAAGCTCTTCTCAGATTCCTCAGGCAAGCCCGGACAGATCCGCGAAGTCATTCCGTACGGTTTCGATCCCGCGGTGCTTGCGCCTCCGCCGAGTCACGCCTGAAGCAGGAAGAACTTCTGCTGCAGCGCAGCGGCCCGACCATTGATCTTTTCGGTGGGCCGTCACGTTTACTACAAGGGATTCGATGTTCTGATACGGGCGATGCAAAGCTTGGATGCCGAGTTGTGGATCGGAGGGCACGGACCGTTGACGAGGACCTTAAAGCGGTTAGCTCGTGATCTTGGTCTTGCTGAACGAGTTAAGTTCGTTGGCTTTATTCCTGATCCGCTACTCGTTGCTTACTTCGAAGCTTGCGATGTGTTTTGCATGCCGTCAGTCGAACGCGCCGAGCAATTCGGACTCGTGCAGCTTGAAGCGATGTATTGCAGCAAGCCGGTTGTCACGACGCGATTAGGCACCGGCGTCGAGTATGTTACGCTCGACGGCGAGACGGGTTTGCTCGTCCCTCCGAAAGACCCTCACGCGCTGGCGGACGCGTTGCGCACGCTGTTGAGCGACCCGGCACTGCGCATTCGCCTGGGAGCCGCGGGCCAACGGCGGGTAGAAGAGGTTTTCTCGGTGAAGCAGATGGTCGACAAGACCGTCGATGTCTATCAACGCGTGCTTGCCGGCGATGCGACCAAGGGTAGCGGCGTAGATAATCTGGAATGCCTGAGTTTCCATTGACCTACTTGGCACAAGCGGCGTTTGCAGCGTTTGTCGCGGCGTTGCTGATCTTGATGCTGCGCCGGCCCGCAGAGCGCTGGCGATTGGTCGATGTGCCTGGCGGTCGCAAGCGCCATGCCGCGCCAGTCGCAGTCACCGGCGGCATGGCGATAACTGCCGCAATGCTGCTCGCACTCGCGGCATCGTTTTCTGCGTTCGGCCAGTATGCCGCGTTTTTTGTTGGAGCCGTGATACTCGCGATGACCGGATTGTTGGATGACCTCGGCGAAGTGTCGGCGGGCACGAAAATGCTGGTACAGATTTTCGCCGCAGTGTTGATGACCTCGGGGGGTGCCAACTTTCTGGTCAACCTCGGAAATCTGTTCGCAACCGATCCGATCAATACCCGCCTGTGGGCCATCCCGTTGACCGTTTTGCGACGGTCGCGGTGATCAATGCCATCAATATGTTCGATGGACTGGATGGTCTCGCGGGAAGCCTTGCGCTTGTGATGCTTTCCTTCTTCGCGATTTTGCGTTGCTGATCGGCGACCTGAACGCGGCGAAAATCACTATTGTGCTAGCAGGAGCCGTGATCGGCTTTCTGTTCTTTAATCTGCCATGGCCTCTGCGCGGACGCCATCGAACGTTCATGGGCGACGCCGGCAGTATGGTGCTGGGCTTCGCAATTGCCTGGTTCTCGGTTTCGCTGACTCAGCAAAACGTCGAAGCGTTTCTCCGCCGACGATGCTGTGGGTTCTGGGGCTGTTGTTGATGGATGTGTTTACGGTAACGGTCCGCCGCCTTGCGCGGCGCCGCAGTCCGATGGCACCCGATCGCGATCACATTCATCACATCTTGATGCGACGTGGTTATTCGCCGCGCGCGACACTTGCGATGTTGGTCTGAGCCAACACGCTGCTGGCTCTGATCGGCACGGGCTTGTGGCAGCTAGACGTGCCCGACTGGTGGATTTTCTGGTCGTTTCTGTTGGTATGCGCCGGCTACTTCGCGGTGTTCTTCTTGCCGTTCCGGCTGTACCGGTTGCGGGCGCGAACATACGACGATGACGAGCTGAACGGCTCGGGCTAAATCGAATAGCCCGCCTTCCTCGCAAAGTGCACGGTCGCAGCCACGAACCCTTCTTTCGACCCACAATCGAAGCGCCGTCCCTCGTAGCGATACGCGAACGTCGTGTCCGACGGCAACATGCGCGGCGATTGCGTCGGTGAGCTGCATCTCGCCGCCGGCGCCCCGCGGAATCGCCCGCAGGTGCTCGAACACCTCGGGCTCGAGCACGTAACGCCCAAGAACGGCCAGCGTCGACGGTGCTTTGTCAGGCGCCGGCTTCTCGACGATGTGCGACATTCGCGACGTGCCGCCCGTCGATCCGCACGCTGCTGACGATTCCGTATCTCTTGCGTCTCCGCGCGCGGCACGTCTTCAACGGCGAGCACGCTGCCACCGCCGCGCGCGGCGCGCGCTTCGACCAGCTGCCGATCACCGACTGCTTGGCGTCGATCAGATCGTCGGCAAGGATGACGGCGAACGGCTCATCACCGACGACCGCTTCCGCGCACAGTACCGCATGTCCCAAGCCCAGCGGCTCCGACTGGCGGGTATAGACAAAGCTTTCGGTTTCCGGCGAAATGTTGCGCACGACTTCGAGCAGCTCGATCTTTCCCTTCGCCGCTAAGCTCGGCCTCAAGCTCCGGAGCGCGATCAAAGTGGTCTGCAATCGAACGCTTGCTGCGCCCGGTGATGAATATCATCTGCGTGATGCCCGCGGCGGCGGCTTCCTCGACCGCATACTGAATCAGCGGCTTGTCGACAATCGGCAGCATTTCCTTCGGCATCGCCTTGGTCGCCGGCAAAAATCGCGTGCCGAGCCCGGCGACCGGAAAGACTGCCTTGCGAACGGGCTTCATGATTGCTCCGAGGTATTGATGCATTCCATCAACGGCGCATGCTAACAAGCGATCGAATCGCTGATGTCAACGTATGTCATCGGTGATATTCAAGGCTGCTTTTCGAGCTTTAAACAGCTCGCAACGCAGCTGCCGGCTGCGACGCGCTACATCTTCGTCGGCGATCTGGTCAATCGCGGTTTCGAATCGCTCGCAACGCTGCGCCATGTCAAGGCGCGGGTCGAACATGGTCAAGCGGTCGCGCTGCTTGGCAATCATGATCTGCACCTGCTGGCGGCTGCGGCGGGAGTCCGGCCACTGAAGGACGGCGACACGTTGCAGGACGTGCTCGACGCACCGGATCGTGAAGAGCTGCTGGCCTGGGTGCGCAGCCGTCCGCTGGCCCACTTCGAAGAAGGTGTGCTGTTCGTTCATGCAGGAGTGCTGCCGCCGTGGACGGTCGAGCAAACATTGTCGCTGGCCGACGAGGTTCATCAATCGCTGGCGGCGGATGACGACAACTCATTTTTGCGGCAGATGTACGGCGATGAGCCGCGCCGCTGGAGCGACGATCTGACCGGCAACGATCGGCTGCGCTGCGTGGTCAATGCTCTAACACGCCTGCGCGTGTTGTCGTTCGATGGAACGATGAACCTGAAGCACAAGGACAACGCAAGCAAAGCGCCGCCCGGCGACATGCCGTGGTTCGATCATCCGGAACGCGCCACGCGCGACACGCTGATCGTGTTTGGCCATTGGTCGGCTGAAGGCCTGGTCGCACGGGCCAACGTCATCGGACTCGACACCGGATGCGTGTGGGGCGGCAAGCTCACTGCTATGCGGTTGCAAGATCGCGCGCTCTTTCAGCGCGATTGCCCGATGTCGCAGGCCGCGGAAGCGTGATCGCCGATCGGACAGCCTCGTGCGGCTCGTCCGCTACAGGCCCAGGTGCTGCGCAATCGCCGTCCGCGCAGCGCGCGCCATCGCGTGCCGGTCCTGCGCGTCGCTTTTGCAAAATCGGCGGCAGCACCGCGACTTCAACGACCAGCTGGTCGGCGACCAGTATTTGCGCCAGCGAAGTCAGAATACCCCATTTCATCGATAAAGGCGGCGGCCGCCGAGCGCTTGCCGCGCTCGGTATAGCGAATCGCGATCGGCCATATTTCGGCCCCGACGTCGAGCGCGGGAGCGATCACGTTCGAGTGAAACGGCAGCAGCTCGCTACCGTCGGTGGTCGTTCCTTCGGCGAACACGACAATTGTTTCGCCAAGCTTCAGGTGTTCGCGCACCGTCTTGTTCATCGCCGCAACTGCGTGTCGCCGCCCGCGCTCGATAAACAACGTGCCGCTGCGAGACACCAGCACGCCCAGCAACGGCCACTTGCCGATTTCGGCCTTCGCTATAAAGCGGCTCGGGAGCATCGCGTTGATCGCGAAAATATCCAGCCATGAGACGTGATTGGCCAATGCCGAGCCGGCCGGTCCGCGCCGGATCGATGCCATCGCGCCGCAACTGGCAGCGGAATTGCGACCCCACTGCATGACCACGCGCGCCCCGCTGAGCGCGATGAGAATGCGCGACCACCTGCGATTAATTCGATTGCGCGCTAATCTGATCCGACGAAGGGAAAAATCACGATCACGATCGCAACGCCGAGCAGCACGTGGGCAGAGAAGACCATCGCGCGCAACGGCGCCAGTAACCAGCGCATCATCGGTGCAGCTGACGCATGGTAGCGGACTTCGCCGCCGACCAGTGTGTAGCGCACGCGTCCTTCCAGTTCGTAGCCGGCAAACGGCGTGTTCTTGCCGGCACTGATCAGTGTTTCAGCACTGACTACCCATCGGCGCAGGACGGATCGAAGATGACGACGTCCGCCTTTGCACCGACTGTCAGTCTGACCCTTCGCCGAGCCCTTGCCGAGAATTCGCGCGGGGCCGCTGGTGATCTTGGCCAGCGCCTGCACCAGCGGAACGTTGTTCTCGTTCGCCCACTTCAGCGTCAACGGAAGCAGCGTTTCGAGCGCGCTCGCGCCGGGCTCCGCTTCACCGAACGGCAGCAGCTTGTCGTCTTCGCCGATCGGCGCGTGGTCCGAGCAGATGATGTCGATCGTGCCGTCGGCCAGCCCCGCGACGATCGCATCGCGGTCGCGCGTGCCGCGCAACGGCGGATCGAGTCGGAAATTCGGATCGAAGTAGCCGATATCGACGTCGATCAAATGCACATGATGGATCGCGACGTCGGCCGTAACGGGCAGGCCCTCGCGTTTGGCCTGCCGCACGAGCTCGATACCCTCGCTGCGACGACAAGCGGCACATATGAATCCGCGCACCGGTGGCCCGCTGCAATTCGAAGATCGTGTGCAGCGCCACCGTCTCGGCCACCACCGGGACGGAAGGCAATCCGAGCCGGCCCGCGACAGCACCCGCACCTGCCACGCCACTGCCCGGCCAGCGTGTCCTCAACCGGTCGTAACCAGATCGGCAAGCTCGAACGTTTTCGCGTAACGCATTGCCTGCAGCAGCACCGAGTTGTCGTGCGGCAGGCTTCCGGTTTGCATGAACGCGATGCATCCGGCCTCGGACAAGTGTCTTGATCTCGGCCAGCGCTTCGCCTTTCAACGCTGCGGTGAGCGCGCCTAGCGGATAGGTGCGCGCGCCTGCCGATTCGCGCGAGCGTTGCCGCAGCATCCGCACCAGCCCGGGCTCATCGAGCGGCGGGTCGGTGTCCGGCGGGCAGACGACACTGGTGACGCCGCCGGCCAGCGCCGCCTTCATCTCGACTTTCAGCGCGCCTTCGTGGCCGGGCTCGCCCAGCCGCGCGCATAGATCGACCAGGCCCGGGGCAACGATCAAGCCCTTGCGCATCGAGCGTGCGATCGATCTTGAAGTGCATCGGGTGCGCGGCCGATCGCGGCGATCCGCCCGTCCTCCACGTAGACGCCGGCGACTTTGTCGAATGCCGGTCGCCGGATCGATCACGCGCCCGTTGACGATTGCGATGTTCATTGCATGCTGGCCGATGACGACACGATCGACAGCACCGCCATGCGCACCGCAATCCCGAACGTCACCTGCGGCAGGATCACGCTTGCCGCGCCGTCGGCAACGTGCGAGTCGATCTCGACGCCACGATTCATCGGCCCGGGGTGCATCACGATCGCATCGGGCTTGGCCAACGCCAGCTTTTCGGCCGTCAGTCCATAGTTCGCGAAATACTCTGCCGCCGACGGCAATAACGCACCGCGCATGCGCTCGCTCTGCAGCCGCAGCATGATGATCACGTCGGCACCGCGAATTCCATCTTCGAAGTTGGTGCATACGCGCACACCCATCTGCTCCAGACCTGCCGGCAACAACGTCAACGGACCCACCGCGCGCACTTCAGGAACGCCGAGAGTCGTCAGTGCGTGGATGTCCGAGCGCGCGACTCTGCGAATGCAGAATGTCGCCGACCACCGCGACGATCAGGTTGCTGAAGTCTTTCTTGTAGTGCCGGATCGTGTACGCATCGAGCAGGCCCTGCGTCGGATGCGCGTGGCGGCCGTCGCCGGCGTTGATCACATGGATATGCGGCGCGTGCGCGCTGGTGTGACGCGCGATCAAATACGGCGCACCGCTGGTCGCATGCCGCACGACGAACATGTCGGCCTGCATCGCCGTCAGATTGTTGATCGTATCGAGCAGCGACTCGCCCTTGGCGGCGCTGGAGCGCACGATGTCCAGATTGAAGACATCGGCCGACAGGCGGCGCGCCGCAATCTCGAACGTCGTGCGCGTGCGCGTGCTGTTCTCGAAAAAAAGGTTGAACACGCTCTTGCCGCGCAGCAGCGGCACGCTCTTGACTTCGCGCTCGGCAATGTTGATGAAGCTGTCCGCGGTGCTCAGGATGCGCTCGACCACCTCGCGCGGCAGCCCCTCGATGGCGAGCAGATGATGCAGTTCACCGTCTCGGTTCAGCTGCGGATTGCGCTATGCTACTCGGCACCGCGCTCCTCCATTGTCAGATGCAGACGATCATCATCGTCGCGTGTCAGCACCACGCTGACCGACGCCGGCAGCTCGATCGTCGCGCCGACGATGCTGGCGGCCATCGGCAATTCGCGGCCGCCGCGGTCGATCAACACGGCCAGATCGATCTTCGCCGGTCGCCCGTAATCGAAGATTTCGTTCATCGCGGCGCGCACGGTGCGTCCGGTATTCAGAACATCGTCGACCAGCAGAATGTGACTGCCCGCGACGTCGAACGCGATCTGCGAGGGCCGCACCGCAGACTTCAATCCCGATTGATCGAAGTCATCGCGATAAAACGAGACGTCCAGAATGCCGACCGGAGCCTCAACATTGAGCTCTCTCTTCAGTCGCTCGGCAAGCCAGACTCCGCCGGTGTGCACTCCCACCAGGTTCAATGGCTTGTCACGATAATGCTCACGCGCGCGTAGCGCGAGCTGCTGATAGATCGCCTCAGCGTCTAGTTCAAGCATCGTTCGAACCGTCATCCAGCCACTGCTGAAGGATGACCGCAGCCGCGGCGGCATCGACATCGGCCTCGCGTTCCACCACCGCCGAGCTGTAACGCTCATCGATGCGCGCAACCGGCAAGCGATAGCGGCCTTCAAGCTGACGTGCGAATCGCTCGCAGCGCACGGTCATCGCGTGCGGCGTGTCATCGGGGTGACGCGGAATTCCGACCGCCAATTGCGCCGGCTGCCCACTCATCGATCAACGCGTTCAATGATTTCCAGCGCGCATCGTTGTCGGCCGCGTCAATCGTCGTCAATGGGCGCGCATCGCGTGTCACGCGATTGCCGATCGCCACGCCAATGCGACGCGTGCCGAAGTCAAACCCCAGCACGACGCCGTCGGTCATCGAGCCTGGTAAAGCAATGAAAAAAGGGCGGGTATCGGAGCGGATGAGGCATGACCGGCAAGGTCACGCATGACCCGCGTGCCCCGTCAGCTGCGAGCTGTTGACACCGAGCAACCTGAGCGCGGCATCGTATTTATCGCCGGCCGGCACATCGAAGATGATCTGCGGGGCCGCATGAACCGTCAGCCACGCGTTCTGCGCGATCTCGCTTTCGAGCTGACCAGCGCCCCAGCCCGAATAACCGAGCGTGACCAGCACTTTTTCCGGGCCACTGCCTTCGGCGATCGCTTCGAGCACGTCCTTCGACGTCGTCAGCGAGATCTCATCCGAAATTGCCAGAGTCGAGCTGAAATTTGAGCTCGAGCCGTGCAACACGAAACCGCGTTCGGTCTGTACGGGGCCACCGAAGTAAACGGGATCGTCCTTGCGCGGGGCAATCTCGAGCTTCAGATCGACGCGGTCGAACAGCTTGCCAAGTGTCAAGTCAGTCGGTCGGTTGATGACCAGGCCGAGCGCGCCGCGATCGTTGTGGTCGCACACATAGACGACCGAGCGCTCAAAGTTGGTATCCGCCATCGCGGGCATGGCGATCAGGAACTGATGCTTCAGGTCCATTGGGCTATGGACCTTCGGTTCGCTCGACATGAGGCCGGATTGTAAACTGCCTTCACACTTTTTGCGCAGCGATTGCGCGGTGAGAGACAGCTTGCAGTACTCGCGAGGGTTGGTATGGCTTCGTCGCGACTTGCGCCTGACAGATAACGCCGCTCTGGCGGCGGCGCTGTCGCAGTGTCGGCATGTTTACTGCGCCTTTATCTTCGATCGCGCCATCCTCGACGAGTTGCTCGCCGCGGGCATCTCCGCCGATCGGCGCGTGGATTTCATCCATCGATCGATCGTGGCGCTCGATGCCTCGCTTCGCGAAGCGAGGTCCGACCTGATCGTCCGTCACGCCATACGCGGCCGATGCGATTGTGCACTTGGCTCGACGAGCTCGCGGCCGACGCAGTGTTTGCCAATGCCGACTACGAGCCGTATGCACTGAAGCGCGATCAGCGGGTCAAGCAGCATTGCTGCAGCAAGGCCGCGAGCTGTTGCTGTTCAAGGATCACGTTATTTTTGAGAAGGACGAGATCCTTTCCGGCAAGCGGCACGCCCTTCAGCGTCTACACGCCGTACAAGAATGCATGGTTGAAAGCGTGCGACGAGGCATGATTTCGAGCCGTTCGACACGCCGCACGGTACACGACCGCTTGGCCACGCTCGCGAGCAAGCTGAGAATCCCCACCCTGGAGCAACTCGGATTCGCCCGCACCAACCTCGACGATCTTCCTTTGCCCGCCGGCGAAGCGGGCGCGGAGACAAATGTTCAGCGACTTCAAGTCGCGCATCGACGATTACGAGCTGGCACGCAACTACCCGGCAGTGCGCGGGCCTTCGTATCTGTCAGTGCACCTGCGCTTCGGCACGATGTCTACCCGGCAACTCGCGCGCTTCGCATACCTTCGCAAGCGTTCAGCGACGGCGCACAGGTCTGGCTATCAGAGCTGATCTGGCGCGACTTCTATCAGATGATTCTGTGGCATCACCCGCATGTCGCCGATCACGCGTATCGCCCGGAATACGATCGTATTTTGTGGGCGACCGGAGACAAGGCAGACCGACACTTCGCCGCCTGGTGCGAAGGCAACACCGGCTACCCGCTGATCGACGCCGCGATGGCGCAGATCAATCTAAGCGGCTATATGCACAACCGCTTGCGGATGGTCACCGCGAGCTTCCTGGTCAAAGATCTTGGCATCGACTGGCGACGAGGCGAGCGCTACTTCGCCCGACAGCTGAATGACTACGACCTGGCGGCGAACAGCGGCGGCTGGCAATGGGCCGCATCAACCGGCTGCGACGCGCAGCCGTACTTCAGCATCTTCAACCCGGTGACGCAATCCGAAAAGTTCGACCCTGACGGCCGCTTTCATTCGCCAGTATCTGCCGCAACTCGCGAATTTACCGCCAAGGAAATCCATGCGCCGTGGCTGGTGTCGGCCAAACGACAAAAAGAAGCGGGCTGCATCATCGGGCGAGACTATCCGAAGCCGATCGTCGATCACGCGGCAGCGAGACAAAGACCTTGGAGCGTTTCAGCGTAGCGAGACGCTAGATGAAGCAGCGGGAAAGCCGGCGCGTGCCTCTTGCTGCGCATGCGAGGCAATGTCGCGACAGCAGCGGCTGGCGCAGCTGCGCCGCCTTTGAGTCGTCGCCCGAGGAACGGAGCGCCAGCGGGGCTGTTAAGGGCCTGCCTGTCTGAGCGCAGCGAGTTTGCAGGCCCGCCGCTGGCGTGAGTACCGCAGGGTTGGCACTTCAGTGGCCGACGACGTAGGCGGCGCAGCTGCGTCAGCCGCTGCTGCGGCAACGCAGCCATTGCAGTCGGCAAAAACGCTACGCCGTAACGCGCTCTGCCAAATACTGCTTGATGAACTTCAGCAGCTCGTCTTCCTGATACGGCTTGCCCAGATACTCGTTGACCCCGAGCTCGAACGCCATGCTCCGGTGTTTCTCTGCGGTGCGCGACGTGATCATGATGATCGGAATTTCGGCCGTCTTCTTGTTGCCGCGTACGTTGCGCGTCAGGTCGTAGCCGTCCATGCGCGGCATCTCGATATCGACCAGCATGATGTCGGGCCTCACGTCCTGCAGCTGTCGCAACGCATCGACGCCATCTTTCGCCAGCAAGACCGTGTAGCCCTGCCGCTCGAGTAACCGCTGCGTGACTCTGCGGACGGTCAACGAATCGTCGACCACCATGACCGTCGGCACCATCGAGGTCGACAGTTCCGTCACGTGATCGATTCTCTTCTGCGCCGCCTTGGCTTCATCGCGCGCATCGGGCGCAACGTCGAAGACTGCAGGCGGCTCCGGCGCGCGCGTGATCAATTGCACCGGATTGATGATCAATACGATCTCGCCGTTACCGAGAATCGTTGCGCCGAGAATGCCGGCCATCCGCGCGACCTGCACGCCGACGTTCTTGACCACGACCTCCTGATTGCTCGACACCTCATCGACCGCGATCGCGAGACGGTCGTCGCCCGAGCGCAGCAGCACCACCGGCGTTTGACGCGCCAGATGCGGCGTTGTTTCTTCGCCGAGCAACTGAGTCAACGGCCGCAGAACGATCGTGCCGACCGGCGGAATTTCGATGATTCCGTCGGTAAGCGCCGCCAACAAAACCGCGGGCCGATATCGCCGCACCTGCTCGACCATGCCGGCAGGAATCGCGTAGCGCCGTCCACCAATTCCCACCAGCACGACCTGCGCGACCGCCAATGTCATCGGCAGATACAGCGTGAAGCGCGTGCCGCGCCCGCTTTCGCTCGAGATCGAGATACGTCCGCCGAACGACGCCAGCTCGGCACGCACGACGTCCATCCCAACACCCCGACCCGCCAGCTCGGTCACTTCGGACGCCGTCGTAAATCCGGCTGGAAAATCAGCTCCATCAGCTCGCGATCGCTCAGAACCTGATCCGGCGTGATCAGTTCGCGCTCAACGGCGCGCGCCTGAATGCGCTCCAGATGCAGTCCGCCGCCGTCATCGTTGATGACGACGATAATTTCGTTGCCTTCCTGCCGCACGTCGAGCGTCAATTCACCCGTTTCCGGCTTGCCGGCGGCGCGGCGCTCGGCGGGCACTTCCAGGCCGTGCACGATCGCATTGCGAATCAGGTGCTCAAACGGCCCCGCCATTTTTTCGAGAACGCCACGGTCGAGCTCGGTCGATAGCACCGCGAATATCGAGGTTGACGCGCTTGTCGAGCTCCTTCGCAACCTGTCGCGCGACGCGATACAAACGCTCCGACACGTTCGAAAACGGCACCAGCCGCACGCGCATCAGTTGCTGCTGCAGATCACGCGTCAGGCGCGACTGCGACGTCAGATCGGTGTCCGCGCTCTGCAGACCTTTCAACATGTTGCTCTGGACCATCGCGACGTCTTCGACCGACTCGGCCAGCATGCGCGTCAGTTCCTGCAGCCGCGTATAGCGATCGAACTCGAGCGGATCGAAGTCGGCGGATTCGCGCGACAGTTTGTCGCCACGCGCCTGAATCTGAGCGTCGGCCTGAATCTCGACTTCGCGCAACTGCGCGCGCAGACTGGAAATGTTCTCGGTCAAGTCGGTCAACGACCCCTTGATCGTGCCAACCTCGTTCTCGAGTTTCGAGCGCGCGATCGAGACCTCGCCGGCCTGATCGACCAGCTTGTCGAGCACGTCGGAGCGAACGCGAATGAACGTCGCTGCCTGCTGCGCTCCAGGCGCGGCCGCTGTCATCGTTGCGCTGACTTCACCGCCGATCGCGGAAAGCGGAGAAACAACCGCCGGCCTTTGCGTGTCACCTACGTGCGTCGGCTTTGCTATCGGCGCGCGCAGCGGCAATGTCGATCACCGGCGCACGAGGCGGCTCGTCCGCGCTCGCTGTGGATGCAGCCGCGGGTACCGCACCCGCCGGCTGCACTGTCGCAGCCGCAGGATTCTGCAGCTCGTCGTACAGCGCCATCGCATGGTCGTATTCCGAGTGCAGATCGTCGATGATGACCGGCGGAATATCAGCCAGCTGCATCGCCGCCTCAATCCGCGTTTCCATCTCATGCACGGCCTCGCCCAGGCGCATCGCGCCCGCCATCCTTGCGCTGCCTTTGACCGTATGCAGCTTGCGCATCAGATCGCGCGCGAGCTCGCCGTCATTCGGATTGCTCGCCAGCCCACGCAGATTCGTAGCCACCGAAGGCAGCAGCTCAGCGGCTTCCGTCAGGAAAACCTCCAGCAGTTCCGCGTCAAGCTCATCGCGCAAGCGCGCGGCGGCGGGTTGCTCTGCTTCGGATTCAGCTGCCGGACTCGTTCTCTTCAGCGTCCGCGTCGTTCCTGGGTACCGCCCTGCGCTCTGTAAATGCAGTGCCATCATCGTCGGCGGGATCGGGCGAAGCTTCCTCTCTGGCCTCCGGCTCCTGTAGTGCCTCGTTTTCGTCGGGGAGGGCCGCCGCGGGCTCGACGATCTCGAACGTGGCAGGCTCAATCAGCTCGTCGTCCAACGACGCGTCCATTTGAACCAGATGCAACGCGGACCCGGCATTCACGTCGTCATGCAACGCGCTGTGCGCTCGCACGACCGCAATCAAATCTTGCAGCGCTCCCGCGTCCAGCGGCGCCTCGTCCGGATAGATTCCAGCTGCAAACTGGTGCAGCATGCCGCGCACTCGGTCCGTGACTCGCTCAAGCGTGTCGAACTGTGCAGGCATCAACGCCATATGACGCGGACCCTGCATCGTCAGCGTGCGCATCAAATCATCGAGCGGCTCGGCAATCGAAACCACCGGCGCGAGCCCGACGGTCTTCGAGATTCCCGATAGCGAGTGCGCGCGCCGCATGATGTTCGGCGTTACGGCACGCGATGGCTCGTAGCGCCACTCGGCAATATCGTTGGCGAGCACACGAATGCACTCATCAGCCTCGGTCAGGAAGATCGAATACAACCCATGACTGATCTCGAGTGGCCCAATTCGCTTGACGTCTTCGCTGCTGGACTCTTCCGTCACGCGCTGAGCTTCGGCCTCTGTCGCGCGCGCAGGAGCCTCGGCCGGGGATTCCGCAGGCAACACTTCGTGCGCCCCGACCGCAGGTAGGTCCTCGAAGCTCGCGTCAAACGTCAACTCAGTATCTTCGGTGTCACTTTTTGCAGGCAGCGCGTCAATGACCACTGCCGGCGCGCTGCCGTCAGACTTTGGGACAGCTGGACTCCCGGGCAATGCATGCGGGTATTCGAATGCGCCGCCCTCACGTACGGCTTGCGCCGATCGCACCAGGGGTATCGGATCCGGTTCTGCCGCGGGGTTGCGCGCGATCTGGCCGATCCAGTCGCGAATGACGCGTTGCGCACCTTCGGCCAGGTCAAGCAGATCGTCGCTGGCGGCCCGCTCCTGCGCGAGCCACAAGTTAAAGCATTGCTCGACGGCCCAAGCGCCTTCACCCACCGTCTTGAAGCCAACCATGCGGCTCGACCCCTTGAGCGTATGAAACGCGCGCCGGACCGTCGTGAGCGTCGCCTGATCGTCACGCGTTGTACGCAACATTTCGAGCTGCTCGCTGATGCTGTCGAGTACGTCGCGCGCTTCCTCGACAAAGATTTGCCGCAACTCGTTGTCGGCAGCCGCCTCTGACACCGGCATCGGAGCCGTCGGCTTCGGGGCTTCGGGCGCACGTACTGGCGCCAGCAATTGTTCAAGCTCGGCCGCATCTTCGCGCCGATGCGTTTCTTTCAGCTGTTCCAACAACTGCGACGCTCGCGCCACGTTTTGCTTCAGCGCGTCGTTGTCGAGCAGATCAGCTTCATTGGCAAGCGTCGGCAACAGACGCTCGAGTTCTTCGATCGCGCGCGCGTCGCCAGCGACCAACAACAGCCGCGCGGCCTGTGCGTGCGCTGCTTCAAGTGTCTTGAGTGCCGCTGACTCCACATTGTCGGCGCGCCTGGCAGGCAAGCGAATGTCGACAGTTCGCGGCGCAACGAAATCATCGTCAGCCGGCGCAGTGACCGTATCGGTGCCTTGCAACTGGCCAAGATCCGCACTGAATATCCCGGTAGCCGGGTCATAGCGGAACATGCCGCGCGGACGATCAGCGTCCTGGCCGACGCTCTCGACAAAGAAGCCGATTGCACCCAGGTTCTGTGCGATGCGGCCGAATGCGTCGGGTTCGGGTGCGACCGTGGCATCCGAAAACCGTGCGATCGATGCCTGAACATTGCGCAACGCGGCGACGGGCTCGTCGTACCCCAGCAATGACAACACGCCGCACACCTGGTCGAACATCGCGGTGGTGGCCGGTAGATCGGTTCTCTCCAGCGGGTTGCGGAAGAACCGGTCCAGCCGCTGCTCGATATCGCGCAGCGTCGCCTGCGTTTCCGCCACAACGGTACCCATCGTCAGGCGATCCTGCGCACGCCGCGCAAGCTCCGACATCCACGGACCTGCCTGCGGCAATGCTTGACCGTTGCGCGCCTTCGCGAGCCGGTCGATCACCTGCAGCGCACGGCCTTCGTATTCCGATTCGATCTGCGGCAACTCATCGACGCCGAGATCGAGAAACAACAAAGCCGAGGCAACTTCCAGACCAACAGCTTCGCGCAAATTCGGCGCAAGCTTGGGAAACTCCTTGGTCACGCGGCCTATCGCCTCGATTGTCGCGACCAACGGCCGGGCGTGCAGCTTGTGCGACGTTTCGCGCGCGAGCAGGATTTCATGCTCGAACTTTGACGTGTCCCCGGCGCCCGCAACGACCTGGCCCCATAGCTGTTTCGCTTGTACTAACGCTTCCTTCAGCGCGCGCAGCGCGTCGGCGTCAAGCGCGGTCAGGCTCGCGCGCTCGAAATCGACCGGAATCAATGCATCAAGCCCGTACAGACGCTTGACCTCGGCAACGCGTGGCAGCGCACCTTCGGCACGACCCACGTAGTACAGCGTATCGACCATCAAGCGCTCGGCTACGGCGCCGCCGCCCTCGATCATGCGGCGCAGCTGCAAATTGAGTCGCGCAAGCACCCGTTTCAAATCGACATCGACAGCCACCGCGCCCGCTTCGAGTGCTTCCAGCAGCCCGCGCGCAATCCACCAGAAACTGCGGGCCAGCCCACGCTGCGGCATGTGTTCGAGATCGGAGAGCGCTTCGCGCATCCGTTTGCGTGGCGCAGCGTCATCCGAGTTGCGAAGAAAACCAAGCAAGCCCAACTCGAATCGCGCACGCCGGTCGCGCAGCTGGCGCGGTGTGAAGTTACGCGCTTCGATCTGATGAAATGCCGGACGCCGCGACAAGTCCGGAAAGACCAGATCCGCAGGATGAACGCGGGTCGCCTGATTCAACAGCAATACTTCGCGGTAGTACGGGTAGAGCCGGATCGGCTGGTTCGGCCGCCCCGATAGAAGGCCTTCCAAGTACGCCATCACCGCCGACAGCGCCGTTTCGATCGTGCGAATCTGTGTCGGCGCACACTCTTTCGGATCTGTTTCGAAGCGACGCGTCAGATGTTCGATCGCCTCGGTGACCAGCGCAACGCCACGCAGGTCAAGCAACTGCAATGCGCCGTTGGCCTGATGGATCTGATTGCGCGCATTGCGTATTTGGTCGACGTCCTGCTTGTTGGCGACGAATCCCTTCAGTCCATTGACCGCCTCGGTCAATGAATTGCGAATTTCATCAATGACCCAGGCCAGCGGTGCGATGTCGGGAGCGGCGCCCACCAACTGATTTGGATCGTGTTTTTCTGCCATGTGTTTTATCCGACTCGGAAGCGAGCGACCGACGCCTTCAATTCACGTGCGAGTGTTGCGAGCTGACCGATCGACTGCGCTGCCTGCCGCGTGCCCTGCGATGTCTGCTCGGTCACCGTCAAAATTCGCTCGATCGAATGAGCGACACCACCTGCCGATTGCGCCTGATCGTTGGTCGCAGAAGCGATCTTCTCGACCTGATCCGTCAATTGGCGTGAGACCCGGCCAATATCCGAAAGCGCGTTACCCGCTGCATCAGACAGCTTCGCGCCTTCGACCACGCCCTGCGTGCTCTTTTCCATGGCGGCGACCGCGTCCTGCGTATCGGTTTGAATCGTGCGCACCAGCGCGCCTATTTGCTTGGCAGCTTCTGCGGACCGATCGGCCAAACGCTGCACCTCTTCGGCGACGACGGAAAATCCTCGTCCCGCTTCGCCTGCGGAAGCGGCCTGAATCGCGGCGTTCAACGCCAGCACGTTCGTCTGCTCGGTAATGTCGGTAATTAGCTCGACGATCTCGCCGATCTCCTGCGACGATTCACCGAGCCGCTTGATGCGCTTTGCGGTTTCCTGAATCTGCTCGCGAATCTCGTTCATGCCGCTGATCTGGTTGAACACCGCGCGCTGCCCGCGCTCCGCGGCTTCCAGCGACGCACGCGCGACTTTCGCCGACTCTCCCGCGTTCTTCGAAACGTCGTTAATCTGCGACGCCATCTTCAATACCTTGTCGCCGGTGTCCTTGATCTCCTGGGATTGCGCTTCGGACGCCGTCAGCAGTCGTGTCGCGATGTCACGTGCCTGGGTTGACGCGGTATTCACCTGTTCTGCGGTGTTATTGATGCGGCCTACCAGGCCGCGCAATTCTTCAACCGTGTAATTGACGGAGTCCGCGATGGCGCCTGTGATGTCTTCCGACACCGTGGCCTGCACCGTCAAGTTGCCGTCGGCAACCTCCTGCAGCTCGTTCATCAGCCGCAAAATGGCAGCCTGATTTACATCATTCGTCTTCTTCGCATCCTGCTCGAGCCGTTCCGCCTGCATCCGCTGGACGTTGGCTTCCGACGCACGATGCCGCGTGTCTTCGAGCAGCACCTTGAAAATGGCAAGGCCAGCGAGCAGCAAGCCGCTGCCGAACATCACCATCAGGAGGAAATTGAGCACGCGCGTGCGCTGCTGCGGCTGTGTAAAGCCCGCTAAGCGCGCCGACCTGCTGCCGCAGCATTTCGGAGTCGCGCAGGATGCCAAGCTCGGCTTCCTTGGCCTGCACGATCGCCTGCAGGCTTCCAAGTGCGCCTTCGATCGATTTCTGGAATTCGCCATAAACCTTCAGCAATTCCTGCAGCCGCGTGCGCGCTTCGGTGTCCGTCGCGGCACTGATGCGCAGTGCATCGCTTCCCGACAGCAATGCTTGCGTCAAATCGCGGAACTGATTGATGTCGCGGCCAAGTGTTAGTGCAACTTCGGCATTTGCCACATTGCCCGCGACCAGTGAGTTGGCGCTCTTGCCGAGCCGCTGCGTCAGCGTGACCAGCTGGCCGGCGGTGGCCACTTCGCGCGACGGCGCACCCACCTGCAACTTCAGCGCCATGATTTCTTCGGTCAGCTGCTGCAGGCGCGGGCTGGCGTCATTGATCTTCTTGATGACGTCGCCGAATGCCATCAGAATTTTTTCGTTGGCCAGAATGACCGACGCTGCGGACTCGCTCGGGCGCCAGTTACTTTGCAGCTTGTCAAGCTCAGGCGTAATCGCATCACTGGTCGTTGCCGACAAATCACGTTTCGCATCACCCTTCATCAACGCTTCGAGATTGCCGGCAATCGCGTCGCGGCTTTCCTGCACTTCAGTAAACGCCGCGCGGTTGCCGCCCACTGCATTCGGCGCCGCCTTTGCCAGCCGCTGCGTGTGCATCAGCGTGTCGCCAACGATTTCGATCTGCATCGCACCGTTGGAAGCCGCGCGGTTGTCGAGTAGCAGCACGAGAACAAACAGCACCAAACACGTAACGAGCAAGCCCAACAGAATCTGTACCTGCGAGTTGACCGGCTTGTCGCCTATCACCGGCAGCCGCATTTCGATCAGACGGTCCATGAAGCGCATCGCGTGGCCGCTGCTGCCGGCGCGCTCGAGCATGACCGTCTTCGGCGCCGGCTCAGAGATCGTCGTGCGCGGCGACACGGTGTTTAACGTAGTCGACGGACGAAACGGATCACCGCGACTGCGGCTCGATCGTTCCTTCGGCCTTTTCTTGACTGCTACCGGTGCCATGTCCAGTGCCATGTAAATCCCTCCGCCGCTACAACTCCGCCGTTACCCCATGCGCAACTCGACATCGAGCCGCATCGTTTTGCCGCATTTAATTAGCGGTCCTTGTTCCGTTACTCTGTCAATGCCAACGCGTTACTCACACTGCGATTGCCGCAAACTGCGAAGAGGTCGCCAACTCGCGCAACTCGAGCGCAGTCATAGTCAGTCCTTCGTTATCCCTGTAGCGTGAATGCTCCCAGCTGGCTCGGCCGGCTGGCGCACTTTCGAGCTCCGTCAGATCCTTTAGATTTCGAATTCCGAACGCCCGCGTAACCAGAATCCCCGCGCTCACGCCAAGCACTTCGCCAAACACAAGCAACTGCTGAGTTTGTTCGGGCGCGAGCGGCTCACGGCCCATCAGGTGCAGAAGATCGACGACACCGATTAATCTTCCTCGCACGTTGGCGAGTCCGCGATACCAGGGCCGCGTCCAGGGTACGGGCGCGATTTCCGGCAGGCTGACGATCTCGCCGGCCAGAGCCATTTCAATCAAATAGTTTTCGGCACCGATACGTACCGCAAGACGCGTCGGCTCAACAGGCTTATTCGGCGCTTCCTTCAGGCGTTGCGCAAGCTGCGTCGAGAATTCGCGCAGTTTGACGAGTTGCCGGTTGGTGGCTTCGCCGCTGGTGGCCATTGTGAAAGTCGCTTCGCCTTAGCTATCGACTAGTTAAAGGCAGCGATCTTCTCGAGCAACTCGTCGGCCTTTACCGGCTTGACGACGTAGTCGCGTGCACCCTGCCGCAGACCCCAAATACGATCGGTCTGTTGATTCTTGCTGGTGCACATGATGATCGGAATGTTTTGCGTCACCGGGTCCTTGGATAGCGCCCGCGTGAGCTGAAACCCGTTTTGGCCAGGCATCACGACGTCCATCAGGATCAAGTCCGGGATCAACGTTTTCACCTTGATCATTGCCTCATCAGCGTTTTCTGCAGTCGACACGGCGTAGCCCTGCTTGGTCAGCATCTCTGTCAAGACGTGCCGCTCCGTTGGTGAATCGTCGACGATTAATACTTTCTTGATCGGCATGGCGCTCCCCGAACTTCACTGCCTCTGCAAGCAGCTGTACTCGAAAATCTGGCTGGCTTGACCAGCAATTTTTTTAAACTCATCGGACAACAGCGAGTTTGCACTTTGTCCGTGCTACTGCATCGAATGCTGTCGTACGGCAGTCAACAGACTGTCCTTTGTAAACGGCTTTGTTAGATATTCGCTGGATCCGACCATGCGCCCACGCGCCCGATCGAACAGTCCGTCCTTTGACGACAACATCACGACCGGCGTCTTGTGAAAGCGCGGGCTGCGCTTGATCAGGGCACACGTCTGGTAGCCATCAAGACGCGGCATCAGGATGTCGCAGAAAATGATGTTCGGTTGGTGATCGTTGATCTTCGACAGCGCCTCGAAGCCGTCTTGCGCCAGGATCACCTGACAGCCGGCCTGAGAGAGAAAAATCTCCGCGCTTCGACGGATAGTGTTCGAGTCGTCGATCACCATCACTTTCTTTCCCCGGATTTCCGAAAGGTCCTGAGCCGCCATTTGTTGCTACCCGTTCACGCTTGTCACCGAGCCTGCGTTGTACGCGACAATGGCTCGCGCTCAGCGCTGAATACCGAGGTTCCGAGGTCAGATTTCAACCATTTCGAAATCTTCTTTGCGCGCCCCGCACTCCGGACATGTCCAATTCGGAGGAATGTCTTCCCATCGCGTCCCCGCCGCGACGCCTGCGTCCGGAACTCCGGCTGCCTCGTCATAGATCCAGCCACAGATGAGACACATCCAGGTTTTCATCGCCGCGTCGGTCGCCATGTGTTAAACAAAGAAAGCCGACGCTGAGTGCAACTCTGGGTTCAACTCAAAAGCGCGAACTCGACGGCTAAAATCAATAGGTTAGCGGGCGATCATAACGTGGCATAACAGGTATCCGCTACCCACTGACCGGTACCCATTTTGCGTTACGCCTTCAGTCCTACGCCGTCGCGACTGCATGTTCGCTCTACTCGACCTCGATGACGCGTGACGGAACACGATTGGCAGGCATATATCTGCTGACGCCGGACTTCGACTCGCGCGGGCTGGAGACGGTGTTCAATATCGTTCAACAGTCGTTGGACGTGGGAGTACGCGCCATTCAATATCGGGACAAGACAGCCAGCGCTACGCAGCGCCTCGAGCGTGCGCACCGGCTGGCGGCGATGACGCACGCTGCGGGTGCACTGCTTATCGTCAACGACAGCATCGAGATCGCGTCGGACTCGGGCGCCGATGGCGTGCACATCGGCGCGTGAAGACGGTGATGTGGCCGATGCGCGCCGCAGGCTGCCGCACCACCTGCTTGGCGTGTCCTGCTACAACGAGATCGAACTCGCACGTGCAGCCGTCCTCGCCGGTGCGGACGCGATTGCCTTTGGCTCGATTTATTCGTCGGTCACGAAACCGCACGCCGTACGCGCTCCACTTTCATTGCTGTCGGAGGCGCGCGCTGCGTGGCCGCAACAGCGCATCATTGCAATCGGTGGCATCAACGCTGGAAACGTCGGAGACGTGGCGGCGGCTGGCGCCGATGCGGCTGCGGTGCTGGACGCGGTCTTTAGCGCCGAAAAGCCGGCGTCTGCGGCCCGTGAACTGATACGGCGGTTCAATGAAGGACGAAGCAGATTGCCGACATGACAAGCAACGAACAACTGTTTGAACGCGCGCAACGCTCGATTCCAGGCGGAGTCAATTCGCCCGTTCGCGCATTCCGCTCGGTCGGCGGCACTCCGCGCTTTATCGAGCGCGCCGCTGGACCTTATTTCTGGGACACGGAGGGCAAGCGCTATATCGACTACATAGGCTCGTGGGGCCCGATGATTCTGGGCCACGCTCACGCCGGCGTGACCCGCGCGATTCAGGATGCGCTGTCACGCGGCATCTCATTCGGCGCGCCGACCGAGGCAGAGGTGGAACTGGCTGAATTGCTGATCGCACGCGTTCCGTCAATGCAGCAGGTGCGCCTTGTCTCCTCGGGCACAGAGGCGGCGATGAGTGCGATCCGTCTTGCGCGGGGTGCCGCCGGCGATGGAAGCCGCCGCAAGATCATCAAGTTCGAAGGCTGCTATCACGGCCATGCCGATAGCTTGCTGGTGAAAGCCGGATCAGGCCTGTTGACGTTCGGTCACCCGAGTAGCGCCGGAGTTCCAGCCGACATCACGCAGCACACACTGGTGCTTGACTTCAACAACGCGCAGCAGCTCGAGGACGCTTTCAAGCAGCATCGCGACGACATCGCGTGCGTCATCGTGGAGCCGATCGCCGGCAACATGAATCTGGTGCGCGCAACGCCGGAATTTTTGAGCACGATGCGCGAGCAGTGCACGGCGCACGGTGCGTTACTGATCTTCGACGAAGTGATGTCTGGATTTCGCGTTGGGCCGGGTGGCGCACAGGCGCTTTACGGCATCGATCCTGACATCACGGTGCTCGGAAAAGTCATTGGCGGCGGCATGCCGCTCGCTGCTTTCGGTGGGAAGCGGGCGGTGATGCAGCGCCTGGCGCCGCTCGGCAATGTGTACCAGGCAGGCACGTTGTCAGGCAATCCGGTAGCCGTCGCCTGCGGCTTGGCCACGTTGCGCGAAGTTGCGCGCCCGGGGTTTTACGATGAGTTGGCTAAGCGCACACGATCCTTGATCGATCGGATGATTGCGGCCGCTCGGCACAGTGCGCCCGGCTTAGCGTTTTCCGGCGATAGCGTCGGGGGCATGTTCGGCATTTACTTCGCCGCCGCCGTCCCCGTCCGTTACGCCGATGTAATGGCGTGCGATATCGAGCGATTCAAGCGCTTTTTTCATGCAATGCTGGAGCACGGCGTTTACCTCGCGCCGTCGGCCTACGAAGCAGGCTTCGTCTCGATGGCGCATGATGAAGCAGTGATCGATGCGACCATCGCTACAGCGGAGCAAGCTTTTGCGGAAGTCCGCTGATCGGACGATCAGCGTACGTACAGACGGGGCGCGAAAGACGGGAACTTGACACTCGATTGCTAGACGAAAGACCATGCCGCCGCTTCCACTGATGAATGCTCGAATCAATGCGCGAGTCCTTGCACTCACGCTGGTCACCACTCTCTTTGCAACGTCCGCCGCGGCTCAATCGTTTCCACGTTTCGGTGCCGCCGAGAAGCATGTCGATGCTGAACTGATCGCTGCGACTGATGCGATCGTTCCAGGCCAGCCGCTGACGGTGGGCTTGCGCCTTCAGCACGAACCCGAGTGGCATACGTATTGGCAGGTCCCCGGCGACTCCGGACTGCCGACGCAGATCAAATGGCAGTTGCCTGCCGGTTTCAACGCCGGCGCGATCGTCTGGCCGCATCCCAAGCGTATGCCTGTCGGACCGTTGATGAATTTCGGCTACGAGGGCGAAACGCTGCTGCTGACAACCGTCCAAGTTCCGGCGGATCTTCCGGTGGGTACACCCGTCACGTTGAACGCAAAGGCATCGTGGCTGGAGTGCAAGGATGTTTGCATTCCCGCTGATGCGCAGGTGAAGTTGACGTTGCCGGTCAAACCGCAGTCAGCTCCGTCATCGTCGGCTGCGCTGTTCAAGGCAACGCAGGCGCGTGTACCGGGGCCTGTCGCTGGCGGCGACAGCGACCATCGATGCGAATCAAATCCGTTTGGCGTTGGCACCTCCGCCAGGCAAAACGCTCGACAAGCTCGAGTTCTTTCCGTTAGAGGAAGGCCGGATCGAGGCAGCCGCGCCACAGACTCTGAAAAACGAAGGCGGCCAATCAGCGATCTATCTGACGGCCGCGAAACCGGTCGCATCCGACTTCAAGACATTGAAGGGCGTCGTTGTTGCCAATGGCGGGCCGGCCTACGCGAATGGATGGGCGCATGTCGTGCAAGCGCCGATGTCGGTCGCGGTAGCGGGTGCCGCCGCCGGCGCGACCGGCGCTGCGGATGGATCGGGCTCGTCGATGTCGCTGTGGGCGGCGCTGGGCACCGCAATTCTTGGCGGACTCATTCTGAATCTGATGCCGTGTGTATTTCCGGTGTTGTCGCTGAAGCTGATTGGTCTTGCTCAGCATCGCACCCACTCGGGACCGATGGCCGCGCACGGCATCGCGTTCGCAGTTGGTGTCGTGCTGTCGTTTGTATTGCTCGCTGCGTTACTGATCGGATTGCAGCAGGCCGGCAGCGCACTGGGCTGGGGGTTTCAACTGCAAACACCTTGGGTGGTTGCAGCTTTGACCGTACTGTTTTTTGCGATCGGGCTGAATCTGCTTGGCGTGTTCGAGATGACGTTGGGCACCGGCGTCGCCAATATGCGCGCAGCCGACAACCTTGCAAGCAAATCGGACTGGCGCGGCAGCTTTGGCACCGGAGTATTGGCAGTTATTGTTGCTTCGCCCTGCACCGCTCCGTTCATGGGCGCGGCATTGGGTTATGCGATCACGCAGCCTGCGGTGATTGCGTTATCGGTCTTTGCGGCGCTCGGAGTCGGTATGGCCGCACCTTATGTCTTGCTGACGGTGTTCCCGAGCTCTGCTGGCCAAGTTGCCCCGCCCCGGACGCTGGATGGAAATGTTCAAGCAGTTCATGGCCTTCCCGATGTTCGCGACGTGCGTCTGGCTACTGTGGGTCCTTGCCCAGCAGGTCGACGCCGGCGGTATCGCGCTCGCACTTGGCGTTCTGGTCGCAGTGGGCTTCACGCTGTGGGCACTGGGACTGTCGCAACGCGGTGCGCGCGTATTTCGCTGGGTCGCGATAGGCGGCGGCATGCTGACCGCGCTGACTTTCACGCCCATCGCCACCAGCGAGGCATTGGCGCCCGGTACCCGCTCAACCGCCGATGCCGGGTGGATCGAATACTCGCCGGAGAAACTTGCGCAGCTGCGCGGCGAAGGCAAAGCGGTGTTTGTCGACTTCACCGCAGCGTGGTGCGTCACGTGTCAGCTGAACAAACGCGTCGCGCTGCGCGCCGACAAGGTTAAAGCGAGATTCGCCGCGGACAATGTCGTGCTGATGCGCGCGGACTGGACCAATCGAGATGAAAAGATCACGCAGGCACTGGCGCAGTTCGGGCGTAATGGCGTGCCGCTGTATGTGGTCTACGATCGCAAAGGCGAAGCCGCAGTGTTGCCTGAACTTTTGACCGAAGGCATCGTCCTAACAGCGCTCGACAAGGTCAAGGAGGCGTCAAAATGAAACGAATGAAAATGATTCGTTGTCTCGCCGCTGGCACTCCTCGCATCGTCAGTCGCCTCTGTAGCGAATGCGAACGCGACGATCGGACAACCCGCGCCGAAGTTTTCGCGCCGACCGACATCGCCGGCAAACAAGTGTCGCTCGCCGATTTCAAAGGCAAATACGTGGTGCTTGAATGGAACAACCCGGGTTGCCCGTTCGTTCAGAAGCACTATGACAGCGGCAACATGCAGTCGCTGCAAAAGCGCTTTGGCGCAGAAAACGTCGCGTGGCTAGTCGATCAACTCGACCACGAAGGTCAGCTCGGACTACATGGCGCCAGCCAAGCTCGCCGCATGGTTCAAGCAACACAACGCAGCTCCGACCGCGGTGATGATGGATACCAAGGGCGAAATAGGCCGCGCGTTCGGCGCGAAGGTCACGCCGCACATGTATGTCATCGATCCGAACGGGACGCTGGTCTACGCCGGCGCTATCGACGACAAGCGAAGCGCTAACGTCGGCCGATGTAAAAACCGCGATCAACTACGTGGTCGCCGCCCTGACCGGAGCCAAATCGGGCAAGCCGGTGTCGAAAACCAACAGCCAGGCTTACGGCTGCACGATCAAGTACAGCTCGAGTCTCTAACCCTGCTCGTAAATCCAGTTAAGTAACGCATCGAGCGCGGGTTGCCCCGCGCCGGCGTTTGGATGATTGATCAACGCGACAACCGCGTAGCGGTGGCCGCTGGCTGCGAGCACGTAACCTGCGATCGCGCGGGTGTCAGCCAACAGACCCGTCTTGATATGAGCTGAACCGGCGGCACCGCTTCGGCGTCGCATCGTGCCGTCGACGCCGACGATCGGCAGCGACGAAACAAACTCGGGCATCAGTGGCGACGCGAAAGCGCCCTGCAGCAGCCGCGCAAGCGCCGCGGCGTCAGTCGTTCAACGCGCGACAGCCCGGCTCCATTTTCAAGAACGAACTCGCGCCGATCGAGCCCTTTGGTCGCAAGCCAGTCGCCGACTGCGCGCTGTGCGCGCTCCCTGTTTGCCGGCCGCCGGCCCGCCTCCGCTGCCCAGTGTCAGGAACAACTGCCGCGCCATCACGTTGTTGCTGTACTTGTTGATGTCGCGGATCACTTCCGCCAACGGCTTAGACTCGTGCTGCGCGAGCCGCCTGGCGTCGGGCGGCACGACACCTTCGCGTACGCGTCCACGCCACACGCCGCCGCTCGACTCCCACAGTGAGCGAAATATCGCCTCGGCGTATTGCGCCGTGTCCAGCACGCTGACGTGCCATACCTTGTCACCGCACGACAGCGGATACGCGCCGCGAAACGTGGGCCGCCGGACATCGGCGAAGTCGCCGCCGAGCCGCGCGCGCCAGTCGTTGCATGGACCATCGACGCCGCGCACGGTGGTCGGCACGACCATGCCGGCCAGTGCGGGCAGCGCGTAAACGCGCGCCTGCTTGCCTTCATGGTCCGCAATGAAATGTAAAAGCTGACTGCCTTGTAATTAAGCAGCAGCGCATCGGGCCCCGCGTTGTATGGCCGCAGTGCCTCGCCATCAAAAGCGCCGGGATCATGGTGTGCCGGCTCGAAGGCTGTTCGATCAAGCATCAGGTTGCCGCGAATCTCGCGCAGCCCGACGCCGCGCAATCGCTGGACCAACAGCCACAGGTCTTCGATAACCAACTGCGGGTCTCCGCTGCCGCGCAGCCACAAGTCCCCTTCAAGTACCCCCTTGCAGCGGCGCCGCTGACAGTCAGGCATCCGTGCGCCACTGATACTGCGGTCCGAGCAGTTCGAGGCCTGCGAGCGTCGTCACCAGCTTCATCGTCGACGCCGGATTCATCGGCTGATTTTCGTTCAGCGCCAGCGTCAACCCTGTGCCCGACAGCGGAATCACCGCGATGCCGACCGCAGAGGCCGGCACGTTGGCTGTCTTCAGCGCGCTGGCGACCGCGTCCGGCAAGCGACTCGGCTGAAGTGACTGCGCGCCGACCGCATGCAGAGCCACGAGCGCCGCAATCGCGACCGCACGCAGCAGCTTAACATCTTTGGCATTCAGTTTCAATTCATGTCTGACTTTTGCAGTACGCTAGTTAAGTCTAACGGGGCGCACAACAAAAACGGCGCCGCAGCGCCGTTGTGACTGCAATTGCAGACTAGTTGGATAACTGCAACAACCCCAGGCCGACTCTGCGATACGAACCAATGCCGCGCAACAGCGGTCGCTTAATCAGCTCTGCATCGGTGATCTGCAGCACGCCTTCGATCGACGCATAGGGAAACTTGATGGTGCGGTCTCCATAGGGAAACTGCAATTCCTTGATCGTCGCATTGAAGAAGTCGACCTTGAAACCGAACTTTGGTCCGGCCGCCTTGATCCACGCTCTCGACTTCCTGCGAAGTACGAAACGGTTCGACTTCTTTTTCACCGGTGACCAGCTTCTCCCGTCCAACGCATGCGTCGAGGGCAAAGCGATACGGCAGTCCTTCGCACAGTTGGTGCACAATTCTCTTTGGAGCCAGCGCGCTGATCGCCTCTGCCGGAGGCTCCAGCCATGGGTCACGCGGAGTACACCCAGTAGCGGCCTTCGCCTGCCGTGTCGGCACGGAACACAAAGCTGACGCCGGCCTTTTTTCCAAATGTTTTGGACAGACACTGATGCGCTGACAGCGGATCTCGCGTGCTTCTCATCAAACGTGACCGCGGTTTCGAAAAGCTCGACCGTCGGCACATCCATCTTGGTATAGCTCATCACGCTGTTGACGAAGGCGCGGATCGAGTTGTTGGGACCCTTGCCTTTGGGCGCGGAGCGCTCAGCCAGTGCTGCGGAAGCCGAAGCGGAAAATCGATGGCCACTTAATACCCCATTCCAGTTATCTGTATCTACGGCAACTTACACCACAACCGTGTAGCGCATTCCGCAGTCCGTAACGGTGAGCAGTGCCCCTGCAGCGAACGACCGCACGCTTCACATTCATATGTTAGTGGTCACTTCCGTGCGACGGGAGAGCGCTTTGGCTTTGCGGTACCCGTAGAAAAACGCGATGCCGGGTCTTGAACATCACGATCCAGCCCTACAATTAGCACTCGCAGGCAGAGAGTGCTGATAACTGGCATGATCTGCGGCTTCCACTTTGGTTTTCTCGATTTTCGAGAGATTTCAATCAACTTGGAGAACATTATGAAGATTCGTCCTTTGCACGATCGAGTGATCGTCAAACGCCTGGACAACGAGCGGAAAACCGCTTCAGGCATCGTCATTCCCGATAACGCAGCCGAAAAACCCGACCAAGGCGAAATCGTTGCCGTTGGCCCCGGCAAGCGCGACGACAACGGCAAGGTCATCACGCTGGACGTCAAGGTCGGCGACCGCGTGTCTGTTCGGCAAGTACTCGGGCCAGACCGTCAAGGTCGAAGGCGACGAGCTGCTGGTCATGCGCGAAGAAGATTTGATGGGCGTTGATCGCCTAAGGGCCCAACCCAGATAAGCCGGTTCGCTTCGCGGACCGGCACACCTGAAATTTTTCGGAGATTCTCTAATGGCAACAAAGCAAGTTTTTTTCGGCGATGACGCGCGGCATCGGATGGTGCGCGGCGTAAACGTCCTCGCCAACGCAGTAAAGGTCACGCTGGGCCCGAAGGGCCGCAACGTCGTTCTCGAGCGCAGCTTCGGCGCACCGACCGTCACCAAGGACGGCGTCTCGGTCGCCAAGGAAATCGAACTGAAAGACAAGTTCGAAAACATGGGCGCGCAGATGGTCAAGGAAGTCGCGTCGAAGACGTCGGACAACGCCGGTGACGGCACCACGACTGCCACCGTACTGGCGCAATCGATCATCTCCGAGGGCATGAAGTACGTCGCCGCCGGAATGAACCCGATGGACCTGAAGCGCGGCATCGACAAGGCCGTCGTTGCAGCCATCGAAGAGCTGAAGAAACTCTCGAAGCCGACGACCACCAGCAAAGAAATCGCGCAGGTCGGCGCGATCTCCGCCAACGCCGATGAAGAAATCGGCAAGATCATCGCCGACGCGATGGACAAGGTTGGCAAGGAAGGCGTGATCACCGTCGAAGACGGCAAGTCGCTGAACAACGAACTTGAAGTCGTCGAAGGCATGCAGTTCGATCGCGGCTACCTGTCGCCCTACTTCATCAATCAGCCCGACAAGCAGAACGCAGTTCTCGAGAATCCGTACGTGCTGTTGCACGACAAGAAAATCAGCAACATTCGTGAGCTGCTGCCGATTCTTGAGCAAGTCGCCAAGGCCGGACGTCCGTTGCTGATCGTCGCCGAGGAAGTCGAAGGCGAAGCGCTCGCAACGCTGGTGGTCAACAGCATTCGCGGCATTCTGAAAACCGTGGCCGTCAAGGCGCCGGGCTTCGGCGACCGTCGCAAAGCAATGCTCGAAGACATCGCCATTCTGACCGGCGGCACCGTGATCGCCGAGGAAGTCGGCCTGACGCTCGAGAAAGCGACGCTGAACGACCTTGGCCAGGCCAAGCGGGTCGAAGTCGCGAAAGAAAACACCACGCTGATCGATGGCGCCGGCGATTCGAAAAATATCGAAGGCCGCGTCAAAGCAATTCGTGCGCAGATCGAAGAAGCGACCAGCGACTACGACAAAGAGAAGCTGCAAGAGCGCGTCGCGAAGCTCGCGGGCGGTGTTGCGTTGATCAAAGTCGGCGCGGCGACCGAAGTCGAGATGAAAGAAAAGAAAGCACGCGTTGAAGACGCGCTGCATGCGACGCGTGCTGCTGTTGAAGAAGGTGTTGTCGCCGGTGGCGGTGTTGCACTGATCCGCGTCAAGCAGGCGGTGGCCAAGATCAAGGGCGACAACCCCGATCAGGACGCCGGCATCAAGATCGTGCTGCGCGCGATGGAAGAGCCGCTGCGCCAGATCGTCGAGAACTCGGGCGAAGAGCCAAGCGTCGTCGTCAACAAGGTTGCCGATGGCAAGGGCAACTTTGGCTTCAATGCGCAGACGCACGAGTACGGCGACCTGGTAGCAATGGGCGTGCTGGATCCGACCAAAGTGACGCGCATGGCGTTGCAAAACGCTGCGTCGATCGCGGGTCTGATGCTGACCACCGACGCGATGGTGGCCGAGCTGGTTGAAGAAAAACACAGGCGGCGGTGGCGGTATGCCCGGTGGAATGGGTGGAATGGGCGGCATGGGCGGCATGGACATGTAATCGAGCGGCGTAAAACGCGCATCATGGCGTTGTTGGCCGGGCTTGCCGTACCGGTCATGTACTGTCTGCGCCCGACCGCCTAGCCCTGACGCGTTTTGCTTGCTCCGCCTCGCACTTCGTAGTTGTATCGAAAAACAGCCCGCTCCGGCGGGCTTTTTTTCGCCCTGCGATTGCCGCCATGGCCACTGTCGGCTACAAAGCGACCACAAGAAAACGAGAGGGGATGGATCATGCACGAATTGCCCGCGATGCATCGTGGCCAGCGTCGGCCACCGGTCGCGCGCTCCGACCGACTAACCAGTGCGCTTTGTCGGCACCGGCAGCGAATACTTCCGAATCTGGATCGTCAATCTGTTGCTGACGATCGTGACGCTTAGGCATCTACTCGGCGTGGGCCAAAGTTCGGCGGCTGAAGTACATGTACCGCAACACGCAGATCGCCGAGTTCTTCATTTGACTATCACGGCTCACCGATCGCGATTCTGAAAGGGCGGCTGATCGCGCTGGTGCTGCTGATCGCCTACAACTTCAGCTTCCAGTCTGTCGTTAATTGCGGGCGTCATCACACTGGTCGTCCTGGCCGCGATATTTCCCTGGCTGATCCGCCAATCGCTGCGTTTCAGGGCACGCTACTCGAGTTATCGGGGCATTCACTTTCAGTTTGTCGGTGGGCTGCGCGAAATCTATCTGATTGCGGCGCCGCTGATGTTTTTCCTCGTGCCGTTTGTACTGCTCGGCGTTTATGCCGAAGAAGACGCTGGCGAGCCGCCGATGTGGTCCTCGCGCTGTCCTCGGATCAGCACTGCTGATCTACTTCGTTGTGTTGCCGTATCTGCACTACCGATTCAAACGCTATCAGCACAACAATGCTTTATTGGGTTCCGCCGAAGCGCGGTTCACTGCCACCGCAGGGCACTTCTATGCGGTCTATGGGATTTTGTTCGCGAGTAATGCTGGCCATCGGGCTGGCCTTCGCAGCGATAGGATTTCTCGCTAGCGCTGGCCTGTTCACTTCACAACAAAGGGGCAGGCGTTTTCGGTGTCGGAATACTCGGCGCTGATCATCGGATCGTATGCCGCATATCTTCTGCTGTTTGTCGGCCTTCGTCGTGCTGATACAAAACCGCATTTGGAATCACACGACGGTGGGCGAGGTCAGCTTTCGTCAGCGACGCGCGCGTGCTGGCCGATGGCGCGGATTTACTTGGTCAACATCATCTTGCTTATCGTGACGCTCGGATTGTTTACCCCGTTTGCCGTCATTCGCAGTCTTAAGTATCGGCTTGAATCAGTCACGGCGCGTCACCGCGAGCGGCATGGATCAGTTCCTGAGCGGTGCCGCGGCCAGAGATGTCGCCGCCACGGGCGAAGGCGCAGCCGATCTGTTCGACTTCGATATTGGTTTGTGAACTCGGTCGACGCGCGCTACTTTGACGGGCGCAGCTCACGCGGCGCACGCTGTGCGGCTGTCGGTCAACAACGACGATCTTGACATCGCCGGCGATCGAAGTAGCACGGCGCGAAGCCCTGTCACAGCTTCGCGTTTCGGAGCCGCTGATGCACGCTCCGAGGATCGTTACGTTTCGCCGACGGAGCATTTTGCGAGATTGCGGACAACGCGGCGTTCTCGCAAATTCTGGCGACTCCGGGCATCGCGATTCGTTGGTTGTTGCGTGGCAGAACCGGTGGCGTGGCGCGGTCATTCGCGGTGCTGGCGCTGGTTGCGTTTCTGTTTGTTGTGTATCGGTGGGTGTTGCCTGTCGTTGCCGAGTACGCCGCCGTCAGGGTGCCGCTGGCTTGGGAAGCAAAGGCTGGGCCGAGAAGCCACCGCGTTTCTCGAAAAGCGCGTTTTCTCGACGACCCAGCTGTCGCAGGAAAAGCGCGATGCGTTGATCGACCGCTTTGATGCCGATTGCGCCACAGGACGGAAGAGACTATGCGATCCGCTTTCGTGCGTCGAAGATCGGACCCAACGCGCTTGCGTTGCCCGGAGGTGTGATCTATGTCACCGACGAGCTGGTCGAGCTCGCGCCGGACGACGACGCGGTCATCGGTGTGCTCGCGCACGAGCTTGGGCATATCGAACAGCGGCACCTGATGCGCCGGCTGTTTGCCAGCGCGGCAGTCGGCGCAGCGGCGGCGGTGCTATTTGGTGACGTCAGCACGGTACTGGCGGCGCTTGCCGGCGCTACTGATCGACCTCGACTATTCGCGCGAAATGGAGCGTGAAGCCGATCTGTACGCAGTCGACCTGCTGCGAGCAAACGGTATATCGACAGGATCGTTGGCAACGCTGTTCGAGCGCATGCAGAACGCCCACGAAAAGCGGGGCACCGAAGAGCGACTGGCCGACCTACCTGTCGACGCATCCACCAACGCCCGAGCGCGTCGAATTGTTTAGACACGCCGGCGAACTAAGCGAACATCCGACTAACGCACCTTGTCCGTCGGGCGTCAGGAACACGGACGATAGCGCCACAAGAATCAAGATGAGCGCCGCGTAGTCCTGCCAGAAGGGCCGCTCTCCAAGCATCACCATGCCAGAGAACACGCCAATCACCGGAATCATCATTACCGACAATCCGCTCGCAGCGGGCGGAAGCTTGCGGGCGAGCATCGACCATACGACATGACAGAACGCGATCGCCAACACCATGTTGTAAACGATCGACGCCCATTCGGCGGCGTCGGGCCTTCGCCAGCGCGGCATCTCGAACACGATCGATCCGACGAACATCACCACCAGGGTCATGTCAGCATCCAGAAAGTCAACGCAATGATCGGCATGTTGGTCAGGTTTCGCCGCATCAGATGAGTTCCGTAGCCCCACGATGCCGCGGCGACCAGCATCAGGACCGTACCCAGTGGAGCGCCAGCCAGCGCTGTGAACTCGGACGACAGCAGTAACAGCGTTCCCACAAAAGCTGCCAGTACGCCCCACCAATGCCGGCGCAACGGCTTTTCATTGAAGACGATCACTCCGATGACAACCGCCCATACCGGCATCGTGTAACCGAGGATCGCGGCGCGGCCGGAAGGCAGCATCTTTATTGCGATGATCGCGAGCAGGTGCCAGACGATCAGATTCGGTAGTGCAAGCTTCAGCACCAGCGGCCACGCACCGGCAGGTACAGCCATTGGTATGCGCATCACGCGCGCCCAGCACCAGATGACAACAAGCCCGCCGGCAATGCAGAGGGTGCGGAAGTAAAGAGGCGGCAGCTCTGCCACGCCAATTTTCATCACAGGCCAGTTGAGACCCCAGAAAAGGGTCAACAGAACCAGCAGCGTCAAGTCACGCGCAGAAAGTTTCGTTGCAGACATCGGTCGAGGCTAGCACCAGCGCGGCGTTGACCTCTCTGTAAAATCGCGCGCGGAGGGTGCATGAAGTTCGTCGAGATGCTGAAGGCCAGGTGGAGAGCTGCTGACACGCTGCTGTGTGTGGGACTGGATCCGGACCCCGCGCGTTTTCCGGAGCATCTTCAGCGCATCGATGATTCGATATTCGAGTTCTGCAAGTCGATCGTCGACGCAACTGCCGATTTCGCATGTGCATTCAAGCCGCAGATCGCGTACTTCGCATCGGCGGGAGCCGAAGATTCGTTAAAACGCCTTGTCAACCTACATCCGAGAGCGCCACCCTGCCGTCCCGGTCATTCTCGACGCGAAGCGCGGCGATATGGCGTCGACCGCACAGCATTACGCGCGCGAAGTTTTTGATCGTTACAACGCACATGCGGTGACGTTGTCGCCTTATCTCGGCTTCGATTCGATCGAACCTTATCTCGCTTACGGCGATCGTGGTGTTTTCCTTCTGTGCCGAACCAGTAACGCCGGTGGCGATGACCTGCAGATGCTGACAGTGGAAGGCGAGCGGTTGTACGAGCGCGTCGCGCGGCTTGCAAACGACTGGAATCGCGGCGGACAAATCGGATTGGTGGTGGGCGCGACCTATCCTCGCGAACTGGCTCGCGTACGAGCGCTCGTCGGCGAGATGCCGCTGTTGGTGCCCGGCATAGGCGCGCAGGGCGGCGATGTGGAGGCAAGCGTCAAGGCAGGCCAGACAGCCGACGGCGCCGGTATCGTCGTCAACTCGTCACGCGCAATCATTTATGCCTCGGGCGGAGAAGATTTCGCCGTTGCCGCGCGCCGCGCAGCGCAGGTCGCGCGCGACGAAATCAATCGCTATCGATTCGCCACCGCGTAGCAGGCGCTTAGTACGATCAGCGCGGAGGATTCGTCGCTGCGTCCTTTGGCTCGTGCTCAACACGCGACTTCTCGGGCAAGCGCGAGGCCAGCACCTTATCAATGCGGTGCTTGTCCATATCTACAATCTCGAATCTCCAACCCTGCCACTCCGCCACATCCCCGGTATGCGGCACGCGCCCCAGCAGTAGCATCACCATGCCACTCAACGTGTTGTAGCGGCCAAGTTCTTCTTCGGGTGCCGCGGCAAACCCCAGACGATCCTTAAGTTCGGGAAGCGGAATCAATCCATCGAGTAGCCACGAGCCGTCGTGCCGCAGCACTGCCCACGCATCGTCAACGCTGGGCGTTTTGAATTCTCCGGTGATTGCTTCGAGCAAGTCCTGCAATGTCACCAGACCCTGAATTTCGCCATATTCGTCGACGACCAGTGCCATATGAGAGGTCGACGAGCGAAACGTTTCGAGTAATTCCATGCCGGTCAACGACTCGGGCACATATGCCGCTGCCGCTAGGCCTTTCGAGAAGTCCGGCGCCTGGCCTCGAATGGTTTGCTGCAACAAGCTGCTTGCGCTGATGATCCCGACGACATCGCGCAGGCCGCCGCGGCACACAGGAAAGCGCGAGCGCTGCGACTCCAATACCTTGTTCAGATTGTCTGCCGGCGAATCTTCGAGATCGATGTACACAATGTCCGACCGCGGTGTCATCAAAGATGCAATCTGCCGGTCATCGAGACGGAACACATTGCGAACCATCGCGCGCTCCTGCTCGTCAATCACGCCGTGATCGGACCCTTCCTGAATCAGTGCGTGAATCTCCTCCTCGGTCACCGACGTCGCCCGCCGGCCATGCGTACCGAACAGCTTCAGCAGTAGATCGGTCGATGACGACAACAACCGCACGAACGGCCGCGCCGCGGTCGCCAACCAACCGATGGGTCGTGCAACAGTGCGTGCTATCGCTTCCGGCCAGATTTGTCCCAGGCGCTTTGGTACCAGTTCGCCGATGACGATCGAGACGTATGTAATGACGACGACCACCAGCACCGTGGCGCCAAGACTGGCATTACCTGGCTTGACGCCAAGCTCGATCAACCAGTGGCTCAAAGGTTGCGCGAACGCAGCCTCGCCCACGATGCCACTGGTGATGCCAATCGAAGTGATGCCCACCTGGATCGTGGATAGAAACCGCGTCGGCTCGGTATTCAGCGCCATTGCCGCAGCGGCACCGCCGTCACCTTCCTCCACCAGCAGTTGCAGTCGTGCACGCCGCGCGGTCACCAATGCGATTTCAGACATCGCAAAGACGCCGTTCAGTGCGATCAGGCCGAGCAGAATCAAAGCTTCAATGGGCATGGCAGTCACTTGGAACAGTGGAGAGGAGGCGCGAACAGTTGCGCGGAGGGGGCAGCACGCGATGAAGAGCGTTGCGCGAGTTCAGCGGCAACGAGGCCGGCTGTTGCAGTGCAGTTGTGTGGATACTTCCGTTGACCGATAGCGGCACGAAGCGACGCATCAGCAAGTCTACAAAATCAATTCGCAAAGAACGCTTGCATCCGCGCGCTCAATAAATCGGGCGACTCCTCCGGGATGTAGTGGCCGGTCGGCGTGGTACCACCGGTTACGGTGGTGCGCGATCGAGCCTGCCAGTCTTCGATCGGCGTAAACAGCTTGTTCACGACGCCGCGCTCGCCCCATAGCACACAGACGGGCACTCGATACGCTTGTCTGCCTTCAGGTCAGCCCGGTCGTGCTCGAGGTCGATCGACGCAGCAGCGCGATAGTCCTCGCACATTGCGTGGATCGCCGCCGCTGTAAAGCATCGCTCATACTCGGCCAAAGCGCGAGGATCGAACAATCCAGTGCCTGCGGATCCCCATCCGCCGAGCTTGTTGCGCAGATAGAACCGCGGATCAGCGCCAATCAATGTTTCAGGCAGTGGCTCGGGTTGAATCAGAAAGAACCAGTGGTAGTAAAGCGTCGCAAAATCCATCGTCGTGCGCTCGTACATCGCCAGCGTCGGCGAAATGTCGAGCACCATCAAGCGCGACACACACTGCGGATGATCGACCGCGAGCCGATGTGCAACGCGTCCACCGCGATCGTGACCGCAGACGAAGAAGCGCTCGAACCCCAGCGAGCGCATCAGCTCCACCGCGTCGAGCGCCATCGTGCGTTTCGAGTACGGGGCGTGGTCCGCTGCGCTCGGCGGCTTTTCCGAATCACCGTAGCCGCGCAAATCAGGCATCACCAGCGTGTAACGCTTGGCGAGCTGCAGGCGCGACTTTGTGCCAGATCACGTGCGTCTGCGGAAAGCCATGCAAGAGCAGCAGCGGCGGCCCGCTGCCACCGATGCCGCAAATGAATATCGATGCCGTTGGCGCGTCGCGTTTGCTGCACGAACCCGCTGAAACAGTCCTGCGCTCAAATGTCCTCTCGCTGCTCGAGCAGTCCGATCAAGGTTTCGCAGCGCAACGACAATGCTTCTGGTGCGTACGGCGTTGCGATCGCCGGCAATGTGCTCGGTTTGGGTTTTGACCCACGGCGCGCTTGACGAATCGCGGCGGATCGCCCACGCGAAACACACGGTACCCACAGGCTTGTTGACTGAGCCGCCGTCCGGCCCTGCAATGCCGGTCACCGCGAGCGACACATGGGCGCCGTGCGACAACGCTCCGAGCGCCATCGCGCGCGCCACCGGCTCGCTGACCGCGCCAAAGTCGCGCAGATACGCAGAAGACACGCCCAGCATCTGCATCTTCGCTTCATTCGAGTAGGTAATGAAACCGCGGTCGTACCAGGCGCTCGAGCCCGGCACGATCGTGATGGCGTAGGCAACACCCCCGGCGGTGCACGATTCGGCTGTTGCCAGCGTCAGATGCTGCGCGCGCAGCGCTGACCCAAGCCGATGTGCCAGCCGCTCAATGGTTTGCGCGGTGTCGCTCATACGGTCAGCAACGAAGCCTCCAGCGTGCCCGGTGTTTGTTATCACTGCACAAAATGATCGTAAGGCACCGCTTACCAGTGTCTACCGGCGCCCCGTGCTCGTCCAGCACCGCTAGATCGGCGGTCGCGGTGACCACTCCGATGCGGGTAATTGGCGTCGCTTCCGCCGCCGCGACGACCTCTTCCCGTCGATTTGACGGCGCCGTAAACAACAGTTCGTAATCGTCGCCACCGCGCAAGCGCGCAACGATGCTGCACATGCATCGGCTGCCGCTGAAGTACCGGCGAACGCGGCACGCGCTCCCAGTCGACAACCGCGCCAACGCCTGACGCCACGCAAAACGTGACGCAGATCACCAACCAGGCCATCCGAGATGTCGATCGCGCTGCTGGCGATGCCGATCAACCGCGCGCCCAGACTTACGCGCGGCGTCGGCCGCTCCAGGCGGGCCACCACCTGTCTTGCGTCCGCTGCCGGCAACTCGATCTCGCCGCGGCGAAACGCCAACCCCAGCGCGGCATCGCCGAGTTGGCCCGACACCCAGATGTCGTCGCCCGCGCGCGCGCCCGACCGCAACAGCGCACCGACCCAGCGGTACTGTCCCCATCGCAGTCATCGTGATCGGCTATACCGCTCGGAGAGCGGGTCGTGTCACCGCCCGCCAGCACGCAGCGATGCGCCATCGGCCAGCGCGTAGCAACCCGCGACTGAACTCGGCGAGCCATGCCTCATCGACTCGCGGTATCGCGATCGCCAGAAAGAAGCAGCGCGGAGTCGCTCCGCACGCCGCAAGATCCGAAAGATTGACGGCGAGTGATTTGTGCCCGAGCGCAGCCGGATCGACGTCCGAAAGAAAATGCACTCCTTCGATCAAGGTATCGGTCGACACCGCCCATTGCTCGCCCGGCCGGCTACTGAGAAGCGCGCAGTCGTCGCCAACGCCAAGAGCGACGTAACCATCGGACCCGGTTTTATCGCCTGAAAAATCGTTCGATCAGCTCAAATTCACCGAACGAGATGTCCGAAGCAGGTCTCGCGCGAACTCAAATCAGCCTCGTGCAGCAACCTCGGTTTCACGCACCGCTGCGGCAACCTTGTCGAGCACTCCATTGACGTACCGAAAGCCGTCGGTTCCGCCGAAGCTCTTAGCCAACTCAACCGCTTCGTTGATCACGACGCGATAAGGAATTTCGAGCCGATGCTGCAACTCATACGTTGCGATCAGCAAAATCGCATGCTCAACGGGCGAAAGGGCTTTGACATCTCGGTCGAGATGCGGAACGAATCGCGCGCGCAAGTCTGCAGCGTGCTCGATCGCGCCAGTTAGCAACTCCCGATAGTGCGCGACATCCGCTCCGGCCTGCGCCTCGCCATCGTCAAGCGGCTGCTCTTCGATCGTTACAGCATCGCGGCCGGCGAGCAGCCATTGATAAAGCCCTTGTAGCGCAAGCTCTCGCGCGCGGCGCCGTGCGCTTCGGCTGCTTCCCTTGGTTGCCCGAGCTGAGCCGCCGGGCGGGCGTGACGGCTGCAAGTGAATTACTCTTCGCTGGTGGCCGCGGAGGCGCCGTCTTCGTCCAGCGCCCACAGCAAGTTCGCCATTTCAACTGCCGTTCGTGCCGCGTCGCGTCCTTTTTCACCGACGCGCGCGCGTGCCTGCTCATCGGTATCGGTAGTCAAAATGGCATTGGCAATCGGCAGCCCATATTCGAGAGCAACACTGGCTACGCCGCGCGCTGACTCATTGGCGACCACCTCGAAGTGATACGTGTCACCACGAATCACGCAACCGAGCGCAATCAACGCATCGAAGTCATCCGTCGCCGCGAGTTTGGCGAGCGCAAGCGGAATTTCCAGCGAGCCGGGCACTGTGATGTGCGTGATGTCGTCTTCGTCGACGCCGAGCGTGATCAATTCGTTGATGCACGCCTCGGCCAACGCGCGACCCGCCCATTCGTTAAAGCGCGCCTGTACCAGACCGATACGCAGATCGTCGCCGTCGAAGTCAGGTGCAATGAAGTCCTTTGCCATGCGTCGTCGGTTCTCGCTTCAATATTTCGGCGGTTAGTCTTCGAGATAACCGGCGACCTGCAGTCCGAAGCCCGCCATCGAAGGCATCTTGCGGGGTTTGGCAAGAAGCCTCATGCGACGCACGCCAAGATCGCGCAGAATCTGCGCCCCGACCCCGTAAGTTCGCAAATCCAGCGTTGTGGACCGCGCCGCCTCTGCAGCACCACTTGTGATGGCGTCGAGTCTTGCAAACAGTTGCTCGGATGCCTCACCACAATTCAGCATCACGAGCACGCCGCCTTCACTATGTCTGATCCGCTCGAGCGCTTTTGCAGCGGCCATGCATGTGTCGAAGCTTGCACATCAAGCAAGTCGAGGACCGATAGCGGTTCGTGAACACGCACCAGCGCTTCACGCTCCGGCGTCAACGTGCCATGAACCAGCGCGAGGTGGGCAGCGCCGCTCGGCTGGTCGCGGTATGCGATCAGTTCGAATTCACCCACTGGCGTCGTCACAGACCGCGTGCAGACCCGTTCGACCAGCGACTCGTTAGCGGCGCGATAACGAATCAGATCGGCGATCGTGCCAATGCGCAAGCCATGCGCAGCCGCAAACGGCAGCAAGTCGGGCAAGCGCGCCATCGTGCCGTCGTCATTCATCACTTCGCACAGCACAGCCGCCGGATTCAAACCAGCCAATCGGGCCAGATCACAGCACGCTTCTGTATGGCCGGCTCGCATCAGTACACCACCGGGCGCGGCAACCAGCGGAAAGACGTGGCCGGGTTGAACCAGGTCGGATGGCTTGGCATGCGGTCGTGTTGCAACACGAATGGTGTGCGCGCGATCAGCGGCAGAAATACCAGTGCTGATCCCGTCGGCCGCCTCAATCGCGACGGTGAAGTTGGTCCCGTGCACGGTACGGTTGTTAGCCGTCATCGGTGTCAACTGCAGTTGCTCTGCGTGCTCAGCTGTAATCGGCATGCAAATCAATCCGCGCCCATTTTTCGCGAGGAAATTGATTTTCTCTGGCGTGACGAAGTCGGCCGCAAAGATAAGATCGCCCTCATTTTCGCGATCCTCGTCGTCAACCAACACGACGATATGGCCGCGGCGAATCTCTTCGATAAGTTCGCTGGTGGTTGCAAGGCGTGCTGGCGGTTTGGAAGGGCTAGGGACGGCTGACAGCATGGCGTGGGCGTTTCGTAAGCTGCGCGGATCGGGCTGCGGAGTTTAAGCGGTTCCGAGTCCAGTGGAACCGTCAAATCGCACCCGAGCGGCCGCCCAGCAAGGCGCGGACGAGCGGTTGTGACTTTGGCGGTTTCACCGGACTTGAAGCGACAGCATGCGCTCGACATATCGCGCGATCAGGTCGACTTCGATATTGACGCGAGCTCCAGGACGTAACGAGCGCAACGTCGTGACTCGATGCGTATGAGGAATGACGTTGACCGAAAACTCACAGCCTTGGGGGCCGTCGAGCACGTGATTGACCGTCAGACTCACCCCGTCGATCGCGACTGAACCTTTGTAAGCGAAATATTTCGATAACTGCGCAGGCGCACGCACAACTAATTGCCAGGACTCGTGCACTTGTGTCATGGACACGACCTCGCCCACGCCATCGACATGCCCAGCCACCAGATGGCCCCCAAGCGAGTCGCCGACCCGAACGGCAGTTTCGATATTGACCTTCGCCCGGTGCATCGAGGCCCGCGGTTCGCGCCAGGCTTTCCTTCGAGGTGTCGACAGCAAACACGCCGCCGTCAACACGAATCGCTGTCATGCAGGCGCCCGCGATCGCGACACTGTCGCCAACCTCGACCCCGAACCCGGACACGTCGCGCGCATCGATCGTGAGTCGAACTCCTCCATCAACAGACAGGCGCTGGACCTCTACGATGCGGCCAACACCGGCGACGATTCCCGTGAACATCAGTGAATCACGCGCGCAAGAATACGAATGTCTTCACCAATCTGTGCAGCTTCGATGAATTTCAGCTTCTGCGCTTGTGCAAGATCCGACAGCGCTGGCAGATGCACCATACCCTGAGCTTCACCTAGCAAACTCGGCGCGAGGTAGACCAGCAGCTCGTCAGCGAGTCCTGCACCCATCAGCGAACCATTAAGTTTGAACCCTGCTTCGACGTGGACCTCGTTGATGCTGCGGCCGGCAAGCGCCTTCATCAGTGCCTGTAGATCGACCTTGCTGCGCTCACCCGGCAAGTAAATGACTCTCGGCCCCGCGCTGCGCTAGTGCAGCTTCGAGCGCCGGTTTCTTCACCGCACATGCGACCAACACGGAGCCTTCGCCATCGAAAATGTGCGCGGCGGGGTCGACTTCGAGCCGGCTGTCGATCAGCACGCGCAACGGTTGGCGCTTTGTTTCCACAAGTCTGACGTTCAGCTGCGGGTTATCTGCCTGGACGGTACCTATGCCTGTTAGCACTGCACAGGCTCTGGCGCGCCATGCGTGTCCGTCGCGGCGCGCATCCTCGGCAGTGATCCATTGAGACAGCGCCACTGGCAAGCGCGGTCTTGCCATCAAGACTGGCGGCGATCTTTAAGCGCACCCATGGCCGTCCGCGCGTCATGCGCGAGAAAAAACCCGCGTTGACTTCGGCGGCTTCCTGTTCCAGCAAGCCGCAGCGAACGTCGACGCCGCCATTGCGCAACATCTCCAGGCCGCGGCCGGACACGACCGGATTAGGGTCCTCGACGGCGGCGATAACCCGCGCCACTTTGGCTTCTGATAAAGCCGTCGCGCACGGAGGCGTCCGCCCAAAGTGGCTGCAAGGCTCAAGGGAAACGTAAACGGTCGAACCCCGTACATCATGTCCATTGCGACGCGAATCCAAAATTGCCTCGACTTCCGCGTGGTTCGAGCCGGGAGGCTGCGTAAAGCCCTCGCCGAGGACCCTTGCGTCGCGGACGATGACGCAGCCGACACGCGGATTCGGTGTGGCGTGGAACGCCGAGCGCTGCGCAAGCGCTAGCGCGCGCAGCATAAATTCGCGGTCCGACTCCGAGTACATCGCGCAAAGTGTACGCAGCCGCGTCCTACGAGGACGGCATCTAAAACAAACGGGCCGCCGCGTAGGCCGCTTACAACATCGAATGACTACGTCGGCGCTTTACCGTCGCTTCGCACGTTTTACGGTTTTTATCGGCCGCACTTCGCGCACCACCTCGGCGAATTCATCAACGTCCTCGAAACTGCGATACACCGATGCAAAACGAATGTAGGCCACCTTGTCGAGACGCCTTAACTCCCGCATCACCAGCTCGCCAATCTTTTCGCTTTTCAGCTCGCGCTGTGCGGACGACAGCAGCTTGTCTTCAATGCGCGCGATCGCTTCATCGACGGCTTCACGCGGCACCGGTCGCTTGCGCATCGATAACTGCATCGAAGCCCGAAGCTTGTCGCGGTCGTAGTCTGCGCGCCCGCCACCGCGCTTGATGATGGTTGGCATTGCGAGCTCAACGCGCTCGTAAGTCGTGAAGCGCTTTTCGCACGATAGACACTTGCGACGGCGCCTGATCGTCGCGCCTTCGTCCGACGCGCGGGAATCGATGACCTGCGTATCGGCGTACTGACAAAACGGACACTTCACGAGCTACCCATAAACGGGAAACCGCTGGGTCAGATCCGCGACTTCGCGCTTGACGCGATCAATCGTTACCGCGTCGCCGGGCTTGTCGAGAATGTCAGCAATCAGATCGGCGGTCTTTGCTGCTTCAGCTTCGCCGAACCCGCGCGTGGTGATCGCCGGCGAACCGAGCCGAATGCCGCTGGTCACCATCGGTTTTTGCGGATCCTTCGGAATCGCGTTTTTGTTGATGGTGATGTGCACGTCACCGAGCAGCGTTTCGGCATCCTTGCCGGTGATGTTCTTGGCGCGCAAGTCGACCAGCATCAAATGACTTTCAGTACGCCCGGAGACGATCCGCATGCCACGCTTGACGAGCGTTTCAGCCATCACGCGCGCGTTGATCATCACCTGTTTCTGATACGACTTGAACTCCGGCGATAACGCCTCTTTGAACGCAACGGCCTTTGCCGCGATGACGTGCATCAGCGGTCCGCCCTGCAACCCGGGGAAAACGGCGGAGTTGATCGCCTTTTCCAAATGCGGCTTCATCAGGATCAGGCCTCCGCGTGGCCCGCGCAACGTTTTGTGCGTCGTCGACGTAATCACATCGGCGTGCGGTATCGGACTCGGGTACTCGCCTGCGGCAATCAGGCCCGCGTAGTGCGCCATGTCGACCATCAGGTAGGCGCCAACCTCGCGCGCAACACTCGCAAAGCGCTCGAAGTCGATTCGCAGCGAATATGCAGAAGCACCGGCGATGATCAACTTGGGCTTGTGCTGCTGCGCCAACGCGCGCAATGCGTCGTAATCGATTTCCTCGCGATCATTGAGGCCGTAGCTGATGACCTTGAACCACTTGCCGCTGATGTTCAATGGCATGCCATGCGTCAGATGACCCCCTTCGGCGAGGCTCATCCCCATGATCGTGTCGCCCGGCGTAAGCAGCGCTAGAAACACGGCTCCGTTGGCCTGTGCACCCGAGTGCGGCTGTACGTTGGCCGATATTTCCACACCCGGCACCGCGAACAATTTCTTCAGCCGCTCGATCGCGAGGCGTTTCGGCAACGTCCACGTATTCGCAGCCGCCGTAATAACGTTTTCCGGGATAGCCCTCGGCGTACTTGTTGGTCAGCTGGCTTCCCTGCGCAGCAAGCACTGCAGGACTCGCGTAGTTTTCAGACGCAATCAGCTCGATGTGCTGTTCTTGGCGTCGGTGTTCGTTTGCAATCGCCGCCGCAGATGTCCGGGTCGGTCCGTTCCAGGCTATGGGTGCTTCGATTAAACATGATGTCCTCGCGCAGGCTGCAAGTGAAATTCGATCGCTTCGTCGATCACTTGCCATCGTGCCCAGGCGTACGGCGAAATCGTTCCGCGCTTCCCGGGTGTTCTCACCCTGGCGCCAGTCACGCGGAATTGGATCAATGGATCCCGGATGGCGTCGAAATTATGCCAGTCGCCCAAATCGCACTAAACGGGCAACTCGTCGCGCGACTCCTGCAGGTGTGCGACGTCGCCCCACAGGTCGATTGAGAGCGATATCGGAGCCGACTCCGAAGCGAGCACTGTCAGTCGATTGACGGCAGCATTCAGCATCTGATGTTCGCGTGGCGCATGCCATTGCAGCACACGCGCCGCTCGATAAACGACATCCAGCACGCCACCGTGCGATACAAGAGCGACGGTTTGACTCGCTATGGCGCGCACCGATCTCCGTCACTGCGGACATCACACGATCGATCAGCTGCTGCCCGCTTTCGCCGCCTTCGGGTCGCCACCCCAGATCGCGCTCGCGCCACTTGATGAACTCGGCTGGGTAGCTGTGCCGCAATCTCGTCCAGTGTCAGCCCTTCAAAAACGCCGAACGATCGCTCGCGAAGTCTGGGTTCGGCGATGACCTCCAGACCGAGCCGTGCAGCTAATGGCGCGGCTGTCAGCCATGCACGCGACTGCCCGCTTGAGTACACCGCATCAATCGGCTCGTTGGCAAGGCAATCGGCCAGACGCGCCGACTGCAGTATGCCCAGAGGCGATAGCGGGATATCGAGCTGGCCCTGGATGCGGTGCTCGGCATTCCACGCAGTCTCGCCGTGCCGGATCAGCAGCAACTTCGTCTTCATGCGATCTGCTAGGCCAGCCGCGGATTGAGTGTGTACGTGCCAGTCAGCTGCGCCTTCGCCATGACGTGACCCTCGATCGCCTTCAACACTTCCGGGCCGGTGAACTTCCCTTCCAGCGGCACGCGGGCGATGTCGAGCGCGTACAGCGTGAACACGTAGCGATGCAGGATCGAGTCGTTCCACGGCGGGCACGGACCGTCATAGCCGAAATAATCGCCGTTCATGTCGTGGTCGTTGGCAAACCAGTCGGTATAGCCATTCATGCCATGCCGCGTGTTGTTGGGCGCCACCGGCCCATTCTTGCCGCGCGGTTTACCTCTTTCGAATAGCTCCCTGCTTCGATCAAGCGCTGCGTCGGCGGAATATCGACTAATACCCAGTGATAAAAATCGACGCGGGGCAACGACGCGGGAATTTCCCGATCCTCCTTGAACAGATCGTCGGGCTTGCTGGGAACATCGACGTCGTGACAAATCAGCGCAAACGACTTTGTCCCCGGCGGAACGTCATCCCAGGCCAGATGGGGATTTCGGTTTTCCGATAGCGTTGCATGCTTGGCCGGATCAGTCTTGCAAAACGCGAACTCAGCCGGAATGGGCTTACCGTCTTCGAGTGAATCGCTAGAGAGTTTCATCGGTTTTCCTGCGCCGCTACTGAAGCTTATATTGGTGGTCATCATAGGCGACAGAAACGTTGCGAGGGCATGACAAGCGAGGCAACCGCAGAACGCGGCGAAGAGTTCCGTGACGACCTGCGGGGCACGGCGGCAAGCCGTGTGCTCGCCGACGCGGCGCAGGTACGCCGGCTTGTTGCCGGCGGAAACGCTGGCCGATTTGACCCGGCTGTCGCCCTGGCGTTCGACGTTCGCTGTAGCGACGACTCTTGGCACCATCGCGCTCGTGTTGGGCATCGCCTGGACGCACTTCACGTGGTGGGTCGTGCTGCCCGCCGTGTTCCTGATCGGAATTCAGCAGCACGCGTTGTTCGTGCTGGCACACGACTCGGCGCACTACCGGCTTTACGGAACGCGATGGCTCAACGACGCGATCGGCCGCTTCGTCGGAACTATCGGCGGCGTGTCGATGATGAGCTATCGGGTCATTCACCGGCTGCATCACAACAATCTGTACGGTGAAGTCGATCCCGACATCGCGCTGCACGGCGGATACCCACGGGGCAAGGTCTACCTGCTGAAAAAGCTCGCCAAAGACATCTGCGGCCTGACCGCATTCAAGACCTACGCGTACTTCTTCGGCAATCCTGCGATCAACGCGAGATACGCAGCAGGCGCAGCGCCCGCTCGACGACACATCGGCGGCACTCCGCACCGCGGCGCGGCGCGACCGCTGGGGCGTGGTCGCTTTTCATGTCGGCGCACCGCTCGTCGCGCTTGCGCTAGGCGGACCGCTCGCCCTGCTCAAGTATCTCGTCTTTGGACGCTTGCCGCTCGCGACCGTTATTCAACCGATCCTGCGCTTGCGCGCAGTATGCGAACACGGTGCGGTGACCGATCTTTCGACGCCGCTAACCGCCGCGCGTACGAATCTGGTCGGCCCGCTGGCGCGCTTCGTCATGTTCCCGCACCATGTGAACTATCACGTGGAGCATCACCTGTTTCCAGCGGTTCCACACTATCGATTGCCGCAGTTGCATGCGGAGCTTGCGCAGACGCGGAGTGTTCGAGAATGCAGAAGTTAGACCGCTGAGGGAAACGTTCAAGCGCGTTTTCGCGGAGCGTTGGTAACCACTTAGCTACTGCCGTCGCGGCGCGCCAGCGTTGGGCGCAGCAGCGCTGCCTGAGTCGTTATTAGGCGGCGCAGCTGCGTCAGCCGCTGCCGCATCCTGTCACTATTCCACCGTCACGCGCGCCCACCTACGCTTGCCAATCTGCACTACGTAAGTTCCCGCTTCACTGATCAACGCGCGGTCGCTCGACCTTCTCGCCGTCGATCTTAACTCCGCCCTGCTCGATGCTGCGCACTGCTTCACTCGTCGATGATGCAAGTCCGGCTTGCTTGAGTAGCGTTGCTATCGCCACACCGCTATCGCCTCCGCCACCGTAACCTCGGGCATATCGTTCGGGATCGCGCCTGCCTTGAAGCGCGCCATGAACTCGAACGCCGCCGTCTCGGCCGCCTGCTCCGAGTGAAACCGCGCGACGATTTCCTTTGCCAGCAGACGTTTGACGTCGCGTGGGTTGCGTCCTTCGCGAGTCTGCTGTTTTCAGATCTTCGATCTCTTCGTTGGAGCGCATCGACAGCAGGTCGTACCAGCGCCACATCAGCTCGTCGGAGATCGACATTGTTTTTGAAAACATATCGAACGCCGGCTCGGTGATGCCGATGTAATTGTTCTTGCTCTTCGACATCTTCTCGACGCCATCGAGTCCTTCCAGCAGCGGCATCGTCAGAATGCACTGCGGCTCCTGGCCGTAGTGCCGCTGCAGCTCGCGACCCACCAGCAAGTTAAAACGCTGGTCGGTACCGCCGAGCTCGATGTCGGACTCGAGCGCGACCGAGTCGTAGCCCTGCATCAACGGATACAGCAGCTCGTGCATCGCAATCGGCGTGTTGTCGCGATACCGCGTCGCGAAATCGTCGCGCTCGAGCAACCGCGCCAGTGTGTAATGCGCGGCGAGCTTGATCATGCCGGCAGCTCCCAGCGGCTCCGACCATTCCGAGTTGTATCGAATCTCGGTCTTGTCGCGCCGGAGAACGAGCCCCGCCTGATCGAAGTAGGTCTTCGAGTTCTCCTCGATCTGTTCACGCGACAGAGGCGGTCGCGTCGTGTTACGGCCCGACGGGTCGCCGATCAACGCGGTGAAATCGCCGATCAAGAAAATGACGGTGTGACCGAGATCCTGCAGCTGTCGAAGTTTGTTCAGTACTACCGTATGGCCGAGATGAAGATCGGGCGCAGTCGCGTCGAGCCCTAGCTTGCAGCGCAAGGGCTTGCCCGTCGCTTCCGACCGCGCAAGCTTTTGCACGAACTCGGATTCGACCAGCAATTCGTCGCTGCCGCGCTTGATCAGCGCCAGCGCACGCTCGGCTTCAGGACCGACCGTGTAAATTTTGCTCTTGGATTGCATGCGGGTTCTTTGCGGTGCTGGCTGCTGGCGCGGCCTACGATTTCGCCGGGCTATACTCGCGCCCTCGATAAAAAAGCGCACCGGTTCGTGCGCTTTTTTGTTACAGCAAATTTCTTCTTGGTAGATGCCATTGTCGATTCTATCCAAACGACTTGCACTTTTTGCAGATGACACGCGACTGGGCTTTCGTTTGGTGTCACGGCGATGGAAACAGGTAGAGCGGGCAAAGCGTAAGCGCATCGAGCTGGCGGCGGTGTTTTCGCTGCTGCCTCTGTCTGCAGCACTCGCGGCGTTAGCGGCCGTCCCGCCGCGTTCGAGCTCGATCAATCGCAAACTCAGGCGGTGATTGAGAGCGTATCGACGCCTTCGATCGCGGATCAGGTCACGGATCTGCTCGCGCGCGAAGACACTCATCTGCGGGAAGCTCGCGTGCAGCGTGGCGAAACGCTCGCCGCGTTGTTCGGCCGGCTCGGCATTAGCGATACCGCCGCGTTGCGCTTTGCGCAGACCGATGCGTCAGCGCGGCCGCTGTCGGTTGGCGCCCGGCCGCTTTGTTCAGGCGAGCATTACGTCGGATGGCCGTCTGCGCTGGCTGAAAGTACACGGCGCAGGCGATCTGGACGGTGCGCTCGCGACCACTCGCATTCTGACGCATCGATCGGAGCGACGAAAGCTGCACCCGGCTTTCGCGCGGTCGAGGCTGATGTGGCGCTTGAGCGCCGTGTGGAATTCAAGGCGGCGAAGTACGCGTTTCGCTTTTCGGCGCGACCGATGAAGCTGACGTTCCGGATGCCGTTGCGCAGCAGATGATCGATGCGCTCGAAAGCGAGATCGATTTTCATCGTGACCTGCGCCGCGGCGCCCGTTTTCGTGTGATTTACGAATCGCTGTACGCATCCGGCGAATACCTGCGTGCGGGTCGCCTGTTGGCCGTCGAGCTGGAGAATAGCGGCAAGCGCTTCTCGGCATACTGGTTCGCCAACGGCAGCAAACACGGCGGCTTTTATGCTGCCGACGGACGCAGCCTGAAGCAGGCATTTCTGCGGTCGCCGCTGGAATACACACGCGTCAGCTCCGGTTTCAGTAGCGAGCCGCACGCATCCGATTTTCGGCTATGACGCTGCGCATCGTGGCGTCGACTATTCCGCCGCCGCCGGCACTAACGTGCGGTCGATTGCCGAAGGCGTGGTCACGTTTGCCGGCTGGCAGCGCGGCTATGGCAATGTGGTCGAGATTCGGCACGACGGCAAACACGCCACGTTGTATGCGCATCTGCAGTCGGTCGCACCCGGCCTGCGCCAGGGTCTACGGATTGGCCAGGGCGACTCGGTCGGCACCGTCGGCATGACAGGATGGGCGACCGGGTCCGCATCTGCACTTCGAGCTGAAAGTGCATGACCAGCACGTCAATCCGCTGACCGCCGAACTGCCGGCAGCCGAGCCGCTGGCGGCGTCGCAGCTGCAACACTTTGCTCTGCACCGCCGCTCCGTTGCGCGCTCAGCTGGCGTTGCTGGACCGCGTAGCTATCGCCCTCGACCGCCCGCGCTAACACGCGACGCGCGTCCGACGCGCGCCTTGCTTTTCATCGGTTTGATGTCTGGCACGAGCCTGGACGGCGTCGACGCCGTTCTCGCCGACTGCTCGCACGACGCCGCCAAAGTCAGCTGGCACACGCATATCGCGCGTTCCCAGACGAGCTGCGCGACTTCACTAGCGTGCGCTCTGCAGCTTCCGGCCCGGACGAAATTGAGCGCAGCGGCGTCGCCGCGCGCGATCTGGCGCATCTGTATGCGGCCGTGTCGTCGACGATGTTCTGCAGACGTGCAGATGTGGCGCGCTCGGCGGTGCGCGCGATCGGAGCGCATGGTCAGACGGTGCGGCACCGGCCGCAGCTGGGCTTCAGCGTGCAACTGAATGCGCCGGCGTTGCTGGCCGAGCTGTCGGCCATCGACGTCGTCGCCGACTTCCGAAGCCGCGACATCGCTGCCGGAGGTCATGGCGCCCCGCTCGCGTCTCTATTTCACATTGCAGCGTTCAGCGGCGCTTCGCCTCGTGCCGTGATCAACGTCGGCGGCATCAGCAATCTGACTGGCTTACCGAAGCAGCGGCGAAGAGGAACGGTGGTCGGATTCGATATCGGTCCCGGCAACCTGCTGCTCGACCACTTGGCGCACAGAGACACTTCGGATTGCCGTTTGATCGTGACGGTGCGATCGCAGCGTCCGCCCGAGCCGATCAAGCACTTGCTCGAATGCGTTGCTCGCCGAGCCATTTTTCGCCGAGCCGCCACCGAAAAGCAGTGGACGTGAGCTCTTTTCCCCGGTGTGGCTCGAGCAAGCGCTGCGCCATCGCGATCTCGATCCTGCCGACTGTACTAGCGACGTTGACCCGCCTGACCGCGGTTGCGATCGGGCGCGCCATTAGCAGCTGGTTTCCGCAAGCAAGCGACGTCGTGATATGCGGCGGTGGCGCGCGCAATGCGACGTTGCTCCGCATGCTTGAGGCCGAGTGCGCGCCGCGCGCGTGATCGCGTCGTTCAGCGTTGGGTGTCGAGCCCGATCAGGTCGAAGCGCTGGCGTTCGCCTGGCTCGCGAACGTCCATGTCAGCGGTCAGCCTGGAAATGTACCGAGCGTGACCGGTGCACGCGGTGGCCAGGATTCTCGGAGCGCTTTATCCGGCACGCGCACTTGGCAGCGCTCAGATGTCGCAATAAAAAAGGCGCCCGCAGGCGCCTTCCCTTTTACGCAATTCGCTATGCCGAAAACGATGAGCCGCAACCGCATGTCGTTGTGGCGTTCGGATTCTTGATCACAAACTGCGCACCTTCCAGGTCCTCTTTGTAATCGATCTCGGCGCCAACCAGATACTGGTAGCTCATCGAGTCGATCAGCAACGTAACGCCGTTTTTTTCCATCGACGCGTCGTCTTCGTTGACGACTTCGTCAAACGTAAAGCCGTACTGGAAACCGGAGCAGCCGCCGCCCTGCACGAATACGCGCAGTTTCAGGTCGGCATTACCTTCCTCTTCAATCAGGCTCTTGACCTTGGCCGCCGCAGCGTCGGTGAAAACCAACGGTGCCGGCATTTCGACCATCAGCGTTCATTGCCAACTCCAGTCTGGCTTGCCGTCAATCAGTGCAGCACAGATTATAGGCGCGTCGACCACGTCTCAGTTCTCTGAAATTGCGCCGCCGGCGGCTAATTTCAATGTTGCGCGGCCCTTATTTGACCGCTCGGACGCCTGATAGATCAGATCGGCCTTCGACGACCGCGCCCTGATGGATCTCGATCGCTCGATAGTGAACGTCGCCGGTGACGCGTGCCTTGGGCTGAAGCTCGAGCAGCTCCGTCACATGCACCGGACCCGTGATGCGCCCGATACCACCAGATGCGCCGCGTGCACTTCGCCTTCGACGTGGCCCAGTTCGCTGACGACGACCATGCACGCGTCGCCGGTGGCACAGCGCACGTTACCTTTGACCATACCGTCGATTCGCAGCCCTCCGGTGTACGAAAGATTTCCTTCGACCGTCGTGCCGTTGCCGATCAATGTGCCGATCGTGTGCGGTGCCGCCGATTTGTTTCCGAACATTCGTTACCTCACATCGTGAAAGTTTGCTGTGCTCGCACTTCACCGTTTGACTGGATCTTCACGAGCACCGATCGCACCACCGCTCCCTCGGGAAGTTCAAACGTCCCCTCGACGCGCTGATAGTGCCGAAATGCCAAAGGCGGCGGGCCGGCGTCTGGAATCGTGGCATCCGGCAACTGCAAGATCCATGGACGTCCACCCTGCTGCAAGCTGACCGTCAGCGAGACAGCACCTACGAAATCGCGCTCGGGGCGCCCACTTTGCTGAACCAGCAGCCGATAACGCAATGCCTGTGGTTCGTCTCCCGGTTTTCGACTCGCTTTTCGAACCGGCTCGCTTACCGTTCTCACGCTCATCATTCAGCGCCTGCAGACGAAAACTGCGAATGACGACGCCCTTCGCATTCGCCGGCGTTGGAAGCAAGCTTTCAAAAAATGCGAGGTCTTCCTTCAGACGGGCGTTCTCGTTTTCGAGGGCTTTTAACTGCACTTGCACCTGCTCTGACGCCGCACGATCGATCTGTTGCTGGTTCTCAAGCTGCACCAGGAGCGCCAGCTTGCTATCCCTTTCGGCGATCGCCTGTTTTGCATCGGCCCGCGCCTGCTCGACCTCGGCCGATAGCACCGCCGCCTCCAGCGGTACAGAAGGGCGACTACTGAGTGCGATCAGCGCAGCACCCACGATCAGCGCAATAGTCAGCATCGCTGCGACAAGAAGCATCGCCTTGACGCGCCACGGCAGCTCGCTGCGAACCGCGACTCTCATCGCGTTCGCCGGGTTACTGCGCAACCAACGCTTTCGTCTCATCTAATTGAGCAGGCAGATTGATGCAAAGCCGACCTCCTGTGCAGCCGACCCACGCCTGGCGTCCGGCTAAGAAGAAGCTTCGCAGACGCGCCACGCATCCTTCTCTGTGGGCAGTATAGGTCCGACGACGACGGATATCGTGCCGCGATTGGATGTCTCGCAAACACGCATCCCCAAAATAGGGGCCGACTACTTAAGGAGGGTCGAGGCGCGCCGATAGCGCGCCCGGAGCTATCGCTTCGAGAACTGCTTGCGGCGACGCGCTTTGCGGAAACCGACCTTCTTGCGTTCGACTTCACGCGCATCCCGTGTAACGAGACCTGCACTTGATAACGCAGGCTTTAGTGTTTCGTCGTAGTCGATCAGGGCGCGCGCGATGCCGTGGCGCACGGCACCTGCCTGGCCGGATTCGCCGCCGCCATGAACGTTGATCTGGACGTCAAACGTAGCAATGTGATTGGTCAGTGCCAGTGGCTGCCGCGCGATCATGCGACCCGTTTCGCGCTGAAAATATTCGTCGATCGGGCGGCCGTTGATCACGATTGCGCCGCTGCCACGCTTCATGAATACGCGCGCTACCGAACTCTTACGGCGTCCGGTTCCATAGTTGTAGTTGCCGATCATGTCTGTACCAGTCGTTCGTTAGCGCGCGTCGAGACGTTCGCATCGAGTTTGCTCGCATTAAATTTCGAGAGCCTTGGGCTGTTGTGCCGTGTGCGGATGCTCGTCGGCAGCGTAGATCTTCAACTTCTTGATCATCGCGTACCCGAGCGGGCCCTTCGGAAGCATCCCCTTCACTGCCAGATGCAATGCGCGACCAGGGAAGCGTTCCTGCATTTTCTTGAAATTTGTTTCGTAAACGCCGCCCGGATAACCACTGTGCCGGTAATACGTCTTGTCTTCGCTCTTGTTGCCGGTCATGCGAAGCTTCGCCGCGTTGACCACGACGATGTAGTCGCCGGTATCAACGTGCGGCGTGTACTCTGGCTTGTGCTTGCCGCGCAGGCGAAGAGCGATCTGGCTCGCAAGGCGACCTACGACTTTGTCGTTACCGTCAACAAGAAGCCAGTCCCGCCGAACTTCGTGATCTTTGCAGAAAACGTTTTCATTGGAGTTGCTCGAAATGCGTGGTGCTTGCGCAGCAGAACCCGAAATTCTATTCGTTCAAGGGGTTGCGACGCAAGGAGCCGTAAAAAAACGGCCCAGACGGAGGGTCCGGGCCGAAACCACCTTATAGGGTGGAGGAGACAAGTTGCAAGTATCGCATGAGATTGGTGCAGCGCAAGGCAAAATGCAGGTCATTAGAAACTTTGATTAGCGACAGTCACGCGATAAGTAAAGTCTAATAATCAATCACTTAACGTCATAACTGACGGGCTATAGCGCCCCTGCTAGGCCTGTTGCATCGCCGCAGCAATTGACTAATGAAGGAGAGATCTTTGCAGTGTTCAGTTCGCTGGAGCGGCGACAGGGATGAGCTTCATCGCTGAAACCGGAAGCGGCCACCTGGTCGACCATGGATGGCGCGCCCGACGGCGGCGGGCGCAATCTTGGCGCCACGGCCGATGGAAATGGTCCTTGTCGGTACCGGCGGGTGCGCCGCATACGACGTCGTACTGATCCTGCAGCGCGGACGGCACGAGGTGCGGGATTGCACCGTTCGAACTGACGGCCGAGCGCGCTACCGCCGACCCGAAAGTTTTCACTCGGATCGATATGCAATTTACGGTCCGGGGGACGGCCCTGAATCGCGAAGCGGTACTGCGTGCGGCCCAGCTTTCGCACGAAAAATATTGTTCGGCGACCGCGATGCTGGGCAAAACCGCCACGATCACGCACTCGGTGCAGATCGAGGAAATTTGAGCCTCACAGGTAGTGCGCGGTCTTCGTCATCAGCCGCGCGGCGAGCCGCATAGCCAGGCGCGCCGGAAACGGCAATGTCGCCGCGCCTCTGCCAACGGCAGCGTCAGCATGCTGACCTTCCTCGTGTTTCATCTGCTCGACGATCGCGCGTGACTGCGCATCGGCTGCTGGCAATCGTTCTAGATGGCCCTGCAGATGCTGCTCGACCTGCCGCTCTGTTTCGGCCAAAAAGCCAAGGCTCACACGGTCACCCATTCTCGCGGCCACCGTGCCGATCGCGAACGCTCCCGCGTACCACAAAGGATTTAACAGACTGGTGCGGCCTCCGAGCTCCTGGATTCGTTGCTGCGTCCAGGCCAGATGGTCGGCCTCCTCCTGCGCGGCGCTGCACAAACTTTTCGCGCAATTCCGGCTCAGTCGCCGCAAGCGCCTGCGCGTCATACATCGCCTGCGCACAAACCTCGCCGACATGATTGACCCGCATTAGCGCGGCGGCCTCGCGCCGCTCCCGCTCTGACAGCGGCGTTGCGCTGTTCATCGGCAACGCATTGGCAGGGTTGGAGCGGGTAGCCTGCGGTTCAGCCGCGAGGGTTCGCAGCGCCCGTGTCTGCAGCTGTGATCAATTGATCAACGGGGCTCAATCGCGGCGGCTTCATCAGTGTTGCGTAAATCGCACGAAATAGATTGCATCGCCATCGACGGCATCGAAATCGCAGATGGGCAGCGCTATTCTCGCACCGGTTTGCTCGCCCAGAGCACCAAAAACATAAAGAGCCAGGAGACAGTAATGCGGAAGAGTCTGTTGACGGTTGCGCTGGCATGCGCATTTCCGGTTGCCTATGCGCAAAGCTCGGTGACGCTGTACGGCATCGTCGATGTGGGCGTCGAAAATCTGGACGTCGGCAGCGTTTCTGCCACCCGCCTGCAGAGTGGAATGTCGGCCGGCTCGCGTTGGGGTATCCGCGGCTCTGAAGATCTGAGCCCTGGCTGGCGCGCACTGTTCACGCTTGGAAAGCCGCATTGAAGTTGATACCGGCAGCGTGACTAACAACGGTGCGCTTTACTGGTGCCGTGCCAACGGCGCCCCGGCTACAGCACCGACCGTGTGCCCGGGTGTAGCTTTTGTCACAACGCCGCCGGCGGTCCAAGTTCCGGCGGTGGCGCAACCGACAGTCGTCGGCGGTTTGAACGCAGTCAACAACTCCCTGCTGCAGGCGATCACGACCGTCAACGCCGTGGGCGCGCTCTTCGACCGTCAGGCATGGGGCGGTCTGGTCACACCGGTGGGTGGATTTTTCCTTGGCCGGCAGTACACGCCCGGCTTATGAGATCTTGAACAAGTTCAACGTGATCGGTGATCAAACGGCGTTGCAGTTCGGTCAGGGGTTCTCCAACCCGGCGATCCGTGCGAACAACTCGGTCCAGTATCGAATCGAGCTACGTGGATTTACTGCGTCACTGATGTATGGCTTTGGAGGATCGGAAACGCTGCGCAATGAGCGAGCCACAGCGCCGCAAAATGGCGACGATTTCATGGGCGGCAATTTGCAATACAACGCGACCAACTGGGGGGTAGGCGTTGGCTACAACCGCAACAACGTGGTTCCGTTCAACACCGGTACCAATCCGCAAAAACGCACCGGACTCGAAATGTTCAATGCTGGCGGCTTTGTCGGTTTTGGTCCGGTCAGGCTCTACGCGCAGTATTTGAAGCGGGAAAACGAGAATCCCATCCTGCAGCCTGCGGACATCCAGAACATCGTCGTGTCAACTGGCGGCAGCCTCGCAGCCATTACGGGGATTCTTGGCGGCCTGCAGATCAATAGCTTTGACATGGACACGATGCGCGGGCTGGCTGGACCGACGGACTCGGAGGCGTATCACGCAGGTATTTCGTGGCGTTTCGGCAACAGCACGCTCTACGGCATCTACAACTACGGCAAGGACGATGGGCGCTCGGCCTGGGCAACGCAAGATGCTAAGGCCAACCATTACGGCGTGGCGTACTTCTACGACTTCTCACGCCGCACGCAGCTGTATGCAGTGGCTGCTTTCGTGGATAACAGCGGTCAATCTCGGGTGAGCCCTTCGGCAGCGGGTTATGCGACCGGATGGACCACGGGAGCCGGCGAGGATGCGCGTTCCCTTCAATTGGGCATGCGCCACAGTTTTTGATTTGCTGAGGGTAGTCGGGTCGTCTTACACGCAATATTTACGGCCCCTAGTTTGTTGTTGTCTGACTGCAACACGAAATACTTAAATTCGGGGGTTTTGGCTGTGTTTCTTTGCCTTGTCATGGCTCCTCTGAAAGAATCCGTTCAACTTCCTTAGGGGAGTGCATTCATCGCGTGGCGGCTCGTGCGGGGCCGTGGCGTAAAAGAAATCCCATCACCAGCTAGGAGAGCTTTAAATGAAAAAGAATCTGATAGCACTGGCCATACTCGGTGCTTTCTCAGGCGCTGCGCTCGCACAGTCGAACGTAACGCTCTACGGCATCATTGATGTCAACTTTCAATACAACGATCCCGACGTCGGAGCCTCGACCCGGGGAATTAACTCAGGTCATCAGTCAGGTAGCCGTTTTGGTATTCGGGGTTCCGAGGCGCTGTCGCCTAACCTGAACGCGGTGTTCACGCTCGAAGGCGGATACGACGTCAGCACGGGCCAGTCGCTACAAGGCGGCCGCCTCTTCGGCCGTCAGGCATGGGGTGGTCTGTCCGGAGGCTGGGGTACGTTGGTCGCCGGCCGTGTCGCCACCTTCTCTTCGGGCACGGGCTCATTCGATATGTGGGGCAACATCGATCCGTTCGTGACCGGCTGGGGCGATTCATCGCTCGGTTCGACCATGACGACCGCTGGCGCTTTTCGTCTGGACAATTCGGTGCTGTATCAGTCGCCGACGTGGGGCGGCTTCAAATTCGGCGCGGGTTATTCGTTCAACGGCAATGGCGCTGAGAATCCGGGCACCGGCAACAACAACCGCGTCGCTTTCTTCGGCGCCAGTTTCGGTGCAGGTCCGTTCTACGCTGCTATTACCTACGACCAGATCGATTTCAGTGATACAGGGTTAGCGGGAAGCGCAGCCACACCTCGCATACCTTCCGGCGCTAGCGACCAGAAGATGCTGCAGATCGGCGCAACGTTTGACCTCAAGTTCGTGAAGCTTCACGGCGCGTACGCGAAGGAAGACGACGTCTACTTTAACGCCGGTCTAGGTCTCGTGCCCGACGCCGGTGCCGATGCGGATGCCTGGATGGCAGGCGTTTCCGTTCCGCTCTTCGGTGGCAGCCTGCTTGGCTCCTATCAGAAGCGCGACGGCGATTCTGTCGCTGTCTGCTTGAGCGCGTTAACAACCGGGACCCTGCCCGATAACATCGGTTGCAAACCGTCAGGCTGAGCGCGACGTATGGGCCATTGGGTACGCGTATCCGCTCTCGCGCCGGACCAACCTCTACATCAACTTCTCGGACAGCGACGGCGAAGGCGCTCTACAAGGCAGCACCGCCGTTGATCGCAAGCAGTACACAATGGGTATCCGTCACCTGTTCTAAGTCTTAACAACTTCTTACGATTAAGGCCACTCGATCGAGTGGCTTTTTTTTGCGCGCTTCAGCCAGATCGCGTTGATAGCACCGCGCTGACAAGCGGTGTTATTCGCGCAGCTGCTTTGCGATCCAAGCGATCCGACCCGAAGCCGACGCGCAATAACATCGTCGGCTGTGCACGCCTGCTCATACCGCGCGGCGAGTTGCACGAACTCTGCGACCTCGCGATCGTCGCGCTCCTGCAGTGCGGCACGCTGCGCTGTGCGAAGCGAGGCTTCTATCGAATCGTCAACGTCGAGCTTCAACGCAGCGGTCGTGCACGGCCGCTCGACGAGCAGCCCGATCGTTGTGGCCTCATCAAGCGCATCGAGCGCCATTTTTCGATAGGTCGTCCACTTTCCGCCGATTACTGTGACGAGATTCTGATGCTCGATCACGATTGCGTGCTCGCGCGAGATTTTCTTGGTGGCTTTTGCCGCGCGTGTTGCGCGCGGCGAGAACAATGGCCGCAGTCCAGCGAACGTTGAAAGGACGTCGCTCGTCGCGGGTGGTTGTTGCAGATAAGCGCGCGCTGTGTCGAGAATGAATTCCACTTCGGCATCTGACGCCTGCGGGTTCCAGGAAGCACCGTTAGCGGCGACGTCGGTCGTTCCTACCATCAGACGGTCATGCCATGGAATGGCGAACAGGACGCGGCCATCGGCGGTGCTTGGAATCATCATCCCCGTGCTACCGGGCAGGAATGAGCCAGCCAGCACGATATGCGAGCCGCGGCTGGTCGTCGTTAAAGTCGATGCAGAATCGTCGGCAAGGCGACGCAACTGATCCGCCCAAACACCGGTGGCGTTGAAGAAGACCTTGGCACGCAATTCAAACCGCTCGTTGGTTTGGGTGTCGCGGGCGACCAGCGCACTTAGTACGGTCTCCGGTTTTCCTAATCACTTCGGCTTCAACGTAGTTGATTGCAACGGCCCCGAGCCGCACCGCCGTGCGCATCAGAGCGATCGCTACGCGCGCATCATCGAATTGCGCATCCCAGTAGGCCACTCCGCCTCGCAGGCCGTTCCGTTTGACGCCCGGAAGCTGTTTAATCGTTTCGTCGCGTGATAACCAATGCGTATCACCGATTCCCTGCCTGCCTGCAAGAGCGTCGTAGATACCAAGGCCAATGCGCATAACCTCGCGCTCGAATGGCCGATAGCACGGAACAATGAATTTAAGCGGCCGCACGAGCGCGGGCGCGTTAGCCAGCAACAGCGCACGCTCGGACAACGCCTCGCGCACGAGCTTTAAGTTGCCCTGTGCGAGGTAGCGCACGCCGCCATGAATCAGCTTGGTGCTGCGGCTTGAAGTTCCGCTGGCGAAGTCGCGCGCTTCGATCAGCGCGGTGCGAAATCCGCGCGCTGCTGCATCGACTGCAATGCCAAGGCCGGTTGCTCCGCCGCCGATAACGACGACATCCCACTCGCGCGATTCTCGCAACTGCGCAAGCAACTGCTCGCGCTCGATCACTGCCGACGCAATCACGCCCAAGATCGGGAGCGCTCCACTGCCTTGTGCCAGCGCGCCATCAGCTCCTCACGCTGCGAAGCGTGCATCGCTGGCTCGAAGCGCCGCTCGGCGCGCCATAGATCGGAAATTTCCTCGAGCCCGCTCCAGAAAGCCGTCGCCAATCCAGCGAGGTACGCGGCTCCGAGCGCAGTCGTTTCGGTCACCTCGGGGCGCACGACCGGTACCCCTGTGATGTCCGCCTGGAACTGCAACAGCAAATTGTTTTTTGCCGCGCCACCATCGACTCGGACTTCCGTCAACGGTTGTTGCGCATCGCGCTGCATTGCTGCCAGCACATCGGCGGACTGAAAAGCGATCGATTGCAGCGCAGCGCGCGCGATGTGCGCCTTTGACGTGCCGCGCGTCAGTCCAACGATCGCCCCGCGCGCCTCCGCATCCCAATACGGCGCACCGAGCCCGGCAAACCCGGGTACGAAAAACACGTCGCCATGATCGTCGACCTGTCGCGCAAGCGCTTCGACATCGTCCGAACGGGCAAACAACCCGAGCCCATCGCGCAGCCATTGCACGACGGCGCCGGCTACAAAGACACTGCCTTCCAGCATGTAAGACGTGTGTCTTCAAGCTGGCTCAATTGCCAGCCCACGGTTGCCAATAGCCGATTTTTGGACACTTGCGGACGCACGCCAACATTCATCAGCATGAAAGCACCGGTGCCGATCGTGTTCTTAGCCATCCCAATGTCGAAGCAAGCCTGGCCGAATGTGGCCGCCTGTTGATCGCCGGCATTGCCACCAATCGCGATGGGCTCACCAAAAAGTTGCGGCCGTTGTGGTGCCGATCACGTCGCTCGACGCAGTCACTCGCGGCAGCACCGCGCGCGGCACGTTGAACAGCTCGAGCATCTCGTCGCTCCATTCAAGCGAGTGAAGGTCGAGCAGCAACGTGCGCGACGCGTTGCTGACATCGGTGACGTGCTCGGCGCCGCCCGTGAGATTCCAGATCAGCCACGTGTCGATCGTGCCGAACGCCAGTTCGCCGCGCAGAGCACGTGCGCGCGCTCCCGGCACGTGGTCGAGTAGCCACTCCATCTTGGTCGCCGAGAAATACGGATCAAGCACCAGCCCAGTTTTCTCGGTGACACGGGGCTCGACACCCTTCTCGCGAAACTCTCTGCATCGGTCGGCCGTGCGGCGGTCCTGCCAGACGATCGCGTTTGCAATCGGGGTGCCGGTCGCGCGATCCCAGATAACGGTGGTCTCGCGCTGATTCGTCACACCGATCGCCGCCACCTCGTGTGCTTTTGCGCCGGCCTGTCGCAACGCGGTCTGTGCGCATTGCAGCTGAGTCGACCAAATTTCACCGGCGTCGTGCTCGACCCACCCGGGTTGCGGAAAAATCTGGCGGAACTCCTTCTGGGCAGTGGAGATGATCCGCCCGCCCCGATCGAATACGATCGCGCGCGAGCTCGTTGTTCCTTGATCGAGCGCCAGTATGAACTTTGTCATGCTGCAGCCAGCATAGACGAACGACCACTGCAAAGGCAGACTTCGCCCACAACTTTCCAGGAGCTAGAAATGCATTGTTTTTCGGTGTGGCGTTTGTTGACGGCGGCTGCATTCGCTATTTGTTCTCTAACCGCGCAAGCGCAGAGCTGGCCTTCGAAACCGGTGCGCATCATCGTGCCCTTTCCGCCCGGTGGTACCACCGACATCGTTGCGCGCTCGCTCGGCGCCGAGTTGCAGAAGATGTGGGGGCAGCCGGTTGTCATCGAAAATCGCGCCGGTGCAGGCGGCAACGTCGGTGCTGACGCCGTGGCAAAGAGTGCCAACGATGGTTACACGCTGCTGATGGGCACCGTCGGCACGCACTCGATCAATGCAGCGCTCTTTGCGCAAAGCGGCAACAAGATGCCGTTCGACCCGGTCAAGGATTTCGTGCCGATCACGCTCGCTGCGGGCGTGCCAAACGTGATGGTGATCCATCCGAACGTGCCGGCCAGCAGCGTCAACGAATTCATCGCGTATGCCAAAGCGAACCCGGGCAAGTTGAACATGGCGTCGAGCGGCAACGGCACGTCGATTCATCTGACCGGCGAATTATTCAAGACAATGACCGGGACGTATATGGTGCATCTGCCTTATCGCGGTTCCGCTCCGGCGATGAGCGACCTGCTCGCGGGCAATACCAACGTAATGTTCGACAACCTGCCGTCAGCGCTGCCGCATATCAAGAGCGGCCGATTGAAAGCGCTGGCAGTGACATCGCGCGAACGCTCTCCCGCGCTTCCTGACACGCCGACAATCGAACAGGCGGCCAACCTGAAGGGATTCGACGCGAGCTCCTGGTTTGGACTTTTCGCGCCGGCCGGGACCTCACGCGCGATCGTCGACAAGATTCAGTCCGACGTAACGAAGGCGCTTGCCGTTCCCGAAGTGCGTGAGCGTTTCGTTGCACAAGGCGCCCAGCCCGGCGGCAACACGCCCGATCAATTCGCAGCGTTCATTCGCGGCGAAATCGAAAAGTGGACGAAAGTCGTCAAGGCTTCAAACGCAAAGATCGATTAGCCGCCGCTAGCGCCGAACATGCGGGTGGCCGATACCTTCGCACGCGACCATCTTCCACCGAAAAGCGAGTGGCCCGAGTTTTTGTTCGATCGGCCCGAGTATCGGTATCCGGATCAAATTAACTGTGTAACCGAGCTGCTCGATCGGCAGATCGATGCGGGCTATGGTGCGCGCCCGGCGATCACGGCTTTGATCGATGGCAAGCCGCTGTCGATGCACGTATGCGCAGCTGCAGGCGCAGGTCAACCGCATCGCGCATGTGCTGATCGACGACATGAAGCTGTTGCCCGGCAATCGCGTGCTGCTGCGCGCGCCAAACACACCGATGCTGGCCGCGTGCTGGCTGGCGGTAGTCAAGGCAGGCTTGATCGCGGTGGGCTCGATGCCGCTGCTGCGAGCGCGCGAACTGAAGCAGATGATCGACAAGGCCAAGGTTGGTGCAGCACTGTGCGACGTTCGACTCAAACACGAACTTGAAGCGACGCGTGATCCGAACGGCGAGCACTACGCACCGGATTTGAAGACCGTCATCTACTTCAATGACTCGGCGACCGAATCCCTCGAATCACGTGCTCGGCGGAAGCCGATTGAATTCGCCGCGCACCCGAATCATCGCGACGACGTGTGCCTGATCGCATTCACGTCCGGTACGACCGGCCAGCCGAAAGGTACCGTGCATTTTCATCGGGATATTCTCGTGATGGCTGATGCGTTTACAACGCATGTTCTGAAGCCGACTCGCAACGATGTCTTCTGCGGCACACCGCCGCTTGCGTTCACGTTCGGCCTCGGCGGGCTGCTCGTGATGCCGTTGCGCTTCGGCGCGTCGACCGTGCTGGTCGAAAAGCCGACGCCCGAGACATTGCTCGATGCAATTGAATCAACGCGAGCAACGATCTGCTTTACAGCGCCGACGATGTATCGCCAGATGGCGTTGCTGCTGTCCGACGGCGCACGCACCTTCAATGTCAGCAGCTTGAAGAAAACCGTATCGGCCGGCGAAGCATTGCCGGATGCAACGCGCCAGTTATGGAAGCGAGTGACGGGCATCGAGATGATCGACGGCATCGGCGCGACTGAGATGATTCATATTTTCATTGCGTCGGCCGCGCCGGAAGTTCGAGCCGGCGCCATTGGCAAAGTGGTGCCCGGCTATCGAGCACGCGTCGTCGATGAATCGATGAACGAAGTGCCGCGCGGAACGGCCGGCAAGCTCGCCGTTAAAGGTCCGACTGGCTGCCGTTATCTCGCCGATGATCGTCAGCGCAACTATGTGCGAAATGGCTGGAACCTGACCGGCGACACTTTCGTCCAGGACGACGACGGCTACTTCCGGTACCAGGCTCGCTCAGACGACATGATTGTGACGTCGGGGTACAACGTCGCGGGCCCCGAAGTGGAAGGTGCATTACTGCTTCATCCCGCGGTTGCGGAATGTGGTGTCGTCGGCGTTGCAGACGACGAGCGCGGCCAGCGCGTCGCCGCTTTCGTCGTACTCAAGGAAGGTTTTTCACGTAGCGCAGATCTGTGCGCCGACATGCAGACGTTCGTCAAGCAGACGATCGCACCCTACAAGTACCCGCGCACGATAAAGATCGTCGACGCGTTGCCGCGCACCGAGACCGGCAAGCTACAACGCTTTCGGCTGCGAGAGCTGGCGGCCCAGTAATAACCGGCTGCGTGCGAGGGCTGTCGCTTTGCCGTCACGCGCTACCGGTGTTCAAATCAGAGTTGCGCGTCCAGGTTCAACACGCGTGTAATCCATGCTTGAAACCGGCGCCCCGCCGACGCGTGCGGATCGGAGTCGAAGCTCTCAGTGCCATCGCCCCAAGTCAGATCACCTTGATTCAGGGTGACCTTCCAAGACCGCTGGCCCGACGCCTGCGCGGCAAAGATCGTGTCGATCTGCGCCGCCAGCACGTCACTCTCAACGAGCACACCCTGCTCGCAGTTCAGCCATGTCGAGCGCGGATCAAGGTTGTAGCTGCCAACAAACAATATGCGCTTATCAACGACCAGCGCCTTCGTATGGAGACTGGCGCCCGATGAGCCGAACATACTCGAATCTGTCTTGTCGCCGGTCAGAGGCTTCAACTCCCACAGTTGCACGCCACCAGCCAGAAGCGGCTTTCGATAGCGCGAATAACCGCCGTGGACCGCTGCAACATCATTGGCGACAAGCGAATTGGTCAGCACGCGGACCGACCTGCCCGACTGCGCCGCTTCTACCAGCATCGGCGTCGCACTGCCGCTGGGGACGAAATACGGCGAGATGATTGTCAGATTTGACTGAGCGTTCTTTATCAACGGCGACAGCGCGGCGACGACTCCCATGTATTCCGCAGGGCGCTCCCGCAGGGTGACTTTCAACGGATCGTCCGACACGAACGAATAACGGGCAGACCACTGCATCGGCCAGTCGCCGCTGATTATTCGCTGAACGGCGTCATCGGACCTAAGCGCGACGGCGTACCGGCTCAACTCAGTTTCGCGTGCGCTCGACGCGAGTCGCGCACGCAGCGAGTCAAGCGCGGTGACATTGACGGCGTCCGCGGCAAGCGATTCGATCGGATACGCCGATGGCGAGTTCCAGTACTTGTCGAATGATGCTGAAGCGTCGCGCACGACAGGACCGATCATCGCGAAGTCAAGATCAACGAAGTTCACCTGATCGCTCGCGCCAAAGTACTTGTCGCCTAGATTGCGGCCGCCGGCGATCGCAACACGGTTGTCGGCAATCCAGGTCTTGTTGTGCATTCTGCGGTTAATGCGGTCAAAGCTCGTCAGCCCTTCGCCAATCAACCGCAGGACTCCCGCGCGTGATGAAAAAGGATTGAACAGGCGAACTTCAATGTTCGGATGGGCGGCGAGCGCGGCGAAACCTGCGTTCATCGCGCGCGCGTCGAGGTCATCGACGAGTACCCTGACTTTTACGCCACGATCGGCCGCCTCGATCAGTGTGTGCGCCACATACATCCCGGTCGGGTCGGCTTGCCAGATGTAGGTCTGCACATCGAGACTTCGCGCAGCCATGCGTGCACTTCGCACGCGAAGCACAAACGCCTCTGTGCCCTCGACCAAAAGACGGAACGCGGACTGACCAGGATGCCGGGCTTCTGCGCCCGCAATCATACGGTCGAGTGGGCTGTTATCACTGGGAGGCATCGCGGCTTCGAACGGTAACTCAGTTCGGGGCTGCAACTGTGCACACGCTGCCAGGCTGATCAGCGTCAGGCACCACAGGCTTCGGACCAGTAAATGCAACCTGTTAACGGCAGCGGCGGCACTCACTTGGCCGGACTTATCAATTGTTCAGATGTCTTCCTTCGCTGCGCCAACACTTCTTCCTGCAGTTTGTAGGCAACGTAGTACTTATAGATGTTTCTCACATAGGTGGGGGTCTCGATCCCCAGCTTCTCCGCCGTCACCAGTTCGACATTGTTGAACCACTTGTCAGGATCCAGCCCACGCTTTGCAGCTTCTTTGCGCATTCTGGAAATATTGCCGGGGCCGGCGTTGTACGAAGCGAATGCGAATAGCGGACGGACTTCCTCGCTGAACTTGGCATCTGCAAAGTAACGCGTCATCAACTCATCCATGTACTTGGCACCGCCATGAATGTTGGGCTCGATCTGGTGGATATCGCCGACCTTCAAGTGGGCTCCGGTGGCCGGCGTGATCTGCATTACGCCGATCGCACCACCCTGACCCTTGGCGTTCTGATTGAGAGTGGATTCCTGATAACCCTGCGCAGCCAGCATCAGCGGATCGAAGCCGTACTTTGTACCGTACTTCTCGAAGAGCGCGAGGGTCTCCTCAAACCGCTTCAACTCGACACTGCCGGTGTTGTTTGAAATCTGCTTGATCCGCTTGTTGAATTGCGCAACACGAGCGTCGAGCACACCCTGCTTTTTGACGAAGTGCTTATAGAAGTCTTGCAGCGCTGCTGTCAGTTGCGGGCTGTTCTTCCGATACGCCCAGCCGGTATACGCATTGTCACGCAGCACGAGGTCCTCGCGCACTTTTACTTTGGGCAGCACCTGAGCCCAGATGTTCGCCTTCCAGTCGTCGACCACGATGAAATCGAAAAACCCTGCGTTCAGCATTTCGAGCTTGTCTTCATCTTCAAGTGCGTGCGGCACCGAGGTGATCTTCACCGGTGCCTTGCCGGCCGCCAACAGTCGGTCGTTCAACGCGATCACACTCTGAAAATAACTGCTGACCGGGCTCACGTGAACTCTCTGGCCGGACAGCTCTTCGAGTGACGAGACCTGCGGTGCGGTCGGGCCCATTACGATGATCTCGCGGACGGACTTGCGGTCGCGCGGCGCGACAAAGTCAACGGTCTTCAATCGTTCGTCGGTCGCGGTCAGATTACCGGCAGCGATATCGCCGTTGCCGGCGACCAGCTGCGGCAACAGCCTGTCACGAGTCGTCGGAATGATGTAGACAATGATCGGCCGGTTGCCGAGCTGCTTGGCGTATTTGCGGTTGATGTAGTGCTCGAAATCGCGCACGAGCTCGGCGGTAAGGCCGCGTTCGCGTCCCTTGTCGTTGTAATAAAGCGTGCGGCTGGGTGGAATCAGCACGCGAATCATGCGGCGCTCGACCATCGCGTCGAAGTCGCCGGTCCACGACTTGTCTACCGCACTGAGCTGGCGTGGTGGTTTGCCGCCGGTCTGGTTCGAGGCCGAGGTCGTTGCTTGGCCAACAATTGGCAGCGGCTCCGACACTTCTGAGCCGAGCGGTGGTGACGCATACACTGCGCCGACCGCAACAATGGCGGCAATGGCGACAAGCGTCAATGCACTCGAACCGAGTAGAACGCGCGTAAACGCTCCTGTGATCTGCTCGCTAATGGGGCCTGAAGTTAAGGCGTTTCGTTACCTACTGCGCGATCTTCCACCCGTCTTTGGTGTGGCACACATTCCATGTGCTGGCGCCACGCTCTCCGCCCGCGGACGTCGTGAACTCCGCTGAGCGGCAGCGCATGCCGTCCTTAGTAAATGTCTTGACCGGTTTGATAGTTCCAGAGGCTTTGGTTGTCGGATTACTCCACGTCTGCGTTTGACCATCCGCGCCCTTGTCGAGGGTTTTCATGATTTCCGCACGCGCAATGGCGATGTCCTCCTTCTTTAGGTGAGCCAGCGGCCCTCGCCCAAGAAAAAGCTCGTTGATCGCGAACACCTGGGATGAAGAGAAGACTGCAATCAACGCTGCACTGAGTTGGAAGATGACTTTTCGACCTGTCATATTGATTCCTTCGCACCGATCAATTGAGTAGCGTACGCGCTAAGGCCGGCCGAGGAAAAGGTAGACCGCCTTGTTGTCACTGTTCGCATAACCAAATCCCAGATACAGCGGGCCGAGCGGCGAATCGATGCCCATGAAGACGGAACCGGCATACACGTTCAAATCGCCTGATACGACCTTGCCGCGCCAGATCGGGATGACAGGGTTCAAGCGCGCACCTTCAAGCGATAAACCAACGTAAACGTCCTCGACCACCGGTATTTTCGCCACTTGGCTGCGATACACCAGTCGCCCGAACACAAAGCGATCACTTCGTAGCTGTGCGCGCGAGAGTCCGGACAAGTTGAGAAATCCACCGAGCTCGAACTGATCGTAGATCGGCACCTCGTTGCTGCCGATCCGGTTGCCGCCGGCAATCAGCCCTTCGATCGTATGGCGGCCGATCGTGACCGGTGCACTGAGCACCGCGTTCCAGCGTGTGTACGTTTCCTCGGCCCCGAGCAGAGAGCTGGAGTCGTAGAGGTTCGCGCGCGCGTAGTAGCCCTGGCGGGGGAAGCTGATGCTGTCTAGTCGATCCAGCGTGGCAGAAAATGTGAACGCGCCGACGTCGAGGCGGCCACTGTTTGGCAGCGAAAGCACTTCGCCGTCTCCAGGAAGCACGACCAGCCCACCGCTGCGAAGGTCGAAGCTTCGCCGACCCACGAACGCGCCCACACGCGCTTCGCCGTACTGCAGGAAGTTCACTCCGAGATCGACCCCGACGCCAGCGATTTCTTGACCATATTCAGCGATGCGCAAATCGTCCGCATACAGATCGAATCGATCGATCGTGTACCGCAGCTTGGGTGACACAAAAAAATACTGCTGTGTCGACAGCGGTTGATACAGCTCGGTTTGCACCAGCACATCGCGGCCCAGGATCAAATCATTGCGCCATTCACCACCAAACGAATTGAGCCATTTCATCCGATGCGAAGCCAGCAAGTTGAAATCAGCCTGCCTCCCAAGCGCAGCTTCGAGCTCGAGTCCGAATCGCACGTAATTTCGATGTGCCTTTTCCTTGACCAGCACGACGAGCGTTCGTTTGCCGTCGGTTTCGTCCAGGGCGTAGTTGACGGTCTCGAAGTCGCCACGGCCGAATATGCGCCGCATGTCGAGATCGATCGTTTGGGAATCAAGCGGCTGGCCGATGCGCGTCTGCATCGCCTGCAGTACAACCGATTCATTGACACCGCGCGCGCCTTCGACCCGGATCGCATCGATGGTCTGCGCTTGAGCGACCGCCGGCACCACCTGCCTTGCACGCACCGCCGCATACTGTGCCGGCGGCAACGCTAACGCACGCAGCCGATCGGAGACCTTGCGCGCGGCGGCTTCGCCGATCGGTACTGTCTTCACAAGATTGTCGAAGTCCGCTGCGGAATAGTCGCCAAGCTCCGGCAGAATCAGAATGTCGCGCGGTGTCAGTTCGGCCAAAGAACGACCGACGTTCTGCTCGGTCAGAATGTTCAGCATCTGTACCGACACAGTCAGCGCCGATGTGATTTGCTCGGGCTTCAGCAGCGGCGTACCCAAGTTGACCGCGATGATGATTTCGGCGCCCATTGAGCGCGCGATGTCAATCGGGAGATTGCGCACGAGGCCACCATCGACCAGTTGGCGGCGCCCCATTTCCACAGGGGCAACTGCTCCCGGTACTGACATCGACGCACGAATTGCCTGCACGACGCTGCCTTCCTTCAAAACCACCATCTCGCCGGTGCCGATGTCGGTGGCGATCGCGCGAAATGGGATCGGCAGCTCATCAAAGCTGCGCGCACTGGTCACCTGCACCAATCGCCGCAACTCGCCTTCAAGCGCAACGCCGGTCACCAGGCCTTTCGGAAGCAGAACACCGTCTGGCGTCACTGCGAGCTCGGGCACGAAGTACGGCCGCAGATCGTCGTCCTTGCGCCGCATTGTCTGGTCCTGCCGCGGCGGGTTATCGGTGAACAGCCGGTCGGTGGTGATCGTCTTGATCACCTTTTCCATTTCTTCCACCGAAAGGCCGGTCGCGTACGCAGCGCCGACGATTGAGCCCATGCTGGTGCCGACGATCAAGTCGATCGGCACCTGTAGCTCTTCAAGAACTTTCAGAACTCCGATATGAGCAGCGCCGCGCGCGCCACCACCGGACAGGACGAGACCGATCTTGGGCCGCTGCGCATCAGCAGAGCGCGCAGTTGCAGAGCTCGGCGCTTGCTGAGCGGCTGCAGTCGCCGCCAAGCCGAAAGTGAAAATCAAGCAGGCTAGTGTCAGCTGTTTCGTTTGCATAACGAGAAAGCCGACGAAATGTCGGCCCAGAACCTAGCCTTCGCACTGATTAACGCAGCGATGCGCAGCTACAGCCCAACGTTACCTCGTGTCGGTCCGCTGGCGCGTGCCGTGTTTCCGCGGTAACTAACGGCGTGCTTCAGAGGGAATTCGATGCCGGCATCCGGCTCAACACGATCCCAGGCATACTGACACATACGCGTAGCAAGTATGTCGAGAACGAGGGGGCCGCCCCACGTCCACTCGTCGGCACGACCGTTTTCGCCCCACCGCGTAAGGCCGTCGCCGTGCGTGTAGCAACCCGTCGTGTATTGACGAGCCCGATTCGCCGACCGGCCAGCCTCATCGCGCTTCTCGACCAGCGCACTGACGACTCGGTCGCGATTTTGCAGAGCATCTCCCACGTTAATCGTCTCGACGTATATCAGCCACTTCGCTCCGTCCGACGCCTTTGCAACCAAGGTCTGTGCATGCGATAGAGTCGGTAAAAGAAAAAGCGCGAGCAGAAAACGTTTCATAGACCCTCCACCATCGCGCGACGCCAGCTAAGTGCGTCGCGTCCATCCCTCCCAGGATGTCAATACAACCGTGCTCGACGCTGCTATCCGCTCGGTCCGCAGAAACCTCAGAACCTGAAATTCGCACCTATCGCGAAGCCGCCCAATTTGAGCTCTTCTACGAACTTATCGCCCAGATCGTAGTAGAGGTATTTGTACGAAAACACAATATCGCCCCACCTGAATCCGTAGCCGACACCGACCGCTCCCTGCCAGGTGAGGTCGGAGGAGCCAGCGCCGACGTCGATGTAATACGGGACGAACCACGGGCTGTTACCGAATCCCAGGCGGCCGCGTGCACCGATGATGCCGTCGAAGAAATCGTCCGATCGTTCGATGCTGCCGGTGCGCGCAAACGCCGCCGCGCCTGCGGGCCCCGTCACAACTGTCGTCAGATTCCAATTCGTGCGCGCCTTGACGTTGGCATAGCGAACGCCTGCGATCAGATCCAGCGTGGTGGTGGGATCCTGCACCACGTTATAGCCCCCAGCCAATGTGAATACAGTTGCGTCGAGCTCTGACTGCGTACCTGAGTTCAGCTGCGACGTCGTCACATTCACCGGCCCCGACCCAGGGTTGAAGTCAACGCTGCGTACCTGGCTGTCCTGCTTTCCGAAGTCCACATAAACGAAGTCCCCAACAATCGACCATCGACCTTTGCGTGCTTCGCCCTGCACCATCGCAAAGAAGTTAAGCGCGTCGAGAACGCCGTCCGTATCTATGGAGACATTCGCGCCCGACTCACCCGCCGGCGGTGGCCCGTAACGCAGTTGCGCATCGAGCCCCGGAAGCCAAACATATGGCTGCAGCGAAAACGTCCATCGATCAGTCGGTGCCTGGGCGGCACGTGTGCAGTGGCATCGCTAAAAACGCCGCGATGAGCGCGCCAGTTAAACCACGGGATCGCTTCATTATTTCTCCTTATCCAATCACCAGACCAAGTGGTCAACGTCTGCCGACAATCGGCGGCTCCTCGCGCCAACCTTCCAGAACCGCACGGTACAGCCAACCTCCGATCAACGCACCGACGATTGGTGCGACCCAGAACAACCAAAGCTGCCCCAACGCCCAATCACCAACAAACACTGCTGGCCCGGTGCTGCGCGCCGGATTCACCGACGTATTTGTGACCGGAATGCTGATCAAGTGAATCAGCGTCAATGCCAAGCCAATTGTCAACCCGGCAAAGCCAACGGGTGCGCGCTGGTGCGTCGAGCCGAGAATCACAACCAGGAACATCAGAGTCATGACAACTTCTGTTACCAAACCCGCGAACAACGAGTACTTCCCGGGCGAATGTGCACCGAAGCCGTTCGCTGCAAATCCCGATGCCAAACTGAATGTCGCGGTGCCGCTGGCGATCGCATACAGAATGGCCGCGCCCGCAATTGCGCCGAGCACTTGCGCAACGATGTACGGCAGTAGTTGACCTGCGGGAAAGCGACCGCCGGCCCAGAGACCGATCGATACAGCAGGATTGAAGTGACCACCTGAAATCGGGCCGAGTGCGTACGCGGCCGTAAGCACGGTCAATCCAAACGCAAGCGATACGCCAAGCAATCCAATCCCGACTTCTGGAAATGCTGCAGCCAACACCGCGCTCCCGCAGCCACCCAGCACCAGCCACAACGTGCCCATGAACTCAGCGATCAACTTAGCTTGCATTTGACCCAAGCTCCGCCTTGAGAAACTGGTGAATGATGGCGCCGACCGATCAGCAGCGCTTCACCTTTCGCGACACGTGCATACAACTTGCGTGTACCGCACTAGTCGGATCCCAAGTGCACCTTGATCATCTGCTGCAGGATCGCCATCAGGCCGGCGCTCGTCATGCCAAACATCAGAACCCCATTCGCAGCTTCGAGAGGCCCCAGCAGCTTCCATCGCGCGCTCATCACCACGTCGCCGTAACCCAGCGAGGTGAAGTTCACTGCTGAATGGTAGACAGCCTCATACAACTCTTTGAATTCGCCCAGCCAAAGGAACAACACCCCCCAGATCACGATCTGGACAAAGGTGCCCAGCACCATGGCGATCATCACGACCATCAGCGGCCGCAGGTGCGGGAACAGTCCGCGATCAGCGTGCATGCTTTACTCGCCGCATGTAGTAGCGGACGCTCCAGAAACTGACAGCCGCCTGCAACGCCAGGCACAGCAGCATGATCGGCAGACCGATCATCAGGTTCCTCAGCATTGTGCGATTCCCCTGTTCAGGTGTGCGTGAAGGCCAGCGCTTTGGATCTCGACGCACGCCAGCGCTCCAGTACCCACACTGTCGCCCACGCGTAAATAGCCACGGCGACAAACAGCGCGACACGGATAGCAGAAGCGCGGTAGACATCTTTGCCGACGGCAGCGTCTTCAATCGCCGGCCCGAGCAAGATCAGCATCGTGATCAGGGCGTTGCTCCAGAACGATGGAGTGAAGGACGTGCGCCAGACTCCGAATAGTTTGGCTCCAGCCCAGAGCGCTGCAGCCACCATCCATAACATCAGCATCCACAGGTTCGGCTGCAGCGAAAGGCCGCCCCAAACCAACACCGCCATCCATGCTCCCATCAATGTAGATCCCACGAGCTCGCGTCCGGCCGAGCCCGCGTTGGTGGCGGTGGCTTGCTGGCCTAGCGTCACCGATTTCATGATGGTTGGCAGATAGAACGCCGGGTTCGTCAGCGTCAGCACGAATGCGGGCATCACGACCAACGTGGCCTTTATGGCCTGCCACTTTGCTGCTTCCGGACTGACTGAGGCCGGTGCCGGCGCGATGTTGGCTGCAGCAGGCGCGTCCGGAAAGAGCGCATGCGAGAACCCGCCGACCAGAACCCCGATGCCTAATCCCACCGCAAACGCTTCGCTGAGCGCGGTGACCAGCGCCTGATCGGCCACTCCGACCGCCGGAATTATCGTGAAGGCGATTACGAGAATGAATGTCAGAGGACTCGCTTTGCGCGCGCCAGCAAAGAACACGGCATAGAGAATTACGCCGGTCAAGATGACGCCCGCCACGGCATAGTTTTCCAGCAGTGGCACCATCAGCACGCCGGCCACCAACAACGCGGCGACGACACCCACGATTACCACGCCTTTCAGCAGTGGGATCGGCGGGCCGGGCTTGCACAGCATCACGACGGTGAGCAGGCACACGATGAACGGTGCAGGCAGCGCCAGCCCGTAAGCGATCAGGACTGCGAAACCGAGGCCGATCGCCAGCCGCAGCACTGCCTTGTCAGCGCGGTGCAATGACATGGTCAATAGAGATACGAGAAGTAGCTCATCACCTTGATGAAGACCCCCGCCAGCCAGTTCATCACGGGATGATCTCCGGTGTAGATCAGCACGTCGGCCTGGCCGCCGATGCGCACTCCACGCAGTCGCTCGCGTTCGGACGGGTCGAACTCGACGGCTACCGGGAAGCGCTGCGCCTGCCGCAGCCAATCGCGGCTGTTCTCGACCGCAGGCAACGTGCCGGGTTGAGGTGGCTTATCGGGACCGATGCCGGTGCCGACGCTGCGCACGCGTCCCTTCAATATTTCGCCCGGCATCACGTCGAGCACGATCGCCACTTCGTCACCAGGTTTGACGTTGCCGAGATTGTTCTCGGTCATGTCGGCGTTGATCCACAGGTCGTGAATGGCGATCAGCGTCATCAGAGGCGCGCCGGTCTGCGCATATTGCCCGGCATCGATGCGCAGGTCGGTGACCGAACCGCGTGCGGGAGCCACTACAGCGGTGCGCTTCAGATCAAGCTCGGCCTTTTCGATCGCCGCGCGGGCACTGAGCAGCTGCGCGTTGTTTTCACCGCGTTCGCCTGCTGTCTCTTGCGCACGGACTCAGATCCGCCTTCGCCGCTTCAACCTGACTGCGGGCCTTGATCCGATTGGACTGCGCACTTTCGACGCGGCGCAGAGAGATCGCGCCCGGATCTTCCTTGTAAATCTGTTCGAGTCGCGTCGCATCCTGTTGCGCGAAAACATTATTTGCAATCGCCGCCTGCACTGCCGCTTTGGCCGACTCCACCGACGCCGTCGACGCACCGACCGAAAGGCGCGTCGACTCGTAATCCGAACGGCTGCGCTGCAAGCGCGATCTTGTACTGGGTTGGATCGATATCCAAGAGCGGCTGCCCGCGCTGCACCTCATCGTTGTTCTTGACGTGCACCTTCAGCACCGTGCCCGCTACTTCGGCCGCTATCGGTACGACGAACGCCTGGACCCTGGCTTGCGAGGTATACGGTGTCAGGCGATCCGAGACGAAATACCAAGCGAGGCTGAAGACGATCAGTAGCAGCACGATGATCGCGCCGATGCGGCTTCCCTTGCCCGGCTTGGGCTGAGACGCCGGCGGTGGTCGGTGGCGGCGACTGCCGGTGGCGACGGCCGTGGTGGCGATGCCTCGACAACTATCGGCGGCAGAGTCTCGTCCTGCTTTGTGGATTGTTGACTCATGGTTTTGCCGTTCCGGAAGAGTTTGGCAGAGCGTCAGCGTCGGGCACTGGCAGCGGGGCCTCGAGCACACCTTTCCAATCGCTGCGTTGGTTCATCGTTTCGCGCGTCACATCATCCAGCACGGGCCGGCTTCGCCCTTGTTCCCAGCCACCACCCATCGCTTTGTACAGCGCAATCAAATTCTGCGTCAGGCTGCCGCGCGAGCTGACCAAAAAGTCCTGTTGAGCGAAAAGCACTCGCTGCGAATCGAGCACTCGCTCGAAGTCGGTGAGCCCTTCGCGATATTGAATATTGGCAATGTCGAGCGATCGCTGCGCAGCCGCTACTGCGTCGGCGAGCAGCACAATCTGTTCTCCGGTTCTTGCGAAGCCCACTGCTGCATCATCGACCTCGCGAGCTGCCCGTAGCACCGCGTCTTGATACTGCTCGTAGAGCTGCTGGAATCGCGCATCCTGCACGAGCACGGCATTAGAGAGCCGGCCATAGTCGAAGACGTTCCAGACAAGGCTCGGCCCGACGGCCCAGGTCAGCGCCCGCGAGGACGCGCCCAACGACGTCGCCGACAGGCCCACGGATCCCAACAGCGATATCGACGGATACAGATCAGCCACGCTCACGCCGATCAGCGCGGATTGCGCGGCCAACTGCAACTCAGCAGCCCTCACGTCGGGGCGACGCCGCAGCAACTCGCTCGGCATGTCGACGATGACAGCGAGTTCCGCCTGCGGGATCACATCCTTGCCTGCGGCCATTTCGGGCAATGGGCCGGGCGCTCGGACGAGCAACGTGCTTAGCGCGTTCTGTGTCTGCCGTAGCGCGCTTTCGAGTGGAGGAATGGTGGCCAGCGTGCCGAGATATTGGGCTTTTGCCTGTTGCACATCCAATTCGGAGTCGTTGCCTCCCTTGAACAGCCGCTCGGCGATCTCGAGACTGCGTTTTTGTAACGCCGCGTTTTGGCGAGCGATCACCAGCCGCGCCTCCAAAGTGCGAATCGAGGTGTAGAAGGCCGCCACCTGCGCGGCCATCAGTACCTGCAAGTCATCGTATTGCGCAATGCTGGCGAAGTAGTTGGCATCCGCGGCCTCGATGCCGCGTCTGAACTTGCCCCAGAAGTCGAGCTCCCAGCCAATCTGAAACCCGACGCTTAAAGTCGCAGCGCTGGTGTCGCTTGCACCCGTCCTTTGCTCTCCGACCCACAGCAGATCGCTCGTAGCCTGCTGAGCCTGCGGGTAAAGCGCGCTGCCCGCAATTCCTAGTTGAGCGCGTGCTTCCATGATGCGCAGACCCGCGGTCCGCACGTTGGGATTCACGCGCTGCGCTTCGGCAACCAGGCGCTTCGAGCACTGGATCATTAAACGTGCTCCACCACTGCTGCAGCTGGCCACCGCGTGTGGCTCGCAGATCGGCGGCCAGCGACTCGTGAGAGCCGCCTATCCAATTCGCCAGCCATGCCGGCACTTGCGGTCGCTGGAAGTCGGGCCCGACCGTCGTGCAGGCGCTTAGGAGAACTGTCCCTGCAAGTGCTGCCGCCCGCGTTCGCAGCTTGGTAACCGGCATGCGACTCAGCTAACCCCCTGCGGCCTGGGCACCGGTTTCTTATCAGGATTGCTAGCGACCCACCACATGAAGATCTGATAGCCCAGTGCGAGCAACGTCGCGCCGACGAACATTCCCAGCAGACCGTGGCTTGCCAAGCCGCCCAACGCGCCGAGCAGAATGACGACCATCGGTGCATCGACACCTCGACCGAGCAGCAGCGGCTTCAGTACGTTGTCGAGCATGCCGGCAACGAACAGCAGCACGCTGTGAGTAACCGCAGCGCCGGTGCCGTACTCACCGCTCATCCAGATATAAACGATGACGGGCAACGTGACCAGCAGCGCCGGAACCTGCGCGATTCCGAGCACAAGAACGATCAATGCCAGCACTCCCGCAAACGGAACGCCGGCGATCAGCAGGAACAAGCCGACGACCATGGCCTGGATAAAGGCCACGCCGAGCACCCCTAATGCAACCGCGCGAATGGTCGCTGTGGACAGCTTGGCAAATTCTTCGCCGCGGCCGGTGCCAACGATGCGATCGAAAATCGCGCGCGTGCTTCTGGCACCCGACTCGCCAAACGCCATGATGATTCCGGCAATGATGAAGGCGACCAGAAACAGCAGCAGCGCGCCGCCGATGCTCGCAACCATTCCCAGCGCGGTTCTAGCCAACTCACCGAGCTTTGGCTGCAGGCTCTGCACCAGTGCGGGCAGATCGGTATGAGCCTGCGACCAAAAACCATGGACCTTCTTGCCAACGATCGGCCACTCGGCAACGCCAGGCGAGGGCGCGGGAACCTGCAGCGTGTGATCGCGCACGCTGCCGACAAACTGGTGCACCGAGTCGCCCAGCTCGAACATCAGCAAACTCGTCGGCACTCCGATCACCACCAGGCCGATCAGCACCAGCACTGTCGCCGCCAGCCCCTGCTTGCCTCCCAACCTGCGCGCGAGCTTTTGATGCGCCGGATAAAGCGTCACCGCCAGGATCAGCGCCCATACCATCAGGGCGAGAAAAGGCGAAAAAATCTGGTAGCACAGCACAGCCATCGCCAGGATCAACCCGGCGCGGATCAGGACATCGAGCAGTCTTCTGGACAAGCGCGTTTCGAGTTCAGTATCAGGCGTGTAGGACGTATTCATCGATCAGCTTCCCTCTTCTGCGTAGCTCTTCGCCCAACTGATGCGAGTGTCAGCATCAGGCCGCCCATGTTGGGAAACAGCCTGCGGTTCCCAGATAGGGTAGTCAGGCATTGCCCAGGCGTCGATAGCCCCACACGATGGCGGCTTCGGCCACCAGCATCACGACCACGACCACGATCAGCGCGACGATCCCATGGAACCATCCGCCGAAACGTATGCGGTCGCCGAACGCGAGCACAAGCGCTTCGAGAATGACGAACTTGGACCCGAATAGCACCACCCAGGCACCGAAGTACCGCATGAATTTATTGAAGCCTCCCGGCCTGGCGTTGAAGAAGGCCGCGACTTTATGTTCGCAGACGATCGTCACCTTCAGCAGGATCTGCAACAGCACGGCAGCGAGCAGGGCGATCGTGAACGCGCTGACGTAAACGTGCTCCCAATATTCGGCGAACAGCAGAAGCACGACGAGATCCACCAGGATTGCGGTGAAGTACCGCATGAACACCCTTTGCTTGAGCGAGGGCGTGTGCTCAAAGGTGTCCCATAGCGAGGCCTTAGCCGTTGTTGTCGTCATCCGTTTTCTCCGGTCAAGATCGCTACATAACCGAACCATCAATCCGTGACGGCGCGATCCAGGCGCGCGTCGCTCGCCCAAACTGGACTTGGGCGGGGATGATCGCCCTGCCCGAGCGGCGGCGCTTCTCCTTTCCCGACACACGTAGTTTGTTGCAACACTTGGCGAGGCGGCTTGCCGTATTAGACATCAGGCACGTCTTTCTCCGTTACCGTAACGACTTTGACCTCCTGCCTCACGCATCCTGGAGTCAAACGCGATCAAAATGAACGAAAACAACTTAGCTGCGGAATCGGCCCGCGATCCGGTACTGAACCCGGTGGACCGTGTGTCAGAAATGCTATTCGGCCTGTTCATGGCGCTTACCTTTGTTGGCGCAGTTTCGGTCGCAGATTCAGGACGCACGGAAGTGCGGGAGCTGCTAGCTGCTGCACTCGGCTGCAACCTCGCGTGGGGCCTGGTCGACGCAGTGATGTACCTGGTTCGCACGATCACCGATCGAGGCAGGTCGCTGACGCTGGTCCGCGCGGTACGAGTTGCCGCCGACACGGAAACAGCGCGGGCACTGATTAAGGATGCTCTGTCAAAGCCACTCGCCAGCGTTATGACTGATACGGAGGTCGAGTCAATTCGTCAGCGAATCGTCGCGCTGCCCTCTCCACCGGAGCGACCGAAGCTGAAATCGGAGGATCTGCTCGCCGCGCTTGCCGTGTTCCTGCTCGTCGTCGCTGCGACCTTTCCGGTTGCCATACCTTTCTGATCATCGAGGACATCGGGTTAGCCAAGACGTTATCCCGCGCAATCGCGCTGGTGATGCTGTTCTTCGGCGGCCTCGCGCTAGGTCGATACGCCGGATACGGCAGCTGGAAAACCGGACTGATGATGGCGGGACTCGGCGCAGCGGTCGTTACCGCCGTGATCGCACTCGGCGGATGAAGACCGCATTGCGCTGGATTGCTGTGCTCGCGGTTTTCACGGCAGCGGCGGCACGCGCCGGTGAGGAAGACCATAGCGGTCGGCGTGCGTCACCTGCCTCCAAACCGTCGTGGGAATTCGGAATCACAGCGTATCCGACGTTCGTGCGAGGCGGCGATAACTACACGTCGGCAATCGCGGTCGCGGACCGCGGACCGCTTCATCTGGAGGCTCGCTACAACTACGAATCGGTGGGCGCGCGCTCGGCGTTTGTCGGTTGGACGTTTTCCGGCGGTGACAGCATCACGTGGGAGCTGACGCCGTTGCTCGGTGGAGCATGGGGATCGGTACATGCGTTCGTGCCGGGGCTGGAGGCAAGCCTCGGCTGGCGTCAGTTCGACTTCTACATCGAAGGCGAATACGTTCACGATAACGCCGAACATTCCAGCAGCTACTGGTATGCATGGAGCGAATTGGGATTTCGGCCGGTCGAATGGCTGCGCATCGGAGTCGTCGGTCAACGCACACGCGCATACGGCGGCGATCGCGACATCCAGCGCGGGCCATTCGCGCAGCTGACATGGCGTAGCGTCACCCTCGGTGGCTACTGGTTCAACCCGGGATCAAGCGATCAGGTCGTTGTAACGTCGATCGGTGTGACGTTCTAGACGACTGCCGATGACGGCGACGGCCGCTGAAAAGAGCGCCAAGCAAATCACCGAACTATCGCATAGCGCCTGTTGCGCTACGAGTCTCAGCAGACTGCGCCGCGCTATCTCTCAGTCGGCGATGCGGGATCATCGCGCCATACGCGCGGCGTACCCAGCTATGGCCGCAGACGCATACGCCTGCGGCCAATCGACTAGCGCGACGGACGACTTACTTCTTGGCTGACGGCTTTACCGCAACTGCCAAGGCTTCGGTGTAAGTCGCTTCGATCTGATCACCTTTTTGAATCAGGTCGAACTGCTTCTTATCCCGTACTTTCAAATCCGCCGTGCGTTGAGGTCCTTTAAGCGTCACAGTTTGCGTCGCGGGGTCAAGGTTGATCACGTCGCCGACAACCGTCACTTTTCTTGAGCCTTTGGCGCTTGGCGTCTCACCCGGTTTGGCGCTCTTCATAGTTTCCGTGTCAGTACGCGCCACTGGCAAGCCGCCGCCTTTCTTCAGTTCGAGTACCAAGGCTTCCACGTACTGAATATCGACCTTGTCGCCGACCTTCAGCTGGCTGAAGTTCTTGACTTCTGGGCCCGCGACAACGGTCGTGTCCTTGCCATCGGGCCCCTTCAGGGTGATCTCACGTTTGGCGGCGTCGATCGCACTGATGGTTGCAGTGACATCGACAGCTTGCGCGATGCCAACCTTGCCCGGCTGCCTGTCGACCACGGCACCAGAGCTTTGAGC
>CAVQBE010000019.1:0-215611 GCA_963710675.1 uncultured beta proteobacterium | reverse complement strand
CCGACCACCTCGAGCCCCTGACGCTCGAATCATTGCAGGGCCGTGTTGCGCAACGCGTCTGGGGCACTGACGACGGCACTGGCGGACAGGAGTTTGAAGCCAACCGGCTGGCGCTCGTAACTACTGCAAAGCATATGATCACTGCTCGACTTCAAGGTGCGCATAACACACGCCAAAGGCTCGAGCCCGGAGCGCACGCAAGTTCAAGCGAATCGAGTTGACATTCACACGCTCGCATGGTTTGCAGCGCACGTGCCGCTTGAACCCGAATTGCGCGAGACGGTAAGAAAGCATGCGATTGCTGGCACGCTGACTGGCCTCACCGCAGGCTGGCCTGGCTCTGCACCTGAGCTGAAGACGCTTTCGCTTAGAACGCGCTTCGAAGCGCTGGCAAGTGCCGCACAGCCGGCGGCGCCGCAGGATGCGCAAGGTGGCAGGCACGCGATTGGATTGCCCGGATTTGAAAACTTGAGCGGAAGCATCGACATCGCCGATGGCGCCGGTTCGGTGCAATTGCGTCGGTTGATGCGACGCTGATTCTGCCTGGCGTATTGGCCGAGCCCGCGTGTCAAGCTGACTAAGCTCACGACGTCGCCGCGATGGAAATCGGACCCGGCATTGGAAGTACGTATCGACTCAGCGACTGCGTCCAACGCAGAGATCGAGCTGGAGGCAACGGGCACCTATCGCGCCGCAAGTGCCGAAAGAGGCGGCCCGGGTTGACTCGATCTGACCGCGCGCATAGCGCGGCTTCATGCGCCTGCCGCCCACCGTTACGTGCCGTTGGCAGCTGGAAACACCACGCTCGACTGGCTGCAACATGCTTTGGTTTCCGGTCGGGTTAGCGACGGCACGATTCGCATCAAAGGTGATCTCGCGCGGTTTCCGTTCGAAGGCGAAAACGGCGCGGAGTTTCGCATTGCTGCACACGTCATCGATGCGTCGCTTGACGTGCATCCCGGCGCGACTCAAGGCGACCGATCCGCTGATACACCGAGCGTCTGGCCGCTGCTGAAAGACATTGACGCAGATCTTCTGCTGGATCGCGGATCGATGACCGTGACCGCGCATCGGGCTGCCGCTTACGGCGCGAAGCTCAGCAACGTCGTCGCACGAATTCCCGATTTCGGACGCAATGCGACGCTCGATGTGCGTGGCGTTGCAGAAGGTCCGCTGGCCGATATGCTGCGCTACGTCAACACCAGTCCGGTTTCGCGCTGGATAGGTGGGGTGACGGCAAACGCAGAATCAACCGGCAATGCGAAGCTGGAACTGCGGCTCGCAATCCCGCTAGCGCATGCATCCGAGAGCAAAGTGACCGGCACGCTGAGCTTCGCCAACAACGATGTGCAGCTTGCAGATGTGCCACTGTTTTCGCGCGTCACGGGCACGCTTAACTTCACCGAGGCCGGTGTGCGAAATACCAGCTTGAATGCATTGGTTCTTGGCGGTCAGAGCAGGATCGAAGCCAGTACGCGCGCCGACGGCGAGCCGATTCTGACGGCAACCGGCATCGCAACGGTCCCTGCACTTCGGCGCGCTGTGAGCCTCGGCCCGGTGCAGCACATACTGGATCGCTCACAGGGTCAGGCGCGCTACGTTGCAACGTTGACGCCGAGGCCGTCGGCTGAGTTCAGGATCGAAAGCGATCTGATTGGCGTTGCGATCGACGGCGTGGCACCGCTGCGTAAGACAGCTGCAGGAATCGATGCCGCTGCGGATCGAGCGCGTTCCACTCGGTGAAAGTGACGAGTGGCGCGTCGCCGCGGGCCGCGTGCTCGCGGTACGCATTGAGCGTCGCCGTGAACAGGGTGAGCTGCGCGTTATGCGCGGCGTCATCGCAGTGAACGAGCCGGCAAACCTGCCGGAAATGGGGATGTTAGTGCTGGTTACCGTGCCTCGGCTCGACGTCGAAGCGTGGTCCGCTTTTCTAGGAGGCGGTGCAGGCGGCACCGAAGGCGGCGGGATCTGCGCCGGCCGCATCCTCTTCTTCGGATCAGGCCATCGATCTGTTTGCGGTTCGAACCCCTGAGCTTGTGCTGATGGGCCGCACGTTTCGCAACGTGACGCTTGGCGCATCACGCGCTGCCGATGGCGGTTTTAACGCGAATATCGTTTCGGACGGCGTGTCCGGCTATGTAGCGTGGAAGCCCGGAGCAGATCACGGCGCGACTGTCGCGCTTGTCGATTCCAGCGGCGCGCAAGAGCGAAGTCGTCGAGGTGCTCAACTCACCGCAATCGGAATTGCCCGCACTCGACATTACCGCTGAACAGTTCGAGTTTTCCGACCTGAAGCTCGGACGCCTCGAATTGATCGCGCAGAACGTCGGCGCGTCGAGCGCCCCGACATGGAAAGTGAGCCGCTTCGACATTTCAAACACTGACATGAAGTTTTCCGCTACCGGCGAGTGGGCTCCGGCAGCCGATGCGGCACGGCGCGGCGTGCCAAGATGAACTTCAAGTTCGATGCCCGCGATGCGGGTGCAACACTCGGTCGGTTTGGTTTCCCGGGGGCGATGGCGGCCGGTCACGGTGCACTCGAAGGCGATATTGAGTGGCTGGGATCGCCATTGGATATCGACTATCCAACTTTGTCCGGCAAGCTCACGTTGAGCGTTGATGACGGTAGGTTCCTGAAAGTTGACACTGGAAATGCAGCGCGCTTGCTGAGCCTGCTATCGCTGCAGTCGTTATCCCGCACTCTGCTATTCGACGTCGGGCGCCCGTTTTCGGAAGGCTTCGCTTACACATCGATAAGAGCGGACGCGACGGTCGCGAAAGGCATCATGTCCACCGGCAACTTCCAGATGACGGGCGCGAGTGCAACGGCGTTGATGTCCGGCACGATTAACCTTCGCAACGAAACGCAGCAACTGCACCTGGTCGTGTTGCCCGAGATCGATGCGAGTACCGCCGCTCTTGCACTAGGCGTAGCAAACCCCGTCCTAGGCCTCGGCGCATTTCTCGCTCAATACGTGTTGCGCAACCCGCTGTCCAAAGCGTTTGCGCTCGAGTACGACATCGCAGGCACCTGGACCGATCCCACAATCACCCGCCGCGGCAGAGTACCCGGCGCAGACGCGGAGTCGATCAAATGAAATCCACAGTTCGCGTTGCCGGTGTGCAAATGATTTCGACAGTCGATGTCGACCAGAACCTGCGCGCGGCTTCGACACTGATCGCACAAGCCGCCGCCGGTGGCGCGCAGGTAGTCGCACTACCGGAATACTTTTGCCTGATGGGCCAGCGCGATACTGACAAGGTCGCATTCCGGGAAGCCGACGGCCACGGACCGATTCAGGACTTTCTTGCCAACCAGGCGCGGCAGCATCGTGTGTGCTTGGTTGGCGGCACGTTGCCGCTGGTTGCGCCGGAAAATGATCGCGTGTTGAACACGCTGCTCGTCTACGGCCCGGCAGGCGAACGTGTCGCGCGCTACGACAAGATCCATCTGTTCCGCTTCAACAAAGGCAAGGAGAGTTACGACGAAGCGCTGACGATTACGCCGGGGAACGAGGTGTCAAGCTTCAAGCTGGCAACCGAAGACGGCGTTCGGCTTCGCGTCGGACTGTCGATCTGTTACGACCTGCGCTTTCCGGAGCTTTACCGCGCAATGCCGCGGCCCGATCTGATCCTTGTGCCTTCGGCCTTTACCGCCACGACCGGTCGCGCGCATTGGGAAGTGCTGCTGCGCGCCCGAGCGATCGAGAACCTGGCGTATGTGCTTGCCCCTGCACAGGGCGGACGCCACCAAAACGGCCGGTCCACGTACGGCCACACGATGCTGATTGACCCCTGGGGCTCAATTGTTGCAGAGCGGTCGGAAGGCGAAGGGGTTGTGTTCGGCGATATTGACCCACAATTGATCGCCGATTCGCGTGCTTCTTTGCCTGCCCTGGAGCACCGGGTGCTGAGCTGACGCCCGTACAATTGCCGATTCTGCGCCGCAACTTCGATGAAAATCTCCGACCCCGCCCTCGCCCGCCTTGCCACCGCCAAGCAGCTGCTGCTCGACCCGTTCGGTTTGGACGAGGCGCAGCTGCAGCGCGTACTGGCGACCATTTTTGAGCACCGCACCGATTACGCCGATCTGTACTTTCAGTATTCGCGCAGCGAGTCGTTTTCGCTTGAAGAGGGCATCGTCAAGAGCGGCAGCTTCGATATCGAGCAGGGCGTTGGCGTACGCGCCATTGTCGGCGACAAGACTGCGTTTGCCTATTCGGACGATATCTCGCTCGAGTCGTTGACCGAAGCGGCAATCTCCGCGCGCTCGATCGCGCGACATGGCAGCCGGCAAGGTGAAAGTCGCGCAGACGTCGCCGTGCGTTCGCAGTCGGCGCGCTATGGCGATGGCGATCCGGTCGCGTCGCTCGATGCAGCCGCCAAGGTTCGGATGCTGGAGAAGGTTGAGCAGCTGGCGCGTGCGCGCGATCCGCGGGTCAAGCAGGTGATGGCAAGCGTCGGCGCCGACTACGATGTGATTCTGGTCGCCCGCAGCGATGGCGTACTGGCAGCCGACGTGCGGCCACTAGTGCGCCTGTCGGTCAATGTCATCGTCGAGCAAGACGGTAAGCGCGAGCAGGGACATTATGGCGGCGGCGGCCGTCACGATCTTTCATACTTCACTGAAGAGCGCCTTGCCGAATACGCGGATCGCGCAGTTGATCAGGCGCTGATCAATCTCGTCGCGGACCCGGCGCCCGCCGGGATCATGCCGGTCGTTCTCGGTCCCGGCTGGCCCGGAATCTTGTTGCACGAAGCGGTCGGGCATGGACTTGAAGGTGACTTCAATCGCAAGGGCTCGAGTGCTTTTGCGGGCAAGAGTCGGGCAGCGCGTTGCGTCCAAGGGTGTCACCGTTATTGATGACGGCACGATTGCAAACCGGCGCGGATCGTTGAGCATCGACGATGAAGGTAATGCGACCCAGCGCACCGTGATGATCGAAGACGGAATTCTGCGCGGCTACATCCAGGATTCGCTGAACGCACGGTTGATGAACGTTGCCCCGACCGGCAACGGCCGCCGTGAGTCCTTTGCGCATTTGCCAATGCCGCGCATGACCAACACCTACATGCTTGCTGGCGACAAAGATCCGGATGAAATCGTGCGGTCGGTCAGCAAGAGGCATCTACGCCACCAATTTCGGCGGTGGCCAGGTCGACATCACCAACGGCAAATTCGTGTTCAGCATGGCCGAGGCGTACATGATCGAGAACGGCAAGGTCACTCGGCCGATCAAAGGTGCCACGCTGATCGGAAACGGCCCTGATGCGTTGACGCAAGTGACGATGATCGGCAACGACATGGGCTCGATCCAGGTATCGGCACATGCGGCAAGGATGGGCAGAGCGTGCCGGTCGGAGTCGGGCAGCCGACGTTGCGCATCGAAGGACTGACGATCGGCGGCACCGCGTAAAAACGCTCTACTGCTTCGGCTACAGCTTCGGACAGTTACAAACCAGCGAGCCGCTATCGAATACGACGCGCCAGACCCCAGGCGCTTCGAGCCGCCAGGTCGAGTTGAACCTCGCGAACACCACGCCCTCCGGGTTCGGACCGGGCCGGTCGAGTAAGCGAGCGTGCCCGACGGAAGACCTCGACCAGATCCGGCTTCCAGGAAAATGGCGCGCGCGGCGCCTCATAGAATTTTTTCCAATCAGCGGCGATTGCTGCTTTGCCGCGTACCGGCTTTGCCTTGCCGATGAACACCGCTTCTTCCGAAATGAACTCGAGAATGCCGCATGGTCTCGATCTGCCATTGTTTTCGCAAACGCCACTTCGGCTGCAGTGACCTGCGCCGTCAATTGCGCGTATCGAGCCCCTACACTGGTACAGCCGCTGAGAAAATCGATAAAGCGCAAAGCACCAACAGGCAGCGTTTCATTTTCGCGATCTCAACTGGTTGTCAACATCATGCGGGTTGTAGGTCCCGGAACTCGTCGCCAGTGCAGCGTAGTCATATCCTGTTCTAAAGGATTTCCATCGGGATCGCTGAAGTAAAGTGACCATGCCACCCGGTGATCTACGGTTGCATCGATTGCTTCAGTACTTCGGCAAGATGAGGTGCCAATCTAGACTGGCTCGCACTGGCGGTAAAGGCAACGGTGATCGGCACTCTTGTGAAGTCGTTCGAACAGCGCGAGATGGATGCTTCCCGAGGCATCGCCAATCGTTAGCGGGCCTCCATCGGTAGCCCAGAATTCGAGGCCAGTGACCATGGAAGCCCATGACGCTTGCATACCACTGCTCCGAAATTGTTCGATCATTGACGAACACGTGAATTGATCGACTCGCTCCAAGCGGGGTGCCATCAGCGCCTCAACACGTAGATCTGACTCGTCACGCCGCCGAGAGCAGCGTCGCCGGCGACGTCGATGTATGACCCTGCCTGCTTCTTCGCCTTTGCTCGACGCGCTCGCTCGCAGATAATCAGTGGATCTCAAGACCCAGACTAGAACCGCTTCGCATCGTCCGTCAACGTCACCCGCTGCGTGAAGTTGCTGCCTCCGATCGTCTGGCTGGTGCGCTTGCTCGTCGGCGCGTATCCGCGCTGGGTCGGTTCGGCGCCAACCGCTGCGCAGCGCGTTTATTTCGCCAATCACACCAGCCACATGGACACGATCGTGCTGTGGGCGGCGCTGCCCAGTGCGCTTCGCGCGAACACTCGGCCTGTCGCGGCACGTGACTATTGGGACAAGCCGGGCATTCGAGGCACGATCGCGAAGGAAGAGCTGAATGTCGTGATGATCGATCGCAGCCGCGCCGATCCCGATGCCGACCCGCTCGAACCCTTGCGCGACGCGTCTCGAGCATGGGTTCTCGCTGATCATTTTCCCCGAGGGAACGCGTTCGGCGCAACCGTTGCCCGGCGAATTCAAATCCGGCTCTGTATCACCTTGCCACGCGTTTCCAGCGGTCGAGCTGATTCCTGTCTACATCGAGAACCTGCATCGAAGCATGCCCAAAGGTGCATTGTTGCCCGTGCCGATCATTTGCACTGTGCGCTTCGGTGCGCGCTGAAGCTGAAGCCGGCGAAGACAAGGATGATTTTTTGCAGCGCGCGCGCAACGCGGTTGCGGAGCTATCGGGTTAGGATGAGCGCCCACGCTCACTTCGTTCGCTGCTCCCCGCGGGGGCACGTCAGTACCTTGGGCGGCCCGGCGGTCCTGACATGGGTCTGACGCTTAACGAAACGTTCCTCGCCATTTTCTGCGCGCTAGCGATTCTGTCGCTTGTCGCGACCGGCGCCGGACAGTGGGTCGCGTCGCGCACGATGGACACGATGCGCCTGACGCGGCTGGCGATCGTCAACTCGCGCGTGCGATCGTCGTGGTCAGTGCTGCGCTTTTTCACGGTCGCCTTCGTCATCGGGCCGAATGCGCTGCTCGTCGTGTTCGCACTCGCATCGTTTTTTGCGCTGCGCGAGTTTGTATCGCTGACGCCGATCAAGCCGTCCGATCACTGGGCGCTGGTGGTAGCGTTCTACCTGGTGATTCCAGCGCAATACCTGCTGCTCGCATTCGGGCGCGCCAATTTGTTCGCCGTGTTCATTCCGGTTTATGTGTTTCTGCTGATGCCGGTCGTGATGGCGATCAAGCAGGACACCGATCTGTATCTGCAGCGCGTCGCCAAAGTTGCAATGGGGCCTGATGATCAGCGTCTACTGCGTCAGCCATGCACCCGCGATCGCCACGTTGCCGATCCGCGGGTACGAGGATCGCGGGCCGCTGCTGCTGCTGTTTTTCCTGCTGATTCTCTTTCTGACCGATCTGCTGCAGGTGATCTGCCAGCACGTTTTTCGGCGGAATCCCGCTGAAGGTCAATCGTGAACAAGACGGCCAAAGGTGCGCTGGCTGGCGGCGCAGCGGGCGTACTGATCGGCACCGCGCTGTGGTGGATGACGCCGTTTCTGTGGTGGCAGGCGTTCTTCATGTCGGCACTGATCGTTGTCAGCGGGTTCATGGGCACCGTGGTCTTGTCGCTGGTCAAAGCGCAGTCTTGGGGCAAAGCAATGGGATTCCGAGCTCGTTCTAACGCGCGGAGTGCTCGAGCGGCTCGACGCCCTGATGTTTGCGGCGCCGGTGTTTTGGCAAGTAACTCGCTATTTGTGGGTAATTCGGGCCGATGTTTGACTTGCCGCGCAGCCCCGAAGCTCAGGTATCTTGCGCGCATGAACGTTTTTGCGCACCGCTTCTTTTTCTACTTTTACGGCTTTTTCCGGCCACTGGCGGAACAAGTCGAACGGCGCGCATAGAACACACCGAATCGACCAAAACCGCCAGGCAGACCTGGCGGTTTTTTTTTGCAGCGATACCCAGAGAAGCACGATGGACGGATCTATAGAGGCCCGAGCAATGCGCTACATGACCGATGACCTGCGGATCAAGGAAATCAAGGAGCTTGCGCCGCCCTCGCACCTGTTGCGCGAGTATCCGTGCGACGAAAAAACATCGTTGACGGTGTTCGAAGCGCGCGAGTCAATCCACCGCATCCTGCACGGCGAGGACGACCGCATCGTGGTCGTCATCGGCCCCTGCTCGATCCATGATCCGCAAGCGGCGCTCGACTATGCGCGCCGGTTGCAGGCCGAGCGCGAGCGGTTGAAATCGGAGCTCGAAATCGTGATGCGCGTCTACTTCGAAAAGCCGCGCACGACGGTGGGCTGGAAAGGACTGATCAACGATCCCGACCTTGATGGCAGCTTTCGCATCAACCACGGACTGCGCGTGGCGCGTGAGCTGCTAATGGGCATCAACGTCGCCGGCATGCCCGCCGGCAGCGAATTTCTCGACATGATCACGCCGCAGTACATCGCGGATTTTGTGTCGTGGGGCGCGATCGGCGCACGCACGACCGAAAGCCAGGTGCATCGCGAGCTCGCATCGGGCCTGTCGTGTCCGGTCGGGTTCAAGAACGGCACCGACGGCAACATCAAGATCGCGACCGACGCGATCAAGGCCGCGCAACAGCCGCATCATTTTCTTTCGGTGACCAAGGGCGGCCATTCAGCGATCGTGTCGACCAAGGGCAACGACGACTGCCACATCATCTTGCGCGGCGGGAAAAAGCCCAACTTCGATGCCGCGAGCGTCGCATCTGCGTGCGCAGAATTACGCGCCTCCGGCCTGCCCGAGCGATTGATGATCGACGCCAGCCACGCGAACAGTCAGAAGGATCACGCCAACCAGATCAAGGTGTGCGACAGCATCGGACAACAACTGGCGGCGGGCGAGTCGCGCATCATCGGCGTGATGATCGAAAGCCACCTGCTTTCAGGCCGGCAGGACCTGGTCGCCGGCAAGCCGCTCAGTTACGGGCAGTCGATCACCGATGCCTGCATCGGATGGGATGACACCGTCGGCGTGCTTGATTCGCTGGCGAAGGCAGTGCGCGACAGACGCGCCGCCAAGGCCAGCCACTAGCTAGACGACCAATTCGCCACCTGCGGCTGGCTGCGCGGCCGACGACAGCAGGCGGCGTGCACTCGGTAGTTTCCTGCCGCGGCAGCGCCGACCGTCCGTCCGGTTGACTTGACAATCCGCGTCCTCTTCTATCAAAGTGATATCACTTTGATAACGGAGGAAGGGCATGCAGAACGCGCCGATCACGAAAGAGATCGAAAGGACGAGCGGAAGCGGCTATGTGTGGGCTGCGATCGGCATCGCCTTCGTGCTGGCCGGCATTTTCCTGGTCGTACGGCCGATGGGGCTGGTATCGCTCGCTTTAGGCGTGGCGCTGATTCTGCTGGGCGCGCTGTGTGCTTGCAGGGCTGTACATGCTGCAGCCGAACGAAGCCGCGATCCTGCTGCTGTTCGGCGAGTATGTCGGAACCGACCGTTCCGAGGGGCTGCGCTGGGCCAATCCGTTCTACAAGAAGCAGAAGATCAGCTTGCGTGCGCACAACCTGAACGGCGAGCGGCTTAAGGTCAACGACAAGCGCGGCAACCCGATCGAGATCGCTGCCGCGATCGTTTGGAGAGTGCGCAACACTGCGCAGGCCGTGTTCGATGTCGAGGATTACGACGAGTATGTGCGCGTGCAGGCCGAAACGTCGGTGCGTTATCTGGCATCGAGCTATGCCTATGACGAAGGCGAACACGAGGGCTCGGACGAGCCGACTTTGCGCGCTAGCCAATCGAAGGTCACCGCTGCGCTGATTCGCGAGCTGGCGGACCGGCTGGAGCCTGCCGGCATCGTGGTCGAGGACGCGAAGCTCACTCACCTTGCTTATGCGCCCGAGATCGCGCAGGTGATGCTGCGACGGCAACAGGCCGAGGCGATCATCGCCGCGCGCAGCAAGATCGTGCACGGCGCGGTCAGCATGGTCGAGATGGCGCTCAAAGGGTTGTCCGAGCGCGGCATCGTCGACCTCGATTCCGAGCGCAGGGCCGCGATGGTGTCGAACCTGCTGGTGGTGCTCTGCTCCGAGAACGATACGCAGCCGGTGATCAACACCGGCACGCTGTATCAATAAGCGACGCGGCGATGAATGCGCTGGTGCTGTGGATTCCCGGAACGCTGCTGATCATCATCGGAGCGATGCTGCTTGGGCTTGGCAGGCTTGATTTCACGTCTGCGCTTGCGGTGATCGGCGTCGGCATCGCTCTTGAAACCGTCGGCACGCTGCTTTGGATACGCCAGCGCAAGCCACCGGGCCGCTAACCGCAAGCCAAGCGTTCCAAGAGTGACGAGCACGGAGAAAAAGGCGTTCCTGTTGCGGGTCGACCCGGCTTTGTGGGCGGAGCTCGAGCGATTAGCGTCAACCGATCTGCGCTCGGTCAACGCGCAGATTGAATTCATGCTGCGCGAGGCGCTCGAGCGGCGCGGCATTCGACCCAAAGCATCGAAGAAATCTCGCACCGCATAGACTCAAGCGGTGCGCGCTCCGTCGACCGGAAACTCGACGCCCGAAATAAATTCCGCAGCGTCGCTGGCCAAATACACAGCCGCCGCCGCAACATCCGAAGGCCGACACATCCGGCCGAGCGGAATGGTCGCCAGAAACTTCGCTCGATTTTCCGGCGTATCGGGCATGCCCATGAATTGCTCGAGCAGGCCGGTCTCGCCGATCACCGGACAGATCGCGTTGACTCGAATTCGATCGGGCCCGAGTTCGACTGCAAGCGACTTCGACAGCAGATTCACCGCACCCTTGCTGGCGTTGTACCAGGTCAGGCCTGGCCGCGGACGAATACCCGCCGTCGAACCGACATTCAGGATTACGCCACTTTTGCGCTTGCGCATCAAAGGCACGACCGCGAGCACCATGTGATAGATCGATTTGACGTTGACGGCGAACACTTTGTCGAATGTCGCTTCGTCTACATCGAGCAGTGGCATGTTGGTGTGCGTCGTGCCCGCGTTGTTGACGACGATATCCGGCGCACCGAATCGGTCGACGCACGTTCGCACCAGCGCATCAATATCGGGCCGCAGTGAAACGTCACACGTCACGAACGATCGCGGCGGAACCGAGCTGGCTTGCGACACCTTCGCCTTTGCTGCGGTCCAGATCGGCGATAACAACGCGCGCACCCTGCCCGACGTAGGCGCGCGCGATCCCTTCACCGAATCCGCTGGCCGCACCCGTGACGATCGCAACTTTGCCTGCGAGCTGCTTCATGTCTTGCGCTCATCGGCGGCCCGTGATCTCTGCATAGAACGCGTCGCTGCTTGGCTTGCGCCCTAAAAACGCTTCAACCAGCGCCTGCGGCGGGCGCTGTCCGCCTGACGCGAGGATCGTCTGGCGATAACGACGTCCGACATCGGCATTCATCAGCTTGCCCTCGAACGCTGACAGCATGTCGAGCGCAAGCACTTGCGACCACATGTAACCGTAGTAGCCCGCGGCATACCCGCCCATCAGATGGGCAAAGCTCGCCGGCAACATCGACCCTTCAACGTGGCCAAGCCGCGTCTTGCTTTCGATTTCGGCCCAGGTCGGCATCGCGGCAGGCGGCACCCCCGTGTGCAGCTTCATGTCGAAAGCCGCGTACTGGCGCTGTCGCGAGAAGCGAATGCCCTGCCCATACTTGCGCGCCGCATCGAGCTGTTCGATCTGTGCGCCTGTCAAGCGCGGACACTCGGGGCAGAGCTCCGCAAACAGTTTTAGAGCGTCCTCGCGCCGCCCCCACTCCTCGAACATCTGCGACGGGGCTTCGACAAAGTCGCGCTTGACCGAAGTGCCGCTTTGATCGGCGTAACGCGTCTTCGATAAAACCCCGTGTAACACGTGGCCGAATTCGTGCAACAGCGTTTCGAGCTCGTCGTGGTTCAATCCCTTGCGATTGAAATTAGTCACCAGTACGGAGATCGGCGTGCGGTGCGCGAGCGTCGATCCGGCTCGGACGGGAAAAGCGGCCGCATGGTTGTACTTGCCGTCGCGCGGATACAGATCGAGATACACGCCGCCCACGAACGCGCCCGGCCTGGTGGGATTACTTTTCGCAGGCGCTTGGTCGAATACGTCGAAGTAGCGCACGTCCTCATGCCATGTGGGCACCTTGCGCTCGACAAACATCACGCCATACAGCCGCTCGGTCAGCTTTATTGCAAACTGAATGCTCTTATCCGTCGGGAAGTACGCGCGCAATGCTTCCTGATCAATCTTGAAGCGGGCTTGGCGCACACGCTCCTGATGGAACGTGAGGTCCCAGCGATGAAACAGCGGCGCAGCCGGGTCGGTGCCGGTGAACTTTGCCTTGTCGGCGCGCAACTCTGCAAGCTCGCGCGCCTCGACCTCGTCGACTGCCGCCTGCACCTTGGCTAAGAATTCGTTTACCGCCGCAGGTGTCTGCGCCATGCGACGCTTTAGCGCGTACGTTGCATAGTCGGGCATGCCGTGCAACTGCGCGAGCTCGTAGCGCAGCTTTAACGTTCTATCAAGCAGCGCGAGATTTTGCTCGCCACCCTCGCGGTTCTTCGCCATCCACACTTTGCGCCGCGCCGCTTCGCTGGTCGCGTTCTGCAAGAACGGCACGACCGTCGGCGAGTCGAGACCGAGCACCAGATTGCCGCTTGCATCGCGCTTTCGCGCCGCAAGCCAGGCGTCTGGCATTCCTGCGGCTTCCGCCGGCGTCAGTACGACCGTCGTCGGATCTTCGTTGACGTTCTTGCCGAACTGCAAGTCGAGGCGCTCGATCTCATCGGCGATCTCCTTCGCCCGTTTGCGCTTGTCGGGCGGAAGCGTCGCTCCACCGTCTTCAAACTTTTCGATCAGATCCTGCTTGAACGTCTGATCTATCGCATCCTTCGGCGTGACCGCTAGCACGCGGCGATACAACGGCTCGCTTTGCGCCAATTCCGTCTCGAACGGCAAGAGTTTTTCCAGACACCTCTGCGCAGCGTCGCGCGTCGCCTTGTCGGGCGCGACGTTTTGCAGCAGGTAAACCGGGTACGCAAAGTCGGCATACTGAATCGATAGTCGGTTCCAGTCGGCAAAGACGTCGTTACCCTTTTTCGCCTCAATCGCCTTTTTGGTTGCATGCGCCTTTGCGAGCTCGCTGTCGCAGCGGGCGGCAATCGTCGCTTCGTCATACAGCGGTATCAACGGGCGCTTTGGAGCAGCGCTCGCGGTTCCGACCACAAGGGCGCCGACAATTGCGCCGAGAATTCTGATGTTCATCATCGGATTCGCTATTGATTCTTGCGTTGCTGCCACTGAACGTCGGTGCCGCCCGCCTCCCGATTCAACACACGCGCAAGCACAAACAGCAGATCGGAGAGTCGATTCAGATAATGGCGCGGCCCATCGTTGATCGTCTCATGCTTGCCGAGCGCGACCAGCGCGCGTTCAGCGCGCCGACAGACCGTACGACACACGTGCGCGAGCGCCGCCGCCGGCGAACCTCCCGGCAGAATGAATTCGGCCAGTCGCGGAAGATCTGCGTTGTAATGCGCCAGCCGCGCATCGAGCCGAGCCACCTGTTTGTCGCTGATCATCGAGTAACCCGGAATGGCAAGCTCGCCGCCGAGATCGAAAAGATCGTTCTGGATCGCGGCCAGATCGCTGCGAATTGAATCCGAAAGTTCCGCGGTCAGCAGTACACCAATGCTCGAGTTGAGTTCATCAACATCGCCCATCGCCGCCACTCGAAGATGATCCTTGGTGACGCGCGTGCCGTCGCCGAGTCCGGTGGTGCCATCGTCACCGGTGCGGGTTGCAATCTGCGAGAGTCGGTTGCCCATAGAATGGCCCCGTAGCCAGACAAAGGACGCCATTATGAATGCGCCTTTATCCCCGCATGTGTTGCGCAAGCCATTGCCCGCCGAATTCATGGACGGCCTGCAGGCGATTTTCGGTGCACGTCTGTCCATCGCCGAGTCGGTGCGCGAGCACCATGGGCGTGACGAATCGCCGTATCCACCGATGCCACCGGACGCTGTCGTTTTCGCCCACTCGACCGAAGAGGTCGTTGCGCTGATGCGTCTGTGCTCGCGGCATCGCGTGCCGCTGATTCCCTATGGCGTCGGCACATCGCTCGAAGGCCATCTGCTCGCACTGCAGGGCGGTGTCAGCGTGGACCTTTCGCAGATGAACAAGGTGCTCGCAATCAACCCCGAAGACCTGACGGTGACCGTGCAGGCGGGCGTGACGCGCAAGCAGCTGAATCAGGAGATTCGCGACACGGGTTTCTTTTTTCCGATCGATCCCGGCGCCGACGCGACGATAGGCGGCATGAGTGCGACCGGTGCGTCGGGCACCAACGCCGTTCGGTACGGCACGATGCGCGAGAACGTGGTCGCACTAACCGTCGTCACCGGCGAAGCGAAGGTCATTCGCACCGCCCGGCGGGCCAAGAAGTCGAGCGCAGGCTACGACCTGACGCGCCTTTTCGTCGGCAGCGAAGGCACGCTTGGGGTGATTACTGAAGTCACAGTGCGGATCTACCCGCAGCCCGAGGCGGTTTCCGCTGCGTCGTGTTCGTTTCCAACCGTCGAAGACGCGGTGCGAACGACGATCGCAACGATTCAGATGGGAATTCCGATCGCGCGCTGCGAGCTACTTGACGCGCTGACCGTGAAGGCGGTCAACGCGCGCGACAAGCTCGGACTGCCGGAAATGCCGTTGCTGCTGTTCGAATTTCACGGCTCTGCGGCAAGCGTCGCCGAGCAGGCGACGATGGTCGAGGAAATTGCGCGCGAACACGGTGCTGCGGCTTTCGAATGGGCGACGCGCCCGGAAGACAGGACGCGGCTCTGGGAAGCCCGACACAACGCGTACTTCGCGTGTCTGCAGCTGAAGCCGGGATGCCGCAGCTTCACTACGGACGTGTGCGTGCCCATCTCGCGCCTCGCGGAGTGCATCGCCGGCGCCGTTAGAGACACCGAGCAGTCCTTTTTGCCAGCGCCGATTCTTGGCCACGTCGGCGACGGGAACTTTCACTGTGCGATTCTGGCCGACACATCGAAACCCGAAGAACTCGCGGAGGCTGAGCGCTTGAACAAGCTGATCGTCACGCGCGCGCTGTCCATGGACGGTACCTGCACCGGCGAGCACGGTGTCGGCATGCACAAGATGGATTTTCTGCGCGAGGAACACGGCGACGATGCGCTCGAACTCATGGCACGCATCAAGCGCTCGTTCGACCCACTGGACATTTTGAATCCAGGGAAAGTCGTTCGCGTCTAAAGATTAGGCGTTGGTGCCACTCGGCGCATGCTCGGCGCTCGGCAATGTCAACCCAAGCGCGGAACGCTGCGCATCGCTCAGCCCGGTCAGCACTTCGGTCGCGTGGTCGTACCCTTGTTTTACGATTTGGTCAAAGCGTGACCACTGAAGCAATCCCACCCTTTGCAGCGGTGGACTGAAGTACAGATCAGTCAGCTGACGCAACTGTTGCTGGCGCGATGTGCTGTACAGGATGGTCACGTTCAGCAGGTACGCCATCAACGACGGCACGCGGTAGCGCCGTTTACTGCGCGGTCGCATCCGATCGAGTAATAGCTGCCACGCGCCGGGCATTTCGTCGAACTCGAGACGGCGCGGATTGCGCGCGCCAAGGTCAACACCAAGCACCGTGCCGACGCCGCGCATGTCGCGCATCACATCAACGGGAAAATTGTTGAAAGTGCCGCCGTCGCACAGCAGGTCGCCGTCGTGCACGACCGGCGGCAGTGCTCCCGGAATCGCGATGCTCGCCAACAGTGCCCGCGCGAGATCACCACTGACAATGCGGTGCTCACGCGCCTGCGAGTAATTGGTCGCGATGCAAAAGTATGTTTTCCATAAATCTTCGACAGCGATCGAAGCACCGACGAGCTCGGAGATGGATCGCTCAATCGCAGCTCGCACGCGTCGTCCCTTGATCAGCGAAAGCAACGGTAACCAGTTGAAATCGCCGGTCGGATTGGTACTGAATGCCTTGCGCGAGATGTTGATAGCGTTTTCAACGGGCGGATCGGCGGCGACCAACGCGGCCAACACAGCACCAATGCTGGTGCCGCCGACGCAGTCGATCTCCACACCGTGCTCCTTCAACGCGCGCCACACACCAAGGTGAGCGAAGCCGCGCGCACCACCACCGGCGAATACCAGACCGACCGCTTTGCGCGCAAGCAGGCGCGCCATACGCGCAACGTCGCGCTCCAGGCTCAGGCGGACGTGGACATGCCCGGTAACTGCGCGTCGCGCAAGCCACTGGCGCGTCGCCTTTGGCGTCGTTAGCTCTGCGGGATGCAACAAGACGAGGATCTCAGCCGCGTCGCTGCGCGCCGGACGTTCTGCGAGGCAGGTCTGTTCGACCATATGTACCGCCGGCGGCTGCGCGGCGTCAGCGATCAACAGAAGCTCGTCGCTGTGACTGATACAACGCCGCGTCCACGCACTGGCACTCGAATCCGCCTGCAACAGCACGAAGTCGTGCTCCGCTTCGATCGCATCGAGTGCCAGTGCGATGCTCCGCTCCGCCCGTGCATCGGCGTCCAGCGAAATGCCAGGCGCCTCGAGCATGCGATCGATCTCTGAAGTGCCAATCACGCATACGCGCCCATAGCGTTTCAATTGCTGAGCCAATCGCTGCGCGAACTCATCGAGCGCAATTCCGTTCGTGATCGGCAGCAGCCCGACCGTCACAGGCGCCGCAACCGGCAGACGTTGATGTTCGGTCTGCAGGCGGCGGATGATCTGCCGTGTAAATGTCGTCGATAACTTCGGGCTAAGCGTGATCAACTGTTCGAAGTGCAGCTTATCCAGTTTCACCAGCACCGAATTGCGCAATGCGACTACTGTGGCGGATCTCGGCTCGCCGGTGTAGAGACTCATCTCGCCGATGACTTCGCCACGCGCCATCTCGCGCACCATTCGTTGCGAGCCGTCCTCGGCACGGACGTAAACGCGCAATCGCCCGCTGATGCAAAGATAGGCGGAGTCGCCGGGCGCGCCCTGCTCCATCAGGACTTCGCCACCGGTCAGTTCGATCCACTGCAGATGCTGTTGCAGGAATGGAAGCGCTAGCGGGGCGGCGTCACCCAGCAGCGCGTGCAAATGCTGCGTCAGAAGCGCATCGCGATGCCGCGGCCGTATCTTTCCCTCTCCGTTGCTCATCTCCGAAGCTTCAGTTGACGGCGTGTGACGCCTGCAATTCGTCACTGAGCGAGCGAACGCGCGAAGCAAGCAGCAAACTTATGTTCCGCAACAATTTGCCGAAAAGCGTCGGGTGGTCGGCAACAAGCTGCTCGTACTGCTCACGCTTCAGTTCTAGCGCAAGTGCATCGCTTTCAGCGATCGCATCCGCTGAGCGAGGAACTCCTGCCAGCAAACCCATGTCGCCGAATACGACGCCCGGCGCAAACGAAATGAGCCTCCTTCCGCGCGGAGCCTCACCCTCAGTGCGCGTTGCCGGCAACCAAATACCGATCTGTCCTTGCAACAGGATATACATCGAGTCGCCTGGATCACCGTATCGGAACACAACGTCACCCTCTGCAAACCGTCGCTCGGTCATCATGGATGCCAGCACCTCTACCTCGTCGGCCTCGATGCCGGATCCCGAGAGAGCTTCTGCGAGTGTCAGCGGCCGGTCTTCGAGGTCCGCGCGCGTCAGAGTCGCCAGCAACTGATCCTCGGCGTGTTCTAGCGCACGGTCAGCGTCCGGAAAGAAGTGAGCGTCGGCCAGCCGCCCCTGCACATCCATGTCGCGAATCATGCGCATGCTGGGGTTACGAGGCGACAATCCGGCGAATAACAGCTTCTTGCCCGCACGCCGCACCACGTCGGCCGCCTGCAGCAGCACGCGCGCGCCACTGGCATCCACTTCGCTGACTCGCTCGAAGTCGATCAGGATCTGATCCGAGACATGAACCAGCTTTTCAATTTCTTCGTCAGCCGCCTCGGCGGTGCCGAAGAACAACGCGCCATCAAGCTCCAGTAGCGCGATCCGTTGGCCATGCGCTCGCAGTAGCTCGGCGTCGGCCGCGGGCCGGACTTTCCGTGACGCGCGCCGGTTGGCGTGGATGACCTGACGGATCGGAGGTTTGCTGTTGCTGCGGATGAACATCAAGATCGAAACGAGCACGCCGACGCCGATCGCAAGCGGTAACGAAATGAATACGGCAATGCCAGCGACGAGCAGCATTACACCGTAACTTTGTGCCAGTGCGCGGGGCATGCGCCACCTAAGACTCTGCCGCCACAACACGCCGGTGGCACTGCGGGTCCACGCATCAACCAGCGTGTAAGCGACCGCCGCAAAAACGCCAGCCACTGCGGCCATTGGAACGTAACTCATCAACGGCAAACCAAACGCCAGTGCAAGCAACAACCCAATGGCAAAAAATAGCCGCGACATTCCGGTAGTCGCGCCAGCGTCGACGCTGACCTTGCTGCGTCCAACCGCGCCGGCGCTTGGCAAGCCGCCCATAAAGCCAACGGCGACGTTGGCGATACCCTGTTGCAGCAGCGCTCGTCCGCGGTCATTGCGTTGGTGGGTCGCTTCATCAATCGTGGAACCCGCCAACGCGGTCTGCAAGCTGGAGACAAACGCAATTGCAGCGGCGAACTCGATCAGCACCCATAGCTTGTCTAGCAGCAAACCATCGCCAAGGTGCTCGAACACCGGTGCCACGGCGTCGGTACCGGGCCATTCGAAGCGAGGTGCGTTAAACAGCGGCCCCAAAGCGCTCGCCATCGGAGTGAGCGTGAGCAAATGATGCAGCGCGGTGGCCGCTAACAGGCCGGTCAAATACGCTGGTACGCGTCGAGTCCATCTCGGAGGCCGCACCGCTAGCAGCAGCGCAGTAATCGCAACCACCGGCGCCAATGGCTGCGCGCTTCGCCAGTTCGCTGCGCTCTGCCCATACTGCAGGCCAAGGATATGCGGCATCATCGCCATCACCATCAGTACCGCGACGCCGTTCATGTAGCCGGCATGAACGGGATACGGCACGTAGCGCACCAATCCGCCGAGTCGGAGCGAAGCGAGCAACACTTGCATCATGCCAGCTAGCACGGTTCCAAACGCCACGAACGCCAGAAGTAACGGAATGGCCGGTCGGCCATCGGCCGCGAGAAATCGCGGGTCAATGACAAGCGAACCGATCAGCGCCGGAACGAGCAGAGCCAGCGCTGCACTGGAGCCGCTGAGCAGCGGCCCGCGCCCGCCCACGGCGAACATCGTGGCGCTCGCGAGCGCAGCGGTACAAACGCCAAGCACGAAGCCAAGCTGTGCCTGCTCCGGCCCGAGGCGGGCGTACGCAATCAGGCCGTAGCTACCCTCGATGGCAAGCAGTACAACGGCGGCAGTGAGGCCGCCGGCAACGTCGCCGCGGGCGATGCCCCGGCTCTGAAACAACGACTCCCACCAGTTTGACCATGCCGCCACCCGGCTCATCTATCTCCCCAAAGGCCTAGCGACACTGAACGAGTAGTCACTTACATGAAGCAGACAGCTTTTCGGGTAGCGCGCGACGGCGGAGCATACCAAGGCGCCAAAAAGCGGCCGCGAGCCGGCAATGGGTTGAACAACAACCGACCGGCGGCGCGACTTAGACGTTGACGCGACGCCGCTAATTCTCCAAGCTTCGGGGCCGCAATTCCAAAAAGAATGCGCTAAAAGTCCCTGTACTTCCGCTATCGAGCCAGCGCGGAATGCGGTTCGCGATTGCAAATCACAGAGGTAACGACCATGCGTTTTTTTAGATTTGGGTTTCTTTTTGCGACGACGATGTTTGTCGCCTCTTCCGCGTTTGCAGCAGCGGGAGCGCTTACGCCGACCATTGACCGCGTGTCGGAGACGGTGACCTTCAGCGGCAATAGCCAGCTCTACGTGGCGTTTACGTTCAAGTGGCAAAACACCGGCGGTAATACGATCAACAACGTCACCGCAACATTCTCGACGTCCGTCGTCCATTCTGTTTCTGGCGCCCCCAATCCATACGGCTACACCGCACCGCTTTTCCTCGATGGCAATTCCCTTCCCACGGGTTGCACGAAGACAATTGGGAGTGATACCGAGTTCTCATGCACCAAGCAGCTGAAAGCCGGCGAGAGCTTTCCCAGCGACGGAACCACGTTTACCGTGTTCTACAAGTCGCCGTCGAAAGCTCCTGGCGATTTATCGGCCGCGAACACCTACTCCGTCAAGCTGGACTCAAGGTTCGTCTATGCGGAAAGAGAAAGCGGCAACAATCCGGTCGGTCAGCCCTCGACCCTGGGTTGCTCGAACAATCCCAGTCTCTGCCCGTCAGTCGGACTGGGAACGAACAACCCCACGTTCGTGCGTACCGCACTTCCAAAGTCTGTTGCAACCCTGACCCTAACGACTGGGGACAATGCAGTTCCCTCGCCCGGCAACCATCCTTTCGCTGCGAAGGTCGACATTCCAACGCTCACCGCAGTCTTCTACAAGCCGGCGACGGTCGACCTAGATCCGACGCTGACGATCGGCTGTGAAGCCAGCAGCGGTCAACTCAAGACCTGCCGCAAGGCCAGCGTGGAGATCGAGGAGTTTTCGACCAGCACGGCCACCAGCCACCTCGTTATCACGTTCCGCTTTGCCGCGTCCGAAATCACTGGCAAGCCAGTTCGGCCGGAGTCGATCATCGTCCAGTACTCGATTGACGGTGGGCTTAGCTGGCTGATTAACAACGTCAATAACAATCTGTGCACTGGATTTGGTACGACCAACGTTTCACCCCGATTGGATCAGCCGGATACCTACCCGTGTGTCGCAAAACGGGTCTATTACAAGAATCAGTCGGTGCCCGGCTACACGGCCGGACTGGCTGGCGTTGTCGAATTGGTCTTCTTCGTCCGGCAGAACGGCAACTGGACGAGCTTCTAGCGAGTTGCCGCCCCTTGCAATTCAGAAGCCCTGGGCCCTCACCCAGGCTTCTGAATTGATAGTTCACCTTGACTCAGCGCGTTGCCGCCCACACTTCGCAGCGCCGCAGCAGAACGACGTTCTCTTTTGCGCGGTACAAGTCGATAGCGCGTGCCATTTCTGCTCTCGCCGCTTCCCCCTTCCCGGCAATAGCCAGAACCTCCGCAAGTTCCGCGTAAGCGTCGGCCAGCAGCATCGGCGCCTCGGATTGCAGGGCCATGTCGACGGCCGCCCGCGCCATTGTTTCGCCGCGCACCGCATCCCCCGAGCGAGCGAGGATTGGCGCCTTAATAGACCGCCACTGGACCTGGGCATCGATGTCGTCCGCTGCGGTTGCCTTCTCGGCCCACTCGAGCAACTCCAACGCCTCGGTATCGCGCCCTTGGTCGCGGACAATCAGCGCGAGTAAGGCGATAAGTGTGGACAGGTAATAGGTCTCTCCGCGCTCCTTGAGGTCGGAGACATCGGCGCGAAGCTCGAGTTCTGCCATCGCCAGGTCTCCCCCGTGCAGCTCGACCACGGCAACGTCCCTGCCGCATGCGGCGCTCAAGACACCCGACCCAAGGTCGCGCAGGATGCTGCGCGCCTCGCCATACAGCCCACGTGCCTCGATAAGTTCGCCGTTCATCGCTCGAAGTTGCGCAAGCTTGCACTTCACGCCGCACTCGACCTGCCGGTCGCTCAGCGGCTCGGCCAACAGCCGTTCGCATTGCGCGATCGCCTGTGACACAGGCGTTCGACCGAGCAGTGCAACGATTGATAGAGACCCCGCAGCGCGCGCCATCACGCGTTCATTGCCGGCTAGTCGCGCGTGATAGACGGTGCGCTCGGCTGCTTCGCTCGCCTCACCGTAGCGTCCTGCGATGCCGTACGTCGTAAGCATTAGGCGCCATGCATGCGCGAGTTCGTTATGTGCCTCCTCGGCTTCGAGGACAGGAATCAGTGACTGCGCAGTACGCTGCGCCTCCTCGATCCAATCGGCCGTTTCCCCAGTGAAATGCTTCATGAAAACGAGCAACAATTGCGATCCTGCGCTAACGCGAGCGTTTGCCATGCTCGTAGCGAGCGCAACACATTGGTCGAGGACCGACTTGGCTTCGACAAACTCACCCATTGCGATCAGCACCTCGCCAAGATCTGGCATTACGCCCAGCCGGTCGACATCACTGGCTTTGACAAGCTCCAAGGCACGGCGCAACAGATTCGTTGCGGCCCGAAGGTCGCCGCGTGCAAAGGCGCGCCGGCCCGCTGAAGCCAGCCTTTGCGCACCGTCGCGCCCGATTGCGGTGCCGGCCTCATCGATCGGCCCCAGTTCGCCAAGATAGTGATAGGCCTGCTCGAGGTGATACCCAAGAATCGCTTCGAATTCCTGCCCGCGATCGCTTTCAGCATTGACCTGGTCGGCCCATTTGACGAATTCGGTATGCATCGTCGCGCGTGCACGCTTGAGCAGGCCGTTGTAGACCGTGTCGCGCACCAGGTGATGATCGAAGCGATATCGCGTCTGCGAGTCCGCGGATGTTATGGGCCGAATAAATTGCTTGCGTGACAACGCCGTCAGTTGCGTTGCTATGCCGTCGCGCAGCGTGGGCGGCGTCAGTGACTCCACAGCGGGCTGCGGAAATTCCATTCCAATTACCGAAGCTGGCTCCGCCGCAGAACGTTCGCCGCGTTGCAGCTTGTCCAGCCGCGCTTCGAGGAGCGCGTGAATCGTCGGTGGAATGGCGATGTCGGCGTGCGCACGGACGCTGACCCATTTGTCGCCCTCGCGCTGCACCGCGCCGGTTTCGATCAGCATCGACAGCATCTGTTCGACGTAGAACGGATTGCCCTCGGCCGTGGCGACAATCCGTCCGATCAGGGCCCGCGGCAGCTCCAGCCGCGCCGAGCAGGTTCGTCACGACTTGCGCCGCCGCAGCACGACCGAGCGGGCGCAGCACGAGTCGGCTCGAGCGTTCGCGCTCGCCACACTGCGGACGATCTTCCAACAATTCATGGCGCGCCGTTGCCAGCAGCAGGACGGGCATCGCCAGCATCGTTTCGAGCAGGTTATCGAGCAGATCCAGCAGCGCGGGCTCGGCCCAATGAATGTCGTCGAACAGCGCGAGCACGGGACCTTGCGCGGCCAGCGTCTGTATGAAGCGGCGCGCACCCCAATAGATTTCGTGCAGCGGGAACGGCGTGGCGCTGAGGCCGGTGGCCGAGGCCATGCGATCGGCAACGTCCGCGTCACCGGTGCACGCCAGTAGTTTCTCGCGCGCGATGTCGGGCGTATCGCTGCCGAGAATCCCCGCCGCAGAAACGACCATTTCGCGCAGCGGCCAGAACGTGATGCCTTCACCATATGCAAGGCAGCGTCCGCAAACAATGCGCGCGTCACTGCCAGCCCGGACCATCAGTTCGCGCACCAGACGCGACTTGCCGATGCCGGCGTCACCGATCACGGTCACCAGGTGAGCACGACGCTCGGAGCGCACGGTGTCCCACGCAGTGTTCAAAACGGCGAGTTCTTCGTCACGCCCGACCGCCGGTGTGTCCTGCCGCCGCACATTGCCATCGTGTCCGTGCGCAGAGATCAGTCGGTAGGCAGCAACGGGCTGCGACTTGCCCTTCAGGGTCAACGGCTCGACCGGTTCAACTTCGACGGCGTCGCGCACCAGCCGGTAAGTCACCTCGCCGATGTAGATCTCATTCGCGGGCGCGGCCTGTTCGAGCCGCGCGGTTACGTTGACGGCGTCTCCGGTCGCGAGTTTCTGATCAGCGCCCGGATCGTCGATGGCGACAACCTCGCCGGTATTGACCCCGGTCCGGTTTGCAAGCACGACACCAAAGCGTGAGCTCAACTGCTCGTTCAACCCGCTCAGCACCGATCTCATGGCGATCGCCGCGCGAACTGCACGCAGCGCATCATCTTCGTGCGCTCGTGGCAGACCGAATACCGCCATGATCGCGTCGCCGATGTACTTTTCAATCTTGCCGCCGTGGCGCTTGATCTCTGCGGCCATCGCGGTGAAGTAGCGCTCCTTGACTTCGTGCAATGCCTCGCTGTCGAGACGTTCACCGAGCGCTGTGGAATCTTTCAAGTCGCTGAAAATGAGCGTGACGGTCTTGCGCACCTCGTGCACCGGCAACGCTTCGGCGATGATTAACGGCGTACCGCAATAGCCGCACAACCTGAACTTGGGCGGGTTCTCCTCGCCACATCCAGGACACCGAATCATTAACCGCGCGAACCCCACGTAGGAAAGTCGTCTACGGGCGTCGTGTGCGTGACGACCTGCTTTCCGTTCCACAGATGCAGCTGAAAGCCCGACGGCTCGAACGTGAAGCGAATATCAGCGCCGGGCGTCAGGTCCAGTGTCAGCTGATGCGCGGTGCTCGGGCACACCGATGCTACGGTACCGGCGAAGCGCGCTTGAATCGTCCGATGAAAGTGGCCGCTGATGATGCATTGAACGTGAGAATGTCGCGCGATGACCGCGGCTTCGGCATCCGGGTCCGCGAGACTCATCTGATCCATGATCGAAAGCCCGGTCTGGAATGGCGGGTGATGCTGCGCTATGACCGTCGGGCGATTCGATTCGCTCAGCGTACGGTCCAGCCACTGCAGCCGCTGCGCGCACAATTTCCGCCCGGCTCTCCTGGCACTGTGGTGTCTAGCACCACCAGGCGCAGATCGAAATCATCGACGACGTACTGCAGGAAACCGCCTTCACCCGAAGCGAGCGAGCATGTTGAGGAAAAACTCTCAGCAGCACCCGTGCATCGTCGTGATTACCCGCCACCAGATAGACCGGCATCGGCAGCGGCGCAAGCAGTTCCGCCAGACAGCTCATATTCGTCAACGGTTCCGTGATCGGTGAGATCGCCGGTGGCGACAACCGCGTCGGGCAAGCGGGGTAATGCGAGGATCTTTCGCACGCAACGCTGCAGCATATGTCCCGTATCGACTCTCCCGTAGGCGAGAGTGCCCCTGGGTACGACGTGCGGATCGCTAATCTGGCATAGAAGCATTGCGCGGAGAGTAGCTGATGCAGGAATGGACGCAATGCAGCAGCCGGGGTTGGGCCGACGCCGTGCCATGACCGGCTGAGCAGCACACGATAACCTGCGACGGTCGTGATACCTTGTGAACATGAACGCACCACTGCTGCAACCTCACGTCCCTCAGCTGCTGGCAGAGCGCATACCGCTTGAAGGCACCGGCGCCGTCGACGTTGATCGGCAGCGCGCCGTAGTCGCTGCGCTGAAAACTTTCCTGCCGGAACACTGCGTGCTGTGGCGCGAAGAAGATACGCGACCCTACGAATGCGACGGACTGACGATGTACCGGCAGCTGCCGATGATCGTCGCGCTGCCAGAAACCGAAGACCAGGTCGCGCGCATCGCGCGCGTTTGCTACGAGATGCAGGTGCCCATCGTGCCGCGCGGCGCTGGTACGGGACTTGTCGGGCGGCGCCATGCCGCACGGACGCGGCGTGCTGCTGTCGCTTGCGAAATTCAACCGGATTCTGAAAATCGACCCGCTCGCCTGCACTGCCGTCGTGCAACCAGGCGTTCGCAACCTCGCAATTTCAGAAGCGGTCGCGCATCTTAGGCCTGTACTACGCGCCGGATCCGTCGAGTCAGATCGCGTGCACCATCGGCGGCAACATTGCAGAAAATTCGGGCGGTGTGCATTGCTTGAAGTACGGCCTGACGTTGCACAACGTGCTGCGTGTACGCGGGGTGACGATCGAAGGCGAAATCATTGAAATCGGCTCCGAAGCATTCGACTCACCCGGTCTTGACTTGCTGTCGCTGGTGATCGGCTCCGAGGGCATGCTGCTGATCACAACCGAAGCAACCGTGAAGCTGTTGCCCAAGCCAGTCCGTCAGCAAGTCGTGATGGCGTCGTTCGACGACGTCGGCAAAGGCGGCGATGCGGTCGCAGCAGTGATTGCCGCGGGAATAATCCCGGCCGGAATGGAAATGATGGATCGGCCCGCGGTTGCCGCAGTAGAGCCGTTCGTCAATGCCGGCTATGACCTTAACGCAGAATCGATATTGCTGGTTGAGTCAGACGGCACCCACGAGGAAGTCGATGAGGAGATAGCGCGCATCGAAGCAGTGCTCCGGGCAAATGGCGCGACGCGGCTCGAAGTATCGCAGTCAGACGCTGAACGCAATCGATTCTGGGCGGGCCGCAAGGCAGCGTTTCCCGCGGTAGGCAGGGTCTCGCCCGATTACTACTGCATGGACGGAACGATTCCACGCAAGCGCCTCGGCGAAGTGCTGAAAGCGATCGTAGCGATGGAAACGAAATATGGTTTGCGCTGCGCCAACGTGTTTCATGCCGGCGATGGCAACCTTCATCCATTGATCATGTTCGATTGCAACGATCCGAGTTCGGTGATGCGCGCCGAACAATTTGGATTCGAGATTCTCGAACTTTCGATTGCCGTTGGCGGCACCGTCACCGGCGAGCACGGCGTAGGCGTTGAAAAAATTCATCAGATGTGCCAGCAGTTCGATTCAGCCACGCTCGAATCTTTTTTCGCAGTCAAGCGCGCATTCGATCCCCCTGGACTGCTGAATCCGGGCAAAGCAATCCCTACGCTGACGCGTTGCGCCGAGTACGGCAAGATGCATGTACACGGCGGCCGACTCAACTTTCCCGATCTGCCGCGGTTCTAGTGTGAACAGGTTCTAGATGGCGGCAGCGTCAAAGGACGTCGTGCGCTCGCTGCAAGAGCGCGTTCGCTCGGCTATCGCCACGCGCACTCCGCTCTTGATTCGAGCAGGAGGTACCAAGGACTTCTACGGACGTGCAGTTTCCGACGCCCACGAAGTTCTTGATCCTCGCGCATATTGCGGAGTCATCGACCACGAGCCGACCGAGCTGGTGATCACTGCGTGCAGCGGTACGCCGCTCGCTGAAGTGGAGTCCACACTCGCACAACACAATCAGATGCTCGCATTTGAACCGCCGCACTTTGGCTCGTCGGCCACACTGGGCGGCGCCATCGCATGCGGACTAGCCGGACCGCGGCGCATGGCAGCGGGAGCGATCCGCGACTTCGTGCTGGGTGCAACGCTGCTTGACGGACGCGCGGACGTGCTGAGCTTCGGCGGCAATGTGATGAAAAACGTTGCAGGTTACGACGTCTCGCGCGCGCTTGCGGGTTCGCTTGGAACGCTTGGCATGATTCTGGACGTCTCGCTGAAGGTTCTGCCTCTTCCGGCAGCGGAACAAACGGTGCGCCTGCAGATTCCGGAGGCCGATGCGATCCGCCGCATCAACGAGTGGGCCGGACAGCCCTGGCCGATTTCTGCAACGGCGTGGGTTGACGGTGCACTGACGGTGCGTTTATCGGGGGCGGCTGCGGGTGTGCGTGCCGCGCAGCAAAAGCTCGGTGGCGATGTGGTCTCAGATGGCGCTGCGTTCTGGATGACGCTTCGCGAGCAAACGCATGGCTTCTTCCAAGCCAGACTCTGCCGCAACGTTGTGGAGACTTTCGGTGCCACCCACGACGATGCCATTGGATCTCGGTCGCGACTCTGATCGAATGGCGCGGCGCGCAGCGCTGGATCTGGTCAGCCGCACCCGCTGCCGACATTCGCGCGAAAGCACAAGCCGCGGGTGGACACGCAACCGCATTTCGCCAGCACGATCGCAACGATGTCTTTCATCCGCTCGCACCCGCTCTTGCGCAGATCCATCAGCGATTGAAAAAGGAATTCGATCCGGCGGCAATTTTCAACCCCGGCCGTATGTATTCATGCTTCTAGATGCAAACTGCGCTCGCCGATTTCATCAAAGACACGCCCGAAGGCAAGGAGGCGGACTCGATCCTGCGCAAGTGCGTGCATTGCGGCTTCTGCACTGCCACCTGCCCGACGTATCAGCTGCTCGGTGACGAGCTCGACGGGCCGCGTGGACGCATCTATCTGATCAAGCAGGTGCTCGAAGGCCACGAGGTCACCGCGAAAACACAGTTGCATCTGGATCGATGTCTGACGTGCCGCAACTGCGAAACCACGTGCCCTTCGGGAGTGCAGATATGGCCGCTTGGTCGATATTGGACGCAAGATCGTCGACGACCATGTTCCGCGTCACGCGGGTGACCGGCTGGCGCGCATCGCGCTGAAGGAAGGCGTCACCAGTCCGTTGTTCGGGCCGGCGATGCGAGTCGGTCAGATGATGCGGCCATTTTTACCTCATCTCTTGCAGAACAAGGTGCCGCCGCGGCAACAAGCGGGACACTGGCCTTCGCGATCACATCCCAAGCAAAGTGCTTGCTGCTCGAAGGCTGCGTTCAGCCGTCGATGGCGCCGAACATCAACACCGCGACGGCGCGCGTGCTCGACGCCCTGGAGATTGAAACGTTGCGGCCAGCGGCGGCCGGTTGTTGCGGCGCGATTCGCTACCACTTGAACGATCACGAGGGCGGACTGGCCGATGCTCGACGCAACATCGATGCGTGGTGGCCTTATGTCTAACACGCTGAGGAAGATGGAATTGCCGCAATTCTGATGAATGCCAGCGGCTGCGGCGCTGCAGGTCAAGGAGTACGGCCATCTGCTTGCGCGCGAACCAACAGTATGCGACGAAAGCACGGCACAGTCAGCGAAATGACGAAAGACATTGCGGAGTTCCTCGCCATCGTTCGCCGCACCAGTTGCAAACGACGTATCAGGCCGGCAACGGCCAAGCGGGTCGTGTTTCATCCTCCCTGCACGCTGCAACATGGGCAGCAAATTCGCGGCGCAGTCGAAAATCTGCTCGACATCGCTTGGCGCCAGGGTCGTGCCGTTTGCGGAAAGCCACATGTGTTGCGGATCTGCGGGCACTTATTCGGTGTTGCAACCCGAGCTTGCTTACCCGTTGCGGGATCGCAAGCTCGGGCATCTGCAAGTGGCAGAACCCGATGTGATCCTGTCGGCCAACATCGGATGCATCACGCATCTGGCAAGCGGCACCAAGACGCGCGTAATGCACTGGATCGAATGGCTGGACGAGCGGCTCCAAACTACTTGAGCATGCTGCGCAGCATCCACGCGGTCTTCTCATGAATCTGCAGCCGCTGCGTCAGCAGGTCGGTCGTTGACTCATCGCCCCTTTGTCCGCTGCAGGCAACACCGTCGCGCGCGGTGCGCGCAACGGCCTCATGGCCCTTCGTCAGCAACCGCACCATCTCCATCGCTTCCGGCACACCATCGGTCTCATCGATCGACGTGAGCTTGGCGAACTGCGTGTTGGTGCCTGGCGCCGGATATCCGAGAGAGCGAATTCGTTCGGCGATGTCGTCCAGCGCATTCCACAGCTCGGTGTACTGCTCCATGAACATCAAGTGCAGCGTGTTGAACATCGGGCCTTCGACGTTCCAGTGAAAAGCTATGCGTCTTCAGGTACAGGCCATACGTGTCGGCGAGCACGCGCGATAGCCCCAAAGCGATTTTTTCGCGATCCTTATCCGGAATGCCGATGTCGATAAACGGCGCCCCATTGGCGCCTATGTCAGTCTTGTTCTTGCGGGCCATTGGTCCTCCTGCTGTTTTTTTTGCTCAAGGCAGGAATGTTAGTGACAAGGCTGTTTCATTGCCAATCGTCAAATTCAAAAGCTCCGATAGGCGACCTCACTTACCAAGTTTCCGTGCGCGCATCGGGAAGATGTGTCACGCCGTTTAGCTGCATTTCAATATTGCCTGGCGTAGCGATTCGATGGCCGGTGTGCGCGTAAACGACTTTCGCCAAGCGAGCACCACGCGACGATCCGGGCCAGGCGGCTTGAATGGCACGTAGGCCAGCAGTGAATCGCGTGGCGGTTTTCGGGAATCGAAGTCATCGGCAAGACGGTTACACCAAGTCCCGACCCCACCATGTGCCGAATCGTTTCCAGGGACGATCCTTCGAAGGTCTTCTGAATTCCTTCGGCAGAAGACGAAAACCGCGATAGTTCGGGGCACACTTCCAGTACCTGGTCTCGGAAGCAATGCCCGGTCCCAAGCAGAAGCATCGTTTCCTTCTTCAGATCTTCGCTCGGAATCGCTTTTCGCTTTGACCAAGGATGCAGGCGCGGAACGGCGACCACGAACGGCTCGTCGTAAACAGGCTGCAGCACGAGCCCCGCTTCGGGTAGCGGCAGCGCCATGATCGCGACGTCGATCTCACCGTTCTTCAGCAGATCAACCAGTTTGACTGTGAAGTTCTCCGTCAGAAGCAACGGCATTTGCGGCGCGTCTTTCAGCAACTGCCGAACAAGCGCCGGCAAAAGATATGGGCCGATTGTGTAAATCACTCCGAGCCGAAGCGGACCCGACAGCGGGTCCTTGCCCTGTCGAGCGATCTCCTTGATGCGACTCGCTTCGTCCAACGTACGCTGCGCCTGGCCGACGATGCGCTCACCGGCTGGAGTCATCGTCACATCGTTGGTTCGGCGCTCGAAAATTTGTGTTCCCAATTCGTCTTCGAGTTTCTTGATCGCAACCGACAAGGTCGGCTGGCTGACAAAGCATGCGTCCGCCGCTCGGCCGAAATGGCGTTCGCGGGCGACCGCGACCACGTAGCGGAGCTCGGTCAATGTCATCGGAAGCAGTTCATGCAGTCAAGAATTCGTTGGACGATGCGTACCAGCGCTGCACATGTTGACGCGCGATCTCCGGATTTTCCACCAGCAGCTCGGTCGCCGCGGCGCGCGCCTGTTCTACCAGCTGCGCGTCGCGCTGAAGATCGGCAAACCGCAACAACGGCATTCCGGACTGGCGCGCTCCGAGAAACTCGCCGGGCCCGCGCATCGTCAGATCTTGCCTTGCAATCTCGAAGCCATCGTTAGTCTGATAGATCACTTTAGACGTTCGCGCGCCGGCTCAGACAAAGGCTCCTCGAACATCAGAATGCAAAAACTCTGATCGCCGCCACGACCGACGCGGCCACGAAGCTGGTGCAACTGAGCGAGGCCGAATCGCTCCGCGTGCTCGATCACCATCAGCGTCGCGTTCGGCACGTCAACGCCGACTTCAATCACGGTCGTGGCGACGAGCACGTCAAGTTCGCGCTGCTGAAAGCGCTGCATGACATCGCTTTTGTTGTCGAGGCAGTTGCCCATGCAGCAATCCAATGCGCAGGTCGGGCAGCATCTGCGTGATGCGCTCGAATGTTTCAGTCGCCGCGGCGACTTCGATCACGTCGCTCGATTCGATCAGTGGACATACCCAGTAGGCCTGCCGACCGGCTGCAATATCCGAGCGTATTCGTTGCATCACGTCTTCACGCCGGCGCGCCGAGATCAGCTTGGTCACGACCGGCCTGCGGCCGGGCGGCAACTCGTCGATCACCGACACGTCGAGATCCGCCAGATAACTCATTGCCAAGGTTCGCGGAATCGGTGTTGCCGACAGCATCAACAAGTGCGGTGCGCTGCCGTCCGCCCCGCCGCGCAGCGCCAGACGCTGTGCAACACCAAACCGGTGTTGCTCATCGACGATCGCCAAACCGAGGCGCGCAAATGCAACGGCTTCCTGAATCAATGCGTGTGTGCCGACGACCAATTGTGCTTGCCCGCTGGCAGTCGCATCCTGCGCGCTGCGCTTGGCCGCAGGCGTCAGACGCCCGGCCAACCATTCGATTCGTACGCCAATGGGCGCCAGCCATTCGGCCACTTTGCGGAAATGCTGCTCGGCCAGAATTTCCGTCGGCGCCATCAAGGCGGCCTGATACCCGCTTTCAATCGTGCGCGCGGCGGCCAGCGCCGCAATGACGGTCTTGCCGCTGCCGACATCGCCTTGCAACAGACGATGCATCGGTTGAGCTTGAGCGAGGTCGCGTTCGATTTCTGCCCATACCCGCTGCTGCGCGGCGGTCAAAGTAAATGGCAACTGGGCGCGCAGCCTTGTGCTGACAGAGCCCTCAGTTGCAACGGCAACGGCGAGCACAGGCGCGCGCCGGTCGGCGCGTGCTTCGCGCGCAGCACGCAACGCAAGCTGCTGCGCAAGCAATTCGTCGAACATCAGGCGGCGCCATGCAGGATCGGTGCGCTGTTGAAGTGCGATGGAATCTGCATCGGGCGGCGGCCGATGCAGCCGCTCAATAGCATCCTTCAATCGCTCCAGCCGATGACGCTCGCGCATCTTTGCAGGCAAGACGTCATCAATGTCGACATCACGCAGCGCGCGATCGATCCGCTTGCGCAGCCACGATTGCGGCACACCTTCGGGCGACGGATACACCGGAGTCAGCGACAGCGACAGGGGATCGGCCTGATCGCACGTGCGGACACGGGGATGAATCATTTCTGCCCCAGCCAATCCGCCGCGCACCAGGCCAAAGATGCGAAATCGCCGGCCCACGGCCATTTGCTTGATTTGCGACGAGTAAAAATTGAGAAAGCGCAGCATCAATTGACCAGTGTCGTCGCGCACCGCCACACGCAGTTGTCGCTTACCGCGATACACCACGTCCGCCGACAGCACTTCGGCCTCAACTTGCGACTCGTGGCCTGGGATCAAATCGCCGATAGGTGTGATGCGCGTCTCGTCCTCATAACGCAGCGGCAAGTGCAAAACAAAGTCCCAGTCGGAAACCAGTCCGGCGCGCGCAAGCCGCGCTGCGATCGTATTGCTCGATGCAGCGTTCGTATCGTTCCGGACCTTGCGCGCAGCCAATGGCTACAGAACCAGAATCGCTTCGACCTCGAATTGCGCACCACGCGGCAAGCTGGCGACACCGACGGTCGAGCGCGCCGGATAAGGCTTCGGCACCACCTCGCCCATGATCGCGTTGGCCTTTGCAAACTGACCGAGGTCCGTCAGAAACAACGTGAACTTCACCGCGTTTGCCAGCGATCCACCGCTTGCCTTGGCGACCGCCGCCAGATTCTTGAACGACTGTCGGACCTGCGCCTCAAAATCCGGTCGCAGCTCGCCCGACGCAGGATCAAGTCCGATCTGACCCGAAGTAAAAACGACCAATCCGGTTTTGACCGCCTGTGAATACGGCCCAATTGCCGACGGCGCATCGGATGTCGAAACGATCTCCTTGTTCATGCGAGCCTCTGCGAAAGTAACGAGCTACCAGTCTAGCCGCGCCGCCGCACCAGGGAAGTGCGGTCAGATGATTCGGGGCTCAGGCTCCAACTCGATGGCGAACTTCGCGTTGACCGCGTCCTGCACTTCACGCGCGAGCGAGAGGATCTCCTCACCGGAAGCACCTCCAAGGTTGACCAGCACCAACGCCTGCTTTTCGTACACAGCCGCGCGCCCGCGCACCGCCCCTTTGAGCCCGCAGGCGTCGATCAGCCAGCCGGCGGCAAGCTTGTAGCGACCGCCGCCGATGTCGTAACTGACCAGTGACGGATAGCGCTCGATCAGTGCCGAGCGCTGCTGACGAGATATCACCGGATTCTTGAAAAAACTGCCGGCGTTTCCGATCGCTGCCGGATCCGGCAGCTTTCGCTTTCGAATGGCGACGACGGCGTTGAAGACATCGCGCGGCAGCGGTCGTGAGATGTTTCGGTCGCGCAGCTCGTTTGTAACATCGACGTATCCAGTGACAGGCGTCCATTGGCGCGGCAAGGCGAGCGTGACATTGACGATTAATCGCATTTCGTTGGCACGTTTGAAAATGCTGTCGCGGTATCCAAACTCGCACTCATCTGCGGTAAGTGTATGCAGCGATTGAGTCGCGAAATCCCACGCCTGTAATTGTTCGAACCGCTCGGCGAGCTCGACTCCGTAGGCACCAATGTTTTGAATTGGCGCGGCGCCCACCGAACCCGGAATCAGCGCGAGGTTCTCCAGCCCCGCCATATTCTGTTCCATCAAAGTCTCAACGATCGCGTGCCAGTTTTCGCCCCCGCCCACCCGCACCAGCCAACACACACCGTCATCATCGCGCTGCACTCCAGGAATTTCGACCTTCAATACGCAACCGTCGAAGTCCTGCGTAAAAAGCACGTTGCTGCCGCCACCTAGTATCAGCAGCGGAACCCCGGCAAGGCGGTGGTCGGCCGATACGAGCTGTAGATCCTCCAGTGATTGCACGCGTGCAAACAGAGCCGCGTTTGCATCGACGCCGAATGTATTGAAGGAGCGCAATGACACGTCGCGCTCGATCAAATCCTTTCTGACAACTTTTCCGAGAACCTGCATTGCGCGAGTTTAGAGGCCGATACACTTGCACCTAGTTCCGGAGACTGTTATGCCGTCGTTCGACGTCGTTTGCAAACCCAACATGGTCGAAGTGCGCAATGCAATCGATCAGGCCAACAAGGAAATCGCCAATCGATTTGACTTCAAGGGTTCGGATGCGCGCTTCGAGCACAAGGACTTCGAGCTCACTGCGTACGCGGACGATGACTTCAAGCTGGGTCAGGTGCGTGACGTGCTCGCTGGCAAGATGGCCAAACGAGGAGTCGATGCGAGACTTTTCGAATACGAAAAGCCCGAAAAGATCTCCGGCGACAAGCTGAAGCAGCCGATCAAGATCAAAAACGGCATCGAGCAAACGCTTGCGAAGAAGATCGTCGCGCTGGTGAAGGAACGCAAGCTCAAAGTGACCGCAAGCATTCAGGGCGACGCCGTTCGGATCGCAGGTGCCAAGAAAGATTCGCTGCAGGAATGCATCGCGCTGCTGCGCGGTCAAGTGACCGAATTGCCGCTGACCTTCGAGAACTTCCGCGACTGAACGTTCGGATTTTGCCGACTTCGATGCAAAACCGACCGGCCGTCGGCGGCGTTTTGTCATCCGGACGGATTACCCTTAACCTCCGGCGCCATGCGAACCACGTCCTCACGCTTCAACGCCTTCGTCGCGTCGATCGACGCAAATCTCGAGGGGCGGCCCGCGAGTGCACACACGGCGCCCGCCACACCCACCAGCGACGCGTGTCTATCGGCGCTGGAGCGGAGACACCCTGCCGTGATCCAGACGCTACGGCTGCTGTGGGGCTATCCGGAGCTGAACCAGTATTTTGAAAAGGTCTACAGCGGCCGCGACTCCTCGCTGAACCTCGCGCCCGACGCGATGGCTGAGCTAATGGTGCTGGCAAACGTGCATCAAAGGATCTGCCCGCAGCGCCCGGTAGCTACCGTTCGGGAGATCTACGGATCGAGCCGTCTGTCTGATCCTTGGCAGCCCGCGCGGCTGCGCCGCTAACGCCCAGTCACTGCCGCAATCCGCGTAACCAGCGGTCGTAAATCCGATCGGCAATGCGGTTCATGCGCTGCGTGCGCTGTTCCAGATTCAAAACGATTTCTTCCGCGCGTTGTATACCGACCCCGCACTGGCGCTCGAACGCTTCGTCGATCTCACGCCGTCCGTAGACACTGCCGACCCAGCCGTTGACTAGTGAAGGCGTCATCTCGATGTGAAACTGCATCCCAAGATGCGCGTGTTCTCCTGGGATGACAAACGCCTGATTGGTGCACAGCGGCGTTTTCAGAAAGCGCTTCGCCTGCGGGGGCAGGGCAAAAGTGTCGCTATGCCACTGAAACAGATCGAATATCTGCTCGCTACCGATCCATTCACGCGCAAGCTCGGCATCGTCGACCTCGACAACGCTCCAGCCGATTTCCTTCATTGCGTTGCGTGTTACCGGCGCCCCAAACGCTTTCGCAAGCAATTGCCCACCGAGACAGTGACCGATGATCGGCACGCCACGCTGGTCGGCATCGCGCAGCAGTGCGAGCTCGTCTTCTATCCACGGCAGTTCGTCATTCGCACTCATGCTGCCGCCGAGCGAACAGATGCCTGAATACGCCTCGGCCGAGCGCGGCATTGCATCACCGTCGTACACACGCACCGTTAGATACGGCACGCTTCTTTGCAGTAAGTGCGTTTCGAAATGACCGGGGCCGGTGTCCGCCTCGTGCTGCACGATGGCAATTGGCTTCATCGGCGTGCGCCGAAAGTCGCTTTAAGCCGCCGACTGCACGACACGAACCCCTCGCATCAGCTCGGGAAACCGCGTGCGAACTGCAGCGGCAATGCCCGCTGCGTCAAGCCCGCATTCCTTTAGCAACGCGGCTGGATCGCCATGATCGATGAATCGATCAGGCAATCCTAACCGCAGCACCGGGATTTCGATCCGCTGTGCCGCCAGCGATTCGAGACAAGCGCTGCCGGCTCCGCCCGCGAGAACATTTTCTTCAATCGTGACCAATGCGTCATGGTTGCGCGCGAGCTTTGCTATTAACTCGTCATCAATAGGTTTCACAAAGCGCATATTTGCAACGGTCGCATCCAGTTGTTCGGCCGCTGCCATTGCCGGCGACACCATCGACCCGAAGGCGAGGATCGCAATGCGGCGACCCGGCGCAGCGTTCGAGCTGCGCCGCTGTTCGCCACGCCCGATCGGCAATGCGCTCATCGCTTGTTCGATAGCAACACCCGGCCCAACTCCACGCGGATACCGGACGGCAACCGGGCCGTCGTGCCTAAAAGCGGTGTACAGCATCTGCCGGCACTCGTTTTCGTCGGAGGCCGCCATCACCATCGTGTTGGGTAAGCACCGCAGATAGCTCAGATCGAACGCGCCGTGGTGTGTCGCCCCATCGGAGCCCACCAATCCTCCACGATCGAGTGCGAAAACCACAGGTAGATTCTGAATACACACATCGTGTATCAGCTGGTCATACGCACGCTGCAGGAAGGTCGAGTAAATCGCGACCACCGGCTTCATTCCTTCGCACGCAAGACCAGCGGCAAAGGTCACGGCGTGCTGCTCGGCGATGCCAACGTCGAAATAGCGATCCGGATACTCCTGCTCGAAGCGCACCAGACCAGAACCTTCGCGCATCGCAGGCGTGATGCCGATCAATCGCGAATCGATCGCCGCCATGTCGCACAGCCAATCGCCGAATATTCTCGTGTAGTTCGGCTTGCTCGCCGCCGCCGCCGTGTAACCGACACGCGGATCGAACTTGGTTGGGCCGTGATAAAGCACCGGATCCGCTTCGGCGAGTTTGTATCCCTGGCCTTTCTTCGTAACCACATGCAGAAACTGTGGGCCACTTAGTTGCTCGCCAAGCTGCTTCAGGTTCTGCAACGTCGGCAGCAGGGAATCGAGGTCATGCCCATCAATGGGGCCGATGTAATTGAAGCCGAACTCTTCGAACAGCGTGCCCGGAACCACCATTCCCTTTGCGTGTTCCTCGAGCTTCTTTGCCAGTTCGAACACCGGCGGGAAGCTCTTCAGTACCTGCTTGCCCGCCTGCTTCGCGGTCGCGTAGAACTTGCCGCTCATCAAGCGCGCCAGATAGCGATTCAGCGCCCCGACCGCGGGTGAGATCGACATATCGTTGTCGTTGAGTATCACCAACAATCGAACGTTGTCGGTGACGCCTGCGTTATTAAGCGCCTCGAACGCCATGCCGGCGCTCATTGCGCCGTCGCCAATCACCGCAATCGAGTGGCGCGCTGATTTCTGGTTGCGTGCCGCGACCGCCATTCCCAGTGCCGCCGAGATCGAAGTCGACGAGTGCGCGGTGCCAAACGTGTCGTATTCGCTTTCAGTGCGGCGTGGAAAACCCGATACGCCACCGTGCTGCCGCAACCGGTCCATCTGCTCGCGCCGACCCGTCAAAATCTTGTGCGGATAAGTCTGGTGACCCACATCCCACACGATCCGATCTTCGGGCGTATTGAACACATAATGCAGCGCGATCGTCAGCTCGACCGTGCCCAGGTTCGAGCTCAAGTGACCGCCGGTTCTTGACACCGACTCCAGCACGAATGCGCGCAGCTCGTCGGCCAGCTGTGGCAACTGCGTGCGCTCGAGCGCACGCAGATCCGCCGGCGAGTCGATCTTGTTAAGAAGCTCCATGTTTTGCCAACGCGCGTGTCAGTTCTTTCGGCAGACAACGAAGTCGGCCAGATCACGCAATCGCGCACTGTTACCGACGCCATCGATGGCCTGCAGTGCTTGTGCACGAAGCCGTAAAGACCACGCGCGAGCCGCCTGCGCGCCTAACAACGAGACGTAAGTCGGCTTGTGCTGATCGGCATCCTTACCCGCAGTTTTTCCGAGCTCGGCCGTGCTCGCTTCCACATCGAGAAGATCATCGACGATCTGAAACGCCAAACCGATCGCGTCGCCGTACTGTCCGAGCGCCTCGCGCGTGCATTCGGTCAGTAACGAAGCACGACCCGATAACGCTCCCATCAAAACGGCCGCCCTTAACAGCGCGCCAGTTTTCATTCGGTGCATTTGCTCGAGTTCGGCAATTGTCGGTGTCGTGCCGACCGCAGCCAAGTCGATGGCCTGCCCACCACACATGCCGGCGGTCGACGACGCATGTGCAAGTTCGCGTATCAACGCCGCGGTTTGCGATGCGGGCAGCGCCCCGTCCGCAAGGACCTTGAACGCCTCGGCCTGCAGTGCGTCGCCGGCCAGCATCGCGGTAGCCTCATCGAACTCGACGTGAACAGTTGGTTTGCCACGGCGCAAGACATCGTTGTCCATGCACGGCATGTCGTCGTGGACCAGCGAATAGGCATGGACAAACTCGACAGCAAGCGCCGCCCGGTCGCATGCGTCACTCTCGGCGTCGGTGACCTCGCCCGCCGCGTACACCAACAGCGGCCGCACTCGCTTGCCGCCATCCAATACGGCGTAACGCATCGCCTGGTGCAGTCTCGTCGGCACGGCGTCGGCGCGCGGTAACGTCCGTTGCGCGGCTTCATCAAACCGCGTTCCACACTCGAGGATCCACTGGTCAAAAGGAACTGCGAATGGCGGCGACCTCAATGCAGCAGTACACGTCATTCCGGGCTGCTCTTGTCTACGCCGCCACGCAGCTCAGAAAGGTCGAGTGGCTTCAGCAGATCGCCTTCAAGCCGCTTGATCTCCTGTTCGGCGTTGGCGAGTTTGGTCTGGCAAAAACGCGCCAGCTCGGCGCCGCGTCGGTAAGCAGCGATCGATTCATCGAGCGACAGCTGCCCGGATTCCATCCGGCGCACGAGCGCGTCAAGCTCGTCGAGCGCTTGCTCAAATCCGATCGACTCAGCGGGATCTTTTGAAGCAGGCGGAGCGGCCGCCACAGCAGGTGCTTTCATCAGGACCGATTCTAGTGCAGTAGCCATTTAGAATTCCCGTCGATGGGCAACGATGAATTTCCACGCATGCTGGTTAGCGTCGAGCAATTGCGCGAGCACTTGGATGACGCGCGTTGGTGTGTCGTGGACGTGCGTCACGACCTGTTCGACGCCGATGCAGGCATTCGCGCTTATCGCGAAGGTCACATTCCGGGCGCCGTGTTTGCCAACATCGACACGCAGTTGTCCGGCACGAAGACCGGGCTCAATGGACGTCACCCGCTGCCGAGTCGCAACGATCTGATCGAGTCATTTCGCTTCTGGGGCATCAATAACGATACGCAGATCGTTGCTTACGATGCGCAGGGCGGACAGTTTGCGTCGCGCCTCTGGTGGCTCGCACGATGGTTGGGGCACCGGTCTGTCGCGCTGCTCGATGGCGGCTGGCCCAAGTGGTCAAGCGAAATTCAGTTGATCAGTCGAGATGTGCCGATTAGAGCGCGCGGTAGTTTCACGGCAAGCGATTCGATAATGCCGCTGGTGAGCGTGCAGCAGGTGTTGCAGCGGCTTCAGGAATCGGATCGCATGCTGCTCGATGCGCGAACGCCCGAGCGCTATCGAGGCGAAGAGGAGCCGATCGACCCGGTGGCGGGCCATATTCCGGGCGCACGCAACAGGCCCTGGCAGCAGAATCTGAATCCAGATCAAACGTTTAAGGCTCCGAGCGTATTGCGCTCCGAGTTCGATGCGCTCCTTGGCACGCAGGCACCTAGTCAAGTTGCTCACCAGTGCGGCTCCGGCGTCACCGCGTGTCACAACGTGTTTGCGATGGAGCTTGCCGGTCTTCCCGGCTCTTCGCTATACGGCGGCTCATGGAGCGAATGGATTGCGGACCCCGCGAGGCCCATCGCAACTGGGTGACTCGCTAGTGAAAGCCGCCGGTGGCAAAACCGGCAATCAAGACACCGAGCAAAACGAGCCCGACTTCCGGTAGAGACTTCGCAAGCGACGATCGCCGGATCATCTCGGGCAATAGGTCGGATAGCGCGATGTAAATGAAGCTTGCCGCAGCCACCGCCAGCGCATAGGGCAGCAGCGCTTCCATCGTATCGAGCACGAAGTACCCAATCACGCCGCCCAACACCGCTGACAATCCGGACAGCAGATTGAACATGAACGCGCGGCGGCGAGTAAAGCCAGCATTCAGCAGAATCATGAAGTCGCCGATTTCGTGCGGAATCTCGTGCGCCATCACTGCGAGCGTCGCGAGAACGCCCAGTCTGGTGTCGACCAGAAAGGCGCCGGCGATCACAACACCATCCGCGAAATTGTGAAACGCATCGCCGACCAGGATCGGCAAGCCACCGTGCCCCGCTTCGTGCGCATCGTGCCCATGATCGTGTCGGTGCAGATCACCTTCGTGATGATGGGTGTGATGAATCAGGGAGAGCTTCTCAAGAATGAAGAAGCCGAGAATGCCGGCCAAAATCACCCATCCCAAGGTGGACGGATCGGCTTCGCTTTCGAAGGCCTCTGGCAGCAAGTGCGTGACCGCAGTGGCAAGTAGCAACCCGGCTGAGACCGGCACCAGCTTGTCGATCAGCTTGCCAAGATAACGAAAGCTCAACCAGCCTGCGAGCGCAAGCGAGAGCAGCGTTGACAGCAAATTGGCGAGAACGATGTAGCCGAGCGTCATCCTGGTCACATGAATTCAAAGGGGCGCTACGAAGCGCGCCCCTATTGCTCGCTCAGCGTAGCAGCGCTGTCAAGCGTGCATGGTCATGACAGGTATTGCTTGAACCACGCAGTCAGCCGCTTCCAGCCGTCATCAGCCGCCTGCTCACGATAATTCGGTCGATAGTCTGCGAAAAAGGCATGCGGCATGTCAGGAAAGATCACCATGTCCGATTGCGTGTTACCGGCAGCTTTCAGCGCCGCCCCCATTTTCGTGACGGTGTCGTTTGGAATGCCGCCATCGGCACCGCCATATAGCCCTAGCAGCGGCGCCTTGATCCGGTCGGCGACCTCCAGCGGTGTCTGATCGCCTGCGCGATATGCGCGCGCAGTTGGCCCATACCACGCGACAGCTGCGGCGAGGTTCGGATTGTGCGCGGCATACATATGAACGATGCGTCCGCCCCAACAAAATCCGGTGATACCCAACTTGCCGCCGCCGCCGTTTCGCATAGCCCATGCTGCCGCCGCGTCGAGATCGGCCATCACTTGGGCGTCGGGCACGTTGGCAACGATGTCATTTATCAATGCGCCGATATCGCTGTACGTTGTTGGGTCGCCTTGCCGCACATAAAGCTCCGGGGCGATCGCGAGGTAGCCCTGCTTTGCAAGCCGGCGCGCGACGTCTTTGATGTGCTCGTGTACGCCAAAAATTTCCTGCACGACGAGCACCGTCGCCAGGCCAGTCTTGCCCGCTGGCAGTGCGCGGTATGCAGGTATCTGACGATCCCGAGCTGGAATCTGCACTTCACCTGCAGTTAGACCTTCCGTATCAGTCGTGATCATTTAATGCGCCTCGTCCCAATTCGACCCTACGCCAACCTCGGTCAACAGCGGTACGCGCAGATCAGCCACGCGCGACATCAACTCCGGCACACTGCGTCGCGTTAATTCGATCTCGTCATCCGGTACCTCGAGCACCAGTTCGTCGTGCACTTGCATCACGAGCCGGGTTCCCAGCTGCTCGGCGTTGATCCATTTGGACACTGCAATCATCGCAAGCTTGATCAGATCGGCGGCGGTGCCTTGCATCGGCGCGTTGATTGCGGCACGCTCGGCAGCGGCGCGGCGCGGTCCGTTCGGCGAATTGATCTCGGGCAACCACAAGCGGCGTCCAAACACCGTCTCGACGTAACCCTGGCGCTTGGCCAACGCGCGCGTTGACTCCATGTACTTGGCCACGCCCGGAAAACGCGTGAAATAGCGATCGATGATCACCTTCGCAGCGTCGCGCTCGATGCCCAGATTCGATGCCACACCGAATGCACTCATGCCGTACATCAATCCAAAGTTGATCACCTTGATATAGCTGCGTTGCTGGTTGGTGACTTCCGAAAGCGGCACCGCGAAGACTTCAGACGCCGTTGCGCGATGAATGTCTTCGCCTTTTCCGAATGCTTCGAGCAGGCCCGCATCGCCAGAGATATGGGCCATGATGCGCAGCTCGATCTGCGAGTAATCCGCTGAGACGATGCGGTGGCCCGGCGGTGCGATAAACGCCTCACGGATGCGCCTGCCCTCCGGTGTGCGAATCGGGATGTTCTGCAGATTGGGATCGCTCGACGAAAGCCGTCCTGTGACCGCGACCGCCTGGCCGTAACTCGTATGTACGCGACTGTCGCGGTCGGCGGTGATCGGCAATTTGTCACAGTACGTCGACTTCAACTTCGACAGTCCACGATGCTCGAGTAGCAGCTTCGGCAACGGGTAATCGAGCGCAAGCTTTTCCAGCACTTCCTCATCGGTCGACGGCGTGCCGCTTGCGGTTTTCTTAACCACAGGCAGCTGCAACTTGCCGAACAGGATCTCGCCAATCTGCTTCGGACTGCCGAGATTGAACGGCTGCCCGGCAAGCTCGTGGGCGGTCGCTTCGATCTCTGCGATGCGTGCACCGAGCTCGCGGCTCTGTGCATCGAGCCTTGCGCGGTCGATCAACACGCCGGTCCGTTCCATCTCGAACAACACCTGCGCGGTCGGCAGTTCAATCTGTTCGTAAATGAAGCGGAGTTTTTCGTCCGGGGCGATACGGGGCCACAGCGCTTCGTGCAACGCCCGCGTGACCTCCGCATCCTCGCCTGCATAGTCGGTCGCCTGGTCAACCGCGACCTCGTCGAAGCACAGCTGATTGACGCCCTTGCCGCACACTTCGACGTAGGTAAGCGTCTTGCGGCCCAAGTGCCGCTCGGCGAGTGAATCGACATCATGATTGCGGTGAGGCTCGAGGACATAAGACTCGAGCTGCGTGTCGTGTGCGACACCCGCAAGCCTGATGCCGCGATTCGCCAGCGCGTGCATCTGGTACTTCATGTTATGGCCTAACTTTCGTTGATGCGGGCTTTCAAGCCAGGGCCGAAGCTGTTCGAGCACCTCTTCGATCGGCAACTGTTTTGGTGCACCCGCATACCGATGCGCCAGCGGCAGGTAGCACGCGTGCAATGCCTCGACCGATAGCGAGATTCCAACCAGCTCAGCCGCGATCGGATCGAGTGACGTGGTGTGAGTGACAATCGACGTCAGATCCGCCGAGCCGATCTTTGCCAGCCACGCTTCGAGCTGCTCGTACGACAGGATGGTTTCATAGTCGACGGCGGGCCGCGCCAGCGCGGCGGACGACACTTCAGCGCTGGCAGTCCCCTCGTTCAAAGCCTTGGCAACCGCTGCACCGTCAATTTCGCGTAGCCAGGCCTTGAATTCGTAGCGTGAGTAGAGCTCGCGCAACTTCTCAACGTCTTGAGGCTGAACCGCCAATGACTCGATCGACTCGAGCTCTTTGCCGAGGTCGCAGTCACTGCGAATCGTGACCAGCTCGCGCGCCGTCGGCAACCAGGGCAGCGCCTTGCGCAGATTGTCGCCGACAGCGCCTTTGACCGACTGCGCATTTGCTACCAGATTGTCGAGTGACCCGTATTCATGCAGCCACTTGGCTGCTGTCTTCGGCCCGACCTTTTCGACGCCGGGCACATTGTCCACACTGTCACCCACCAGCGTCAGATAGTCGACGATGCGCTGCGGAGGCACCCCGAATTTGCGCTCGACGCCGGGCACGTCGAGCGTTTCGTTGCTCATCGTGTTGACCAGCGTCACGTGCTCGTTGACGAGCTGCGCCAGATCCTTGTCGCTGGTCGAAACGATCGTTTTGAATTGCTGCTCGCTGCCGCGTCGCGCAAGCGTCGCGATCACATCATCGGCTTCGATCCCGGGAATTTCTATGATGGGCCAGCCCAGCGCCCGCACGGCTTCATGAATTGGCTCGATCTGACGCCCCAGGTCGTCCGGCATTGCGGTCCGATTCGCCTTGTATTCGGAAAACAGGGCGTCGCGAAACGTCTTACCCTTGGCATCGAAAACGCACGCGATGTACTCCGCTTCCACCTGCTGTCGCAAGACGTGCAGCATAGAAATGAAGCCGCGAAGCGCGCCCGTCGGCTCTCCGCTCGATGTGCGTAAGTCCGGCAGCGCGTGGTAGGCGCGGTATAAGTAACTGGACCCGTCGACCAGCAGCAGCGTTTTCACGTTGTTCGTTAAGTTGTGTATTTGATCAGGAGAACGCTGTGCTCGACCATCGAAAAAACATTCCGAGCCTTCGCGCGGTGACCATGCCGGAACGCGCTACCGCCCAGAAGGCGCGCGAATCGTGGCACCTATGGGGAATTATTTCAGAGTTTGTCGAAGCGACCGAACGGCTGTCCGAGATTCGTCCTGCGGTGTCGATCTTTGGCAGCGCCCGTTCTGTGCCCGAGGAGCCGATGTATCAATTGACGGTTGAAATCGCCCGCAAGCTATCGGATGCGGGATTTGCGGTGATCAGTGGCGGCGGGCCCGGCATCATGGAAGCCGCCAACCGCGGCGCGTACGAAGGGGCGTCGCCGTCAGTCGGCCTCAACATCGAGTTGCCGTTTGAGCAGTACGGCAATCCGTATCAGGACATCTCGCTTCGGTTTCGCCACTTTTTTGCGCGCAAGGTCGCGTTCGTCAAATACGCGGCGGCGTACGTCGTGATGCCGGGAGGTTTCGGCACGGTCGACGAATTGTCCGAGGCTTTGACGTTGATGCAGACCGGCAAGGGAAAATCGATGCCGCTGGTGCTCGTCGGGTCGCGCTTCTGGAGCGGCCTGATCGACTGGATGCGTGGCACGCTGGTGTCTGAAGGCATGATCGCGGCCGGCGACCTCGACATGATGACAATCGTCGATACCAGCGACGACGTTGTCAACGCAATCTTCGATTTTTATGATGCGCGAGGGTTTTCGCAAACGGCAAGCGAGCGCGAGCAGATGCTTTATCTATAGAATTTGGCTGCGCGATGTGCGTGCGCGGACGTACGAGGCCCAGAATGAAAACCGTTGCATTGGCAGTACTGCTGGCGTGGTCGTCGATGGCGTCGGCGCAGACGCCTGCACCGCCTCCTCCGCAGTTGCCCGCCGCAGCCGACACCAAGGCGGCGAAGCCGGCATCAACCAAGCCGCGCCGCTCGATTGAGCTGTCTCCGACCGAGCGACAAGCGATCGACGAGCGCGAGTCGAAGGCAGTCAAGCCGGCAAGCGTTGAAGACGCGCTGCAACCGAAGCCTGCCGGCGACCCTGACAATGTAAAGGTTGAGCGTGACGATTCGAGTAACACCACCCGCATCGAGCAGTTCCGCACTTCAAATCGGATCAGTGAAGTTGTGGTGACACCGGCCGGCAGCTCACGCAGCTATTCGATGACGAATAACGAAGGAAGGCAACCACTGGGTACGACCCAGATGAACCCGGGGTTGTCGGTTCCTAATTTTTTCAAGTTCGAATTCGGCCGCACGACGCCTCCGCCGCTGCAGGCTCCCGCGCCGCCGCCAACTCCGCCTGCAAAGTGATCGCAGCCGGGTGAAAAGCGTAGCGAGCAGGGCCGACGCACTTACAGCCAAGCGCCGACGCATGTCGTTTAGCACCGGCAGGCGCGAGGTCCGGACGCGCAGTAGGTTTGAGCTGGGCTGACGCGCATGGCGGTATTCACCGCGCTGTCGCGCGCAGAAGTCAACGAGTTTCTAGGCCAGTTTTCTCTTGGAGAGCTGACCGAGCTTGAGGGAATTCACACTGGCATCGAAAACACGAATTACTTTGTCAGCACTGATCGCGATCACTACGTGCTGACGGTGTTTGAGCGTTTAACCGCACAGCAGCTGCCGTTTTACCTGCAACTCATGCTTCATTTGGCGCACAAGAAGTTGCCTGTGCCCGAACCCCAGCAGACCCGCGACGGAGCATTGGTCGCAGAACTGAAGGGCAAGCCTGCGGCGCTGACTACGCGTTTGCCGGGCAAGGCGACGACCGACCCGACCGTCGCGCACTGTACAAGTGTTGGCGAATTCCTCGCGCGCATGCACCTGGCCGGCGCTGATTTCGCCCCATTTCAGCCGCACCTGCGCGGTATCGGCTGGTGGAAAAGCGCGGTTCCAAAACTGAAGTCGCATGTCCCCGATGAAGTAATGCGTATCTTGACCGAAGAGCTGATATTTCAAGATTCTTTCTTTCGCAGCGGACGTTTCGAAAAACTGCCGGCAGGACCAATTCACGCTGATCTCTTTCGGGATAATGTCCTGCTGGTGCATGAAGCTGACGGCGACCGTATCGGCGGCGTCATTGATTTCTACTTCGCTGGCTGCTCGATTTGGCTGTTCGATCTCGCAATTACGATCAACGACTGGTGCATTAAACAGGACAGCGGCGAATTCGAGCCTGCGCGGGCGCACGCAATGCTTAGCGCGTATCACTCGGTGCGCCCGTTGACGGAGGTCGAACACGAATGCTGGCGAACCTCGCTGCGCGCTGCAGCGCTTCGATTCTGGATTTCGCGTTTGTACGATTACTACCTGCCACGTCCTGCGCACTTGCTGACTCCGCACGATCCGGCGCATTTCGAGCGGATCCTGAAGCAGCGGACCATCGATTCAATATTGCCCTGGGTAAATTGACGCCCAACCTCTTTCAACCTTGGCGCTTGCGATGATCGTTAAAACGTTGCCCGCGCGCGCCGGCCTGACCTGGCTGCGCGATGCGTTGAGGCTGTACAGGCGACAACCCTTTGCGTTCACTTCGCTGGTAATTCTGTACACGATCGGCGTGTCGCTGCTGGCGTATGTGCCGTTTGTTGGTCTGCCCCTCGCAGCAGTCTTGGTTCCGTTTGGCACGCTTGGTCTCACACTTGCCGGCCGCGACGCCGAGCGCGGCAAGATGCCGATGCCCACCCTGATGGTGGAACCATTTCGCGATCAACAGCAGCGCAAGGAACTTGCTCTGCTTGGCTTCGTCAATGCGGCGTTGGTACTACTGCTAGTGACACTCGTCTCGCTTCTAGCCGCCGACGAGTTGGCCAAATGGAAGCTGGTCGACGGTCAAGTCGACCCAACCTCAGTCGGACAGAACTTTCCGTGGGATGCAATCATCGTGGCCGGACTTGTCTATTTGCCAATACTGATGGTGACGTGGTTCGCACCGCAGTTGGTGGCATGGCATCGCCTCCCGGTCGCCAAGGCGCTCTTCTTCTCGTTCTTCACGTGCTGGCGCAATCGATGGCCATTTCTGATGCTGGGGGCAGCGCTGTCCGCGCTCTCATTCGCGGTTATTTTTCTTGTCACCCAACTGCTGCAAATATTTGGCGCTTCAGCTGAACTCGCCTCGATGCTGTTCGCCCCGATTGCGTTGATACTGATCAGCATTGGGTATGCGACGCAGTATCCGATCTACCGCAGCCTGATCGAAACCGCTGAGTAATTCGCTTGCCTACGAATTGGCGCACACTTCTTCCCTAACTCGCCGCGGCAACTGAACCCAGAAGCACCCGCAATATGATTCGCCTGGAACTGTATGTTGAACTGAACTATCAAGTCGACCAGTACGGGGCTGACTTCGTCTTCAACATTCATGCAGCGCAGACGCGGAGTCAAGTAATCGAGTCGGAAAACCTGCAGCTCAGTCAGCCGATTTCTCCGCAGATGTACACCGATCCGCTAACCGGCAACCGCTACATGCGCGTGCGCGCGCAGCCCGGCCCGCTGAAGTTGACGTATGCGGCGACAGTGGACCTCACGCATCATTGCGCCGATGCATCGCAGCTAGCAGAGGTGCCCATATCACGTTTGCCGCTCGAGGTGATCAGCTACATCTATCCAAGCCGCTACTGCCAGTCGGACCGGCTGTACAAGCTCGCGAACAATGAGTTCGGAAGCCTGCTGCAAGGTTACAGCCGGGTGCAGGCAATTCGGGATTGGGTCAATCGACGCGTCAGCTTCCGCTCCAACACGTCCAATGCGAACACGTCGGCAGTGGATACTCTGATCGAGCAGGTAGGTGTTTGCCGCGACTTCACGCACCTAATGATTGCTCTGTGCCGCGCGCTCAACATCCCGGCGCGCTTCACCACCGGGACCGACTATGGCGCCGATCCCGCGCTCGGCCCGCCCGACTTTCACGCCTATGTCGAGGCGTTTCTAGGTGACCGCTGGTACATATTCGACCCATCCGGTACAGCAATCCCGATGGGCTTCGTGCGCTTCGGCACCGGACGCGACGCGGCGGACGTCGCTTTCGCGACAATCTTCGGCGGTGTCGTATCGCAGGCGCCAGTGATCCGCACCAACGCTGTCGAGGACGCATCACGCGGCATCGTGCAACCGCATCACTGCAACGAAGCGCTATCAACGGACAACGTTAGTTGACTGGTGGGCACAAAGTGCCCGACCACTATGCAGCATTCTCGAGCCGATGCTAGCGCGACACGTCAGTCGGCACTAACTGCGATCGACTAGGCGATGCCTCGACCGCTCGCGACGAACGGCATATTTTGAGGCCGTCGTTTCGTAGACAAACATCTGACGCGCCCCTACGCTCTCGTCACCATAAGGGGGAGAACCGAACATGAAGCTTCGTACGTTGGCTGTTGGACTTGCTTTCGCTGCGTCGTTTGGCGCAGCCGCACAAGTGCCGGTCATTATCTCGCCGGGCATCGCGGGCGATCCGATGGAAGCCATAGGATCGATTGCAGATGGTGGCTTACCCGGAACCGGAGCGCTCAAAAAGTTGTTCACGGTGCCTGCAAATCGAACTTTTCGCCTCACCGATTTGAGTATGGGTACTAGGTTCGCGAATACTTCCGCGAACACTTGCATCGTGGAAGTCGTTCGCGGAACCGAAATTGCGCCGACCCAACTGGCGTGGTCGCGCGTCAAACTCTCGTCGGGCTCCACCTATGACCGCTCGTGGCACACACCTCCTACGTTCGCAGCGGGAGAAGTCATTTGGTTGCGAGCGTTCTTTGACCCATTCGACACCGGCGTTAGGCTCTGTGCTCGCACCGATGTCACCAGGCAGTCCGAAGTGACGTATGCGCTTCGAGGCTATTTAACGCGAGCGGGCCACTGATCGATAACGCCTCAAGTCAGCTTCGCGACCGCCAGTGACAGCCACTTGATGCCCTGCGGTCCGAAGTTGATCTGAGCGCGCGCATCGTCGCCGTTTCCTTCCAGATTGATTACGACGCCTTCGCCAAAGCGCGCATGGTTGACCGACTGACCAATGCGATAGCCGTGCGTCGGCTTTTCGCGCGCGACTGAAGTTCGCACCGACGGCGCCAGGCCGGTGTCGTGCCACTGACCGAAGCGCCCACCGGCACTTGTGCGGACGCGTGGCGTCAGCCACTTCACTGCACCCTCAGGCAGCTCTTCGATAAATCGCGACTTGATGCCGTAGCGCGTCTGACCGTGTAGCAACCGGCTTTGCGCGAAGCTGACGTACAGGCGCTGCCGTGCTCGAGTAATCGCGACATACATCAGGCGGCGCTCTTCCTCGGGTCCGCCGGGTTCGTTCATGCTGTTCTCGTGCGGGAAAAGTCCTTCCTCAAGCCCGCCGATAAAGACCGCCTGGAACTCGAGCCCCTTCGCCGAATGCACGGTCATCATCTGCAGCGCATCCTGACCTGCCTGCGCCTGGTTGTCGCCCGCTTCAAGCGATGCATGCGACAGGAAGCCCGCTAGCGGGGACAGCTGCGCTGTTTCAGCGTCGCTTTGGGCGCCGGGAGAATCGGCCGCGTATCCCTCTTCCATCACAAACGCCGCTGCAGCGTTAACCAGCTCATTCAGATTCTCGATGCGCTCTTCGCCTTCCTTTTCGGTTTGATAATGGCCGATCAGCCCGCTCTGCTGAATCACTGCCGCCACAATTTCTGACAGCGGCAAGTCCGCGATCTCGCTGCGCAGCTTGTCGATCAGGTCAACGAATGCGCCCAGGTTCGTTCTTGCCTTGCCGCGTAACGCACTGACCGCGGCGTACAGCGTCTGCCCATTCGCCCGTGCGGCATCGCCGAGCTGTTCCAGCGTGCGTGCTCCGATTCCGCGCGGCGGAAAGTTCACCACGCGCAGGAACGCGGTGTCGTCCGCTGGATTTTCAATCAAGCGCAGGTACGCCAATGCGTGCTTGACTTCAGCACGCTCGAAAAACCTAAGCCCGCCGTAGACGCGGTACGGAATCGCCGCATTGAACAACGCGTGCTCGATCACCCGCGACTGCGCGTTCGAGCGGTACAGGATGGCAATTTCGCCGCGCGAATAGCCTTCGGCAATCAGGCTCTTGATCTCTTCGACCATCCAGGCAGCTTCGTAGCCGTCGGTTTGCGCTTCGTAGATGCGAACTTGCTCACCCTCGCCGGCGTCCGTCCACAGATCCTTGCCCAGGCGGCGTTGATTGTTCGAAATCAGCGCGTTGGCAGCGTTGAGGATGTGCCCGCCTGAGCGATAGTTCTGCTCGAGCTTGATCAGGTTTCGGACGTGAAATTCGCGCTCGAAATCCGCCATGTTGCCCACATTGGCGCCGCGAAACGCGTAGATCGAATTGTGGGTACAGATGCCGTTGGCGATAAAGTTGTGCGAATCTTCGATGTCAAGGTCGTAGACCGTCTGCGATTCGGCGTCGTGCAGCTCGACTTCCCGCACGATGTCGTACGCCCCCTTTGAGTCGGCGACCGCCATCCCGGCGCGCACGTATTGGGCTTGGATCAGCGGCAAATAGCCCTTGCCAATCCGGGCACGCTGAATCAGTCGCCCGCCCAGCACAGCGCGCAAGCGTGATGCGTCTTCTATCGCGGTGCCATAGTCACGGCGCCAGAACTTTGCGGCCCAGCCGCCCTTGCCTTCGGTAATCGGCTTCATCACGAAGCCCGCCTTCAGCGCATGCTGCATGGAGGTCTCGTTGCAAGTGCGCGCGTAGATCCGGTGATCAGGCTTGTCACGACGCGAATCACTGCACATGCTGATGATCACATCACCCTCATCACCAAACGACGGGCGGCGACGATCGTCAGGATGATCGAACGCGAGTCCGCGGTCGGCCAGCAACCACTTGGCGGCGCGTTCGGTGTTCAGCTCAAAAAATTCGCGTGGGACGCCGGCTTCGCCCTTGCGCTTACGGCCCGCGGTAAACGCACGCATCGGCAGACCGTATTTGAGAGAGATCACCGCAAGGTCTTCCTGCGCTTCGACCGACCCTTCATAAGTGCCGATGATCCAGATCTGCTCCCCGCCTTCCTTGCGGGCACGGTAGCGAAACCCGGGCGGCAGATACTTGCTGTGCCGGGCTCTGCGATGACCGGAAACAGCGAGCCGGTAGCCGACGCCGGGTTTCATCATCATGTATAGGAAAAATCGCGCAGGCATGTGGCCGACCGCGTAACCGGCGAAGTGCACGTGCTCGGGTGTCGTCGTCAGCGTCTTGCCTTTTTGCGTGCGGATCGTGACAAGCCGCGTTTGCTCGGTGCGATAGTGCACACGCCAGACGCGTGACGAGCCCATCTTGCCGCCGCCGATGCACGACCTGACGATATTGCCGACGCGAATCTGCTCGACGGGCTTCACTGTGCCGTCACCCATCATCACTTCGGTGCCGGCCAGCACGCATTGATCGTCGTCGCCCACCGCAAACACCGCGTTATTGGTGCCAGCAAGCTGCTTCAGCCACGCGTACTGCAACCGATTCGTGTCCTGGAACTCGTCGACCAGGACGTGGCGGAACCGGTCTTGATAATGCTGTCTCAGCATCTCGTTTCGATTCAGAAGCTCATAGCATCGCAGCAAAAGCTCCGCGAAGTCCACCACGCCTTCACGGTTGCATTGCGCATCGTATTGCGCATACAGCTCCACAAATTTTCGGTTGTAGTCATCATTGACTTCGACCGCATTCGCGCGCAGCCCGGCTTCCTTAGAGCTGTTGATAAAAAGTTGAACATTGCGCGGCGGGTAGCGCTCGTCGTCAATGTTGTTGGCTTTCAACAATCGCTTGATCGCACCGAGCTGGTCGGCCTGATCCAGAATCTGAAAGGTTGACGGCAGCCCTGCATCACGCCAATGCGCACGCAACATCCGGTTGCACAGTCCGTGAAATGTGCCGATCCACATGCCGCGCGTGTTAATGGGCAGCATTGCCGACAGTCGAGTCAGCATTTCTTTCGCGGCTTTGTTGGTGAACGTGACGGCCAGCACGCCTTGAGGCGAGACCTGTCCTGTCTGAATCAGCCAGGCAATGCGCGTAGTCAGTACGCGCGTTTTGCCGCTGCCCGCGCCGGCCAGTATCAGCGCTGATTGATTCGGAAGTGTGACCGCGGCCAATTGCCGCTCGTTGAGATGGGCGAGCAGATTCATACGAGGGCGCGAGTTTAGGGCCTTAGCGACGCTAAAACTGAAGCATCGACGATGCGCCCCATATAATCGTTCGATGAATCCCAGGTACGAACCGCAGGCGATCGAGGCCGAAGCGCAGCGCCATTGGCGTGCGACGAATGCTTATCGCGCCGTCGAGCATACGAAAGGTGCTGACGGCAAGACGAAGCCGAAGTTCTACGTGTGCTCGATGCTTCCGTACCCGAGCGGCAAGCTTCACATGGGCCACGTGCGCAATTACACATTGAACGACGTGTTGTATCGCGTGCAACGCATGCGCGGCTTCAACGTAATGACGCCGATGGGCTGGGACGCGTTCGGCCTACCGTCGGAGAACGCGGCGATCGACAAGAAAGTGCCGCCGGCGGAATGGACGTACGCCAATATCGCTGACATGAAGTCGCAGATGGAGCCGCTCGGGCTCGCCTTCGACTGGTCGCGCGAGGTGACCACGTGCAAGCCAGAGTATTACGTATGGAACCAGTGGATGTTCCTGAAGATGCTCGAGTCAGGCATTGCGTACCGCAAGACGCAGGTCGTCAATTGGGATCCGGTCGATCAGACCGTGCTGGCCAACGAGCAAGTGATCGACGGGCGCGGATGGCGCTCCGATGCGATCGTCGAGAAGCGCGAGATTCCCGGGCTACTACCTCGCGATCACCAAGTACGCCGACGAGCTGCTGGAAGACTTGGACCAGCTGGACTGGCCACCGCATGTGCGAGCAATGCAGCATGCCTGGATCGGCAAGAGCGTTGGCGTCAATTTTGGATTCCCGTACACGCTCGACGGCGAGCAGAAGCTTTTGCGGGTATTCACCACGCGCGCGGACACGATCATGGGCGTCACTTTCGTCGCGATCGCTGCTGAACACCCGCTGGCTTCGCACCTGGCGCGTGGCAAGCCCGAGCTTGCGGCCTTTATTGCGGAATGCAAACGCGGCACGACATCGGAGATCGATGTTGCAACGATGGAGAAGAAAGGCATTCAGACCGGATTTGCCGTTACTCATCCGCTATCCGGCGACAAGATACCGGTATGGATCGGCAACTATGTGTTGATGGGCTATGGCGAAGGCGCGGTGATGGGCGTGCCAGGCCACGACGAGCGCGATTTTGAGTTTGCAAAGAAGTATGGGTTGCCGATCAAGGACGTGATCGCCGTTGCGCCGCATCTAGCGCCCGCAAATGGTGGCTGTAAATTTTCTAGCGACGCCTGGCAGGACTGGTATGCCGACAAGGAGCACGGCGCGTGCGTCAACTCAGGCAAGTACGACGGGTTGATGTATGAAGCTGCTGTCGACGCAATCGCTGCCGATCTGCAGAAGATGGGGCTGGGCGACAAACAGGTTCAGTGGCGGTTGCGCGACTGGGGCATTTCGCGCCAGCGCTACTGGGGCACACCGATTCCAATCATTCACTGCGCAGACTGCGGTGTCGTACCAGTACCGGAGAAGGATCTGCCCGTCGTGCTGCCCGAGCACCTCGTTCCCGATGGCAGCGGCAACCCGCTGAACAAGTACGAGCCGTTCTTACGGTGCCGCTGCCCGCGTTGCGGGCGAGACGCCCGTCGTGAAACCGACACGATGGACACGTTCGTCGATTCGTCCTGGTATTACATGCGCTATTGCTCGCCGGACAATGCGAGCGCGATGGTTGATCAGCGCAACGATTACTGGATGCCGATGGATCAGTACATCGGCGGCATCGAGCACGCGGTGCTGCATCTGCTGTATGCGCGGTTCTGGACCAAGGTAATGCGTGATATGGGGCTGGTCAAGTTCGACGAGCCTTTCAAGCGCCTGTTCACGCAGGGCATGCTGACAGCAGAGTGCTATTACCGCGAAGACGAGGCCGGCAGAAAGCGCTGGTACTACCCGAGCGAAATCGACGTTGAATACGACGATCGTGGCCGGCCGATCAAGGTCACCGCCGCCGAAGACGGCGGTCCGGTCCATTACGGCGGCACCGAGAAGATGTCGAAAAGCAAGAACAACGTCGTCGAGCCGCGCGACATCATTGCGAGGTTTGGAGCGGACACCGCGCGGGCATTCGTCATGTTTGCCGGCCCGCCAGATCAGAGCGCACCCTGGTCAAGCTCCAGCGCCGACGGCACACACCGCTTCCTGCGCCGCTTATGGAGTCTCGGTTCGCAGCTGCGGGAATCGATGCTGCACGCCGGCGCGGTCGACGCGGCATCGCTGTCAGCGAACGATCGAGCGTTGCGTCACGAGATTCACATGCTTTTAAAACAGGCCGACGCTGACTACGAACGAATGCACTACAACACCGTGGTTTCGGCGGCGATGAAGATGCTCAACGCGTTGGAGGAGGCGAAGTCCAGCAACGGGGGCCATCCAGCTGTGAGCCCGCCAGTGGTGCGCGAATCAATGGGGATCCTGCTGCGGGTGCTGTACCCGCTGGCGCCGCACATCACACACGCGCTGTGGAACGAGCTCGGACTTTCACGCGAGCACGGGGAAATCATCGATGCGTCGTGGCCGAGAGTCGACGCCGCAGCGCTGATACAAGACGAGATGGAGCTCGTGGTTCAGGTTAACGGCAAAGTGCGCGGCTCGATCCGCGTACCAACGCACGCTGAAGACGCCGCGATCACCGCGACTGCTCTTGCCGACGCCAACGTCATCCGATTCGTCGAAGGCCGCCCGATCAAATTTTCCAAGGTCGTACGACCGAAGCTTGTCACTATCGCGGTTTGATCGATGCGTCGCATTCTGATCGTTGCCGCGCTCGTCCTGCTGATACAAGGCTGTGGCTTCCAGCTCCGAGGCTCGCAAACTCTGCCCATCGAGCGCCTGTATTTATCACTGCCGGTCAACTCACCGATTGGTGCGGAAATTGGTCGCGTAGTGCGATCTTCTACTAATGCAACCGTGGTACCGGACAGGAAAGATGCGCAGGCAATAGTCGAATTGCTCGGCGAACAGCGCGAGCGCGAAGTACTTTCGATCAATGCCCAGGGGCGTGCGCGCGAGTATCAACTTAGGCTACGCACAACCTTCCGCGTCGTCGATCAGGAAGGAATCGAGCTGATCGCACCGACATCGTTGATTGCAAGGCGCGATATCAGCTTCAACGAGTCTGAACTGCTGGCCAAGGAGTCGGAGGAAGCGTTGCTGTATCGCGATATGCAAAGCGATCTGGTGCGTCAGATCGTCAACCGCCTGCAGGGAATCAAGCCAAGTGCAACTTAGAAATGACGCATTGGACGGATTGCTGACGCGTGCGCAGCGCTCTGGATCGTTGCCGCCGATATTTGTGGTCGCCAGCAACGAGCCGTTGCTATCGCTCGAAGCGCAGGATGCAATCCGTCTGACTGCGCGCCGCTTGGGCTACGCGGAGCGCGACGTGTTGAATGCCGACGCACGCTTCGACTGGTCAAAGCTCGCGGAGGCTGCGCAGGGCTTGTCGCTGTTTGCTGAAAAAAAGATCGTCGAGCTTCGTCTGCCAAGCGGCAAGCCCGGCATCGCAGGTGCAAAAGCGCTTGAAGCACACGCTTCGAGCGTATTCGACGGCGTGATGACGATTGTCTCGGTGCCACGTCTCGAGCGCCGCGATCGGCAGGCCCGGTGGGTTGAAGCACTCGAGCGCGCCGGTGTCATGGTCGAAATCGACACGGTCGACCGCGCGCAATTGCCGCAGTGGATCTCGCGGCGCCTCGCAAGACAAAATCAAAACGCCGGGCGCGAAGCGCTCGAGTTCATGGCTGACAAGGTCGAAGGTAATTTGCTTGCCGCGCACCAGGAAGTGGTCAAGTTGGCGCTGCTTTATCCCGGCGGCCAATTGACGCTCGAACAGGTGACCGACAGCGTGCTTAACGTTGCCCGCTACGACGTTTTCCAGTTGCCGATAGCGATGTTGACCGGCGATGCTGCGCGTGTTCGCAAGACGATGGCCGGACTCGAGGCCGAAGGCGAAGGCACGCCGCTGGTCCTATGGGTGATTACCGAAGAATTGCGCACGCTGTTAAGGGTGAAGGCGCACGTCGATGCTGGACGGCCGTTTTCGGTGGCGGCACGGGAGAACCGCCTATGGGGACCGCGCGAAAGGTTGTTCGAGCGCGCTCTTGCACGCATCTCGCCAGGCGCGCTCGAAGCAGCTCTGCAACGCGCCGCAGACATTGACCGGCTTGCGAAAGGCCTGCTCGCACCGAAGACCGACAGCAACGTATGGCTAGAATTGACCGATCTGGCGTTGAGCCTGGCCGGCCCGCCGCGGAGCGTCGTTCATTGAATTCTGCTGTCGTTCGTTCGATCGAAAGTGCCGACGTCGATGACGTCATGGATGACGTGCGGCAGATCGGCCGCGCAGCCCGCAAAGCATCCGCCGCGATGTCGCCGGCAGGCAGTCATGTGAAGGATCAGGCGCTGCTGAAAATTGCGGCGCTGCTGCGTGACGGCCGACAGCAAATCAAGCGTGCGAATGCGCTGGACGTTGAGCGCGCGAGACAAGCAGGCGTGCAGACCGCCTTGCTCGACCGGCTAGCGCTCGACGATGACGCGATCGAACAGATGGCAGCCGGTGTCGAGCAGGTCGCGCGTCTTTCGGACCCTATCGGTGAAATCACTGAATTGAAACCGCGTCCCAGCGGCATCAAAGTGGGTCGGATGCGGGTACCGCTCGGCGTGATAGCGATCGTTTACGAAAGCCGGCCGAACGTGACCGTCGACGCCGCGGCGCTCTGTATCAAGAGCGGCAATGCGGCGATTCTGCGCGGAGGCTCGGAGGCAATCGAAAGCAACCGCGTGCTCGCAAAAATTGTCCGCGACGGACTCGTGGCCTCCGGTCTGCCTGCCGACGCAGTGCAGCTGATTGGTACGACCGATCGCGCTGCCGTAGGCGCGCTGGCGCAGATGCCGGAGTATGTCGACCTGCTGGTGCCTCGCGGAGGTCGTGGCTTGATCGAGCGACTGATGCGCGAATCGCGGGTACCGATGTTGAAGCATCTCGACGGTATCTGCCACGTCTACATCGACGGCGCAGCCGATATCGGCAAAGCAATCGCAATTGCAGACAACGCGAAGACACAACGCTATGGCACCTGCAACACGATGGAAACGTTGCTGGTCGCGCAAAGCGTCGCTGCGCAAGTGTTGCCGGCACTGGGCCGCATCTACCGCTCGAAAGGTGTCGAGCTGCGCTGCTGCCCCGAGTCGCGCGCAATCCTCGAAGCGGCAGGGGTGAGCGGAGTGATTGACGCTGTCGAGGAAGACTGGAGCACCGAATACCTCGCACCGATTCTTTCGATCTCGACGTTGCCCGGTATCGACGACGCTATCTTGCATATCAACACGTTCGGCAGCAAACACACCGACGCGATCGTCACCGAGAGTTACGCGAACGCGATGCGATTCGTGCGCGAGGTCGATTCCGCGTCGGTCATCGTCAATGCTTCGACGCGCTTTGCCGACGGTTATGAATACGGGCTCGGAGCGGAGATCGGAATCTCGAACGACAAGCTGCACGCACGTGGCCCGGTCGGCCTCGAAGGTTTGACGTCGCTGAAATACGTCGTATTCGGCAACGGCGAAGTGCGTACCAGTTGACGCCGAAATGGGCGGTGGCTATCTGTGGGTCAAGGCAGCGCACATCATCTTCGTGACGAGCTGGTTTGCGGGGCTGTTTTATCTACCGCGCATTTTCGTCAATCTGGCAACCGTTGACGACGCCGCGACGCGCGAGCGCCTATTAATGATGGCGCGCAAGTTATTGCGTTTCACGACAGGACTGGCGGTGCTCGCGTTGGCCCTAGGAATGTGGCTGCTGAGCTCCGTCGGTATGGGTGCAGGGTGGATGAATGCGAAGCTCGCACTGGTGGTGGGCGTGATTGCTTACCACGGCTGGTGCGCAGTCCTTTACGGGAAATTCGTCCGCAGCGAAGTGAGGCACTCGCACGTCTGGTTTCGCTGGTTTAACGAGGTGCCGGTATTGCTGCTGGTCGCGATCGTCATCCTGGTTGTCGTGAAGCCGTTTTAGGAGCGTATGGACAAGACCGTCGATTACTTCATGACTCCGGTATCGCCCTTTGCTTATCTGGGGCATGCACGCTTCCGAGAGATCTGCGCGAGACATCAGGCAAAGATCAATTTACGGGTAATGGACCTGGGCAAGGTCTTTCCAGTCTCTGGCGGACTTGCGTTGAAGGACCGGCCCCCGCAGCGCCGGGCGTACCGGATGATGGAGCTCAAGCGCTGGCGCGATCATCTCGCTGTTCCACTGACGCTTGAACCCAAGCACTTTCCAGTGCCCGCGGAACCTGCTGCGACGCTGATCCTCGCCGTACTGGAGCGCCATGGCACCGCTGCTGCGCTCGACATCGCCGGTGATTGTGGTCGCGCGGTCTGGGCCGAGGAGCGCAACATCAGCGATGCGAACGTGCTTGCAGAAATCGTCAGTGCGCGCAAGCTTGAAGCCGAATCGCTGCTCGCGCACGCACGTTCGGCCGAAGTGGCCGCGCGATACGTGCAGAATTCGCAGGAAGCCATCATGCGCAACGTGTTCGGCGCTCCGACCTACATCTATCAGGACGAGCTCTTCTGGGGACAGGACCGCCTTGAATTTCTCGATCGAGCATTAGCTCGATGAAAAGCGCAGAAAGGTCGGCGCGCGCAGTCGTCGTGCATCGAGCCGGGAAGTGACCGCCGCGTTTTTCGCGGTGTGTCCGCGCGGACTTGAAGCCGCGCTCTCCGATGAGCTCGTGGCAGTTGGTGCACAGGCGCTACGAGCCGAGGCCGGCGGTGTGGCCTTCACCGGAACTTTGAGCATTGCTTACGCCGCGAATCTTCACTCGCGACTGGCAAGCCGCATATTGTGGCAAGTCGGCAGGCGCGGCTATTTGAGTGAGCAGCATCTGTACGACGCCACGCAGGAGGTGCGTTGGCAGGACCTGATGTCCACGCAACAAACGCTGCGCGTCGACGTCACCGCGTCGCGCTCCCCATTGCAGAGCCTCGAGTTCGCAATGCTGCGGATCAAGGATGGGATCGTCGATCGTCTACGCGAACTAACGGGCGCGCGACCCTCCATCGATCGCTCCAATCCCGATGTGCGTGTATTCGCCTATCTCGATTCATCGACTGTCACGCTGTATGTCGATCTGTCGGGCGAGCCGCTTTTCAAGCGCGGTTGGCGGGCCGACAAGGGCGAAGCGCCTTTAAAGGAAAACCTTGCCGCAGGATTGCTGGCGCTGTCGGGTTGGACGCCGTCAACGCCGCTGGCGGATTTGTTCTGTGGCAGCGGCACGATCGTGATCGAGGCGGCGTCGATCGCCGCGAAGCGCCCGCCCGGCCTCGACCGCCGCTTTGCATTCGAACGACTTAAAGGTTTCGACTCGCACGCATGGCGACGGCTGAAAGACGGTGCGCGGGCTGCAATCACCGACGCTGCGACTGCAAATCTGGTCGGCTCCGACATATCAACACGCGTGGTCGATCAAGCCATTGCCAACGCCAAGCTTGCGGGCCTGCAAACCTGGCTCGACGACGGCCGCCTGCAGTTCAATGCGGTCGATGCGCGGGTTGCAGTTCCTGCTGCAGAAACCGGGATGATCGTCACGAATCCTCCCTACGGAGAGCAAAGCGCGCCTCGCTCGGCATCGGTCGGCGACATGATGCGCAACGTCGGCGATCGGTTGAAGCAGAACTTCGCGGGATGGGAAGCGTGGTTTCTGACATCGGATCGCCAGCTGCCCAGGCAGATGCGTCTGCAGGAGACACGCAAGGCGGTGCTGTTCAACGGGCCAATCGAGTGCCGATTCTTCAGGTTCGAGCTAGTCGCCGGGGGCTATCGGCCGCGCGCGTCCGCAGTGAAGAATGAAGTGTGATGTCAATCAAGCTGAGCCCGCCTACGCCGCCAATGCGCGCTCAATGTCCTTCTCTAGATCTTCGGGTTTGGTAGTCGGCGCGTAACGATCAATCACAGCGCCGTCTTTCCCAATCAAGAACTTGGTGAAATTCCATTTGATTCCCTCTGAGCCAAGCAACCCCTTTTTCTCCGACGTCAGATACTTGTACAACGGGTGAGCGGTCGGACCATTGACGTCGACCTTCGAGAACATCGGAAACGTCACGCCGAAATTCATTTCGCAGAACTCAGCGATCTCAGTATCGGGTCCGGGCTCCTGCTGACCGAACTGATTGCTTGGAAAGCCCAACACCGCGAACCCGCGATCTGAATACTTCTTGTAAAGCGCCTCAAGTCCCTTGTACTGTGGCGTGAAGCCGCACTGGCTCGCCGTGTTGACGACCAACAGCACCTTGCCTTTGAAGTCGGAAAGCGTGCGCGACTTGCCGTCGATCGTTTTCGCAGAAAAGTCGTAGACAGAACCCATCGCCGTTCTCCAGTTGCCTTGGATAACCAGTGTAAAGCTCAACAAGGAACGCTCCTTGCTCCACCCGCACTAGAACTCCATGAACTCCAAGCCGCCAACCATTCATGCAGGCTCACCTCGGCTTCCGCCCGAGATGTCCCCCGGCGATGAGGCCCGCGCGGGAACGCCCGGGACGGGAGAGAACGTGTGCCGCATGTGCGGCGGTACAGGCCGCGTCGATGGTCACACCTGCACCGACTGCGAAGGCAGCGGCAAGGTGACCGAAGGCGTCGGCGGCGCCTGAGTCGCGATAACGTTTCCCAACCTAAGGAAAGCAGATGCAAACAATTGCCGAAGTTATGACACCCGACGTCGAGGTAGTGCGGCCGGAGGAAACCTTGCGCGACGCAGCCCGTGCGATGGCCGATCTGGACGTGGGTTCATTGCCGGTGTGCGACGGCCGCAAGTTGGTCGGCATGATCACAGACCGCGACATCACCGTACGCGCCGTGGCTGAGGGTAAAAGTGCAGAGACTCCGGTCAGTGAAGTGATGACCGATGACGTGATCTGGTGCACCGATACCGACTCAATCGACGACGTTCTGCAACAAATGTCAGACGCTCAGGTCCGCCGCATTCCGGTCGTCGATCGGGACCGCCAGCTGGTGGGCATCGTCGCGCTCGGCGACATCGCGCTGGAGGAGGAAGACGATGTCGACGAAACGTTGCGCGACATCTCAATGCCGGGTTAGTGACCGTAGCGGCGCACGAGCGACCACGCACCTGGATCTGCGCTGCATCGCTCCGCGCGGCCGCTCCCGGAGGAGCGGCGCGAAACTAACTGCGATGAGTGCACGTGCGAGCCGCAGGCTCGCGCGTACGAGGAGCGCTTCTTACCCGGTCAGACCCATGTGCTCGATACCCTTGTGGATACCGGCCACACCACCATAGAGCTTGCTGTTCAGCTTGATGTTCAGCCGCACGTCGTTGACCGAATCGGCATTGCGTAGTGCGTCTTCGTACGAAATCTGCTCGGTCTCGTGCAGGTCATACAGACACTGATCGAACGTCTGCATGCCCTGCTCGCGCGAGCGTTTCATCACTTCCTTGATCTCGTGGATTTCCTGCTTGAAGATCAAATCGGCGATCAACGGCGAATTCAGCATGATCTCAACCGCGGGAATTCTTCCCTTGCGATCCTTAAACGGGATCAGGCGTTGCGCGATCGACGCACGCAGATTGAGCGAGAGGTCCATTAACAACTGCGGACGCCGCTCTTCCGGGAAAAAGTTGATGATCCGGTCGAGTGCTTGGTTGGTCGAATTGGCGTGCAATGTGCACATCACCAAGTGCCCCGTTTCGGCAAATGCAATTGCGTGATCCATTGCATCGCGATCACGAACCTCGCCGATCAGGATGACATCGGGAGCCTGGCGTAGCGTGTTCTTCAGCGCGACCGCCCAGCTCTCGCAGTCAACGCCGACTTCGCGCTGCGTAATGATGCAGTTCTTATGCGGGTGCACATACTCGATCGGGTCCTCGATCGTGATGATGTGCCCATTGCTGTTCTCGTTGCGATACCCCGTCATCGCAGCCAGCGTGGTCGATTTGCCGGAGCCAGTTGCGCCGACCACAAGGACGATTCCACGCTTTGCCATTGCAAGCTCGTTGACAATCGCCGGCAAATTCAGCTCGTCGCTGGTCGGGATGTGGTCCGCAATCACACGGAACACGATGCCCACCTTGCCTTGCTGAATAAATGACGAAACGCGAAAGCGCCCGATGCTGGTTGGGTTGATCGCGAATTGACACTCTTTGGTCTTCTCGAACTCAGCTGCCTGCCGATCGTTCATGATCGCGCGCACCAACTCACTGGTGTGCTGCCCTGTCAACGGCTGATTCGAGACCGGCAAGACGCGGCCGTCGATCTTGAAAGCCGGTGGAAACTCGGCAGTGAGAAACAAGTCCGAGCCTTTTTTGCTGAGCAGTAGCCGCAGCAGATCATGTACGAACCGTGTTGCCTGATCGCGTTCCATTAGTTCTCGCTTTAGCCTGCGAACGATTCGGGAGTCTTCGCGTACTGCCGCGCTTCGGCCACCGTGATGACGTTGCGCCGAACCAGCTCGGTCATGCAATGGTCGAGCGTCTGCATTCCGAACTGGCTGCCGGTTTGAATCATCGAATACATCTGCGCGATTTTGTTCTCGCGAATCAGGTTGCGGATGGCCGGCGTGCCCACCATGATTTCGTGAGCCGCGACGCGACCGCTGCCGTCCTTAAGCTTCAGCAGCGTCTGCGAAATCACCGCGACGATCGACTCCGACAACATCGCACGAACCATTTCTTTTTCCGCCGCGGGGAAGACGTCGACCACGCGGTCGATGGTCTTCGCCGCCGACGACGTGTGCAGAGTACCGAACACCAAGTGGCCGGTTTCGGCAGCGGTCAGGGCCAGCCGAATCGTTTCCAGGTCACGCAACTCGCCAACCAGGACGACGTCCGGATCCTCTCGCAATGCCGAGCGCAACGCGTTGGCAAACGACAGCGTGTGCGGCCCGACCTCGCGCTGGTTGATTACCGACTTGCGCGACTCGTGCACGAACTCGATCGGGTCCTCGATAGTCAGAATGTGGCCATACAGATTGTTGTTGACGTGATCGACCATCGCCGCCAGCGTGGTTGACTTACCGGATCCTGTCGGGCCGGTCACCAGCACCAGGCCGCGTGGCCGGCCCGAGAACTCGGCAAATACACGCGGTGCCTGCAATTCCTCAAGCGACAGCACGCGTGAAGGAATCGTCCGCAGCACCGCGGCCGCGCCGCGATCCTGATTGAATGCGTTGACGCGAAAGCGAGCCAGCCCCGGCAGATCAAACGAAAAATCGGTTTCCAGATTCTCGTCGTACTGCTTGCGCTGCGAATCGTTCATGATGTCGTAAATCATGCCGTGCACGTCCTTGTGCTCGAGCGGCGGCAGATTGATGCGGCGAACGTCTCCGTGCACGCGAATCATTGGCGGCAGACCGGCCGACAAGTGCAGGTCCGATGCCTTGTTTTTGACGGAGAATGCGAGCAGTTCTGAAATGTCCATGGCGGGCGGCGTTGGCCTCGGCTAAAGTGCTTTGAGTCTGGGCAGAGTCGGCTGCTTCCAAGCCACTCTGGGCCGAAGCGTAGCGCGCGCAATGATCCCGGTGTTCCCGTAAAAAAGCTAGAAATAGCTTGAAAACACAAGCCTCTAGGCTCGTTTGCTCACTCAATTGCTGACCTAATGCTGAGTTTGCCGACTTTGCCCGTGAACTTGCAAGCCAATTTGCGTGCATTGCACGAGCGCATTACCAAGGCTGCGCGAGGCGCGGGACGCGATCCGTCATCCGTGCGGCTGCTAGCCGTCAGCAAGGCATTTCCCGCGACGATGGTCGCCGAGGCAGCCAGAGCCGGCCAGCGTGCCTTTGGCGAGAACTACGTGCAGGAGGCGGTCGACAAGATGGACGCGCTCGCCGGCTCGGCCCATCAACCGCTGGAATGGCACTTCATCGGGCCGATTCAGAGCAACAAGACGCGCACGATTGCCGAGCGCTTCGACTGGGTTCAGTCGGTCGATCGCCCGAAAGTTGCTGAGCGTTTGGCCGATCAGAGACCCGCCAACCTGCCGCCGCTAAACGTATTGCTACAGGTCAACGTCAGCGGCGAAGCGACCAAGGGCGGCGTCGCCCCCGACGAACTCGGTCAGCTCGCGGCCATCGTTGCCCGTCTTCCGAGGCTGCGACTGCGCGGCGTGATGGCCATCCCGGCTCCGGAAGCCGACTTCGCACGTCAGCGAGCTGCTTTTGCATTCACTCATGCGTTGTTTCGGCAGCTTCGCGAACAGGGGCCGAATCTGGATACGCTGTCGATAGGAATGTCCGATGACCTCGAGGCTGCCATCACCGAAGGCTCGACGATGGTACGTGTCGGCACCGCGATCTTCGGCGCACGCGCAAAAAACCGATGAAGGTTGCATTCATCGGCGGCGGCAACATGGCGGGTGCGCTGATCGGCGGCATGCTGCAAGCCGGGTTCACGCCAGACGAAATCGAAGTGCTGGAAATCGACGCTGCGCGCGCCGCCGAGTTAAACGCACGCCATTCAGTAACCACGCACCAGCAGCCGGGGGATTGGCTGCAACCCAGCGAGATCATCGTGCTCGCCGTCAAGCCGCAGCAGATGCGCGACGCCGCCGCGTCGATCAAGCCCCACCTGTCGCGGCCGCTGGTGTTATCGATCGCGGCCGGAGTACGTGCGCAAACGATTGCCGACTCGCTTGCCACCGGCAACGTGGTGCGCGCGATGCCAAATATGCCGGCACTGATTCGTGCGGGCATCTCTGCGGCGGTCGCCCTGTCCGGCGTAAGTGACGGCGAAAGAGCCGCCGCCGGGAGGATCCTCAGCGCGGTCGGTGCGGTGATGTGGCTTGATGACGAAGCGATGCTCGACGCGGTCACAGCGCTTTCCGGAAGCGGGCCCGCGTACGTTTTTTATTTCATCGAGGCAATGCAAAAGGTTGCGCTTGAAATGGGATTCAGCGAAGAACAGGCGCGTGCGCTGACGCTGCACACGTTTGCCGGTGCCGCAGGTTTGGCGATGCAGTCGCATGAATCGGCCGCCACGCTGCGCGAGAAGGTCACGTCGAAAGGCGGCACTACCGCAGCAGCGCTTGCGAGCTTTGCCCGTGACAAGGTCGATGAGGCGATCGCGCGCGCCGCTCGGGCAGCCGCCGCGCGCGCGCGCGAGCTGGGTAGTTAGAACTCTCCAAAGGGTTACCGAAGCGCATAGTCAAGCGCTGTGCCGGCAAATATTGCGGCACCCACCCAGTTGTTGTAACGAAACGCCAGCATGCATCCGTCGCGCGACCTCGTGCGAATCAATGTGAAGTGATGGGTCGCGAGCGCCGCAGCAACTGCGCATCCCACATAAAACGGCCAGGCTGCGTTGATCATGCGGCCGATGACGACCAGCAATGACACGAACGCAACGTACGACACCATGATCGCAAACACATCGAACCGCCCGAAAAAAATCGCCGATGATTTGATGCCGATCCGCAAGTCGTCATCGCGATCCACCATCGCGTATTCAGTGTCATAAGCGATCACCCAGAACGCGTTGGCAAGCATCAGTAGCCAGCCGACTGCGGGCACCGTTCCCAATATCGCGGCAAACGCCATCGGAATGCCGAACGAAAATGCGACGCCAAGATAGAGCTGCGGTATTGGAATGAATCGCTTTGCAAGGGGATACGTCGCCGCGATTAAGACCGCAACAAACGCAAGCTGCACTGCCGCTGCGTTCAGAAACGGCAGCAACACTGCCGCAGCAATCGCGAGCGTTGCCGCGACCGCGAGCGCTTCGCGCCGGGTTACCAAACCACGCGCTACGACACGCTCAGCGGTGCGCTTTACGTGCGAGTCGAAGCGCGCGTCAGCCGCATCATTAACCGCGCAGCCGGCAGAACGCATCAGAAACGTTCCCGCCACGAAGATCGCGATAAGCGCTGCGCTCGGTGGGCCGTCTGCGGCTATCCAAAGGGCAGTCAAAGTTGGCCAAAGCAACAGCAAGGTACCTACCGGCTTGTCGAGCCGGGTCAAGCTGGCATAAAGCGGCAGACGAGCTGCGACCGAAGGCATGCTGAAGTGCGTTTTCCAGCAACCGCGCGGCAAATGCACGGGAAAGTGCGTAGCAAAAGTTGTTTTGCCCTGAGCACCGAGCGAGGTTATCGTAACAGTCGCGTTATGTTCAGCTGCGACCGTTGGGAAGCAGTTACTACAAGACTCCAGGGAGATTTCATGCTTCGCAGATCAATGATTGCAGCAGCGCTGGCTTCGGCGCTTGCTACCGGGCTCACAACGCCAGCTGTTGCTCAAACCGAGATTCAATGGTGGCATTCGATGGGCGGCTCCCTCGGCGAGTGGGTCAGTGACCAGGCCAAGGGATTCAACGAAAGTCAGAAGGAATACAAGGTCGTCCCGGTGTTCAAGGGAAGCTATGACGAGTCGATGACCGCTGCGATTGCCGCTTTTCGCGCCGGCAATGCGCCGCATATTCTGCAGGTGTTCGAAGTCGGCACGGCGACGATGATGGCGTCTAAAGGTGCGATCAAACCGGTGCACGATTTGATGAAGGAGGCCGGCTACAAGTTTGATCCCGCCGCGTATGTCCCCGCAGTCGCCGGTTATTACACCGCGCCGAACGGTCAAATGTTGAGCCTGCCGTTCAACAGCTCAACCACCGTCTTTCACTACAACAAGGATGCCTTCAAAGCAGCGGGACTCGACCCCGAGAAGCCGCCGCAGACGTGGCCTGAAGTGGTGCTCGCAGCAGCGAAGCTAAAGGCCTCGGGCCATAAGTGCCCATTTACGACAAGTTGGGCCAGCTGGACTCAGCTCGAAAGTTTCTCAGCGTGGCACAACACCGAGTTCGCCACGTTGCGCAACGGGTTTGGCGGTATGGGAACGCGGCTCGCGTTCAACACGCCGCTGCACGTGCGCCATATAGAAAACCTTGCGAATATGTCGAAACAAGGATTGTTCGTCTACAAAGGCCGCGGCAACACCGCGGATTCGGTGTTCGTATCCGGCGAATGCGCAATGACGACCGGCACTTCAGCGATGTACGGGAACATTAAGAAAAACGCCAAATTTGCCTCCGGCATCTCGACTCTGCCGTATTACCCGGACGTGTCCGGCGCGCCGCAAAACACAGTGATCGGCGGCGCGAGCCTGTGGGTGATGTCAGGCAAGAAGCCCGCGGAATACAAGGGCGTGGCTGCGTTCTTCGACTATCTGTCGAAGCCTGATGTGCAGTCGGCGAGCCACATGCGCACTGGCTATCTTCCGATTACCACGGCCGCCTACACCATGACCGAGAAAGCCGGTTTCTATAAACAGAACCCGGGCACCGACGTTGCCGTCACGCAGATGATCCGCAAGACGACTGATAAGTCACGCGGCATTCGCTTGGGCAATTTCGTGCAGATTCGAACGATTATCGATGAGGAGCTCGAGGGGGTGTGGTCTGGAAAGAAAAGCGCCAAGGAGGCGCTCGACACCGCGGTCAAGCGCGGCAATGAACAGCTGGAGCGGTTTGAAAAAGCGAACAAGACTTAAAGTCTTGTTCTAATGCCGGCCGCAGCGCACCTTGCTGCGGCCGTTTTATTTACGCAGCGACTTTGCGAGCTCGATGAATCCAGCCGAGGTCAGAGGGCGTCCAAGCAGAAAGCCCTGCGCTTCGTTGCAACCACAATCCGTGACGAAGGACAGTTGCTCATGCGTCTCAACGCCTTCGGCGACCACATGCAGTCCAAGGCCGCGTGCGAGGCTGGTCAGTGCGGCGACGATCTTGCAATCGGCCGGATCGCTCGGACCTGCGCGTACGAACTGGCCGTCGATCTTGATCACATCGACTGGAAAGCGACGCAGGTTCGACAAGCTCGAAAAGCCGGTTCCGAAGTTGTCGAGTGCGATTTTGACGCCCATGGCATGCAGGCCGGATAACACTTGCTCGGCCTTCGCGCCATCGCGCATCAGGCTTGCTTCAGTGATCTCGATCTGCAGGCGCTCTGCGTCGAGTCCTGAGTCAACCAGCGCCTGGCTCACCATCGGCAATAATGAACGCCCGCGAAATTCGCGTGGCGACATATTGACGCTGACGACCGGCTGACCGAGTCCTTCCGCAGTCCACTGCATCGCGGCGCGACACGCTTCGCGCAAAACGATCTCGCCAATGGGTACGATCAAACCGGTGTCTTCAGCGACAGCGATAAAGCTGCCTGGCTCCAGCAGACCGTGCTCAGGGTGCCGCCAACGCACCAACGCTTCGGCACCGACCAAGCTTCGATCTTTCAGATTGATACGCGGCTGGTAATACGCCTCGAACTCGCCTATCTCGAGTCCGCGCCGCAGCCCTGCCTCGATTTGCAGCCGGCGCACAACTTCAGCATTCATGCGCGGCTCAAAAAGCTGAACATTTCCGCGCCCGCGCGACTTCGCAAAAGACAATGCCGCATCAGCATTTCGCAAAAGCATCTCAGGACTTGCGCCGTCCGTAGGAAACAGCGCCGCGCCAATGCTCACGCTGACATTGACCTGCTCGGCATCGATCTCAAATGGCTCTGACAGCAGCTCGGCGAGCTTGCCGGCGACATGCTCGGCGTCGTCAACGTGGCGCAGACGTCCGAGCACGATTGCGAATTCATCTGCGCCGGTACGTGCAACCAAGTCCGACGTCCGCACGGTATCGACCAGGCGCCCAGCGGTCGCCCGCAGTAACGCGTCACCGACGCGGTGCCCTAGGGCATCGTTCAGCTTCGTGAATTCGTCGATGTCAACCACCAACACCGCCAGTCGATCTCCGCCGAGCTGATGGTTGCGCAGTGCTTCGTCGAGGCGCGACTCGAGCAATCGGCGATTCGGCAGCTCGGTCAGCTCGTCGTACAACGCAATGCGGCGTGCACGCTCCTCGACTTCGCTGCGCTCATACAGCTCCGCCACAAGCGCTCGTTCGACCATGCGAGCTCATCGTGCGCCGCGCGCACTCGCTGCTCCAGATCGTCGCGCGCCTTCGCCAGCGCCGCTTCCATTTCTTTACGCGCGCTGATGTCATCGACGAGCCACACGGTTTCACCGGCCGGTCCACCGGGCGTGATGCTCTTAACCAGCAGGCGTGTCCATACTCTTGAACCATCCTGGCGCTGGGTTCGCCACTCGATCGCAGGCGACCCATCGGCGGCCAATGCGTCACCGATACGGCTGGCAAACGACTGGAATTCCTCGTCCGATCCGAAAAACGTCGCTGCGGATCGCCCCAGCAACTGCGCAACATCCCATCCGAATAGACGAGCCGCGCTGGAATTGCACTGGGCGATATCGCCGTCGCATACGACGAGGATGCCCATCGAGTCATTGGCGAGCAGCGCCTGATATTCCTGCAACCGGCGCTCGACTTCGTGCGGCGCCACGGTTGTCACAACGTCGTCGATCTCGCGCATCAGTCCGCTCGCGGCCTCGGGCCTCGGAAAGTGCGCGCAGTGTGGCGCAGCCAAACGGCCGGCAAATGCCGATTAAGGGCGAACAGGCCCGTCTATTTGGGATAGAAGCACGCTCAAGTTTGGCGCGCGTTGAATTCGCGGCGTCCTAGCGCCACAGTACGTCGTTGATCTTTTTCTGCGCCGCGCGCGAAATCATCACCAAGCTATGAGCCAGGCGCCGCCCTGCCAACGGATCATTGGGTTCCGTTGGCCTGCTGCCGGTATTGCGAGCCAGTGGACGATCAACCGTGGCAGGAGAACTGCGCCTCTGCTGATGCGCCTGGTCGATCGAGCCGTCGCTTTTAACCTTGAAGCGCTGGCAATAAAACCGCACGATCTCCTTCGGCTTCTTGTTTTCCAACCGGCATACGACGGTTGCAACATCAATCGTCTGGCCTGCAAAGTTCGGCAGGACGGCTCTTCGCCCAAACAGAAACTCTTCAAACGTCGTCTTGGACAACGGCAGTGCGTCGTCGCCCCGCACGAGAAAAATTCGATAACCGATGCTTTTTTTCACGCTTTGTTTTGTGGAATGTGCGCCGCCTGAATCAGGCGCGATGCCGATCGTTCCCTACGAACGGGCGATAGTCTCAAAAGATCAGCGCCTTGAGGCCCGATGTGGATGACTTGAAACGGCTAAGCCGAAAGCGGGTGGCAGCAGTGCTGCGATCAGCGCCTGGCCGCGGCCTTTCTTACCTGATCCAGGATCTCGTCCGGTTCAACAGGCTTGACAAGATGAAGATCAAAGCCAGCTTCGCGCGAGCGTTGCCGATCCTCCTCCTTGCCCCAACCGGTGACTGCGACCAGTACAGTTCCATTGGTATGCGGCTTTGAACGCAGGCGCCGCGCCAGCTCGAAGCCATTGATGTTTGGCAAGCCAAGATCAAGAAACGCAATGTCCGGACGAAACTCGCCAGCGACCATTTCGGCTGATGTTGCCTCGAACGTGGTTCGCACATCGTGGCCCTCGAGCTCCAGCAACGCTGCCAGGCTCAAGGCGAAATCGCGATTGTCGTCGACCAGCAGCACACGGCGAGGCGCGACGGGCGATGTCCGCTGCGCCGGATCGATATCGAGCACATCGGAAGGCGCGGTAGCAACCGGCAGACGCACCGTAAATTCGCTGCCGTGCCCAAGCCCTTCGCTGCGTGCTGAGATCGTGCCGCCATGCAGTTGAACGAGCCGCTTCGCCAGTGCCAGACCCACACCGAGGCCGCCGTGAGTACGCTCGGGCGATGCATCGAACTGCGTAAACATTTCAAACACCGCCGGCAGTTCGTCGGCTGCGATGCCGACGCCGGTATCCGAGACGCGGATTTCTACCGCGCCGTGAACGAGCCGAGCGGTCACGCGGATCGAGCCGCCCGGTTCGGTGTACTTGACCGCGTTGTTCAGGATGTTGGCAAGAATCTGCGAGAGGCGAGTCGGGTCCGCGTCGAGTTCAACCGTAACGGCCGGCAGATCGACCGAAAGCATCTGCCGTTTCGCGTCGATCAGAGGCCGCACAGCGTCGATCGCCGTTGTGACACCCTCCTGCAGCGATACTCTCTCGGTGCGCAGCACGAGCTTGCCCGTCGTGATCCGCGAGACGTCCAGCAGATCGTCGACCAAACGCACCATTTGCTGCAACTGGCGCTCCATCATCAATTGGGCGCGCGCGACTGGCAGCAGCATCCTTTGTCATGCGCATGATTTGCAGGCCATTGCGAATCGGCGCCAGCGGATTGCGCAACTCGTGTGCAAGCGTGGCAAGAAACTCGTCCTTGCGTTGATCGGCCGATTTCAGCGCGTCTTCGGCAGCGCGCCGCTCGCGCATTTCGTGCAGCAAATCGGCATTGGCGCTCTCCAGCGCAGTTGAGCGCCTGTCGGCCTCCGCAAGCATGTCGTTGAATGCATCGACCAGCACGCCGACCTCATCGGAGCTCGTCTTGCGCACGCGCAGCTTGTAGTCGCGCCGCTCCATCACCTGCTGCGCAACCCGCGCTACATCCAGCACCGGCTCGGTAATCGCGCGCTGGAGCCAGGTCGATACGGCCACCGTTACCGCAAGACTCGCCAAAATGGCCAGTCCTACGATTACAAGGTACCCAAGCAGCCGATTCCACAATTCATAGCCCGCACTTAAATAGACCGTACCGAGAAACTGCCCGTTCTCGCGCACTTCCTGAAACACCGACAGTTGGTTGCCCTCTATTCGATAGCCATTGCGCTCAGCATTGACCGGCAGCGCAACCGGCACCCGTGTGGTGGCCCTGTAGTCAGCGAACAACTCGCCCTTGGCCGTATAGATCGCTGCTGCCGTCACAAGGGGGCGCAGACGCAGCACCGACAGGTTTTCGCGCGCCGCTTTGGCGTCATCGAAACTCAGCGCCGGCGCAGAAGTCCTGCCAATGATCTCGGCCTGCGTTACCAGGTCGTCGACCCATGTTTGATGGGTGGTGCGAGCCTCATAGATGATCATTGCCGTTGCGGTGACGAGCAGCGCCACGATGGCCGTGCTCAACATCACGAACATCAGCTTGCGCCGGATCGAAGTCGAGATGTAGTCCAGCATCGGTCAGTTCGCCTTGATGCGGGTTGCAACCGTCAGGAGGCGCGAACTCAGGCGCAATCCGCTCTTCTCTGCCGCCACGACGTTTACTTCGAAACGCACGCGTCCATCGACATGCACGAAATTAATCACGCTGCCGTGGTCCATCCCGCGCTCGACACCGGTAATTGTTAACACCGGGCGTCCGGTCAGCAATTTCGCCGCCTGCAACGCCCGTTGTGCACCGTCGCCACCGACGAATAGCACGTTGATGCCGGTAAGAGCGTCACCTGGTGCCAGCTTTCGTACTAGCAGGCGACGGCCCTGTGCCGTTCTTCCCTGCACGATTTGCTCGAGTTCGCCGGCGATGTCGTCCGCGTTGACAACACCGATGACGATCGGGGCCTCCGGGCTGGCGAATGCCGACACCGGCCATTCGACATAGGTGATGAAGCGATAGATGTAAGCGGCCATCACGCTGCGCTCGTTGGTCTGCGCTTCGCCAGTGGCCTGCGCGTGGCTTGCAGCGGGTGACGCCAGCGCTGCACACGCGAGCAATACGATGGCGCAGATGCCGCGCAGCGTGAGCGCCCGAGCGTCAGCGGCTCTCGCCGTCATAACGTCAGTGACGCCAAACGAGTGAAAAGAAAAACGCGCGATCGAGTTCAGCCCGATTGACGGCCGAACCCCATTCGGCGTGAGAAGGATCAAATGCGTTTTGAACCGAAAACGAAGCTTCCAGTTGCCGCCATGGACGCCAAGCGATCCGTAAATCGATGGCTAAATAACCGGGCACATAGGGATTGGGCAACGAAGATATGCGCCTCGCCCTTACATCGAACTCGACGTTTTGCGCGACATCGTAATTTGACCGCAGCTGCCACCAGCTTTCGGGATCATTGCCGGCGGCCACCAGCCCCGTAGTGTCGCGACTGTCGGGCTCGCGCTCGAACTTCACGCGCTGACTTACGACCCCCGCACTTAGCCGCCAACGATCGATCGGTCGATACTCCGCCCACGCTTCGACGCCGTAGGTTCGGCCTTCGATCTTGTTTTCGAACATCAGTCCGCCGGGGCGCGGCTCGAGGCTGCGGATGCGGTCGAAGTCGTGCCAGTAACCGGTGATCGAGCCGGTAAAGCGATTGCCGACGCTCGCGCGGTAACCGATCTCCGCCACGTTGGCGATTTCGGATTCGAAGTTGGGACCACCCGCAAGCAAGAACGGAGAGCTCGCCGGGACAAAAAACTCGCGATCGATGCGCGACGGCGCGCGTACTGCGCGACTGAGTGCTGCCCAGAGAAGTCGGTCGTCGGCCGGCTGCCACGCGATGCGCGCATTGGGCATCACCTCCGCGCCCGTGTACGTATTGTCTTCAACCTTGACCCCAAGGGTTGTCCTCACGCCATGCCCGAGCGCAATCTCGTCCTGCAAGAACAGGTGCGACCAGTTCAGACTCTTCTCGGCAGGAAGAAACGCTTGAATGGCGGGGTTGGTGATGCGATCGCGCGCGTGACGGTAGCCGCCACCCACCAATAGCGTGTGGCTCTCAAACGGAACAAAACCGTACTGCAGGTAAACGTCGAAAATATCCAGGCTCTCTCGAAACACTCCTGGGTGATCGCGAAACGTGTGGTCGTAGTACGCCTGCGCGACCAGCCTCGACTCATTTGCGAACGATTGGCTAAAACGGCCCAGCAGATTTCCGCCACGAATGTCTCGGGGCGACGGCACCTGATCAGCCTCCCCGCGGTAGACGTCGCCCTGCACCGTGTAGCTGCGCGTTACCTCGCCTGAGTCGAGCCGGAACCCGACCTGCGCCAGCTCCGCTTCATCACGTACCGGCCGCCCGTCGGTGAGCTGCGAATGCTCTCGATCGGATACTTTGCCGTACACGCGGAACGAGGTTTGATTGCCGATCTGAGAGCCGTAGCGCGCGAAGGCTCCACTTTCCTGGTTGCCGCTGCCCGCAGCAACGACCACACCCTGCGTCGCAGTTGCTGGCCGCGTAATCACGTTGATGACACCGTTCACTGCATTTGCGCCCCAGAGCGTCGCACCGGGACCACTGATCACCTCGATGCGATCGACATCCTCCAGCAGCGTGTCCTGTGCTTCCCAGAACACTCCGGAAAACAGCGGCGTATAGACGACGCGACCATCGATCAGTACCAGCAGCTTGTTTGCAAGCACTGCGTTTGAGCCGCGAGCGCTGATCGCATACTGATTGGCGTCCGCACGGGCTACCTGCAGGTTGGGAGCGAGCCGAAGCGCTTCGGGAAGCGTGGTGACGCCAGAGCGCCTGATGTCCTCGCGCGTAATCACATAAATCGACGCTGGCGCAGCGGCTAGCCGCTCGCGTCGGCGCGACACTGACGTCACGACGACGTCGCCGAGCTCTTCAAGGGTCAGATCTGCAAGATCGACGCCCCGCGTGGGAACGATGTTGGCGCGCGCGTCATTCAATGGCATTGCGCACGCAGCGACCAACAGACTGCTGATGAGCGCGCAGCGAAGGGGACGCACCATCACACGCCTGACTTCAGTATCCAAGCTCGTCGCTGTCACGAGGATAAGTCTAGGTGACGTATGCCAGGCTACAGAGTAGCCCGGATATCTGCCCGAACAACGTCCAGATATTCCCGGTGTTTTCTTATGTAGTTCATCGCATACGGACAGATTGGAATAGCGGTCTTGTCCTGGGCGCGAATATCCTCGAGCATCGAGCGCACAAGGTATGCGCCGAATCCTTTGCCTTCGTGAGGCGGCAACACTTCCGTGTGTTTGATCAGAATCGATGAGGGTGCCACCGGGTCGTACTCGCTGTAGCCCACTTCTTCATTGTTCACCAGCAGTCGGTACCGCCGCGCGCTCGCGTCATTCACCAACTGAAAAGCGGGTTCGCTCACGTTGCACCCGTGCCGCGCGGATTAAGGAACTGCTGAGTCGATCGGTCATGATCGGCGGATCGCGTCAGCCGCGCCATCAGCGCCTCGGAGGCCACGTTGGTGATCGGCGTTCCGGCCAACAATGCCTGTGCTGCTTCGTAAAGCGCCTGCACGCTCGCCGCGAAGCCTTGGTGACCGCGCAGACAAATGCGCACCCGCCGGCTAGCGAGATATTCGAAATCCACCATATCGGCGGCCGGGCTGCCGAGAATAAGCGGCAGCCGGACAGCGCCGGCAATCCGATCAAGCTGCGCCCGTGTTTTCAGGTAGGGAACGAACAACGCATCGACGCCGGCCTTCTCGTACGCCTGCAAGCGCAGCACCGCATCCTCCACATCGGTTAGCGCAACGGCGCTGGTGCGACCAAATATTGCGATGTCCGAGTCGTGCGCGGTTGCTACCGCTGCCCGCATCCGGCCGACACCCTCCTGCACCGAAGTCAGCGTCGGCTCCTTTCCCGAGCCGAACGCTCGAGGCAACGCAGTGTCTTCGATTGAACAACCTGCGGCACCGGCGGCTGCCAGCTCTTCCACCGTCCTGATCACGTTCAGTGCGTTCCCGTACCCATGATCGGCATCGATCAGGACTGGCAGCTTGCTCGCACGGCAGATTCGGCGTGTTTGCTCGGCGAGCTCCGTTGCCGTCAGCAGCATCAGGTCAGGCGCTCCCAGCACGGCGAAGGATGCGACCGAGCCGCCGAGAACGCCGACTTCGAACCCGACCTCGTCTGCAATGCGCGCGGATAGCGGGTCGAATACAGAACCCGCGATCACACAGCGATCGCCGGCCAGCAGCGCCGCCAGTTGTTGCCGCTTGTCTGCCGGTCTCATGAAGCTTCGTTTCCCAAACTCGCCTTCGTCGGCTTTCGGCGATCTTATATGTAGGTCTTGATCGGCCCTCCGATTGCCTTCCAAGCCGAGTGACCGCCTTTCATGTAAGTCGCGTCGAAGCCGGCGTCGCGCAGTGCCGTAGCGGTCTGGCATCCAACATGAAACCCGTAGGCGCAGAAGGTGACGACCGGGTCCGCTTTTGATAGCTCGCCCGCCCACTGCAGTACGCGCTCAGGATCACGCCACTGCGCGCCATCCATGATGTCCTGGGTCCTGGATACATAGAACCGCGGCCGCGTATCTATGATCTGAACCCGCTTACCGGACTCGACCATCGCTTTGACCTCCTCAACAGACACCGCAGGCACGTCCGCGAACTCCTGCTGCACCAGCGGCCGCGGCGGCTCGACCTTGCAAGCATCTTCGTAACGCTGTTGAACAGCTTTCCAGTCGATGTTGCGCATGAACGCCTCGATGTATGCCCTGGCATTGGCGCCGAAATCGATATGGAAGGCGTGCTCGTACATGTCCAGAGCGAGGATCGGAATGCCGCCGGCAATCGCTTGGCTGTGATCGGCTGCGTACTGATTGAGCAACCGATTGTCACGCGGCACGTGAGTCAGCAACACCCATCCCGAGCCACCTGCCAGGCCAGCTTGCCATCGCAACGAACTCATCGCGCCAGCGATCCAGCGATCCGAAGTCGCGCGCCAGCGCCGCGGCAAGCATTGCAGTCGGCTTGCCGTCTCCGCCGAGGCTGGCGAAGTACAGTTCGTGAAGCAGCGTCGAATTGAGGGCCATGAGCTCGTCGCGCTTCAGGCCATTGACGATGTAGGCCGGCGCGCTCGCGCAATCGAGCGCTTCGAGCTTCTCGGTAATTGCATTCAGACGCCGGAGGGCGCCGCCGTAGTTGTTCTCGTAATGGCTTTCGATCAGGCGCAGCGACAGGCCGTTCAGAAGCCAGGGGCGACATGAAAATGGGGCCAACTGATATTTCATCGCGTATTTCCTCCACCCTTTCTCTTGTAGACATTCATACACTATAGTAGTAACATCTACTAAATGCAATGGCTTTTACTCGTGCTGTCCTTGCCGACTGAAAATGCGACCGTGCGCATGCGTGCATGGCGTGCGCTGCGCGCGGCGGGCGCCGCAGTGCTACGGGACGGCGTCTATTTGCTGCCGTCGCGCGACGACTGTCGCGCGACGCTCGAATCAATTGCTGACGACGTGCGGGGGGGCGGCGGCAGTACCCACTTGATGCTTACCGAAGAACCGGAAGAAGCAGGGTTCGCAGAACTGTTCGATCGCAGTGACGATTACGCGGCCTTGCTGGACGAAATTCGTCACGCCAGTGACAAGCTCGACATCGATACGGCGCTCGACACATCGAAGCAGACACGCAAGCTGCGCAAAGCGTTCACCGCGCTCGCCGCCATCGACTTCTTTGGCGCAGAGGCGCAGAAGCAGACCGACGCCGCGTTGCAGGAGCTCGAAGCTGCAACAAACCGCGCGCTCGCACCCGACGAGCCACATTCGGTGCGCAGCACGATCAAACGACTGCGCATTGAAGACTACAAGCACCGCGTGTGGGCGACGCGGCGGCGCCCGTGGGTCGATCGACTGGCGTGCGCGTGGCTGATCAGGCGCTACATCGACCGCAAGGCGCGCATTGTGTGGCTGGCTAAACCAAAAGACTGTCCGGCCAAAGCGATCGGATTCGACTTCGACGGCGCAACGTTCAGTCACGTTGGGGCACGCGTGACATTTGAAGTGATGCTGGCGAGCTTCGGACTCGAGCAGCCGGCGCTGCGGCGGATCGGCGCCATTGTTCACTATCTCGATGCGGGCGGCGTGCAGCCTGTCGAGGCAAGCGGCGTCGAAAGCGTGCTGGCTGGGCTGCGCGATTCAATTGAGGACGATGACCTGCTCGTAAAGTCCGCCGGCAGCGTGTTCGACGCGCTGCTGATGTCGTTCGAAAAAGAACAACTCGAATGATTACAGCGGCGGTCGTCAACTCTGTACCCGCGCCGGTTACGTTCTGGGAAGCGTTTCGGTTCTGGCTGAAGCTCGGCTTCATCAGCTTCGGCGGGCCCGCCGGGCAGATTTCGATCATGCATCAGGAGCTCGTCGAAAACCGGCGCTGGATTTCCGAGCGCCGTTTTTTGCACGCGTTGAATTACTGCATGGTGTTGCCCGGCCCCGAGGCGCAGCAGCTTGCAACCTATATCGGCTGGCTGATGCATCGCACCTGGGGTGGAATTGTGGCTGGTGCGCTGTTCGTATTGCCGTCGCTGCTGATCTTGATCGCGCTGTCATGGCTCTACATTGCTTTCGGCGATGTGCCGTTCGTATCCGGCTTGTTCTACGGCATTAAACCAGCGGTTACCGCCATCGTTCTGCAGGCGGCCTATCGCATCGGCTCACGCGCGTTGACCAATGAGATTCTGTGGGCGATTGCCGCAGCATCGTTTGTCGCGCTGTTCGCGCTGGACGCGCCGTTTCCGGCGGTGATCGCGGGCGCTGCGCTGATCGGGTACATCGGCGGACGCGTCGCTCCGAAGAAATTTTCCATTGGTGGCGGACACGGCGCAGCGAACAAATCGTTCGGCCGCGCGATCATCGACGATGACACGCCGCCACCTGCTCATGCCGCATTCAACCGGCATCGGCTGGCCGCTGTCGCGCTGGTCGGACTCCTGCTGTGGCTCGTCCCCATGCTGATCCTGCTGACCGCGTACGGCTGGAATCATGTGCTGACGCAGATGAGCTGGTTCTTCACCAAAGCGGCGCTGTTGACATTTGGCGGCGCCTACGCCGTGCTGCCTTATGTGTATCAGGGAGCAGTCGGCGACTACGGCTGGTTAACGCCGGTGCAGATGATCGATGGCCTGGCGCTCGGCGAAACGACGCCTGGGCCGCTGATCATGGTGGTCGCTTTCGTTGGCTTCGTCGGCGCGTATGTCGCAGAGCCATTCGGTGCCGGCAATGTTTTCCTTGCTGGCGCTGTGGCGGCGTCGCTGGTGACGTGGTTTACCTTTCTGCCATCGTTCCTTTTCATCCTCGCAGGTGCGCCATTTGTCGAGAGCACGCACAACGACCTTAAGTTCACCGCGCCGTTGACGGCGATTACCGCCGCCGTGGTCGGCGCAATCATCAATCTCGCGCTGTTCTTTGGCTATCACGTGCTGTGGCCCTCCGGATTCACGGGCCGGTTCGACTGGATCTCAGCGCTGATCGCGATCGGTGCAGCGATCGCGTTGCTTCGATTCAAAGCGCACGTGATCGCGGTGATCGCAGCCTGCGCGGTCGTCGGCTTGTTGGTACGTCTCGTTTTTTAAAAGGAGCATCGAATGGACAGAATCAGCCCGCACGAGTTGGCCGAATGGCAATCGGCGCACCGAACTTTCACCTTGCTCGACGTGCGGCGCAAAGCGGTGCGCGCCGCCGATGCGGCAGACCTCCCAAATGCGGAGTGGTTGGATCCGGAACAATTGTTCGCCTGGAAGGACCAAATCCCGCGCGACCGCCCCGCTGTCGTTTATTGCGCAAAGGGCCACGAGATCAGTCAGGGCGTCGCTGCCACGCTGTGCGCGCTCGGGCTGGACGCGCGCTACCTGGTCGACGGCTACGCAGGCTGGCGCGCCGCGCAGATGCCTGTCGATGAGATAGCTACGAAGAATGGAGAGCAGATATGAAATGGATCACACGCGAGCGCCCGAAGATCGACCGCATCGCTTGCCCCTGGCTGGTCGCGCGGTTCATCGATCAGGAGCCCGAGTTCCTATACGTCCCTAGCAGCGATGTGCTGAGCGTGGCCGGCGAAACCGAAGCGATTCCCTACGACGTTCCCGGCGTTGAATTAACGCACGAAGGCGAGTTGTGCAGCTTCGACGCCTTTCTAAAAAGTATGGCCTTGACGACCCGGCTTTGCAGCAGCTCGCGCTGATCGTGCGCGGTGCCGACACCTCGCGTCTCGAGCTGACGCCGCAGTCCGCCGGGCTGTACGCGCTATCGCTCGGGCTATCGCACGACTTCGCCGACGATCACGAGATGCTCAAACACGGCATGGTGATGTACGACGCGCTGTATGCGTGGTGCAAGCATTGCCAGAGCGAATCGCATAACTGGCCACCGCGCAGCTGACGGTCCGTTGCGATATTGGGCGTTCCAATGGTCGTGCACGTTGTCGACGGAACCTACGAGTTGTTCCGGCACTTTTACGGTCTGCGTCGTTTTAACAAAGGCGAGGATCGCCCCTACGGAGCGGTGGTAGGCGTACTCAATACGGTGCTCGAAATGGTCGAAGGCGGCGCATTGCACATCGGCGTTGCGACGGATCACGTCATCGAGTCGTTTCGTAACCGTTTATGGGTCGGCTACAAGACCGGCGAGGGCATCGAGCCCGCGCTTCTCGCTCAGTTTCATCCACTCGAAGACGCGCTGGACGCGATGGGTGTCACCACCTGGCCGATGATTGAGCTCGAAGCAGACGATGCGCTGGCGTCAGCGGCAAAAATCGCCTCGGATGACGATCGGGTCGAGAAGGTCTGCATCTGGACGCCGGACAAGGATCTGGCGCAGTGTGTACGCGGCGATCGCGTCGTGCAGATCGACCGCAAAACAAAGACGATCCGTGATGCAGACGGCGTGCGCAAGAAATTTGGTGTCGATCCGCATCTGATTCCAGACTATCTGGCGTTGGTCGGCGACGCAGCAGACGGATATCCGGGCATCGCCGGAATCGGCGCGGTGTCTGCCGCACGATTACTGAATCGTCACGGAGCAATAGAGAACTTTCCGGCGTCTGTTCTCGGCGATCAGCTCAACAACGCTCTGCTGTTCAAGAACCTCGCAACGCTGCGCACCGACGCAGCGCTGTTCAACAGCGTCGATCAATTGCGGTGGTGCGGGCCCAAGGCCGCGTTTGAAGCGTCGACCGAACGCATGCAGGCGCCTGCACTGCTCAAGCGTTGCCTGAAGGCTGCAAGTGCTCTGGCTGAAAGATGATTTAGCCAGCGGTGCCTATTAAAAATGAAGTAATGCCGCCGATCATGCACCAGAGCATGGGTAACGGCACCGCAATCCAAGAAACGCGATTGGCTGCGAGCAACAGCTCCGACCGTGCCGAGCGCGGTCGGATCGGGCGCGATCCCAAAGAGTTCAAGCTGCAGCCACGGGCGGCCAACCAGCAATCCCAGCAACGGCTGGACAATTAGTGCGAACAAGAAAATTACTGCGCCTATGCGGGAACGCGTACTTGGATTGGAGTCGAACTGCAGGCGGCCCCGCGCGACTCCAATCCATATCAGCAGCAATGCCTGCAGGACGAAGCCCGCCGCAAAGTAGCTGGCCGCCCAATTGATCGTCGCGTAACGCTGCCAGTGGAACGCCCAGGCAACCCAAAGCCAGCACGCTGCAAGCACTGCTGCAACGATGCGGCCGCTCCACGCCGCGCGAGTGCGCATCAGCACCAGGATCGTTACGCCGGCGGCCAGCGCCACAATCTGCAGCGGCCAGATTTCCTGGTTGTAAAGCTCAAACAGCCGGTAGTAAGTACGAGGTGCGAACAGCAGAAAGTCAGACGGTCGGTACGTCCACCACTCGGACATCGATGCTTCCGAAGTTACAGCTTCTCAACATGCGCGACCAAGCGTCTGCGCATCGACTCGTCCGGGAGGCGGCCATAACCTGCGGCGACGTTTTCGCGCACGTGAGCGACGCTTGACGTTGCAGGAATCACGCAGGTGACTGTTGGATGCGAGACGATGAACTTCAGCAACAGCTGCGCCCAGTTCGCGCAGTCGATCTCTGCAGCCCATACCGGAAGCGGATGGCGCATCAACGTGCGAATCAACTCGCCTTCACGAAACGGGCGATTGACGATGACGCCGATTCTTCGTTCGCGCGCCAGAGGCAGGATGCGCTGCTCCACTTCCCGGTCGAGCACGTTATAGGTGACCTGAATGAAGTCGAGCGGATGGCTTGCCATGATCTGTTCGAACTCGCGGTGACGGCGCCCTTCGGAAGTCGTGATGCCGACATACCGCAGCCGACCCGCGGCCTTCATCTCATGCAGCATGGGCAGATGCTCCTGCCACGCGAGCAGGTTATGGACTTGCAGCAAATCGAAACGAGGCACGTTCCAATGCTGACGCGAGGTCTCGACTTGCGACGGGCCACGAGTCCCTGACGACGTCCACACCTTGTCGGCAGCAAATACCGACGACGCTCCAGCCGCGCTCATTTTGTTGAGGCCGTAGCCAATCACCTGTTGCGACGATCCGTACATTGGCGATGAATCAATCATTCGCCCACCACCGGCGAGAAAGCTGCGCATCACCTCTGCGCAGCTGTCTCGCGCAACGCGGTCATTTCCAACGTTAAACGTGATCCAGGTGCCAAGACCGATCACCGGCAACGCCTCACCGCTTGAAGGAATCGCGCGCGTCATCATCGGTTTTGACTGAGCCGATGATGCGAAAGGAAACGCAAACGACGACGCGCAGAGCGTCGCGAGCGAAAGCAGCTGCCGGCGCTTGGCAAAGTACAAGCGCGAGTGCGGCTGCGATCGCTTCAAACCTCATCGCTTCATTCGATTCGCCATTTGCCCGAGAGCGATCGCGAGCGCCGCGCCGCCGAGCATTTTCACCAGATCGGGATACTGCGCGTAAAAGCTGCCGACCTTATCAAGTACGGTCGGATCCTTCTTCTCGGCCGCGACCGCGATTTCCTTCAACTGTTGCGGAGTCAGCTGCTCAACCTGGGCTGGCGTCAAAGTCGGTTGCGCCGAAGTGCTTTGGTTTTGCAAGCCTTGTACGAGGCGCCCCAAGGCGCCACCTGCAACGCCCGAAAGCACCGCGGGTCCAACAGCCTGGATCAGCTGGTTTAACAAGCCGGTCCTCTGCTGTGCGTTGGAGCCCCCAAGCAAATTTCCAATCATGTCGCCGAACGATGGCGTCTGGTCCGATCGAAATGCTTGCGCGATGCCGCTTCCCAGAACGTCAGGCGGCACTTGCCGTACCACCTCATCGAAATCGGTTTCGGTATCGGTCGGCCGTTCAGCGTATTGCTTGAGAATGTCCATTACGTTCATTTGATTGCTCCCAACGAGGAATCTATAGGGGGTGCCTCACCCTGTGCCCATGGTAGAGCTTGAGACGGCCACGGCGGGTATTTACGCGCAGCTGCAACTCGCGTGCCGGATCTACACCCGGATCACAAAATCGGATCACTAACATTCAAGCTTGCGATTGGATTTTCTCTGCCTGAATCCCTACCCTTCATTGTGTAAAACAACGATGCAAGAAGAGGATCCAGTCATGTCGACCTACCACCGTTTGGACGATATCCGCATGAGCGCAATTGACCGCGCGCACGCCAAAGCCCATATGCAAAGTGCGGAGCAGATCGTCGACTTCGTATTTGCCGCCGTGAAAAAGGCCCGCGTGCTGACCACCGCAGTGACGCGCCGCTTAAACTCGTTGGCTTTTAGACTGCAATACTCGCGCCGTCAGGCAGCACAGTAGTCCCCTACGTCCGCAGCGGACGTCTATCTCGGCAATCGAAAATCCGCAGCGCCGGCGGTTACGGTCGCGCTAATCCGCAATCGCTCGCGCTGTACCGCGCCTAGAAGTCGGCGCGTATTTCTTCGCTGCCGGCCTCGTGTCATTACGCGTGCCCTTGCGGCCTTTCAACCAGGTCGCAAATGCAGGGACGTCGGGATCGCCGCCCAACGTGCGCGTTAGCGCGTGCGCGTGCTTGAACAACACCGGCAATACGCGCTTAGTACCGAGCTCCTCGATTCGATCAAATCTGCAGGAAGTGAGTGACGCCGCCGTACTCGCGAAACGCTTCCGGCTGCTCGCCTAGTACTCGTTCGCCCCAACGCGTGCTCGAACGCCGATGCTGCTCAGCCAACGCAAGTCCTTCGCCTAGCTGGGCCAAGGTGGGAGGTTCTCACAGCGGGGAGTTCGGGCCTTGCTTGGTCGTTGCCGCGCTGCGAGGGCAAGGTGTTGCGGAGTCAGGTGCATTATGTAACTCCGTTCGCGCCCTTCGTATCCGCGCTCCAGCGCACTGGCTGCCTAAGGCGAAACTGGCTCTCACCCCGTCGAATTCTTGGCCCACAACCAATCCAGGTGGCGACTGGCGACGAAGTGGCCAACCCTTGAGGCCTATGGCTGTCCCGGATCCGATCCGGATCGCGCACTGAGCACGCGGGCCGGCCGGGTCCATGGCAATAGATTGCCGCGCGCGGCCTGGCTGGTGAGCCAGCGCGCCGAATTGCGCGCGCGCTCGGCCACCACGGGGAGCGGGATCTGCTCGTAGTCGTCGTTGAAGACCTCGAAGCTATAGTCGCCGACGTATCTCATCGACTCGAGCTTCCGCACGAGCTGCACGACTTCCTGGCTGTGCACACCCTCTCCTGGAAACACGCGAAAGTGGCGCGCGGTATCGATGCGCTCCTCCTGCGACGGCACTTCCTGCCACATGAAGTCCGCCAGTTTCACCAAGCAGATCTTGTCGGCAACGACATCGTCGAGCGCATCCAGACCCGACTTCATCGCGAGCATGTGGAACAGATCCAGGTCGAGGCCGAGATTGCCGCGATCGGCCTCCTGGACGATGTCCCACGCTTTCGAGTAGTCGCTGATGCAGCGGCCCCAGGACAGCGCCTCGTACCCGACCTTGATGCAAAGCGGCACGCGAGCATGGCTAGTTTCCGCAGGTCGCGAATCAGATGGTCGCGGTCGTCGCTCGCGTGGTTCGAGGTTGACGAACTGACTAGAAGCACGTTCGCGCCGAGCGCGCGGCACATGGCCAACATCGCCTTGGCGATGTCGACCTTGTAATCGTGCAGATGGCCCGCGAGTCCCTCGAAGTCGTGCAGCATCTGCAGGCCCGTCACCCGCAGGCCGCTGGCCCGCACGGCAGCGACGGCGGTCTGCACTCCGCCCGGGTGGCTGGCAAGGTCGCGCGCCGACAGCAGCACCTGTGTGAAGCCCGCCTGACGGATAGCAGGCTAGCTTGGTATCGAGCGGCCCCGCCAACGAAGCCGTGTCCATGCCGAAACAGTTCAGATCCATCGCCAGATCGCTTAGCCGGGAAAGATGACTCGCCACGAGCTCGAAGGTCACGCTACCCAGGTAGATCTGCGTCAGCGCCCCCTTTCGCTCGGCTGCACCGGTTCGCGATCGACGAACACGATGCCGCGCGCCCCAGTTCACGCACTGCCTCGCTCACGGCGCGCGCGCCGAAGCCGATCCGTACAGACGCTCGTCCCATTCAAGCACCTCGGGCGCCAGAGGCGGCTCGATCAGCTGCAGATAGAACCTGTGGCAGGGGCTTTCGAGCAGCGTGCCCTTCGGCATCACGCCGAAGAATTTCCCCTCCAACAGCGGCGTGAATCCATACAGCGTGTTGTAGAAGTCGATCCAGTCCGTGGTTCGGTCCAGACCGATCGTCTGCACAACGCCGAAATAGTGCAGACCGGCCAGTGCCGGAGGGTGCTTGTCGACACCGGGCAAGGCGACGAAGTCGACGTCGTAGATGGAGAAACTGCGGTGCCGATCGACGAAGTAGACCTGGCTGTCCCCGACGCCGCAAATGCCGGGTATGTGCAGTTCCATCGCCGAGGCGCGCGTAGGAATGTCCCAGGCGCCAAGATCGAGCGCCCGCCTCCATGCCGTGCCGGCATCGCGTACGCGCAGCGCGATTGCCGACAGCGCCGGTCGCTTCTCGGCGTCTGCCTGGCCGGCGACGGCGGCCGGGTCGGCATTGACGATCAGGTTCATCGGCCCCTGGCGGTACAGCATCACTTCGCGCGAGCGGTGGCGCGCGATCGGGACGAATCCCAGCTGCTGCAGCAGGCCGCCGAGCGCCTGCGGCTGCGCGGTGGCAAACTCAATGAATTCGATCCCGTTCATTCCCAGCGGATTGCTGGGTTCGGGATTGGGTTCACGAATCGTCATCGTTGTCCTCTACAGAGAGGCGCATTGTCCACCCGGCAAGGGTAGCGCAGACGCTAGCCTTCACGCGTCCGGAACGTGCGAGAACGACCGAGTCGACGCGGCGCGCGGCAAGAACCGGATGCCGCGAGCGTGTCCCCGTTGCGATGATCTCAGAAGCGGTGCTGGAAACCGACCTGGTACTGCCTATATGCGGTGATGTGATCGGACAGATCACCCGACGCCTGCGACACCGCTGCATACAGGAAGGTGCGACGCGACAGGTCGTGCTTCAGTTCGAGCGCGGTCTTGCCGAGCGAGTAGCTGGAAGGCTGCCCCGCGATCGTCGGCGCCCCTTCGTAGTCGATCGTCGTATACAACAGGGCGACCCGGGTAATCTTGCCGATCGGCACCTCTACCCCAGCGACCCAGGCGTCCTGGTCGTTAATCGTCAGCGTCTGCGCTCCTTGGCCGACCAGGCGCTGCGAAACGCCACCGGCGATACCGTTGAGGCTCACCCGCAGGTCGTCAACCTTTTGATATGCGGCCAGCAGCTTGAGGAAGCCGAAGTCGTAATTCGCGCCCACGCTCAGCGTTTTGTTGACCTTGTCCTTGGGTGCGAGCCGCTGGTCGTTCCATTCGTAGGAAACCCCGACGTTGACGGGCCCGCGGTTGTAGTTCACGGCGGCGCCAAAGAAATCGTCAGCGGTGTTTTCGTCGGGTGCGTACTGAAGGGCGCCAGTAAAGCCGGCGAAGTTCGGCGTCGTGTACTGCACTACATTGTCGGCACGCGACGGGTTCAGAATCGTTGCGACACTTCGCCCGTTGTTGTTCACCGACGTGCTCGGGTTGCCCAACAGTCCCATCCCGGTCCCGAATGGCGCGCCGTAGCCGAGCAGGCTGTCGGAGAGCACATACTGACGGCCGAGCCGAAGGTTGCCTAAGGTCTTCGAGTCCACGAATAGGTAGGCCTGACGCCCGAAGAGGCGCCCGCCCTGGAATGAAGTGCCCTGGCTGACGTCGAATCCCGACTCGAGCACACCACCCACTAACCAGCCACCACTCAGGTCCTCGGTCATGCGGATGCCCCAGCGCGAACCATTCAACCCGTTGGTTGTGCCGTCTTCCATCGCCGTGCGGCTGGGAGCCTTGCCAGTACCGGTCGGGTTGGCGGCACTGACCGCGTTGGAATTGTCGCCAGCTGTGTAGTGAGTGATGTTGACGTCGATCAGGCCGAACAAGGTCACGTTGCTCTGCGCAGCGGCCGTCCCGGCGAACGCGGCAAGCAAAGAGAGCGCTAGATGGGATTTTTTCATTTCTCCTCCTCCAGTGTTTGTAGTTGTCTTCTTCGGCCCCACCCGCCGTTCGCTTGCGGTCTTTCGAGGCGTTGCTCGGTGTTGCGCTTGCAATGGTTGGGCAGCGTAGGCGCGGCGGCCGCGCGCCACAAGCAACGTTCGTTAGAGCTGCGCGATAATCGCCCGCACGTTGCTAATCGCCCACACGTTGCACCGCTTGCCGCAGGAGTCTGCGCATCATGGATCCATCAGCTTCACTGAACCGTCGCGACTGGATCTCTGGACTGCAGAGCGGACTGGCGCTCATCGAGGCCTTCGATGACCACAACCCGCGGCTGACGCCCTCACAGGCCGCGGCACGCACGGGTTTGACGCGCACCGCGGCCCGCCGCCACCTGCTGACGCTCAACGCGCTCGGCTACGTTGCTACCGATGGCAAGGCCTATTGGTTGGCGCCACGCGTGCTGCGGCTCGGTGCGTCGTACTTCGAATCGGGCCGAGTGCCGCGCCTGGTGCAGCCGTTCCTGCAGCGGTTGACCACGAGCACCGAGGGACCGGCATACGCCTATGCCAGCGTGCGCGATGGCGACGAGATCGTATATATCGCACGCAACGGGCTGCACCCTGGGCTCAACACGGGGTTCGTTCTCGGCTCGCGCTTACCGCTGACATTGACCTCGGCGGGCCTGATGCTGCTGTCGAATTCCTCCGATGCCGAACTCGATGCGTTCCTGACACGCTATCGGACAAGGGTGTTCACGCCGCATACGATCACCAGCGTGGCACGGCTGCGCCTGGAGGTGGTGCGCGCACGCGCACAGGGTTACGCCGTTCTCGAGCAGCAGTTGCAGCCCGGCATGCGCGGCGTCGCTGTGCTGCTGCGCGACCAAAGCGACAAGGCGGTGGGCGCGCTGAGCCTGACGATGCCGATCGGGACCGCCTCCGCGCGACAGGAAGTCGCGCGTGTCGTGCCGACGCTGCAGGAAACGGCGCAGGCGCTGCGCAGGCTGCTGTGATGGTGCCTCGCTTAGCGCGATAATCGCGCCGCGATGTGTCGACACTGTTGTACGAGACGTCTGCGAAGTCTAATCTGCGGACCGCGGCCGGCGACACCAACGCACCGCGTGAGATGGGCACGACGCGGAGTTGTCCAGCGCCGCCGGGTTCATCCTTTTTGAGGAGACATTATGGAATCCAGAATCGACCGTCGTGCCGTACTTGCAACCGGCGCAGCACTGGCGGTGTCGCACATGCTGCCCGTCAGGGCGCAGGACAAGCCCAAGCTGCGCTTCGCCGCCGTGTTCTCCGACAAGGACATCCGCGCGGACATGGTGAAGATCTTCGCCAAGGAGATCGAGGCCGACTACACGGTCGAGACCTTCCTCGGCGGCTCGCTGTTCAAGCAGGGGACCGAGCTGGTCGCACTGCAGCGGGACAACCTCGAGATGGGCAACATCGCACCGCAGGATATCTCGAAGCAGGTTCCCGCGTGGTCGATCCTGACGTCGGCCTACCTGTTCCGCGACGCCAACCACCTGAACGCGTTCTTCGCCAGCGACCTCGGCGCGCAGATGAAGAAGATGGTCGAGGACCAGGTCAAGGTGAAGATCCTCGGCCCGACGTTCTTCGGCACCCGGCAGGTCGGCCTCAAGCCGAAGAAGAAGATCAGCAAGCCGGAAGACCTGGCCGGGATCAAGCTGCGGATGCCGCCCGGCGACGCGTGGCAGCTGCTTGGCCGCTCGATCGGCGCCAACCCGACGCCGATGGCCTATGCCGAGACGTACACGGGCCTGCAGACCGGCGCGATCGACGGCCAGGACAACCCGCTGCCGAACGTGCAGAACATGAAGTTCTACGAGGTGATGTCGCAGATCGTGCTGACGTCGCACCTGGTCGGCTTCGACCTGCTCACCGTCAACATGAAGACGTGGAGCGGCATGAACGCCGCGAAGCAGAAATCCTTCCAGGCCGCTGCCGACAAGGCGATCGCGTGGAGCACGGCCGAGCATCTGAAGAAGGAAGCGGAGCTTGCCGACGGCTTCAAGAAGCAGGGCCTCGACGTGTACGCGCCGGACGTGAATGCGTTCCGCGCCTACGCGCAGAAGATCTACCTGGCCTCCGACGAGGCCAAGGCGTGGCCGCCGGGGCTGCTCGAGAAGATCAATGCGATGAAGTCGTGATCGCAGCGCGCGGGCCGCTGCGGCGGCGCCGCGCCCGATGCGGCCCGTGACCAACAGGTCCCGCGAAGGACCGGAGAACGCCATGCCTATGACCATTGCCACGGCGGTCGACTGGATGAGGCGACGCGCGGAAAACGTCGTCGCCGGCCTGCTCGGCGTGATGTTCGTCGCGTTCATCATCCAGATCGTCTTCCGGTACTTCCTCAATTTCCCGATCGGCTGGACGTCGGAGCTGTCGGTCATCACCTGGCTGTACATGGTGCTGCTGGGCTCCGCGTTCTGGCTGAAGGAGAACGAGGAAGTCCGATTCGACCTCATTTCGGGCAGGTTGGGGCCGCGGGGACGGCGCGTGTTGGTCTCATCGTGGCGGTCGCGGCAGTCGTCCTGTTCGCCATGGCGCTGCCGGCCACCGTGAATTACGTCGCCTTCATGAAGGTCGAGAGCAGCTCCTATCTCAAGATCCGCCTCGACATCCTGTATTCGATCTACGTCGTCTTCGCGGTGGCCATCATCGTCCGCTATCTGTGGGCGATCGTGAGCCTGCTCGCGGCGAGGTGCCGGAAGAGGCCGACATCACCAAGGCGAGCTCCGGACTATGAACTTGACCAGCCCCTTTTCCTTGCGCTCTTCGCGATCGTCGCGTTGAGCCTGATCGGGCTGCCCGTCGGCTACGCGATGATCGGCGGCTCCATTCTCTGGCTGTTCCTGTCGGGCCTCGACATGGGGACCGCGGCCGAGCAGTTGCTGAACGGCATGATGGCAAGCCAGCTGCTGCTCGCGATCCCGCTGTTCATCCTCGCCGCCGAGTTCATGAACACCGGCAGCATCATGGACAGGCTGCTGCATTTCTGCAACGCGATCGTCGGGCGCTTCCGCGGCGGGCTCGCCCAGGTCAACGTCCTGCAGAGCATCATCTTCGCCAGCATGTCGGGCTCCGCGCTCGCCGATGCCGCGGCCTCGGGCAAGATCATGCAGTCGATGATGACCGCGACGGCAAGTACCCGCCGGCCTTCGCCGCCGCGCTGACCTGCGTGTCGTCGGTCATCGGGCCGATCATCCCGCCCTCGATCCCGCTGGTGCTCTATGCGCTGATCTCGGACACCTCGGTCGGCTACCTGTTTCTCGGCGGCGTGGTTCCCGGCCTGCTGCTCGGCGCCGTCCAGAGCGGCCTGATCGCGGTGGTGGCCAGGCGCCGCAATTTCCCGGTCGAGAAGCGCGTCCCGCTGCGCGAGCTGCCTCGCGTCACCTGGGAGGCGCTGCCGGCGCTGCTGATGCCGGTGATCCTGCTCGGGTGCATGTGGAGCGGCATCACGACGCCCACGGAGGCCGCCGCGGTCGCCGCTGCCTATGCGCTGCTGATCTCGGCCCTGCTCTACCGCAGCGTAGGGACTGAAGGACATCTACCGTTCGCTGGTGTCCAGCGCGCGGGTCACGGTGTCGATCGGCATGCTGATCGCCGGCGCGCTGGTCTTCAACTACGTCATCACGGCGGAGAACATTCCGAAGACCCTGAGCGGGTTTCTGAAGGGCACGAACTCTCGCCGCTCCTGTTCCTGCTCTTCGTCAACATCCTGCTGCTGGTCCTGGGCTGCTTTCTCGAGGGCACGACGATCATCCTCGTGATCCTGCCGGTGCTGCTGCCCACCGCGCAGGCGCTCGGCATCGACATGGTGCATTTCGGCGTGATGTGCGTCGTCAATATCATGATCGGGCTGGTGACGCCGCCCTACGGGCTGCTGCTCTTCATGATGACCAAGATCGCCGACGTTCCGCTGCGCGACATGGTGCGCGAGGTGATGCCCTTCCTGTACGTGATGATCGGCGCGCTCGCGCTGATCGTGTTCGTGCCGGGCTTGGTGCTCTGGCTGCCGCGGATGCTCGGCTACACAGGCTGATAGGGTCGAAAAGCGCAGGACGCAGGACCGCTGCGATCGACCATGAAATAGGGTCGAGGGGACAGGTCGGTGATGCCGGGCAAGTCAATCGAAATCCGCGACAAGACGCTAGGCAGCGGCACGCCGCTCATTTGCACGCCCCTGGTGGGGCGCACCGCCGAGCGCGTCCTGGCGGAAGCCGCGAGCGTGGTCGCGAAAAAGCCCGATTCGTCGAATGGCGTGTCGACTATTTCGACGGCATCGCCGACACGGCGGCCGTGCTAGGCGTTGCACGCGCGCTGCGCGATGCCGTCGGCAATGCGCCGATCATCTTTACCCGACGTTCGATCGCCGAGGCCGGCGAGCCGATCGCGATCGACACGACGAGGTCGTACACCTCTACGACGCCGTAGGCGCAAGCGGCCTTATAGACTTCCTCGACTTCGAGATGAGCAACGATGCCGCGCAGGTGCGGCGCGTCCGTGAGAGCGCGCAAAAGCACGGCGCGCGGGTACTCCTCTCTACCACAACTTCGGGTACACGCCGGGACTCGACTTCCTGGTGCAGCGCTTCCTCGAAGCGGAGCGCCTGGGTGGGGACGTGGCGAAGGTTGCGGTGATGCCGCGTGATTGCGCCGATGTGTTGACGCTCCTGGCGGCAACGGCGCAGGCGGATGCGAAGAGCCGCATCCCGCTCATCAGCATGGCCATGGGACCGTTCGGGTCGGTGACCAGGATGATAGGTGGAGAATTCGGCTCGTCGCTCAGTTTTGCGGTGGGTGAAGGCAGCAGCGCTCCCGGCCAGATCCCGATCGCCGACCTGGCACGCGGTGTTCGCCGTCTTGCGTCGCGCGCGGGGCGCTCGCTAAAGCTGCAGAACCCGCAAGCTGGCCGGGTCTCCGCGAGGGCGCGCGCACACGAACCGCTGCCCTTGTGACGTCGGCAACCTCGAGTGCCGTCGGAGCGCGCCGCCAGCTGAAGAGCGCGATCAGACTCCCGCTGCCCAATAGAGCGAAGATGCGAGTGCTGCATTGCGCCGCGCGCGTAATACGAAGTAAGCGGTGAGATGACCGGTGCAAGCAGAGGCACTGCCTTGTCACCGAAGAGACCGGGGATTCCTGTCTTGGAAATACCGGCCAGGAGTAACTACCGGGATCGCGATCAGGTAGCCAATATGGCCGGTGATGAGCATGTTAATGATGGTTTGCGCGATCAATAGCTCAGCTTGGCGACCGAACGCAGGACTTCCGGCGTGGTGCTCGGGAAGCCGAAAAACTCCAGGTAGGCGGGTATCTGCTCGAACAGCATGTCGGCTCCCACCTGGAAGCGGCAGCCGCGGGCCTGCGCCGCCCGCAGGAATGCCGTCATCTCCTCCTTCATTACTACTTCCCCGACGAACGTCGACGCCTCGATCCGCGACACGTCTATCGGCATCGGGTCGCCCTCGTTCATGCCCAGGGGCGTCGCATTGACCACGAGGTCGAAGCTGGCGGGGTCGTTCGAGCCGGTGGTGACCGGAAGCGCTGGGTAATGGCTGCGCAGGCGGGACCCCAGCTCTTCCGCGATATGGCGTGGGCATCGAACAGGCTGATGGCAACGATTCCCGCTGCGGCGAGAGACGCAGCAATAGCCGACCCGACACCACCGCAGCCCACGACCAGCGCGCGCGTGCCCGCGAGATCGAAGCCCTTGCGCGCGATTCCGCGCACGAAACCGGCACCATCGAACATATCGCCCAGCAGGCTTCCATCAGGCCGGCGCAAGATGGCGTTGCACGCGCCGGCAATCCTGGCCGTTGGGAAGTTCATCGACGAGACTCGTCGTCGTTACCTTGTGTGGCATCGTGATCAGCGCGCCGCGGATGTTCTCAACCGTAAACACGGCGCGCAGGAACGCTGGGTAGTTCTCCGGCCGGCATCCCATCGGCACCACCACCGCATCGATGCCGGCCTGCTCGAAGTACGGGTTGTAGATCATCGGCGCCTTGAACGAGTCCGTCGGCCAGCCGATGTGGGCGATCAGCGCAGTCGTTCCGCGAATCATCTGGCTATCGCTCCGCGAAGTTAGTCGCGCACGTTGGGCTCGCTTGCAGCACGTCGATATGAGTCAGTCCGATAGAGCCGGCGCCGGCGATGCGGGTCCGCTCCATCTCACACAAGCGGGACGGTCAGTAGAGCGATCATCGCGCGCGTGTCGGGCCGCACGCCGCGCCACCAGAAGAACGCCTCGGCCGCCTGCTCGACCAACATGCCGACGCCGTCGGCGAGCCGCGGCGCACCGATCGCGCGCCAGGCGCAGAAACGGCGTTAGCCCTTTGCCGTACACCATTTCGTACGCGAGGGTGGCTTTAACGTAAGTCCTCGGCCGGCACCGGCGGAATTTCTCCGCGCATGCTGGCCGATCGTGGCGTCGATCACGAGCGTTGTCGCGTGTCGGCTAAGCCGTTCGCCCGCAAGTTCGCTCATAGCTGCAGGCGGCCACGCGTCCATCCTCGTTGACGTGCATCGAGCGCCGTCGACGCGCGGTTGGCGATCACGATCTGTCGCCGGCCGTTCCTCGACCGGTTCGGCGCAGCACGCCGTGCGCGGCACCGCCGGCACCGAGCGAACAGCACGCGTTTGCCTCTGGCTCAAGGCAGGAACGGCCCCGAGGTTGCGCTGCACGTCGTTGACGAAGCCGATGCCGTCGAAGTTTGTCGGCGTAGATGCGATCGCCTTCGAACTTCAGCGCGTTGGTCGCTTCGGCCAGTCGGGCGCGCTCGAGCTTGTCGGTTGCGAGTTCATAGGCCTGGAGTTTGAAAGGCGCGGTCACGTTCATGCCGCGGCCGCCGGCGCGGCGGAACGCGTGCACCGCCGCGGCGAAGCCGTCGAGCGGCCCTTCGATCGCCGTGTATTCAATGTCCTGATCGGTCGCGCGCGCGAATCTCGAGTGGATAAGCGGCGACTTCGAATGCGAGATCGGATTACCGATGACAGCGTAGCGGTCAGACATCCCCGAATCCTAAGCGGTGCCGGCACGCCTTGCGTGTCGCAGTCGGACGTCGTTTCGTTCAGTGCGGAGCGACGGTGCGACGGTTGGCAGAAGTTGCACGTCCGGAACGGCGCTTGTCGCGCACGCTCCTGTCCCCGGAATGCTCGGCGAGGTACGCCTTCAGCGTCTCGAGGCAGCGGGTTGCGTGCTCCGCGTAGCCGATCTCCTCGTGCCGCTCCTTGTTGGGCAGTTCGATCGAATATACGCAGCGCGGGATGTGCGCGAGGATGCTGGCGACGTCGATGCCACCCTCGCCGACATACATGCGGGCCTCGCGCATGATGCGGATCATCTCGGCGCGTTCGCTTGGGATCTCGGCCGGCGCGTCGCACAGCTGAGCGAAGTGGAACCACTCGCGCGGCACTGCGTCGAGATCGGCCGCGTCATCGCGGGCGCGGTGGAAGTGGTGCATATCGACCATCAGGCCCGCGTTGCTCCGGTTGACCGCGCGCAGCACATCGACAGCCTGCGCCAGGCTGGCCACGGCTGCGATCGGGACGTACTCGAGGTCTACGGTCAGCCCGAACGGTTTCGCGAGGTCGCAGATTTCGCCGAACTTCTCGATGTAGAAGTCGCGTTCGCCGCCCCAGATACTCGACAGGACAGCCTTGGCGCCGAGCTCAGCGGCGACTTCCATCGCCGGCAGGTACCTTGTCGGGTGCACTCCCTCGTACACGCGCGCAAGTTCGATGTCGTGTACGCGCAGGCCCGTCGACGCGAGCGCCTGCTTGGTCTGCTTCAGCATCTGCGGGTTGTCGGTCAGCGCATAGTTGGGCTCGCCCGGCAGGTCCAGGTGGATGGTGCGGATGCTCACGTAATCGTAGCCGGCGCGCGCCGCGATGTAGATCATCTCCGGCGGGGCGCAGCCCAGCACCGTCAGGTGGGCGAGCGAAAACTCCTGCTTCGCCATGTCCGTCCCGTCAGTCGGTGCTGACGTGATGCACGCGCTTGCCCGGCGAATAGATGTCCATGATGTTCCAGTGCCCGGCAGTGGGCACCGGTTCGTTCTTCATGTACACATCGAGCACGACCGGCTTGTTCATCTTGATCGCGAGCTGCAGCGCAGGCTTGAATTCGGCGGCCGATGCGATCTTCACGCCATCAACCCCGTAGGCGCGCGCGATCGCTGCGTAATCGGGCGAGTACGGTTTGCCGTCCTTCTCGAACACGGTGCCGAAGGTGGTGCCGAAATGAGCCGCCTCCAGGCCGGCGATGGTGCCGAAGGCATAGTTGTTCATGATCACCCATACGACGGCGATGTCGTTCTCGAAAGCGGTGGCGAGCGCCGCCGGGTTCTGGCCGAAGCCGCCGTCGCCGATCAGCGCGATGACGACGCGGTCGGGCAGCGCGATCTTGGCGCCCAGCGCTGCGGGCGAGCCGAAGCCCATCGTCGCGAAACCGCCAGGGGTGAAGATGCTGCCCGGCTGTAGATCGGGAACTGCTGGCCGACGCCGTTCTTGTTCCAGCCGACGTCGGTGCAGAGGATCGCATCTCGCGGAAGCGCCTCGCGCAGGTCGGCGAGGATGCGCTCGGGCCGCATCGGCCAAGCGTCGCTCTTCATCGCCTGCCTGATTGCCGGCGACGAAGTCCTTGCGGTTGGCGGCCATCTCGGCCAGCAGCTCCGGCCGCTTGACGCCCTCAGGCGACGAGCTTGCGCGCAACGCGGGTCAGCACCGCCAGCGCCGGCTTCAGGTCGGCGACCGCGCCGATCGCCACCGGATAGTTGCGACCGAGTCTCCTGCGGGTCGATGTCGATCTGGATCAGCTGTGTCGGCGGGAAGCTGAACGTGTACTCGGCCTCCCACGAGCTGCAGTCGGCCTCCGAGAAGCGCGTGCCCAGCGCCGAGGATCCAGTCGGCGCTGCGGCACTTGTCGTTGATGTACTTGGTGCCCCAGAAGCCGGTCATGCCGAGGATCAGCGGGTGATCGTCGGGCAGCGCGCCCTTGCCCATCAGCGTGTGCGCGACCGGAAGCTGCAGGTGCTCGGCGAACTCGCGCATCTCGGTGGCCGCGTCGGCGAGCAGGATGCCGCCGCCGACGTACAGCAGCGGCTTCTTCGCGACCAGCAGCGCGCTTGACGATCCTCTCGGCGGTCTGCGTCGTCGAGCGACGGCTTGTGCAGCGCTCGTGTGTTGGCCAGCACGCGGTCGAACAGCCGCGGTTCGATTTCCTTCGAGAAGATGTCCATCGGCACGTCGACCAGCACCGGGCCGGGACGGCCGCTTTCTGCCAGCACGAACGCCTTCTCGATGATCTCGGGGAACAGGTGCGCCGAATCCACGCGCCAGGCGCGCTTGACGAACGGCCGGTAGATCTCGAACTGCGAAGCGTCCGCGTGCAGGTTCACCTCCTGGTGCGGATGCTTGCCGTAATAGTGCGATCGGCACATCGCCGGCGATCACGACCATCGGGATCGAGTCGAGCGCGGCGTTGGCCACGCCGGTGGCGGCGTTGGTGAGCCCCGGGCGCAGGTGCGACAGAAGCACCGATGTCTTGCTTGGTCGCGCGCGCGTAACCATCGGCGGCGTGGGCCGCGATCTGCTCGTGCCGCGTGTTGATGAACTTGATCTTCTTGCTCTTCGACAGCGCCGCCAGCACAGCGATGTTGGTGTGGCCGCACAGGCCGAAAATGTGCTCGACGCCGCGCGCCTCGAGGTACTTCGGACCAGCTGTTCAGCGATCGTGTCTTCCATTGCTATTGCCTCCTTGTTGTCGCGGTGACGCGCGGCGGGGTCGATCAGTCGACGCCGTCGTCGGCAGCGAGCGCTGCGCGCGGTCCGCTGTAGCGAAATGGAATTTCCCTCGGCATCGGCCCCATGATGCGGCGGCCGCGCTGCTTCTGTTCCCACGCGTGCGCCAGGATTCCGACCGAGCGCGACAGGGCGAACAGCCCGCGGCCAAGCTCCGGTTCGAAGCCGAGCTCGCAGAAGATCACCGCGGTGATGCCGTCGATGTTCATCGGGATGTGTCGGCCCTTGATCGTTTTGAGCGCCGCTTCGACCGCATGGCCGATCGCCGCCCAGCGGCCGGTCACCTCGCCCGCCGCTTCGGCCTTGGCGACCAGCGCGAACAGCGGCGCGCATGCGCGGATCGATCGGATGGAAGCGATGGCCGAAGCCCGGAACGATCTTGTCGCCGGCCTTCGCGCCGCCGCTCGATGATCGTCCGTCGCGGCCGGCCTCGAGATCGCCGTCGGGCCCGCCTGCACATCGATCGCGCGGTAGCAGCTCCATGCACTGCTGCCCGGCACCGCCATGAACGTCGTCGAGCACGTTGATCGCCGAGGCCATCGCGCCGTTGACCGGCAGGCCGCAGGTCACCGCCATGCGCGAGATCGCGATCGACGGCGCGTGCGGGCCGTGATCGACACCTGGCACGAGCGCGGCCTCGAGCAGTTCGGACTGGCCGCGCGTCGGCAGTTCGCCGCGCAGCATCAGCCAGATCATGTCCGGAAAACGCACGCGGCCGATCAGCTCCTCGATCGGATAGCCGCGGATCGCGATCTTGCCCGGGTGGATGTCGATGATCGCCGTGTCCCACCAGGCGGACGCGTCGGCGAGTTTCTCTTCGGCGGACTTGGCGGTGGTCATCGCGAGTCGCTGCATCAGGTGACGATCGTCTCGACTTCCGCCTCCTCCAGCGCAGCGTCGTAGAACGGACCGAACAGCTCCTCGTCCGACGGCTTGTCCTCCTTGATCGGCACCGACACCCAGGTCGTGTTCATGTAGTGCTTCAAGTGCACGTTCTCCGAGACGATGTTGCCGCCCCAGGTGCCGCAGCCGAGGCTCGACGTCATCGGCATGCCGTTGTTGAACGCGCCGGCGTTGGCTTTCGACTGCGGCTGGCGCACCATGATCCGCGACACCGGCGCCGCCAGCGCCAGCCGGTGGATGTGGTCCTGGTCGAACGAATAGATGCCGCAGGAGTGGCCCTTGCCGCCGACCTCGTAGATGCCGCGCATCATCTCCAGCGCCTGGTCGAAGCCCTGGTACTTGTAGACCGCCAGCAGCGTCGTCAGCTTCTCGCTGGAGTACGGGTGCTCCTTGCCGATGCCGTCGCCCATGCACGATGATGAACTTGCGGTCGGCGGGAATCGCGAATCCGGCGGTCTTGGCGAGCTGCTGCGGGGCGATCGCTACCGTGTCCGGCGTGCGATGCGCCTTCGTCATCCCACATCACCTTGCGCAGCGCCGCCTTCTCCTGGTCGTTGCGCGAGATAGCCGCCTTCCTTCTGCAGCTGCGTCAAGCAGCTTGTCGAAGATCGACGCCTCGATGATCGAGATTGCCGTCGGCGGAGCAGCCCGAGCCGAAGTCCGAGGTCTTGGACAGCCGCGTGTTGCGCGCCGCTTCCTCGATGTTGGCCGTCTCGTCGATGATCATCGTCGAGTTGCCGGCGCCCACGCCATAGGCCGGTGTGCCCGAGCTGTACGCGGCGCGCACCATCGGCTGGCCGCCGGTGGCGACGATCAGGTCGGCACGCGCCATCAGCGCCTGCGACATCGGGATGTTGACCTTGGTCAGGCACTGCAGGATGTCGGCCGGCGCACCTTCGCGCTTCCGAGCGCCTCGCGCATCAGCCGCACCGTCTCGAACGAGGTCTTCTTCGAGCGCGGATGCGGCGAGAAGACAACCACGTCGCGCGCCTTGATGCGTAGATCGCGTTGCCGGCCGGCGTCAGGTCCGGATTGGTCGTCGGCACGATGCAGGCGACGATTCCCGCCGGCTTGCCGTATTTGACGATGCCCTTTTCGGGCATCTCCTCGATGATGCCGACGCTCTTCTGGCGCAGCGCGTCGCGCAGCACGCCGCGGATCTTCATCCGCTTGCCCATGCGGCTGACCGCGTCGCCCAGTCCGCTTTCCGCGATGCCCATGTCGACCAGCCGCGTGAACGTCTGCTTGTTGGCGACCGCCCAGGCGACCGCCTGGCACAGCCGGTCGACGCGCGCCTGGTCGTAGGTCTCGATGATCGGCAGCGCCTTGCGCGCGCGCTCGAAGACCTCGTCGAGCTCCTGCTGCTGCTCCTCGGTGATGCCCTTTTTCGGTTCAGCGGTCGGGGCAGCCATGTCAGTACTCCTCGTTGGAATTCGGGTTGCGCGGGTTGAAGGCCGCGAGGTCGTGTGGGATGAGCACGCCTACAACACTCGCGTTCAGGATGGAATGGCGCGTAGCTTAGGCGCGTGGCATGAGCGCCACAAGCAACGAAGGAGGAAGCTCGCGCGATTATCGCGCGCAGCAAGTTGCTGCCAGCGCCGACGCGATTTCGCCAACCAGTGGTTCGGGCTCGGCGAACGGATGGCGAGGCGGCTGGCAGTGCGGCGCCCTCCAGGCCGGATCGCCGGCTCGCTCCGTGCCTTTGGCCGCCCTTTGAAACGCAGCAGGACCCTCAGTACGCCCAGTCCGTGCGCTTTGCAGCCCCGCGGGGCATCCCCTCCAATCGAAAGGAAAGCCATTCTTGACCACCAACACCCTGGAACAACGCATTAAAACCCTTGAAGACGCGCTGCTCTCAGAGACCTCATCGACACCTTTTCGTATCTAGCCGACAAGAAAGATATTGCGACGCAGATGAATCTGTTCGCGCAGGACGCCAGCGTCGAAACATATTTCGAGGATGAACTATTCGCCTCGTCGACGCGGCGCGCGCAGATCTACGAAGTTCAAATGAAGGCTACGAACGGCCCTTACCTCGAGGGGGCCCAGTACTTCGCCGACGCCACGGGCCTAGGCCGAGAGGCTGATTTCGCCTCCACTTGGATCTCTGATGGGTTTGATGCAGCCAAATCGTGGCCAGCAGCGCTAAAAATGTCAGCGCGCTTAGCAACGAGGTGAGTGCACCAAACATATCCCCGAACTGCCCAAGCGCCGCAGCCGCAGCCGGGTCTTTTGGCCGCGTTTCGCGCAGACCAATAGGAAACGACCCGCGGCCAAATTACGAAGAGAGTGACAGCGACAAGCGCAGTCGTTCCAAGCGCCGCAGGCAGTCGAGCCTTCTGCGTTGCCCGCGTGAACAACCAGCCCGTCGATATGCCGAGTACAAAGAGCGCAGCACTAAGCAGCAGATTCGATGTCAGCCAATCAGGCACTTTAGTTTTCCTATGCGGTAATCACGCGCGATGCGATTCGTCTGAGTACGCAACTAATCGAGCGCCTCCCTGCGCAGAAGCTCAACCACCCTGCCCTCGATCTGCTCCATCAGGGGTTTACCTTTTCCTGCACTGTTTCGGCTGCTTCGAGCCACCCGCGGTGGTCGCTTGCGTGCACCGATACGGTGCGCGAGATGACCGCGCCGTAAAGCAACTCATCGATCTCCGTGAACACCTTCTTAATCTCGGGCCGCACGAAGATGCTGTTGTAGTCGAGGCACTTTCTGAAGTCGTTGCATGCATATTGTGCGTCCCGGATTTGGTACCAGACGATGAACTCCTGATAGAGCTTGCTCCGCTTTGTGCGGCCTGCGTCGCGCAACTGATTGCGGTGAGGATCATCGAGATCGGACTTGGTTAGCCAATGCTCAAAGCGCGGCTCGTCCATCGCATCTATGTCTGGGTGGCTCTGCATAGCGGATGTAATCGAGTGAACGAAGCGGTACGCCTCATTTAACTTTCCCCACAGTTCAGACAGCACTTGAAACTCGCGCTCCTGAATCTGATTGACGCGCTTCAGCGCAGTGTTGATGCGGTAGTTCAGTTGCGCAAGCTGCTGCGCCTGCTCGCCCCTCAGTTGCTCCAGGCGAGTCGCGAACTTGCTCTCGATCCAGCGTTCGGCAAAAAACTTGAACAGAAGGTACGCAAGCCCGGTGCTCGCGGCGAGAGCAATGCCGAACTGGCCTAGCCATGCGAGGATTTCGACGATCTGCTTGGGCATAGTTCTATTTCTTGCGCTGCGTATTGCTCGGTAATCGTGGAGCCAAGTCGCCTACGAGCGCAACGGTCGCTTCGGTGACGTCTTTCAACGGGTTATCTCGGCAGTATTTGTCGATGTACGGAAGGACCGAGTGGCGGTCTAGGTCTATCGGGGTCTGTCCTTCACGCGAGCGTGCGAAGTTGAAGGCTGTTCCAAAACCTTGCACCCACGTTACGAGCGCGAAGTCAAAGTCGCGGATGCGCTTCTCGCGTTCGGTTGGATACTGTCCGCATGAGATCGCTCCGATGCCGAACGAGTCCGCCTCGGTGATGCTCGGATATGCTCCCGCGCACAGCACGCACGCCACGACCGCCGCAATTCTGCGCGTCACCCACCTCCCTTGCTGTTATGCCAGCCATTGTATGAATGGTGGTCGCGCGTTGTCAGCACCGCATTTGCAGGCTGCTCGCTCTTTGAGCAAGCAAGCTCAGATAGACGCATCAGATCGAACTAGGCACGCCGGAATTGCTCTGCGCGCGCTCTGAGCGCTCGCTTCGAGCGCGAGCATGCAGCGCTTGATCGCGCTGCTAGCGCAGCGCTCAGCGAGAGAAGCTTTGCGCGACTTTTGCGCTTAGCGCAGCGTTTTGTGCCGTCGCTAAACCTATGATTTTATGGTGGAGAAGAGGAGGATCGAACTCCCGACCTCTGCATTGCGAACGCAGCGCTCTCCCAGCTGAGCTACTTCCCCTGAGATGTCGCCTGCCAGTGATCGGCAGCGAGAGGGCGAATGTTATACCGCGTCACAAATAGTTGTCCAAAGCGGCGGCATCGCTAGACTTCGACCCATGCCTACAGAAACTGCCTTTCTCGAACGCGAGTACAACGCCCGTGCTTCGATTCGCGATCACGCTCAGATCTTTGCGCGCTGGGCTGAGCAGGGTGCCGCGGCGCGCCGCATCCGCGCGTGCGAGATCGATCTTGAATACGGCTCGCTGAAGGCCGAGCGGCTGGATCTCTTTCATGCACACGGCGGCAACGCGCCGTTGCTGGTCTTCATTCACGGCGGCTATTGGCGTTCGCTCGACAAGTCTGACTTTTCATGGGTCGCGCCACCGTTGCTGCAGCATGGAGTCTCGGTTGCGTTGACAAATTACGGCCTGGCTCCGCAGACGTCGATAGAAGACATCGTGCGCCAGCAATTGAAAGCGCTCAGCTGGCTGTATCGCAATGCGCATCGACTTCGCTTCAACCCTGACCGCATTGTTGTCGCCGGTCACTCGGCAGGCGGTCATCTAACAGCAATGATGATGGCCGCCCTGTGGCAGCAAATGGATTCGACGCTGCCCAGTGGTCTTGTGAAAGCCGGACTGGCAATCAGCGGACTGTTCGATCTGCGTCCCCTTGTGCACGCACCGTTCGTCAATGTCGATCTGAAGCTGGACTTGAAGCGCGCGCACGTGCTGTCGCCGATCAACATGCCCAGCGCAACAAGCGCACCACTGATCACCGCGGTGGGCGCACTGGAGTCGAGCGAGTTCAAGCGCCAGTCCCTGGAAATCGGCACAGCCTGGTCCAGCAATCTGGTGCGGCATCTGGAGTTGCCGCACGCAAATCATCTGACCGTGTGCGATGAGATGGCGAACCCGGGGTCGCCTCTGTTTGACGCTACGCTCGAACTGGTCCGGCGAGCCTAGTCATCGATCGTTCGGGCGCCGACAATCGAGAGCCGGCGTAACGCTATACGCGCGTGGCTCGCTCATGCCGCCACTGCTTCTTGCGCTGCGTCCACTCATCGAGCACGGCGCGCGCGGCTTTGCTTTCCTCCTGCATCTGCATTTCGGAGGCCAGCTGCGCGGTTAGCTCAACTCGAATTCCGTTCGGATCAAAAAAGTAGATCGACTTGAAAATGCGGTGATCGGTGAGCCCCAGCACTTCAATGCCGTGCGCCTCCAGCCGATTTTTTACGCGCACCAGCTCTTCAACGGTGTCCACGCGCAACGCAATGTGGTTGACCCAGTCCGGAGTGTTTGGCGATTTCTCGGCAGCGACATCGTCGCCCAGATCAAAGAACGCGATGCACGAGCCGTCGGTCATCCGAAAGAAAATGTGCGTGTACGGGCAGTACTCGCCAGTCGACGGCACGACGTCGCTTTGAATGATGTGAAACAGCGGCAACCCGAGGATGTCCTCATAGAAATGCCGAGTCTCTTCTGCGTCCTTGCAGCGGTGGGCGAAGTGGTGCAGCCCTTTGATCGGTGCAGCCTCTGGAATAGATGAGGGAATGGTTGACATAGAACCTCCAGCGTCAATGCAGGCAGTTTAGCGATCCGGCGTTGAAGCCCTGACCGTGGCCACTGCGAGCAAGCCTGCGACATTTATTCGACCATGACGCGCAGCTACGCCTTGAACGCTTCCTCGATGCGCCGCTTATCCCACCCTGGCACCAGCGTTTCGATAAACGAGTAAACAAACCCGCGCAGGTAGGCGCCCTCCTTCACCGCAAGCCGCGTGACGTTGCGGCCGAACAGATGGCCGCACGGCAAAACGACCAGGCCGTCGCGCTGCGAATCAGCCGCCACGCCGGCGACAATGCCCACTCCCATGCCGATCTGCACATAAGTTTTGATCACGTCGGCATCGATTGCTTCGAGCACGATGGACGGCGCAATCTTGGCGGCTTCAAACGCAGCGTCGATCTTCGCTCGACCGGCGAACTGTTGCTCGTAGGTGATCAGCGGGTGCCTGGCAAGATCCTTCAACGTGAGCTTGCCCGGGGTTAGTGACGAATTTCGCAAGCGGGTGACGCGGTTGAATGATCGCCACGTGCTGCCAGTCGTACACCGGGATCGACAGCAGGCCGTGATGGTCAGCGAGAGATTCGGTCGCCACGCCGATATCGGCCTGGCCGTGAATCAGCATCGATGCGATCTGCGGCGGATTCGCTTGCAGCAGCTTGAGCCCGACTTGCGGATACTTCGCAACGAACGCCTGCACGACGGTCGGCAACACGTAGCGAGCTTGCGTGTGCGTGGTCGCAACACGCAGCGTTCCCTCGGGACTGCCCGCGTAGTCCCGCGCGAGCTTTTTCAGGTTGTCGACGTCCTGCATGATGCGCTCGGCCGCATCGAGCACCATCTGCCCGGGCGCGGTCAAACCCTTCACGCGTTTGCCGTGGCGCGCAAAGATCGGCACGCCCAGTTCGGCTTCGAGATCGATAATTGCTTTAGATATACCGGGTTGCGACGTGTGCAATGCGCGCGCCGCCTCGGTCAGGCTGAACTTGTGGCGCGCCGCTTCGCGCAGGAAACGAAACTGCTGCAAGTTCACTTAAAACTTTCGCGTTGTTTGCAGGAACGCGAGTTTAAAGGCTCTTCGATTGTGAGAAAATTGCTGGCTTGCGAGAGAAACGAAAAACAATGACGTCAGTCATGAAGCCGACCATGAAACTAGATAACGCACAGCTGCTGCTCGACGAGCAGCCGATTTCGATCGACGTACTGCTTGAAAAGTACGCCAAGGGCGATGAGCAGACGGTCGACGAAGTGCGCCGCCGCGTCGCACGCGGCCTTGCACAGGTCGAGAAACCCGAGCTGCGTCACACGTGGGAACAGCGCTTCTACGAAGCGATGGTCGACGGCTTCATTCCGGGCGGCCGCGTCAACTCGGCAGCCGGCACCGGCATCGCAGCAACGCTGATCAATTGCTTCGTGCAGCCGGTCGGCGACGCGATCAGCGGTGTCGACGAGGGCGTGCCCTCTATATATCTGGCGCTGAACCAGGCCGCCGAAACCATGCGGCGCGGCGGCGGCGTCGGTTACGACTTCTCGCCGATCCGCCCGAAGACTGCGCGCGTGCATGGCACGCACTCGCGCGCAAGCGGCCCGATCTCCTACATGCGCGTGTTTGACAAGAGCTGCGAGACGCTCGAATCGGCGGGCGCGCGGCGCGGCGCGCAGATGGGCGTGCTGCGCTGTGACCATCCGGACATCGAGGAATTCATCAACGCCAAGCGCGACGGCTCGCTCGCCAACTTCAACATGTCGGTGACGGTGACCGATGCGTTCATGCGCGCGGTCGAAAGCGATGGCGAGATCGAACTCTGGCATCGCGGCCGAGCCGTTCGACACGGCGAACAGCTATCAGCGCGATGACGGCACGTGGATGTATCGCAAGGCCAGTGCGCGCGAGCTGTTCGATCAGATCATGCGGTCGACCTACAACCATGCCGAACCGGGCGTGATCTTCATCGACCGCGTCAATCAAGACAACAATCTGTCGTACTGCGAAACGATCGCGGCCACGCAATCCCTGCGGCGAACAGGCCCTGCCGCCCTATGGCTGCTGCTGCCTGGGCTCGATCAATCTGACGAAGTTCGTCAACGACCCGTTCGGCGAGCAGGCGTCGTTCGACTTCGACAAATTCCGCGACGTTTCCAAAGTCTCGACGCGCGCGCTCGACAACGTGCTCGATGCGACGCTGTGGCCGTTGCAGGAACAAGCCGACGAGGCAGCGAATAAGCGCCGCATCGGACTCGGCTTCACCGGACTTGGCAATGCGCTGACGATGCTTGGCTTGCGCTACGACAGCGACGCCGGACGCCGCATGGCGGCGGACATCGCGCGCACGATGCGCGACTCAGCATATGAAGCGTCGGCCGAGCTCGCGCAGGAGAAAGGCGCGTTTCCGTTGTTCGACGCCGAAAAATTCCTCGCAGCGCCGCATTGCGCTTCGCGGCTTCCCGAGTCGCTGAAGAGTCGAGATTCGCGTAAACGGCATCCGCAACTCGCATCTGCTGTCGATCGCGCCGACCGGCACGATCTCGCTCGCATTTGCGAGCAACGCGTCCGGCGGCATCGAGCCGACTTTTTCGTGGACCTACGTTCGCAAGAAGCGCATGCCGGATGGCACGCAAGCAGGAATATGCGGTCGAGGACTACGCGTATCGGCTGTATCGCCGCATGGGCGGCAACGAGCGCGATCTGCCGGATGCGTTCGTCAGCGCGATGCAGATGTCGGCGCGCGACCACATGCGGATGAGCGCGACGGTGCAGCCGTACATCGACGCCGCGATCAGCAAGACCGTCAATGTGCCGGAAGACTATCCGTTCGAGGAATTCAAGAGTCTGTATCTCGAGGCGTGGCACGCCGGGCTGAAGGGCATCACGACCTACCGCCCGAACAACGTGATCGGCTCGGTGCTCGAAGTGAAGAAGGATTCGCAGGCGCGCGAGCCGCAGGATCTGAAGGACGATCCCGATCGTCGCGTGCGGCTTGACTCGACGCCCGCAGCCCGCGCTCGAGAGCCTGAAGTGGCCCGGCCGTCCCGATCTGGCCGGCGGCAACCTTGCGTGGACCTACATGGTCGAGATTCCGGAGCGCAAGGAATCGTTCGCGATCTTCATCGGGCAGATCGGTCGAGCCGCCGGTGCCGTTCGAAGTGTGGGTCAACGGTGCCGAGCAACCGCGCGGCCTCGGTGCGATCGCGAAAGCGCTGTCGATGGACATGCGCAGCGAAGATCGCGCGTGGCTGAAGATGAAGCTCGACGCGCTCGCACGCGCGCGCGACGAACAGGGCTTTGCGATTCCGATGCCGCCCGACGGCGAGCGTCAATGGCAAAGCGGCGTCGTCTCGGCATTTGCCAACATCGTGAGCCTGCGCTGCGAGCAGCTCGGCGTGTTCGACAACCTCGATCAGCACCCGACGCCGATGCTGAACGCGTTGTTCTCGAAGAAGGAACCGAAGGCCGGTCCGCTCGGCACGATGAGCTGGACGGTCGACATCTCCAACGCCAACACCGGCGATGACTTCGTGCTCGGCGTCAAGGAGCTGCATCTGCCCGACGGCAGCCGCCGCCCGTATTCGATCTGGCTCGCCGGCGAATATCCGAAAGTGCTCGACGGCCTGTGCAAATTGATCTCGCTCGACATGCGCGTTGTCGATGCCAACTGGATCGGGCTGAAGCTGAAGAAGCTGCTGAACTTCGGCGAGCAGAACGGCGAGTTCTGGGCACCGATGCCGGGCGCGGAGCGGTCGACGCAATACCCGAGCACCGTCGCCTACATCGCGACGCTGCTGCTGCATCGATACAAGGTGCTCGGCATCCTCGACGACGAAGGCCGCGCGATTCAGTCCGCCGGCATCCTTGCGCTACCGAACGCGGCGAAGCTGATCGATCACGATAGCGCGCCGATCAAGGGCAAGGTGTGCCCAAGCTGCAGCGCCGCGGCGATGATCAAGCGCGACGGCTGCGAGTTCTGCACTGCGTGCGGCTTCACCGGGCATTGCTCGTAGCGGATCAATCAAGCAGCGACTTGCATCCTGCAATCAGGGGCGAAGAGGCCGCGGGTAGGCAGTGAGCCCGCAGCACCCCTGCGGCTGCCGTCATCGATTCTCCATCGTGGTGCGCAAGCCGCGTAAAAGTCCGGGCCTGCGCCTGACGGGCTGCAGAAAACGGGAACGCAGCGACCTCTCCGCCGCATCTGATGACTAGAGAATAAATATGCCACCCGCACAAACATCCGCACGAACCCTCGAACACGCGCCGTTGCCCGCTCCGCAACCGATGCCGAATTGGTCGCAGCGCGCTGCAAATGGCGACGAAACGGCCTTCGAACGCATCATGCGCAAGAATAACCGGCTGCTGTTTCGCACAGCACGCAGCATTCTGAAGAGCGACGCCGAGGCCGAAGACGCGCTGCAGGAGGCTTATCTGCGCGCATGGCGCGCACTGTCGACATTTCGCGCTGACTCCAAGCTCTCGACCTGGCTGGTGCGCATCGTCATCAACGAAGCGCTCGGACGGCTACGCCGCGGCAAAAGCGCGCAAGTCATTCCTCTGGAGTCCGTCATGGAATCGATCGATCCGCAGACGCAGGAATCCACCGAGGAAGACGACCCGGCTCAGGAACCCGACCGCTTGGCGATGCGATCGCAGGTACGCCGGCTGATGGAGGCGCGGATCGACCTTCTTCCCGAGGCGTTTCGAACGGTATTCATGCTGCGTGCGGTAGAGGAATTGAGTGTGGAAGAAGTTGCAGCCGCACTGGAAATTCCTGAGGCCACTGTGCGTACTCGTTTCTTTCGCGCTCGCAGTCTGTTGCGCGAAAGCCTGTCGCGCGACGTCGATCTTGTGATCAATGACGCGTTCTCGTTTGACGGCGCGCGCTGCGACCGCATCGTCGCCAACGTGCTGACCAAGCTCGCCGAAATGGGAGCCGTGACTTATGGCGGCTAGCCGATGCAAAAGACCGCGCAGACCTGATTGCTTATTTGAAGCAGGTCAATCGGTGCCGATGCAGCTAAGTAGCGCGGCCGAAACAACAAAAACACGTTGTGCCAGAAGTCCGTATCGCTGCGCGCGAGGACCTGGCACGTCACTGAACCTTGAAAGGAATGATCATGCAGGCGAACACTCCAAGTTTTCGAACATCGCTGCTGATTGGCGCGCTCGGGGGTGGCAGTCGCATTGGCCGCGGCATGCGGTGGCTCATCCTATGACTCGAACATGACGCGAGCAGGACGCGCTCGCCCAGCAGGCCGCTCTCGTCGAGCAGGGCAAGCAGATCTTCCGCTTCGACACGTTCGGTGACGAGCGTCAGTGGACCGATATGCTGCGAATGCATGAAGTGATCAGTGCGGCGGTCGATCCGGTCACCGCGTTGTCGGTCGGACTAAAAGTTGACTCTGAAGCGCTGCCTCAATCCGTCGTCGACGGCATCCAGGATGGAAGCATCGATCTGAAGAGCCCGGCAACCACGTCGCTCTGCTGAAACTGAACGCCGTCGTTGGCGTTAAGGGCACCGTCGAGACCGTAAACGGCAAAGACACATTGACCAGAGTCGGCATCACCTGCGCGCTGTGTCACTCGACCGTCGACAATTCGTTCGCACCCGGCATCGGCAAGCGGCTTGACGGCTGGCCGAACCGTGATCTGAACCCCGGCGCAATCATTGCGCTGTCGCCGGCGATCGATGCTGCGAAGAAAGCCGTCTATAACTCGTGGGGCAAAGGCAAGTACGACCCTCGTTTCAATGTCGACGGCATCAATGGCCCGGTGGTTATTCCGCCAGCGTATGGGCTGAACGGAATCAACAGCACGACGTTCACCGGCGACGGCAGCGACGTGGCGTACTGGAACCGCTATGTCGCGGTGGTGCAGATGGGGGGCCAGGGATCGTTTTCCGATCCCGTTTGCCGCTGAGTGTGACCAACGGCACAGTCGATCTGGTGAGCAGCAAGCTGCCCGCGCTGCAGGCCTACCAACTGAGCTTGAATGCTCCAGCGCCACCGCCGGGCAGCTTCGATGTGCCGGCGGCAGCGCGAGGCAAGGAGATTTTCGAAGGCGTGGCCAACTGCGTGCGGTGCCACAGCGGCGAGTCGTTCACGGATGCCAACACGAGACTGCATGTGATCAGCGAGTCGGTCGCCGATCAGAACACGCCGCCTTATGCATCGCGCAGCGCGACGAAGCAATATCGGACGACGCCGCTGAAAGGGGTGTGGCAACACGCACCGTACTTCCACAACGGATCGGCGCCCACGCTCGCAGGCCGTCGTGCAAACCTACAACACCAAACAGTTTCTTGGACTGACGCCCGCGCAAGTCAACGATCTGGCGCAGTACCTGAAGTCCCTGTAAACCTATACGCCAAAGCTCTCGCCGCAACCGCAAGTCTGCTTTGCATTGGGGTTGTCGAAGCGCAAACGCCGCGACAACCCTTCGTCCACGACATCGAGCGTGGTGCCCTGAACGTAAGGCAAGCTTGCGGCGTCGACCACAATGCGTACGCCTCCGCTGTCGAAGACGCTGTCTCCGTCGTGTACAGCATCGGTCGGATCGACGCGATACCGAAAACCAGAGCAGCCTGACGGAAGGGCTGCCAGACGCACAGCCACTGCGCCCGGATGCTTCGCGAGCTGCGCCGCCAGATGCTTGGCGGCAGCTCGCGCTGATAATAACGGGCGCACGACCTTATGCGCTCGGCGCCTCGCTGCGCGGTATCTGGATGAGGAGCTCGCCCGCGCCGCGAACCTGACACGCGAGGCGCTCGTTCCGGACCCTTGTGTCCGCCCGATCCAGCAGGTCAAGCTCCTCGTCACTCGGCGCCTGCAAGTGCTCGAACCCTTCGCGTATCACTACGCGGCAGCTTGTGCAGGCGAGCACGCCACCGCAATCGTGTGCGATATCGACGCCCTTCCCCAGCAGCTGGTCAAGAAGAATTTCGCCTTCGCGCAAGCTCAACTTCAGACTTTCCATGTTGAGTAGGACCGACGATCCGCCGCCGCGGTTCATCTGCACCTGCACCGCGCTCAGCGCATCTGAAACTCAAAAAAAGCCCGCGCGTAAGCGCGGGCATCCCATCTATCTTACTGATCAAGAATCGGCGCGAAGCCACCGTAGATCATGCGCTTGCCGTCGAACGGCATGTTTGCATGGTCCGGCTTCATCCGCTCGTCTTCCATGATCTTGGGCCAGGCTTTGTCGCGCGTTTCCTTTGAGGGCCACTCCACCCACGAATAGACGACGTTCTCGTCCTTGGTGGCCTTGACTGCGCCCTTGAAGTCGGTGACCTTGCCATCCGGCACGTCGTCTCCCCAAGCCTCGACAACGCGGGTCGCGCCATATTCTTTAAACACCGCCGCAGCCCTGGCGGCCATGTCGCGATAGGCTTTCCTGTTGGCGGTGGGAACGGCGACCACATAGCCGTCTGCATAGCCCATCTTCCCTCCAGCGCTCTCCTCGACGATCGGCGCAAAGCCGCCATAGATCATGCGCTTGCCGTCAAACGGCATCTGCGCACCCATCTGTTTCATGCGCGGATCTTCCATCATCTTCTTGTTGGCCGCATCGCGCGTCGCCTTGTCCGGATACTCCCACCAGCCGAACACGACCACTTCATCACCCTTCGCCTTGACCGCGCCCTTGAAGTCGGTGACCTTACCGTCGGGAACGTCATCGCCCCATGCCTCGACGACGCGCGTCACGCCATACTCCTTGAACAGCGGCGCCGACTCCGCGGCGTGCTTGCGATAGGCTTCCTTGTTGGCCGCCGGGACAGCGGCGACAAATCCTTCTACATAATTCATAAATCATTTCCTCCCTTGGTTTCGCCGGACTGGACCTGCTTCGTCTGGCCCAAATTTAGGGGCAATTCAGGCTCCTGCCGATGACTTGATCCTTGTGAAATCAACACGTTCCGGCAATCGCAATAATTAATGTCTCGCTAGTGCGGCAAAGAAAGCAGCTTATGCTGGTAGCCCGTCAACAATCCGCTCTTGTCGCGACGCGATGACACTGCAACAACTGCTGGGCATCGAGCTACCAATCATTCAAGCGCCGATGGCGGGCGTGCAAGGCAGCGCACTCGCCGTCGCGGTGTCGAATGCGGGAGGGCTCGGCTCATTGCCGTGCGCGATGCTGACTCCAGATGCCATCCGCAACGAACTGGCAGCGATCAAGGCGCAAACCTCGAAGCCGGTGAACGTTAACTTCTTTTGCCACGTGCCGACCGCACCGAATGCGGAGCGCGAAGCGCTTTGGCGGGCCGCACTGGCGCCGTATTACACGGAGTTCGGAATCGATGCGAGCACGATTCCGGTGGCGGCGGGACGTAACCCGTTTACCGAGGAGGCCGCGCAAGTCATCAGCGAATTCAAGCCCTCCGTGGTGAGTTTTCATTTTTCCTTGCCTTCCGCCGAATTGATGGCTCGCGTGAAAAGCTGGGGCGCGAAGTTACTGTGTTCGGCCACCACCGTCGACGAAGCACGTTGGCTTGAATCGCATGGCGTCGATGCGATCATCGCGCAGGGTTTAGAGGCAGGCGGTCATCGCGGGATGTTCTTGTCGGAGGACTTGACTACTCAAGTCAGTACGTTCGCCTTGCTGCCGCAAATCGTACGAGCAGTGAACGTGCCGGTCATTGCCGCCGGCGGAATCGCCGATGCTACGGGCGTGGCAGCTGCCATCAAACTAGGCGCGGCCGGTGTGCAGGTCGGAACAGCCTATCTGCTCTGCCCTGAGGCCACGACGAGCCCGGTGCATCGTGCGGCGCTGAAGAGCGACGCTGCACGCCATACGGCATTGACGAATCTCTTCACCGGACGCTTTGCCCGTGGAATCGTGAATCGCGTGATGAAGGAGCTTGGGCCCGGTCAGTTCCGCTGTCCCTGCTTTTCCATTCGCGACTGCCGGCATTGCGCCGTTGCGTGCCAAAGCCGAAGGCCAGGGCAGCGGCGATTTTTCGCCGCTATGGGCAGGCCAAAATGTCAGCGGTTGCAAGGAAATACCCGCCGCCCAGCTGACTAGGCAATTAGCTGCTGATCTGCAGGGGTGAGATCAAGGCTTCGCCGAAAGTAAGTAGAACCCACCGGCACCGATGACGAGCAGCGGCAATCCAAGGAGCAGCCGCTGCCGATCGCGTACCTTGTCGCGCAGATGTCGTAACACCAGCTGCTCGCCGGCATCGATTTCGCCGCGTCCCGCAAGATATTGCCGCAGGCGCTCAACTTTCTCCGCATCCATTTCCGCTTTGCCCCACCGAACGTCTTGTTCAAGCTCTCGCAGACGTGTGAGCTCCGCCTGGCCGCGTTCAATCGATGCGATCATCTCGTCACGCGTTGTACGTTCGAAGTCTGTTAGAAAAGTCGTTTGAACAGGCGGCGCGATGCTTTCGATGGCGTCGAGCCAGGGCTGATCCATTCTCGGGAACGCGAGGAGCAACAGACCCATCACGGCCGTTGCTGCGAGCAGTCCCTTGCTCGAATTGCGAACGGAAAGCCGCCGCAGCGAAAACGCCAGTCCGACCAGTGCCATCGCAGCGCCAAACGCGCTGACAATGGCGGGGCCGGTCGGCAAGTCCCAACTCCACGACGCGTAGAGACCTGCAGCCGTCAACGCAACCCCGATCCCCCATGCAAGCAGCAGGCGCCGTCCCACATCATGCATAAAGAGATTCGCAAGCGCCGCAGGGACGATCAGGTAGGCAAACACCAGCAGCACGCCGGCCACACGTACCGAAGACGTCACTACGAAGGCAAAGGAGCCGTAGAAAACGACGTCCCACACGAATAACCGCCGCCCGTGTGATGCGGCACGCTCCGGGTCAAAGGAAACTTCGACCAGCGGGCGACGCAGGGCGAAATGCACGGCGCCAATTAGCGCATACAGCGCGGCCAGCGCGGCGACTTCCTGCGGCGTCACGGTCAGGATGGAACCGATCAGCAGTTGCTTGATGTGTTCGGCGCCCTGGGGCGCGCGGTCAAGTGCAATCACGCCGAGTGAAGCTGACACCACGTACACGATGCCGATCACGGCTTCCTGCTGGATGCGCCGCTCGACACCACGCACACCCGCAAACAGCAACGCACCGCCTAGCGCGAATGCCAGCGCGTACCAGTAGGAGGCGTCACTCTGTACGCTGTAACCCGCGAGGATCGCAACCGTTAGACCGAGCGCGGCCACTTGCGCGAGCGACAGGTCGACGAACACCACGCCCCTGCGCCAATACGTGCAGACCAAACCAGGCGTGAACCAACGTGAGCACGACTCCCGCGACAAACGGCCAGAACAGCAGCTCGATCAAGGGGCACGCTTGAGCGCTTCTGCAAGCCGCGCCACGTTGTCGTCGAACAGCCGCACGTAATCGGCGCCTGAAGGAAACAGCGTTACAGCCTGCGCGCCACTCTTGGTTGCGATTTGCCGCACCAGCGCCTGATTGGCGTGTGGATCGGCGACCAGGATCTTCACGTTGCTCTCGCGCATGCGCTGCAAGAGCGCTGCAAGTTCGGCCGGCGATGGAGACACTCCCGGGTGTGGTTCCGCGGCCGCGACGATCTGCAGGCCGAAGTGCTCGGCGAAATACGACCAACTGTCGTGCATGACAACAATCTTGACGCCGCGAAACGGATCAAGCGCTTTCTTCCAGCCCTCATCCTTCTTTTTCAGTGCATCGATGAAGGCCTTTGTGTTCCGTTCGAACAAGGGCGCATCTTGCGGGCTGAGTTTCGCGAGCGCGTTCCGAATCGACGTAGTGATCGGGATAGCGTTGGTCGGGTCAAGCCAGTAATGAGTGTTGCCGTAGGCATGCACATGTGCGCGACGCTCTGTCCGCAGGCGCGGCGTCTGTGTTTGGATCAGGCGCACATCACGCGAGGCATCGAGGATGACGGTGCCTTCGGCTAGTCGAAGCTTCGCGAGCCACGGCTCATGGTCCAGTCCCACCCGGATGAGAAGGGCGGCACTGCGCACGCGCGCGAGCTGCGCTGGCTTGAGCTCAACGATGTGTGGATCCTGCTCGGGGACGGTGAGACTCTCAACGTCAACGCGTGTGCCAGCGACCGCCTCGACCAGCGATTTCAAATCAGCAGACGTGGTCACTACGCGCAGCTGTTGCGCAAGGCCACACCCTGGCGCCGCTGCAAGTGCCAGCGCCAGGATCAGTCTCTGCAGCACTACGTGCGTTTCAGATCCGTGAAAATCGACTTCGGGATCATGCAGTGCACGCCCTTACGAACGTCTACCACCTGTGAGACGCGGCAATCACCGGCCATCGACACCAGCGCATACGCCTCGTAACGCGACATCGGTACGTTCTTCTGATTCGAAAGCCAATTCACGGCCTCCCGCGTGGCGTTGACCATCGAGACATTGAGATCCTCGTTCAACCCTACCGTGATCCAGTGCGTGCGTGTCTCAATGAACGGCCATTCGATCTTCATGTCCTTGCGGACGATCGGTTGAATGCGAATCTCCTTGAACGAGCACTCGAGCGCGGTCAAGTTGACTTCGCCATTGCCCTGGCGGCAATGCGAATCACCGGTCCAGATCAATCCGCCTTTCAGAAACACCGGGATGAAGATCGTCGTGCCTTCCTGCATCTCATTGATGTCCATGTTCGAGCCGTTCTTCCACGGCCGCAGCGTCGACACCGGAGCCATCGGATCATCCTTCACGCCGCCCTTGCGCGGCGACGGATCGTTGGGGTCGATGCCGACGGCGAACGTCCCGGGAAACGGCTGCAGGTCGAGCGTGATACCGGGTTTGAACTCGGCAGTGCGCTTTTGAAGGTCCAGCGGGAAGAACCTTATGAATCCATCAGGCATCTCGGAGGCGAGCGCGCCGATGGTTGGAAACTCCTTGCCAGGCAGGTTGAAATTGACCGCAAACGGCTTCGGCTCAATCCTGAGAATGCGGATCTCGAGCACGTCGCCCGGCTCGGCGCCGTTCACGAAGATCGGTCCCGTCATCGAGTGTGGACCTCCGCCGGGATTCGCTTTCCGCAGCTCAACTACCTGATCCATCGTGGTGCCCGGCTGAATCTTGTCGTGCGAGTGCATCATGGTCTCGATCGACACCGTGTCGCCTGAATTCACGGTGAGCTTGGGCGTCTCCTTCGGATCCAGCCACCCCCATTGCACCGTATCGAGCGTTGCAGCAAGCGTGTGGTGCTTGCCCATTGGCACGCTGGGTGCCCAGTCGTGACTTCCTCTAGGAGCTGCCTTTTGCTGTGCAATGACGACCCCTCCGGTCACAGCAGCAATGACAGCAGCAACGACGAAACCGCGCTTCATCGAGAACATGGAAACCTCCTCCGCGTTAGTGCGGGAATAGTGAGCGGCGTCAGCACTGCTCGTCAAGCACCGTCGTCGCATTCAGCCAGTCCTATATCTTTCAGCAGACATCCTCTGGTCGCATTCCGGTGCAGTCGCACCTGCGCAGTGCTGGCAGTCACTCGGTCGGTGCACTTCGCTTGGCTGCCAGTGGTGCAATTGACCGCACGTACACTGTTCTCGACTATTAACCCTTTGAGAACTGATGACCGTGTTTAATTTCAGTGCCGGACCCGCGGTGCTCCCGAAAGAAGTTCTGCAGCGCGCAGCAGCAGAAATGCTCGACTGGCACGGCAGCGGCATGTCAGTGATGGAGATGAGCCATCGCGGCCCCGAATTCATCTCGATCGCCGACAAGGCCGAGGCCGATCTGCGCAAGCTGATGTCGATCGGCGACGACTACGAAGTGCTGTTCCTGCAAGGCGGCGCGATCGGCGAAAACGCAATCGTGCCGATGAACCTGCTCGGCGATCGCAAGACGATCGACTTCGTCAACACCGGCGAATGGTCGAAGAGGTCGATCAAGGAAGCGAAGAAGTATGCGCAGGTCAACATCGCGGCGTCGAGCGAAGACAAGAATTTCACATACATTCCGGAGCGCTCGAGCTGGAAGCTCTCGCCCGATGCCGCGTATGTGCACGTGTGCACCAACGAGACGATCGGCGGCATCGAGTACCAGTGGACGCCCGACGTCGGCGCGGTGCCGCTGGTCGCGGACATGTCGTCGCACATCCTGTCGCGCCCGCTCGACGTGTCGAAGTACGGCGTGATCTACGGTGGCGCGCAGAAGAACATGGGCCCCGCGGGCCTGACGCTGGTCATCGTGCGCAAGGATCTGCTCGATCGCGCGCTACCGATCACGCCGTCGGCATTTCATTGGAAAGAGCAGGCGGAGAGCGATTCGATGCTGAACACGCCGCCGACGTATGCCATTTACATCGCGGGAATGGTGTTCGAGTGGCTGCTCGCGCAGGGCGGACTGGCCGCGATCGAACAGAAAAACATCGCGAAGGCGAAGCTACTGTACGACGCGCTCGATGCGAGCCAGCTGTACTACAACCCGGTGCGCAAGGAAGACCGCTCGCGCATGAACGTTCCGTTCAAGTTGCGCGACGAATCGCTCGACGGCGCGTTTCTGAAAGGCGCGCAACAGCGCGGCCTGCTGCAATTGAAGGGCCACCGTGCGGTCGGCGGCATGCGCGCTTCGATTTACAACGCGATGCCGATCGAAGGCGTGCAGGCGCTGGTCGACTATCTGCGTGAGTTTGAGCGCGAGGTTAAATAGGATTCGCAGGCAAATGACAAAGTTTCAGATCCTCACGCTGAACAACATCTCGCACCAGGCACTGCTGCGGTTTACGCCCGACCGCTACACCGTCGGCAAGCACGTCGAGCATCCCGACGCAATCCTGGTGCGCTCGCACGACATGCACGGCATGACGATTCCGCCGACGGTTAAGGCGATTGGTCGCGCCGGCACCGGCACCAACAACATTCCGGTGGCTGCGATGTCTGATCGCGGCGTGCCGGTGTTCAACGCGCCCGGCGCCAACGCGAATGCAGTGCGAGAGCTCGTGCTCGCCGCACTGCTGATCGGAGCGCGCAATCTGGTGCCAGCGCTTGCAATTCGTCGCCGGGCTGCCGCGCGATGCGCGACTTCGAGGCGCACGTCGAGGAGGGAAAGAAACAATTCGCCGGCATCGAGCTGCCGCATCGCACGCTGGGCATCATTGGTCTGGGCTCGATCGGCGCGCTAGTCGCTGACACCGCGCTGAAGCTCGGCATGAAGGTCGTCGGCTACGACCCGGAAATCACCGTCGATGCCGCGTGGCGGCTGCAGTCGGCCGTGCGCAAGGCGCAGTCGATCGACGAGGTGCTGAAGCAAGCGGACTTCGTCACGCTGCACGTGCCGCTGCTGGCGGCCACGCGCGGACTGATCGATGCCAAGCGGCTGGCGGTGATGAAGCCCGGCGCGGTGCTGCTGAACTTTGCGCGCGATGCGATCGTCGACGAAGCCGCCGTCGTCGAGGCGCTGCGCGCCGACCGACTCAAGGCCTATCTGACCGACTTTCCGTCGCCGACGCTGGCCGGCGTGCGCGGAGTGATCGCGCTACCGCATCTGGGCGCGTCGACCGCCGAGGCGGAAGAAAACTGCGCGGTGATGGTCGTCGAGCAGCTGCGCGAATTTCTGGAGAACGGCGGCATCAGCAACGCGGTCAATTTCCCGCAAGTCGAAATGGCGCGCGAATCGGCGTATCGCATCGGTATCGCCAACGCCAACGTGCCCAACATGCTCGGTCAGATTTCGACCGCGATGGCGAAAGCCGGGCTGAACATTCACAACATGCTGAACAAGTCGCGCGGCGAAATGGCGTACACGATGGTCGACGTCGACAGCCCGGTCGCGCAAAGCGTGATCGACGCCATTGCAGCGATTAATGGTGTGTTGTCGGTGCGGTCAATTCCTGTCGAGCAAGAGGCGACAGAGACTGAGCGATCCGAAGTGCCGGCGCGGTAACCCGACTGGGCCGCTGCAGAAGCTCGCGCATGCGACAGCTGATCGCTTCGATGGCCGTAATAGCCCTCAGCGCGGCCGCGCAGGGGCAGACGTTTCCAGAGCCTCGAACGCAGGAGCTCAACGAGCGCGTCTACGTTCTTCTCGGGCCCATCCAGCACGCAAACAAGCTGAATCAGGGCTACATGATCAATTCGACGGTCATCGTAGGCGACAAGGGCGTGATTCTGGTCGACTCGGAGGATCGCGACGAAGTGGGCCGGCATCATCGGGACGGCAGTGCGCCGGATCACGGACAAACCCGTGACGCACGTAGTGAACACGCATTCACCATGGCGATCACTACCTCGGCAACGTGGCGTTCGAAGGAGCCACGCTGATCAGCTCCGATATGTGCCACAAAATGGTTCTGAAACCGGGCACGAGTGGCTTGAGATCATGGAGCGCGATATCGGACGCCAGCTACCTGGAACGAAGCCGCTGGCCGCGAGCGTCACCTATGCTGCGTCCACGCGCACAGAGACGACGATCCACGGCGTGCGTGTTGTGTTTTGGGTCTACCGAAGGGGTCACACACGATCGGTGATCTGATGGTTTATCTGCCCGACGACAAGGTGCTGATCACGGTGCGACATACTTGTCAGTGGAGTCGTCCGACCTTCCAGGACGGCTTCGTGAAGCATTGGATCCAGACGCTCGATGAGATACAAACGCTCGGCGTCGAGCACTTCGTGCCGGGGCACGGCGAGCTGATGACGGCGCGCGACGTCGGGGCGCTGCGCAGCTCAATGTTCACGTTCTATGCGGGGGTTAAGCACAGGTTTCAAATAGAGGCCAGAGTGAGAGCGAAATCCGCAAGTCGCTGGATCTCTCAAGCTGGGATGCGCTGGAACGCTCGTATGTCATCGGCAGAAACATCAACCGCGCATACCTGGAGATCGAGCGAGACAGCTTTGACGAATGACAATGCGTATAGCGACATTCCTGCTGCTCAAGACACGCGAACGCAAAGGGAGAATATCAGATGTACTGGGCAAAATTACCGCTGCAGCCTTAGCGTCAAACGCGAGGCTTACGCTGGAGACGCATCGATGATCTACGAGCAGATTGCTACCGGCGGTTGTCAATCCTATCTCCTCGGCTGCAGCGAGACATGCGCGGCCGTCGTGATCGATCCGGAGGCCAGCCAGGTTGACCGCTATCTTGGCCTCGCCGCGCGCGACGGGCTGCGCATCCGTTACCTGATCGATACTCACACGCACGCCGATCACTTTTCCGGGACACGGCAACTCGCGCGGCAGCTCGGCGTACCCGTGGTGATGCATCGCGAGAGTCCCGCACCGTTCGTGGACATGCGCCTCGATGACGGCGACATGATTCATGTCGGCCGCCTGCGTCTGCAGGTGATGCATACGCCGGGGCACACGCGCGACTCGATGTGCCTGCAGGTGGAAGACCACCTGTTCACCGGCGACACGCTGTTGTTTGGCGGCACCGGACGCACCGATCTGCCGACCGGCGATCCGGAAGCGCTTTACGACAGCCTGTTCAGCGGCATCCTGCGGCTGGACGCGGCGCTCAAGGTGCATCCGGCGCACGACTACAAGGGCGGTGTTCAATCGACGCTCGCGCGTGAGCTCGCTGAGAACCCGCGACTGCAGAAGCGTGACCGCGCAGCTTTCGTCGAGATGATGCGCAGCCTCAACCTGAGCATGCCTACGCACATCACCGAGGCGCTACGCAGCAACATGAGCGGAGGAAAGACCGTCGCGCAGCTGCTTGCGCAAGCTGCCGCTATGGTGCCCTTTATGTCGCTGCCCGAGTTGAAGGCGCGTGTTGAAGCCGCTGACCAGAACTTCATTGTGCTGGACGTCCGCGAGCGCGACGCCTACGAGAACGGACACATTCCCCGCGCACGGCTGCTGCCGCGCGGCCAGCTCGAGCTGCGCGTCAATGATGATCTGCCTGACCCGACAAAGCGCATCGTCGCTTGCTGCGAATTCGGCCGTATTTCGACGCTGGCCGCTGCAACACTGCGCGAGCTCGGCTACCAGCGCGCGGTGGCTTTGGACGGCGGGGTGAAAGCCTGGCGCGAAGCGGGCTATCCGCTTCACTCGGGCTCGGAGGCATGATGACCTGCCTCGCCGGCTCTCTGCACGAGCACTTCTTCTGGGGCCGAGCACGCAGCTGGGAGCGCGTGATTCTGTTCGCAGCCGCGCTCGTGCTGATGAAACCAGGTTGGCAGACCGACATGATCGGTTCGTACTGATCGCCTTGGTCGCTGCCAGCCAGCGCTGGGTGCGGCCAAGCACGTCGGCGCGCAGCGCAAAGGAGACGGCGTGAGCATCCAGCTATATGCCTTCGACACGCCGAACGGCCGCAAGGTCAGCGTTGCGCTCGAGGAGATGGGACTCGCCTACGAGGTGCATGTCGTCGATATCACGAAGGGTGAGCAGCATGATCCTGCGTTCCTGAAGATCAGCCCGAACAACAAGATTCCGGCGATTGTCGATCTCAATGGCCCGGCGGGTGCGCCGATCAGCGTCTTCGAATCGGGGGCGATCCTGCTCTATCTGGGCGAGAAGACGGGACTGTTCTGGCCGCGCGACCTGGCCGCACGCGTTCCCGTGCTCGAATGGCTGATGTTTCAGATGGGTGGCTTCGGGCCGATCCCCGGGCAGGTTCATCACTTCGTCGCACTCACCGACGAGAGCGAGCGCCGGTACGGCCTCGAGCGCTTCATGGCCGAGACACGGCGACTGTACGGCGTGATGGACAGGCGGCTCGCTGAGCACAAGTACTTTGCCGGTGACGAGCTGTCGATAGCCGACTTTGCGATCGTCGGCTGGGCATGGCGCCACGAGCGACACCGGATCGACCTGGCCGAGTATGCGCACGTGCGGCGTTGGTACGACACGATGATGGCGCGCGCCTGGGGTCGCCCGCGGCTTTACCGTGCCGTTGCGTCGAACGGCGTAGTGGGGACAGTCGACGTCCCTCATCGCGAACGCTTGCTTAACGTGAGGGCGTTGGGCCAGGAGCACCCGCCCGACTGCGAGCTTGAAGTACCCGCACGTGCCTGAAGCGGCCATCCGCTCACGTCCGGATCGGAGCCATGAACCAATGAGCGCAGCTTGAAGATAATTCCAACGTTGACGTTGGAATGAGTGCGCTCGTGTCCGATCTCGGCATCGGGATTGCGGTGTTCTTCTCAACCAACATCGATGACCTCTTTCTGCTTGCGGCGTTCTTTGCGGACACCCGGCTGAATCGTCTCTCGATCGTGCTCGGGCAGTACCTGGGCATCGGCGCATTGGTTCTGGTCAGCGCTGTGGCCGCACTGTTGGCACTGACGATTCCCGATGGCTGGATTGCGCTGCTGGGGCTCGTGCCATTGCTTATGGGGCTCGCCAAGCTGCGGGCACTGCGCGTCAGCACAGCCGACACGGAAGACGATAGCGACGCGCGTCGCATTCAGGAGCAGGAGCACACGGCGGAACGGAGACTGGGCCTGCCAGTCCTGGCCGTTGCCAGTGTGACGGTCGCCAATGGAGGAGACAACGTCGCGGTTTATGTCCCGCTGTTTGCGACGGCATTCGATGCGATCGCCACCTATGCGCTGACGTTCGCAGTGATGACGGGCGTCTGGTGCGCTCTCGGCTACTTGCTTGTGAACAACAAGGTACTGGGTGGTGCGATACGACGCTACGGTCACATAATCGTGCCTGTCGTTCTGATCGCTCTCGGTATCTACATCCTGTCCGACGCTGTGGTTCTGCTTCGCTGATCTATAAAAAATACTTAATGGCCACCCCGTGGGCGAAGTGCTTGCTACTCGTTATGCGGAGTGGCTATGAACTGCGCCGCGCGGCAAACTCAACGCGATCAGCGCGATGCCCGCGATGACGCTCGCAATCGCAGCTGCGATGCGCGCCATCGAGTAACCACGGAGCGAGCACCAGCCACGCGCCGAATGGCATCAGAACGAAGCGAAGCGCGCGCTACACAACGGCGATAATCGTGATTCCAGAACACAGCCAGCCTGATTTGCGCTCGTGTCGGGCGGGCTCGCTCCGATGAGTTTGAAGATTGGTCGCCGTACTGCACTTGTCCTGCTGGGACTCGTGCTCGCCGCGGTGGTCACGCTGCTGTTGCCAGTCCCACAATGGCGCACCGGCCGCCTGGAGGTTGCGCCATTGTCACTCGTGCGCGGCGATCAGTTTGCAGAGACGGCGCAGCACATCTGGATCGATACCGACGCTGCGTGCGGTCACGACCAGCGTACCGATCCTGATGATTGCTTCGCGATTCTGTTGCTGGCGGGCACTTCCCACGTGCGCGTGGTCGGTATTTCGACCGTGTTCGGCAACGCCTCGCGTGAAGTGGCCGACCGCACATTGGAGCAGCTCCGGCAGCAGATGTCAGGTTCAAACCCCGGACTAGCTGTTTATTCGGGCTCCGCTGAGCCACTACCGCCAAACGCGGCAGCGGATCGCCCTGCACATCGAGCTTTGCGCGATGCATTGGCGCAACGCGAACTTACGATCGTCGCACTCGGGCCGTTGACCAACGTCGCGGCTGCGCTTCGCGACCGGCCTGAACTGCAGCAAAGAATTATCCGCATCATCGCTGTGATGGGTCGCCGCCCGGGCCACATGTTTCATCCGACTGAAGGTTCTAAAGGGGCGATGCTGTTCGGGCATGGTCCGGTCTTCAGAGACCTGAATTTCGTTTTGGATCCGCTTGCCGCGTCGGAAATTGTGCGTATGGGCGTGCCGCTGGTTCTTGTTCCCTATGATGCCGCAAGGCATGCGGAACTGATGCGCACCGATCTCCAGCAATTGCGTTTGCGTGGTGGCGCGCCAGCATGGGTGGCGGAGCGGGCGTTCGGTTGGCTCGATTATTGGCGCGACGACATAGGACGCGAAGGCTTCTATCCGTTCGATCTTATGGCCGCCATCTTCACGCTGCGGCCCGACTTGTTACTTTGCGCGAGGGTGCCGATCCGCGTCGGCAAGGACATGAGGTTTCGTGGACCGTTCAGGCAGACACAGGCTCTTCTCGCAGGCCCTGAACTGACAGCCGGTGCGCCGTTCGATGGAACGCAGGCCACCGGCCTAGCGGCGTACTGTCCAAGCGTCGCAGATGGACTACGCGATTGGCTATCGACGAAACTGCACGGCTCGCGGCAGTAAACCAGGAGATGTGTCATTAGCGGAGAAGTGCGAAACGACAATTCGCTGACACGCTGCAGCTGGGCACGAACTCCTCTCGGCATTGCATATCACGACGCCGAGTGGGGCGTTCCTGTGCACGACGACACGACGTTGTTCGAGTTTCTTACCCTTGAAGGCGCGCAGGCCGGTTTGAGCTGGGAGATCATTCTGAAGAAGCGCGATGCCTATCGCGACGCCTTCCTGGACTTTGATCCCGCGCGCGTGGCGCGGTTTACACCAGCGCGGGTCGAACGTCTGCTACAGAACCCGGGGATTGTTCGCAATCGGCTGAAGATAGAGAGCACGGTGCGGAACGCGAAGGCATTCCTCGCTGTTCAGAAGGAGTTCGGCAGCTTCGACGCTTACCTCTGGGGCTTCGTCAGCGGAGCACCTCTGGACAGCCGCCGGCGTTCGCTGGAAGCGATTCCCGCGCGCACTGTGGAGTCGGACGCGCTCAGCCGTGATCTCTTGCGCCGGGGTTTCAAGTTCGTGGGCTCGACGATCTGTTACGCCTTCATGCAAGCGGTCGGACTCGTCAACGATCACACGACCGACTGTTTCCGGCATGCGGTCGTCGCGCGGATGGTGCGCAGCACACGTCGAAAGCGATAAATCGGAGACAACGCGCTACGCTACTTCCCTTGATGCTTATCGATAACGATCACCTCAAGGGCTAGCGAGTCGATGTCGACACAGAGTAAAGACAATTGGGCGGCGGGGGATCTTTACGAGCCGTATGTCGGCCGTTGGAGCCGGCTGGTCGCCCAGGACTTTCTGCGGTGGCTCGCGTTGCAACCGCAGCTCGACTGGCTCGATGTCGGATGCGGGACCGGCGCACTGACGCAAACCATCTTGCAGCAAATGCAGCCGCGGAGCGTCACCGGGATTGATCCGTCGGCCGGGTTTATTGACCATGCAAAGGCACATGTCAGCAACCCGAGAGTGGGATTCGAAGTGGGTGACGCTCAGTCGCTTCCCGTGGAAGCGGGGCGATTTGATGCTGCTGTTTCCGGTCTGGTTCTTAACTTCGTTCCGAAGCCATCACTGGCGGCGCAGGAAATGACGCGCGCTGTACGTTCCGGAGGCGTGGTCGCTGCATACGTCTGGGACTACGGCGGCAAGATGGAGATGATGCGTTACTTCTGGGACGCGACAATCGCGCTTGATCCCGCCGCTTCCAAGCTCGTTGAAGCAACGCGTTTTCCGATGTGCAAGCCACCTGCGCTGATCGGGTTGTTCGAAGACGCCGGACTGCAGGAGGTGCAGACGCTGATGATCGATGCGCCGACCACATTTCGGAACTTCGACGATTACTGGAACCCTTTTCTGGGTGGCCAGGGACCCGCGCCGGCCTATGCAATGTCGCTCAGCGAAGAGCACCGTAACGCGCTGCGCGATCGAATTCGCGAGACGCTTCCGATCGCCAGCGACGGCTCGATTCCGCTGATCGCGCGAGCATGGGCGGTTCGCGGACGAGCGATGCAGTAGAAGCACTTGCTTGTAAGAACCGGAGACATCGATGAACGAAGAGACATTCAATCTGAGTATTCGCAAGTTTTTGAAGATGGTCGGCGTCAATTCACAGCGCGAGATCGAACAAGCGGTGGCGAAGGCCACTGCGGATCGCGCCATCTCGGGATCGGAAACATTCCCGGCAAAGATGACTCTCGAGGTCGCTGGCCTGAAGTTGAAGGTGAGTTTCGACGGCGAGATCAATCTCGCTTGAGCGGTATTCGGTCGGACATCGCGCACCGTAAATTCCGGCGCGTAGCATCGGGGCAGGCAGGCACTGATCGAGGCCGTGCCGCCGATTGACAGCCTTTCCCGGCCTCAAACGCCACCAGGAGGAACTCATCATGGCCACTTACATTGTCCTCACGAGCTTCACGGATCAAGGCGTTCGAACCGCTAAAGACACGACCAAACGGTCCGATGCCGTGAAGGAACAGGCAAAGAAATTTGGCGTCACTGTGAAGGAGTTTTACTGGACGCTCGGAAGCTACGATGTGGTTGGGATATTCGAAGCGCCTGACGACGCGTCCATGACCGCGCTCGGATTGGCAATCGGTTCCGCAGGGAACGTCCGGACGCAGACGATGCGGGCTTTCTCCCGAGAAGAAATGAACGGAGTTCTGGCCAAGCTGACATAGAAAGCCCGGATGGAGCTCGGCATGATCGGCCTCGGGCGCATGGGCGCCAACATGACGCTGCGTCTGCTGCGCGGCGGCCATCGCGTGGTCGGATTCGATTTCAATCCGGATGCGCGCAAGCGGATCGAGCAACACGGCGCCGGGTCAGTCGCCTCACTCGATGCGTTGGCAGCGAAGCTCGCAATGCCGCGCACGCTGTGGATGATGGTGCCATCAGGCGATGCGACCGAGGCAACGGTCAATGCACTGTTGCCGCTGCTTTCGGCCGGCGACACCGTTATCGACGGCGGCAATTCAAACTACAAAGACACGCAGCGACGCGCTCGACAGTTCGCTGACCGACAGTTGAACTACGTCGATTGCGGCACCAGCGGCGGCGTGTGGGGCCTGACCGAGGGCTACAGCATGATGGTCGGCGGCGAAGCTTCCGCGGTCGAACGCCTGCGGTCGATCTTCGAGACACTGGCGCCGGCTCCAAATCGCGGTTGGGGCCGCGTCGGTCCGAGCGGTGCGGGCCACTTCACGAAGATGATTCACAACGGCATCGAGTACGGCCTGATGCAGGCGTATGCGGAAGGCTTTTCGATCATGCAGCACAAGACTGAATTCGGACTCGACCTGCACCAGGTGGCGGAGATCTGGCGCGAAGGCAGTGTCGTACGTTCGTGGCTGCTCGATTTGACGACGATCGCGTTGAAGGACAATCCCGCGCTGGATGGCATCGCGCCGTTTGTTCCCGACTCGGGCGAAGGCAGATGGACGGTTGCCGAAGCGATCGATCTGAATGTGCCCGCGCCGGCGATCACGCTCGCGCTGCTTGCCCGCCTGGCGTCGCGGGATTCGGATTCATTCGCGGCAAAGATGTTGTCGGCGATGCGCAATCAATTCGGCGGCCACGAAATAAAGAAGCAATGAGCACGCAGCAGTGAGTGACGTCGGCTAGCGACGTGCGCTGGCTCGCAGTCGCCGACGTCGCCGAACTGGAGAGGACAGCATGCCGGCGCGTTAAGAATGCCGCCGAGCATGCGATCAAACAGCGCGGCAGATTTCTGGTGGTGCTGGCAGGCGGCAACACGCCGCGAGGCGTGTATCGGTTGCTGCGCGAACAAAACGCAGACTGGTCACACTGGAACGTGTACTTCGGTGACGAGCGCTGCTTGCCGGCGGATAGCGCCGAGCGCAACAGCAGGATGGCGGCAGACGAATGGCTCGACCACGTGCCGATTCCGAAAGATCAACTGCATCCGATTCCCGCAGAACTCGGCGCGAACGCGGCCGCCCTCGCCTATTCACAAACGCTGCGCAATGTCGGCGAATTCGATCTGGTGCTGCTCGGCCTCGGAGATGACGGCCATACGGCCAGCTTGTTCCCTGATCATGACTGGGGCGCTGAACCAGACGGGCCGACAGTGCTCGCTGTGTTCAATGCACCGAAGCCACCGCCCGAGCGGGTGTCGCTAAGCGCAGCGCGGTTAAGCCTCGCACGCGAAGTTCTGTTTCTGATCGCGGGCGATGCCAAGCGCGATGCAGTGGCAGCGATGGCGCGCTGGCGAGAACATTCCGGCGCGAGCGATCCGGCCGCATGCCGGGGCCGACGTGCTGATCGAATCCAAGCTGCTTTCGGATTCCGCAGCGCGCTAGCCCTCAGAACTACGCTGCATGCTTCGCGATGTGCAGCCGCTCAGCGAGGTAGCGCGATGCTGAAGCCGCATCGAAATGAGTGCCTGCAAGTCCGATATGACCGTCGGGACGCAACAGATAAAAAGAAGGCTGCGGTATCCGCTGCCGCGCGAGCTCTTTGTCGTTGACCGGATCGCTTGGCACCGGGTGGATGTGGAGTCGATCGCCCAACTCCGACAACTGACCGGGTGCAGAAGACTGATTGAACAGAAGCAGATTGAATCGAGTGTCGTCCAGCTGGGCGAACAAGTCTTCAACCGCACCGTCACGCTGCAGCTTGAGCCGCAGCCAAGGAAACCGGTCGCCTGCGCGCGGCGCGCCGGCATCCAGGCCGGTCTGCGATTCCGATAAAGAGCTGGCGCGATACTCGATACCAATCTGCGCGATCGTCCCAAATGCCAGTTTCCGAATTCGGTCGAAGCGCATTGCAAAGGCCGCAACATTCGCGAGCACACGGGTGCGCAACAGACCGGCCAGTGCGTTGTCCGAAACGATCAGCTGGAACGCACGATCGGTCGTGCGCAGCAGCCGCTTCGCCACTGGGACGCGTTCGGCTTCGTAGGAATCGAGCAGCGCGGCGTCCGCGCGCCCCGACACCACCAGCGCCAGCTTCCACGCGAGGTTGTAAGCGTCCTGCAAGCCGGTGTTCATGCCCTGCGCGCCTACCGGACTATGGATGTGCGCCGCATCGCCCAGCAGAAAACAGCGCCGGTCGCGAAAGCGCGCTGCACACCGATGATGTATGCGGTACGTCGAGTACCAGCTGCACGCCTTGAACGTTAGATTCGCACCCGCCTCCTTCCGCACCGACGGGACAACGTCTTCGAAGGTCAGATCTTCCCTGCCCCGCAGCTGCTGAGGAAGGATGCCGACGACACGCCAGTGATCTGTACCGCGCATCGGAAAGAACAAATGGAATCCATCGCGCCATAGATAAACGTTGAGCTCGCCCCGCACCATTGGACCCGTCACTTCGGTATCGGCGACAAAGAACACGTGCTCATATGGCGCACCCACAAAATCGATGTTGTTCATTTCGCGCACCGCGCTGCGCGCGCCGTCGCAGCCGGCGACCCACGCAGCGGTGACCTCGGCAAGCGATCCGTCGGGCTGCTTCAACGTTGCCCTGGCGTGATTGGCCTCCTGCTTCAAGGAAACAAGCTCCGTGTTCCAGCGGATGCTCATGCCATGCCGACGCAGCGCGTCGCCCATCAGGCGCTCGTTGTCATCCTGGCCGAGAATCAGCAGAAACGGATAAGGACTAAGGCCTTGTCCAATATCGCCGACCGGGATTCGCGCGGTGCGCTTTCCTTCGGCCCACAGGTTGGCACCGGTCGCACGTTTGCCGAGCTCGAGCGCACGATCGACGATGCCGAGCTGCGCATAAATCTCGAGTGTGCGGGCCTGCACGCCCAGGGCCCTGGTCTGCAAAGCCGGCCCAGCGTGCCGGTCGATGATCGACGCACGCACGCCGCGGCGCGCAAGCTGATTCGCGAGCATCAGTCCGGTCGGGCCAGCGCCGACAATAAGGACGTCTGTGTTCAGGTACACGGTATCTACCAAGCTGAGCTAGACATTGCCGCTCGCCTGGATAATTGTGCCCAGCGTTGCCATCGCAAACAGCAAGACGGTGATGCCATCCGCAACGAGTTCCAGGATCATCAGGCCCCGCGTGGCGGTCTCGCTTTCCGGAGTTCTGCGCTTGAGCAGCGCACGTGCTCCAATCAACAGCACTTGCAGCGCCAACCCGCCGAGCACCAGAGACTGGGCAGACCCCGACGCCTGACCGGCATTCACAGCCTCGAGGCCGGCTGAACGCGAGAACAAATACGTGAACGCAGCGACGCCGTAGCCGATCAGCGCCGAGCGGATGACGCCATAGGTCCGTTCATGACCGAACGGTGAGCGGGTGGAAGCCATCGAATCGGACCGAAGCGCGCCGCAGGGCCGATTAAAAACCTTATTGCACTGCTGCGCGGGGAGCAACCGCCGCTCCGTCGATACGATGCCGTTCGAGCGCTTGCGCGACGAAGCCCGAAGCCTTCATCTCCTCGATGAACTCGCGCAGATACTTCGCGCCCGCATCGCCTCGGCCCCGAGGCGTTCCCATCGCCTGATTGATCACCATGAAGCGACCGTCCAGCAATCGGAGTCCTGGGATTCGACGTGCATCTGCTTCGAGCTGCTGCTTGACGCCGGCAGCTACTTCAAGCTTCTGCGCGACCAACATATCGGTGACGGCCGGGGACGTCGGTACGCGAACAATCTTCGCCTGTTTCAGATTTCGCGTCAGAAACAGGTCATAGGCGCTGCCGGTGGCGACGACAACGTGCACGTGCGGACGATCGACTTCGTCATTGCTGCGAATCGGGGAGTTCTGCGGTACCAGGTAGGCGCCCTCGATGACGACATACGCTGCGGTGTAGTTGATGTCGACCGCGCGTGCCGGGTCGATAGCCACATAGGCCACATCCCACGCACCGGCCTTCAGTGCCTCGACCACCTTGCCGGCCGCGTCGTAGGTGACCAGCTCGACAGGAACACCAAGGCGCCGCCCAAGCTCTCGCGACAGATCAACCGAAACACCGCGCGGCTCGCCCGTAGCGCCGTCCTTCACAGCGAGAATCGGATTGCCGAAGTTGATCGCGGCGCGCAGCTTTCCCGAGGGAGCAAGTTCGGAGCGCGCGGCAGCAGGCACTAGCGACGTGCTGGCGCAGGACAACAGCAATGTCAGCGCGACCAGTCCGATCGCGCTTCTGATCAACCGCAAGCTCAATTCACCGACGGTGAAGGCGGCTTCTTCGGTTGCTTAGGTTTCTTCGCTTCCTTGCGTTGCCGATCGCGGTTACCCATGGTCAACTCCTCCTGGTCACAAAGTGTGCGATACGCCGTTGCACACCCACTTCGCTATTGTTTGGACCCTACGTGATGATGCAGTCGAAAGCAACCGAAGCTTAACGAGAAAATAGCAATGGCCGAAGCATTCATCGTCGATGCAGTGCGCACAGCCGGCGCACGCAAGGGCGGCCGTCTCAGCGGCTGGCATCCGGCGGATCTGGCCGCAGCCGTGCTCGACGCGCTGGTGGCGCGCACGGGCGTAGATCCGGCCGTGATCGACGATGTGATCATGGGCTGCGTTGGCCAGGCAGGAGAACAGTCAAACAACATCGCACGCAACGCCGTGCTCGCGTCGCAGCTGCCGGAGTCGGTGCCCGCTACGTCGGTTGACCGGCAATGCGGATCGTCGCAGCAGGCGCTGCACTTTGCCGCTCAGGCGGTGATGGCAGGCAGCATGGACGTCGTGATCGCCGCCGGCGTCGAGAGCATGACGCGTGTGCCGATGGGTCTGCCCGCAACGCTGGCTTTCAAGCACGGCTTTGGAAGCTACATGAGCCCGGCGATGCAGGCGCGCTATCCGCAGGTTCAGTTCAGCCAGTTTGCGGGCGCCGAGATGCTGGCCGTCAAATACGAACTCGCGCGCGATGAGCTCGATGACTACGCGCTCCAGAGCCACCAGCGAGCGAGCGAAGCGACTCGCGCCGGACATTTCGACGCCGAAATCCTGCCGTTGCCGACACGTACGGCCGAAGGTGTCACGACCGAACAAACGCACGCGATCGATGAAGGAATTCGCTTCGATGCGACGCGCGAAGGTATCGGCGCTGTGAAGCTTCTGCAGGAAGGCGGCAGGCATTCGGCCGCAACGGCAAGCCAGATTTGCGACGGCGCCGCTGCGCTGCTGGTGGTCAATGAACGCGGGCTGAAGTTGCTGGGGACTTCGGCAAAACCGCTTGCGCGCGTCCATCAGATGACTGTCATCGGACACGACCCGGTGATCATGCTCGAGGCGCCGATACCGGCAACACCCATTGCACTGCGCAAGGCGGGCTTGCGGCTCGACGACATCGATCTGTTCGAGATCAACGAGGCGTTCGCGTCAGTACCGCTCGCGTGGCTGAAGGCGACCGGTGCTGACGCTGCCCGGCTCAATGCATCGGGCGGTGCGATTGCGCTTGGCCATCCGCTCGGCGCATCAGGTGCGAAGCTGATGACGACTCTCGTGCACGCTTTGCGCCGCACCGGCAAGCGCTACGGAATGCAGTCGATGTGCGAGGGCGGCGGGCTAGCGAACGTAACGATCGTCGAGCGGCTGTAGTTCGCGGCCGAAGCGTCAGAGCGTTGCGATCTGCACTTTGCGAAATTTCACTACGCCCGCCGCGTACTGCAACGCAATCGGGCCGCTCGCCAGCTGTTTGTCCTGGATGTCGGCGGTGACGACGCCATTCAGCGTGACGATCAGCCGCGTTCCCTTGACGGTGACGTCATACGTGTTCCACTTGCCGCCGGCCTTCGGCATCGGCGAGATCGGCGACAGATGGACGATCGACCCGGTGCCGTACTTGGGGTCCGGTCGCTGGTCGAAGATGTTGGCTTCGTAACAAGTCTTGTCGGTCAGGTTCTTGATGTCCGCGCACCGCATGTAGATCCCCGAATTGGCATCATCGCTGGCCCAGAACTCGGCTCGGATTCGAAAATCGGTATATGAGTTTTTGGTCACCAGAAAACTCGTCCGCCTTATCGGTCTTCTTGTCGGCCTGAATTGCGCCGTCCACCGCACGCCAGTTGGCATCGCCGACGCGGATCCAGTTGTCGAGACCGGTTGTGCCGTCGATCAGCGTCACCCATTTGACATCGCTGTAGCTTGACTGGCCGGCGCAGCCAGCAACCAACAGAACGGCAAGAAGAGTCGAGACGATGCAGAACTTTCTATTCATGGGCGCCTCCTTAAGGTTTTAGAGTGACGGCGATATATTGCGCGTGTTGACCGTGAGCCGTCGAGCGAGAACGCAGCATGAGCATTCGATTCAACCACACCATCGTCTGGTGCCGCGACCAGCAGCGGTCCTCAACGTTTCTGGCCGACATTCTCGGTCTGGCGAAACCGATCAGCTTCGGCCCATTTTTAGTCGTGACCCTGGACGACGGCGCATCGCTGGACTTTGACCAGGTCGAAGGCGATGTCGCGTTTCAGCACTACGCTTTTCTGATCGACGAAGACGACTTCGATGCAATCTTCGCCCGCGTCAGCGAGCGCGGCCTGCAATACTGGGCGGACCCCGGCAAGAAACGTCCGGCAGAAATCAATCGCCACAACGGCGGACGTGGCTTTTACTTCGACAGTCCGGACGGCCATCTGCTTGAAGTGCTCACACAACCGTACGCGATCGACTCATAGCCTGCGCGCGCTAGCGCTGCGCGCGATAGCGGCGGATCAGCGCGTTGGTGGAACTGTCATGCGCGAGCTCCGGCTCGGACGCGCTGCTCAGTTCGGCGGCCGTACGCGTCGCGAGCGCCTTGCCGAGCTCGACACCCCATTGGTCGAACGAATCGATGTTCCAGATGACCCCCTGGACGAACACGCTGTGTTCATACAGCGCAATCAATGCGCCCAGTGAGTGCGGTGTCAGGCGCTCGGCAAGGATCGTGTTGCTCGGTTGATTGCCTGCGAAGGAGCGGTGGGCAACCAGCGTGTCGGCCGTGCCCTCGGCCCTGACCTCACCGTCCGTCTTGCCGAACGCAAGCGCTTCGCCCTGCGCGAACAGATTGGCCATCAGCAGATCATGCTGATCGCCAAGCGGATTGTCTGTGCGGCAAAAACCAATGAAGTCGCACGGCACCAAGCGCGTTCCCTGATGCAGCAGCTGATAGAACGAATGCTGCCCGTTGGTGCCCGGTTCGCCCCAGATCACCGGCGCGGTCTGGCACTCGACCGCGGCTCCATTGGCGGTGATGCGTTTGCCGTTGCTTTCCATCACCAGCTGCTGCAGATAAGCCGGCAAGCGCTTTAGATACTGCTCATACGGCAGCACGGCGGTTGTCGATGCGCCGAGAAAATCATTGTTCCAGATCGAAAGCAGCCCATGCAGCCACGGCAGATTTCGCTCGGGCGGCGCCGTGCGAAAGTGCTCATCCATTGCGCGGAAGCCCTGCAAGCATCGCGCGAAACTGATCGGCTCCGATCGCCAGCATGATCGAAAGCCCGACGGCAGAACCCATCGAATAGCGGCCGCCGACCCAATCCCAAAACTCGAACATGTTGGCGGGGTCGATGCCGAACTTGACGACTTCAGCCTTGTTGGTTGACACCGCGACGAAGTGTTTCGATATCGCGGCTTCATCGCCCAGCGCATCCAGACACCACTGACGCGCGGCACGCGCGTTGGCCAATGTCTCCAGCGTGGTGAACGTTTTCGAGCAGACAATGAACAGAGTTTCACCAGGCTCCAGGTCGCGCACCGCTTCGGTGAAATCCGTGCCGTCAATGTTGGAGACAAAGCGAAACGTCATGTCGCGCCGGCTGTAGTAGCGCAGCGCTTCATAGGCCATCACCGGACCCAGGTCGGACCCGCCGATTCCGATGTTGACTACGTTGCGAATGCGTTGGCCGCGGTGACCCTTCCAGTCGCCCGCACGCACACCTTCTGCAAAAGCAGACATCCGGTCAAGAACGGCGTGCACATCGGGCACCACATCGCGACCATTGACGAAAATGCGCTCACTGCGCGGCGCTCGCAACGCAACGTGCAACACCGGGCGCTGCTCGGTGACGTTGATCTTCTCTCCATTGAACATCGCTTCGGTACGCGCGCGTACTCCGCACGCTTCCGCCAGCTCGAATAACAGCCGCAACGTCTCATCGTTGATGCGATTCTTCGAATAATCGAAGTACAGGCCTGCCGCCTCGGCACTGAAACGCTCGCCGCGTTCACGATCGGCTGCGAACATCTCGCGCAGATGTTGCGCTTCGATCTTGCGATAGTGCTGTTGAAGGGAGCGCCACTGCGGACGCTCGGTCAATGCTGACACGGACTCGGCGCGAACTGATATGGGCACGTCAATGCTTGGCGCCGGCGTCGGCGAGCACATCACTTTTCTCAGCAATGCGGCGCAACAGCGCGTCCCACGACTTCACGAAAGCTTGCGCACCTTCCTGTTGCAGCTGAAGAGCAAGCGCATCGACGTCGACGCCTACTTCAGCAAAGCGTGCAATGACCGTGTCGGAATCCCCACCGTCGTCCGGCATCACGCCTCCTACCTGGCCGTGCTCGGCGAGCGCCAGCAACGTCTTCTCGGGCATTGTGTTGATCGTGTCGGGAGCTGCGAGCGCCTCGACGTACAACGTCGGCGATGCCTGCGGATCCTTGTTGCCGGTGCTGCCCCACAACAAACGTTGCGGCTTTGCGCCGGCGGCGGCGAGCTTTAGCCAGCGCGGTGATCGCAGCAAGTCACGGTACGCACGATAAGTGCGCGCGGCGATCGCGATGCCAAGCCGGTTGCGCAACGTCGCCGGCGCCTTGTCAGCGACGGCGCGATCCCAACGGCTGACGAATACGGAGGCCACCGAGCCGACGTTCGGATCGCGCCCGGCGGCGATGCGCCGCTCGATGCCGCGCAGATACGCTTCGGCTGACGCCAGGTACTGCTCGCGTGAAAACAGCAGCGTCACGTTAATCGGCACGCCTGCAAAGATCGATTCTTCGATCGCGCGAACACCAGCGGGCGTGCCCGGAATCTTGACGAACAGGTTCTCGCGGCCCGCCTGCCGATAGATCTGCTGCGCCGCCTCGATGCTGCGCGCGGTGTCATCGGCGATCAGCGGCGACAACTCCATCGATACCCATCCGTCGACGCGCTCGGTTGCATCGAAGATCGGCTTGAACAAGTCAGCTGCGCGGCGCAAATCTTCCAGCGCCAGCTCGACAAACAGCGCCTCGCCTGATCTGCCCTCTGCCGCCTTGGTGCGAATGCCCTCGTCGTAGGTGTCGCCTGCACCGATCGCTTCGTCAAAGATCGTCGGATTCGAGGTCAGACCGGTAACGGACAAATCGTCGATATAGCGCCGCAACGTACCGTCGTCGAGAATGCGACGCGATATGTTGTCGAGCCAGATGCTCTGGCCAAGATTGTGCAGACGTTGAGTATTGTTCATGCGGACTCCGTTTCCAATTCATTCGCCTCAGGCTGCGGGTCATGCCAGCCCTCATGGCCGGCGATGAGCTTTGCAGACGCAGGCGGGCCCCAGGTACCCGGCTCGTATTCGGCGACCGATATCGGATTGTGAAGGATCGGGTCGACCACACGCCACGCCGCTTCGACACTGTCATCGCGCGTGAACAGCGAAGCATCGCCGCGAATCGCGTCCCCAAGCAGGCGCTCGTATGGCAAATCCTTGCTCGCCAGCGAACGGCGCGCGACCAGTTCCACCGGCTTGCCTCGCATCTCGTCGCCCGGACGCTTGACTCGCGCACCAATCGAGATCACCACTTCCGGACTAAGACGGAAGCGCAAGTAGTTGGATTGTGCGGCGTCGGTCGGGTCAAAGATCGCCAGTGGCGGAGTTTTCAAGTCGACCTTGACTTCGGTGGCGGTAATCGGCAGCCGCTTGCCCGCGCGGATGTAGAACGGAACGCCGGCCCAGCGCCACGTCTCGATCCGAAGCTTCAACGCAACGAACGTCTCGACCTGCGAATCTGGGGCGACGCCAACTTCGGCGCGATAGCCGCGGAATTGTCCACGTACGACGTGCGCAGGTTCCAGCGGGCACATCGCCCGAAACAAGCGCAGCTTTTCGGCGCGCATCGATTCGGGGTCACTGCCGACAGGTGCGTCCATCGCCAGCAACGCAATCACCTGCAGCAAATGGTTCTGTACGACATCACGAATGGCGCCGACTTCCTCGTAGAAGCTTCCGCGCCCCTGCACGCCGAAGTTCTCCGCCATCGTGATCTGGACATTGTCGATGTAGTTCCGGTTCCAGATCGGTTCCAGAAAGGCATTGGCGAAACGAAAGTACAGCAGGTTCTGGACGGCTTCCTTGCCCAGATAATGATCGATACGAAACACCGCCGACTCTGGAAAGACCGTGTGCAGCGTTCTATTCAGCGCCCGCGCCGATGCAAGATCGCGACCGAACGGCTTTTCGACGATCACGCGCGCACCGGCTGCGCAGCCGGCGTGCGCCAGGCCCTGCACAACGGGGCCAAACATGCTCGGTGGAATCGCCAGGTAATGCAGCGGCCGCTCGGCCCCTCCGAGGGACTCGCACAAACGCTCGTAAGTAGCGGTGTCCGCGTAATCACCTTCGACGAATCGCAGCTGTGCTGCAAGCTTCGCGAATGCCGCTGCATCAAAACCCCCATTTTCCTGCAGCGACTCACGTGCACGCTGGCGCAGTTTCTCGAGGGACCAACCGTCGCGTGCGATGCCGACAATGGGCATGTCCAGCTCGCCATGCCGGATCATCGCCTGCAGCGCCGGGAATATCTTCTTGTACGCGAGATCGCCTGTGGCGCCGAACAGCACAAAGGCATCTGACGGGGGCGTTGGCATCTGGACTCTGCTAGGGGGACTGGCAACAGGATAGTGCAGCGCAATTGCGCAGTGCATAGCAGCGCAACGCTGCGACTCTCATCGCCACCAGCAACTTGCTATCCTGCCCTCCTCGCACACCAACGCGTTGGACGTCTTAATTGAGGGCGAGCAGCAGTTCCATCCTCGGTCACCTGACCCAATTTAAGACGCGATTTTCTACCAGCGCCTTATCGCTGGCGTCGGCGGTCGAAGAAGCGCCATTGCGATCGGAGCTTTATAGCGCCGATCAGATGGAGCAGTACGGCAAGACGCTTGCGGGCACGCACAAGATCACGGCGCGGCGCACGCGCGAACCGCTGCTCGCGCGGTTAGCCGACAACGAGAACAAGCTGGTCGAAGTGTGCCATCTGCTGACCGAGTCTTTAACGGTCCACCAGCGCATCACGCCGGCCGGTGAATGGCTGATCGACAACTTTCATCTGATCGAAGAGCAGATCGCCACGGCGAAGCGGCATCTGCCGCGTGGCTATAGCCGGGAGCTACCGCGGCTGGCTAGCGGGCCGTCCGCCGGACTGCCGCGCGTGTACGACATTGCGTTGGAGACGATCTCGCACGGCGATGGCCTGGTCGATGCGCCACGCCTGAGCCGATTCGTGGCTTCGTATCAAACAGTCACGCCGCTGAAGCTTGGCGAGCTATGGGCCATTCCGATCATGCTGCGACTGGCGCTGATCGAGAATCTGCGCCGCGTCGGAGTACGGATGGCGGCGGCACGCGCCGATCGCGATCTGGCAAACGTCTGGGCCGACCAGATGATGGAGATAGCAGAGAGCGATCCGAAGAGTTTGATTCTGGTGATTGCCGATATGGCGCGATCGTCACCGCCGCTGGGAAGCGCTTTCGTGGCGGAGCTCACGCGCCGGTTACAAGGGCAAAGCCCGGCGTTGGCGTTGGCGCTGACATGGATCGAGCAGCAGCTGGCCGAATCGCATCTGACGATCGACCAGCTGGTGCAGCTCGAAGCCCAGCAGCAGGCTTCGCACCAGGTATCGATCAGCAACAGCATCGGCAGTCTGCGGTTGCTGAGCGCGATCGATTGGCGCGAGTTCGTTGAAGAGCTGAGTGCCGTCGAAACGATATTGCGGGAGGACCCTGCAGGCGTTCATGCGGCGATGGAATTCGCGACGCGCGACAGCTACCGCCACGCGACCGAACAAGCCGCACGGCGCAGCACGCTGTCGGAGTCCGAAGTGGCTGCCAAGGCCGTCGAACTCGCACGCAATCGTGTTGACACGACCGATCCGCGCACCGCGCATGTCGGTTACTACCTGATTGATGAGGGCTTGCCGGCGCTTGAACGCGCGGTCGGCGTCAAGCGTTCCGCGCTCGACACGCTGCGCGGGTTCGGCCGTCGGTATCCCCTTCCGATCTATCTCGGAACGATTGTCACGATCACCGCGGCGTTAAGCGTCGGCCTCGCTACGCGCGTGTATCCATGGCTGGCGGTATCGCTCGATGCTGCATCCGTCGCACTGCTTGCGTTACCCATCCTGTTGTTCTTGCTGGCGACCAGCCAGCTGGCGGTATCGATCGTCAACTGGCTTGTCACGTTGCTGGTGAAGCCGCGGCCATTGCCACGGATGGACTACAGCGAAGGAATTCCGCCGAGCGTACGCACCTTGGTGGCGGTTCCGACTTTGCTGACCGACGCGGCGAGCGCGGAGAAACTGCTCGAGGCGCTCGAGGTGCGTTTCCTCGCCAATCGTGATGCGAACCTGCACTTCGCTTTACTTACCGACTTTCCAGACGCATATCAGGAAACGTTATCCAGCGATGATGCGCTGCTGCAGCTCGCGCGTGACGGAATCAATTCCCTCAATCGCACCTACGGTGACAAAGGGGAATCGTCCGGCGATATTTTCTATCTGCTGCATCGCCCGCGCCGCTGGAATGCCCAGCAGCGCATGTGGATGGGCCGGGAGCGCAAGCGAGGCAAGCTCGGTGACTTGAATGCATTGCTGCGAGGCCATGCGGGGGACGCGTTTTCCGTGATTGTCGGCGACATTGAACCGTTGTCGCAGGTGAAGTACGTCATCACCCTCGACACGGATACGCAGCTACCCCGCGAGAGCGCACGCCAGCTCGTCGGTGCCATGGCGCATCCACTTAACTGGCCGCAGTTCGACCGGCCGCGGTTCGATCCGACACAGGCGGGTTCGTCGGACTCGAATTCACCCAGGCGTGCCACCCCGCGACATGCGGTCACTGCCGGCTACGGAATTCTGCAGCCGCGCATCGCTGTCAGCCTGCCGGAGACTCGCCGCTCACCATATGCGCGGCTATATAGCGGAGAGCCCGGACTCGACCCTTACACGCGGACCGTCTCGGACGTATATCAAGACGCGTTCGGTGAGGGCTCGTTTATCGGCAAAGGCATTTACGACGTCGATGCATTCGAGAGTGCGCTTGCCAATCGATTTCCGGACAACCGCATCCTGAGTCACGACCTGCTTGAAGGTTGCTTGGCGCGCTCAGGCCTGCTGAGCGACGTTCAGCTTTACGAGCAATTTCCGTCGCGCTACAGCGCGGACGTCGCGCGGCGACATCGCTGGATACGCGGCGACTGGCAGCTGCTTGGCTGGCTGCGGCGGCGCGTGCCTCTGCCTGACGGGCGTCGCGTACCGAACCCGATGTCTTGGTTGTCGCAGTGGAAGATCTTCGACAACTTGCGGCGCAGCCTGGTGCCAGTTTCATTGCTGCTGATGTTGCTGGTGGGCTGGGCCGCTTTGCCGCATCCGTGGCTATGGACGGCGGTCGTCTTTGCTGTGCTTCTATTGCCCGCTGTCACGACTGCGCTGACCGATCTGCTGCGCAAGCCGCACGAAACGCCTATCGAACAACACCTGGTCGCCGTCGGGCGAACCGCGCAAACACAAGCCACGCAATCGCTGCTTGCGCTCGCATGGCTGCCGTATGAAGCCTTTTATTCTGTCGACGCGATCGCACGCACGCTCTGGCGCACGCTGATTTCGCGACGGCGCCTGCTCGAATGGAAGCCCTCGAGCATCGTCGAGCGCCAGCTCGAAGAAGGTAACAGCAGCGATCTGGCGGCGGTCTATCAAACGATGTGGATCGCGCCGACGATCGCAGTGCTGACATGGACCGTCATGCCGGCGATGAACGCGTCGGCCTTGCGTATCGCCGCGCCGATTCTATTGCTGTGGCTCGTTTCCCCCGCGCTTGCCTGGTGGATCAGTCGGCCGCTTGCGCCACGCAGCGACGACCTTTCAGTCGATCAGGTGAAATTTCTACGCCGGCTTGCCCGCAAGACGTGGGGATTTTTTGAAACCTATGTGAGCGCTGAAGAAAACTGGCTGCCGCCGGATAACGTGCAGCAGAAAAGTGGCGTGGTAATTGCGCACCGCACGTCGCCCACCAACATAGGACTCGCGCTGCTCGGTGAACTGACGGCGCGTGACTTCGGCTATCAAACAGGCGGGCAGTTCGTCACGCGCACGACGAATGCGATGCGCATGATGCAGTCACTTGAGCGGCATCGCGGCCATTTCTTCAACTGGTACGACACGCGCACGCTCGCTCCGCTGACACCCCGGTACATCTCAACCGTCGACAGCGGAAATCTGGTCGGCAGTCTGCTGACGCTGCGCGCTGGGTTAGCTTCCATAGCGGATCAACCCATCGTGCACGCCCGCTGGCTATTAGGCATCAGCGACACATTTGAGGTTCTGCGGGAAGCGATAGGCCAGCAGGCGCCGGGCCCCGTCGACCGCTTCGCCGCCGCGCTGGACCAGGGGCTCGCCAAGCATGATGGCACGCTGGCATCTGTATGGAGTCACATCGAACGACTTGCGACGCTTGCGGCCGAGATCGCAGAGCATTACCGCGCACTGCCCGTGGCTTTACCGACGCCACCGGTTTTTGCAGGACCCGAGGTACCCGATGTCGCCGATCAACGCGTGTTGGAGATCGACGGCTGGGCAGAGGCGCTCGCGAGGCAATGCGCCGGAATGCGCGATGAACTGCAATTGTTGGCTCCATGGCTCGCCGAGCCAAAAAGCAAACTGGGCGGCGTCGCGCTGGTTGGTGATGGCACAGCCGCGATTACTTTGCGCGCGCTGGCCGCGATCAATGAAGGAGAAAGCGCCGCGCATGAGGCGTCGGCGCTGCTTGCGCAAGGCGCACAGCGCGCGCGCGAACGAATCGCAGCGATAGACGACTTGATTCAGCAGACAGGCGCGCTGGCGGAAGTCGACTACGGCTTTCTGTTCGACCGCGTGCGCCGCCAGTTCGTGATTGGCTACAACGTCGGTGATGCGCGTACCGATGCAAGCTATTACGACTTGCTAGCTTCCGAAGCACGCCTTGCCAATTTCATTGCGATCGCGCAGGGCAAGTTGCCGCAGGAAAGCTGGTTTGCGCTCGGACGGTTGCTGACCTCCGCCGGCGGCGAGCCGGTGCTGCTGTCATGGAGCGGCTCGATGTTCGAGTACCTGATGCCGCTGCTGATGATGCCGACGTACGAGAACACGCTGCTTGATCAAACATATATCGCAGCAGTCGAGCGGCAGATCGACTACGGGCGGCAGCGCGGCGTCCCGTGGGGGGTGTCTGAGTGCGGCTACAACGCCGTCGATGCGCACGACAATTATCAGTATCGGGCTTTCGGCGTGCCTGGGCTCGGGCTGAAGCGCGGGCTCGCTGATGATCTGGTGATTGCCCCGTACGCCTCGGCGCTTGCGCTGATGGTGTCGCCATCAGCAGCCTGCACGAATCTGCTGAAGCTTGCCGGCGAAGGACTGTATGGGCGCTTTGGGATGTTTGAAGCGATCGATTACACGCCATCGCGCCAGAGGCGCGGCGAGTCGAGCAGCATCGTGCAATCCTTCATGGCGCATCACCATGGAATGAGTCTGCTTGCTTTTTCGCACGCGCTGCTGGACAGGCCGATGCAAAAGCGGTTTGAATCCGATCCGCGGTTCAAGGCAACACTGTTGCTTCTGCAGGAACGCATACCACGCTCAACCCCGTTTTATGCGACGGCGAGCATCGCACCCGACCTCGCGGTCGGCCAGGCGAGCGCCGAACCGCCGGTACGTGTACTGGCCACACCGAACACGCCGGTGCCTGAGGTGCATCTGCTTTCCAATGGCCGTTATCACGTGATGGTGACCAACGCGGGCGGTGGCAGCAGTCGGTGGAAGGACTTTGCGATAACGCGCTGGCGCGAAGACGTGACGTGCGACAACTGGGGGACGTTCTGCTATCTGCGCGACGTTGCCACCGGTGCGTTCTGGTCGGTTGCACACCAGCCGACGTTGCGCGCGACCGAGAACTACGAGGCGATCTTTACCGAGGGCCGTGCAGAATTTCGCCGGCGCGACCTCGATATCGAGACACATACTGAAATCGTCGTTTCGCCGGAAGACGACATCGAATTACGGCGCGTACGCATTACCAACCGCAGCCGCACGCGCCGCATGATTGAAGTCACGAGTTATGCAGAAATGGTGCTCGCACCGCCAGCAGCGGACGCGCTGCACTCGGCGTTCAGCAACTTGTTCGTGCAAACGGAGATCATCGAGCGGCGTGCCGCCATACTGTGCACGCGCCGGCCGCGCTCGCGCGACGAGCACACACCGATCTCGTTTCAATTGATGACGGTGCACGGCGATGCCGGCGCGCCATCGTTTGAAACCGACCGCGTGCGTTTTATCGGCCGCGGCGGCACGCTTGCAGCGCCGCACGCGCTGCTCGGTCGCGGCGCGCTGTCGGGCTCTGCCGGATCGGTGCTCGATCCGATCGCATCGATTCGACAGCAAGTCACCATCGACGCGGGCGATTCGGCGACCGTCGATATCGTGTGCGGAGTTGCGGACACGCGTGATGCAGTGCTCGGGTTGATCGAAAAGTATCAGGACCGCCGGCTCGCCGACCGCGTCTTTGATCTGACCTGGACCCACAGCCAGGTGGTGTTGCGCCAGTTGAATGCAACCGAGGCCGACGCGCAGCTGTACGGCCGGCTCGCAAGCTCGGTGCTGTATGCCAACGCATCGCTGCGCGGCGCACCGAGCGTGCTGCTGCGCAATCGCCGCGGACAGTCGGCTTTGTGGGGATACGCGATCTCCGGCGACCTGCCGATCGTGCTGCTGCAAATATCCAAGGCAGCGAGCATCGATCTGGTCCGCCAGCTGGTACAGGCTCACGCGTACTGGAGGTTAAAAGGGCTCGCCGTGGACCTCGTGATTTGGAACGAGGATCACGATGTGTATCGGCAGCAGTTGCAGGAACAGATCCTCGGGTTGATTGCCGCCGGTGTCGAAGCCCACTTCGTCGATCGTCCGGGCGGAATATTCGTCCGACACGCCGAACAGATTTCAAACGAAGACCGTTTGTTGTTCGAATCGGTGGCGCGCGTGATCATCTCGGACGCGCGCGGAACGCTGGCCGAGCAAGTAAGCCGGCGCGCTCAGGTCGACGTACGCGTGCCACGCCTGACGCCGACACGCACCTATCGACCGGAGCCACCACTGCAACCAATCGTCGATGATTTAATCCTTTTCAACGGACTTGGCGGCTTCACTCCTGACGGCCGCGAGTACGTGATCGCGCCACCCCAAGGCGAGGCAACGCCGGCACCCTGGGTCAACGTGTTGGCCAATCCAAATTTCGGCACCGTCGTATCCGAAAGTGGGCAGGCTTACACATGGAGCACGAATGCGCATCTGTATCGCCTGACGCCTTGGATTAACGACGCAATCGGCGAGGCGAACGGCGAGGCGATTTACATTCGCGATGAGGAAACTGGAAAGTTCTGGTCCCCCAGCTCTGCGGCTGTCTCGTCACCGGACGACATTGCGCCGACCGTCACGCGTCACGGATTTGGCTACAGCGTGTTCGAACGCATCGAGGATGACATCCATTCCGAGTTGACGGTGTTTGTTGCGCTCGAAGCGGCGGTCAAGTTTTCGGCGCTGAAACTCACGAACCGGTCGGATCGGCCTCGCCGGCTCACAGTGACCGGATATGTCGAGTGGGTACTTGGCGACTTGCGCACCAAATCCACGATGCATGTGAGCACGGAGGTCGACGCAAAATCCGGCGCCATTTATGCGCGCAATCCGTACAACATTGAATTCGCCGATTGGATCGGCTTCTTCGACGTCGACGATCCGGCGCGCACGGTGACTGGAGATCGAACTGAATTTATCGGCCGCAACCGCAGCTGGCGCAATCCGGCGGCATTGCGACGAACACGCCTGTCCGGCCGCGTCGGCGCGGCGCTGGATCCGTGCGCTGCGATGCAGGTGACGGTCGACCTGACACCCGATCAGGAGCGCGAGGTTGTGTTTCGCCTCGGTGCCGCAAATAATGTCCAGGCAGCAAATGCTCTGGTGCAGCGTTTTCGCGGCGTTGCAATCGCGCATGAAGCGCTTGAAGCGGTGTTGCAGCATTGGCGGCATACGCTGGGCGCGGTGCAGGTCGAGACGCCCGACGCGGCGCTGAATGTGTTGACGAACGGCTGGCTCATCTATCAAACGATGGGATGCCGACTGTGGGCGAGAAGCGGCTATTACCAGTCGGGTGGCGCGTACGGCTTCCGGGATCAGCTGCAGGATGTGATGGCGCTCGTTCATACCGAACCCCGTGCGATGCGAGCACAGATTGCACTGTGTGCGAGCCGGCAATTTGTCGAGGGTGATGTACAGCATTGGTGGCATCCGCCGTCAGGCCGGGGCGTGCGCACGCATTGTTCAGACGACTATTTATGGCTGCCACTGGCGGCAAGCCGCTATGTGATCGCAACCGGCGACACATCGATACTTGACGAGACCTCGCGCTTCCTCGAGGGCCGGCCGGTCAACGCCGAGGATGATTCGTACTACGACATGCCGGTGCGTTCAGACGAGAGCGCCGATGTTTATCAGCATTGCGTGCGTGCGATCCTGCACGGCCTGAAATTCGGCGAGCATGGATTACCACTGATCGGATCCGGCGACTGGAACGACGGCATGAATCTGATCGGCATGCGCGGCAAAGGCGAAAGCGTGTGGCTGGCGTTTTTCCTGGTTCATGTGCTCAGGCAATTCGCACCGATCGCTCGGATGCGCGGCGACACTTCCTTTGCGGCGCGTTGTGAGCACGAAGCTGCGCAGCTATCGACACGAATCGAAGAAAATGCATGGGACGGCGACTGGTACCGGCGTGCGTACTTCGACGACGGCACGCCGCTCGGGTCGAAGAGCAACACCGAGTGCCAGATTGATTCGATCTCGCAAAGCTGGTCGGTGTTGTCCGGTGCAGGCGAGTCCGTGCGCTCGCACCGCGCGATGGACGCGGTGTATGCGCGACTGGTGCGGCACGACCCCGGCCTGATTCAATTGCTCGATCCGCCCTTCGACAAATCAAATCTCGATCCCGGCTACATCCGGGGGTATGTCCCGGGTGTGCGCGAAAACGGCGGGCAATACACGCACGCCGCTATCTGGACGGCGATGGCATTCGCTGCGCTTGGCGACAGCCGGCGCGCCTGGGAACTGACTTCGATGATCAATCCGGTCAATCACGGACGGTCGGCGCAAGCCGTTGCAATCTACAAGGTCGAGCCGTATGTCGTTGCCGCCGACGTGTACGCTGTCGCTCCGCATACCGGTCGTGGCGGTTGGACCTGGTACACCGGCTCGGCGGGCTGGATGTACCGGTTGATCGTGGAGTCGCTGCTGGGACTGAAGCTTGAAGGAGACAGGCTGCAGATCGCTCCCTGCCTGCCGGTCGAATGGAATGAATTCAAGCTGAGCTACCGCTATCGCGAAACCGAATACCGCATCGCCGTGCGGCGCGTTGAAACAAATGAGGAGCAAGCAAATGCCATCAGCGTGTCAGTTGATGGCGCTACGCAGGACGCCGATTACATATTGCTCATCAACGACAAACAACCGCATGAGGTTGAAGTGCGCGTGCACACTGCGGCGCTAGCGAGTGCGCCCTTGTTGGAGAGCTAAGCGTTTTGATTGGTCACGGCGCGTCAGCGTTTGGCGTAGCGACGCTGCCTGAATCGTCGGGCTAGAGTGCCAACCCTGCGGTACTCACGCCAGCGGCGGGCCTGCTACCTACGCTCGATCCAGTACAACGCACTCATCGCCGTTGCGAGCACAACCAGGCTTGGCAGCGCGGCGACGATGATCGGCGGCCAGGTGTTCAGCAACCCCAGGTGGGCGAACAACTTGTTCAACCCATAGAACGCGACGCCAATCATTACGCCGGCAAATATCTTGAAGCTGACACCGCCAGAGCGAACGTGCAGGAATGCGAAGGGCAATGCGAGAACCATCATCACGACGACCGCCCAGGGGTAGAAGAGCTTGCTCCAGAACGCAATCTCGTAGCGCTCGGTTTGCTGGCGGTTGTCTGCCAGATGCCGGATGTATTGCGCGAGATCCCAGCCGGCCATGCGCTCGGGCTGGACGATCATCACGCCAAAAATATCGGGCTTCAATTCCGAAGGCCAGGCAACTTGCTCGGAATTGACGACCTCGGTTCGAGCGGCCTTTATCTGCGGCACCGTCGCGTCGGCGATCGGACCCGGCAGCCGTGTCTCGACGACGTTGAACAGGGTCCAGCCGCTCTCTGGATCGTAACGTCCTGTTTCCGCCGTCATGATCGATCGCAACTTGTAGTCGCGATCGAATTCAAAAACTCTCCAGTCCTTGGTGGTCGCGTCCGGCGAAACCTGTCGGACGTTGATGAAGCGAAAGGCTGCAACGCCTGCTGCGCCGGGCTGCTTGACGACATCGCGCACCCAGACGCCAGAACGAAACTCGCGCACGGTCACAGACGAGCCGGTTGCCTGAAGCCGCGCCCTCTGCGCCAGTTGCTCGGCGGGCGGCGAGATAAATTCGCCCAGCACGTACGTGAACACCACGAAGATCAATCCGATGCCGATCAGGCTGTTCATCAGCCGACGCGTGCTCATGCCAGACACCCGCATGATCGTGAACTCGGAATTGGCAGCGAGCTTCGACAGCGCGTAAATCGTTCCGATCAACGCGGCAATCGGCATCAGCTCGTAGGTGCGTGACGGCAGCGTCAGTGCGACATAAAAAAGCGCGTCGCGGAAGCGAAAGCCGCGCTGCCCTATCTCGTCCAGCTGCGCCACCATGTCGAAAAATAAGAACAGTGCCAGCAAAGCAAACAGAACGAACAGGCTCGCGCCTGCGATCTCCAGCCATAGATAGCGGCGGATGGTCCTCACGCAGCCTCCGCCGGCGACGTGGGCTTCGACGACCGTGCCCAGCGCGGCACCCAGCGCTGCATGTATACGCGGCGCACAAACAATGCGACGACAAGCGCAAGGAACAACGCGTGCACAACCCACACTCCGATGTTGAAGTCGAGCCTGCCTTGCTGCACGTAGGCCTGCACGGTATTCAATACGTTCAGGTAGATGGTGAACAGCAGCACGGCAACGATCAAATTGAACGAACGGCCCACGCGGGGGTTGACGAAGGCCAACGGAATTGCGAGCAGACTCACCAGAAGCGCAACAATCGGTAAACCGATGCGCCACATAATCTCTCCCAGATTCAGCTGCGTGGGCTCCGAAAGAAGCTGCAGCAACGTCAGCGATTTCGCGCGCTGCTCGCCGAGTGGCTGATCGCCACGGCTTTCGAGTCGAATCGCATACCGATCAAACTCCATCGTTTGATACTCGAGCTTGCCCGGCGTCCCCTCGTAGCGCCGCCCCTGCGCCAGCACCAGAAACCGATCGCCATTGTCAGCGAGTTCGATAGCGCCCTTGGCAGCGACAATCAGACCTTCGCGCCCCTGGCTGCGCATGCTGACAAATACATTGCGAACCTGGCCGTCGAGAATATCGACCGACTCCACAAAGAACACGCGATCGGCTCCGCCTGATTCGATAAAGCGCCCTGGCGCCACGCGACTTACGTCATCACGCTGGGCAAACCGCTGGCGCATCTCTTCGATTTGCGAGTTCGACCACGGCGTCACGAACAGCGCAAGCAGCGCGATCGATACGACAATTGGCCAGGCGAAGCGCAGGACCGGTCCGATCCAGGCGGTCAGACTGCGGCCGGCGGTGAACCACACCACCATTTCGGAATCGCGATACGCGCGCGTCAGCGTCATCAAGACGGACACGAACAGCGTCAACGTCAGGATGATTGGCAGCCACACCAGGGCCGTCAACGCAACCAGTTCGAACACGGCCTGATTGTCGATTCGGCCGCCGGCGGCCTGGCCAAGAATGCGCACCAGGCCCACCGAAAAAATGATCGAAAACAAGACGGTGAAGACCGCACTCGCGGTGCTGGTCAACTCCGAGACAATCGAGCGCCGGAAAATCATCGCCCCGGCTTCACATCGCCGGTCGGATTGCGCTGTTCGGGGCTATATACTGCCTCGCCCACTGCGAGCGACATTGCGCTGCATAAGATCGCTGAACGCCTCGTAGGCAAAGCAGTTGGGCAATTTGCAAACTACATCGAGAAAGGCGAAGGAAAACGCCGATGGAATTTATCACAGCGGTCGGCCGGCCCGAGGCAATTAAGACAGATGCCATCGTGGTGGGCATACACGCAGATGGGGAACTGACACCGACCGCAAAGTCGCTCGACATCGCGAGCGAGGGCGCGATAAAGGCCGCCGTCAAGAGCGGGGACATGACCGGCAAGCGCGGCGCGCTGTTGCCGCTGCTGGGGCTCGGCGGCGTCGCCGCTCGGCGTGTTTTGTTGACCGGCCTCGGCCCGAAGGACGACTTCAACGAGCGTCACTTTGTCGACGCCGTGCGCGGTAGCGTCAAGGCGTTCAACGGCGCTGCGAAGAACGTCACTGTCGCCGCGCTCGATTGGCACGTCAAAAAGCGCGACGCCGAGTGGCAGGCATGCAATCTGGCCATCGCGGCGCGCGAAACGGCGTTCCGCACCGATGAGCTGAAAAGCAAGCGCGAGTTGGACGCGACCGGCGCTAACACTGTCGGCCTGTTGTTGAAAGCGAGCAACGCCGGCGCCGAGCGTGGGTTGCGTTATGGCGGTGCGATCGCCAACGGCATGGAGCTGACCAAGCGGCTTGGCAACTTGCCACCGAACATTTGCACGCCGAGCTTTCTTGCAGACGAAGCGCGCAAGCTGGCGAAGCAATGGAAACTAGATATCGAAGTCCTCGAAACGAAGCAGCTCGAGGCGCTGAAAATGGGCTCGTTCCTGTCGGTAGCAAAGGGCTCCGCACAACCGCCGCGCTTGATTGTGCTGAAGTACAAGGGCGCAGCAAAGGGCGCCCCGATCGTGCTCGTTGGTAAGGGCATTACGTTCGATTCCGGCGGCATTTCGCTGAAGCCTGGTGCCGCAATGGACGAGATGAAGTTCGACATGTGCGGGGCTGCCAGCGTGATCGGCACGATGCGCGCGCTGGCCGAGTTGAAGCTGAAGATGAACGTCGTCGGCGTGGTGGCTGCGTGCGAGAACATGCCGTCGGGGGGCGCCGTCAAGCCTGGGGATATCGTGACGTCGATGTCTGGTCAGACAATCGAAGTTTTGAACACCGACGCCGAAGGCCGTTTGATTCTTTGTGACGCGCTCACCTATAGCGAGCGCTTCAAGCCGGCAGCGGTCATCGATATCGCGACGCTGACCGGTGCATGCGTTGTCGCACTCGGCGGCGTCAACTCCGGCCTGTTTTCGAACAATGACCAGCTCGCCGATCAATTGATCAGAGCGAGCCGGGAGTCCGGAGATCCGGCATGGCTTATGCCGCTCGGCGAGGACTATCAGGAGCAGCTGAAATCCAATTTTGCCGATATGGCCAACATTGGGACGCCGGGGGCAGGCGCAGTGATCGCTGCGTGTTTCCTGGCGCGCTTTACGAAGGCCTACCCATGGGCGCATCTGGATATCGCCGGCACTGCATGGAAGGGTGGAACCGCCAAGGGAGCCACCGGGCGCCCAGTGCCACTGTTGTCGCAGTTTCTAATCGATCGAGCGAGTAGTCGGGGCCGGTGACACGTATTGACTTTCACATTGGCGTCGGTCATCGCGTGCACTACGCATGCCGCGTGATACGCAAGGCGCGCGCTGCGCAAAAGCGAGCAGTGGTCTACTCGCGGCTGAGCGGATCGGCTTGCACAGTTCGATCAGGCGCTGTGGACGTTTTCTGCCCTGGACTTTGTGCCGCACGTCTACGCAGGTTCCGCCCTGGCAGCAACGACGCCGGTAATTCTCGCGGACGACGCCGGCTCTGCCCCCGACAGCGACGTACTGCTTACGCTCGACGATGAGGTGCCACCGGACTTTGAAAGCTTTTTTGCACGCTTCGAGCGAGTGATTGAAGTCGTGTCCAGCGACGACGGTGATCGGCAGCGGGCCCGTGCGCGGTTCAAGTGTTATCGGGACCGCGGCTTTCAGCCGACTGCAATCGAAGTAAAAAATGGCGACTAGTTCACGCAAGTCCACCGACCTTGAGCGGTTGACGCAGCCGGGCGGCAAAGTCATGCCCGACGATGCGACGATCCCGGTATTGACTGAGCGGCTGACGCTGCCGTCACTCGACCTCGATATTTCGCTGCCGCAACCGCCACCGCCGGTGGTGGCGCCAACAGTGTCTGCACCACCACCCGCTGTTTCCGCGCTGTTGACGCCGAAGCCGGAGCTCGCTGCGCCGGAAGCGTCACTGCGGCCGAAGCCGGCACCCCCACCTTCTACGCTGTTTGCATCAGTGGCGTCGGTTGCGCCCGTGTTCTCACCGGCACCTGCGCCTGAGCCAGTAGCGCCACCAGCTGCAGTCGACTGGGAGAAGATGGAAGCGCAGCTGCGCGAAAGCCTGCTGCGCGAATTGCAGCCGCAGCTTTCTGCGGAGCTCGAGCGTCAGGTGCGTGAGCGGTTGCAACCCACCCTGGTACGCGCGCTGACCGCGCTGATTTCTGATCTGCGTCCCGCGTTGGACACCACGGTTCGTGAAACGATCTCGCGCGCAATTGCTGCCGAGCTTGAGCGTCAGCGTTCGGCCTTGAAGTGACGACTGCTGAGTTGACGGCTTCGCCTGCGAGCGATCTGGCAAAGAGTTTCGATCCCGCAGCGATCGAGGCTCGCTGGGCACCGCTATGGGAATCACGCGGGTACTTCGCCGCAGGGTCGGATCCGAACAAGCCATCGTTTTCGATCCAGCTTCCGCCGCCGAATCGCACCGGCATCCTGCACATGGGTCACGCGTTCAACCAGACGATCATGGACGCGCTGACTCGCTATCACCGCATGCTCGGTTTCAACACGCTGTGGTTGCCAGGTACCGATCATGCCGGCATTGCGACGCAGATCGTCGTCGAGCGGCAGCTCGCATCCAAGGGCATCGATCGGCGCGCAATGGGCCGCGAAAAGTTTGTCGAAGAAGTCTGGAAGTGGCAGGGCGTTTCCGGCGCCGCGATCCTGCAGCAGATGCGCCGGCTTGGCGCGTCGGTCGACTGGAGTCTTGAGTATTTCACGATGGACGAAGACCTGTCCCAGGTCGTCGTCGAAACATTTGTGCGCCTGTATGAACAAGGCCTGATTTATCGCGGCAAGCGGCTCGTCAACTGGGATCCGAAGCTGCAAACCGCCGTGGCGGATCTGGAAGTCGAAACCGAAGAAGAAGACGGACGCATCTGGGAGATTCGTTATCCGGCGGCTGAGGGAAATGAATCGATCACGGTGGCCACCACGCGGCCGGAAACGATGCTGGGAGACGTTGCGGTTGCAGTTCACGCAAGCGACGAACGCTATCGACATCTGATCGGCACGTCGCTGGCGCTGCCGCTGACGGATCGGACGATCCCGGTAATCGCCGATGACTATGTTGACAAGGAGTTCGGCACCGGCGCGGTGAAGATCACGCCCGCGCACGACTTCAACGATTTCGCGGTCGGCCAGCGACATGGGCTCGAGCCGATATCGATTTTCACGCTGACGGCAACGATCAATGACAACGCGCCGGCGAAATATCGAGGGATGGATCGCTACGTCGCGCGCAAGACCGTGCTGGCCGACTTGCGCGCTGCCGGGCTTGTCGTCAGCGAGAAGCCGCACAAGATGACCGTGCCGCGCTGCGAACGCACCGGCGAAGTCGTCGAGCCGATGTTGTCCGAGCAGTGGTACATGGCGATGAGTAAGCCGGCGCCGGAAGGTACGCTGCATCCAGGGCAATCGATCGCGCAGGTAGCACTCGACGTCGTCGCGCGCGGCGAGGTCAACATTTTTCCCGACCAGTGGAAGACGATCTACAACCAGTGGCTCGAAAACATCCAGGACTGGTGCATCTCACGACAATTGTGGTGGGGCCATCAGATTCCGGCGTGGTACGACGAGCAAGGCAAAGTGTTCGTTGCGCGCAGCGAAGCCGACGCACGCGCACAAGCCGGAACGAACGCGCGGTTGACGCGCGACCCCGACGTTCTCGACACGTGGTTCTCGTCGGCGATGCTGCCCTTTTCTACGCTCGGCTGGCCCAACGTGAAAGACAAAGCCGCGTACGACCTGTACCTGCCTTCGACCGTGCTCGTGACAGGCTACGACATTATCTTCTTCTGGGTCGCGCGCATGGTGATGATGACCACTCATTTCACGGGCCGCGTTCCGTTTCGCAACGTCTACATCCACGGCATGATTCGCGACGCCGAGGGCGCCAAGATGTCGAAGAGCGAAGGCAACACGCTCGACCCGCTCGACATTGTCGATGGCATCGACCTCGAATCGCTGGTTGCGAAGAACACCAGCGGCTTGCGGCGACCGGAGGATGCGCCGAAGGTTGCAGTCAAGGTGCGCAAACATTTTCCGAATGGCATCGCGCCGTATGGAGCCGACGCACTTCGATTCACGATGGCGGCTTCAGCCACGCTTGGCCGCACCGTCAACTTCGACATCAAGCGCTGCGAGGGGTACCGCAACTTCGGCAACAAGCTGTGGAATGCAACGCGCTTTGTGCTGATGAACACCGAGGGCCACGATTGCGGAATAGACGAGAACCTTTCGGTCAACTTGTCGTTCGTCGATCGGTGGATCATCGGTGAGCTGCAACGCACCGAAGCGGAGGTAGCAAAGGGTTTTGCCGACTACCGGCTCGACAACGTCGCCAACGCCATTTACTCGTTCGTATGGAACGAGTACTGCGACTGGTACGTCGAGCTCGCCAAGGTGCAGCTCGCGGCCGGAAACCAAATCACGCAGCGCGGCACGCGCCGAACTCTGGTGCGGGTGCTCGAAGCCGCGTTGCGTCTGGCGCACCCGATCATTCCGTTCGTCACTGAAGAACTGTGGCAAAGAGTTTCGTTGCTGGCAGGCAAGCGCACAGCAGAGCAGCAAACGTCGATCATGATTCAGCCGTATCCGAAGAGCCAGCCGGAGAAAATAGACGCACGATCGGACGCTGAAGTCGCACTGCTAAAGCGTGTCATCGATTCATTAAGAAATCTGCGCAGCGAGATGAATCTGTCGCCTGCGCAGAAAGTGCCGTTGATGGCATCCGGGAATGCGACGACGTTGGCATCGTTGGCGCCTTACATACAGTCATTGGCGCGTTTATCGGACATTGAAGTGATCGCCGATGTCAACGTAGCTGCCAACGGTCAGGCAGCGCCCATCAAGGTCGTTGACGACTACCGGTTGCTGCTGAAGATCGAGGTAGACGTCGGTGCCGAGCGCGAACGGCTCGACAAGGAAATTGCACGGCTGGAAAACGAAATTCGCAAGGCTGAAGGGAAGCTCGGCAACTCGAGTTTCGTCGAGCGCGCTCCGCCCGCAGTCGTCGCGCAGGAAAAGGAACGATTGAACGGCTTCGGTGCAACCTTGCAAAAGGTCAGAGAGCAGCGAAAGCGACTCCCTGCATCGTGACGCGGATCTGCAGCGCGCTACGCAGCTAGCGCCGTCCGTCGATCGGCGCGCGTCGACGCAAACGCACTTCGTCCGAGCCAGGACCACAGCTGCTTTGCTTCACTCGCCGGTCCAACGATGCGCAGCTCGGCGCTGCGAAGTACCTCCGAAGGTTCGCGCTCACCGGTCCACACGTCGGTCAAAGCCAAGACGCTCGATTCGACGATCAACGTCACCTCGTGCCCGGGATCATCGCGGCACAGATCTGCGCTACCGTTTTCGACGACGAGCCACCACAGACGCTCGCGCGGTCGCGCGTCGGAAAAAGTGAAGTGGATCACGACGCGGCGCGCGCGCGGAAACTCGTCGAGCTTCGCGAAACGTCGCACGTCCCACATCAGAAAGCCGGCATCGAGCTGATTGGGTTGTAACCGGCTGCCGATCCATCGCGCGCCCCAGTGGCCGAGTGCCATGACGATTGGGCGCAGCTCCTCACCAGCGGCTGTCAACCGGTATTCATTGCCGCTGCTGCCGCGAACATGCTCAACCACGCCGATCTCCTCCAGCTTGCGCAGCCGTTGCGCAAGCAACGTTGCAGACATGCGCGGCACGCCGCGGCGAATGTCGTTGAAGCGCGTGCTGCCGCACAGCAGCTCGCGCACGACAAGTGGAGTCCAGCGTTCGCCGAATACTTCGGCGCCGCGTGCGACCGTACAGAACTGTCCGTAATTGATCATGCGATGCACCCTAGTGCCGCCACCATGGTGCGGCAAGTCCAGATTCTTGACTAGACGCTACACGACCCAGGGTGGACGCTTCACTCCTCACTTTCGAGGAGACTCAAATGGATGACCGACCCACTTTCGATGCAGCAAAATTCAAGACCACCACGCGTGCGCAATGGCAGGCCGCCGCAGAAGCATGGCACCGTTGGGGGCCATTCCTGGGGCAATGGCTCGGCGGTGCCACCGAGCAGATGCTCGACCTGGCGCATATCAGGGCAGGCAGTCGCGTGCTTGATATCGCCGCCGGTGCTGGCGAGCAATCGCTTGCGGCCGCTCGGCGTGTTGGGCCGACCGGCCATGTGCTCGCCACCGACATCGCACCCGCTTTGCTCGACTACGCGCTTGCTGATGCACGCGCGGCGGGACAGTCGAACATCGAGACGCGCGAGCTTGACGGCGAAGCACTCGGAGACTTGTCCCCCGCCAGCTTTGACGCGGCGATCTCGCGCGTCGGACTGATTTACTTTCCCGACCAGCAGCGCGCATTGGCAGGCATCCGGCGCGCATTGAAGCCGGGCGGTCGTTTTGCGGCAATCGTCTACTCAACGCCCGACAAAAATCAGTTTTTCTCAATCCCAGTCGGCATCATCCGCCGGCGCGCCAAGCTTCCACCGCCGCAGCCAGGTCAACCCGGCCCATTTTCACTCGGCAGCGACGGCGTGCTGGCGGCGGCCTATGAGCGCGCCGGCCTGCGCGACATCGAAGTGCGCAAGGTCGATTCTCCGGTGCAGCTACCGAGTGCGGCGGAATGCGTGCGCTTCGAGCGCGAGTCGTTCGGCGCTCTGCATCAGATGATGAGCACGCTCAGCGAAGCCGAGCGCGCCGAAACCTGGGACGAGATCGAACGTGAACTGCGTCAGTTCGAAACGGCAAGCGGGTTCATGGGGCCATGCGAAATGCTGGTTGGCGCGGGCACGGCGTAGCGTTGTCACCGTCGCCGAGCGAAAGCCGACAGTCGATGCTGGCGTTTTAGCTCTTCGGAGCGTCCGGCGCGGCCGGTGGCACGGTAGTTGATGGCGATGGTGGCACCGGCTGCATCGACGGCGATGCAGCCGGCGCGCTCGGGTGCAGCAGGACGGTTCGGCACGATGACGCCCGGCGCCAGCGGAATCTCTTCGACCTGCAACACGCTGGTCACGAAGTGCCGCGTTTCGCCAAAGCAGCTGGTTGGTAATCCGACTTTTTCCTCGTAGTGCAACGTGACGCGCTTGCCCATCACTTTGTTGATGCTTTCAGCGACGGCGTCATCGCGCACCGTAAACAAGAATTTTTCCGGAATGGCGCCAGGCATCGACACCATCGCCATCTCGCCTTCCCACGTCTTGCAGAGCCATCCTTTTCTGCTCAGTTTCTGCACCCAGCCCGCGCGCTCGCCCGTCGAGTAATTCCAGTGCAGCACGATCGCGAAATAGCCGACGATCAGCACGACGGGCACTAGAAGCAACCAGAACATCATTTTCAGCACCGACGTGCGACGCCGCGGCGCAACGGTTGTCGGCGGTGGAGTCGGTGTGCTCATCTGCGCTTGAGGAAATGAACGAATTCTTTGTTGACCGATTGTTGTGCCAGAAGCTCATTGCCCGTCTGTTTGCAGAACGCCTGAAAGTCGCGCATCGAACCCGGATCGGTCGCGACAACCTTCAAAACTTGACCCGTCGTCATGTCCGATAACGCCTTTTTTGCGCGCAAGATCGGCAGCGGGCAGTTAAGCCCACGTGTATCGATTTCCTTGTCGGCAGAGTGAGGTTCGAGCACGAGAGTAGCGCAGTAGCCGGGCGATTCTACGATGCAGACTTGCGAAGCGCCGCGATCGCGGGCGGTAGCGGCCGCCTTGGCCCATCGATCGCCGCACCGTTGTCGGCGGCCCACTGCTTGATCGCAGCCATTCGATTCTCTGTCAATGGATGAGTGCGCAAAAACTCGACGGTCGGTGCGTTTGCTACACGTTTTTCATTGGGCAGATGCGCGAGTACGTCGAACAGATCGATCGCACCCCCGACGTGCCCATACTCCGCGTACAACGCATGCAACGCTGCCTCGTCCGCTTCGCGTTCCTGATCACGGTTGAACGAAAGCAGCGTCGCCATGCTGGCCTGGCTCAATACGCCGGCAGCGGCGTTACGGCCCAGCTCAGCCGAGACGACCGACAAGATCACGCCGACCGCCACGCCACGGCCAAGCGCAGCCGACGCATGGCGGTACTTCAGATGCGCAAGCTCGTGCGCCATTACCATCGCCAGCGCATTCTCGTTGTCGAGCTTGGTCAGCAGTCCGCGGAAGAAAACGGCCTGGCCGCCGATCGTCGCGAATGCATTCACCGTCCGATCGTCGCGATAGCCAATGCGCACCAGCATGCCGTCTGGCATGCCGAGCCTCGCCGAGAGCCTGTCAGCCAACTGCTGCAGTTCCGCCTGCACCTGACGGCCCGCTTCGTTGTCGGGCGCGGTAGCGAACTGCGGCAGAGTCGCCGCAAGTTTGGCTTCGTACCGATACGGGATGCGGGGAGCGATCCACTGCGCCGCAAGCGACGTCATGATCACCAATGCGACGATGACGCCGACGCTGCCCGCGACCAGCCAGCCGAGTTCGATCAGCGGATTTTCAGCCGAGGAGTTGATGCCCTCGGCGGGTGCGCGGTTTTCGAGTCTCACGCGCGCAATTAGGCCGGTGCGCCGGATCGGGCTCCGAACGCAATTGCACTGTCCCGCTCCGGAATCAGTGCAGTGCCGAACGCGAACACCTCGATCGACGCCGCATATCCGGTCGATATCGTCGTCGTTTCGAAGCGCACGCAGATCACCAGCTTCGCGCCCTGCCGCCGCGCGTCGTGTTTTAACCGCAGCAGCGCTTCGCGCCGCGCGCGCTCCATCAGCGTTTCATAGGTGCGCACGCGGCCGCCGAACAGATTGCGCAGACCCGCGACGAATGTCTTGAAGTAGTCGGAGCTGATCACAACGGTGCCGTGCACCAGGAATGCTCGCTGCGGCGTCACACGATCTGGCGGAAATCGCACAGCGAAAGCAAGCACGTCCGCATACTGGCGCTCACGCTTGCGAATCGATGCGTAGTGACGCTTTTCCACGATCGTCCCGGCAAAGAAGCCGACGATCAGCAGAAGAAGAAAGATTCCAAATTCAATAAGGTCCAGCATTAGGGCTGCTAGCCTCCGTCAAGCTGCACCGCGCTTCCATACGCCAGTATTTCCGCAGCGCCGGCAGCGATCGACGTCGTTGCGAACCGCACGTTCAAGATGGCATTGGCGCCCATCGACTGAGCTTCTGCGATCATGCGTTCAACGGCTTCCTGCCGCGCTTCTTGCATCAATTCGGTATATCCCTTCAGTTCGCCCCCGACAATGTTCTTCAACCCCGCGAAGATGTCCTTGCCGACGTGCTTCGCGCGCACTGTGCTTCCTTGCACGATGCCGAAGTGCGACACGATTCGACGTCCGGGAACCAGTTCGAGATTGCTTACAAGCATTCGAGCTCCTATTTGCCTGCGGGCTGGGATTCGCCCGGTGTGACCGCACTCCCGATGACCTTCGCGGTACCGACGACTACATCGGTGGTGACGCCGACTGCTGTGGTTCCGACCGACACGGCTGCGGAGCCGACAGCCACGGCGGCCGAGCCCACCGCCGACGTAACCGCAACAACAGCGCAACCGGAGAGGCAAAGCACCAAAGACAGCGCTAAGAATGTTCGCATCGATACTCCACTATCGAGAAGCCGGTTCGATCTGCCGCGGCACCTGCGGCGGATTCGGGTGAAAGCGTGCCATCGAATGCGTATCGACAAATACGCCGTCGCGTAACGCGTGCGCGCGGTGCGTGCCTTCCATTTCAAACCCAAAACGCCGATACAGCGCGATAGCGCGTTCATTATCGGTGTAAACGTTGAGCTCGATGCGCAAATATCCGGCCCAATTGTCCGACCATTCGAGCAGACGTCTCATCATTTCCGAGCCAACGCCTTCTTTTGTCTATCGCGCGCCACACAAATGCCAAGTCCTGCAACATGCCGGCGGCGCATCCTTGGACCGACGCTGTGAATCCCGCCACTTGCGATGACTTCGCCATTGTCAATCGCCAGCAAGTGGAGGCCGTCGTTCTGCTCGGTCTGTTGCTCGAGATGCTTGCGCCATGTTTCGACGCTCGGATACGGCGTCTGCAATCAGACCGGCGAAGACCTGCGGATCGCTCATCAAGCGCGCGAGGGCCGCGGCGTCGTCCGGCGACGCGCCGATCGATATTCAATTACAGACGCTGCTGTGCCCACGACTGCACGCTCGCGAGCGCGCTTCCCAGTTTGCCTGGATCGCTGCCGCCAGCCATCGCCATATCGGCTCGACCGCCGCCCTTTCCGCCTACCTGCTGCGCCACAAAGTTGACGAGGTCGCCCGCCTTGACCCTGGATGTCGCATCGGCGGTCACACCAGCAGCCAGCTGCACGCGATCGCCCTCGACGGCACCCAGGACGATCACCGCACTCTTCAACTTGGCCTTTAACTGATCCATCGTCTCGCGCAATGACTTCGCGTCGCCGCCTTCCAGTGACGCCGCCAGCACCATGACGCCATTGACATCGACCGCCTGCGAGACAAGATCGTCTCCCTTGGACGCCGCGAGCTTGCTTTTCAGTCGTGCCAGCTCCCGCTCAAGTGACTTCACATTGTCCTGAATCTGCGTGATCTTCTGCGCAACTTCAGAAGCAGGGGCTTTCAGCAAGAAAGCCGCGTGCTGCAGGTCGCGGTCAAGTGCCTGCACATAGTCGACAGCACCGCGGCCAGTGACTGCTTCGACGCGGCGCACGCCCGCTGCTACGCCACTTTCCGAAATGATCTTGAAGAATCCAATGTCGCCGGTGCGTGCGACGTGCGTGCCACCGCACAGCTCGGTGGAGTGATCGCCCATTTGCAGCACGCGCACCTCGTCACCGTACTTGTCACCAAAAAACGCCAGGGCGCCTGCCTTGATCGCATCGTCGTACTTCATCACGTTGGCCGATACCGGCGCGTTCGAGCGAATCGCCGTATTGACGATGTCCTCGACTTTGCGAATCTCTTCGGGTGTCATCGCCTTGTCGTGCGAAAAATCGAACCGCGTGCGCTCGGCATCAACCAGCGAGCCGCGCTGCTGTACGTGCTTGCCCAGCACGCCGCGCAGCGCTGCATGCATCAGATGCGTCGCAGAGTGATTGTTGCGCGTACGCTCTCGCGCCTGTCCATCGACCTTTGCCTGCACGATGTCACCGACGCTCAAGGTGCCCGATTCGAGAGTGCCGTGATGCCCAAAGACATCCGCCTGAATCTTTTGAGTATCAGCGACTGCAAATCGCACGACGTGCCGATTGCTGATTGACTCGAGAACACCTTTGTCACCGACCTGCCCGCCCGATTCCGAATAGAACGGAGTCGTATTCAGAACGACGATGCCATCGGCGCCTGCCTGCAAGTGCTGAACCGGTGCGCCTTCGTGGTACAGGGCAATCACCTTGGCGTCTTCAACCAGCGATGAGTAGCCGGTGAAGCGTGTTTTATCGCCCACGTATTCAAAGCCACTGGCCAGCTTGAAGCGTGCCGCCGCGCGCGCCTGCCCGCGTTGCCGCTCCATTGCCTCGCCGAAGCCCGCGTGGTCAATAGCGACACCGCGCTCGCGGCAAATGTCGCCGGTCAGGTCGACCGGGAACCCATAGGTGTCGTACAGCAAGAACACCGTCTCGCCGTCCAGCATTGGCGCGTCTCCCGACTTCATCTGACCGAGCGCGGCGTCGAGTATTTTCATTCCGTTGGCGAGCGTCTCGCCGAAGCGCTCTTCTTCCTGCTTCAGCACCGATTCAATACGCGATTGCTGTTCAATCAGCTCCGGATACGCGGCGCCCATTTCAGCCGTCACATCTTTGACGATCCTGAAAAAGAACGGCTCTGGCTGCCCCAGCTTGTAGCCGTGCCGCAACGCGCGACGAATAATTCGACGCAACACATATCCGCGCCCCTCGTTACCCGGAATGACACCGTCGGCAATCAAGAACGAACAGGCGCGAATGTGATCAGCAATAACCTTCAATGAATTGTTGTTCAGGTCCTTGGCACGCGTCTCGCGCGCTGCTGCCTTGATCAGGTTTTGAAATAGATCGATGTCATAGTTGGAATGAACGTGCTGCAGCACAGCCGCGAGCCGTTCGAGACCCATCCCGGTGTCGACGCACGGGCGCGGCAGCGGCGTCAACGTGCCGGCGCCATCGCGATCGAACTGCATGAACACAAGATTCCAGATCTCTATGTAGCGATCACCGTCGGCGTCTGGCGAGCCCGGAGGCCCGCCTTCGACGTCGGGCCCATGGTCGTAGAAGATTTCGCTGCACGGCCCGCACGGCCCGGTGTCGGCCATTTGCCAGAAGTTGTCGGACACATACTTGGGCTGGCCGGGCTTGTCGCCTATGCGTACGCAACGTTCGGCCGGAACACCGATTTCCTTGGTCCAGATGTTGTACGCCTCGTCGTCGTCGACGTAGACCGTCGCCCAGAGCTTCTCCTTCGGCAGCTTGTAGACCTCCGTTAAGAGCTGCCACGCAAACCGAATCGCATCGCGCTTGAAGTAGTCGCCAAAGCTGAAGTTGCCCAGCATCTCGAAGAACGTGTGATGCCGCGCGGTGTATCCGACGTTTTCCAGGTCGTTGTGTTTGCCGCCGGCGCGCAATGATTTTTGTGACGTCGTCGCGCGTGTGTACGGCCGCTTCTCGCGACCGGTGAACACGTCCTTGAACTGCACCATGCCGGAATTGACGAACAGCAACGTCGGATCGTCCGATGCGGTGAGCAGGCTCGATGCACGAACGATCGTGTGACCGTTCGACTCAAAGTACCGCAGGAATTTTTCGCGGATATCTGCGCTTTTCATGACTGCAGGCGTGGTGCGCGCCTCGACTGAACAAGCGGCAGATGATACTTGCGCTACAAGGCGACTTGCCGGATGCGACGCCGTGGTCTAGGTACAGGCTGGAACGCGCAGCCGCGCCTGCAGGCTCAACCGCTCTCGCAAACGATCAGGTAAATCCACGCAGACTGAGCCGGCCAACCTGCGTGCGTTTCACACCCCCCTGACGGATGTCGTCGCTGCGCAGCAGTCGCGCCGCGTTGGCAAGCACGAGTAATGCACTGCCCGCGGTACCCGCCACTGCAATTGCCGGCGACGTGATTCCCAGCGCCGCGAGCGCGATGAAACTCATGTTGCAGCCAAGGGCGAGGCCCAGATTCTGATGCGCCAGGCGCATCGCCCGGCGCGCCACTGCGAATGCGTAGGCGATGTCCGCGAGACGGGATGACTGCACGATCAGATCGGCGCGCTGCTGCGCGGTTGCCGATCCATCAGCCAACGCGATCGAGACATCTGCTCGCGCCAATGCCGGCGCATCGTTGATGCCATCGCCCAACATCGCCACCTTGTTTCCGGCTCTTTGCTGGCTCACTACCCACTCACATTTGCTGTGTGGCGTCTGATGCGCAAGTGCGCGCTCGATGCCGAGCGATGCCGCCACCGCGTGCACCGGCGCGCGCCGATCGCCTGAGATCAATATCGGCTCGACTCCGTGCTCGACAAATGTGTCAATCATCAACGCAGCTTCTTCGCGCAGTCGTTCTCCAAAGACGAACAGTGCAACCGGCCCCTCGGCATCGGCGAGCAAAATCGTGGTCGCGGCATGCAAGCCCTCGCGCGCCGCAATCGCCGCGACGTCGGCGCGCTGCGAAGCCTGCTTGTCGACCAGCGCGAATTCCATTTTTCCAAGCCGATAACGGCGGCCCCCCACTGTGGCCTCGATTCCGGCAGCAGCCTCGACGCGCCCGTCAGTCAATGGCGGCAGTGACTTACCGAGAGACTGCACTGCGCCAATCAGCGCGCGCGCGTAAGGATGCGTCGACAGCGTCTCCATTGCAGCGGCAATTGCCAATGTGTATTCAGGGTCTGCCGTGCGCAGTAGGATCTGCCGCAACAAGCGCGGCTCGCCGGTTGTCAACGTGCCCGTCTTGTCGCACGCGAGCAGATCGGCGCTCGCGAGTGCTTCGATCGCGCAGTTACGCGCGACCAGAACACCACGACGTGCCAGCGCTGACTGCGCCCCCGCAGTGGCAGCGGGTGAAGCAAGAAGCAAGGCGCACGGGCACGCCGCAATCAGAACCGCAATGACGCTTGATACGGCTTGCGACGGATCGATAAGCAGCCAGCCAAGCAACGTCATCAACGCCGCCGAACCCATTAGCCACAGGTACGGAGCGGCGAAACGCGCGGCCAGCTCATCGGTACGCGGGCGATCGCGGCCCGCCTCTTCCGCCATCCGTTGCAACGCCAGCGAACTCGACTCAGAGCCGCTACGTCCGACTTCAATGACCAAAGGCTGGTCGAGGTTGATCGCACCGGCGAGCACCGGTGCGCCGGCGGATTTTTCGACTGGCAGCGACTCACCTGTCAGCGAGGCTTGCGAGGAGCTCGAGCGCCCGTGCACCACCACGCCATCCGACGGTACCGCTTCGCCAGGTGGCACGAGGACCCGCGCGCCGGGCTTCAGCTGTTGCGCCGTGACGGACTCAGTGGCAAGCGACGATGGAAACGCAACCAATCGCAGCGCGCTGGTCGACTGTCGGCGCGCGGCTTCAACATGCGAGCGTGCAACACACACGCCGCCCGCAAGCACCCAGCGCGACGTGATCGCCAACGCGATCACCAGAGCGACCGCATCGAAATAGATTGCGCCGCGACCCATCACCGCAGCAACGGAACTTGCGCCTACAGCGACGCTGATCGCTATCACCGTAGGAAGCTCGAGGCCAATGGCAGCCATTCGCCACATTCGAAGCTGGCTCCAGGCGGCGCGATAAAGCGGTTGTGCCGAAAAAAGCAGCGCAGGCAGGATCAGCACGAAGCTCGCACCCTGCAGCAGCCGCTCAATCTCGGAGCTGATGGCGCCAGGCGATGCGACGTACATTGGCAGCGACAGCATCAGCACCTGTGTCGCCGCAAGCCATGCGATCACAACTCGCAGCAGATCGATGCGACGAACCTGAGCGTCGATTCGCGCATCGTCGCGCGGCACTCTGCCGGCATCGTAGCCTGCGCGCTCGATTGCGCGCTGCAGCTCGCCGCGCGTAACCAGTTTCGGATCGAAGGCGATGTACGCGGTGTGCGTTGCGAAATCAACGCTAGCCTTTACCACCCCGGGCAGTGCGCGCAGGCTTTGCTCGATCATCAGGGCGCATGCACTGCACACCATGCCGCGAATCGAAAGCTGCAGATGCGAGCCGGCCGCACTGGCGGCCTCGATAGCAGCGGAACTGGCTTCGGCCTCAGCGGCGATCGACGCATTTAACAGCGCGCGATCGCGGCTCCCCGCCTGCGCAAGGAACAATTGCTCGGCAATGAACGCGCAGCCGTTGCAGCAGAAGGCGCGCATTGTTGCGCCGACTGGACGCTGCACGACCCGCAAACCTGCCAAAGAATCGCCGCATTGATCACACGCTGCGGAAACGCCTTCCGCGTCGGCGCCGGCCAGAGTCGGCACCTTTGCTTTGCGGATCAATTCAGACGCCATTTACAGGGAGTCGAATGCAATCATCATGCGCATCGGTAACGGCTCCAGCGTAACTCACGCGAGGGCACAATGAACACTAGCGATCGACCGCTGACGGCACTGAATTCACTGGTTTTCCGGATGATCGTTTGCGTGTATGTATCCCGCGAGATGGCTAATGGCCTCAGTCGATGACGCGCTGTCAGAATGCATTCTGCTAAAACGATATCCAAAACCTATTAGATGACAGCGAAGACGACTGCACACCACCGTTGTCTATTGGCTGCTGTTCTGACCGCGTCGCTCGCAGGCTGCGGCGGCGGCTCCGACTCGGGGCCTGCCCCTGCGCCCCCCATCGCACCGGCACCTCCGGCGGTGGTACTGCCGCCGCTGATAGCTGACGTGCCGATTCGTGTCTCTGGCGATACACCATTCGCGGCGAATTGCACCGGCGGAGCGCTTGGAGGTACTGAATACCGCAATGCGGAGGTCGAACCCTACGCGGCGGTCAATCCGACAAATGCCGCCAACATCGTTGCAGTATGGCAACAGGATCGCTGGTCCACCGGGCTTGCAAACGGATTGGTCGGCGCAGTCACGCTTGACGGAGGCGCGACCTGGTCGAGCACGATGGCGCCGTTTACGCGCTGCGGTGGAGGCACAGCAGCCAATGGCGGCGATTACGAACGCGCGACCGATCCCTGGGTGACATTCGCGCCTAACGGAAACGCATTTCAAATGGCGCTGGCAGCCCAAGGTGCGTCCTTCGCACCCGGGTCTGTCAGTGCCATGCTGGTTAGTCGCTCAACCGACTCGGGTCAAAGCTGGAGCAACCCATCAACGCTGATACGAGACGGCGCAGGTTTCTTTAACGACAAGAACACCATCACCGCTGACCCCACTGACCCCAATTACGTTTACGCCGTCTGGGATCGTCTCGCTGCCAGCGGCGGCGGCCCGTCATTTTTTGCTCGAACGACCGACGGCGGTAATACCTGGGAAGCCGCGCGCTCAATCTACGATCCCGGCATGAGCAGCCAGACGATCGGCAACGTCATCGTAGTGCTCCCAAACGGGACGCTGATTAATCTGTTCACACAGCTCGATGAGGGCGCGGGAGGGCAGATCACTGCCACGCTCAATATATTGCGATCCAGCGACCAGGGAGGAAGCTGGAGCGCGCCGATTAAAGTCGCAGACCTGCTGTCGGTTGGCGCTCGCGATCCTGAAACCGGCACGCCAGTCCGCGACGGCGCTGGACTGGGTCAGATTGCGGTTGCACCCAATGGCGATCTGTTCGTAGTCTGGCAGGACGCACGATTTTCAAATGGTGCACGCGACGGCATTGCGCTGTCGCGCTCGATTGACGGCGGCTCGACTTGGAGCACTCCGGTGCAGATCAATTCGGCTCCGGCTGCGCAGGCGTTCACCCCCAACGTGCACGTTCGTGCCAATGGAACGATCGGCGTGACGTATTACGACTTTCGCTCTAATACCACCGACCCAATAACCTTGCCGACCGAACTGATTTTTGCGCGCTCCACTGACGGCGTGACATGGCAGGAGAATCGCCTAGCAGCTGCATTCGACATGCGCACTGCACCTTTTTCGCGCGGGCTCGAGTTATTTATCGGCGACTACCACGGGCTGACCAGCGCTAACAACGTCTTCTTACCGGTCTATGTGCGCACGAATAGCGGCGACCCAACCAACCGCACCGATGTGTTCGCGGTCCCGATGCGTTCGTTGCCGCTCGCGGCAGTGCTCGGTGCTCGCACGCTTCGTGCGCAGGCATCGTCGATGGCAGTGCCAGACGGAGAGTTTCAAGAGCGCGTGAACGAAAACATTGTGCGAACAATGGAGCGACGAATTCCGGGTTGGTCGCAACGTCTGCGCAGTCGCCAGCCCAGCCCACCGCGGTAGCCTCCGGCTCTACACTTCGATTTTGTTCTTGTCAGAGCCTGCAATGGACACCATCGACGCACGCCGCGGCACCGTTCGCTCCCGGATCGAAAAACTACGTCGCGCGATGCAGCGCCACGGCGTTGCAGCGATCGTCGTGCCATCAAGCGACCCCCATCTTTCCGAGTACTTACCCGAGCGCTGGCAGGGCCGCGAATGGCTCTCCGGGTTTACGGGTTCGGTCGGAACACTGGTGGTGACCGACGATTTTGCCGGCGTATGGGCTGACAGTCGCTACTGGGCGCAGGCAGAAGGTCAGCTGGCCGGCACCGGCATCGAGCTGATGAAGATTGGCGGGGCCGGGAGCTCGGCGCATGTGGACTGGCTTGCCGAACATGTCGCATTGGGGAGCCAAGTCGCGGTCGACGGTGCGGTGCTCGGGCTCGCCAGCGCGCGCGCGCTGCAGTCGATACTCAGTGAGCGCGGCATCGAGCTGCGCACGGACCTCGACGTGCTGAACGACGTATGGGACGACCGCGCGGCGTTGCCGGCCCAGCCGGTGTACGAACACCTGGCGCCGTTTGCGCCAACTTCACGCGCTGACAAGCTCGCCGCTGTTCGCCAGCAAATGAAGCAGGTTGGCGCCACGCATCATTGGATATCGACACTCGACGACATTGCGTGGCTTACCAATCTGCGCGGGGGCGATGTCAGTTACAACCCGGTTTTCATCTCGCACCTGTTGCTCGACGAGAAAAACGCCACGCTGTTCGTTGCCGAAGGCAAGGTCAATGACAAGCTTGCAGCGCGACTGGCTGCGGACGGCATCACTCTGGCACCCTACGGTAGCGCCGTGGCAACACTACAAGCGCTGCCGGCCAATGCGAAGCTGCTGGTCGATCCACGCCGCATCACGCTCGGGTTGCAGCAGTCGGTACCCGACCGCGTGCAGATCATCGAAGCCATCAATCCGTCGACGCTGGCAAAGAGTCGCAAAACCGATGCTGAGGCGCATCACATCCGCCACGCAATGGAGCAGGATGGCGCAGCGCTCGCGGAATTTTTTGCGTGGTTCGAGTCAGCCCTCGGTCACGAAACGCTTACCGAGATGACGGTCGGGCAAAAAGTCGTCGAAGCGCGCGAGAGGCGCCCCGGTTATGTATGCCCGAGCTTTCATCCGATTGCGGGCTTCAACGCCAACGGCGCGCTGCCCCACTATCGCGCCACTGAAGACTCGCACGCGACGATCTGCATGCGCGGGACCGTCGGCAACGGCCTGCTGCTGATCGATTCAGGCGGCCAGTACGAATACGGCACGACTGACATCACGCGCGTCGTGCCGGTTGGTCAGACGAACGCAGAGCAGCGCCGCGACTACACGCTGGTGTTAAAGGGAATGATCGCGTTATCGGTCGCCAGATTTCCGCGCGGCACGCGCAGCCCAATGCTCGACACGCTCGCGCGCGCACCGATCTGGGCTGCTGGCGTCGATTTTGGCCACGGCACGGGGCACGGCGTGGGTTACTTCCTGAACGTTCATGAGGGTCCGCACGGCATTACGCCGCATTTGCCCCCCGAGCCGCAGACTGCGATGGAACCCGGCATGGTCACGTCAAACGAACCTGGGATCTATCGTCCGGGGCGCTGGGGCGTGCGAATTGAAAATTTGGTTCTGAACGTCCCGGCGACGCTGCAGGAGCCAAGCGAGTTCGGCGAATTCCTGCAGTTCGAGACTTTGACGTTGTCGCCGATCGACACCCGCCTGATCGAGCGTTCACTGTTACGCGACGATGAAGTCAAGTGGCTGAACACGTATCACGCTGAAGTGCGGCGCAGGGTCGGTCCGCACGTCACTGGAACTGCGGCAACGTGGCTGCAACTGCGAACGGAGGCCATCTAGCGACTCGCCTCGCTACAATCGCGCGTTTTGTCGACGGCGCGTAAGCAGCATTGATGGATAAGCGGGCCGCTAGCGGCGGCAAGGTGGACAGCAAGAGCGGTAGTCGGAGCAAGGCGGCAGAAGAGAAGCCCGCCGGCCATGCGACCAACTTCATCCGCAACATCATCACAGAAGACCTGGTGCGAGGCACCTATGAGCCGCGCCAATGGGCGGGCCATCCAGGGCCCTACGACGTTCATGCACACGCGCCGGATGATCCGGCACGAATCCGTACACGCTTTCCACCCGAGCCCAATGGCTATCTGCATATCGGCCACGCGAAGTCGATCTGCCTGAACTTTGGACTCGCGCGCGATTTCAGCGGGCGATGTCATATGCGGTTCGACGATACGAATCCGGTCAAGGAAGACCAGGAGTTCGTCGACTCAATTCTCGAATCAGTTCGCTGGATCGGATTCGATTGGGAGCACGCGACGCCGCAGGGACCCGAATCGAATCTGTATCACGCAAGCGATTATTTCGAGGATATGTATCGCTTTGCCGAATATTTGATCGAAACCGGCTACGCGTACGTCGACGAACAGAGTGCGGACGACATCCGCGCCAACCGCGGGACGCTGACACAAGTCGGCACTGACTCGCCTTATCGGGACCGGCCAATTTCGGAGTCATTGCGGCTGTTCCGCGAAATGCGCGCGGGCAAGCACGCCGAAGGCACGATGGTGCTGCGCGCGAAGATCGACATGGCATCGCCCAATATCAACATGCGCGACCCAGTCATCTACCGCATTCGCTTCGCCGAGCATCACATGACCGGCACAAAGTGGGTGGTGTATCCGCTGTACGCGTATGCGCACCCGATCGAGGATGCGTTGGAGAACATTACGCACTCAATCTGCACGCTGGAGTTCGAAGACCAGCGCCCCTGGTACGACTGGGTGCTGGAGCGCATCGTGCCGTTGCTGCGCCAGCCGCAATATGAGGCGGCAAAGCGGATGCTCGACAAAATATACGATGCCGGAATTGAATCGCGCCGCGAATTTGCACTGCATTGTCATAACCACGGCTACAAATTGGGTGCGAGTCGCTACGAGCGCCGCGCTGAAACGATGTTCGCGTCGTGGAGCAAAAACTCCGATCTGGCTGCGCACGATTCCGACGAATTTTTTAAATTGCTGCGCGAGCAAACACAGTGCTTCACTCCCCTGCTGCAATCTGCGCTTGATGAGCGCAAGGCGAACCCTTTTCTTCTGCCGCATCAGCACGAGTTCAATCGCCTCGCGGTGACGTACGTCGTCACCAGCAAACGCAAGCTCTTTCAGATGGTCGATGAAGGCCTAGTTGACGGGTGGGACGACCCGCGCATGCCAACCATCGTCGGACTGCGAAGACGCGGGTACACGCCGCAAAGCCTGCAACTTTTCATGGACCGTACGGGCGTTAGTAAATCGCCGCAGTGGATCGACTACGCGCTGCTGGAACAGGCACTGCGCGACGATCTGGAACCCACAGTACCGCGCGCGACCGCGGTGCTGCGGCCAATCAAGCTCGTCCTCGACAACTTCCCCGTCGATCTGACCGAGGAAACGCAAGCACCCGTGCATCCGCATAAGCCGGAGCTCGGCACGCGTAGCTTGCGCATCAGCCGCGAGATGTGGATCGAGGCCGAGGACTTCATGGACAACGCGCCCCCCGATTACTACCGCCTAGCGCTTGGCCCGGGCGGTGCCGGACAGCCGGTCCGACTGCGATATGGGTATGTGATCCGCGCGCATAGCGTCGTCAAAGACGGGACCGGAAATGTCGTCGAAGTTCATGCCGAGTATCTGCCGGAGACAAAGAGCGGCTCGCCTGGCGCCAACAGCGTCAAGACCCGTGCCGCGATTCATTGGCTGTCAGTGGCCGATAGCATTCCCGCAGAAGTACGGGTGTTCGATCGATTGTTCACCGATCCCTATCCGGATGCGGGCGACAAGGACTTTCGTGCGCTGATCAATCCAAACAGCAAGCAAGTGCTACGCGCCTTCATCGAACCGTCGCTCGCGCACGCGAAGCCGGATGACAAGTTTCAGTTTGAACGGAACGGGTACTTTGTAGCGGATCTAAACGACCACACGAGCGAGACGCCGGTCTTTAATTTGGCCGTGACGCTGAGAGAAGCGTCCGGCAAGTAGCCGCACTAACGGAATACTTTTTCCGTCTTCCTTACCGCAGGCCAGCGTTCATCGGCCTGACGGATAAAGCGCGCCCTGTCAGCTGCCCATTCTTTCTGAACCTGCGTGTTGTAGTTCAGATAAAGCCGGCCGTCGACGACCGTGAAAGTCGCAGGGTCGATGTCGGCCTTGTAGCCGCGTGCAGTTCCGAACGCGCAGTAACCACCGTACTGCGGAACATACTTTTCTGGATCTGCAGCAAATGCGGCACGATTGTCGGCGTTGCTAAAGATGAAAGTCGAACCTTTGTAATCAAACCGCAAGTTGTCCTTACCACGCACTGGCTTGCTCTCCTTGAAGAACGCGACGGGATCGTAGCCTTTGATTGCAACACCGCTGCTTTCATTGAACTCGCCGGCACGTGCCGCAAGCGCAATCGCACTCAATGCGGCGCCGGCGACAAGAGACTTCAATTTGAAATTCATTTTCTGCTCCCCGGTGCACAGCGGTCAAATTGGTCGCACGCAGCTACCCAATCTTTCCCCACCGCTACTCCAGGACAACCCAGGCGGGCGCGTGGTCGCTCGGCTTCTCCCTGCCACGCATCGCCTTATCGACCCCCGCTTCCTTAAGCCGGGCTGCGGCGCTCGCATTCAGCAACAAATGATCGATACGAAGCCCGGCATCACGCGACCACCGGTTTCTGAAGTAGTCCCAATAGGTATACATAGCCGCGTCCGGATGCAGCGTGTGGATTGCATCAGTCCAACCTTGTTCGAGCAGCCTCCGCCACGCCGCACGCGTTTCCGGTTGCAGCAACGCGTCGTCAAGATATGACCGCGGTGAATAGATGTCATACACGTTGTCGGTCGGCACGACGTTGTAGTCGCCCACCAGCACGACGTCGTTGCCACAGTCATACAACTGCGCGGCATGATCGATCAGCCGCCGGAACCAGGCCAGCTTGTAATCGAACTTCGGTCCAGGCTGCGGGTTTCCGTTTGGCAAATAAATTGATCCGACGATAAGCCCATTGACCGACGCCTCGAGGTACCGGCTGTGCGTGTCGTCGGGGTCGTTTGGTAATCCGCGCCGCCGCTCTCTCGGTTCAGTGCCCTTCGCAAGAATCGCGACCCCGTTGAAGCCCTTCTGGCCGTGCCAGATTGCGCCGTATCCCGCGCCCTGAATGGCGAGTTGCGGAAACGTCGCGTCAGATGTCTTCAGCTCCTGCAGACATGCAATGTCGGGACTGAACTCCTCTAGCCATTCGAGAAGGCGCGGAAGACGGGATGTAATGCCGTTGACGTTGAATGTGGCGATTTTCATGAGCGGTCGAAATGTACCCGCTCCTGAAAAGAAACCGTCGACTACCGATTGCCTCGCTCAAAAGCGCGCCGCGCAGCCTTGCAACAAGCGCTTTTCAATGCGCACATCTACGCGCGCTCCATATGAAGTTTCGGACCGGCCGTCGCTGCACATCTGCGGATTCACTTCGATACGGATCGGAGGTCCGTCGACTGCCTGTGCATCGAAAGTGCGAACCAGACCCTCCTTGCTTCCCTGACTTGTGCCGGCTGCTTTGAATGCGGCCACTGGGAGCTTGACGGATACCCTATCGGGAAGCTGGAGGACTGCGGTCGTATCAGTTACGACGAGACGCCAGGACGTACCCTCGCCGGAAGCAAGTAAGCGTACCTTCGAGGGAATATCGCTTGGCAAGGATTTGCATGACTCAACTGTCCCAAGCGCTCTCTGAAACTGGTACGCGGTCACATTCGTCTTCCCGCGATCTCCGCGCATCTCGACATACAGCGGCCGGTATCGGTGCAACATGATCTGGCGAACTGCGCCCACGCCCGACCGTAAAGAGCCGTTTGGCGTCTTGTCATCGATCGGGAACAACTGCTGTGACATTGCCGCCCCATTGCAGGGCTGGTACTGCAGTACACCCGCGCCGCCCTCGCTAACGAAACCGCGGAGGTCAGCTGCCCCACTGCCCGTAGCGGCAAGTGCGAGCGCACCGAATGCGAGCACGCGCCAAACCACCTTGCGGTGGTCGGCGCGGCGTTCAGCTTTGATATTGATCAAGCGGGAAGCGTCGGGTACCCCGTTGACATCGCAGGGTTGAACAGGTCCAGCTTCTCGTTCGCCGGAACCCCCAGCCCCTGCGTGGGGTTGGTCGGCGTCGCGCCGAGATAGGTGCGCAGCGCGTCCTGCATGTGGGCCGACGTAATCATCACACCGTTAGGATCGGGCGCCCCGGTCTTCGGATTAATGGCCCTCGAAGTATGGTTCGGTCCCGTGTAACCGACGACGCGATTGCCCAAGCCCCAACCCGGAGGACCCATGATCAAGCAGCCTGCACCAACGCTATCGTGATCATTGCCATTGCTGCCATTCAACTCAGTGCGGCTGAACTCGCCCGCCGCCACCACAAACAGGCGGTCTGCAATCCCACGTCGGGCCGCCTCATCCCAGAGGTATGTCAACCGATTGGTCGCATTCGTTAAAGACTGGTTGTTACCGTTAACGTCGCCGTGGGTGTCAAATCCCCCGCTTTGAGTTTGAATCGCCGCCGTGATACCGGACTGAGCACAGATCAGCGAAACCTCGAGATCCGGAAACTGACCAAAGGTCGCAGGAATATTGTTGGCCACGGCGGCCAGGCGAACCCTCGCTTCTTTGCCAGCGATAAACGCGTCGGTTATCAGACGCTCCTTCGGCAGCATGACTCCGTTTGCCTTCAGCGCCTCGAGGCGCGCAGCGCGCGCTTCCACCGTTTTGCTGAAATCAGCACGCTTGACGTAGTCGTTCGTGCCGTTAACCGCAAGCGGGTCAATCATCGCGCGCAGCTGATTCTGATCGGGTATCGCGGTGGCCGGGTAGAGCCCAGCGCTGACCGTGCCGCCATCCCTAAGCAACCACCCAGCGGGCATGCCAGCCGCCACCTTTGCCGCGTGCAGCTCGCACAGCGGTGCAAAGCCCATCGCAAGCTTGCCGGTCTCCTGAACACGCTGCCCGTCCTCGTGGCTATTCGTCTGCGTGTTGGAGCCATTCAAGACAAGGCACTGATCGCGGAACCTGGTGAAGAACGCTTCGTTATTTCCCATGGGCGCGACCGCCAAGTTTCCAATCCGCGGAATCGCCAAGCCCTGTTGCGTATACAGGTTGTAACGGGGATCAACCGACGGGTCCGTCCAAAAGTCCCAGGTAAGTCCGCCATCGAAGTGGTAGTACACAACTATCTTCGAAGCAGGCGTCTGGGCGTTGGCGGAGAGCGGCAACAGCCCCCACCACGGCAGTGTTACTCCGGCTGCCTTTGCCGTATTCAAGAGGAATTCTCTGCGGTCCATTTAAATAACTCCTTTAGTCGGCAACCGGTTAGAACGAAGTGAAGGCTGGATCGCCAATTATGTAGATCAGGCCCGTCGCCCAGGTGCGTCCCATGTAATTCGCATCATTGGCCGCATTGAACTGGCAGTTAACCGGCCGCGGCGACGCGGTGGCGCGATCGTTGTATGTGTCGACCAGCAGCTTGTACATGCGCTGCACTTCCGCATCCGTCGTCGTGACACGCTGGTTCCACAGCTTGTCAAACATAAAGACGATGTTCGCCAGGATCTTGTCGGTGCCCGCCTGGGTCGTCGGCGTGTCAGCCAGCGTCACCATCGGCAACAACAGACGGTCGGCCACAGGTTTCGCCAAGTCGGCCTGCAACCATCTGCAGGCATTCTGCACGGCCGCGCCATCCAGAGCGGCTACCTGACTGGACGTGAAGTTTTGCGCCATCGAGGTGCGGGTGATGCCGTCGAACTCCGAGTACTGCAGCGCTGCACCGGCGTACGGATTGTTGAAGCCGGTGTGAGCCGAACCCATCACACCAATGAACTTCCGGTTCAAGCGTCCGGCCGAAAGCAGGTTGCCGGGCCCGATGGATGCAAGGGAAGTGGCGCGTTGGGCGCTTACCGTGCCGCTGATACCGATGGCGCGCGCCTGCTTGCTCAGCATCAGATCGACTAACAGACTCTTGACCTGGTACCCGCCAGCGGCGAAGCGTGCAGCGAGCTCTTTGAACTCTTCCTGCTGCGCGTTGTACGCGGCTGCCCGGCCAGCGGCGTCCGGCCCGGTGGTATCGGTGTCCGGCTGCAACACGTCACGATGGAACAACGCCTTGTACCAAAAGCCGACGGAACCGATCGCGAAGCGCGGATCAGCAGCTAGCTGGTCGCCGAACCATTCCGCAGCCTTCGGATTGTTGTAGCCATTGGGCATGGGCGTGCTGCCATAGCCTGGCGCCTTGCTGTCGCGGAACCAGTTGTCGCCCATCCGGTAGAACTCATTGCCTTTGGCGTCGTTCATGTAGTTGGTCGACATGTAGACGTTCGGCAACGCATGCGCTGTCGCACCCGCACCCATCGGGCGGAAGCGATTGTCCGGCGCCCAGTTCTGGAATGCCGCGGCCATCGGATCCATGATGTCGTGGCAGACGGCGCAACCAGGGTTGTCCATTACCGTGACTCTGAACTGCCCATCCTCAAGCGGTCGGGAGGCCAGCAGAGGGATGTAGACACCCGCGAATCGCTTCATCATCTCGCTGACGCGATGACGATTGCGGTTGGTTTCCGTGGTGGGAAAGCGGTCCAACATCGCGTGACTCGTCATCACGCCTGCCTGCTCGCGCATAGCCGCCGAGCCGCGCGTTCGGGATGGTTGCTGGCAGAAACTCATTGTCGTCGGCCGGGTTCACGAAAGTTCCCGTGACCGCCGCGCCGAGCAATGGCGCCGTAACGCCGTTCACGACTGTGTATTTCCCAGCAACGATCTCCGTCCATGGCCGATCGTTCTTCACGATGTACTTCATCATGTTGATCGGCTCGTTGCGGATCGTGGTTTCAAACCGCGCACGAACTCCGGCTGGCGGGTTGTTGTTGTTGATCACATCTGCGGCCAACGGGAAGTCGGCGGGGTCCAGACCACGATCGTTGCCGAACACCACGACGCCGTTCGTCAGGAATTGAACTTGTCCAGCTTCATTCAGGAAGGCATCGAACACCGGACCGTTGTCCATGTAGGCGCGTATTTGCTGGCGCAGCACGGTTTCGCCACCGCCCGCCACAGCCGCCGCTTCTGTCGGCGTGGGATTGCGTCCGGCAAATAGTACGGATGCTTTCTGCAGGGTCGTCGCGTTGTCCGCAAACTTGACGTCGTTCCAGAACTGACCGGTCGCGAGTACTTCGCTGCTGCAGCTTTCTTTCAACTTTGGAAGCAGCGCTGCGAGATCTTTGTATTGCTGCGAATTCGCGTCGCCATATACCTTGCCGCCGCTATGCGTCGGCAAGCCGATTGATTTCGACATCAGCAGATCCCCATTGGCGGCCGCAAAGGTCCGCAGCACGCCGTAGTTCATCTCTGCTGAGCCGCCGGCTGCGAATACGAGCCGCGTACCGCTGGCGACCGCGCCTGCACGGTGACACACAACGCATGTGCTGCTCATGCTCGGCCATACCGTCGCAGTGAAAGCCTGCGGTGGCGTTGCGCACGTTGCGGCAGCTGTTTGCGCCGGCGCCGGTGCTGCCGTGGTTCCTGTATCACCACCACCGCACCCCGAGAGCGCGCCCACCACTGCGAGCAGTGGGATCGCGATGCGTGCGTTAAGTCTGTCCGTCATTGTTCTCTCCCTAAGGGATTTGCAAGGCTTACCGGAGGCAAACTGTGCCTGCGTTCGAGTAAAAAATAACTCGTGGGTAAGGATGATTCGTCACTACCCTTTGGTTTTCGGCGACGTCGCTAAAGCCGCGTATTTGCTGGGTTTTAGACATCGGCTAATCCGCTCGGATTAGCGGGAAATCAGGTCGAACACACGCTGGAATTCGGGTCGCTTTCGGGGTGATTTCAAAGACGCTTTTTTGTCGATGTTCAACGAAATTGCAGTGATAGAGTCGATTGCATGTCGATCTCTGTTGCGATGCGTCGCTTTGCGCTGGCACACCCACACATTGTCGTGGTTCCGGCCGAGGCGCTCGACGAGCATGGCCTCGACGCGAAGTTTGCGGAGTTTGTGATTGGCGAAGGCCGCCTGTCTGCGGAGCAAATCGACTGTCTCGAGCGAGGTAACGCGCTGTACTGGCAGCGCTGTCGTGATCTTTTCGCGCGAGCACCAAGCTCGTGGTTTCCACCGCGCCAGACGAACCTTCTACTTCTTTCCGAGCAACGCGGCATCTTTCCTTACATGGAGCCGTTCATCGGCACGTCTTCGTTGCTGTACGCATCCGACCTATCCACGCATCCAGAATATGTCGCTTATATGTTGGTGCACGTCGACCGGCTGGCGCTGCTGAAATCAGTGCAGGCGGCGGTGATTTGCAACCTGAGTTACTGGTTCGATCGCGACGATGCATGCCGAAGCGCGTTTGCTAGCGCCGCAGCGGTTGCGACCCGACCGGACGCGCCGTGTTTCACAGCAATGGCAAGTGCGTTCGATTGGATCGACGAGCTTTTTCACGTTCCGCTGCGCGAACCCCAACAGGACATTACCGAGCCGTATCTTGAGGTCGTTGACGGCGCCGAACTGTACGCGCCGAAGCGCTTGGAGCCGCAGATAACCGCCCTGTGCGCGAAAGCCGAGGAAGCAGTTAGCAACGCTTTGCAAGTCAACGCGCCAACCGCCGTGCCAGCACGCTCACGGACCGTCGATGCGTTGTGCGATTGGCTGCAGCAAACACATGCCCAAGTGATCGTCGTTGCGCCCGAAGGGACGACGGTGTGGTCCCCAGAAATGAATGATCCGCGCTGGATGCGGCGCGCGCTGATCAATGCCACCGATGATGCCGTCGCGAGTTTGCACGAGGACTTGCGCACGATAGATGAGCGTTCCCGGCAATTTCTCGAGCGCGTGACCGATATCGACGCGCTGCCGAAAAATTACGCCGTGCTTGAGACCGGAGGCGGCACCTATCTCGATCCCGCCCGGCGCTTGATGGTCCACAAGTTGGCACAGAAAGGGTTCGACTATCTGGCGGCCCCCGCGCCGCTCTACTTTCGGCTGTTCCTCGGCGCGCGCGTCATGCATGAGTGGGGGCATCTGGCACATGCTGCGAAATTTCTGCGCGTGGCCGACGCAAACAAGCCAGCCTACAAAGCGGCTCGCGCAGAACTAGGCGATTGCTTTGTACAGACGATCGCGGCGATGCCCGAAAAAGTGCGCGTCAGTGATGCGGAAACAGCGAGCCTCTCGCTGTGCTCGAATGATCTTCCGGCAACCCTCGCGCGCAAGACACTCGCGCGAGTCGGCGACTATTTGTCCAACCTGATGTGCTCGAAACTACTACCGGGTGAGGAGATGCAGACGTATGTCCGCACCAATGTTCACCCTCATTCCAATGAAAAGCTGGGGCTGATTAGCGAACTCGCGCGCTACACGTACGAGGTTCACTACCTGGGACTGGCGGATTTGCCACGGTCATACTTCTTCAATACCTCTCGCTTCGTGGATTACTTTATCGATAGCGGAATCATCAGCGAAAACAACACGAACGCCCTGTTCGACGCTGCCGGGCGAGTCCTCGCCTGCTATGAAATTGACGAGGCGAAGCTCAAGATATCTGCGCGGGTGTAACGAGCCGCGGCCTACTGCAGCAACTTGTAGCTGAAAGTGTGGCACTCACCCAGGCCACATTGCAGGACGACCGAAACCAGGTTGATCGCGCAGAGCGCGATGACATAGAGGCTCAGCACGTCGGCAGCTTTCTTTATCGCAGGAAACTGGCCCGGATCTGCCGCACGCAGGTACTCGTCACCGCCGAGAATTGAAAGCTTGATCGCGTACGCGACCAATAGACACAACGCGATGATGATCGACCACACCGGCATATGGATGCCGAATATCGCGCTGCCGATGTATTCATGCCCCGGGCGCGGATAAATGTCGAGCAGACTCTGACGCACGGCGACGACCAGCAGAAGGATTGCAAACAGACAGACTGAAGCCGGTGTTCTGGTACGAAAACCCGCGCCGAAAATTCAGCATGATGCCGAAGCACACGCCGAACATCGCGACGCGCTCCAGCAGGCAAAGCGGGCACGGCAGCTCGCCATTCGCGTATTGCAGGTCATCGCTGCGCTAAGAATGCCCGCAATGACCAGCATCACGAGCAGCAAATACACATAGTTCAGTAGTCGCGAGCAAGCGCTGCCCACCCATCGATTGGCCCCGTTCATGCCCGCTTGCCGCACGGCATCGAATTCGCGTCTGGATCCAAGGCATTCGAAACCCGTATTCAGGGCTGTAGATTTCAAACAGAAAGAGGCCGATAGAAAGTGTCAGGCATAAAACGAGCAGCGCGACTGCGAGCGGCCGACGGCCAAACCAGCCGCAGATCAGGGCAAACGACATCGTCGCAAATACCGCGACCATCATCGTGTGTCCCTGCCCGCAGTGCTCGCGATAGCCATTCCCTGGCTGCAAGATTAGACGACGGCACAAACAAAAACCCGGCCGAAGCCGGGTTTTGTTGTTTACCAACCGCGCCTGGCGGCGCAGCAGGACCGGGCGCTGCGCGCGCCGGTGCGGCTGCTTAGCTGGCTGCGTGCTGCCGTGATAACAACGCGCTCCATCAAGATCGTCGGCATTTCAGCCTTTGGCGCGGACTGCATCGCGGTCACCGTGCCACCGAGCACTGCGGTGCTCATCACGAGGGCGGAAATCGCTGCGACGATTCGGGCTTGGGTGGAGATGGTTTTCATGGTCGGTCCTTTTGTTTGGTTCGTTGCGATGGACCGAACTGTAGGCAGCGCGGCGCGCCGCGCGAGCGACTTGCGATGAACTGCGCAAAGCGCGTCATGAACTGCAAACCGCGTTTTCGGACACGAAACTGGCACTTTCTGCAGTTCATTCCCGCTTTCTGTCACTTCATCGCCCCCGTCAGCACTTCAGCAGAATTTTGCTGATTGCGAGCCGAGTTTTACGCGGCAACGAACGCTACGCCCCGGCCGCCGCAGCAACCAGATGACGATCGAAAGATTGAGCAGGTTCCATAGCAACCCGTTGAGAAACGCGGCACGGTACGAGCCGGTGAGGTCAAACACCGCACCCGACATCCAGCCGCCCGAGCGCCATGCCGAACAACGTAGCCATCATAACCAACCCCACCCTAGCCCCGGCTTCGTTCGGCGCGAAATACTCGCGCACGATGATCGCGTAGCTCGGCACGATGCCGCCTTGAAACAATCCGAACATTGCGGACACGATGAATAACGACACCAGCCCGTCGAACGGGATGTAGAACAGCAGCGCCACACCTTGCAGCGCAGAACCGAGAAGCAGCGTGCGCAGGCCGCCGATGTGATCGGCGATCCAGCCCGATGCGAGCCGGCTGACGATGCCGAACGCGAGCATGATCGACAGCATCTGCGCCCCGACCGCCGGGCCGTAACCGAGGTCCGCGCAATACGCGACGATATGCACCTGCGGCATCGACATCGCCACGCAACACGCGACGCCGGCGATCATCAGCAACGTCTGCAGCGCAAACGGCGAGATGCCGAGCGACCTTGGCGCGCGCGAAGCGCCCGGCGCGCTCGTTGCGTCAACACCCCTATGCGGCGCAGAGCGCCGCATTGCATAGGTCAGCGGCAACATTGTCAGCAGACAGATCGCGCCGATGTACAAGTGCGCCGTTCGCCAGCCCACCGTCTCGATCAGGTATTGCACGATAGGCGGCCACACTGCGCCAGCCAGATAGTTGCCTGAAGCAACGATCGAGACTGCCAGGCCGCGCCGCCGCACGAACCAATGCGAAATGTCTGCGAACAACGGCCCAAAGCTGGCCGAACTGCCAAGCATGCCGATCAGCAGACCCTGCACGATCGCGTACATCAGCAGGCTGGATGACATGCTCGCTGCGACGTAACCGATCGCGAGCGCGCAGGTGGCACCGATCAGCGGCAATCGAACGCCGAAGCGGTCGGATAGCCGACCCATCATGATGCCGCCGACGCCAAACCCAAGCATCGTCAACGTGTACGGAAAAGAGGCCGCCGCGCGAGTCACGCCGAATTCCGCCTGTATTGCAGGCAACGCAACGACGACTGACCACATGCCGACGCCGCCCACCGTGCTGAGCGCAAGCGCAGCGACCAGCCTCAGCCACGCCGCGCGTGAGTCGATAAGATCAGTGGTCGTTGTCATCCATGTTGCAGTATGAGCGATCGTCGTCGATTAGAATAGCGTTGTGCCTTGCGTTGTCTTTGGGCCTTGTAAGCGCATGGCCCGCGAGTACGAAGGACGCAGAGCGCTATCGCCCCGTACCCGCAAATGCAGATGGTATCGACAAGGCCTTTATGGGCCGGCAGATCGCGCATGTGATGGGTTTTCAGGGTGCCGCCTGGCTTGAACGCGAAGAACGTGAGCGCGAGGAACGCAGTGATTTGTTGTTGAGAATCCTGCCGTTGATGTTAGGAAGCAGCGTGGCTGATGTCGGTGCCGGAACGGGTTATTACGCGCGACGCTTCGCCGATCTCGTGGGACCCACCGGTACGGTGTACGCCGTCGACGTTCAACCTGAAATGGTCGCGATGCTGCAAGCAGTTGCGAAGCAGCGCGTCTATTGACACATCAAGCCGGTCTTGGGCACGTTCTTGACTTCACGCTGCCGCCGCTTCCGTTGATGTCGCGATCATGGTCGACGTCTATCACGAGCTCGAGTTTCCCTACGAGGTGCTCGATAGCATCGTGCGCTCGGTCAAGCCGGGAGGCCGCGTTGTTTTCGTCGAGTATCGCGCCGAGGACCCGCGCGTGCCGATCAAGCGCCTGCACAAGATGAGCGAAGCACAGATCCGACTTGAGGCAGAGCAGCACCCGCTGGCATGGGAGCGCACGGCAAATGATCTGCCCTGGCAGCACGTGGTGATCTTCAAAAGGAAGTAGGCACCGGCGACAGCGTTTAGCGCAGTGCCGCTCGCTCCCAAGATGCAGGTGGACTACGCGACGGTGCGAGGCCCAATATCCGCATAACTTTGGGCTCAGCGCACATAATTGCAAACGGAAATTGCTATCGTTGCGCACAGACTGCGTATCGCTGTATTGCCGTTTCGAGGAGGACAGTATGAAAAAGGGTTATGCCTTCAGGTTGATCGCGTTCGCGTTTGCCGCGGCACTGGCGGTATCCGGAGCGAAGGCAGCGGACTGGAAGCCGACGAGCGATGTCGAGTTCGTAATTCCGTACGGCCTGGGCGGCGGGGCCGATCTGCTTGCGCGCGTCATCATCAAAATCATGACCGAGGAAAAGTTAGTCCCGGTCAACGTCACCGCTGTCAATAAGCCAGGCGGCGGTGCCTCAGTCGGCGTCGCGTACGTGCTGTCCACAAAGAATGCCAATCCGAACACGCTGGTGCTGTTTAATCCGCAGACGCAGATCACACCACTGACGGTGAAGGACGCGCGCGGCTGGCGCGACTTAACGCCGGTAGCGAATCTGATGCTCGACGATTACTTGCTTTTTGCGGGCAAGGATTCGCCGTACAAGACCGCGGCCGACTTGGTGAAGGACGCCAAGAGCAAGCCTCCCAAGACGATCTCGATCGGCTCCGCCGGCACGGCCGACGACATGTCGATCGCGGTCTTCGAATCGGCGGCGGGTATCAAGCTCAACATCGTGCGCTTCAATTCTGGCGGCGAGGCTTTAACCGCGCTGCTCGGCGGCCATGTCAACTTGGCATCCGGTAACCCGCTGGAATTTATTGGCCAGATGAATGCCGGGCAGGTTCGCGCGCTCGGCGTTTTTCGTCCGACTCGCTTCGCTGATCTGCCCAACGTGCCAACCCTGAAGGAGCAAGGCATCGATGTGGTGCCGTTCCAGATGTGGCGCGGTGTGGCCGTACCGAAGAATGTGTCGCCCGATGCGGTCGCCTATTGGCAGGGCGTGATGCAGAAGGTCGCTTCTTCCAAAGCGTTCACCGACTACATCAAACAGAATTCCGCGACTCTGCATGTGGTCGGGGGCGCCGACTACACCAAATTCCTGGAGACGCAGGAGGCGCTGTACAAAGACATGCTGAAGCGCCTCGGGGTGATTTGACGTTGGTGGCTTCGCCGACGATCCGCAACGTTGAGGCCGTGCCGGTGCGGGTCGAAGGGGCACGCGAGTTTCGCATATCCGAGGGGGCCACGCGCGTCCACGTTTCGGTCGTATTGCGTCTGCTCACTGACATCGACGGTCTGGAGGGCAACGCAGAAGTCGTTTCAGCGCCACCGGGCAAGCCCGAGGAGTTCCTAGAAGAGATCGTCGGCGCAATTAAGCGTTATGTCGCCCCGGCACTCATTGGCATTCCCGTGCGCGAGCGCGGACGCGCGGTACAAGCCGTCGCGATGGCGCTGAAGGGACGCGTCTGGACCAAGGCCGCCGTTACTAATGCGCTCTACGATCTGCATGCCAAGGCGATCGGCGTTCCTGTCGCCGATCTCCTGGGCGGCCAGCTGCTGCAACGCGTTCCGGTGATCGGTCCGGTCGTCGGCATCATGACGCCCGACGCGATGGCAACCGAAGCTGCTGCACAGTCGGAGGCGGGCTTTCTCGCGATCAAGATCAAGGTCGGTGAAACCGTCAAGCGGACATCGACCGAGTCGCTGCGGTACGCGCCGCGATCGGCGAATCGGCATCGCTTCGGGTCGATGCCAACGATCACTACTGCCCTGCCGATGCGATTCGCTTTACGCGTGCGATCGAGCGCTATCGGCCGGAACACATCGAGCAACCGGTGGCGCGCCACGACATTCTCGGGCTTGCCGAGGTACGTCGCAACGTCGGCGTTCCAATCATGACCGACGACATGGTGGCGACGCCGGAAGACGCAATGAACGTGATTCGCCTCGGCGCCGCCGACCGGGTGAAAGTCAAGGTGACCAAGCACGGGTTCGACGGGGCGCGGGCCATCTGCGCGATGCTGTCGTCGGCCGGACTGACGCCGGTCCTCGGCCATGTTTTCGAACTGGGCCTCGCTGCCATTGCGGAAGCGCAATTCGCGGCATGCACGCCGGGACTTGCGATGCCGTGCGAAATCGGCTCGATGGCGCCCATGGGAACGCACGCCGACATCGTGACGAACGATCTCCGTGCAGTGCCCGGGTACATGACCGTCCCGGCCGGCCTCGGCCTGGGCGCCGATGTGGATTGGCAGCGCGTTGGACGCGCCTCTTCGGACTCGACCACATGACGTGGCGCGGCGAAATCGTCGCGGGGTTGTTGTGTGGGCTGTTCGCTGCGCTCTGGATCACAACCGCACTTGGCCTCCCGTACCTCGGTGATTACGCCCCCGGGTCGGGGTTCCTTCCACTATGGCTCGGCGTATGTCTGCTGGTGCTGTCCGCTATCCACGTCGTGGCTAACGTGCGCGCACCCGTTGCCGGTGCGCCTGCTGGTCATTGGCGTAAGGTCGTAGGGGTAACCATCGGTCTGATCGTTTGCGTTGCGGTTATCGAATCGCTTGGATTCGTGGTGGCGGTGGCGATCTATCTTCTGTTCCTGTTGCGCTTTGTCGAGAAGGAATCCTGGCGAACGTCATTGAGCTTGAGCGTGGGCACCGTCGCGGTCCTGTTCGCACTGTTTCGTCTGTGGCTGCACGTACCACTACCAAAGGGTCCGTGGGGATTCTGATTGATGGACGCACTGGCGCATCTGGCGCAAGGCTTCGAAGTACTGCTGCAGCTTAAGTACCTCGGATTCTGCCTCGCCGGTGTGCTGGTCGGCCAGATGATCGGCGCGTTACCCGGCATCGGACCCAGTGCCGCCATCGCAATCCTGCTGCCGCTGACGTTCGGTGGCGACGCGACGGGTTCGATCATCATGTTCGCCGGCATCTACTACGGCGCGCAATACGGCGGCACGCTGACTTCGGTATTGGTCAGCATTCCGGGCGAGTCATCGACGGTGATGACCAGCCTCGACGGCTATCAAATGGCTCGCAATGGGCGCGCGGGGGCAGCGCTTGGCATGGCTGCGATCGCGTCGTTCATCGCCGGTACGGTGGGCACGCTGGGATTGATGCTGATGGCACCGCTGCTCGCCGCTGCCGCACTGTACTTCGGGCCGCCGGAATATTTCGCACTTGTCCTGGTCGGCCTCACGTCGCTGTCGCTCGTCGGAGGCGGTCTGGTGAAGGGGCTGATGATGGGGCTGGTGGGCCTGATGATCGCCACGATCGGCGTCGATCCACAGATCGGCAACACGCGCTTCATGTTCGGACAGTTGTGGTTAATGGATGGCATCGATTTCCTCGTGCTCGCAGTAGCACTGTTCGGTGTCGGCGAAGTGCTTGCGAGCGTCGAGCAGGCGTTGAAGCCGCCGAAGGTCGAGCTCACCATCCGCAACCTGATGCCGACGTATCTCGACTGGATCGCGAGCCGCTGGGCTATCGTGCGCGGCACCCTGATCGGATTCTTGATCGGTGTGCTTCCTGGCGCCGGCGCCACGATCGCTTCGTTTATGGCGTATGCCACCGAGAAGAAAATCTCGAAGCACCCGGAGAAATTCGGTACCGGAATCATCGAAGGGGTCGTGGCGCCCGAGGCCGCCAACAACGCCGCGGCCACCGGCGCGATGGTGCCAATGTTTGCGCTCGGCATCCCGGGCTCAGGCACCACGGCCATCATGCTCGGCGCGCTGATTATGTTCGGCCTGCAACCGGGGCCGCAGCTGTTTGAGAAGAACGCGGACCTGGTGTGGGGCGTAATTGCCAGCATGTATGTCGGTAACGTCATTCTGCTCGTGCTGAACCTGCCGCTCGCGGGCGTGTTCGCGACGCTGTTGCGCGTTCGCTATGCGCTGCTCTACCCGGTGATCCTGGCGTTGTGCATTGCCGGCGTCTATAGCCAGGCCAACAGTGCCGACGATTTATGGGTCATGAGCGGGTTCGGTGTCGTCGGCTATCTGATGAAAAAATACGACTTCCCCATCGCACCGCTCGTGCTGGGACTCGTGCTCGAACCCATGTTAGAAACCGCGTTGCGCCAGTCGATGACGTTGTCCCACGGCAGCCTCGCAGTCTTCGTCACGCGTCCGATATCTGCAGCGTTGATCGTGTTGACAGTGTTGATCTTGACGGCGCCGCTGCTCGCGCGTGTTCTCCGACGCGTCGTCGCTGACCGATGATCTGCTTGTGGGTCGTATGCTTGCGTATCTTTAACAACAGGATCAAACGAAATGTCGATTTCGATGCATGCCGCCTCCGTGCCCGTATTCACGCAGATGCTGGGAAGCTTGAGCGCGCTGCTGCATAAAGCCGAGTCTCACGCCGAGCAGCGCAAGATCGACGCTGACGCGCTGCTGCAAGCGCGGCTTTTCCCCGACATGTTTCCTCTGCGCCGACAGGTTCAGATTGCGTGCGACTTCGCGCGTGGTGTTTCGGCGCGGTTGGCCGGCGTGGAAGTGCCGTCGTCGCCCGACACCGAGAAAACATTTGCAGAGTTGCAAGCGTTGATCGAAGGGACAGCGAGCTTTATCGGAGGACTCTCACCCGCGCAATTCGACAAGAGCGAAGCGCGCGAAATCGTGACGCGGCCGGGAACCCCCAAAGAAAGACGTTTCAACGGCCAGACATACCTACTCAACTACGGACTGCCGCAGTTCTTCTTTCACGTTACAACCGCTTACGCACTGCTGCGACACAACGGGCTGGAACTCGGCAAGGGCGACTACATGGGTAAGTATTAAGAAATAGGCGCCCTTAGCGTTGATCACTTGGCCAGGCCCATTCTCTTGGCACCGTCGGTGTAGATCTTCACGCGCTCTTTCATAAAAGCATCCATCTGATCGACGCCAATGTTGACCAGCTCGAAGCCGCTTTTCGCCGCCAGATCTTTCATCTCGGAATCATTGTTCAATGCAGCCCAAAGATCGGACATGCGCTTGCGCTGTTCGGCGGTCGAGGACTTGGGCATCCCGATGCCGCGATAGGCGCCGTCGATCCAGTCGACGCCGAGTTCCTTAAACGTCGGAACGTCCGGTAGCAGTGGATGGCGTTGATCCATCGCGACTGCAAGCGCGCGCAGTTTGCCCTTGTTGTTGACGGCGAACGCCGTGTAGCTCATCGCGCCGTCAACGTGGCCCGCAAACACCGAGGTTGTCAGGTCGCCGGTGCCCTTGTAGGGGATGTAGGTCGTCTTGATTCCAAACGCAGCGTTGAGCCGTTCGTGCGCCGCATGGTTGGCTGAATTGAGGCCCGATCCGCCAAGGCTCAGCTTTGAAGGATTTTCTTTCGCGAACTTGACGAAATCGGCGAACGACTTGATGGGACTCTGATCGCGCACTATCAGCGCATCAGGTGTGTAGTGAAACCAGTAGACAGGCGTCACGTCCTCCGTCTTGTACTGCACCTGTCCTTCCAACGGCTGAAAGACGATATGCGGCAAATTGACGCCAACGATATTCAACCCGTCAGCCGGAAGCGCATTCATCTGCGCCCACATCAGGCCGCCGCCCGCACCCGCCTTGTACTGAATGATCGTATCGATGGCCGGGCACTTCTTCTTCAAAACGACTTGCTGATGCCGAGCCGACAGATCGGATTCGCCGCCGGGAGGAAACGCCTGCCAATACAGAACGTTCTTCTCGGGGCAAGGTTGCGCGAGCGCAGTCGGAACCACGAGCGCAAAAAGAACGGCACTGATTGGCTTGAAAAACCGCTTCATGGCAAGTCTCCTGAGAATTGCTTCATTATTTTTACCGTAGCGAGCTTAGGCCGGCGCGGCGAGGCTGTCACCCGGTGCGCGCCCTAACTTTTCTGAGCCGTCAGGGCGAAGGTTGCTTGTCGAGGCGCCCAGTTACATAGTAGCCACCCGTCCCCTGACCTACGCAATACGCCAAAAAAAACGGCACGCTTTGACGTGCCGCTATCTCAATGACTGGAACAACGATGTCAAACTATTGCGCGAACTTGGCCTTCGCATCGGCAACGCACTTGTCCTTGGCGGCACCGGTCAGCGGATCACACTTTTCACGGGCAACTTTGTAGTCGGCATCGCGTTTGGTGTCTTTCGCGTCAGCTTTCGCGACCGTGGTTTGGCGCGCGGCCTTTGCGTCAGCCTTGGCCTTCGTTTCAGCGGCTTTCGCAGCCTTCACACAAACGTCCTTGTCGTTACCCGTTTTCGTCGCGCACTGCTCCTTGGCCACCATGTAGGTTGCTTCAGCGTCGGCGATCACCGCTTTTTCGCGGGCTTTCGGCGTATTTTCGTAGTCCGCTTCGGCGCGTGCCTTCGCACGCTTTTCGACCGCCTTCGCTTCGGCGATACACAAGTTCTTGGGCTGACCGGCTAACGCATCGCACTTCGCTTTGGCAGCCTTGTAATCGGCACCAATCCTGTCTCGCGTGGCCCGATACTCGTCTTTGGTGACTGCCAGTGCCGAGCTTGCCAGCACGACGGCAACCGCAAGCGTGCCTGCCTGCGCCAATGTGCGCACATTGATTCGTCTCATTACCTCTCCCTTGTAGTTGGATGCGTGGAACGTTCCAAGCGCGGGGCGCTTGCAACCGAGAGGGTAACGCGGCGGGCCAGGCGGCGGTTTACTTAATGATGGCGACGGTACCTTCGAACCACGAGCTCATGTCAATTCGAGCTCGGTTTCCTCGGCGGGTGCCGCCTTCATATCGCGAGGCACCCTAAAGTCTTTGCGCGCGATGCCGCGCGCGGCATCGGCAGACTGCGGAAAACCGCTGCGATCGCTGTAATCAGCCCAGCTTCGCGCACGCCGCTCATCTCGCTCGGCCATCGCTTGCGCCATCGTCACATCAAGTGCAGTGACGCTTGCGACCGCGGCCATTCCTAAACCAATGTTGAGCTTGTTGTTCGGTCCGGCGTGTGCCGCAAGTGTCGCGAGGTCCAGCGCATCACCGGCGACTCGGCCCCACAACCAGGGTGTCTGATTCTTGGCCCGCAGAAGCCCGACACCGGTGACAATTTCTCGCAGCCCATACAAAAACAGCAATCCGGCACTGTTCGGCATACCCAGAGCGCGGCCCAACAAACGCGGCGCCAGCACTTCAGCAGCGCCCAGACCAATACTGAACCAGCCGAGACCGCGTGCCGTCACCTCATTGATCGGACGACCGCTGCCATAAGAACTGGATTTTTTCCTAAACAGACTGTTCATTGCATCACCCGCTGAGTTGCGCTGCCTCTGCTGCTTCCGTTCTGCCCCGGTTTCATCACCACCTTGATACAGCCGTCCTGCTTTTCACGGAATGTCTCGTACATCTCGGGGCCGTCTTCCAGATCCACCGTGTGGGTAATCACAAATGATGGATCGATCTGGCCCTGATCGATGCGACGAAGAAGATCATCAGTCCAGCGGTTCACATGCGTCTGGCCGGTGCGCAGTGTCAAACCCTTGTTCATCATCGAACCCATCGGAATTTTGTCAACGAGCCCGCCATAGACACCGGCCACGGACAACACGCCTGCAGGACGGCAGACGTAGATCATCTCGCGCAGCACGTGCGGACGATCGCTTTCAATCATCACGGCCTGCTTGACACGATCGATCGCTGAATCTATCGAGCGCAAGGAATGCGCTTCCATGCCGACTGCGTCGATGCACTTTTCGGGGCCTTTGCCGTGTGTCAGTTCGTTCAGGCGATCGAGCACGCTTTCTTCGTCGTAGTTGATGACGATCGCGCCGCCTGCCTCGGCCATGCTGAGCCGGTCTGGCTGATTATCGATAGCGACTACCTGCTCGGCACCGAGCATTACTGCACTGCGAATCGCAAATTGACCGACGGGCCCTGCACCCCACACGGCCACCGTATCGGTCGGCTGGATATCGCATTGCACGGCGGCCTGCCACCCAGTCGGAAAGATGTCGCCGAGAAAAAGCACTTGCTCGTCGGTAAGGTTGTCTGGAATCTTGACCGGTGCGACATCGGCATAGGGCACGCGTACATATTCCGCCTGTCCGCCTGCGTACCCGCCAGTGAGATGCGTGTAGCCAAACAATCCGGCGGTAGCGTGACCAAACACTGTGTCGCCGATTTTCTTGTTGCGGTTAGTGCGTTCACAGACAGAGAAATTGCCGCGACGGCACTGGTCGCACTCGCCGCAGATGATCGTAAATGGCACGACGACCCGATCACCAACCTTCAGCTTTTTATTCGCTGAGCCAACGTCGACTACTTCACCCATGAACTCGTGGCCCATGATGTCGCCGCTCATCATTCCGGGAACAAAGCCGTTGAATAAATGCAGGTCAGAGCCGCAGATCGCACACGATGTCACCTTAATAATGGCGTCCCGCGAGTCTTCGATCTGCGGATCGGGAACCGTCTCGTATCGAATGTCGTGCTTGCCGTGCCAACACAACGCTTTCATGCTGCTTTCCTTGCCTTGACGAAGGAAAGGAGCTCAGCAAAAGAGGGGCCCGCCATTTATAGATTGACGCCCGCAGGGAGCCGCGCCGCGGTAAGCTTCGGCCGCTATTCCGTTCGAGGAGACTTTCCTGGCCAAGCCCAACTATTCATTTGAGAAGCGACAGCGCGAGATCGCGCGCAAGAAAAAACAGGACGAAAAGCGTCAGCGCAAAGTGCAGCGCCCTCCGGACGAAGCGGCACCCGTCGATCAGCAGAACCAGCCCACCCCGCCTGACACCGGCACCGCTGCCTAAGGCATCGGCCTAGCCGTCTCGACCTTTAACCGCCGAATTGCGGGTTAATTCACGGCACCCGGCCGCGTGCGTTTTGACTGCTTTTTCCCGACTGAAAGGTCACGCAAAGACGTTATGTTTGCGTGCATGTATCACGGTGAACGTTTCAACAGCCTGACGCACCTCGCCGGCACCGCGCTCGCGATTGCCGGTTCGGCGGTGTTGATCGGACAGGCCAGTGAACAAGGCGATATCTGGAAAATCGTTGCGTTCAGCGCTTTTGGAGCGGGCCTTGTTCTGCTGTACGCCGCGTCGACCCTTTATCACTCGGTTCGCGGTCCGGCAAAGATTGTCCTGCGCAAGATCGATCACGCTGCCATCTACCTGCTGATCGCAGCCAGCTATGCGCCCTTCATGCTGGTCAGCTTGCGCGGTCCGTTCGGCTTGACCTTGTTCGCGGCGATCTGGGCGATGGCGCTCTACGGAATGTTCAAGACCTGGCAGCGCAACGATGGTGGAGACCCTTCGCCGGTTCCGTATCTGATCATGGGCTGGCTTGGCGTGACGGCAGTAGTCCCGCTGATCGACAAGCTCGGTGTCGAAGGAATCAGCTGGCTCGCCACCGGTGGCGCGTTGTACACCGCAGGCATCGTGTTTTATCTCAACGACCGCCGCTGGCGATACGCGCACGGCATCTGGCACCTTTTCGTAATGGGGGGCAGCGCCAGTCATTTCGTAACGGTGATGTACTTCGTTTGATCTAGTCGTGAATGCGCTTTCGACGCAACGCCTTGATCTGCCCGCGCCGCACTTTCGTCTCCACGCGCTTTTTCTGCGACGAAGCGGTCGGCTTCGTTGGACGGCGCTTGCGTGGAATTGAAGCCGCGCTCGCCACCAGAGAATTGAGCCGCGCGAGCGCATCTTCGCGATTTTTCTCCAGGCTGCGAAATGATTGCGCCTTGATGACGACAACACCGTCGTCAGTGATCCGCTGATCGCGCTTTGCCAGCAATCGCTGCTTGATCTCGTCAGGCAGTGATGACGCTCGAATGTCGAAACGCAGGTGAGTCGCGTTCGATACCTTGTTGACATTCTGTCCGCCCGCGCCCTGCGCGCGGATCGCGAGGAGCTCGATCTCGTCAGTCCGCAGGTCGTAAGCAATCGAAGTTGGAGTCATTTGGCTCGGCATTGTGAAGTAGTCGCGTACCCTCTCCCCGCTTTTGGCAACGGGGCAAGTCTCGAGGCAGCTTCCAACAAACGACGTGGATAGCGTTCGCCATCGCCCGGTTTCACCTTGCCGGCGCTGGCTCTGGGCCTGACGCCACTCACAGCTGGGTGCATGTGAATGTGATTAAACGCGCAGCCGCCGGCCGTTCTGTCGGTAGCACCGCCAGCGACCTGCCGCGGCCACCATGCCCGTTATCGGCTGCTAACAACGCCTGAGACTTGATATCTCGCCCCGGTGCGGGCTTTCTTACATTAACCGCAAGCTGTGAATTCCCTTGTTGACCTTGGAGAAGCTTTGGGCGATGCTCGCGCCCTCGCTCGTTCGAGCGCGCTTCAATCAGGAGGCGCCATGTACAAAACTGACTCTGTTCGTTAGTCGGCCGCCCCCCGCGCTGACTCGGGCTTTCCGATTCCTGCGCCGCGCAAGCGGCCGACATTCCAGTTGATACGAAGCGCGTGCTTCCGCACGCGTTGTTCGCCTGCATTGTCTCGAGGACTCGAAACAAATGGATAAGACTGTTGTGGATCGGCTGCGGCCGATCGGCTTCACACCCGCCGTCGCACATGCGATGGACATGCTCGGTGCTGATGGCAACGTGCCTGGCACGCCGATGCGATTGATCGAGGCGCACCGTGAAACCGTGCGCGTGACAGACGGCGCGCATGAATACGCGGCGCGGCCGTTGCCTGGGATGTTGCGCGCGCTGGCAGACAGCGACAACACCTTGACCGTCGGCGATTGGCTGATGGTGCAGATCGACGCGCACGGTACGCCGTGGGTACACGCAAGAATGACTCCGTTCACGCAAATCGTGCGCCGCAATTCCTCGGGCGCACGGCAGCCGCTGGTCACCAACGTTGATAGCGCCTTGCTGGCAATGGGACTCGACGGAGACTTCAACCTGCGCCGGCTCGAGCGTTATCTGGCGATGGTCAAGCCGGCGGGCATCTGGCCGATCGTCGTTCTAACGAAACGCGATCTATGCCATGACGTTGATGCGCATCTCGATGCACTGCGCCAGCGGCTGCCGCGTGACGTCACCGTCCATGCCGTTGATGCGCGGGCGGCGGTCACGGCAAGCGAGCTCGCTCCGTACATCGGCTCGGGCCAGACAGCCGTGATACTCGGGTCATCCGGTGCCGGAAAGTCGACGCTGACCAACACATTGCTTGGAGAACCGGTCCAGGACACGGGCGCCGTTCGCGAAGACGACAGTCGCGGTCGGCATACCACCACTTCACGCTCACTGCATCGGTTACCCGCGGGCGGCTGCGTGATCGATACGCCGGGGTTGCGCGGCCTGCGGCCCGACATCGACGAAGACGACCTTGCCGCCACCTTCGATGACATCGAGTCGCTCGCGCAGAACTGCCGCTTTCGCGACTGCCACCACGATGACGAGCCCGGGTGTGCAGTACGCGCGGGCGTCGCACCGGATCGCCTCGTCAATTATCGGAAGCTGTTGCGCGAGATTCGCCGCGATACATTGACCCCGCTGCAGCGACGCGAGCAATTGTCAATCTGGAAAAGTCGACACCGGACGGCAGAACATCGGATGAAAATGAAGCGGGGTGAGCAGACTTAGCTCTTGTCTCGTCGCGATGCCGCCAGTAAAGGCGGGCAGTTCGTCGCGCTATCGCCCGTTTCGTCGCCATCTGCCCCCGCAAACTGCAATCTACGCCGGCATTCCTACGCTTCATCGCAAACGTCTGGTTTGCGAGGGTTGAACTGCCTACATTGCGTCCATCGACAAATTACGCAATGACTTAGGAGCAGCCATGATCAAGAAATTCGAAACCACGTTGTTTTTTGCTGCCACCGTCAGCGCGCTCGCGCTGGCCGCGGTAGTGGGTATTCAGGAAATGTCAGCCGGGCCAGCAGTGCAGGAAGCCGTCACGATGCCGACGATTCAGATGGAAAGAATCGTTATCGTAGGCGAGCGAGCTGCACCGACGGCCAGACGCACGGCCCCCGAGCAGGTTGCGCTGGTTCGCTAAGACCGGTGTTTCTTGCTGCGGCCGGCGGTAGGGAGAACCTGCCGCCGGCCGCTTTTATTTTGGCTCGCCGTTGGGGACATCTGACTTTAGATGGCGGTCGTCGGTCCCGGACAATCCATTCTGACGCAGCTGACCCGACAGGCGCCACGCCATCCAGGCAAGCGCGGTAATCGCAATCGCTAGGACTCCCCACAGTAAATATCTCGACCACTGCGCTTCACTCGCAATACGCTGGGTGCGCAACTGCTGTGCGGTGATCGAACTATCCGCTTCGACAATGGCAATCGGCAACCGGGCCCCTGCAGGATCGTCCGCCGCGAGTACCGAGCGCGCATCAAGCCCGCGCCCGAAAGGCGTGTCGCGGCGACCCGCTACCAATACGTAAGGCCCCGGAGCGCGTGCGGCAAAGACCAGCCGACCCGGACGCCACTCGGCTTCGATCGTCGGCGTAGCTCCGTCGAGCGGCGCCGGAAAATCAAACCGCAATCGATCGGTGCGAGCCGGCAGTACAAGTGGCGCGCCTTCTATTTCGACACCCTCGCGCAACACCCGAAACGCCTCGACCGATCCGACCGGCCGCCAGTGCTCCTCGGTCCGACGCGGTCCAATGCCGATGCGGCGCACTTTCTGCGAAGGTGCGGCATCGTGCCGATACACCTGAGCGGTGATCACCCGATTCAGCTCAGGTACGCGTATCAGGAAGCGCGTGATCGGCAGCGCCTCCGGTACCTCGACATACAGGCTTCGACGATCGGCCGATAACGTTGAACCCAATTGAGCGCGGGGCAAAGTAACGCTCGCCGCGACGTCTTCGAGAAAATGAACGCGTTCGATGTCCGGGGCGTCCGTGGACGACCAGCCAATGCGAATGAACGCAGGCGGCCGATTGAGTGCAAATTCGTTGCGCTCGATGAGTTCGCCGAGGCGACGACTTCGCGCCAAAGGCCCTGACGCCAAGGGCCGCCAGGAAACCAAGTCGTTGCTGCCAGCAATTTCGACTCGGCCCGCGTAATCGTCTGCAGCCGAGGCAAATGACAGCACCAGTCGACCCTTTAAATCCTTTAAAGGCCGTGCGTCTATTAGATAGCCGCCCAATGCAGGTGTAGCCGCCGAGTGTCGTTGCATGCGGCAGCGGTCCGATCTCGACAACCGCGCGCTCGCGATCGCGCTCAAAGCGAAGCGCAAATGCACGCAGCATTGACTCGCGCGCTGCGCTTTCTGCAGGCAGGCGGGCCATTCGTAGATCCATTGCAATCGCGGCCGGCGCTACCGGCGCTGGCGGCGGAACAAAAGCAATGGGTAAAGCTTGATCCAGCGCGTTGAAGATGCGCAGGTCGGCAAGATCGGGGGCTTGCGCCGAGCGGTACACGGCTTCCGGCAATTCAAGTACGTGCAGGCCATCACCGCTTGTTTTCACCGGCAGGCGCAGCGCAAAGTCGGCGCTGCCCGGCGCTTGCGCCATTGCCAAGGATGCGGCGCAAGTGGACGCAACGAGCATTGCCTTTAGCAAACAGCGACTCATGTCGCAGCCCTTGCCGGTTGTCGTAGCGACGGCGGCACCGGCGCGAGATAGCCAATGACCAGAATCAACACACCCACGCCGACGAACGAGACGATGCGCTCGATCGTGCCTTGCCCCGATAGGTCAACAAAGAACAGCTTCACTACCACCGCTGCCAGCAGCGCGGCGCCGATGCCCCACCAATCTCGCATCGTGCGACGGTGTGCAAGCACCATCAATGCCATCGCGGTCGCTGTCCAGAGCAGCGACAACACCGCCTGGACCAACAGCGATTCGGTCAGCGCATCGAGGTTCCAGGGCACGCCCGCCAGAAAGTGGACTGCGCGTAATGCGGTTGCATTAAGCGCGATAAACGCAACGATGCCTAACGCGTAGCGCACGGGCCGCTGCCAGACGGCGCGCCGGTCCGCCAGATGCCAGCGCAACACCGCGGCAAGTGCGAGCAATGAAGCAAGATCGAGCGGGTTCAGCAGAGGCAGATAACCAATAGGCGACGGATCACCGGGCGTGAACACGCTGACAAACAGGACCCACGCCAACGCGAAGATTGCAAACCCTGGCGCGCCGATCGATGCGTATGCGAACGGTGCGGCACGCATTGGCCACCGCATCGCGTACTGGACGACAAGCCAGAGCGCGACCGCTGGTACCGCGCCCCATAGTCCATGGAACCAACCGTCACCGGCAATCGTGTCGATACGCAATGCCGCTTCCGCCGCAACCATCGCCGTAAGCAACCATAGGCCGCCGACGTGCAGCACCGAGTTCATGGCGTCCGGGACGCGCAGAGGCGCACGCTCTTCCCATGCCAGCCGCGCATAGAAAAATGCCCACGCCAGCGGCCACACGATCCAGCCGTAATGACGGCTTGGCATCTGCGCTGCGTCGATCGCGATCGTCACAGCCGCTGTAGCCAACACGATATGCGCAACGAAATGAACCCAGGACAACTTCAGTGGCCAGGTCCATTCAAGTTTCCGCGCGAGCCAGATCAGCATTGCCGCCGTCACAGCGAGAATCGCGAGTGCAATCTGCGCAGCCGCCCACTGATTGTCGATGCGCGCCCAGGTCTCTGCGAACAGCGCAAACAACCATACGAAAACGCCCAGCGCAAGAAGCGCAGCGGCTGCGGTTCGCTGCTTGGCACCGCCCGCAAGCGACAGCAGTGCCGCACTGATGGCCGTCACGGTGACTGCGAGTCTGAGCAGCGTCGTCACGCTGAGCTGTGCAGCGACGGTCGTCATCGCGCCGGCGCGTGCTTCGGTGGCAAGCCAGGCAAGAACGATGATTGCAACGCCAGCGATCCATTCGGGTGCCAAGGCTTCATCCTTGCGGCGCGCGATTGGCCACCATCAATCCCAGCTGCCAGCGCACACCATGCGACGACGTACCACGGGTACGGCAGCGGCTGCCAAACAAGCAGCACTACCCACGCCCATCCGACTAATCTCATCGTCCAGGGCAGCGCGCGCGCGAACGAAGCGCCTTTGTCTCCCCATGTCGCCGGCACAAACGCCCCACGCGCGAATACGAGCGCGCTCGCGAATGCAGTCGCTGCGAACACCGCAAGATTTAACGTGACACCCGAGAATCGCGGAAGCGCGTTGATCGCGCCGGTGTCCAGCGCATGCAGCAGCGCGAGTGCGCCCGGCCGCGTGCAGCACCAGGCCCGCCAGCGTCGGCAGGATTCGCTGCTGTCGCGATCCGACCCACAGCAACGCGAGACCTTCGAGCGCCCATGCGGCGGCCGTCCATTGCGAACTCGCGGCAAGCGGCACTGCGAGCGTCAACAATGCAACGCCCACACCAAAATTCGCTTCAACCAGTATGCGCAACGACCCATCGCGGCGCTTCATCAACAGCGCCGAGCTCGTCAGGTATGCCGCAGCGGCCACGGTTGCGGCCAACGCAAGCTGCAAACCATCGGTCAGTTGCGACTGGATACCGAACGCTGCAAGCGGCAATGCAAACATCAATGTGGTGTCGAAGATGCCGCGTCTTTCGTGCGGTTGACGTAGCGCGTACAGCAAGGACACAACCAGGAAAAGCAACCAGAACGCGATCAGAAATCCCTGCGCCATCGGGTATTGGTCGGCGGTGTAGCGCTGCGCAACCCACGTTCCGAGCACACCGAAAGTGAATGCAAAGCCGATCCAGTTCAGCTCGCGCCACGCACGGAACCAAGCGATGCCGAGCACGCCGAGATTCAGCAGCAGATAGAACGACAACAGCAGTTCGATACGGCCCGCGCCGCTGGATACCAATATCGGCGCCAGAAAACCGCCGGTCGCACCGAGCGCTGCCAGTGCACGCGCGTTCTGCGCAATCGCGAGCACGCCGGAGAACACTGCAAGTGCTGCGAGTAACGCGAACGCCGGCACCTGGGGCAACACGTCGTACAGACGTAGAGCAGCAAATACCGTCAGATACAGAATGCCGATCGCACCGCCTTGCAGAGTGACGGCATAGCCGGGACGCTTATGGCGCAAGCGCCAGCCGATGACAAGCAGTGCGACGGCGCCGAGCGCAACACCGACCAGTCGCAGCTCGATCGGAATCTGCGTCCGTTCGGCGACGTAACGAAGCAGGAACGCAACGCCGACAAAGAGGACCAGCAGACCGACACGGGCGACAGTATTGCCGCCAAAGAGCCAGGCCTTCGCCGCGTCAATGGCCTTATCAAATAAGGACGGTCCAGCCTTTTTAACAGCAGCGACGGGAGCACGCACCCTTGCATTAGGGTGGGTCCAGGTCGCCTGCGCAACGGATGGCGCTGACGATGCGACCGCAGGTTGAACTCGGAACATATTGCGGTGGTTCAGGAGTGCGCGGCGACGCCTCGACATACGTGGTTTCGGGAGTGATGTTCGGGACATCGGTCGACTCGAGCGATTTCAGTTCGGCGACTACTTGCGGGTCTGACTGCAGGCGTTTGACCGAGTACTCAAGCAGAGAAACGCGCTCGAGCAGAGCACCGTAACGCCTCTGCCATTGCCCGTTCTCGGCTAACGCCAGATTGCGCGCATACAGCATGTAGCCGAGCACGAACCCGAGTGTTACGCCGGCAAGAAAACTCATTGCGCTGGTGAGTCCAATCAGCGCGCCGACAATCACACCGACCCAGATGGGCATGTGCGATGTGCGAACGACTGCGTTTTCCATGACGGCTCCAGCCCTTCAGGGCATCCGAGTCCGCATCACACCGCGTCAATTGGGGCAAGCAATCAGCTGAAAAGCATCGTCGCAGACCCTGCTACTCCAAGCACCACAACGCACTACCAGAACGCCCGTCAGCGGGTGACCCGCAACCGCTTGTGCATGCAGACGGCAGACGTCGGACACAGCGTCGAGAATTGCGCGGTCTGCTGTACGGCTGGCGGAGCACTCGCGCGCTCGACCCGCAGGTAGTCGAGCATCGCGAAGAACGCTGGTACCGTCGTCGTCAGCAAGTACATGTCGTCCATTCCGCGGCGCACGGCGAGCTGCTCTGCCGCTGCTACCAATGCAGCACCCCGGCCTTGCCTGTGCAGCGAAGGCGCCACCACGAGTGATCGCAACAAGCCCGCACCGCCCGCATGTTGCAAGCCGATTGCGCCAACAACCTCGCCTGACTCACGCATCACGAGGAAATCGACCGCCGCCTGACCACTGCGCCAATCGTGGTCCGTCAAATGTGCCTCGTGCAGCAACTCGATCACACGCGCTCGATCGCGCGGGCGCTGCGGCTCTATTAGGAACGGCTCGACCTGCATGCGACGTTGTTGAAATGTTTAAATGACTACCTGGGTCCCGATCTCGATCGCGCGATTCGGCGGAATACGAAAGAAATCGGATGCCGGCTGCGCGTTGCGCAGCATCCAGCCGAACAGGCGGCGACGCCATGCCGACATCGTGCTCTTTTTACCGATAACGACTGCCTGCCGCGATAGAAAGAACGAAGTCTCGGCGGGAATCAATTCGAAATCGTGATAGCGGGTCAACACGCCAAGAAAGAACGTTACGTCGAACGGATCCTGAAACCCAAGCATGACTTTTACCGCGTAACAGCCGTCACCGAGGTCCTGAAGCTCCGTCATATAAGCAGGATCGACATGTGGAACAGTGCGACTGATCGCTGTCAAGAAGACAACCCGCTCATGCATTACACGGTTGTGCTTCAGGTTGTGCAAGAGCGCGTGCGGAACATAGCCCGCCTCTAGCGTCATAAAGACCGCCGTGCCTTCCACACGCTGTGGCGGGTATAGCGACAGACTCTTCAGAAACGGCTCAAGCTCGATCCCATTCTTCTTAAGCTGTCCATTGACGAGTGAGCGGCCGCGCTTCCATGTGGCAAACACCAGATACAGCACGACAGCAAACGTTATCGGGAACCATCCGCCAGTAGGAATTTTTGCGCTGTTGGCAGCGACGAACATCAGCTCGATCGCCAGTAGCGGAACGAACGTCGCGAGCACGCGCCATGGCGACCAATCCCATTTGAAGCGCGCGATGATGCTCACCCCGAGTGTCGTAACGACGATCGTTGAAGCGACGGCCAGTCCATATGCGGCAGCGAGGTTCGATGAACTGCCGAACCCCAGCACCAACACGATGACTACCAGCAGCAACATGAAATTGATCAGTGGTATGTAGATCTGCCCGGCCGTGGTTTTAGATGTGTAATCGGTCTGCATGCGCGGCAAGAAGCCCAACTTGATAGCCTGGCTTGCGATGGAGAACGCACCCGAAATAACCGCCTGCGACGCGATAATCGTGGCGGCCGTCGCAAGCAACACAAGCGCTAACTGCAATTCGCTCGGGGCAAGCAGAAAAAACGGATTCGCCGCAGCTTTCGGATCTGACAAGACCAGCGCGCCTTGGCCGAAGTAATTCAAGATCAGACAAGGCATTACGACCCAGAACCAGGCAGTGCGAACCGGATGCGCGCCAAGATGGCCGATGTCTGCGTACAAGGCTTCCACTCCTGTCAGCGCGAGAAACACAGCGCCCAAGGCGAAGAAGGTCCTACCGGGTTCGGCCGCGGCATAGCGCAGTGCGTACATCGGGTCCAGCGCAACCAGCACCTGTGGGTGGTTGACGATCTGCCACAACCCGAGCGCGCCGAGAACCGTGAACCACACGAGCATGATCGGTCCGAACGCACGCCCTACCGTTGCCGTGCCCCTGCTCTGCAACGTAAATAGCGCGACCAGCACGATCAGCGTCAGCGGAATGACGTACGGCGTGAAGGCGGGTGAAACGACCTTCAGTCCCTCGGCCGCGGAAAGCACCGAAATCGCGGGCGTCACCACACATTCGCCAAAAAACATTGCAGCGCCAATCAGACCCGCGACAACCGCCGCCTGACGGAATCGACCTGCAGCCGGGATTTGCCGCAGCACCAGCGCCAGTAACGCCAAGATCCCGCCTTCTCCATCATTGTCAGCGCGCAAGACCAGCAACATGTATTTGATGGACACGATCAGCGTAATTGCCCAGAAGATCATCGACAAAACGCCAAAAACGGCATCGTCCGTGACGCCGACGCCATGCTCGCCGGTCAGACTTTCCTTAAATGCGTAAAGAGGGCTGGTGCCGATATCGCCGTAGGCGACACCGAGTGCGGCCAGCAAAATAGCCGGGGACAGTTTGTGATCCGACGAGTTCATCGAACCCGGCGAGGCGGAGAACAGTCGGATAAGGCCAAGGTGGCAGCGACATGCTCGAAGGCGAAGCCTTGCATCGTACTGCACAAGCGCGCGACGGCTGCGAGTGCTTCGGCAGCAGCGAGGATTGATCTAGCTCAAGCGGCCAACGCCGACAGGTCGTTTCCAATTTTGGCGGCAGTTAGTCGATACCAACAGGCGCAAAAAAAGGTCCGCGACTTGCGGACCTTTTCAAGTGCGTATCGACTTAGGAGCCGCTGTAGACCTTCCATTCATCGATGAACATCTTGGCGCCCTCTTTGGTCATCATGTCGCCCTTCATCATCATCTTGCCCTTATCGCCAGGCATTTTCTTCATCTTGGCCATCATCGCGTCGTAGCGCATACCCGCGGCATTCATGAATTCCTGCTTGGTCATCATGCCGTCTTTATTGGTGTCGGCCATCTTGAAAAAGTCTTCGAACTTGAATATCTCCTCTCCTACTTGGGCCGATGCCACGGGCGCAAAGCCCATACACATCACCATTGCCGGAATTGCAAGCCATGCTTTTCTCATTGTCCATCTCCACGTGGTTAAGGTGCCTTTCCGATCGGATTGCGCTACCTAGGTCAACAACCCGCCCGTCCCCGACTTCACGCAAACCGCTTGAAGTCGGGGGCTTAGTCGCGTGCCATGCCTAGTTGCTTACAGCGCCTGCGTTCGCGCTAACCCTGATGTAAATTGTGGCCTGGCTCGATTTTCGGATGCGCGGGTGTCGTTCAATGGCAGGACCTGAGCTTCCCAAGCTCAAGACGTGGGTTCGATCCCCATCACCCGCTCCAAAGCTAATGCAAACTGCTGCAACATGAACACGACTTCTATCTCGGTTGCGGTAAATGGACAGTACGCACCATGTGCCGCAGTCGACCACTGTCGCGCAGCTGCTTACGAGGCTCGATACGGCAGGCAAGCGTGTCGCCGTCGAGCGTAACGGCGAGATCGTGCCGAAGAGCCTGCACGGTTCGACCGAGCTCAACACCGGCGATCGGCTCGAGATCGTGATCGCGGTAGGAGGCGGTTGATGAACGACGACCTGATCATTGGCGCGCGCAGCTTCAAATCACGATTGCTGCTCGGCACCGGAAAGTACAAGGACCTTAGCCAAACGAAATTAGCGGTCGAGGCCAGCGGCGCAGAGATCATTACGGTTGCGATCCGCCGCACCAACATCGGCCAGACGCGGGGCGAGCCCAATCTGCTCGACGTGCTGCCGCCCTCGAAGTACACGATGTTGCCGAACAGCGCCGGCTGCTACACAGCCGACGACGCCGTACGTACGCTGCGGCTGGCGCGCGAGTTGCTCGACGGCCACGCGCTGACCAAGCTCGAAGTGCTGGGCGATCCGCAGACTTTGTATCCGAACATGCCCGAGACGATCAAGGCGGCCGAGCAACTGGTACGCGAAGGTTTTGAAGTGATGGTCTACTGCAGCGACGATCCGATTCAAGCGCAAACGCTGCAGTCGATCGGTTGCGTGGCAGTGATGCCGCTGGCCTCATTGATCGGCTCGGGCATGGGTATTCTGAATCCCTGGAATATTCAACTGATCCTGGAGAAGGCCACCGTGCCGGTCATTGTCGATGCCGGCGTCGGCACCGCAAGCGATGCGACGATTGCGATGGAGCTCGGCTGCGCCGGAGTGCTGATGAACACTGCAGTTGCGCACGCAAAGCATCCGATAAAAATGGCAAGTGCTATGGGCAAAGCCGTTGAAGCCGGACGCGAAGCGTTTCTCGCCGGCCGCATGCCAAAAAAACTCTACAGCGCGAGCCCGAGCTCACCCACCAGCGGCGTTATCGCACCGAGCAAAGCGGCTTGAACAGTCGGCCTTTCGCTAGCGTCGACGCCGCGCCGCAACGTTCGTCCGAGGGCTCGATGGCGGGCGAGTCAGCACACCCGCACATTCGCAGCTTTACGTTGCGGCGTGGGCGCATCACTCAAGCGCAGCGGCACGCGTTTGACCAGCTGCTGCCGACCTTCGGCGTTCCTTATTCGGCCATACACGTCGATCTTGCTCGCCTGTTCGACCGTGACGCGCCAACGGTTCTCGAAATCGGATGCGGCATGGGCGAGACGACGGTGGCGATCGCGCAAGCACGGCCCGATATCAATTTTCTCGGCGTAGAAGTCTTTTCTGCAGGCGTCGGTGCGCTGCTCAAAGGCGTTGACGAGCATCACCTTACCAACGTTCGTATCGTGCACCACGACGCCATTGAAGTCGTCCGCGACATGATCGCACCGAGCTCGCTGGCGGGCATCCATATTTTCTTTCCCGACCCGTGGCCGAAAAAACGGCACCAAAAGCGGCGCTTGCTGCAACCCGCGTTCGTCGCAACGCTTGCGGCCCGGCTCAAGCCCGGCGGGTACGTCCATTTCGCAACGGACTGGGAAGATTACGCAGCGCAAGCCCTTCAAGTGCTGTCAGGAGAATCGAAGCTCGTCAATTTGCACGACGGCTACTCGTCAACTTCCCGAAACCCTATGTGCGCACGGCCGGTAACCAAATTCCATGCGCGCGGAGAGCGCCTCGGCCACGCGGCTTATGACCTAATTTTCGCCCGAAGACTGTGACGCGCCCGGATCGTCGTCGGCGAAGACCGCGCGATCGGCAGCCCACGCCCGCAACTCGTCAATCCTCTCGGCCATCACGACCGACAGTGGGCGAGTGCGCTCGATCTCGGCAAGAATATCGGCTGGACGCAGCGCTTCATTGCGAGCACGCGCTTCGAACGACGCCGAAACGATCGCTTGTTCGATCTCGGCGCCTGAATAGCCTTCGGACAACCTGGCGAGGCCGGCGACATCGAACTGCGCCGGGTCGTATCCGCGCTTTTTCAAATGAATGCCCGCAATCTGAACTCGCGCTTCGTCGCTCGGGAAATCGACGAAGAAGATTTCATCAAAGCGTCCCTTGCGGACCAGTTCCGGAGGCAGCTGCGAAATATCGTTTGACGTCGCAACGATGAACACCGGTTCGGTGCGCTCCGACATCCAGGTAAGAAGGCTTCCGAGCACGCGGCGCGATACGCCACCGTCCCCATCACCGCTGTCGACCGAAATTCCCTTTTCGATCTCGTCAACCCACAGGACGCACGGCGACATCGCTTCTGCGGCGGCGAATGCATTGCGCAGATTGCGCTCGGTCTCACCGTAATACTTGTTGTAAAGGGCACCAAAGTCGAGCCGCATCAACGGCACACCCCATTCACCTGCCACCGCACGCGCCGCCAGACTTTTACCGCCACCCTGCACACCAAGCAGCACGATCCCTTTCGGTCGATCAACATTCGCAGCACTTGGATCCAGGAACGGCTTGCGCCGCAACGATATCCAGTGCTTCAGTCGAGCGAGACCGCCGACATCATTGAATTTCACCTTGCTTTCTTCGTAGGCCAGTGACGCTGCGCCGCCGAGCGCCTCGTACTTGGTTACGAGCACGCGCCGCACATCGTCCTGGCTGATTGCGCCATCGTCGCGCAGCGCCTGGCGCACCAGCCGCCTTACGTCGTCCTGCTCCATGCCCAGCAGATGCATGATCAGCATCTCGAGGGCCTGTTTGTCGCCGCGCGGCTTTTCGCCGGTTTGATTCTCATAACGCTTCGCTTCCTCGTTGACGATCGCGCGAATCGCATCGCGATCGGGAAGCTGCGGATGAAAATGCGCAGACAGTCGAAGCACTTCGGAAGGCAACTCGTCGAGCCGCGGGCTGATGAATACAAGCGTACGAGCGGTTTTGGAGTGCGACAGCGCGATCTCGCGGATCAGCCGCATCGAGATCGGATCTTTGAATCCGGGATGCGCATCGCACAGCACGTAGATGCCGTTTTGCGCGGTCTTGTCAATGTGCTTCAGTACATCGAGCAGATCGTTGGTTTGATAAATCGCTTCTTCCTTGCCGTGGCGGCGGACGCCGCACGTGATGCTCCACGTCATCAGCACCTGATTCTCCAGGTTTGCAGCCTTGGCAAGCAGCTCGAGAATGCGTGGCTCCTCGTGCGAGGCAATCAGAATGATCGGAAACCGCGAGCGCAGCAGCGCACATAGCTCCTGCACTTCATCACGGCCGTGTTGCATCGTCTTCCCGCGAAATGAACAAACTCCGTGCGCGTGGAAGCTGCAACGGGCCTCTTCCGGCGCTTGCGCTGCTGACGGAGGAGATGTCGAACGCCAGTTTCAGCGCAATCAGCAGCAACGCCCCAAGCACTGGCTGCTTCAGCATTTCAACGAGAATGCCGCTGGCAATGACAGTCACGTGCAGGATAACGATGCGGCCGTACGGCGCGAACATCAGGTTAGGAAGCGCAACTGGCGCGTCACGCGTCGTGCTCCACCAACGAAAAAAAGAGGCAGCCTGCAGCAGAGCGATGCCCGCCGCTGCAAACCAGCCATCCCGATCGGTCAACAGATAACCAAGCATGCGGCCGAGCGGCGCAAACAATCCGCTCAACGCACCCAGCTCCGCCTTGCCGAACAGCGATGCGACGAATACCCCATGAGCAACGGTGAACATGCCGTAGTGCACCGTAAAGAACGTCGCGAGTGCCAGCGCCGCGATCAAACCGAAGCTGCCGATGCGAGCGCCGGCAATCAGCATCTTCGCGACGTTGAGCAAACCGATCACCACATTTTCAAACCAGAAGAGCGCGATCACCACGAACACCGACCAGTCGAGCACCAACACGCCATAGGCCACGATCACAGCCGCTGCAATTGCAAGCGTCAGATCCACTGCCCGCCACTTGTCGGCTTCGCCCGTCATCGAGCCCAGTCAACCCAGCCGAGATATGAGGTCAACAAGATGACCCCACCAAACGCGATTCGATACCACGCGAAGACCGTGAAGTCATGCGTCGTCAAATAGCGAATTAGCCAGCGGATACAAATCAACGCAGAGACGAACGCGAAGATCAGCCCTGTTGTGAACACCGGTATGTCAGCGTCGACGAACAGGCCGCGTTGCTTCCACATCGAATAGACACCGGCGCCTATCAGCGTCGGAATTGCCAGATAGAAACTGAACTCCGTCGCCGCCTTGCGCGACATGCCGAACAGCATGCCGCCGATGATCGTTGCGCCCGAGCGGCTGGTACCCGGAATCAGCGCAGCACACTGCACCAGTCCCACCTTGAGCGCGTCAAGCGGCGACATGTCGTCGACCGATTCGACTCTCGAGACGCGCGCGCCCTGAAGATCGCGCTCGCCGAACGCGCGGTGATGGCGCCGCTCGACCCACAGAATGATCAATCCGCCGATGACGAACGCAAGGGCAACCGGCACCGGATGAAAGAGTCGCGCCTTGATCAACCCACCCAACGCCAGACCAAAGACGACTGCCGGCGCGAACGCGATTGCGACGTTGATCGCAAACCGCTGCGCGGTGCGCTCGCGAAGAATTCCCGCAACTGTCGCCCACAGCTTCGCCCGATACTCCCAGATCACCGCAAACATCGCGCCGGTTTGGATCGCAATCTCGAACGTCGCGACTTTTTCGCCAGTGAACTTCAGCAGCGAGCTGGCAACGATCAGGTGCCCCGTCGATGAAATCGGAAGGAACTCCGTCAGGCCTTCGACGATGCCCAGGATCGCCGCCTTGACGAGAGTCAGGAATTCCATCGGGCGCGATGTTAGCGTGATGCATCCGCCGTTGCGCTAGTGCGCGGCCACGCGCTCAAGCGCATCGGCGAGTTTGCGGGCGAGCAAAATGGCGCTCGTCGTGTCGCCCCCGCGCGCCGCGTGGGATAACGCGCTGACGAGTCCTGCGTCGCCGTTCCTGCCAGCTGCCGCGTGGCGCTGCCATGCGCTTGTGAGCCGATGCGCTTCTGCCCACAGTGCGCCCAGATTGATTTTCTCGGCATTCTTGCGCAGCCTGACTGCCGCGCGCTTGAAGTCCGCCTCGTCACTGGGTTGGGATATCGGCGGCGCCTTGTGGCGCGCCGCTCCGGCGTTGGTCGCTGTTCCGCTCGCTGCCCCGGTTGCTGCCCCGGTTGCTGTTCCGGTTGCTGTTCCGCTCGTCGGGACCGTCGCGGACAGATCGATTGACAGACGAGACAAGTCTGCTTCGAACCGCTGGTTGAACTGGAACGTGATCCCGCCGCCTGCGGCACGCGAAACCATCACTCGCGCCCCAAAAAATTCGATCCGTCGATCGGTGACCGCACTGCTGAGACCGGAACCCGCGAACGGCTGCACGACATAGGGTTGCACCATCATCGCAGCCTGCTCGTCAGTCATTCCGGTGGCCGTGACCGACCCGGACAGGCGCAACTCCTGGTCTTCCAGCGGGATCAGCGTCAGGTGAACGATCAACTCGCCGGATTCGCAAACCTGCAGGGAGCTGTCGATCAAATTGGCGAGCACGCGGCGCAGTCGTGCTGCGTTACCGATCAGTGCAAGGCCCTGCAACTCCATGTCCTCGTATCGAAAACGCAGCCCCTTGCGCTGCGCGCGTGCCGCCAGCCGCCGGATGGGCTCGCCGCAGATCTCCTCGAGCGTGTAGCCGGCTCGTGGCGCCGATTTGACCGAAGCGTCGGGAGCAATTTCACGCGCACGGGCAAGTTCGGCCCGAAGCCGACGATGCGTCGATATGTCGCGCGCGCTGACAATGTAGCCAATCTCAGTTCCATTCTTGAATTCGGCAACCGACACCTCAAGCGGAAACTGACGACCATCATGCCGCTGCGCAACCAGTTCCTGGCGACGACCTGATGCGCGCCCGCCCGCCAAGTCACCTGCGAAGTTGGCGTTGTCCGGCGAACGATGCGTTGGCGGCAACATTACGTCGACCAACGACTTGCCGACGATTTCCTGCGGCGGTGACGCGAAGCAATCGCTCGGCCGCCGGGTTGACGTGCGTAATCACGCCTGCCTTGTCGAGCGCGATCGATGCCTCGAGTGATGCAGCAAAGATCGCCTCCCATGTAGCCGCCCTGGCGGCAAGTTCGCGCTTTTCGCGCCCCATGCGCTGCGATGAATACAGAATTTCGTCCGATAGCCGTGTCAGCTCGGTCCCTATGCGCTGCCGGCGCGTTTCCTCCGGCAACCGGCCGTCGACGGAGGCAGCGAGATCAGTCAGGCGGCGCAGCGCAATTGAGATCCGGCGTGATCGCAGCTCGAACGCCAGCATTGCGAACGCCGCGGCAAGACTGAATCCGCCGATGGCGGCCATCCAAAGCCGTCGATGCAGATCCATTTCGCTGAAAGCGTCGACAAATGAATTTGCGGCAGCGGCACTTGCCATCAGTGCCAGCGCCAGGCAAGCAATGAGGTTTCGCGCAACGGGCAGGGCAATGCGGACAAGCATCCTGCGATGCTCGCGCATCGCCGCTAATACAAGAACGCAATAAAGGCGTCGCCGAGACGCCTTTTTGCATTCAAGCCGTTATTCGTACCGCAGCGCTTCGATCGGCAGACAGCTGCGACGCTTTGCGCGCCGGATAGAAACCGAAAAATATGCCGATTGCGCCCGAAAACCCGACAGCGAGAAGGATCGCCGACGGCGTGATCTCGGTGCGCCAGTTGGCAAACTCGCCAACCGCAAACGATGCCCCGACGCCGAGGAGGATGCCAAGCGCGCCGCCGATCATCGAAAGCGTGATCGCTTCGACAAGGAACTGCTTCAAGATGTCTACGCCGCGCGCGCCGACCGCCATGCGCAAACCTATCTCGCGCGTGCGCTCGGTCACGCTGACCAGCATGATGTTCATGATGCCGATGCCGCCGACCAGCAGGCTGACCGACGCGACCGCACCGAGCAGCAACGTCAACACGCGGCTCGCCTGCTCCTGCGCTTGCAGGATTTCGGTCAGGTTACGAATGGTGAACGGCTCGTCGGCGCCTGGCTGCACCTTCATGCGCTGGCGCAGCAGCTCTCGAATTCTTCTCCTCGACGCCCTTCATGTCAACGCCGTCTGCCGTCTTGACCGAAATCGTGTTGATGCGGCGCTGCCGTCCCTGCGTCTGCCCGAGCACCCGGTTGCGCGCCGTCGCGAGCGGCATCAGCACGATGTCGTCCTGATCCTGGCCGAGCGCGTTCTGGCCCTTGCGATCGAGCACGCCGATGATCGTCAGCGGCACCTTGCGTACACGAATCACCTGATCGATCGGATCGAGATCGCCGAATAGTTGCGTCGCAGTGGTCTGGCCGATCAGCGCGACCTTCCCGGCTGACGAGATCTCCGCCGGTTCGAACAAACGGCCCGACGCCAGCGGCCAGTCGCGCGCGATCAGGTAATCGTTGTTGGTGCCGAAATACTGCGTCGCCCAGTTGGCGTTGCCGGCCGACACCTGGCCCGAGCCGCGCACCGACGGCGCAGCGACGATCACGCCCTCGACCTCGACCGCGATCGCCAGCGCGTCTTCTTCGGTCAGCGTTTGCGCAGCGCCGGCGCCGAGGCGAACGCCGCTGGTCGTCGTCGAGCCCGGAAAAATCAGCATCAAGTTCGAGCCGAGATTCTTGATCTGCTCGCGCACCCGCTCCTGCGCGCCGCCGCCGATCGCGAGCATTGCGATCACCGCGGCCACGCCGATGATCATGCCGAGCATCGTCAGGCTCGATGCGCAGCTTGTTGACGCGCAGCGCCTTCAGCGCGACGCGCAGCACCATCAATGCGTTCATGCTGCAACTCCGGCGTCCAGTTCAGCGAGCGAATCGCGCGCGGAGCGCGGTCTCTGCCGCTGGATCGCTGACCACTTTGCCGTCGCGGAAATGGACCTCGCGCGAGGCAAACGCGGCCATGTCCTGCTCGTGCGTCACGAGCACGATCGTCATGCCGCCGCGCGTTGAGCTCCTGCAGCAGCGCCATGATCTCGACGCTGGTGCGCGAGTCGAGCGCACCGGTCGGCTCGTCGGCGAGAATCAGCGCCGGGTTGTTGACGAGCGCGCGCGCGATCGCCACGCGCTGCTGCTGGCCGCCCGACAGTTGCGAGGGCTGATGATCGGCGCGCTCGCCGAGCCCGACCTGCTTCAACTTGTCCAACGCGCGCGCATGCCGGTCGCTTGCGGACACGTCGGCATACATCAGCGGCAGCTCGACGTTCTCGAGCGCGCTGGTGCGCGCCAGCAGGTTGAATTGCTGGAACACGAAGCCGATGCGCCGTTGCGCACCGCGGCCAGATCGTCGGCGTTCATGCGCGCGACGTCTTCGCCGGCCAGCCAGTAGCTGCCGGACGTCGGACGATCGAGACAGCCGACCATGTTCATGAACGTCGATTTGCCCGAACCCGATGGCCCCATCACCGCGACAAACTCGCCCGCGGCAATCTCCATCGAGACGCCGGCGAGCGCGTGCACGACGTTGCCGCCAAGCACGTAGTCCTTGGTCAGATCGGCAACCTGGATCAGCGGCTCGGGCCATCAGAACATCATCTTCGGCGCGCCGGGCCTTTCTGTGCGGGGCGCCCGGCGCTGCACCTGCCCTGCAGTCCGACGATGACCTCGGCTCCTTCGGCCACTCCGTCGCCCGCGACTTCGCTCATCGCGCCGTCCGATAAGCCGACGCGCACTTCGATCGCGCTTCGGCTTGCCGCTGTCCATCAGGTAAATGCGCCCGCGCGTGGTCTGGCCGCCGCCTGCGCGCCCGCCGAGCTCGGCCATGATCTCGGCGTAGCGCGCTTTCTGCTCGGGCTTCAAAATTTCTTCGACGCGCGCGCGCATGTCGGAGCGAATCGCCGCGCTCTGCCGCGCGCGTGCCTCCTCGGGCAGATCGCGCAGCGCCCATGAACTTGTTGCGCATCTCGGCGAAGATCGGATCGAGCTGCTGCTGCTGCTCGGCATCCATCTTCAATTCGGTGACGATCCGCTCGCGGAACTGGTTCAGTTGCCCGCCGCCGCCCGCGCCGCCCTTGCTGGCACCGGCGTCCGCGCCTTGCATGGCCTTGCCCGGACTGTCGCTCTTCGCGGCCTCGCTCTTCGCCGCTGCGTTCTCGCCCGCGGGGCGGAAGCGAAGCGCGGCGTTCGGCACCTTGAGCACCGAGTCGCGCGTGTCGGTCACGATGCGCACGTTGGCCGTCATGCCCGGCATCAGTTCGCCGCGCTCGTTATTGGCGGAGATGATCGCGATATAGGTGACGACGTTCTGCACGTTCTGCGCGCCTTGCGCACGCTGCGGACTTCGCCAGAGAACTGCCGGCCCGGGAACGCATCGACGGTAAACGTCGCGCGCAGCCCACTCTTGATGCGGCCGACGTCAGCCTCGTCGATCGACGTATCGACCTGCATGTCGCGCAGGTCCTTGGCGATGACGAACAACTCGGGCGCCTGCAGGCTCGCCGCGACCGTCTGCCCGACGTCGACGCTGCGCTTGATCACCACGCCGTCGACCGGCGCGCGAATCTCGGTGCGCGACAGATCGACGCGCGCCGTCGCCACCTGCGCAGCACGCTGCTGCACGACCGCCTGCGCGGTACGCACTTCGGCGGCGGCCAGATCGAACGTCGATTGCGCGCGATCGAGCTCGGCCGGCGAAACGAAGTTACGCGCCACCAGCTCCTTCGTGCGCGTCAAGATCGCGATCCGCGATCACCTGCGCGACCTGCGCGCGCCCCACGCTCGAGCGCGCCGATTCGAGATCGGCTTCGGCTTGCCGCAACGCGATAGGTGAACGTCTCGGGGTCGATGCGCGCGATCAGCTCGCCCTTTGTTACCGGCGAATTGAAGTCGACGAACAGCTGCTGGATCTGGCCGGACACCTGCGTGCCGACCTGCACCGAGGTGACCGGATTGAGCGTGCCGGTGGAAGAAACCGTTGCGGTGATCGGCCCGCGCTCGACCTTGGCGGTGCGATACGCCGGCGCATCGGCCTGACGGTTCGACCACCAATACCACCCGCCGCCGGCGAGCAAGACGAGCAGCAGCGTCGCCGACAACGAGCTTCTGGTTCTTCAAGTTGGTGATTCAACGGATGCGAAAGCAAAAGATTGTACGCAGCGAAGGCGCTTCAACGCCGCGCTTTAACAGCGTGCAACATCAGCTCGGACGGAAGGCGCTCAGGCGCGGTGATAGATCTCCGAGCCCTTCTTGACGAACTCGACCGCTTTTTCCTGCATTCCCTTTTTCAGCGCTTCGTCGGCCTGCGTTTCAACATCCAGCCCCTGCTTCGCCGCGTACTCGCGCACGTCCTGCGTGATCTTCATCGAGCAGAAGTGCGGGCCGCACATCGAGCAGAAGTGCGCGGTCTTCATCGAGTCTTTCGGCAGCGTCTCGTCGTGAAAGTCCTTCGCCGTATCGGGATCGAAGCCGAGGTTGAACTGGTCGTCCCAGCGAAACTCGAAGCGCGCCTTCGATAGCGCGTTGTCGCGCACCTGCGCGCCGGGATGCCCTTTCGCCAGATCGGCGGCGTGCGCGGCGATCTTGTACGCGATGATGCCGTCCTTGACGTCCTTCTTGTTCGGCAGCCCGAGGTGCTCCTTCGGCGTCACGTAGCACAGCATCGCGGTGCCGTACCAGCCGATCATCGCGGCGCCGATCGCGCTGGTGATGTGGTCGTAGCCGGGCGCGATGTCGGTCGTCAGCGGGCCCAGCGTGTAGAACGGCGCTTCGTGGCACAGCCGCAGCTGCTCGTCCATGTTGTGCTTGATCAGGTGCATCGGCACGTGGCCCGGCCCTTCGATCATCGTCTGCACGTCGTGCTTCCACGCGATCGTGGTCAGCTCGCCGAGCGTCGCCAGCTCGGCCATCTGCGCTTCGTCGTTGGCGTCGTGAATCGATCCGGGCCGCAGCCCGTCGCCGAGCGAGAACGACACGTCGTACGCCTTCATGATCTCGCAGATGTCTTCGAATCGCTCGTACAGAAACGATTCGCGGTGATGCGCGAGGCACCACTTGGCCATGATCGAGCCGCCGCGCGACACGATGCCGGTCAGGCGCTTCGCGGTCATCGGGATGAACGGCAGCCGCACGCCGGCGTGGATCGTGAAGTAATCGACGCCCTGCTCGGCCTGCTCGATCAACGTGTCGCGAAATATTTCCCACGTCAGTTCTTCGGCTTTGCCGTCGACTTTTTCAAGCGCCTGATAGATCGGCACCGTGCCGATCGGCACCGGCGAATTGCGCAGAATCCATTCGCGCGTCTCGTGAATGTGCTTGCCGGTCGACAGATCCATCACCGTGTCCGCGCCCCAGCGGATCGCCCATGTCATCTTCTCGACTTCTTCGCCGATCGAAGACGTGACCGCAGAGTTGCCGATATTGGCGTTGATCTTCACCAGAAAATTGCGGCCGATGATCATCGGCTCGATTTCCGGATGATTGATGTTGGCCGGAATGATCGCGCGGCCGCGCGCGACTTCGTCGCGCACGAACTCGGGCGTGATCGTCTGCGGCAGCTGCGCGCCGAACGACTGGCCCGGATGCTGGCGCAGCACCGCCGCCGGCTGCCCGTCGAGCCGCTGGTTCTCGCGAATCGCGATGAACTCCATCTCCGGCGTGACGATGCCGCGCCGCGCGTAGTGCATCTGCGTGACATTCGCGCCGCTGCGCGCGCGACGCGGATGCCGATGCAAATTGAAGCGCAGCTCGGCAAGCTTCGGATCGTTCAGCCGATCGACGCCGAAGCGCGACGTCGGACCCGGCGAGCTCTTCGGTGTCGGCGCGCTCTGCGATCCAGCGCGCGCGCAGCGGCGCAAGGCCCGAGCGAATATCGATCTTCACCGTCGGATCGGTGTACGGCCCCGACGTGTCATAAACAACGATCGGCGGATTCGGCTCGGCGCCGAACGACGCCGACGTCTCGCTTTGCGTGATCTCCCGCACGGGCACGCGCAGGTCGGCGCGCGACCCTTCTATATAGATCTTGCGGGATTTCGGCAGCGGCTGGATCGCCGCCTGATCAACCTGCGCCGTCGCGGCCAGGAATTTCGGATTAGCGCTCATCGTTTTCCTCCGGCGGTCTTAACCGCATCAGGTTCCGGGGACTCTCTCAACCGCGTCGACCGACGCAGTACCCCCAACGCGAGGCTCACGATAGACGATCGGGGCTAGAGTCGCAAATTGGTCCAGCTTCAGGTGCATTCGGGTTCGCGAGAAACGACGATTTCGTGGGGCAACTCAGCGACCACTCGAGGGATGCAAGTATTTAATCTTCGCGCTGCCCTGTCTATTGTCAGGTCGTTACCCAGGTTAAACAATGCCGACTTGGGACACTGGTCTAACTGGAATTCATAAAGATGTAGCTGCGGATCCAGCTGAGATACTTCACGTTCTAGCCGGCCCGGGGACTGGCAAGACGTTCGCAATGATGCGTCGTGTCGCGCGCTTGTTGGAAGAAGGGGTCGCGCCAAAAAAGATTCTTGCAGTATCGTTCACTCGGACAGCGGCGCGGGACTTACGCGAGCAACTCTCTGCGCTAGGAGTAACGGGAGCGGCCGACGTCCAGGCTTCCACGCTGCATTCTCTTTGCTTTTCGATACTAGCTACCCAGCAAGCATTTGACTTCACCAGCCGTTCGCCACGACCTCTGATGCAGTTCGAAATCGATTGCCTAGAGATCGACCTTGCCGGCCTTTTTGGCGGCAAACGAAAGACTAGGGAGCTCTTGGCTGCATATGAAGCAGCTTGGGCGCGCCTTCAACATGAAGATCCAGGGCATGCCAAAAGCGCAGAAGACCAGAAGTTCGAGAATGATCTCATCACCTGGCTGCGTTTCTATCAAGCGATGCTCATTGGAGAACTAGTTCCTCTGACGCTCGAATTCGTGAGAGCCAATCCAGCTGTTCCAGCGTTGCCACCGCTAGAGCACGTCCTTGTCGATGAGTATCAGGATTTGAATAAAGCAGATCAGAGCCTCGTAAAGCTCATGGCGGGAAAAAGCGCGCTTCTTGTGATTGGCGACGATAACCAATCCATTTACAGCTTTCGCCATGCAAACCCCGATGGAATCCGGACCTTTCCAGCTGAGGTCCCGACCGCCAAGGCCTACACGATCGAAGAATGCCGCAGATGTCCTCCCAATGTCGTGGCAATTAGCAATGCTCTCATTTCACACGATCCTCATACGAGTCGCCCGTCTCCACTTAAACCCGATCCAACACGGGTTGCTGCGTCGGTCTGGATCGTCCAACACACGACGCTCGAAGAGGAGGTGAAGGCTGTAGCGGATTTCATTGACCACTATCTCACTAGTCATCCGACAGTAAATGCGGGTCGCGTTCTCGTGCTCACACCTCGAAGATTTATTGGCAACGCGATAAAAGAGGCACTGATCGATCGCAAGAGAAACGCGCTCAGTTACTTTCAGGAGGATGCATTGAAGTCTCCGAAGGCCGCTAGGGTTTCTGCCTTCTCACTCTCTTGATCAATGCCTCGGATCGAGCTGCGCTGCGCGCCTGGCTTCCGTTAATCACATACGCATCGGGCAGGTGCCATGAGGCGGGTGCGCCAGTACTGCGAAGCAACGGGAACCGCTCTCGACGATGCTTTAAAAGCACTGGCCAGTGGAACGATCACGATACCGCGCGCGAAGCCATTGATCAATCGGTGGAATCTTCTGCAGATCCGCTTGGGAGCGCTTAGCGGACTAACAGGTTTGGCACTCGTGGACGCCTTATGGCCTGCAGGTGATTCTGATGTTCTGGACGTTCGAGTTACGGCACAGGCGATCGCACTCGCAACTCCCGACCCGAAGGACATTCTCAATGAACTGCGCGAGGCGATCACACAGCCGGAATTGCCGGGTAGTGATAGCGACGTGATTCAGGTAATGAGCCTGCACAAATCGAAAGGACTTACGCGTGACCTTGTTGTTATCGCCGGCTGCATGGCAGGGACCCTTCCTTATATAGACCAAGCCGATGCGCCGGAAATTCAGAATGCCAAACTCGAGGAACAGCGGAGGCTCTTCTACGTCGCGGTCACTCGTGCAACATCTGTTCTTGTGATCAGTCCGCACGATGCTTCCTATAGCAGATGCTCTTCGAGGTGGCGCCGTAGTAAGAAAGCGAATCCTTGTTGGAGGGCGACTATATGGTTTGACCTCCTTCACGCCGTTTCTGTCCGAACTCGGCCCGGATGCGCCGGCCCCTTTATGGACGGATGATTGGAGGAAAACTGCTCGGGTCCGACCACCTCGCCGATCGCTGACGTCACCGAACGACGAAGTCGAGCCGATGTGCGAGTCGCGCCAGGCCGCCAGCTGATCACAGGTATTGGTCGATGGCGACCGTTGGCGCGTCGGCGCCGGCGCCTGTATAGGCGCCCCTGTCTCTGTGACGATCGTCGTCGCGGTGTCGCCGCAGCCGCT
>CAVQBE010000018.1:0-22823 GCA_963710675.1 uncultured beta proteobacterium | reverse complement strand
ATCTCATCCGCGGCCGTTGGTCGGACAACTTTTCTTCGGCTGGGCAGATCAAGCAAGCGATTGGGGAATGTATGCAATTTAACGCTGATGCCGGTGCGGCTAGTCCGCCCTGCGATGCGACCGCTACCCTGATGTCAAACGGGTTTTTGTCGACCGGCTTCAGCATTCCGGCGACTGCTAACCTTGCCAGCGCCAACTATACAGGTGGAGTGTTAACTCTCATTGGTACTGCGGCGGCAGGAACTTGTTCAGTTACGGTCACACCGACCTCGAACAACAACGCTGTAATGTGGGCATTCGTTAATACGGCGTGCAACCGCAGCAGGACCGGCGTCGGTACATAACCTTATTTTCGTACGGGTACGAGGGCCGCTACAAGCGGCCTTCTTTTTTTCGTGCGCCTGGCATGGCGCCGACCGGGGCGAGCAGGCGAATGATCGGTCCCCAACTGATCCGCATCTCATCAGCAGAACGCAGTTGTCTTGGCGTCTTTCGAGGCTTTAAATGAAAGGTGATCCCCGAGCTTTGAGCCCGCACGCAGTGGCGAGGCATGAGATCGTGGCCATGGCGGCCGGATCTGAAAGCGTCACCCTATCTAGGTTCGGATGGGTAGCTCGATGGACTGCCTTGTCACTTGTAGCCGCGCTCTTCTGCTTGCCATTTGTCGCCCCAATACGTCGACCGCCAATAGCCTCCTTCGACTGCGAACTGCTGTCAGTAATTCTTCTGGCATCGGCATTGATCGCCGCAGGCTTTTGCGGAGGTCGACTCAAGGTCTCCTGGCCAATCCCTGTTTTCTTGCTATCAATTTTGTCACTCGGTCTGCTCCACGACCTGCTGGGTTGGCTGGATTACTCGTATCAGCTGAAATCTCTTGCCATGTGGGTTATTGCAGTCCTGTCCGCTTACTGCCTCGGGCGCTGGTTTGCGAAGGAAGCCTGGCAGACGCTCGCCGTTACAGCCGTTTGCGGCGCTCTCGTCGTGGGGGGGTTAGTCTCGTTCGTTGTTCAAGTGCTACAAGTTCTTGACATTTCGACTATCTCACGCTTGCTCGTATTCCGCCTGGAACGCAGCTCGTCACTGCAGACGGTGGCCAATCTCGGACAGCCCAATCATCTTGCCTTGTACCTCGCACTGGCTCTGGTCGGTGCCGTGTACTTGTTTCGACTCCGCGCTCGCCTGCTTGGTTGCGTCCTCGTGGGCGTCTTCGCGGCGGGTATTGCGCTGACTTTGTCGCGAATGGGCTTGATGATGATTGTCGTTGTCGCGGCGGCCATGCTGGTTGCGTCTGCGAAGTATGAAATGCTTCAACGCAGATTCGCACTAGCCGTCGTGACCTGCATCTTCCTCGGCTACGGCCTCGGCTGGATCGCGGGACCGCTGCTGATGCAGAACGTTGAAGTGGCCACAACAGTGGGTGATCGACTTTGGGGGTCGACATACCAGTACCGGATTGTTTTGTGGGTTGATGCTCTAAAGGTAATTCTTCAGAACCCTGTCCTTGGTGTTGGAACGGGGAACTATCCGAGCGGTCAATACTGGGTGAGCGAAGCAAGCGAAGACACGCTAAGTACGCAGCATGCTCACAACGTATTTCTGCAAGTCGCCGCCGAGTTTGGCGTGCCCATTGCAATTGCGCTGGTATGTCTCTGTATTTGGTGGATTCGCGGAAACGCACGAGAGCTATCGCCGGCACGCCTTACGGTCGCGCTGTTCATTGCGCTCATTGGCATCCACAGCCTCCTCGAATGGCCGTTGTGGATTCTGTTCATTGCCATTCCGACCGGCTTTCTTGTCGGCCTGGTTGAACCCAAGGCGAAACACTCGTTGCAGATTGATTCGCGCGCGGTCTTGCTGCCCCTGGGGCTCGCGGGCTTGCTTTGCGTGCCCGTCATGGTCCTCGACTACGACCGGGTCTCGGTGGCCTTTCAGCGCCTCTATCAAGAGGAGGCTAAGAAGGATAAGCGTCTAAGCCTGGAAGCTTCTGTCGGCTTCTTAGAGATCGGCGATGCCACATTTTTCAAGCCACAAATCGAGCGGCAATTGCTTTTCCTGATGCGTCCCGAGAAACCAGTCTATGAGGAAACGATCGCGATGACACGTCGGGTGCTTGGCAGGCTGCCCGACCCTCCAGTCATTGCTCGATACATTACATTGCTAGTGCTCGCTGGTCGGGTGGATGAGGCCGTTCCCCACGTTGAGCGTATGCGCGCCTTCTCAAGAAATTCGGAGCGCTACTTCGAGTCCGAGCAAATCATCTTGAAGGGTATCGCAAGCGAGGGACCTAAGGCCGACAAGATACGAGCAGAGCTTGCGGCCCATCGTTGACCTTCATCATCATCTGAGATCAAGCAATTGACCCTGGTCCCAGAACCTCGGAGTCAGCCAGGCATCCGGATGTTGCGCGCGAAACGCTGCGATCGATCGGGCTTGATCTCCGTAACTCCATAGGGCGTAGCCGCAGACCGACGCGGTTGCGACGGTTGCAACAGCTCCGATGAAGACGGAGTTGCTCAATCGACGAGGTGGTGTGTCGTGCCTTGTTGACATTGTGCTTCCGAGCCACAAGCCGAGCACAAGTGCACTTGCAGTCTGGCTCACTGGCATGACGAACATGCCATCAACCAATCCGTAGACGAGCGCAACGGTGGCCGCAAGCAAGGCCGCGATGCTGAAATCCGAACTCCAGGCTATTGAATTGCGCGCCCGAACCACACTCCACACCAGTGCGAAAGCCAACAGAGCCAATGCAGGCAATCCCCACTCCGAGGCGATCTGAAGCGGCCAGCTATGGGGGTGAGCCCCGACCTCGCTGCCCAAAGTGGCGAAGTGCATCGGGCCCAAACCAAGCAGCGGGTTTCGAATGGTCGCGTCCCACGAGAGCGCCCAAAGCACTTCGCGCCGCGATAACGTTTGCAGTCGCTCGGTAAGCAACGGCAGCGCACTGGATTCTGCCCCTTGCGCAGCACCGACAATCACCGACTGAAATAGCAAGCCGCCAATCATCGCTGTCAGAAGAAGTACTCCTACGATCCTGATTGATTGACTGCTGCGGTTCAGCAGTAGCAGCGCCGGCACAGCAAGGCCGTAGGCGAACCAAATGCCGCGTGTGCCCAAGCCGAGATTCACTGTCCATAGCAGGCAGAGCACCAACAATGCGGCCGCTCGCAGCGCTCGTCTTTCCCTGGTATCTACAGTTAGAAGGGCGACGAAAGGAATCAACAAAGCGTGAAGCGAGCTTGCAAAGCGCGGATTTGCATAGCCCAACATGAAGACGCTCAGGTCGATCTCGTTTCCAAACTGCAGTGCGGCGCAAAAGCGCACTAGGACTGACAGCACATGTGCGGCGCATATCAGCAGCGCAAAGTAGCAGGCTGCCCGAGCAACCATGCTGGGGCGGGATTTTGTCAACGCTGCTGTCAGCGCAACGAGGGCGCCTAGCGCGGTGGCTAATCCCACTTCGGACAGCGCCGCCAGTGGAAACGCTGAGCGCAGTGCCGACGTGATGCCGATAGCAAGGAATGCCAGCCACCACCACGGCAGCTTTAAGAGTTCACGCCATTGCGTCGGCGCGAACACGGTCATGGCCGCATACACCATGCCAGTCAGCGCTAACAAAATAACCTGAACCGAGCGCTGCTCGTTGTGCCAAGAATCAATCCAGTCGAAGCCAGTCGTGGGCGCAAGCAGCAAGTAGATGCCCCAGAGCGTCACGAGACCGGATAGCGTTGCCACGCTGGCAGAAGGGCGTTGGGACGCGGCGCCACCCAGACGTATCGTGGTCACCTCGACTGTGCCGCAGCTTATGCGGTCTGCTTAAGCAGCCGGCAATACAGTTCGGACTGGCGCAATGAGTACTTCTTCGGAGTGGCGTTCGTGCTCCGGAACCTGCTCGGCCAGATTGTCTGCGGGTCGATATCCCGGTACCCAGCGCAAAAGCAAATCGCGCGATTGCTCATCAGTCAGCGCGGGTCCGTTCTCTACTAGTCTGAGCAGTTCTGGAACGAGTTCGGCGTGTGCTACGCATGCCTGCGCCACGCGCAGCTTTGGGTGAGGCGTGGGAAGCAACGGCTCATCCGTATTGATCGGTTCTTCGTAAAGCTTTTCACCTGGACGCAAACCGGTGTACTCAATTCGAATCTGCTCCTCACTCAAACCGGAAAGCCGGATCATGTCGCGCGCGAGTTCCGCGATTCGGATTTGTCGACCCATCTCCAGCACATAAATTTGCCCGCGCTGCCCCATGGCCGCAGCCTGAAGGACAAGCTGCGCAGCCTCAGGAATCGACATGAAATAGCGCGTGACCTCGGGGTGGGTGACCGTGAGAGGCCCGCCACGAGCGATCTGTTCCTCAAACTTGGGGATCACGCTGCCGGCGCTTCCGAGAACGTTGCCGAAGCGGACGACCATCATTGCTGTGTTTGTGCAGTTCTGTAAGGCTTGGCAGACCATCTCGGCCATTCGCTTGCTAGCACCCATTACGTTGGCCGGATTGACGGCCTTGTCGGACGAAACCAATACGAAGCGGCGTACGCCGGCTTTTCCGCACTCGTTCGCTAGCACGTAAGTGCCATAAACGTTGTTGACAATCGCCTGCCACGCGTTGTGATCCTCCATCAGAGGTACGTGCTTATAGGCTGCGGCGTGAAACACCAAGGTGGGTTGGACCTGCGCCAGCACCTGCGAAAGCCGTCGCGCATCCTTCACGTCGCCGACGAGCGGTAGCGTTTCGACGTCACGAAACGCGGTGGAAAACTCTTCCTGCAAACGGTACAACGCAAACTCGCTTTGCTCGAAGAACACAATGCGTCGCGGCGCGAAGCGGGCAATTTGCCTGCACAACTCAGATCCGATCGATCCGCCAGCTCCGGTCACCAGCACGGTCCCTCCGCGCAGGAGCATGCGCACGTTATCTACTTCAATCCGTACAGGTTCGCGACCAAGCAAGTCTTCAAGTTCAACGCGACGTACGGCAGCGAGCGTCACCCGACCATTAATCAGGTCAGCCATCGCCGGTACGGTGAGCGCACGGATGCCGGCCCGTAGGCACAGACTGGCTGCGCGCTGACGCACTTCTGCCGGTGCATCGGGCAATGCGATGATCGCGTGGCGTACTTGAAGGCGCTCCGCCAAAGCGGGGAGTGCTTCGATCGGTCCAAGCAGCTTGTGACCCATGACCTCCAGACCGTGGCTGGCGGCGTCATCGTCGAGCAACCCAACAAGTTCCCACTCCGACGACGCGTTCAGTTCGCGCACCAGTGCCACCGCGGCAGGACCGGCTCCCAATAGGAGCACCGGCTTGCGGGTGCCAGGGATGCGGCTGCGGTGCTGTTCTTCCTTCCAAACGCGGTACGTGGCGCGCGCTCCACCCATCATCAGCACAAGCAGCACGGGCGACAGCACAATGACCGAACGCGGTGGTGCCAGATCGATCTTTAGCAGGTAGGCGCCTAGTGCTACTCCTGCTCCGCCTACAGCTGCGGCGCGCGTGATGCGCAGCATGTCCGACAGGCTTGCAAAGCGCCAGACGCCCCGGTACAGACCCGACAACAGGAACACGAAGCCGTAGATGGGCAAAACCCAGACCAGTGCACGAAGTGCCGCGACTGCGTACTCACTAGGCACTTCCAAGTTGAAGCGTACCGCGTAAGCAAGGAGCCAAGCAGCGGCGACAGCAGCAAGGTCGAACAGTAGGACCAGTGCCGAACGGGGCGACATCAGGTTCGCAAGCAAGCGCGAAACGCGGCGATTCATTGATCGGGTTTGATTCCCAGGCGCCAAGTAGAAGCAAACACCGTAGCGTAGACCGCGGTCCACACCGTCAGAAGCCCGAATTGGGCTCCAATCGGCCACGACAGTGCAGCAATCGCAGTAACTCCTGCGGCGATCATGACCGCGTACCACAGCATCGCTGTGCGTCCGTGACCGAGGCCACTGCGGACCATTCGTTGGTAAAGGTGCTCACGGTGTGCCTGCCACGGTTTGTTCCCGCGCAGCAGGCGAGCAGCGAGGGTCAACGAGGCATCTACGATGAACGGTGAAAAGACCAGCACCGGAAACCACGGCGGCCACACTCCTTGCGTCCAGCCGGCTAGGCCGAGGCCGCCGGCAAGAAAACCTAGCGAGATCGACCCGGCATCACCGAGAAACACCCGCGCCGGATGGAAGTTGTGCCAAAGAAAGCCACCGGCGGCTGCAGCGATGCAAAGGCACGTTACGGCGATCTCCGGTGCCGGGCTGACCGCCGCGATTCCGAGCGCACCGAAGCCCAGCACCGCCATGCCGCCCGCCATGCCGTCAGAGCCATCCATGAAGTTGTAGAGGTTCATCGCCCACGTCAGCAGCAACACGGCGACTGCTACGAACCAGGGCGAGGCATCCATCTGCAACATAATCACCGCGCCGGCGGCCGCAGTGAGGTGAACCATCAGCCGAAGTAGCACGGGCAAGCTACGCCGATCGTCCCAGGCGGATACGACTCCGAGGAGGGCTGCAACCAATAGAAGCGGGCGTAGCGATGGCGCAATGTAGGCGGCGACCGTCAGGGCGATAGCAATGAGTACGATGCCGCCGATCCGCGGAATCGGCGCCGCGTGAAGCGAACGCTCGTTCGGCAGATCGATGGCAATGTGCGCCGCGAGCCCCGACCGCAGCAGCAGTGTTAGCGCAGCAGCGACCAGCACAAAGCAAAGCAGAGGCGGTAGCAACATGCCCATCTCAGATTGCGCGGGTGGAACGTTCACCCACGTACCACCGTAGGGTAGTTCGCAGGCCTTGTTTTACGGTCAGAGGCGGGGACCAGCCGAGTTCCCCTCTGATGAGGCCAATATTCACTTGCAGAGGTGCAAACAAACGCTGCGCTGCATCCGCGCGGCCGAGCAGGCGCGCTGCCGCGTTAACCATGGGCTCCGGCAATATCCACAATCGCGGCGCCATACCAAGCTCTGCACGCAGTCGGCTAATCAGCTCAGCTACTGAGAGATCGTGACCATCCGAAACGAAGTAGGTCGCCGCTGACGCTACGTGCGGCCGGCTGGCGCAGGCGATCAGAGCATCGATGAGGTTGTCGATGAACACCATGCTTCGTCGAGCTCGCGCTGCACGCAGTGGCAGCGGCAATCCGCTAGTCGCGAGTTTTAGCAGGCTGAGGAAGTTGGCTCGGACATCAGGCCCGTAAACCAGAGGCGGGCGAATGGTCACTACGTCGATCTGCTTGGAGAGCTCATTTAGCGTGAGTTCTGCGTCGAGCTTGCTGCGGCCGTACGCGTCGCGCGGCTGTGGCGGATCACACTCCTCGAAGGGACGCCTCGCCGAAACATCGCCCATTACCTTCACCGAGCTGACGAAAACGAAACGGCGGGCGCCGGCGGCGATTGCTGCGTGAGCAAGCGAAGCAGTGGCCTCAACATTTGCGCGGCGGTACGTCGATGTGAAATCCGCGCCGCGTTCGCCCATTTGATGCACGCGGGCAGCGAGGTGAAAGACAGTGTCGATTCCCTGCAACGCATCCGACCAGTCTGTCGAACCCGAAAGCTCGCCAACCTCAGCCACTTCTAGATCTGCGTCGTGCTGCGTCCGCTGGCGCACCGCACGCCGTACCCTATGTCCGCGACGGCGCACCTCGGCCACAAGCGCGCGGCCGATAAAACCTGAGCTTCCGGTTACGAGTGCATGCATGAATTGGGCCGCTGCCGTGCGCCAGCGGCGTTGCCGTTCGTTCGCACGCCGTAGTCAGAACCTAGCGTACTTCCGGACACCGCGCACAGCGTAGTTGGCGAAGCTCCACGCCGACTGCACGAGTCCAAGCCGCTCTACTTCGCGATACGTCTTCCAGACGTGTCGCGAGTAGTGGACCTTGTTGCGTGACCACGACGTCTGCAGCACCCGGTAGCGCATCAGGTCCTTCCTCAGCCCGATTGCAAAGCCGCCGGGGCGCAGCAGATCGAGCCAGCACGCATAGTCGTCGCAACGTGTTTCTTTCATCGCAAACGGACCGGTCAGGTTGCGGTCGACGAGAACCGTAGACGTAGGCATTCCGGTGTTGCAAAGTAGCCTGCGGTAGTCGAGCCACTCTGGGGCGGCGACGAGGTGGCCGGTTCGAACACTGTTCTCGCTGATGCGACGGAAATCCGTGCAGGAGATCTTTGCGCCTCGTGCGAGATGAAATGGCAGCTGCAGTTCCAGCTTGCGTGGCAACCACAGGTCGTCGCTGTCGAGAAAGGCGATCCAACGGCCGCGCGCTTCGGCCAAGCGCGCGGTTGCGCGCTGCCGCCGGTCCCGCATTGCGATTTTGGCGCAGCAGACGGATACGGGTGTCGCTCTCTGCGGCCCGCTGCACGATTAGCGCCGTGTCATCGGGCGAGCAGTCATCGACGATCAGCATCTCGAAGCTCTGGTAGGTTTGCGCCTGAACGGAGGCTGATCGTCGCTTCAATGAACGCTGCCGCTCGTAAGCCGGCGTGATGATGGAAACGAGTGCGTCGTCAAAGGAATCGAGCCCTGTTTTTCCGCCGTCGACCGGATTAGACGCGCTCGGATTCAATGTTCTTACCAAGGACAAGGTATGTGAATCATGCCGAAATTCTAACGATTTGGGATGTCTGACTGCCCGCAGAATGCTTCGATCAACGCCCTGCGCAGCGCGGTGCAGTAAGCTCGGCCGGCTGCTCAAACCGCAAGAGTCCGCGCCGCAACCATGGGCGCCACAGACCAAAAGGCTTGGGGATCCCATCCGATGCTCAACGGCAAGTCCATCTTCGTATCCGGCGCGACTGGCTCGTTCGGACGGCGCTTCGTGCGAACGGTGCTGGAGCGCTACTCACCACGCCGACTGATCGTTTTCTCGCGCGACGAACTGAAACAGTACGACATGCAGCAGACCTTCAGCCACGACTCACTACGATTCTTCCTTGGTGATGTGCGCGATGAAAATCGCTTGATGCAAGCGATGCGCGATGTCGACTTCGTGATCCATGCGGCGGCGCTCAAGCAAGTACCAGCAGCCGAGTACAACCCGATGGAATGCATCAAGACCAACGTGATGGGAGCACAGCACATCATCACTGCGGCGCTTGCGAACGGGATCGACAAGGTCATCGCACTGTCCACTGACAAGGCGGCCAACCCGATCAATCTGTACGGTGCCACCAAGCTTGCGTCCGACAAGCTGTTCATTGCCGCGAACAACATCGCCGGAACGGACCGCACGCGGTTTGCTGTGGTCCGCTACGGCAATGTGGTCGGTTCGCGCGGCTCGGTCGTGCCACTGTTCCGTCAGCTCGTAAGCGACGGCGCACGAGATCTGCCAATCACCGACCGGCGGATGACGCGCTTCTGGATCACGCTGCAACAGAGCGTGGACTTTGTGCTGCGTTGTATGCAGCGGATGCACGGCGGCGAAGTCTTCGTCCCCAAGATTCCGTCGGCCCGCATGACCGACCTTGCCGAAGCGATCGGCGCGGGCCTGCCGACGCGCGAGACCGGGATCCGCCCTGGCGAGAAAGTGCACGAAGTGATGGTGACGGCCGATGACGCCCGGCTGGCACTCGACTTTCCTGACCACTACGTGATCCAGCCGAGCATCAGCTTCAACGAGCACCCTGACTTCAGCCGCAACGCTGCCGGTGAGCGCGGCCGGCCAGTCGATGGCGAGTTCGAGTACAACTCGGGCACCAACGAGTGGTTTCTTTCGGTGCCAGAAATCCGCGACCTGATCGCCCGAGCCGAATGACCGCGGTTCGCATACCGTACGGCCGGCAATCGATCGATGATGCCGACGTCGCGGCGGTTATCGACGTGCTGCGGTCCGACTTCTTGACGCAGGGCCCGACGATCGACCGTTTCGAGCAGGCGGTCGCTTCGTACTGCGGCGCGACTTATGCCTGCGCCGTCGTCAACGCCACAGCCGCGCTGCACCTCGCCTGCCTTGCGCTCGATCTCGGCTCCGGCAAGCGTCTATGGACCTCGCCCAACACCTTTATTGCGTCGGCCAATTGCGCCCGTTACTGCGGCGCCGAGGTGGACTTCGTCGACGTCGACCCGCGCACTTACAACCTTAGCGCTGACCGCCTGGAGGAAAAACTGGGAAATGCGGCGCAGCAGGACCGGTTGCCGCACGTGCTGGTCACCGTGGACTTCGCCGGCCAGCCTTGTGAGGCCGACCGCATTGCGTCGCTGTGTCGCCGGTTTGGCGTGCACATCATCGAGGACGCATCGCACGCCATCGGCGCGATGTGGAAGGGCGAGCGCGTAGGCAGTGGCCGCTGGGCAGACATTACTGTCTTCAGCTTCCATCCCGTGAAGATCCTGACTACTGGCGAAGGCGGCATGGCGGTCACCAACGATGCTGAACTGCATCGGCGAATCTCGATGCTGCGCTCCCATGGCATGGTGCGCGACGCGGCGCACCTCCGCCGAACCGGCGAAGGCGCCTGGTACTACGAGCAGCAGGAACTTGGCTTCAACTACCGAATGACCGACATGCAGGCGGCGCTCGGACTGAGCCAGATGAGCCGACTTGAAGAGTTCCTCTCCGCGCGGCGCCGGCTTGCCCAGCGATACGATGAGGTGCTCGACAACCTTCCGGTCGTGCGCCCATGGCAGGTGCCGGAGGGGCAATCATCGTTTCACTTGTATCCGATCCAGGTTGAGCCGGACATACGGAGAAGGGTCTTCGACGGGCTGCGCGCCCGCGGCATCGGCGTGCAGGTGCATTACATCCCGGTTCACCTGCAGCCTTACTATCGTGCGCTCAACTTCAAAAATGGTGACTTCCCTGCGGCCGAGCGCTACTACGAAGGCGCCGTGTCGCTGCCGATGTACGCGGCGCTGAGCGATGGGCAGCAGGATGCGGTCGCCGAGGCATTGCGAGCGGAGCTGTCGTGACCACGGTGGCTCTGATCCAGGCCCGCATGAGCAGTACGCGGCTACCGGGCAAAGTGCTCCTTCCGTTGGGTGGTGGGACCGTACTTGGCTGCGTTGTCAAAAGATTGCGCCTCGCCCGGAAGCTGGACGCGATCGCGATTGCGACGTCGACTGAAGCGGCGGACGCGGTAGTCAGCGATGCGGCACGCACGCTTGGCGTGGCCTGCTATCGCGGGGCACTGAATGATGTATTAGGTCGATTCGCAATCGCTGCGCAGCAGTGCGGAGCGGATACAGTGGTGCGCATCACCGCCGACTGCCCGCTGATCGACCCGCAGGTCGTCGACGCCATGGTGCAACAGTTCGACGATGCTGCTGCGGCAGGCGCAGCATGCGACTACGTTTCTAATTCGCTGCAGCGAACCTTCCCGCGCGGCCTCGATGCCGAGGTTCTGCGCCGAGACGTGTTGCTGCAAGCGGCGGCGCAAGCCACAGAACCCTTCGAACGCGAGCACGTGACGCCTTACGTCTACCGCGCCGGTGGCGAGTTCCGAATCTGCCACCATCGTGCCGGGCGCGACCTTTCGTTCCACCGCTGGACGCTCGACGCGCCGGAGGACTATCGCTTCCTCGTCTTGCTGTTCGAGCTCCTGGGCAGCCGCTGGCAGCAGGCAGGCTACGAGGAAATCGCAGACTTACTTGCACAGCACTCGGAGATCATGAGTATCAATCGCGACGTGCGGCAAAAGCAACTTGGAGAGTAGGCAGGTGACGCCATTTGCGACCGAGCAGGAAAATTTCTGGGCAGGTGACTTCGGCGACGAGTACACGCAGCGCAGTCGCGGGCAGGAGATCGTCGCAGCCAACACTTCGTTCTTTGCACGAATTCTCTCTCGCCTGCCGAAGCTCGGCTCCGTGGTCGAGCTCGGCGCCAACATCGGCATGAACTTGCTCGCGCTGCGCCGACTGCTGCCCGAAGCGCGTCTTTGCGCGGTCGAGATCAACGCGAGCGCTGCGCAGGATCTGCGGCGAATCGAAGGTGTTGAGGTCACGGTCAGCTCACTGTTCGACTTCGCGCCGTCAACCCCGGCAGACCTCGCCTTCACCAAGGGCGTGCTAATCCACATCGCGCCGGAACGATTGCCGGACGCATACGCCGCTTTGTACCGCAGCAGCGCCCGCTACATCATTGTGGCCGAGTACTTCAACCCGACACCGGTTGAGGTCTCCTATCGCGGCCACGCTGGCAAGCTGTTCAAGCGCGACTTTGCCGGCGAGATGCTCGACCGACACTCCGATCTGCGGGTTGTTGACTACGGCTTCGTTTGGCGGCGCGACGTATTCGCGCAAGATGATCTCAGCTGGTTTCTGCTTGAAAAGCGATAAGAAAATTCCATGCTGACGTTCTGCAAGCTCTGCGTGATGCCTCACACCAAGCCCGATCTGAAGATCGATGAGCAGGGGATCTGCAGCGCGTGCCGCAGCTTCGAGCAGCGACAGGATGTTGACTGGGTAGCGCGCCGTTCGACTTTCCTGGAACTCGTTGAGAAGTACCGCTCGAGAGACGGTTCGCGCTGGGATTGCATCGTGCCAGTGTCTGGCGGCAAGGACAGCACATATCAGGTACTGCGCATGCGGCAGCTGGGCCTAAATCCGCTGTGCGTCACCGCGACGACATGCGACCTGTCGGAAATCGGTCGCCGCAACATTCAGAACATCAAGAACCTCGGCGTCGACTACGTCGAGTTTTCACCAAACCCTGTCATCCGACGCAAGATGAACCGGATCGGACTGACCCAGGTGGGCGACATTTCGTGGCCCGAGCATGTCGGCATCTTCACCATTCCGGTCAGAGCGGCGGTCCAGTTCGGAGTGCCACTGATCGTCTGGGGCGAGAACTCGCAGGACGAGTACGGAGGCCCGGCGGCCGCAGCACAGAACAACGTACTGAATCGGCGCTGGCTGGAGGAATTCGGCGGGTTGCTTGGCCTGCGCGTCTCGGATCTCATCGGCCTCGAAGACATCGAGACTCATCACCTGATCGCGTACACCTATCCGCCGGATGAGGAGCTGGCGCGGGTCGGAGTGACCGGCCTGTTTCTCGGGCACTACTTTCCGTGGGATGGCTATTCGAACGCGCTGATCTCTCAGGCCAATGGATTCACTACATTCCACACCACCGTTGAAGGTTCGGTTGTGAACTACGAGAACCTAGATAACCACCAAACCGGCATCCACGACTACTTCAAGTTCCTTAAGTTCGGCTTCGGCCGCGCTACTGATATCGCCTGCCTGCATGTACGTCGCGACCGCATCACACGCGAGGACGCACTCGAAATGGTACGCAGGCACGACGGCCGGTTCCCGTGGACCTATCTCGGCAAGCGCTTGGCGGACATCCTCGACGCGCTCGACCTGACGGTCGACGAGTTCGTCCGCGTCTGCGACCGGTTCACCAACAAGAGGATTTTCGTCACCGATGCGCGCGGCCAACTGGTCAAGGACCGGCACGGCAACCTTAAGCGGCTCAACGACGACAATCCATGATGGTCGTTATCGTCGACTACGGCATGGGCAATCTCGCCTCAGTGCAGCGCGCACTCGAGGAATGCTCGGTCGCTGCCGAAGTCGCGGCTGATCCCGCCGCGCTCGCGCGGGCCAGTCATGTCGTTCTGCCTGGTGTTGGCGCGTTCGGCGATGCCATGGCCAGGCTCTGTGACGGCGGGTGGGTCGCACCGCTGCGTCAGCTTGCCGTCGACGGCGTCCCGTTGCTGGGTATTTGTCTTGGCATGCAATTGTTGGCCGACTTTGGCGAAGAAGGCGGCGCTCATGATGGCCTCGGGCTAATTCCCGGCCGGGTCGTTCGGCTGCATCCAGCCGAGGCGCGTGAGCGCGTTCCGCATGTCGGTTGGAACGCGGTTTTGACGAAGCGCGAAGATCCGCTGCTCGACTCCATTGCTCAGTGCACCGACTTTTACTTCGTGCACAGCTACCATTTCGTGGCGTCGAGCGAGGACAACGTTGTGGCGCGCACGCCTTACTGCGGTGAATTCGTTTCGGTCGTGCGCGCGGGCAGCGTGATGGGCACGCAGTTCCATCCCGAGAAGAGCTCGCGAGCGGGGTTCCGGGTGCTGCGCAACTTCCTCGCCGGGTGCGGCGGTCATGCTTAAGGTTCGCGTCATCCCAAGCCTTCTGTTGAAGGACGGCAGTCTGGTCAAGGGGATCGGTTTCGACAGCTGGCGGCGTATCGGGTCAGCGATGCCAGCGATCAAGGTGTACAACACGCGCGACGTGGATGAACTTGTGCTGATGGATGTGACCGCTACCCTTAACGGCCGCGGCCCGGATCTAGTGGAGATCGACGCTCTGGCGCGTGAGTGCTTCGTGCCGTTCACGGTCGGTGGCGGGGTTTCGACAGTCGAGACAGTTCGCGACTTGTTGCGCGCGGGCGCCGACAAGGTGATCGTCAATTCGGCGGCGTACACGACTCCCGGGTTGGTGAGCGAGGCCGCGCGCCGTTTCGGCAGTCAGTGCGTAGTGGCGGCAATCGACGCGCTGCACGAAGACGGCGCGTATGTCTGTTGCGCAGGTAGCGGCTCGAAGCGGATGAAGATCGCGCCGGTGCCGTGGGCGCAGCAGCTCGAACAACTCGGTGCGGGCGAGATCCTGCTGACTCGCATTGAGAGGGACGGCACGCTGCAGGGGTACGATATTGACCTGCTGGCTCAAGTGACAGCCGCCGTGTCTATCCCGGTGATCGCCTCTGGGGGTGCCGGCAGTTATCACGACATGCTGCAGGCACTGCGCAGCGGTGCCAGCGCAGTGGCTGCTGGCGCCATGTTTCAGTTCACGGAGCAAACGCCGCGCGAGGCCAAGAAGTATCTCGCTGCGAACGGCATTCCGGTGCGCGCGGGAAGCCACTGAGGCGGACCAAGACGATGCGTATTGCATTACGCGCCGATGCCTCGATCAACATCGGCTTCGGACACGTCGCGCGCTGCCTCGCGCTGGCCGAAGTGCTGGCGCAGGACGGTCACGTGGTCGCGCTGCTCGGCGCGGCCCTGCCGCGCGCGTTGGGCGACCTCGCCGCAAGTATCGGCGTGACGCATTTGCTGGTCGAGGCGGACGACCCGCGCGTCGATGCAGCGGCGAGCATAGATGCGATCAACCGTTGGGGCGGCGCCGATGTGTGCGTCGTCGACAACTACGCGCTTGGCGTCGAATGGGAAACGGCCGTGTGCGAAACAGGATCCAGTCTTGCGGTAATCGACGACCTCGGCCGCGATCACGTCTGCGACCTGCTGATAGACGCCAACCCCGGCGCGACGATCGAGCGTTACCGCGATCGGGTTGTTCCGCAGGCTGGGCTGCTGCTCGGGCCGCGGTTCGCGATGCTCAGAAGCGGGTTCGGCCGAGCGCATGGAATTTCGAGCGTGCGCCGGCGGGTGGGGCGTGTGATTGTGTCCTACGGCGGTATCGACTCGACCGGTGAGACGCTCAAAGCGATTGAGGCGTTAAAGCCGCTCGAAGACGTTGGCGTGGATGTCGTCGTGACCAGCGCGCATCCACAGCTCGAACGGGTGCGCGCCCTCGCCGCAGAGGTGGCACACATCAAGCTGCACGTCGACCGTTGCGACCTCGATCGACTTCTTGTCGACGTCGATCTCGCGCTCGGCGCGGCCGGCGTCAGCGGCTTGGAACGCGCTTGCCTTGGCGTACCTACGCTGTTGACCGTGATGAGCGCCAATCAGAACGAGGGCAGTGCCGCGCTGGCCGATGCGGGAGCGGGAATCCTCCTCGGCGAAGCTGCGTCGGTGACACCGGCACGGCTGCGTTCGGCCGTAGAGGGTTTGCGGGCTTGTCCTGATGCGCTAGCTCGCATGTCGATGCGCTGTTTGGCAATGATTGATGGTCGCGGCGCGGAGCGTGTGGCCGCGGCGCTGGAGTCGCTGCGCCTCGAGCTGAGGCGGGCGGTCTCTGAAGATGCTCGGTCGATCTTTGAGTGGCGCAACGACCCGCGCACCAGAACATTCGCCCTCGACCCTCGCTCGCTCGAATGGACAGACCACTGCCGCTGGCTCGCCGAGCGGGTCGCCGACGAACAATGCGACCTGTTGATTGCCTCCGACGATCGTGGCCCAGCGGGCGTGCTGCGCTTCGATGCTGCTGGCCGTTCGGCGACAGTTTCCGTTTACTTGGTTCCGCAGCGCCAGGGAGCGGGACTGGGCGCGCCACTGTTGCGCGCGGGCGAGCGGTGGCTCCTGCGCAATCGACCCCAGGTGGCGGAACTGCGGGCTAACATTCTCGAAGCAAACCAAGCGTCGCTGCGTGTGTTTGCCGAAGCTGGTTACGAAGGCGCGCGCAGGGAATTGATTCGCGTCCTGCCGCCGGGCGCCGTGGGCTCCGCTTGAACACGGGCATCAGAATCGGCACACGAGCTGTGGGGCTGGATGCCCCACTCTTCGTGATCGCCGAGATCTCGGGTAACCACAATGGATCGCTTGACCGCGCGCTGGCTATTGTCGATAGCGTCGCCGCTTCAGGCGCGCCGGCGCTGAAGCTGCAAACCTACACTGCCGACACGATGACTATCGATCTGGCTGAGCGCGAGTTCGTCATCGACGATCCGGAGAGCCTATGGGCCGGGCGCTCGCTATACGATTTATATCGCGAGGCGCACACGCCTTGGGATTGGCACGCGCCGATCTTCGAGCGCGCGCGCAAACACGGGCTGGTCGCGTTCTCCACTCCGTTCGACGCCACCGCAGTGGACTTCCTCGAGGCGCTCGACGTCCCTTGTTACAAGATTGCGTCTTTCGAGAGCGTCGACCTGCCGCTGATCCGGAGAGTGGCGGCCACGGGCAAGCCGCTGATCATCTCGACTGGTCTGGCGACGCTGCCCGAGATCGGCGAAGCAGTGGCGGCGGCGCGCGGTGCCGGCTGCCGCGATCTGGTGCTGCTCAAGTGCACCAGCGCCTATCCGGCGTCACCGGCTGACAGCCACCTGCGCACGATCGCCCACCTGCGCGAGGCGTTCGGATGCGAGGTCGGTCTGTCCGATCACACACTCGGCCTCGGCGCCGCGGTGGCGTCGGTCGCGCTCGGCGCCACCGTGATCGAGAAGCACGTCACGATGCGCCGCGCCGACGGCGGAGTGGATAGCGCGTTCTCGCTCGAAGCGCAGGAACTGCGGCAACTGGTGGAGGAAACCGAGCGAGCACGACTGGCGCTCGGCGGCGTGCGCTACGGCCCCGGCGACTGCGAGGTCAACTCGCTACGCTTTCGCCGCTCGCTGTACGTGGTTAGGGCCATGCGGGCAGGCGAGGCATTCAGTCGCGACAATGTGCGCGCCATCCGTCCTGGTCTTGGCCTTCCGCCGAAGCACATCGACAGCGTGCTAGGCAGGCGCGCGGGGCGCGACATTTCCGCCGGCACGGCGCTGACGTGGGACCTGGTCGGCTAACGCCGCGGAATATCGTGAGCATGCAATGAGAGAAGGCAACTCGGTCTTGGTCACTGGCGGCGCAGGCTTCCTCGGCTCACACCTTTGCGGGCGTCTGCTGCGCGAGCGGCGCGACGTGGTGTGCATCGACAACTTCTACACTGGCACGCGGCGCAACGTCGAGCACCTGCTGGGCTACTGCAACTTCGAGTTGATGCGTCACGACGTCACCATCACACTGGCTCGGCGGGGTCTTGGCTGGGAGCCGAAGGTCGGTATCGAGGACGGATTGAAGGAAACGGTTGCTTACTTCCGTGACCTGCGCAGCTGATAGTCGTCGGTGATGCGCATCGGCTTCGCTTCAGTTTTCGCGTTCAGACCACACGTCGAGCACATTTATTACCTGTCGCGACTAGCCGAGGCGGCTGGCCACGAGGTACGGATGCTGGCCTGTGATGCGCAGCTTCCCTACTGCTACGCGCGGGCGCTAAAGAACGCCGCGACGGTGATCGAGTGCCCTAAGTGCATCCTGGGCGGACTGCGGTCCTACTCCGCCGGAGTCGAGTCACTGCCAATTGCAGCGGCAGCGGTCGACGATGCGGCGCGCTCCTGGGCTGACAGCAGCGCATGCACCGTGCTGCGTACCGAGGCGGCCGAGGATCGGGAGGCGCCGGAATTCATCGCGCTGCGCGAGCAGCTGGCATCAGGCGCGCGGCGTGCATTCGAATCGGCACGGCGTTGGATTGCTACGCAGCGGCTTGACGCGCTGGTCTGCTTCAACGGTCGCATGGATGCAACCCGTGCGCTGTGCGAGGCGGCTCGGACCTCGGGTATCCCATTTCTGACGGTCGAGCGCACCTGGTTCGGCGACGGCCTGCAATTCGCCGTCAACGATAACGTGCTCGACCTGTCGCAACTCGATCGACTCAACTCCACTTATCGCGACTCGCCGCTCACCGCCGCTCAAGCGAGGCGGATCGGCCACCACCTGGCTGCACGCTTTCTCAGCCGCAATGACAGGGAATGGCGTGCCTACAACCGCAATGCAGCGCCCGTAGCATGGCCCAGCGCCGCTAGCAGCGGTCCGCGCGTTCTAATAGCGCCGGGCAGCCGCAATGAAGTCGAGGGCCACCCGCATTGGGCGCACGGCTGGCCGGAGCTTGCCGACGGGCTCGATGCAGTGTTGGATGCCGTCGGCGCCGTGCCCCGCAGCAACGCAGTGCTTCGTTGCCATCCCAACTGGGGCGAGCGTATCGGCCGTCGCACCGGGGAACGATCCGAGCGGTACTACGGAGCGTGGGCGCAGCGGCGTCGCGTGCATTTGATTGGCAGCGCCGAGACGGCCTCTACATCAGACCTCATCAGTCAGGCCGATCTAGTGATCGTCACCGGAGGTACTGCGGCATTCGAAGCGGCTTGCCTGGGCAAACCTGTGATCTCGCTGACGCCATCAACATATCGAACGGCGGGCGTCGCAGTCCACGTTACCCGGCCTGCCGAATTGCCGCTGGCGCGCACTGCACTCGCCGCCGACCCGCATCGTGCCCGCCGGGCAATGCGCTATGGCTACACGCATACGTACCGCTTTAGCCAGTACGTCGACTTCGTGCGCGCGGAGACGACGACGCGTTATCGCTACTACGATGGCGCCGATCCGTCTCGCATTGGACGCATGTTGGAGAGCGGGCTCATCGAGCCGGACGACGCGACAGTCGCAACCGAATCGCCGGGCGAGGACGAAGTGCTGACCCGTGTGGCAGCGCGCGACTGGGTAGGATTGGCCACCGAAGATGCCGCAGTCCGCGCGGCAGTCGAAATCGCGATTCGGCGCCGTCCAGCGCTGCGCTGGCTCGATAGCGTGCGCGAGCGCTTCCCAATTGGCGACCGCTGACTATGCGTTCGACAATCGGACGCGGCGCCGTGATGTTTTCCTATACGCCGCTGCTGGGTTTTGCCGCGGCCGTGTCGTTTGGAAAACTGATTGTTTACGCGCAACTGCTTGGTGTTGCGCAATTCGGCGCCCTCGGCCAAATGCTGCTTGTGTCGGCCGTGTTCGGCATGGTTGCCAGCCTTGGTCTGCAGTCAGTCGTCAGCCGCGACTTGCCGGCACTGATCGCCGGCGGACGGGAGCGGCGTGGCTTGCGCTTGTTGGCGCAGACGATTGCGGTTGCGATGTGGATTGCGCTGCTTTGCCTGCTTGCAGCTTCGGTTGGCCTGTCGCTGTTCGATCTGACAAAGAAGGAATTTGCGCTTGGCATCGTCCATGGGTGGGCCCAACTCGCATTCCTGACGATTGCATTCGAGAGCCGCAGCCGCCTGCAGATGATGCGATACGCACGGGACATGGCTTCGCGAAGTGCGGCCATTGCTCTAGCCGGGACGGCGGTCGCCGCACTCGGCTTCAGTGCGCGAGATGTAGTCATGGCCGAGATCGCCGGCACGCTGATCTTCTGCATCGTCATTGGCGGTACCGATACTCGTGCGAGCACAGGTCGGACTGGCCGTGGCTTGCGCGATCGCTGCTGGTGCATCGCGGCCGACTGCCGTGGTCTGCTGCGCTGCTAATGTGTGCTGGATCGCTCGTGATGTTCGCTTCGTTCAATATCGATCGTTGGGTTGCTGCCGAAACGTTGCCGCGCGAAGGATTTGGGGTCTACGCATTTGGTTGGCTCGCCCTGTTGGCAGCGCAGACGGTGCAGGGCTTGCTCAATTCAGGGTTGCTCCCTCTGTTGTCGCGCCGGCGAGCCCAGTCTCTCGAGGGCAGCGCATATCGACTTACCGCTCTGCTTTCGTCAGCGTTGCTTGTGGTTGGGCTGCTGGCTATCGTGCCATTGGCGTTGGGCCTGACCGCGCTTGTGGACCGCTGGATGCCGCACTATGGAGCGGCGCAGCCGCTGTGGGTCCCGCTGCTGCTTGCCGCTGTCTTCCGCGCGTCGGACTTTTGGTCGAGCCTGCTGCTGGTGGTTGAGCGTGAGGGCTTGTTGCTGGCAGTGCAGACGACCGCGATCGTCGTGGCGGGTGGCCTCTATCTGTTGTGGCTTGGCTTTGCGTCCCGTTCTCCTACGCCGGTCTCGCTGGCGTGGCTAGCCGTGGCGGCGGGAGTGTTGTCGCACATCGCGAGTGCCGCAGCAGTGGCGCTGAGCCGGTAGCGCCGCCGCATCATTTTCTGACCGAAAAGATCACGCGTAAATGAGCCGACGCGATGACGATCGTTCGAGGCCGACGTCGTGATTGAGGTAAACGTGGTCGACCGCGTTTCCGAAGAACCCGAGGATCTCGTCGCACGAACTGATTCGCTTCTGTCGCGCCAGGTTGATATCCGTACTCGCGCATGATTTGGTCTTGAGACTTTGGGTTGTATTCGACACCGACCGCTATTACGCCGCCGGCCGAGTGACCCGGACGACCTCGTGCGCAGCGCGCCCCGGATCTTCGCTGTAAGCGAGCACCCAGCCGAGGATCACCGCATCGAAGCAATCGTTGACGAACCGCATCGCATGCATGTCACCGAGTTGTACGCGCGGTGAGTAGGAAATCAGATCAAGCCCGATGACGTTGCTCAGGACAAAACCGTTCGCCGCCAAATTGAACAACTCACCCTCGCTGCGTGGGCCGATCGACAGAACTCGCGCGTCGACCGGCAAAGTCTCAAGCACTGACAGCGGGCGGACAAGCAGGTGGGAGCGATTAACGGCGAGGTCGCGCAAGCCCTTCAAGTTATGCGAGATCGTATGAGTCGCTACCGGACTATCAGTGCCCGTCAATACGTCAAATGTTGACAGGCGGCGGCGCAGTTGCACGAACCACAGGTAGCGCACAGCGACCACGGCGAAACGGATCACGTCGACCAGCAGCAACTGGTCGAGCGTGTGGCGCAACGTACCTTTGCTGCGGCGGACAAGACTAGGGTTAGGCATTGTGGGTAGTCGCAGGATGTGGGTCAGGCACCGCAATCTCGTAGTAAAGGTGCCGAACTTTAAGGGAATTGCATGAGGGCGTTGTTGCACGAATTGTCCTACCGCCGACCGTTCGCCTGGATCGTGCTGTGGCCGCTGCTTTGGCTCGGCGTGGCAGCCTTCCGCGTCACTGGGCGCACGCCTTGGTTGTCCTACTGGGCGATGCGGCGTTTGTATTGCATCACGCGCGGGCGCTCAAACGAGTGGCTGGGGCGCACGCTTGGAACGCCAACCGCGGTTGTGTCGGCGCCTGCCGAGGGTGTGTTGGCAAGCATGCACTTCAAGCGCCGCGATGCGTCGCTTGACGCGATGCGGCGCGACGGGTTCGCCGTGCTAGGCACTTGCCTGCGGCAAGACCAGATAGACAGTCTGGTCGACTTCGCTCGCGCCACACCGGCGCGACTGATACCTGCACCGACATCCGATCCTACTGAGGACCCCTTCGATCCGGACCGCCCTCGTGCAATCAAGTACGACCTGCCAGAAGACCGTTTGGTCGAACATCCGGTCGTGCAGTCGCTGCTGGCCGACCACTCGCTGCGTGACTTTGCGCGCCGCTACCTAGGCTGTGAGCCGGTGAACGACCTTGTGGCGATGTGGTGGAGCTCCGCGTACTCGACCGAGGCAAGCTCGGAGGTGGCGCAGCTCTACCACTTCGACATGGACCGGCCGCAATTTCTCAAGCTGTTCTTCTATCTGACAGACGTGACGCCCGACACCGGTCCTCACTGCTACATTCGCGCCAGTCATCGCGAGCGGCCCGCCGCGCTCTGGCGTGACGGTCGGCACGCCGACGAAGATGTGCTCGCTCTTTATGGCCGTGCGAGCGCGGTCGAAATCACCGCACCGCGCGGTACGCTGATTGCGGTGGACACATCAGGATTCCACAAAGGCAAGCCGCTGATCCGGGGGAGCCGCTTGCTCCTACAGTTGGAGTACACCAGCGCGCTGTTCGGCCAGAAGTACGTGCACCTGCGCGTGCCGCGGAGTGAGTTCTGGACAGCGCAGCTTTCGGCTGAACCGCTTTTTTTTGCGCGCTTCTCCCTGGCGTGAGCGAGTCCTGCGCGAACCGTTTGCTCGTCGTCCGGCGCGGATTAGCTTTAGAAGGCTATGGTTCTTCGCATTGCGCTGATCAAGTGGGTGCGGTGTGCTCCGCGGCCGATGATGGCACGCGGTGTCCACGTCGTCATACCGGCGGTATCTGTCAGAACCACCCACGCCGTTGCCGACGTCTTTGAATGCGATATCCGTAATGATGTCGATGCGGTTGCTTGCGCTCATCATGTCGGGGCTGAGCTGAAGACGCACGACACGGTTGGTGCGCGGGTGGTCGACAGGTTCGACGCCATGAACAAATACACATAGCGAGCCCCAGTTGCGAACCGGATCGACGGCGAAGCGCCGCTTTGTCCTCACAGAACAGATCCGGCGCAACAAGCGATGACCCTGCTGTACCGAACAGACGTACCGTCGTGCCATTGGCGAATCGAGCGGACAAACCTCGGCACTCTCCGTGTACAGCATCGTGCCGTCCGGAGTGAACGCCAGGTCCCACGGATTTT
>CAVQBE010000017.1:0-437280 GCA_963710675.1 uncultured beta proteobacterium | reverse complement strand
GGTGTGCTTGTCGTTGCGCACTTCGGCAATCTCGAAGTGCTGCGCCGCATGGGTGAGCGTGCGAAGCAGTTGCGACTGCACATCCTCGTGCATACGCGTCATGCCGAGCGTTTCAACCGCATGCTCACACGCATGAATCCACAGAGCGCGGAGCGCTTGTTGCAAGTCACCGACGTCGATACCGCCACGATTGCGCACCTGGCCGCGCGTGTCGAGCTGGGCGACTTCGTCGTGATCGCCGCCGATCGCGTACCCGTTACCAGCGAACGTGTTCTTGATGTTCCGTTTTCTTGGCGCCGATGCGGCGTTTCCAATCGGTCCGTGGGTGCTTGCCGCGGCGCTCGGTTGCCCGGTGTATTGGTTGGCGTGTTATCAGCGCCCGGGTGACCAAGGCCGCTACACCCTGGTATGCGAACTGATGCGCGAGCGCATTGTGCTTCCTCGCAAAACACGTGATGCGGCGTTGAGCGAAGTCATCGCCGATTACGTTCGATACCTTGAACGCGCATGCCGCGAAGCGCCGCTTGCCTGGTTTAACTTTTTTCCTTTCTGGCGCACATCAAAATGAGCGCGGGGGCGGTGCTGATCACCGGGTCGAGCCGCGGTATCGGACGTGCGACCGCGTTGCGCTTGGCGCGCGACGGCTATGACGTGTGGCTTCATCATTCAGGACAATCCGATTCGAATGCGATCGATGCAGTCGCCGATGACGTGCGTGCGCTGAGCCGCACAGTGGATGTGCTTGCGTTCGACATCGCAGACCGCGCGGCGTGCGCGCAAGCGCTCGACGCTCAAGTGAAAGCGCGGGGCGCGCCTTACGGAGTGCGTGCTGAACGCCGGCATCGCGCGCGACCAGGTTTTCCCGGCGTTATCAGGCGAAAATTGGGATCGCGTGCTGCATACCAACCTCGACGGCTTCTACAACGTGCTGCATCCATTGGTCATGCCGATGATCCGGCGGCGTCTTCCGGGCCGCATCGTCACGCTGGCGTCGGTGGCTGCGCAGATCGGCAACCGCGGTCAGGTGAACTACAGCGCTTCGAAGGCAGGCATCATCGGGGCGACGCGCTCGCTCGCGCTCGAGCTTGCAAGTCGCAACATCACTGTCAACTGCGTTGCGCCCGGACTGATCGCTACCGACATGACGCGCGAACTGCCAATAGAGGAAATGACGAAACTAATTCCGGCCGGCACGCATCGGACAAGTCGATGAAGTTGCCGCCACGATCGCGTTTTTGCTGTCACCCGATGCCGCTTACATTACGCGGCAGGTGATTGGTGTTAATGGAGGTTTGACCGTATGAATGAAATCGAAACCGTCGCACCACATCCGCCGCTGACGGATTACTACGCTGACGAAGCGGAGCGTCATCGATGGCTGCGAACCATCTTCAACGCCAGCGCAGTCGACTACGACCGCATCGAGGGGTTGATGGCGTTCGGCACGGGTCCCTGGTATCGCAGGCAGGCGCTTCGGCGTGCGGGATTGACGCCGGGCATGCAGGTACTCGATGTAGGTACCGGCACCGGGCTCACTGCGTTCCAAGCCGCGCGCCTAAGCGGTAGTGGAGCCAACGTCACGGGCGTTGATCCGAGCGTGGGTATGCTCGCAAACGCTCGGCTCCCTCAGGGAATGCGCGTGATCGAGGGGCGCGCCGAAGCATTGCCTGCGGCCGATGGCGCTTTCGATTTTGTCAGCATGGGCTACGCGCTGCGGCATGTGGCCGATCTGCGCACCATGTTCGGCGAGTTTTTTAGAGCGTTGCGGCCCGGCGGGCGGGTGTGCGTGCTGGAGATCACACGACCCACCGGTGCCCGCGCGACGCGCTGGCTGCGTACGTATCTGCGATATGTAGTGCCCGTCGTGGCGCGCTGGGTTGGACGCTCGCGGCAGACGCCCGAAGTCATGCGATATTTGTGGGACTCGATCGAAGCCTGCGTACCGCCGCAAAAGGTGATGGAGCAGATGCGTGCGGCGGGCTTTACCGACGTGTCGCGAAACGTGCGTGCTGGGTGTTTTTTCCGAGTACGTAGGGTCGAAGCCAGGCGAACAAAAGAAAGGCGAAATGTGAGAACCCGAGCGGAAGCATCTCCTCCGCTCAGTGTTTCGCGCTTCGCTTTTCATCAGGCGTTGCCGCCGCGCGCATGGCAACCGGGTCCGCTGCATTGGGTTCTGGCCGGCAGCCATGTGGCCGGAGTCGCGTCGATTGTTTTGCAGCCGGCGGTCTGGCCATGGGCCGTGGCTGCGATGTGCGGCAGCCATGCATTGAATCTGGCGTTTGGTTTCGCCCCCGCGACCACGGCGCTCGGGCCGGTGATATCTGAGCTGCCGCGGGCCTCGGCCGACCGCAACGAAATCGCCCTGACGTTCGACGACGGGCCGGATGCGGACGTCACGCCGCGCGTACTTGATCTGCTCGATGAATCCGGCGCCAAGGCAACTTTCTTTTGCGTTGGCGCGCGGGCTCGAGCCTACCCAGGTGTCGTGCGCGAAATCGCAGCGCGCGGTCATGCGGTGGAAAACCACGCCTTTGGACACTCGCGGGCGATGGGCTTTTGGGGAGTCGGGCGGATGGTGCGCGACATTGGAGACGCGCAAAAGGTGTTGGCCGATATCACCGGCCAGGCGCCTAAATTTTTTCGTGCTCCGTTTGGCATCCGTACTCCGCTGACGGAGCCTGCGCTCGCGCGTCTGGGCCTGCGGTGCGTCGCGTGGAATGTCCGCTCGCTCGACAGTGTCGACAAGCGCTCGGAGCGGGTGGCAGCGCGCATCGGCCGGCGACTCGCGCCCGGTGCAATCGTATTGATGCACGATGGCATGGAAGGACGACGCAGAATCCGGCCTGTCGGTCGAGCGGCACCCAGCATGCTTGGTGCATTGCCTTTGGTGCTCGCGATGATGCGCGATCGCGCCTGGCGCTCAGTGACGCTGCGTAACGCGCTGCCCGCCTGATGCGCGACAGCGCGGTCGATCTGTCAGCAAAGGCCGCAAGTGCGCCGGCCGCCGGATACGCATCACGGGGTCTGCCCTCCGCACGCCATGCAGCGACCGATTCGGTTTCGGGTGCAACGTCGACGCCTCGCAGCGGCGTTGCGCAGGCCCGATGCGAATCTGCATTCCGACGAATCGTGATGCGCGCCGCGGCGCGCTATCGACCGACGGGCCGTGGTCCCTACTACTTCGCGCGCGGAAAGCTCAGTGGCGATCCCGTATTCGCCGCACTTTTGCGCGATGGGCTGATCAATGACTCTGCCCGCATCGTCGATGTGGGCTGTGGCCTTGGCGTTCTGGCGGCTTTGCTGGCTGCTGCCGAGACCAGCGATACACACGCTGCTTCCGAATGGCCGCAAACATGGGCGGCGCCGCCGAAAGACTGGACGCTGCGTGGATTCGACCTGCGTCGCAAAGCGGTCGCGGCCGGAAGGGACGCGCTTTGCGATCTCGGTAATCGCGTCTCGTTAAACGTCGGCGATGCGCGCGTCGTCACGCTGCCTGCGTGCGATGCAATCGTCATGCTCGACGTGCTGCATTACATGGATCGCGGTGCCCAGCAAGAGCTGCTGGAGGGCGCACATCAGGCGCTTGCTGCAGGGGGCGTGCTCTTGCTCCGTGTCGGTGACATGACAACCCACTGGCGGTCGCGCTTTACCTGGCTGGTGGATTGGTGGGTCACGCTGCTGCGCGACAGGCGCTGGCCGCAGATGCATTGCCGCACGCTGGTGGAATGGAAGCAGCTGCTCGAGTCGATTGGCTTTTGCGTCGTTGCCCAGCCGATGAGTGAAGGAACGCTCTTTGCCAACGTGCTGTTGATTGCCCGTAAGTGAAACTAGCGATGATGGCTGCCGCAACCCGTTCCATCGATCTCACCTCCGCCGAGCGCAAACGGCGCGCGCGTGAGCGTTTAATTGCGCTGACACGTTTGATGGACTCGGCCGTCGATGTTCCACTGCTGCGTACAAAAGTGGGGCTTGACGCGCTGCTGGGTGTCGTTCCCGTCGCGGGTGATCTGCTGTCAGCGGCGATCGGCGTTTATCTGATCACGCAGGCGCGCGAACTTGGCGCATCGCGCTGGCTGCAGGGAAAGATGCTCGGTAACCTGGTCGTCGATGCTGCGGTTGGCGCAGTGCCGCTGGCCGGCGACGTTTTCGACATCTACTTTCGCGCGCACCGCCGCAACTTGAAGCTGCTGCAGCAGCATCTGGGCGAACCGTATTTGGATGTGGCCGATATCGATGCCGACGTTGTATAGCCGAGAACGCGCCTGCGCCGACGCTAATTCTGCGGTCGTAACAATCCGCAGCCCGCTGCCGCGCCGCGCATTAGGCAGCCAGGGCCAGGCGCGCTGCTTCATCATCGGATAGCCGCGCTCCAATTTCCATCAGGCGCTCAGTTCTTTGGGCTTGACGGCCGCGCGCAGTGCATCCAGCAATTGGTTACGTGCGCGCAGCTCATTGAACTGGCGCACGTAGCCAGAGCGCTGGTTAAGCTTCTCAGCGCAACCGAGAACCTGCGCCGCCTCATGCGGCCGCCCGCGCTTGATGGCGAGCAGGCCCATATGATCGAGAAAGCTCCAGATCGAGCCCTGCTGACGCAGTAAGGGCAAGGCCTCTCGTGCCAACTGCAGTGCATCGTCGAGTTCGCCAGCTGTGGTCAGGGCCGCACTCAGATTGGCAAGCGCGAAGCTTTGCCAGTTAGTGAATCGCTCGCGCCTGATCAAACCACCAGCTCGCGGCCGCGTGCAATCGCCTCCATTACATCGCCTTCTGCGAACACCGCGTCGACCAGATTGGTCAGTGAAACGGTGGCGAATCGCGTATCGCCTATCGCTCGTTCGAGTTGCAGCCGCTCTTCCCACGCGGCGCGCGCCTCTGAAACCCGATGGCTTTCGGTCAGCATGAAACTGCGCGCAGTCAGCATCGGATGCTTCAAGCCGAGCGGCCACAACGGGTCATAGAGCGCCTCGACTTCCTTCAGCATCAGGTCGGCTGCCGCGGCATCGCCAGCCGCGGCGCGAGTTCGCGCGCACTCGGCCAGTGCAACGTAGAGCGACTGCCGGTCGCCGATACGGCGATAGAGCTCGATCGCGCGTTCGCCGGATGCCAGCGCAAGTGCCGCCGACAGTGATCGATTGCGGCCTAGCTCGAGATATCCATTGTGCAGGCGTGCCTCCAGCTGCGGCGGCGTTGCTGGACCGATCAGCCCAATGGCCTGATCACACCGTCGCAGTCCTTCAGCGTGCAGGCCGACATCGCGCCACAGCCAGCTCGAAGCTCCTGTCAGCGCGATGAGCAGATCAGCCTCACCGGCTGCCGCGGCCCAGTCCAGCGCAGCGCGCAGGTTGTCGATATCGGCCGCGTAGCGGTCGACACGCGCGCCCGTGGTCGTGGTCCAGTACTCCGCGCGCGAACGATCAAACACGGCGAGTAGCGCTTCGGCATGCTGGCGCAACATGCGGTCGAGTTCGCCTGAGGAAGCCAATTGCTCGAGCGCATACGCGCGTCCGGTTTCGAGCATTCGATAGCGCGGTTCAGCACCAGCCTCCGCAACGACCAATGATTTGTCGACCAGCGTGCCCAGAATCTCGAGGACTGACCATTCATCGATCGTGCCGGCGCCGGCGACGCGTTGTGCAGGTTCGAGTCCGAAGGTGCCGGTAAAAACGCCGAGTCGGCGGAACACAGTCTGCTCGTCGGACGTCAGTAGTGAATAACTCCATTCGAGCGCCGCGCGCAGTGTCTGGTGACGGCGGGGAGCAAAGCGGGCGCCGCCGGTTAGCAGCCGAAAGCGATCGTCAAGCTTCGCTCGCAATCCATCCAGACCAAGCAATGGAACTCGCGCCGCGGCCAGCTCGATCGCGAGCGCGATGCCATCGAGCCGACGACATATGTCGACGACGACTGGCAAGTTGATCTCTGACAGCGCAAAACCCGGAGCGGCAGCCTGCGCGCGCGCAACGAATAGCGCGACCGCGCCGGTGTTGCGAGCAACGTCGACCGATACGTTTTCCGGCAGGGCCAGTGTCTCGAGGCGATACACCTGCTCATCTGACAAGCGCAGTGGTTCCTGGCTGGTGGCAAGGATACGAACCGAAGAAGCTTCGTGCCGTAGCGCGGCCACGATTCCCGCGATGGCGGAAACCAGGTGCTCGCAGTTGTCGAGCAGAAGCAGCATCCGGCGCGAGCGAAGAGTCGCGGCGAGATCAACGGCCTTCGGCTCCGCGCCGAGCTGCAGTTCAAGAGTTTGTGCAATAGCACTGATTGCAATCGCGGGATCTGCAAGCGGTGCAAGTTCAATGACCCAGACACCGTCGACGAAGTCGCCGAGCGCGCTGAACGCGGCGGCCTGGGCCAAGCGTGTCTTGCCAATTCCTCCGGGACCTACCACGCTAACCAGCGGATGCCGCTCGATCATCGTGCTCAATCGCGCCAGGTCGTCATCGCGGCCGTAGAGCGGCTGCAATTCGTCTGGCAGATTAGTTGCACGCGCTCTTGCTGGCGATGCCGCGTCAAGCGGGCTTTGCGCTTGTTCCGTGCGTTCCGGCCCATCTAGCGGTGCGGTAAACCGGTAGCCGCGCCCCGGAATGGTAGTGATTGCCGCGGGGCCGAGCAGCTTGCGCAGCGTAACGACTTGCACCTGCAGGTTATTTTCCTCCACTACCCGCCGCGGCCACGCTAACTGCATCAGCTCGTTCTTTGGAACGGCACGATCACGTCGTTCAACTAACGCCCACAGAACATCGAAGGCGCGCCCGCCCAGTTTGACTGCGACGTTGTTTTCGAACAATTGGCGCTGCGCCGGTTGTAGACGAAAGCGGCCGAAGCGCAGCTCGCGATAGGGTTCCAAAGCTTCCCGATTCATGGTTACCGGTACGGGCATCGTTACTCGCGAGCTTAGCCCGCGGCCGCAGTTTTAAGAATTTTTAACCCCCGTGCCAATGACCTTAGAGCCCTTTCAGCACGACGATTCGCCTACGCCCTACGTGTCAGCAACTCACCTCTACCCAAGGAGCCATCATGATCGCAAGCGAACCGGCAATCACTGTGCAGGAAGTGTCGATGCAGGAGTGGGCAATGCTGGCCTTTCATGCGGAGCGCGCTCCGCGACGGGTTCGAGTGACCGTCAACACAACAGCAGCCGCCGATGACTGCGCGATCGGCAGCTCGCGAATGGGCTTTTGGTTCCTGATAGGGGTCACCGTCGCTGGAATAGCCTGGTGGCTGATTTGAGCCTAGTGCAGACCGCATTGGTGGACGCGGGTCACCCGGAGCTATAACGTTCCGGTAACGCTCGCGCGTAACGATTGCCGCATCGACGACATCGAGGGGTCGGTGTGGATCAGTTGGGGTGGCAAGTCGCGCGCAGGACGGGAGTGGCGCTGCGGCTGCAGAGCCTGCTGCGCTTTGCGGGGCTGCCCTTGGTTGAGACAACAATAAAAGCGGGCGCATTGGCACGGCTGCAGCTTCTGGCCGCGCCTGCGCTTGTGCGCCCGGATGGAACCGCGGTACCTCTCGAGCGCAAAGACGCGGCGCTGCTGGCACTGCTCGCGTTCGACGGGCCGACGTCACGTTCACGCGTCGCCGCACTGCTCTGGCCCGATGCCGATGCGGACAAGGCGCGCAACAGCTTGCGGCAGCGGCTTTTTCGCTTGCGGCGCGCAGCGGGCACTGAGTTGATCGAGCCCGACGAGAGTTTGCGTCTTGCCGATCGTGTCGAGCACAACCTTGGTTCGCCTGCACGGCAGCTTGCCGACGATCCGACCGCCGCTGCGGGTGACCTGCTCGGTGCATGCGTCTACGAGGATTGTCCGGAGCTCGAAGACTGGGTTCGCATCGCGCGCGAGCACTGGCGCGCGATGCGCCGTGACGCGCTCGCCGAGTTGTCCGCCAAGCGCGAGGCGGATGGACAGATCGCGCAGGCGCTCGTTTACGCCGAGCGGTTGCTCGCCGAAGATCCGGTGTCCGAGCAGGCGCATCGACTCGCCATGCGACTGCATTACCGGCGCGGCGATCGGGCTGCGGCGCTGGCTGCGTACGACCGGTGTCGCTCTGCACTTCAGCGCGAGCTCGCGGCTGAACCCGATGCAGAAACGGTCGCGCTTGCGCAGCTGATTAAGCGGGCTGACGAGCTGCCCGGATTGGCACCGAAAACGCGGCGGCCTGCCGCAATTCTGCGCCCTCCGCGCCTGATCGGACGCGACACCGAATGGCGTGCACTCGAGCGCAGTTGGGAAGCCGGCCTGCCGGTGCTGATCAGCGGTGACGCCGGTGTCGGCAAGAGCCGGCTGCTCGGCGATTTCGCTCAAGCGCGCTCTGTGCCTATGGTCGGTGGCCGGCCCGGAGACACGCGCGTGCCGTACGCGGTGCTGGCGCGCCTGCTGCGCGCGGCTTTGCGCACCGAAGGCGCGATCTGCCTCGATGACGGGCTGGATGACTTCGTCAAATCGGAACTCGCACGCGTGCTGCCGGAGCTAGGCGCCGCGCCGGTTGGCCCGTTGGTTGAAGCGCGCTTTCGTGCGGCGGTGGTGCAGGCGCTGTCTGCGCGGCAGGCAGCGGGCCTTGCCGGCTTTGCCGTTGATGACCTTCATTTCGCCGATGAAGCGACACTTGAGTTATTGCCCCAGCTCGTCATCCCTGATCTGCGCTGGATCGGCGCGGTGCGCGCCGCTGAATGCCCGGCGTCGATCGCCGCGTGGCAACGCGCGGAAGGTGGACAGCGACTCGCTGAAGTGTTGCTCTGCTCCGCTGAGCGAGAGTGCAGTGCGCGAACTATTGGAATCGCTCGCGCTGCCTGACATCGATGCGGCCGCACTCGCGGGCGCGATCGCACGCCATACCGGCGGCAATCCGTTCTTCGTGCTCGAGACGCTGAATGCATTGGTCGAGACGGGCGGCGCTGACGCCACGTCGAACCGACTGCCGACGCCGACTTCGGTCGGCGCGCTGATCGACCGACGCCTGGCGCAGTTATCTGCGCCCGCACTGAAGCTTGCGCGCGTTGCGGCGCTGGCCGGTGCTGACTTCAGTGCAGCGCTGGCGGCGCATGTGTTGCAGACGCATCCACTCGACCTGGCCGAAGCGTGGGGTGAACTCGAGGTGGGGCAAGTCATTCGCGGTCAGACGTTCGCGCACGACCTCATCTATGAGGTCGTGCTGCGCTCAGTGCCGCAGCCGATTGCTCAACTGTTGCAGCGTGGCATCGCCGAGTATCTGGAGTCGCAAAGTGCTCCGCCCGCCAGTCTGGCGCAACACTGGGCCGACGCCGGCGAATGGAGCCGCGCGGCGCGCGCACATCTGCTGGCTGCCGCTGAAGCACGGCGTGCTTCACGTCGCTTATCCGAAGTTGAGCACTGCGAAGCTGCGTTTGTGTGCTTTGATCGCGCGGGCGAATCAGCGTCCGCGTTTGACGCGCGTTGCGCCAGCATCGACAGCCTGATCCTTGTGCGCGGCGTCGAACGCGCCAATGTCGTGATCGACGCATTGCTCGCCGAGGCGCATTCGGACGGCCAGCGCGCAACGGCACTGACTGCACGCGCGACCGCCGCGCTGATGGCGGTCGATCATGTCACCGGTATCGCGTCCGCGCGCGAAGCGTTCGCGCTGGCCGAGCGGCTCGAGTCGCCGTGGCCGCGCTTCGAAGCGGCACGCTTGCTGGCCGTGGGCCTTGCACAGGCTGGCCGCCACGACGAAGCGCTGGCGGTGATTGAACGCTTTGAAGCCTTGGTCGAAGCCAACGGTACGCGCGAGCAGCGCGGTCACTTCTGGGCCGACTATGCGTACGTGTTGAACTCGGCGCGCAAGTTGCGCCGTACGGCAGACGCGCTCGCGAGCGCGATTGACAACGCACGCGCGCTCGGCGACCTGGCTGAACTGGCACAGCTGACGACGAACCTGGCGACGGTGCAGGGTAATTTGGGCGATGTCGGCCAGGCGCTCGAGCACGCTCTGCGGGCACGGGCACTGCAATCGGAGGTCGGTGACACCGACGGCCCGATGCGCGGCGTGATCGAGCACCACTGCGCGCTCTATGGCGCTGAGGCAGGTCGGTATGGCGAGGCGCTGGATACGATCGAAACGGCGCTCGATTGTTTCAGGGGCGACGGCCAGACGGTGTGGATTGCAGTGGCGAATAACAATAAGGCGTCGACGTTGATCCGCCTGGCGCAATACGGACGCGCAAAAAAGGCGCTCGACTACGTTGCGCCGTCGGTCGACCATGTCCGCGCGCGCGGGGCGATGCTGTCTGCGCGTATTGCGCGCCTGCTCGGTGGATCTGCACAGCACGATTTGCGAGTTGCGACGGATGCGTTGGGCACAGGCGGCGATCCGTACATGCGCTTGCTGGTCGAGCTCGAGCAGACACTTGAGATGGCGCCGATGGATGCGGCTGCGCTCTGCGACCGCGTCCGCGCCGCGGCGGAGAAGATCGAGTATTTCGGAGTCGCATTGAAGGCCGACTTGTTTTCGGTTCGAGCCCTGTTGAAGGCTGGCGAGACGAACGCCGCCGCCGCGCGCTGGACTGAATTGCAACCGACGCTGGTAGCGATACAGGCGGCCGATATGTATCTTCCCGACGTGTGGTTGATTGGCCATGAGGTGCTCGAAGCCAAGGGTGACGCAGTCGGAGCCACGGCGCTGCTTGCGCGTGCAGTTGAATGGATCGAGCACACAGCGCTGCGCCACGTACCACCCACGTATCGCGACAGCTTTCTGCATCGCAACCCGGTGAATCGACGTTTGTTGACCGCTGCAAGCCGGTCCGGCAACGCGGCTTGATTGAACTCAGTAACGGCGCGGTAACGCCCGGTTCGCTACGTTCCTTTCCGGGGCCGAGTTCCGGCTTGGGGAGGCATGCCATGAGAAGACACGAAGCCCGGATTCGTATTGCATCTGTCGTCGTGGCAAGCGGCTGCGCGGCTGCGCTGACATGGCCGGCGCTGTTAATAGCGGCCGATCGCCAGATCGGCATCGATCCGATGCTGTCGGTGCACTGGAGCACGCTGACAGGCGGTCCGACAACGCCGGCGGCCACGATGGGCAACCACATGATGGTCGGATTCTGGCAACGCAGTTCGGGTGCCAAGGCCGGAGTGGGCTCGATCAATACCGGCGTGATCGAGTTCCAGCTGCCCGAAAACCCGCCGCAGCGCATACGGTCGGCCACGCTGCAGTTCAAGGCGCGCGCCAGCCAGTGCTCGGGCGCCGAGCCCGTCGTGTTCGAGGTGTTCGGCTTCGCAGGCAACGGCCGACCGGATCCGTCTGATGCAATCTCGGGTCAACGGCTCGCGCAACTCACCGCCAATTGCACCGACAACCCGGCGTTCACGCAGGTGGTCGACGTGTCGAACCTTGTGCGGCAGTTGACCGTGCCGTCGGGTCTGCGCTTTGCGGGCTTCAACGTCCGCAAGATGAACCATCGCGCTGGACCGAGCTACTTCGGCTTCAGTGCCGCCAAGCTCACGATCGTGGTGGCCGATCAGGACGTGGCGGCGGTTCCGAATCCGGCGAACATCGGTGGGCCAGTAGGCGGAACTACTGCGGGCGGCGCGCCGGGCGCCGGCTCCCAAGTCGATGTGAATCGCGTGATCGGCGGGTTGCTCGGCGCCGCAGGAACTTTGATGCGTGGCGGCGGCGAGAAGCCCGCGCGTGACCAAGCCGGCAACGAAGCGGCTGCAGTTTTGAGCAATCCGCCGATGACCTCGACCGACGCGGGCGCCGCATCTTCGCCAACCTATTCCGGCACGTCTGCTGGGGGCAGCGAGGTCGCAGTTGCTGCTGCGACACCCGCCGCAGGCGCGGCCCCGGCAACGTCTGCTGCCGTTGCAGCGGTCAACGTCGATATCGTCGGCGTCAAGCTCGGCATGTCGTTGGACGAAGCTAAGCGCGCGCTGCACGCGCACTCGCCTGCGATGCGCGTCGAAGAGGCCCGCGGCATCGTCAACAACGTTTCCGCGACCGATTACCTGTCGTGGATCATCGCCCGCGGCACCCAGCGCGGCACCGACGGTTCGGGTGACGCGATCGGCGTGCAGTTTCCGCCGCCACCCAATGCCCATCGCGCGATCTTTGTCGAGCGCTTCACAGGCTTCCAGGCAAACCAATATCCGCTGTTCGACACGCTCAGGCAGGCGCTGGTGCAAAAGTACGGCGCGCCGAGCTTTGCCAGCGAAGGCGTAATGCTGTGGACATTCAATGCGGCCGGCGCGCAAATCGTCGACAACAACGTGAACGCGCGTTGCGCGAAGTTTCCGCCGACCGATCCGCCGGCGCGCGGCCAGAACGTGCTGTTCAACGGCTACAAGACTGCGGGGTGCGGACCGACGGTCTTTGTGCGCTACGAACGCAACCGCGGCCCGTCCGACCGCGACCTGGTGCGCTGGATGAGCGTTTCGCTGGTCGACGACTCGCAGTTTGAAGACATGCGGCAAGCCGCAGCGCGCTTTGCCACGCAAGCCACGCGTGATGCTGGTTCACGCGTTGCCGCGCCCAAGCTTTGAACCGCATCACTCTTTAGGGGAGGCAGCATGAAACGCTTCGTTCACTGCACGACGTTTGTACTTGCCGCGATTAGCTCAACGGCCTGGGCACAGAGCAAGAGCGATATACAGCGGATGCAGCCGCACCTCGGCGTGCTGGCACCGGACTGTTCGAACTACCTGCTGCCTCAGCTCAAGCACCTTGGCGATTCGCTGGTCGTGCAGGATGGCGGCAAGGCGGTGCTAACCGGACGCAACGTCAAGCCCGCGCCCAAGTATTTCGGCGCTACACCTCCGCCGGAATTCGAAACCGCATATACGAGCGAGGTCGCGGGCGGTGAAGCGCTGGTGTTCGTCTACTACCGGAATGCTTCGGGTCTCTTCGCTGCGGTCGAGGGCGGACCGAAGGTGATGGCCGCGCTGCCGGCAGCCTTCAAGGGCAAGCGCGCCCGGCATTGCGACCCGAACCGCAACGTTGCGCCAGGGGCTGGAGAACCGAGCGCGCAGGCAAAAGCCGATCCGAACAAGTTCAAGGGCTACACGCTGACCGAACTGAGCGCGTCGGGGCTGCTCTACAACGCGAAGGCCAAAGAGACGTACTACAAAGCGCTGGGTCCGCTAAGCAAGGAGCCTTGGCTGGCGAAGCTGGACGGTCCGAGCTCGGAGAACAAGGCGGTCAAGGTAGCCGGTGCGGACTACGTGCTCATCAGCACCTGCAAGAACCACGACTGCTTCGAGAACAACGTCGTGCTGCTCTATTCAGGCCCGCAAGATGTCGTCTACGGCAAGGTCTACCAGCGGGGTAAGTCAACGCTGATCGGCTCGCCACCGCCCGCCATCGCTGCCGAGCTCGAAAAGCTGTGGAAAAGCGAATTTCGTAGGCAGCAGAAATAGCGATTGCTCCGCTCGTTCGGCCTGTTGATAGGGGGTTCTGATGAAACGCGACTTTCGATCCGCGGTTCGTGTTCTCGTGGGCATGACGCTCACGGGCGCAGTCGGTATCGGCGCTGCACAGACGCCAGCGCAGATGGAATACGAGCGCCAGCAGCGTGAATACTGGCGGCAGCAGGAGCAACAGCGCCAGGAGCAGCAGCGGCAGCAGCAACAGATGAACGAGAACGCGCGCGTGCAGCAGGAGCAGTCGAGACGATTCATGGAATCCACCAAACCCTCCGGCAGTTACGCGCCCGGAGCGGCACAGGGATCGCCCGGCGCGGGGCCAGGGGCGGGCGCTGACCCAACGGGCGCACAGGCGGCGTCGGCTGCCCGCGCTATGTGGGAGAAGCGTCCTGCGCTGCCGCCCGACCGCAATCCGCTCTTGGGTAAGTGGACGCGGCCGGCCTCGACCCGCACCAATTCATCCGATCCGTTCGCTGCCGTCTTCGCAATGGCCAAAGGCGGCCTGTGCGAAGTCCTCTTCGGCGGTGGTGTCTTCGAGTTTCGTCCGGACCGGTTGGTCGGTATGGACGAGCGCACACCCCCGCAGGAACTGGATCGCGTCGAATATCGCGGCGATGCCAAGCGCGTCGTGGTGCTACCGAAGACGTCGCTGAAGTTGATCGAGTTTGACTTCGAAGGTCCAGATCGCATCAACTGGGCCAGTCAGAAGTGCGTGCTGGTGCGGGTGGGTTCCGCGTCAAGCGGCGCGTCCGCAGCCAAGCCAGCGACAGTCGCTACGGCCGCTCCGCCATCGGCGGCGCGTCCCGACTCGACGACGGGCGGTGTGATTGATTTCTCGGTCGGCACGCCTTCACCCGAGAACAAGGTCGCCGGCCGCACGCTTTGGCTGTTGAAGCAGGATGCTCAGGTGGCCCTGATCAAGGGAGGTTTGAAGTCGACCCCGAATGCCAGCGTGCTGCAGAACTGGATGCGTGCCTGCGCCGAGCGGACGCCCGACTGCCAAAAGGGCGTGCTTGCGCTGAACGCCTACAGCGTCGGCTACATAAAGACGGATGCCAACGGCCATGCGCTAACACCGCCTTTACCGGCGGGCCGTTATTGGGTGCTGAGCGATACGAAGATCGGCGATAAGAAAGTGATGTGGCACGAGCTCGTGGATGTCAGGGCCGGCACGCAGTCCGTCACGCTGGATCAACGCAACGCGTTGCCGGTCGAGTAAGCGTGGCACGCACAGTAGCTTGGCCACACTGCAAACGCGCGCAGCGAGGTCGTACTCGGTGCAGCCGAAGTAGCTACCTTGTGATCAGGGAACAATCATGATGAATCGATTCATGTCGTGCTTAGCTGGACTGATGTTGCTGGCTGTACTGCTGGTGCCCTGCGCGATGGCGCAAACACCTGAAGCGGACCGGCAGCGCGAGTATCAGCGTGAGCAGGAACGACAGCGCGAGGAGCAGCAGCGCCGGGCGCAAGAGGAATTTCAACGGCAAGAAAGAAGGTCGGCAGAGGAGAGTAAGCGGCGCGCCGAGGCCAACGCCGAAGCTGATAAGAACGTGGAGCAATGGCGAAAGGACGCATCCAAGCGGGGGGAGGCGGCAACAAGCAGCCAGACCGGTAGCGACATGAGGGCCGCGCGCGCGAGGCTGCTGAAGATGGCGCCACTGCCTGACGCGCGCAATCCGCTGCTGGGTCGGTGGCGCGTCGAGGGCGCCGCGCGTTCGCGCAAAAAAGACGATATGAGCACGCTGATGGGCATGCTGAATAACCCCGGCGGTGCAATGTGCGAGACGCTGTTCGGCTCCGGCGTTACGGAGTTCAAGCCAAAGACTTGGTCGAGCATCGACTCCTACGGTGACGATTCGCTCGGTCCGATTCATTATCGCGGCGAGGGCAAAGTCGTTTGGGCCGTCCCCGAATCGAAGATGTTCAATTTCTTCGGCTTCGAGTTTGCGTCGCCGGATCGGATGACTTTGGTCGGCGTCGAACGTTGCACCCTGGTTCGAGCGGGTGCGGCAGCGCCGAGCGCGACGACTGCGCCGCCGGGCAACGCGCGCGCGGCGGTCGCTGGCCCATCGATGCCGCACAAAGCGGGGACACTGCCGCAAGTGGCAGCCGTCGCGCCTTCGCCGCCGCCATCAACGCTGTCGCGCCCGTCAGCGGAGGTTTGCCGCAACAACCTCCTCGACAAGCTCGGCACCGTCGGCGTCAACCAGGTGCGGGCAATGTCCGACGTGCGCTTCAAGGAGGCCGCCATCGAAGGCAAGGTGCCGAACACGAACAACCTGCGCATCGACCTGCGCGGCAGCGCGTGCGACGACCCGCGTGTCAAAGCGACGCTGTACGACTTCGACGCGAATGAAATGCTGCAGTCGATCACCTTCGTCTGGGACCGGCCGCCCGGGCCGGCGCCGGCGCCGATCTTTCTGGAGCGTGCGCAGACGCTGTCCCGGGTCAATCCCGGCGGCCTGCCCCCGCCGCAATCGCCGGGACGCCTGCAAGCGGACACAATAATGGGCCGGCTGATCCTGCAGGACATGCCGGAGCGGAACCTGTTGCTGGAGGCGTACAAGACGAAGAAATAGAAATTAGTCGAGTGCTCAACTGCGGCGCGTCGATAATCCGCGCTTCGACGCTCCGGAGTTCACGTGTCCTCGATCGACGAGCGCGTTGCGCGCGCGCTTCACCACCGTAGTCAATCGACCGCGTTCGGCGAGGCTTTTGTGCCGCCGATCGTCAACACCTCGGTTTACCGTCTGGCCGCAGATCCAAGCGGGCCATATCAGTACGCACGCTGGGGCAACCCGACATGGAGCGCATTGGAAGAAGCGCTTTCGATTCTCGAAGACGCCGAGACGGTTACGTTTCCCTCGGGCATGGCCGCGATAGCTTCGGTGCTCTACGGCGTTCTGAAGTCCGGCGACCGCATTCTGCTGCCGTCCGACGGCTACTACACGGTGCGCGTATTTGCTGAAAAGTATCTGCTGCCGATGGGAGTTGTTGTCGACACATGCGCGACGGCCGAGGTCGCTGCACGTGCGCTCGATGGATACAAGCTGGTGTGGATTGAAACACCTTCAAATCCCGGTCTCGATCTGGCTGACATTGGCGCCGTCGTTCGTAACGCGAAAGCAGCTGGCGCAATCGTCGCGGTCGATAACACGACGATGACGCCGCTCGGCCAACGCCCGCTCGACCTCGGCGCCGATATTGTTGTCTCTGCTGATACGAAGGCGCTCAATGGGCATTCCGACGTGCTGTTCGGCCACGTCAGCTCGCGCAGTTCCGAGTTGATCAATGCGGTGCGAGATTGGCGCAAGGTCGCCGGTGCGGTGCCGGGTCCGCATGAGGCGTGGCTGGTGCATCGGGGTCTTGAAACACTCGAGCTCCGCTTTGCGCGGATGCGCTTTAACGCGCGGGTGCTGGCTGAACTTCTGGAAAAGCACCCAAAGGTCATCGCGGTTCGCTATCCGGGGCTCGCGTCACACCCGGCGCATCGATTGGCGCAGACGCAGATGACCGGCGGTGGCAGTCTGATCGCGCTCACGCTTGCAGACAAGGACGCCGCCGAGCGTTTCATACAGGGCTGCGCATTGATGCGCGAGTCGACGAGTTTCGGCGGAGTTCACACCTGCGCCGAGCGGCGCGCGCGCTGGGGCGATGCGGTCCCCGACGGCTTCGTTCGCGTGTCGGTGGGATGCGAGCCGAGCGAAGTACTGGTCAACGAGGTCGAGCGCGCGCTGAACGCGGCCTAGGAATTACGCAAAACGGATCACGTCCGCGACTGCCTCATCGTCGCCGCTGCACGGCGGCTCATCGAATGCGATATCACCGCCGGGCTCAAGTCGGCCGCTGGCGCGCAGCGATGTGAAATCGAATAGATCTGCGTCCATTAGGTGTGATGGTGTCACTCGAGCCAGCGCATTGAATGTGTTTTCAACGCGCCCGGGATAGCGCTTCTGCCATTCGTTCAACATGCGCTTGATTTCCTGCCGCTTCAGATTGACTTGCGAGCCGCACAGGTTGCACGGGATGATCGGAAACCCCTTGACCTCGGCATAGCGCACGAGATCGGCCTCTTCGACGTAAGCGAGCGGACGGATCACGATGTGCTTGCCGTCATCCGATACCAGCTTTGGCGGCATCGCCTTCATTCTGCCGCCGTAGAACAAATTGAGGAAGAACGTGCCGAGGATGTCGTCTCGATGGTGGCCGAGCGCAATCTTGGTTGCTCCGAGTTCACCGGCGACGCGATACAGAATGCCGCGCCGCAGACGTGAGCACAACGAGCACATCGTCTTGCCCTCGACGATGACGCGCTTGACGATCGAGTAGGTGTCCTGCGCTTCGATATGAAATGGGACACCCTTTGCGCGACAAGTACTCGGGCAGAACTTCTTCCGGAAACCCGGGCTGCTTCTGATCGAGGTTGACGGCCACGAGGTCGAAGTCGATCGGTGCGCGCTCGCGCAACAGCAGCAGCACATCGAGCAGGCCATAGCTGTCCTTGCCGCCCGACAGGCACACCATCACCTTGTCGCCGGCTTCGATCATGTTGAACTGCGTGATCGCCTGCCCGGTCAGGCGCAAAAGGCGCTTCTCGAGTTTGTTGTTCTCGAATGCAAGCTTTCCTCAGCGGCGCGTTCATGCTTGGTCCTTGAACCGCATGATCTCGATCCCCACTGCATCTACGTCGTCGTAAACGTCAGATTTTTCACTCGACACGCGCACTGCGCGCACGGCCGGATGCGCAAGCAAAGCGCGTGCAATGTCGTCGATCAGCGTTTCCTGCAAGTTGATGTGCCCTTGTTCAACGCGGTGGCTGATGGCAAGCCGAATGAAGTCGTAGTCGACCACCTCGTGAATCCGGTCGTGACGCGGAGTCGAAAGTGCCAGCGGAACAAACACGTCGACGTTCAACGCGATGCGCTGCGCGCCATTCTTCTCGTGCGCGTGAACACCGATGTTGGCGTCGAGCATGTAGTTGCGCAGAAAGATCCTGCGGCAGTCGGCGAGCCGGGCATCGAGCAGCAGCGCGCTCATTGCTCGGTTTGCGGCTCGGTCAGAAACATCACGTCGCGCGAGCTCGGCACCAGGTGCTGCCCGCCGTCCACCAGCAATATTGCGCCGGTCACTGCCTCCGCATTCGCCAGATAGATCGCCGCCTTCGCAACATCGTCCGGCGTACTCGATCGATTGAGCGGAGTGCGGCGATGCGCCTCGGCAAAGCCACGTTCGCTCTGCAGATTCGAGGCGAGTGTGATTCCTGGCGCAATACCAACGACTCTAACCTTCGGTGCCAGTGCGATCGCCAACAGCTGGGTGGCTTCCTTCAACGCTGCTTTTGAAAGCGTATATGAAAGAAAATCAGGATTCGGGTTCTCGAGCTTCTGGTCAAGCAGGTTGATCACGACACCCCGCGCGTCGTGCTTCAGATGTTCGTGCAGCGAGCGCGCCAGCAGAATGGGGGCGGCCGTATTCGTTCGCATTGCGCGCATCAGGTGGTCAGCGCTGAAACGCGTCACGTTGTCGTATTCGAACAGCGAAGCGTTGTTGACCACACAACTCACTGGCGCGAGCTCGTTTGCACATTCGGCAAGCAGGCTCAGCACGCCGGGCTCAACAGCCAGATCGCGGTTTACCGCGATCGCGCGCCGGCCGAGCGATTCAATCTGTGCCACGGTGTCCATCGCGTCGTCGCGCGACGTCGCATAGTGGACCGCTACATTCCATCCATCGCGCGCGAACGCTAGCGCAATCTCGCGCCCGATCCGGCGTGCGCCACCAGTGACGAGCGCGGTCCGATTCGATAATTCAGGCATACGGGAGGTCGGTGGAAGAAAACCGTTGGCGAGACGACTGACAGTTTAACGGCAGTACGATTGTTCGATGACTCTGCAATATTCGTCGATGCCAGTGCCGAGCGCGGCCGCGGTCGAACACAGCGAGCGCGTTGCTACTTATATATCTGGCGAAATAAAGCGCGCGGGTGGGTGGATTCCGTTTGATCGCTATATGCAGTTGGCTCTGTACGCGCCGCAACTTGGGTACTACGCGGCCGGCGCGCGCAAGTTCGGAGATTTCGCGTCGGGTGGGGATTTCGTGACTGCGCCTGAAATCTCGCCCCTTTTCGCTCAAGCCGTGGCACGGCAAGTAGTACAACTCTTCGAGCAGGTGCCCGCGCGCATCGTTGAGTTCGGCGCAGGTTCCGGAGTGCTCGCGCGCGATCTGGTGACAGAGCTCGAACGACAAAACGTCGCGCTTGAAAGCTATTCGATCGTCGAAGTTTCGCCTGACCTGATCAGTCGGCAGCAGGTGCGCCTGCACGGCTTGTCGGTTGACTGGATAAGCGCGCCGCCGAACGCTTTCGAGGGTGTGATGTTAGCCAACGAAGTGCTCGACGTGATGCCGACGAAGCTGTTCGTAAAGCGCGGTGGCGTAACGGTTGAGCGTGGCGTGGTGAATCTCTCCGCCGGCAGCTTCGCGTTCGAAGATCGTCCCGCAGATGCAGAGCTATCGGCAGCAGTAGCGTCGATCGAAGCGGAGCATGGTGAGCTTCCTGACGGCTATGCATCCGAAGTGAACCTTACTGCGGAAGGCTGGATGCGGTCGAGTGGTCAATGGCTCGCGCGCGGTGGGCTATTGGTGATCGACTACGGTTTTCCGCAGCGTGAGTACTACCACCCACAGCGGCTAATGGGGACGCTGATGTGCCACTTTCGTCATCACGCGCACAGTGATCCGCTTTGGATGACCGGCTTGAACGACATTACCGCGCACGTCGATTTTTCGGCGATGGCAGCGGCAGCACACGCTTCCGGCTTGGACGTACTCGGCTACACGTCGCAGGCGCACTTTCTGTTGAACTGCGGCGTGCTCGATCAACTGCAAACCCAACACACGGCTCAGAACTCGGCGGCACTGCACCGGCTCGTATCCGAAGCTGAAATGGGCGAGTTGGTCAAGGTCCTGATGGTCGGGCGAGGACTGCACGGACCCATGATCGGATTCTCGCGCGGTGATCGTTTGCATTCGCTTTAGCCGCTGAATACCGACGCTGCGTAGACTTCCGGAATGAAATGGCTGTTGACGACATTCATTGCGCTGCTGGTGTTGACAGCCCTGCAGCCGTGGCTCAGTCGCCTCGGTATCGGACGTTTGCCGGGTGATATGCGCTTCAAGCGCAACGGGCGCGAATACGTGCTGCCATTTACCAGCACGATCGTCCTGTCACTCCTGTTGATGTTACTTGCGCAGTTGATCTAGGTCGGCGGACCGCGCAGCTCGCCACCGACGGCGACGATGCGCGCCTGCCTGACCGCGCGCTGAATCTGGCTCGGGTCATTGCGATGCAAACTTGCCAGCGCGCCGGCATCGACCTCGCTGGCGACTCGCAGCGCGCGCCGGAAGCGCTCGGCCGAAACATCGGCGGACGCTTCGAACGCCTGCAACAGCCACTCGAAGCGCTCGGGCCGGCGGAATGCGTCGCTGCGCTCGAGCACTTCAACGATGGCCGCAGAAGTCTCTGCATTCTTCAGCGGCTCGCGCAGCTCGACAAGTAAGCGCGCAAGCTGCGCCGCATCCTGCTGAACGCGCAGCTTGCCCAGAAAATCGGAAACGGCGCGCAACGATCGGCACGCGCCCGCAAGGATGGCGAAACGCGACGGCAACACAAGCTCCCGCTGTGCCGCGCGATCGAGCGCTGCGCTGGTCGGGCCCAGGTCTTCGAGCTCCGCAAACAAGCGGTCGATCAGGCCGCATGAGACGAGAACATTCAAGCATGCGTGATGGCTTTGCTTCCATCAGTCCGCGCGAAATCTCCTGCATCACGCGTTCCGGAACCAGCGCGTCGGCTTCGCCGTTGCGCACCATTTCACGCATCAGCTGCGCGGTTTCAGGCGCCACCTTGAAGTTTGGAAAGCGCGCAGCGAAACGCGCGACTCGCAGGATGCGCACCGGATCCTCGATAAACGCCGGACTGACGTGCCGCAGAATGCCCGCGTCAAGATCGTGTTTGCCTTGATATGGATCGATTAGCGTGCCGGTATCGTCCAGCGCCATCGCGTTGATCGTCAGATCGCGCCGCGCCAAATCCTGCTCGAGTGTCACGTCCGGTGCGGCGTGCGCCACGAATCCCTTGTAACCGGGCGCTGTCTTGCGCTCGGTGCGCGCGAGTGCGTACTCCTCCTGCGTTTCCGGATGCAAGAACACCGGAAAATCCTTGCCGACCGGACGGTAACCCAGCGCTGTCATCTGCTCGGGTGTGGAGCCGACCACTACCCAATCGCGATCGGTTTCAAGCGCGGCGTCCAGATCGCCCAAGTGACGGCGTGTATTGCCTAAAAGCTGATCGCGTACAAAGCCGCCGACTCGATACGCTTTCACGTTGTTCTATGTCTCTATAACTTCTGTTTCCGCTTTGGCCGCTGCGATCCACTGCTGCATGGCCGGCAGCGCCAGGACGTTGTCCGAGTAGGCGGCAAGCAGCGGAGACAGTTTGACGCCGTACGTGGAAAACCGCGTCACGACCGGCGCGTAGAACGCGTCGGCGATCGAAAAACTTCCGAACAGCATCGGCCCGCCTTGCTCAAGGCATTCGTTCCACATCGATTGAATGCGCGCGACATCAGCGGCCACGTCGCCGCGTTCGAGCGCAGTCTGCCCTTTGTCGGCACGCCGCGATCGGATATCCATCGGCATATGCGTCCGCAGCGCTGCGAAGCCCGAATGCATCTCGGCCGTCACCGAGCGGGCGCGCGCGCGTGACTTTGCGTCGCGCGGCCACAGGCTGTCTTTGCCATCCTCGATCAGTCGCTCGTTGACGTACTCACAGATTGCCAACGAGTCGAAAACGGTGAGCTCGCCATCGACGACCAGACACGGCACGCGGCCGCTCGGCGAGTAGCGCAGGATTTTTTCGGTCGAGTCCGGCCGGTTCAAAATCACATTCGTTTCGTTGAAAACCACCCCAGCCTGCTTCATCGCCAGCCATGGCCGCAGCGACCATGACGAATAGTTCTTGTTGCCGATCACGAGCGTCAGGCTCATTGGGGTTTCCCCGTCATGCCGCCGCGATAAACCGGTTCGATCTCCTTCAGGTTTTCGCGGAACATTGTTTCGTATTCATTGCGGAAATAGGCGGCTGCCATGTCCTGCGACTGACCCTTGATGTTCGTCACTCGTCAGCCAGTTGAATGCGTTGTAGCGCGCCGCGGCGTACATCATTACCGCCCGCACCCAGTCCGCTGAGTACTGCTCGCCCATTTCGTTTGCGAGCGTCACGAAGCGATCGGCCGCTTCGAGGAATTCTTCGGGAAGCTCGTATTTCTCGGTGGCCACGTTGAATTACCTCTGCAGAGTCAGCGCCCAGCGCGGGCGCGGTAAAGACCGAACCGGCTGCGGCTATGCGCGCGCGAAAGATAAGCGGGCGCTTCGGCCTCCATCGGCGTCATGCCGATGCCGAGTTCGGGCGCCGGCTGGAACGGCTGTTCGGTGGCAACGTTGTCGACCTTCATCGAATCGAGATTGTCGCGCGACATCAGTGGCTCGCCGGGCATCAGCTCCATCAGCATTGCCTGCACACGTGCCAAGGCATCGGGCATCCTGATTACCGGCCGCGGATTTCCGCTCGCCGCGGCAGCAAAGGCGACCAGATCGCGCAAGCGATAAATTTGCGGACCGGCGAGCTCATAGATACGCCTGAACGTATCGCGATTATCCAGCGCGTCGACAAACGCATCGGCAACGTCAACGACCCATACCGGCTGAAAGCGTGCATCGGCACAACCGATCGGCAGCACGGGAAGAAATCTGGCGAGTGTTGCAAATATGTTCAGGAAATTGTCCTCGGGCCCGAATACGACCGATGGCCGGAAAATCGTCCAGTCCAGACTGGACGCCTGTACCATCGCATCGCCGTCCCCCTTGCTGCGTTGATACATCGACGGGCCATTCGAATCGGCACCCATCGCGCTCATGTGCAACATGCGGCGAACTCCGTGTTTGTCGCACATCCCGACGATGCGCCGCGGCAACTCGACATGCGCTCGCGCAAACTCTGGCCCATAGCGTACCCGACGAGCCCTGCGATCCGTGCAGGATGCCGATCAGATTGATCACTGCGTCCTTATCGCGAATCAGCCGGCTTAGAACCACATCGTCATGCACATCGCACTCGACGACATCGATCGTCGGCAGCATGATCAAGTGGCGCGCCCTTGCGCGTCGCCGGGTCGGTACGGTTACCCGCAAGCCACGCGCGATCAGTCGCGCGACGATATGACGCCCGATAAACCCGGCGCCGCCGATCACGAGAATGTTGGAGTGTTGCATGTCGAACGAATCTACGGCAGCTCGGTGGCCCCGGCCGCTTCGGTGACTACGGCAGTTCCGTATTGCCTGCTACTTTCGGACTGATCGTTCCCAGACGAGCTTTCAGAGATAGCGCTTTTTGGTGTTGTCGAACAGTGCGGCGTAGTAGACGCTGTTCGACATCACTTTCTTGACGTAGTCGCGGGTTTCATTGAATGGGATCGTTTCGGCAAACACTGCACCTTCGACCGGCCTTACGAACGATGCGCGCCATGCGCGTGGCCGGCCGGGCCCGGCGTTGTAGGCAGCGGTGGCGAGCATTGGCGACCCGTCGAGATCGTCGAGCACCATTTTCAGATAGCCGGTACCCAGCTGCAGATTGACGTCGAGCTCGTTGACGCGAGAGGGCGTGAAGTTCGCGATGTTCAAACGCTTGGCTACGTAGCGCGCGGTCGCTGGCATCAACTGCATCAGTCCACTGGCGCCGACCGACGAGCGCGCGTCGCATGATGAAACGCGACTCCTGCCGTATCAGCCCGTAAACCCAGTTTTCGTCGAGGCCGAGCGGCGCCGAATACTGAATCAGTGAATCGCGGAACGGCGCCGGAAATCGCTGGGTAAAGTCGAACTCGGTCTTCGGGTGCGGTCCGATGTACTGATCATTCGGTCGAGCACGCCGCGCTTGCGAGCAAACTCGGCAGCAGCCAGCAGTTGGCGATCGCTTAGGCCGCGCATCTGCCAGTTCCACTCGCGATTGCCTTCAAGCCGCATTCCAAGCTCATAGAACTTGAAGGCACGCACGAAACCCGGCATTCGATTCGAACGGCGCAATTTCCTCCGCAGTCGGCGCGGTCAGCCGCGGCGGCAGTGCGTCATTCGGGCAAGTTCCTCGGCCGCAAGTTGGCCATAAAAATGAAACTGTGGCGCGATACGCGCAAACTGTTCCTGCGCTTCCACCGATCCCGCCGCCTGCTGCAGCGCCCGCCCATTCCAGTAGGTCCAGGTCGGATCTCGCGCAGTGCGTCGCCGGCATCCGGTCGATCACCGCCTTCACCGTCTTCCAGTCGTTTGCGCGCAACGCACTGCGCACCTGCCATTCGAGCACTTCGTCGACTCGCACCGAATCGGGGCCGACACCTACGTGCTCGCCACCACGCAGGTACCAGTCGTTGGCTTCGCGCATCAACCGAAGCCCCGCCATGTGGCCGATGCGCCCCCAGACGGTGCCGCGCTGCTCGGGCGTCAACAATAAGTTCAAAGCACCCGCGTATTCCGCAGCATCCTGTGGATTGTCACGCGCAAGGCGCACCACTGCCACGATCGCAAGCTCGCGCTGTACTTCGGTCAGTCGTCTCTCATGAGAGGTCAGGAAAGCGGCGGGCCGATCGATCGCCTGCGCGAGCAATTTCTGATCGACGGCTTGTCCGTTCGCATCGAGCGCGCGCGTGCCGATGCGTTTGGCCATATCGAGCTGATTCTGTTCGACGAACGCCCGCACACGATCCCAGATCGAAATCCGCTTGTCGGCAAGCAGTGCTTCAGTCAACGCGATGCATCCTTCGCCCGCCGATCCTTCGTGTTTGCAAGGAGCTGCCGCGCTTCGTGGGCGAAAACGTCAGCTGGCTTACCGGATGCGCTGCGGTATTTCGAAAACGCCGCGATAGCAGCGGAACTGCGGGTCGTCGGTCCACCAGCCGCACAGTTGCGCTGCCTCGGTTCGAATTGCTTGAATAGTCGCCGCGGCTCGCCATCGCCAGAGCGACCAATCGAAGCGCAGACGGTCGGCAATATAGGTGTCGGCATGACGGTTGATGAACTCGCCACCTCTGCTGTCAGCTTTGGGTTCAGTGCTGCGAATATGTGCAAGCAGTTGCCAGTATTCGGTACGCGGCCAACGGATGATTGGCCAGTCGCGCCGCCGCCTGCGCGAGGCGCTCGCGATCGCCGACTCGAACCGCATCGCGCGCGCTAAGAACGCTTGATCAGCAGCCGACAGTTCGGTTGCTGACGACGATGGCGCACGCGCCGGTGCGGCCAACGCAACCACTGGTGCAAGAACAACGCCGAAAGTGCACAACGGTATAGACTGCTAGTCGAACTTTCATCGAACGCGAATTAGATCATGCACTGCGCGCGTAAAGCCGGCAATTGCGACTGTTGCGCAGCTTTTATTCGTGGCATGGGAAGGCGATTGGATATTCAAGCCCACCAGAAGTTGCAGCGGGCGCAGCTGATCGATTTGCGCGCAGCGCTTCAAGACCGCAGCGAACTCGAAATGAGATTTGCAAAGGCGCGTTTCCGATTGGTTGCACCAGGCGGATGTGCATGCGGTCGGTTTTTATTTTCCAATTCGTGGTGAACCCGACCTGCGCGCCGTCATCGCTGACTGGCTAGACGCTGGATACCCGGCGGATCGCTGCACTTCCAGTCATCAGCGGCAAGGTCGCTCTGAATTTCACGCGTGGACCGCGGACTCGCCGATGCAGGCAAGTCGCGTTCGGTATACCGGTGCCGGCGCAGGGTAGCGCGGTGCAGCCCGAATGTTTGTTGATCCCATGTCTGGGCTTCGACACGAACGCTTTCGTCTTGGCTATGGCGGTGGTTATTACGATCGCACGCTGGCCGCGTTGATACCGTTCCCGCTCGTTGTCGGTGTCGCTTTCGAAGCTTCACGATTGCAGATCGATCGATCCGCAGCCGTACGATGTGCAAATGGATGTGGTTATCACCGACGCTGCGGTGTATTAGCTTTGTCTTTCAGTCCGGCTCACGTCTGCCGCAGTGGCCCCGCTCAAATTCGGCGCGAATCCATTTGCAGAACGCAGCCACGTGCGGGGTGTCGCAGGTATTTGCGTTTGCGATCAGCGCGTACTGGTGGCCGGTCGGCATCCTGAGCTTTGGAAATGGCGCGATCAGCTCACCCGCGGCGACCAGCTTCGTCGACGAACGGCGAGCGCGCCAGAACGACACCTTGGCCGCGTATAGCGGCTTGCACCGACTGATCGATGAATGTGAACATCAGGCGCGGCGCAGGCGGGGCTGCGCGTACCCCGGCGAATTCAAACCACTTTGGCCAGGTGCTGGATTGCCGATGTTGGCAATGAGTCATCCAGCTCCAGCAGTGGCATATTGAAACAAATCCTGCGGCTTCTTCAATACGATCCCTTGGCGCTCAAGCAGCAGCGGTGACAGCGCCGGCACCACTTCCTCGTCCATCAGCCTTAGGGCCGTGCTTCGGCAGCGACGTCGAACGTGTCCAACGGATTGCCACGTCGACGCTCTCTGCATCGATGTCGATGAAACGATCACTGGCGTCGATGCGCATTCAATCTGTCGGATGTTCGCGCTGAAACATCGTCAAGCGCGGCACCAGCCAAAGCGATGCAAACGATGCATAGGTGGTCATCGTTACGCGGGCGGATTGCGTGGCCCGCGGATGTCTTCGACGGCACGGTCGATCTGCTTAAGCGCCTGTTGTGCGGCCTGAAAGAACCGATGTCCGGCGGCCGTTAGTGCCAGTGAGCGTGTTTGCCGGGCAAACAGATGCGGTGCCGACCTGACGCTCGAGCTCTGCGACCTGCCGGCTGATCGAAGACTGCGTCAGGTTCAGCTCGGCTGCGGCCAGAGTAAACGACATGCGTCGGCCGACGCTTCAAAGCCGCGCAATGCGCTCAGACCAATCGTGCGGTCGCGCCGGGAAGGGCTCTCGGAATGTGGAGATTTCATATCGGCACGATACATGCGAATAACGCATGCATCAACTGCGATTATTTCGTTTGTCACTCGCGCTTCAGAGGCATTTAATGCAACACATCGCAGCGTATCGCATGCGAAAAGCGCATAGGAGTGAACGATGGAAAATCAGTCGACAGTATTCAAGACTCTTGACCTGCCCGGCGGCACGCTGCTGCCACTTTCGTCTACGCGTGGCGAGCGTGTACGTGTTTTGTCGGGCCGCGTCTGGCTGACCGAAGAAGGCGTCCTGCGCGACGCATTTCTGGCCAGCGGCGAAGAGGCTACGCTGGGTGGCCGTGGGTTGGCCATGATCGAAGCATTGACGCGCAGTTGCGTGTACAGCTTCTTCATCCGCAGAGTCTGTGGACCATCTGCACGGAATGCCGTCAGGCGAGTGGCGCGACGGATCAGTCAGCGAGCGATTGCTGTACGCCGCAGCAGCCCAGGCACGGTGTCCGCGAAAGAACGGAACCTAGCGCAGGCGCTCGCACAGTTCGACGGTAGCCTCGGCCTGGTTCAGCGTGTAAAAGTGCAAGCCGGGTGCGCCGGCCGCGAGCAGGCGCTCGCATAGGTCGGTCACCACATCCAGACCGAACGCACGAATCGACGCGCGGTCGTCGCCGAAGCTCTCGAGCCGCCGTCTCACCCAGCGCGGAATCTCGGCGCCGCACGCATCGGAGAAGCGGGCGAGCTGCGTGTAGCTGACGATCGGCATGATGCCCGCCACGATGGGTACGTTGCAGCCCAGCGCACGCACGTCGTCGACGAATCGGGCGTACGCATCGAAGTTATAAAAGTACTGCGTGATCGCCGAGTCGGCTCCCGCGTTGACTTTGCGCACGAAGCTTTGAAGATCGTCGGCGGGCGACTGCGCTTGCGGGTGATATTCCGGATACGCCGCAACTTCTATCTCGAACCAGTCGCCCGTTTGTGCGCGAATGAATTCGACGAGCTCGTTGGCGTACTGAAAGTCTCCCGCACCGCCCGCAGCGCCGGAGGGCACGTCACCGCGCAGCGCCACCAGGCGGTGAATGCCGTGGCCGCGATAGCCCTCGAGCAAAGCCCGAACTGACTCGCGCGATCGTTCCGATGCACGAGATATGCGGCGCAACGGACAATCCCTCACGGTGGATCTCCATCACGGTATTCAACGTGCCCTCGCGCGTTGACCCGCCGGCGCCGAACGTGACTGAGAAATACTCGGGCTTCAGTTTCGCAAGCTGCGCCACGCACATGCCGAAGCTTGGTTGCTCCTTCCGCGGTGCGCGGCGGGAAAAACTCGAAGCTGATGTTGTCCAAGTGTTTGCTAGTTGCGCTTATTTTCTGTCAGGAATCAGCATCGACAGCAGCCATGCAATGACGCTGTACAAAAGCGCGCCCACGAATGCGGCGCCGAAGCCGCCGACGTTAAAGCCCGGTAGCAGCGTCGCAACCGCCCAGAACAGCAACGCGTTGATGACAAGCAGGAACAAGCCCAGCGTCAGGATTGTGACCGGCAGCGTCAGAATCACAAGGATCGGCTTGACCAGCGCGTTGACGAGGCCGAGCACCAGTGCGGCTACTGCCGCCGCCTGCCAGTCCTGAATCTGTACGCCAGGGAACAGGTAAGCGACCGCAAGAAGTGCGATCGCATTCAGAATCCAAACCAGCAGTAGCCGCATAGGAATCTCGAGCCCTTGTTAGTAGCGATAATGGTCAGGCTTGTACGGTCCTTCTTTTGCAACGCTGATATAGCGCGATTGCGCGTCGGTGAGCTCGGTCAGCTGGGCATTGAGCTTCTTCAGCTGCAGTCGCGCCACTTTTTCGTCGAGGTGCTTCGGGAGAACGTAGACGCCCACCGGATACTTGTCGGTGTTAGTAAACAGCTCGATCTGCGCAATTACCTGATTGGCGAATGAGCTTGACATCACGTAGCTCGGATGGCCCGTTCCGCAGCCCAGGTTGACCAGCCGGCCCTCGGCCAGCAGGATGATTCGCTTGCCGTCGGGGAAAATGATGTGATCGACCTGCGGCTTGATGTTCTCCCACGTGTATTGCTTGACTCCGGCTATATCGATTTCGTTATCGAAGTGTCCGATGTTGCAGACGATCGCCTGATCCTTCATCTTCGCCATGTGATCGTGCGTGATCACATGAAAGTTGCCGGTTGCCGTGACAAAGATGTCCGCCTTGTCGGCGGCGTAATCCATCGTGACGACCCGATAGCCTTCCATCGCAGCCTGCAGCGCACAGATCGGGTCGATCTCGGTTACCCAGACCTGTGCCGATAGCGCGCGCAGCGCTTGAGCCGAGCCCTTGCCAACGTCGCCATAGCCGGCGACTACCGCAACCTTGCCGGCAATCATCACGTCGGTCGCGCGCTTGATGCCGTCGACCAGAGATTCGCGGCATCCATACAAGTTGTCGAACTTGCTCTTGGTCACCGAGTCGTTGACGTTGATCGCCGGAAACGCCAGCTTGCCTTCCTTCGCCATCTGATACAGGCGCTTGACACCGGTCGTCGTCTCCTCGGTGACACCCTTGATCTTCGCCAGTCGTGTCGAGTACCAGGAGGCATCGCGTGCCAGCTTGGCTTTGATCGATGCGAACAAAAACTCTTCCTCTTCGCTGCCGGGCTTCGAGATCACGCTCGTATCTTTCTCGGCCTTGCTTCCGAGATGCAGCAGTAACGTCGCATCGCCGCCGTCGTCGAGGATCATGTTGCTGTAGCCACGCTTTCCATCAACGTCAGGCCACTCGAAGATTCGATGCGTGTAGTCCCAGTAGTCGGCCAGTGATTCGCCTTTGACTGCGAAAACGGCTGTCCCGCTGGCGGCGATCGCAGCTGCAGCATGGTCTTGCGTCGAGAAAATATTGCAGCTTGCCCACCGGACCGTTGCGCCCAGCGCCTGCAGCGTCTCGATCAGCACCGCAGTTTGAATCGTCATGTGCAGGGAGCCGGTAATGCGAGCGCCGCGCAACGGCTGCGCGCTGGCGTACTCGTCGCGAATCGCCATTAATCCCGGCATTTCGGTTTCGGCGATGCGAATTTCCTTGCGGCCCCATTCGGCCAGTGCAAGGTCGGCGACGACGCAGTCGCTCGAAGATTGTTGACTGGGTTTTAATACGGCGCTCATCTCGCGCTCCTTGGTTAAGGGTTCGCGAGCGCCGTTATTCCAAGTTCGGCCTAGAGCCGAACCGCTTCAAGCCTGGCAGCCGTGATGACGACTGTCGCAACGCTCCTCAAAGCAGGCGACAGTATAAATGTAGTCCGACCGTTGCGTTGCGGTCAGCCTTGTCGCGCCTTTGTTCCGGCACCATACCGCCCGAGCCCACTTGTTCTGACAGCGAACTAGGCCGGAATCGCTTCGCTCGCCCTACGCTTGATTCCCGCTGCATCGGCAAGCAACGCCGCACGATCGGTGCGCTCCCAGCTGAACTCGGGTTCATCACGGCCAAAGTGTCCGTAAGCTGCGGTCTTCTCGTAAATCGGGCGCAGCAGGTCGAGCATCTGAATGATTCCGCGCGGACGCAGATCGAAGTGTTCGGCGACGAGCTTGCTGATTTGCTCGTCTGGAATCACGCCAGTGCCTTCGGTATAAACGGTAATGTTCATCGGCTGCGCAACCCCGATCGCGTAGGCGACCTGCACCTGGCATTGGCGGGCAAGCCCTGACGCGACGACGTTTTTAGCGACGTAGCGCGCTGCGTAGGCAGCAGAGCGATCGACTTTCGATGGATCCTTGCCGGAGAAAGCGCCGCCGCCGTGCGGGCAGGCGCCGCCATAGGTGTCGACGATGATCTTGCGGCCCGTTAAATCCGCAGTCGCCTTGCGGGCCGCCAACGACAAAGCGGCCGGTCGGATTAACGAGATAACGCGTGTTCTTCAGCCATTCGGGCGGAAGCGACGGCTTGATGATCTGCTCGATGACCGCTTCGGTGAATTCCTTCTTCATCACCTTGCCGTCCGACATTTCCGGAGCATGTTGCGATGAGAGCACTACGGTATCGATCGACTGCGGCTTACCGTCGACGTAGCGCATCGTGACCTGGCTCTTTGCGTCGGGACGCAGGTACGGCATTCGACCATCCCGGCGTAGATCGGCCTGGCGCTCGACCAGTCGGTGTGCGTAATAAATCGGTGCCGGCATCAACTCGGGCGTTTCATCGCACGCATAGCCGAACATCAGGCCCTGATCGCCGGCGCCTTGATTCAGGTAGTCGTCATTCGCGTGATCGACGCCTTGCGCGATGTCGTTGCTCTGCTTGTCGTAGGCGACGAGCACAGCGCAGCCTTTGTAGTCGATGCCGAATTCGGTGTTGTCATACCCGATGCGCTTGATCGTCCGGCGTGTCACCTCGATGTAATCGACGTGCGCGTTGGTGGTGATTTCACCCGCCAGCACGACGAGGCCGGTGTTGCACAGGGTTTCGGCGGCGACTCTCGAGCGCGGGTCCTGCGCCAGGATCGCGTCCAAAATTGCGTCGGAAATCTGGTCGGACACCTTGTCCGGATGGCCTTCCGACACGGATTCGGAAGTAAAGAGAAAGTTGCCTGACATAGTCACTCCTGTGCGAACGTTAGTTGCGTTTCGCACTCTTCGGAGTGCGACGCTTTAGCGGCTGTGTGTTACTCTCGGCTATGCTTTGCCGACTCGCCCCGCAAGTTGTCGTTAACTCGGCGAAGTCGCGATTGTATTAGAAACCCGCTAATTAGAGCTTGAGCGCACTCATCGGCAGATTGTCCGCAAAGCTGTGGATCGAGCTGATCGATGCGACATCGAACTGGTCGCAAATCGCACGCACTCGGCTGGCTGCCCTCATCGGAGACGTGCTTTGGTACGTCGTCGTGCCGCGACGGCGAATCACGCTTAACCAACCTCCGCTTGTGCTTTCCGGCGCTGAGCGAGCAACAGCGGTCGAGCATTGCACGTCGCTGTTTTCGGAACATCGCGCGCAGCGGCTTGGATCGCTCCGTGGTGTCGAAGGCAGGGCGAACGACGGTCGAACGTTACGTCAAGGTACAGGGTATCGAGCATCTTCGCGCTGCCGCGGGCAAGCCGCTGATCCTGATTGCTCCTCACTTCGTTGGTCTCGACGCCGGCGGCATACGTTTCAATACCTTGATGCGCGGCATCTCTATCTACTCCACGCAGACCAACCCGATCTGGGACGCATGGCTCCTGAAGGCTCGGCAGCGATTCAACGATCCGGTGCTCATCGCGCGCCAGGGCGCCGACATGCGCACCGTGATACGAAGTGTCAAGAGCGGACTGCCGCTCTATTACCTGCCTGACATGGATCTCGGCGCGTCCAACTCGATCTTTGTTCCGTTCTTTGGCATTCCGGCAGCAACGATTCCGATGGTGCCGCGGATCGCGCGCATCGTCGGCGCTAGGGTCATGATGGCAGTGACCGAGATGACCGAGGACGGCTACGTGCTGCACTTTGAGCCGCCTTGGGCGGATTTCCCCGGCGAGTCAATCGAAGCGGACACGGCGCGTATGAATGGAGAAATCGAGCGCTGGGTCAGCAGAATGCCCGATCAATACATGTGGACGCACAGGCGGTTCAAGACACGCCCGCCCGGCTTGGCGAGCGTCTACGCGCGCAGGCGTTGATCGATGAAGCTACGGTTTACAAAGATGCACGGTGCAGGCAACGACTTCGTGATGCTAAATGGGGTGACGCAGCGCATCGATCTGTCGGCAGAGCAGTTGCGGCTGCTTGCCGATCGGCGCCTAGGCATCGGCGCCGATCAAATTCTGCTGGTCGAGCAGGCGATGCAGGCCGATCTTGACTTTCGTTATCGGATTTTTAACAGCGATGGCGGTGAAGTTGAGCAGTGCGGAAATGGTGCGCGGTGTTTCGTTAAGTTTGTCCACGACGAAGGGCTGACGTCCAAGCCTGTGATTCGAGTACAGACGCTCGCCGGCATCATCGAGCCGCGGCTTCAGGAAAGCGGCGAAGTGACTGTCGATATGGGAGTGCCGCGCTTCGAACCCGCTGCATCCGGATTCGATTCGAGTGGCCTGCAGCCGGTGGTGGAGGGCGAGCAACCGTTGTGGCGGCTTGACGTCGGTAACTCAGCGGCCGTCGCGGTACTGTCGATGGGTAATCCGCACGCGGTGCAGTCGGTACACGACGTTGAAACCGCCGCGGTCACGACTGATGGGCCGTTGATCGAGCGCCATCACAGGTTTCGCGACCGCGTCAACGCAGGCTTCATGCAGGTTGTCGACCGACATTGCATACGCCTGCGTGTATGGGAGCGTGGCGCCGGCGAGACGCTCGCGTGCGGTACCGGTGCTTGCGCAGCGGTTGTCAGCGGCATACGGCGCGGATTGCTCGATACTCCAGTTAGGGTCATTGCCCGTGGTGGCGAGCTGAAGATCGATTGGCGCGGCTGCCTTGACACAGTGCAGCCCGTGCTGATGACTGGTGCTGCCGTGACCGTATATAAGGGCGAAATTGAAATCTAACTTCCACATAGTTCGACCGTAAGCAGACCATGACAACTTTGCAGGCCGACGATATTGCGCACTATCTCGCGCGTCATCAGGATTTCTTCGAGCAGCACCCGCAGCTGTTGTCACAGATGCAGTTGCCGCACCCGCACGACGGCCAGGCGATTTCTCTGGTCGAGCGCCAATCGCTGATGCTTCGAGAGCGCGTCAAGGCGCTCGAAAGCAGAGTGGCCGAGATGGTCCGTCACGGTCAGGAAAATGACGCGATCTCGCAGAAACTTACTGTGTGGGTGCGCGCGCTGCTGGGGGAGACGGAGGAAGGCGAGCTGCCGTCAACCTTGATCCAAGAGCTGAAGCAAATCTTCGAAGTGCCGTTTGCGGCGCTGCGTCTGTGGAATATCAAACCTGCGCACGCTTCGCTCGATTGCGCACAGGCTGTCGAAAGCGACACGATTACTTTTGCCAACAGCATGCGTGTGCCGTTTTGTGGATCGAACGTCGGCTTCGAGGCGGCATCGTGGCTCGGGCCGGAAGGCGTCGTAAAAAGCCTTGCGCTACTCCCGCTTCGCGTGGGGGCGCATCCCGAAACGTTCGGAATGCTGGTTCTTGGCTCAGCGGACGCTGATCGGTTTCACTCTTCGATGGGAACAGCGTTTCTCGAGCGCATAGGCGAACTTGCGAGCGCGGCACTGGCGCGCCTCAGCGGCTGACATCGTCGATGTCGAGCGCTTTGGTCGACGCTTTCTTGCTCGAACTTTCGACACAGCGGCGCGCATCGCGGCATACGCTGGCAGCGTATCGAGCCGACCTGCAGGGTCTGATCAAGTTTGCCGACAAGCGACCGCTCGCCGCGCTGAGCGCACACGACATTCGGCGGTACGTCACGAAGCTTCACGCGGGCGGTCTGTCTCCTGCGTCGATCGCGCGCACATTGTCGGCATGGCGATCGATGTACCGCTGGTTGTGCGAGCGCGGCGATGCGGTGGCAAATCCGGTCGTTGGAATACGAGGGCCGAAACGGATCAAGCGTCTGCCCAAAGCGCTATCGGCCGACCAGGCCGTGATGTTTGCCGCACGGCCGATAGATGAATCGCAGCTTGCTTGCCGTGACCATGCGATCGTCGAGCTGCTTTATTCCAGCGGACTTCGACTGGCCGAACTGGTGTCGCTCGACACTCATTATTTTGAGGCGGCCGATCGGCTGCCGGCATCGGTCAGCTGGATTGATCTCGCGGCGGCCGAAGCTACGGTCTTCGGCAAAGGAGGTAAGACGCGGCAAGTGCCGATTGGCGGCGCCGGCGTGCGCTGCACTCCGCAGTTGGCTTGAAGTACGCGCCACGCTCGCGAACGAAAAAGAGCGCGCACTGTTCGTTAGCGCCGCCGGTGCCCGTTTATCGGCGCGCAGCGTGCAATCGAGGCTCGCGCTGTTGTCGCGCAAGCTGGGCCTCGGCGTTCACGTGCATCCGCACGTCTTGCGACATAGTTTTGCGTCGCATTTACTGCAGTCGAGCGGGGACCTGCGGGCCGTGCAGGAATTGCTTGGGCACTCGAACATTTCGACCACGCAGATCTACACCCGACTCGATTGGCAGCATTTGGCCAAAGCCTATGACGCTGCGCACCCTCGCGCCAAGCGACGCTGCTGAGCCAGACTCTCGCGGCCTAATTGCACTAGACTCTCGCCCCCTTACGAAGCACAACAGCGGGAGCACGTCACTCCCGGCGAGACGATCAAAGGCGGCGTTTATGGATGTAAGTGCAACATGGATGTAGGAGCGAGTGAGCGCCAGGTCCCGGTAACAGTGCTGACTGGCTTCCTTGGGGCCGGCAAGACGACGCTGCTCAATCGGATTTTGACCGAGCAGCACGGGCACAAGATCGCGGTCATCGAGAACGAGTTCGGCCCGGAAGGCATCGACAACGAGCTGCTCGTGTCAGAGCCCGGCGAACAGATCGTCGAGATGAACAATGGGTGTATCTGCTGCACTGTGCGCGGCGATCTGGTGCGCATCCTGAACGACTTGAAAGCGAAGCGGGAGTCGGGCGAAATCGAGTTCGAGCGGGTGATCATTGAAACGACTGGCATGGCGAATCCCGGCCCGGTGACACAAACCTTCTTCATGGACGATGGGATCGCCACCTACTACCTGCTCGACGCGGTCATCACGGTGGTCGATGCCAAGCACGGGCACGACACTTTGGATCGCCAGCCTGAGGCGCAGAACCAGGTAGGGTTTGCCGACCGGATCCTGATGAGCAAGATCGATCTGGTCTCCGAGGCCGCTGCGAAGTCGCTGAAGGACCGTCTGGTCCATATGAATCCCCGCGCGCCGATTAAACCGGTCAATTTCGGCGAGGTCGCGATCGCCGATGTGCTCGACGTCCGCGGCTTTAATTTGAACGCAATTCTCGAAATCGACCCCGAGTTTCTCGCGGGCGAGCATCCGGATGCGGCACGCAAAAAGAGCAAGCGCGACCATCACGCCGGACACAATCACCACGATGGTGGTCACGATGAGGACCATGATCATCATGAGCATCACCATCATGACGATGCGATCAAGGCGTTTGTATTTCAATCGAACCGCGCGTTTGACCCGGCCAAGCTCGAGGAATATATGGGCACTCTGACTCAGGTTTACGGGCCGGACATGCTTCGGTATAAAGGCGTGCTTTTCATGAACGGCAGCAATCGCCGGACGATATTTCAGGGCGTTCACATGCTGATGGGAGCCGATGTTGGCCGTCCCTGGGCTGCGAATGAGAAGCCTTCCAGCAAGGTCGTTTTCATCGGTCGCAACTTGCCGAAGGAAGCAATCATCAAAGGTCTCGAAGCGTGCCTGGCGCGGTAGTTGCGCCTGTATCGCTTGGAGACTGATGCAACCAGGAATTTTCTAAAGAGGTTCACGATGGCAGCAAAAAAACCGGCCAAGAAGTCCGCCAGCAAGGCTGCGAAGAAAGTCGGCAAAAAAAGCGCACCGAAGGCTGCGGTTAGAAAGACGCGCGCACCGGTTCGCAAGGCGAAGGCACCACCTGCAAAGAGAAAGGATGCGGGCGCCTCCCGCAGCGTGAAGGCTGCGAAGCCTGCGAAAAGCGCTGCGCGAACGAAGGCAGACGCGAAGGCTGGGGCCAAAGCAGTGAAAGCGCCGATCTCGGCGGGCGCACCTCCGGGCAGGCCGCGCGGCGGCAGACCCGCCCGTGAGCGGAAGGATCAGAGACCCATACCACCGATGCCCGCACCAGGGCTTGCCAATACCGGCCCAATGACAACGCCACCAAAAGTTACTCCCGCCCCATCTCCGAAAGATCTGGCAGCCGCGCATGAGTATTTGCTGGCGCGTTCGGCGACTCGGAGTGAAGAGCCGCTGGTGGTCAATGGCAAGCGCCTGCCGACCGAGGAGGAACTGTTGAAGACGCGGGATGCCGACTATATGAATGCCGAGCAGCTGGCGTATTTCAAGCATCGATTGCAGCAAATGGAAGGCGAGTTGCTGCAAAACGCTGACGAGACGACCGAACATTTGCGGGAGTCAGTCATCGTTCCTGACCCGGCTGATCGCGCCACGATCGAGGAAGAGCATGCACTTGAACTGCGCACGCGGGACCGCGAGCGCAAGCTGATCAAGAAGGTCCAGCAAGCGTTGGCGCGGATAGAAAGCGGCGAGTACGGCTATTGCGAAGAGACTGGTGACCCTATCGGGATTCCGCGGCTGCTTGCGCGACCGACAGCTACGTTGTCGCTCGAAGCGCAACAGCGCCGTGAGCTAAAACAGAAAATGTTTGGCGATTGAATGAAGATGCAAGAGGGAGCTCTGCCCCCTCTTGGATCTCCCCCGACAAGGGGAGGTCAGTCTTCGCCGGGTGCGCATTGCACGCCATTTGGCAATCAACTTTTCGCAGACGTAGCTGACAGGCGGGATTGCCGTGCAGATCAGCGGTTTGCGGGCCGGCTAAGTTGTTACTATCAAAAGCGTTTGGCGCTTGCTCACTCGAACACGGTATCAAGTGCGATGGCATTGACCCGTCGCGCCGTTGAACGCGATCATGCCTCAGCGAAAAGGGTTACTTGTTTCCGGTCCCTTCGCGAGATGGCAGGGCGGCTGCTAGTGCCAGAATCGTGTGTGCAAGACGGGCACCCGAAGAATCTGCGAGCGCAAGTACAGATCGGATAACGGTAAAACGTAGTGGCGTTTTCCTTCTTCAAGAAAGAGCCTAAGGATGCTGGGCCGCCCGTGAAGGCGGGCTCACGCTCCGCCACGTCTGCCAAGCAGTCTGCACGTCCGCTCCCGGGCCCGGTCAATCGCAATCCGTCTTCGACGATTGCGCGCGGCCCACAGGGTCCCGCGACCAGCAGCACGCTGGCCGACAAGGATCTGCACCGCACGCTTGCGCTTGAAACCGCGGCCAAGATTGACGCGATCGAATCTGAGATGGCGCGTGACTTCTTGCGGCCTGGTGGCGCGCCGACGATGTTTCCGAATTCGGCTGCCAACTCAACCCTGCAGCGGCCGTCGCAGCAGCCGGACGCTTCCGAAGCAGCGCCCCCGAACGACAAAGACGACAAGTCGCTCGAGCCGCTCGACATCATCTCTGAAGATTGGGCCGGCAACGTCAACGCGTTCGAAGTGTCGGCCGAGGGCGGTGGCTCGGCGATCGAAGAGACCGCAATCCTGTTTGCTAACGGCTTGATCGAGCCGGCAGAAGCCGGACTCCGAGCCGCCATCCAGGCGGATCAACTGGGAGAGGCTGCGCAGCATGGCTGGCTGATGCTGTTCGAACTGCTGCAGCAGCGTGGTGACCGCGCAGGGTTCGACAGTTTGACGATCGAATATGTGCTGCGCTTCGAAAGCTCGCCGCCAGCCTGGATCGATTACCGGGACGAGCCGGATCTGGCAGCGCTGGGCGCCGCCGTGGGTCGCACGGCCAAGACAACATCGGCTCCGATCATCGCGCTGCCTGAGACGGTCGATGAAGGCGTTGTCAAGCATCTGGAACAGTTAAAGAATCATTCGCAATCGCATCAGTCGATCACGCTCGACTCATCCAATGTGCGCAGCGTTGATCCCGTTGGTGCCGAGTTATTGCTGCGCGTGATCAATGCGTTCAAACGGGCAAGTCATGAGCTGTTGCTGCAGGGCGCCGATCAACTGGTTACCCCGTTGCGCGCCGCAGTCGAAGCCGGCCGTCGCGATCCCAGCGACGCGGTGTGGATGTTGCTGCTCGAGGTGTATCGCCTGTTGAACCGGCAGCATGACTTCGAAGAAACCGGAATTCAATATTGCATTACCTACGAAGTGTCTCCGCCGTCGTGGGAACCGGCGCCGCCGAACTTGAAGACCCGCGCCGCGGTGCCGCAGGCAGCGGCGGTGCCCGAATCCGTTGATGGGCTTTCGTGGCGTGGAACGCTGCGTGGCGAAGGCGAGCCGCAGTTTGGCCGGCTAATGGCGGCGTCGCGCATTGACAAGCAACTGGTTGTCGACTGCATGTATCTGAAGCGGGTCGAGTTTTCGACAGCCACCGGCATGCTCGCGATGGTCACCAAGGTGCGTCAAAACGGCGCAAGTGTCGAGTTCCGTAACGTCAATTACCTGATCGGAGCCCTGTTTGCGCTGTTGGGTGTCGATGCCGTCGCCCAGGTGCAGTTGCGTCGGGTCTAGAAGTTAGCCTTTCTGTCCCTATCTAGGCCGTATCCTGCGGCTGCACAGATAGGCAAACACTCCATGGAAGTCTTTCACGGCACGACGATCGTGTCCGCGCGGCGTGGCAAGAAGGTCGCTATGGGCGGCGACGGCCAGGTCACCCTCGGAAACATCATCGTCAAACAAGGCGCGAAGAAAGTTCGCCGGCTGCACCATGATCGAATTCTCGCGGGGTTTGCGGGTGCTACCGCCGACGCATTCACATTGTTCGAGCGGTTCGACGCTAAATTAGACAAGCATCAGGGCAATCTGATGCGCTCTGCGGTCGAACTCGCGAAGGACTGGCGCACCGATCGCATCCTGCGTCGCCTGGAGGCGATGCTTGCCGTCGCCGATGGCGAAACGTCGCTGATCATCACCGGCACGGGTGACGTACTCGAGCCTGAACTAGGTCTGATCTCGATCGGCTCCGGCGGCCCCTACGCACACGCCGCCGCCAAAGCTTTGCTTGAAAACACGGACCTCGCGCCCAAGGAACTCGTAAAGAAAGCGCTCGAGATCGCCGGCGATCTGTGCATCTATACGAATCAAAGTCACACGATCGAGTCGATTGATTAAGTGGCAAACGCAGTGACTTCTCCCCTGCCTTTATTCTGCGCGCGTACGCGCGGCCGCTCCGAAGGGAGCGCGCCTAACTAATCGCGACGAGTGCACGTGCGATCGCGCAGCGGTCGCGTACACGAGGAGCGCAGCTTCTATGATGACCCCAAGAGAAATCGTTCACGAGCTCAACAAGCACATCGTCGGTCAGGATCGCGCCAAACGTGCGGTCGCGGTCGCGCTGCGTAATCGCTGGCGCCGCCAGCAGGTTGGCGAGCCGCTGCGATCTGAGATCACGCCAAAAAACATTCTGATGATCGGACCCACCGGTGTCGGTAAAACCGAGATCGCGCGCCGGCTTGCGCGCTTGGCCGACGCTCCATTTATCAAGGTGGAAGCAACGAAGTTCACTGAGGTTGGCTATGTCGGTCGAGATGTCGACACGATCATCCGGGACCTTGTGGATATTTCTATCAAGCAGACACGCGAGTCCGAAATGAAGAAGGTGGCGACACGCGCGCAGGACGCGGCCGAGGATCGCGTGCTCGACGTGCTGGTGCCGCCCGCGAGAGACGTTGGCTTTGCAGCCGGCAATCGCGACGATCACAATGCAACGCGCCAGAAGTTTCGCAAGAAGCTGCGCGAAGGCGAGCTCGACGACAAAGACATTGAGATCGAGCTGGCAATGCCTTCCGCATCGATGGAAGTGATGGCGCCGCCGGGCATGGAGGAACTGACGCAGCAGATTCAGACGATGTTCTCGAATCTCGGACGTGATCGGCGCAAGCCGCGCAAGCTTACCGTCAAGGAAGCGCTGAAGCTGCTGGCCGACGAGGAAGCATCGCGCTTGGTCAACGATGAGGAATTGAAAACGCGCGCGATTGCTAATGCAGAGTCCAACGGGATCGTGTTTCTTGACGAGATCGACAAGATCGCGTCGCGCTCCGAGCTTCAGGGAGCCGACGTGTCACGCCAGGGCGTGCAGCGCGACTTGCTGCCGTTGGTCGAGGGTACGACAGTCAATACGAAGTACGGCATGGTGAAGACCGATCACATTCTGTTCATTGCGTCAGGCGCCTTTCATCTGGCCAAGCCATCGGACCTGATTCCTGAACTTCAGGGGCGCTTTCCAATTCGGGTCGAGCTTGACTCGCTGACGGTGGACGACTTTGAGCGTATTTTGAAGACCACTGACGCCAGCCTGACGCAGCAGTACGAAGCCCTGCTTGCGACAGACGGATGTGCGCTGCAATTTACCGATGACGGAATTCACCGGCTCGCCGAGATTGCGCACCAGGTCAACAATACGACAGAGAACATCGGCGCGCGAAGGCTGTACACCGTGCTTGAAAAGCTTCTCGAAGAGGTGTCTTTCGGCGCCGGCAGCCAAGTCAGCGGCAATGGTTCCGAAGCGCAACAGGTTCGCATCGATAGCTGCCTATGTCGATGCTAAATTGGCCGACCTCGCGCACGACGAAGATCTTGCGCGGTACGTGTTGTAGTGATGCGCCATTAGGGTGGGAGAGGGGATGAAACGATTGGCCGTCGCGGCGATGATGCTGATGTCGTTGACATCGTATGCGCAGCGCAGTGCGGACGTCGATGTCAAGGCAGCGTGGGCCCGCCCAACAGTCGCAGGCCAAATGGGCACAGGCGCCTTCATGCAGCTGACATCGCGAGACGGCGCCCGGCTACTCGGTGCATCGAGTGATGTAGCCGGCGTCGTTGAGATCCACGAGATGGCAATGGAAGGCAACGTGATGCGGATGCGTGCGATTCGCATGCTTGACCTGCCACCAGGGGGTACCGTCGAGCTGAAGCCGGGTGGACATCACATGATGCTGATGGATTTGAAGCGCCCGCTTGCTGTCGGCGAGAAAATCAAGGTCGAACTACGGCTGGAAACGCGCGACAAGAAGCTCGTCACGCAGCCGATCGAAGTAGAAGTTCGACCACGCGCACCGTAAGAACACTGTCAGCAAGGTGACGCGCGTGTAAGATGCGCGCGCCCATGGACACGGCAACAGTCGACACCGCGCTGATCGCCCCGCAGCTCAAAGCTGAAATACTGTCCGAGGCGCTTCCCTACATCCGGCGCTTCCATGGCAAGACCATCGTCGTCAAGTATGGCGGTAACGCGATGGTGGATCAGAACCTCAAGGAAGCGTTTGCGCACGACGTCGTGCTTTTGAAGCTGGTGGGCATGAATCCCGTCGTCGTCCACGGCGGAGGCCCGCAGATCGACGAGGCACTCGAGCGAGTCGGGAAAAAATCGACGTTTATTCAAGGCATGCGCGTGACTGATGCCGAGACGATGGAAGTCGTTGAATGGGTGTTGGCGGGTGAGATACAAGGCGAGCTAGTCACCTTGATCAACCGGTTCGGAGGCCAGGCGGTGGGCTTGACCGGCAAGGACGGCGGCTTGATTCGCGCACGCAGACTGCGACTGCCCGATGTCGCCGATCCCTCGAAAACCCATGACCTCGGACACGTCGGTGAGATCGAAGCGATCAATCCAGCGGTCGTTAAGGCCCTTCAGGATGACGCATTCATTCCAGTGATTTCTCCGATCGGCTTCGGCAGCGACGATTTGACCTACAACATCAACGCGGATGTTGTTGCAGGCAAGATCGCCGAGATTCTGAAAGCAGAAAAGCTTGTGATGCTGACCAACACGCCTGGCGTGCTGGACAAAGGCGGCAGGCTGTTGACCGGGCTTTCGGCGCGGCAGATCGACGATTTGTTCGCTGACGGCACGATCTCTGGCGGCATGCTGCCGAAAATCTCGTCAGCGCTCGAAGCGGCCAAGAGCGGCGTCAACTCGGTTCACATCATCGATGGCAGGGTCGATCATTGCCTGCTGCTCGAGATCCTGACCGACCAAGGCGTCGGCACAATGATCAAGAGTCATTGACACTGCTCGTGTACGCGACCTGCGGTCGCACGTGCACTCGCAGTGATTGATTTGGCGCGCTCCCTTCGGAGCGGCCGCGCGTACGCGCGCAGCACAAAGGCAGGGGATATATCACTTCGATCGCCGCGCGCGGAGTGCGCGGTAAGCTCCGCGTCCTACTTCTGTGTTTTTCGTCTGGAGTTTGCATGGCCACCGCTCGTCCAGGCTTCTTTCGTCGCTTCTTTGGCGGCCTTTGGAGCTTTCTGAATTTCACGCGGCAGTTGATCCTGAATGTGCTGTTCTTCGCAATTGTGGCCGTGTTGCTGTTGGTCTGGTCTGGCGAAGACGGGCCGTCGGCGGTCGGGCCCGATACCGCGCTCGTACTCAATCTGCAGGGCGATATCGTCGAGGAATACACGATCGGACCACGTGAGGCGGCTGTCGCCGAGGCGCTTGGCGAGCAGCGTTTTGAGACGCGGGTCCGCGACGTCCTGGTGGCCATCGATGCCGCGTCCAAGGATCCACAAATCACACGCGCTGTTCTTGTACTTGATGAAATGGGTGGCGCCGGACTGGCGACGCTGCGCGAAATCGGCGCTGCACTCGAACGCTTCAAGGCCGCTGGCAAGCCGGTCTATGCGTGGGGCGAAAATTACGGACAGGGACAGTACTACCTCGCGTCGTACGCCAACGAGGTTTACCTGCACCCTGCAGGCATCATCGGTGTCCGCGGCCTCGAGGGTACGCGCGGTTACTACAAGACTCTGCTCGACAAGCTTGGCGTCAAGGTGAACGCCTTTCAGGCGGGTCGGTACAAGAGTTTTTCAGAGCCGTTTACCCGCACCGGGGCAACGCCAGAGGCGAAGGAAGCCGATTCGTTGCTGCTTAACGGCCTTTGGTCGACGTGGACCAGTGACGTCGAGCGTGTTCGAAAGCTTCAGCCCGGAACCGTTGCGTCCGTTATCGCGGATCTTCCGCAGCGGCTCGCGGCAGCCGACGGGGACATCGCACGTCTGGCGATGAATGAAAAGCTCGTTGATGGGCTGAAGACGCGCAACCAATTTCGCGAGCAGTTGCTGCAGACAGGCGCTCCGCGCAGCGACGACGATAGCGAAACATTTCGTCAGGTCTCGCTGTATTCGTACGCGCGTCGCGCGCGACAGCCGCTGGGCGCGGATGCCGTTGGCGTCATCGTCGCGCAGGGTGAAATCACCAATGGTGACGCGCAGCAGGGGCGGGTCGGTGCGCGCACGATGGTCGAGCTGATTCAGCGCGCGCGCCAGGACGACAGCATCAAGGCGCTGGTGTTGCGTATCGATTCTCCGGGCGGGTTGGTACAGGCCTCGGAGATTATTCGCGAACAGCTTGACCTGACGCGCAAGGCCGGCAAGCCGGTTGTCGCATCGATGGGCGATGTTGCCGCGTCGGGTGGCTATTGGATCGCGATGGGTGCCGACGAGGTCGTTGCCGATGAGGCGACGATTACCGGGTCAATCGGTGTGTTCGGCCTGTTGCCGACTTTCGAAGGAACGATGGAGAAGCTCGGCGTCAACGTCGATGGCGTGTCGACGACCTGGCTGGCGGGCGCAACCGACCTGCGTCGGCCGGTCGACAAGCGGCTTGCGCAGACACTTGAGCTGGTGGTCAATTCCAACTATCGCGAGTTCATCGCGTTGGTGGCCGAGCGCCGCAATTCGACGCCCGAGAAGATCAACGAGGTCGCGCAGGGTCGGGTGTGGACCGGCGCGCAGGCGAAAGAGACGCGGTCTGGTCGATTCGCTCGGCGGAATCGACGTCGCGATCAAAAGCGCTGCCCGACGCGCCGAACCTGGGCGAAGCGTATCGGCTCGAGTATGTCGAGCCCGAGCCGCGCGGGCTCGGCCGCTACCTGTCGCTGTTCTTTGGTCGAATCAGCAGCTGCGGTAAGAGCTGGCTTGGGAATCGACGGGATGCTCGGCCTGGGGTCAAGGCGGCGGCAATCGGTCAGGCGCGACCTCGAGCTGCTGTTCGGTGCGCGCGAAAACCCGCTGGCCGGCATCTCCTACTGCTTCTGTAGCTTTCGCTAAAAGACGGCTTCTAAAGCGATTATCCGGGCCGAGATTCCGGCCCACTTCCGCCCTTTGGCCGAGCGCGAAAGTGTTCGCAGGCGCGGCTTTGTAAGATAGTATGCCTTCACGTCGGCCAGCTGGCTGACCGGTTGTTCCCACTTCGGACTGTTCAACCTCAGGCGACGGGTCGTCATGGACATCCCTACGCAAGGGTCGCGTAAACCCGGTGCCCGCAAGCTGCAAATCCTGCAGATGCTTGCCTCGATGCTTGAGGAGCCCAAGGGTGAAAAGGTGACCACGGCGGCGTTAGCGGCACGGCTCGATGTGTCCGAAGCGGCGCTGTACCGGCACTTTGCCAGCAAGGCCCAGATGTTCGAGGGCCTGATCGAGTTCATCGAAACCACCATTTTCGGCCTGATCAACAAGATCAGCACCGAAGAAGCGTCGGGTATCAAGCAGGTGCGCGCCATGGTCAGCATGCTGCTCGACTTTGCTCAGACCAATCGTGGCATGACACGCGTTCTGATCGGCGATGCGCTGGTCAACGAGAACGAACGCTTGCAGGAGCGGATGAATCAATTGTTCGAGCGCATCGAAGCGTCGATCAAGCAGAGCTTCAAGGTGGCGATCGGCGATAACGAATTGCCGGAGTCCTTTGACGCGGGCGCGCGTGCTGCGCTAGTGCTGGCTTTCGTCCTGGGCTGCTGGCACCGATTCGCCAAGAGCGGGTTTCGCAAGGCGCCGGGCGAGGCGCTCGAAGTTCAGATGCCGGCGCTGATTGGCGAGCGCTAACGGCCGGCACACACCGGGCAAGCCGGGATCGCGCGTCACGCGCACGCGTGTGCCATCGCATCGTCAGCGCATCGAGCATCGCGCAGCTGACCGTTGCAAGCGTTTGCCGATCCTCGGCGGCAAGCTTCAGCGCCTCCGCCGGCCTGCATCGTTCCGATCATGCCCGTCAGCGGCGCGAACACACCCATCGTCGAACACAGCTCGTCCACGCCTCGTCACTCGCGGGTCGGGCGGAAACAGGCACGCGTAGCACGGCGAACTCGGATCTCGTAGATCGAACACCGCGATCTGACCGTCGAACCGGATGGCGGCGCCTGACACCAGCGGTTTGCGATGCATGACGCACGCGCGATTGGTCGCATGGCGCGTTGCGAAGTTGTCTGAGCAATCGAGCACGATCGTGGCGTGCTGCTACCAACTCGTCAAGCGCCGCGGCATCGACGCGCCGCGCAACGGGCGTGACCTCAACCTCCGGATTGATCGCCTGCAACGCGCGCTTGCCCGGAGTGCGCCTTGGAGTACTCCGACGCGCTCGGTCGTGTGCAGAATCTGCCGCTGCAGGTTGGTCAGATCGACCGCGTCGCCGTCGACTAGAACGATCGACTGCAACTCCGGCCGATGCGAGGTAATAGGCGGCGGGCGACCCGAGTCCCCCGGCGCCGATCACGCAGCATGCGGGCTGCCCGAATCCTCTGCTGACCTTCGATGCCGATCTCGTTCAGCAGAATATGGCGCGAGTAGCGCAGCAGCTGACTGTCGTTCAATTGCAGCATCGCGTCATAAACAAAAACGGGCCGCATTGCGGCCCGTTAATTTCTGTGCTTGCTGTCTTTAGCGTGCAGGTACCGCGTGTGGTTGCGACGCTGTCGGGCTTCGGTTTGGCCACGTCGACCGGCTTGCCCTTCAGATGATTGATCGCTTGCAGCAGCTGGTAGTCCTCCGGTGCACCCCACTCGTAACGCTTCGGTGACACCGATTTGCCGTCGATCGGCTTAACCGGCGCCGCCGAAGGTGTCGCTGAGCCGCGCGGAGCCGACGGCACCCGGCACGGTCGCAGCGCGGGTCGCGTCTTCGACTTTGGCGTTTTCCAGATGCCGAACCAGATCCGCTTCACGCACGTTGAAGCCCGCGAAATTGCCCTCGGGTGTGTCTTCGACGAGGAAGTCGGGAACGATGCCCTTGGCCTGAATCGAGCGGCCTTTGGGCGTGAAGTAGCGCGCCGTTGTGAGCTTGATCGCCGCCGGGTTGTCGCCATCGACGCGCAGCGGAATGATCGTCTGCACCGAGCCTTTGCCGAACGTCTGGGTGCCGAGCACGACTGCGCGTTTGTGATCCTGCAGTGCGCCTGCGACGATCTCGGAGGCGGACGCCGACGCGCCGTTGACCAGCACGATCAGCGGAACAGTCTTGGCCTGCGGCGGCAGCTTCGACAGGATGTCTTCACCACGTCCGCGCAAATAGTCCTCGGGCGACGGCGACGAACTTGCGGCGTGCGTCGTCGGTGCGGCCATCGGTCGAAACGACCAGCGCCTTCGCCGGCAAGAACGCCGCCGACACGCCGACCGCAGAATGCAGCAGACCACCCGGATCGTTGCGAATATCGAGAACCAGGCCCTTCAGCGGGCCTTGCTTGTACAGGTCGTTGATGTGCTTCACCAGATCGTCAACCGTCTTTTCCTTGAACTGGGAAACGCGAATGAAGCCGTAACCCGGCTCGATCATCTTCGATTTCACCGATTGCACCCGAATCACGTCGCGCACCAGCTTGAACTCGAGCGGCTTGTCCTCGCCCTTGCGCGCAATGATCAGCGTGATCGACGTACGCGGCTTGCCGCGCATCAGCTTGACCGCTTCGGGCAACGTCAGCCCGCGAGTAACCTTGTCGTCGATCTTGATGATCAGATCGCCGGCCTTGATACCGGCGCGCGCCGCCGGCGTGTCGTCGATCGGCGCAATCACCTTGATGATTCCTTCCTCGGCGCCGACTTCGATACCCAGGCCGCCAAATTCGCCCTGAATATCGCTTTGCATGTCTTTGAATGCGTCGGCGTCCAAGTACGCCGAGTGCGGATCGAGCCCGGCCAGCATGCCCGGAGATCGCCTCGTGCATCAGTTTCTTGTCGTCGACCGGCTCGACGTAGTTGGCCTTTACGGCACCAAACACGTCGGTAAAGGCGCGAATCTCTTCCAAGGGGATCGGTCCGCGCGTGTCGCGGAACGCGTAGGCGGAGATTCCTACGCTGACCAGCACGCCGGCAACTGCGCCGACTCCGATCAGTGCAAAACTACGAGCCCTGCCAGCCATGCCACCCCCAATTCGACGTCTGTCGCTTAGTTCGTCAACTAGACACTAGCGCGCTGCAAACCACCCGAGCGAAGCAAATAGGCCGCTCTTGCAAACCTAGTTCAAAGTATAGGCTCGCCATCAGCGATTGCAACCGTCGTGCCGATCGCCTAACCGTGTATCGGACAACGATCACACCGCACTTCGTTCCGCACGGCCGAAACGTCCTGCACTGTGTTACCCTTTCGACCTGACCCTGGGCCGCGACCGCCTGCGACAGCGCGCTCCGATTTCGGCGGCGTCGCCAAGGTAATAGTGCCGGATTGGCTTCAGTTCGGAATCGAGCTCATAGACTAGCGGACGCGCGGTCGGAACGTTCAGTCCAACGATTTCGTCGTCCGACAAGCGGTCGAGATGCTTGATCAGCGCACGCAACGAGTTGCCGTGCGCAGTGACCAAGACGCGCCGGTCGCGCAAGATCGCCGGCGCGATCGAATCGTTCCAGAACGGGAGCACGCGCGCCACGGTGTCCTTCAAGCTCTCGGTGACCGGCATTTCGTCCGGCTTCACGTGCTTGTAGCGCGGGTCATTGCGGATGCGTCGCGGATCCGACGGCGGGAGCGGGTCGGGCGCAACCGCATACGCGCGGCGCCATTTGAGCACCTGCTCTTCACCGAACTTGGCGGCGGTTTCGGCTTTGTTCAGCCCCTGCAGCGCTCCGTAATGGCGTTCGTTCAGACGCCAGCTGTGCACGACCGGTAGCCACATCACATCCAGCGCATCCAGCGCGATCCACAGTGTGCGAATCGCGCGCCTCAGCACTGACGTGTACGCAATGTCGAAAGTGAAGCCTTCGTGGCGCAGCAGCTCGCCCGCGGCTTTCGCCTCGCGACGGCCGTTTTCCGTCAGATCGACGTCCGTCCAGCCGGTAAAGCGGTTCTCGAGATTCCACTGACTTTCGCCGTGACGCAGCAGCACCAGTTTGGACATCGGCTCCGCATCGGTTCTTGCATCAGCCTATTCTATAATTCGCGCCCTTCGTCGCCGGCTCGTCCCTTCCTGTGCAGTTTCTGCTTGAAAACATTTTCCTAATCGCGATCGCGTTTTTCAGCGGCGCGATGCTGTTGTGGCCGCTGATTCGAAGCCGGGTCGCCGGCCCTGCGTTGACCACGCTGCAGGTGACGCAGCTGATCAATGGCAAGAATGCAACGATTGTCGACATTCGACCGCCGGAGGAATTTGCCAAAGGCTCGTTGCCGAACGCACGCAATTTGCCGCCGGATAAGGTCAAAGATGGTGCCGGTGCGCTGAAGAAAGACAAGCCGGTGATCGTCGTTTGTGCCAATGGTCGATCCGCCGGGAGCGTCGCGGCGCAGTTGCGATCCAGCGGATTCAACGAGGTTTTTGTTCTGGCAGGGGGTCTTGCGGCGTGGCGTGAAGCGGGATTGCCGATCAGGACATGATGGAGATCGAATGACAGCGCCAGTCATCATGTACAGCACCGGCGACCTGCCCGTATTGCGAGCGAGCCGAAGCGCTGCTGAAGGCGCGCGGTGTCGTCGATATCGAAAAGGTCAGGGTCGATCTGGAGCCGGCGCGGCGCGATGAAATGACGACCCGAACCGGGCGCCGCACGGTGCCGCAGATTTTTATCGGCGACACGCACGTCGGCGGCTTCGACGATCTATCGGCGCTGGATCGAGCGGGCAAGCTCGCTCTACCTGCTTGCCGCGTAACGAAGGAAACGAATGACCGACACTATTCCCGCTATCGGCGCCAGCCGGCCCGCCGCCGCGGAGCAAGCTCCGGTATTTCAGCTGCAGCGCGTCTATCTGAAAGATGCATCGCTCGAGATGCCGCATGCGCCGCATATTTTTCTCGAAGCCGAGGCGCCTTCCGTCGATATCCAGCTGGAAGTCAGTAACACGCCAGTGATCGATGCCGTGCACGAGGTTGTGGTGCGCGTGACGGCAACGGCGAAGGTCAAGGACAAGGTCCTGTTCCTGGTCGAAGGCAAGCAGGGCGGTATCTTCGAAATTCGTAATCTGAGCAGCGAACAGATGGGTCCGGTGCTGGGCGTCGTGTGCCCGGGAATCATTTATCCGTATCTGCGCGCCAACATTGCCGATCTGATTTCTCGCACCGGCTTGCCGGCGATCCATCTTGCCGAGATCAACTTTGAGGCGTTCTATTCGCAAAAGATGGCGGCAATGCAGCAGCAGGCAGTGCCACGCCAGCGGTTAGCGGCGCTGGCAACGGCGTCGCCAGCGCGTAATTGCGCTGACGGAGCAGCGGTCGCGTGAACGTTGCAGTGCTCGGCGCGGGTGCGTGGGGCACTGCGATTTGCGGCTGCACTGAGTACACGGCATTCGGTGATGTTGTACGGCACGCAGCCCCGAGCATTGCGCTCGCGCTCGGCGCGAGCGAGCAAAACGTCAAGTACCTGCCATCACTGACACTACCGGAAACGCTTCAAGTCACGGACGAGCTCAACGCGGCGATTGACCACAGCGCTGACGGTCTGACGCTGATTGCCACTCCCACCGATGCACTTGCGCTCCGTTGTTCGTGCAGTTCAGTGCTATTGGGAGCAATGCGCCGTTGGTTTGGCTATGCAAAGGTTTTGAGCAATCGAGCGAGCAGTTGCCGCATCAAATAGCGCGGGAAGAACTGGGCGATCGCGCCGATGCTGGGCCCGCTGTCCGGGCCGAGCTTCGCAATCGAGGTCGCACGTGGGCTTCCCACGGCTTTGACCGTTGCTGGCGCTAGCCGAATTTTGCGAGCGCGTCACCGACGCATTGCATGGAGGAGCGCTTCGTATTTATTCGACCGATGATGTAATGGGGGTCGAAGTCGGAGGCGCCGTCAAGAACGTCTTGGCCATCGCTGCCGGCATCTCCGATGCACTTGAGCTTGGACTGAATGCGCGCGCCGCGCTGATCACGCGCGGGCTGGCCGAAATCACTCGCTTTGGCGTCGCGCTTGGGGCTCGCGCTGAAACATTTATGGGGCTGACCGGTATCGGCGATCTGATTCTGACGGCGACCGGCGATCTGTCGCGGAATCGGCAGGTGGGGCTGGCGCTGGGACGAGGCGCGACGATGCGCAGCTGCGGTTGCGGATCTTGGTCACGTGGCCGAAGGCGTGCGTTCGGCGCACGCAGTTTTGGCCCGCGCTCGCCAGTTCGATGTCGACATGCCGATTACCGAAGCCGTTGCGCGGTGCTCGACGGCGCTCTGACGCCCTCGGAGGCGCTGCATGCGCTGCTGGCGCGCGAGCCGCGATCGAAGTGCAACGTCCTGATGGCGCTTGATAATCCGCGCTGTCTGCGTCTTCTGCGGTTCGCAGCCGGGCCGTCGCGACCGAGTATGTGGCGGCAGCGCGCGAAACCGCACGCCTGCTCGCGCAAAGCGGAATTGAGCTCGTGTACGGCGGCGGGCACGTCGGACTGATGGGAGCACTTGGCGGACGAAGCGCTTAAGCACGGCGGGCGCGTGACGGCGTCATTCCCGAGCATCTGATGCGCCCCGAAGTCGCTCATCAGGGATTGACCGAGCTGATCGTCGTCGACTCGATGCACACGCGCAAGCAGACGATGGCGATACGCAGCGATGCTTTCATCGTGCTGCCGGGTGGCTTTGGCACGATCGAAGAAATGTTCGAAATGTTGACGTGGCTGCAACTGCGACTGCAGGACAAGCCGGTCGGACTTGTTGAATGTCGAGGGCTATTTTGATTCTCTGCTGCAGTTTCTGCAGCATGCCGCAAACGAAGGCTTGATCAGGCGCGAACACCTGCGTCTGCTGAGGGTCGACCAACGCCGACGCATTTGTTGCTCTATTGGAGTCCGAATGCTCAGCTCGAGCATGAGGAATCCGGCGCCCGAGCAATATTACGCTGACTTGACGATTGGTCAGCTTCCGCCCGCATAGTTGGCCTGACGCCACGCTTCGAAGATCACAACAGCGACCGCGTTCGAGAGATTCAGGCTTCTGTTTCCGGCACGCATTGGCAATCGGATAGTCTGTTGCTCGGCGCAAATCGTTCGCGCAGCGTAGTCCGACAGGCCGGCGGTTTCATTACCGAACACGAACCAGTCATCCGGAGCAAATTCAATGTCGGCAATCAGACGCGCGCCGCGTGTCGTCAATGCGAACATCCGATCCGCAGGCGGCTTCTCGTTGCTGATCAGGGCCTCAAAGCTTGCGTGCACCTTGATTGCGGCGAATTCGCGATAGTCCAATCCGGCGCGTCGCAGTTGCCTGTCGTCAAGTTCGAAACCAAGCGGCGAGACCAGGTGCAGCCGAGCGCCGGTATTTGCCGCAAGGCGAATGATGTTGCCGGTATTGGGCGGAATCTCCGGGCTCGACCAGAACGATATGGAACATCTCGTTACGGGCGTTCGCGCCACGATGATGTTATGAACGTGTGATGCGCCCGCCCGCTTCAGTGCGCGAGCGGCTTCATCGAGCGTGCTGCCGGTGGTCATTACGTCGTCGACGACGAATACCGATTCGCCGCTGAGATCTTCCTTCAACGGCAAACGCACCACGAATGTTGCGCCGCCGCTCTTTCAGTGCGAGCGTTTGTTGAGGCGCTGTGTGTCGGACGCGAAGCAATCGATCGACGATCAGATGGCGGCCGGCGGCCGACGCGAAAGCTCGCGCGATGTGATGCGATTGATTGAACCCGCGCTGCCGCATGCGCTCGAACGCGAGCGGCACAGGTATCACAACGCCGTCGCGCGCAGAAGGCGGCATCGCCGCTGCCCGACTCGCCAGCAGCTGACCAAAAAACTCGGCGAGGTCTAATCGGGCGGTGAACTTGAGCGCCATCACCATGCCATCCACTGGCGAAACATAGTCTGCCAGTGTGATTGTCGTGTCGAAATGCGGGGTCTCAGCCAGGCAGCGCCCGCAAGTGCGCGCGGCGCCGGACATGGACGCCCGCATGCGTATTGCGCAGCGTTCACAACGCGGAGTTTCTACGGCAAAGAAGTCTGATTCGCATTGCGCGCAGATCGAAGTCGACGCCGCGCTGGGTTGAAGTCCGCACACGACACACCGCGATGGGAGCAGTCGAGAGAGCAGGAACGCAACATGAGGTCGACTAGAGATAGCTGCATATACTCGATCGACGATGCCGCTTGGGCCAGGATCCTCCGAATTAACGCCGACGATGGTTGCGCCGCCGCGAATTCCGGCGCGCGTTGCGACTGTGCGTCGCCAGTTTGATGCGCGTGCTAAGCATTTCGGCAAGCGGGCAGCCTTACCTCGCGAAGTCGCGCGCCGACTGATCGAGCGACTGCAATACATCAGGCTCGCGCCGCTCCGTATCCTGGATATTGGTTGCGGCGCGGGCGAGACAAGCGAAGCGTTTGTTTATGCAGTACCCGCGTGCAGACTGGATTGGGGTCGACATATCCGAGCGCATGTTGCAGGCCGCGTTGCCCCGCCCGATGCACGCACGAGCCCGCCGCTGGCTGCGTGGCGCGTTGTCCAAGCGTGTGGCCGGAGACGCCGGACGATTGCCGGTCGCCGATGACAGCATCGATCTTGTATTTTCGAACCTGATGCTGCATTGGCATCCCGAACCGCACACTGTATTCCCCGAGTGGAAACGGGTGCTGAAAACCGATGGTCTGCTGATGTTCAGCTGTTTTGGTCCCGATACGCTGAAGGAACTGCGTGCGGCGGCTGCCGTCGCACTTCCCAATGCGCGCGCGATGCCGTTTGTCGATATGCATGATTTCGGCGACATGATGGTCGCAAGCGGCTTTGCGACGCCAGTGATGGATGCCGAAATCATCACTCTGACGTTTGAGTCTGCACAGGAATTGTTGCGTGAAGTGCGCGCTTTGGGCGGTAACCCGCGCGACGACCGCGCACGATCGCTGCCGTCGGGCAAGCAGGCCCGCGAAATGCTTGAGGCACTGGAAGCGCAACGCGGGGACGATGGGCGAATTCGACTAACCTTTGAGGTAGCGTACGGACATGCTTGGAAGCCGACACCCACTAAGCGGGCAGGCTATTCCGACGATAACTGTCGAATCGCTGCGTGCCGAGTTGGCGAGCCGCAAACAAAGCACATAACCCCGGCGGAGCGAGAAGACTGGTCACTGAATTGCATTTAACCAACGGAGTATGCGATGTCAATCATTTCGTTTTTCAAGGAAGCGGGCGAAAAGCTGCTCGGCAAGAAGGCGCAAGCGGCCCAGAGTGAAGTTGCAACCGCGGACCCCGCGGCGATCGATGCTGCGAATCGCGAAGCGGCTACCGCTATCGAGAAATACATTAACTCGATGGGGTTGACCGTCACGGGCTTAACCGTCACCTATGACGGCGCGAAAGCGACTGCCAACTGTGTTCGGCATTGCGAAGGATCAGGCCACCAAAGAGAAGATTATTTTGTCGGCCGGCAACGTTCATGGCGTCGCGGCCGTCAACGACAAGATGACGGTAGATTTATCGCAGCCCGAGTCGCAGTACTACACCGTTGTGAAGGGCGACACGCTGTCCAAGATCGCGAAACAGTTTTACGGCGATGCGAACGCGTACCAGAAAATTTTTGAGGCAAACAAGCCGATGCTGACGCATCCAGACAAGATCTATCCGGGCCAGAACCTGCGCATACCGCCAAAGTAGTCCATATGCGTGGCAACCAAAGTTAAGTAACCGTTTGCCGTGTAATTGCGGCGGGCGCGCGGCTACCCAAGCGCGGCGCACACACATTCGCTACGCGTGCACATGCGAGGCGCAGGCTCGCGTGCACGAGGAGCGGCCTGTTTATAATCCGCCGCCAATGTCTGTCGCAACGGCCGAAGCGAACACCTGGTTGATCAAGCGAAATTGCTCGGCGGGTCCGCGTCAGCTGGCGCTCGTTTTCGCAACCTTGGTCGCCGTTTCGTTCGCCTTTGGTTTGGGCTTTGCCGTATTCGGGTTATGGATGGTGCTTCCCTTTGTGGGTCTTGAGTTGATCGCGGTAGGCATTGCTTTTTTGTGCTACGGACGACATGCCGCCGATTTCGAGCGCATCGCCGTTGCGCCTGACGTCATATCGGTTGAGCATGTGGAAGGGGCTCATACGCAGCAATGGAAGCTGGATCCTCGGGTTTCGCATGTTGAAGTGGAGGCTGGCGGCCGCCAATGGGGTCAGCGTGTCCGCGTGTTTCTGTTGGCGCCGACAACCAAGCTTGAACTGGGACGGCATTTGCTGGACCAGCGCCGGTTGATACTTGCGCGCGAGATCAACGGCGCGCTGGTGCGCGCGCGTGGTGGAGCCCTGTGACACAGTTGCAGTCGATTGCATTACAAAACAATGGCGATAATCCAGCAATGAAACTTGGCCATGCAGTCATCAGTTGTTGGCGGCACCTCGCGCCGGCAGCGCTTTTTGTCATGGCGGGTAATGCCGTTGCCGCGATCCAGAGCCGATACAACCTGCCGCCGCCGGCCAGCAAGCTGGCGGAAGACATCTATTCGCTGCACGATTTCATGCTGATCATCTGCGGCGCCATTTTCGTTCTCGTATTCGGCGTGATGTTTTATTCGATCTGGAAGCACCGTAAATCGAAAGGCGCGGTCGCGGCGAACTGGCATGAGAACACGATGGTCGAAATCGTGTGGACCGTAATCCCGTTCATCATCATCATCTTGATGGCACTGCCTGCAACGCGCACCGTCGTGGCCATGAAGGACACGAGCAACGCGGACTTGACCGTCAAGGCGACCGGCTACCAGTGGCAGTGGGGATACGACTACATCCGCGGCGAAGGCGAGGGCATTGGATTTCTCTCGCGGCTCGCAACGCCTCGAGCGCAGATCGAGGGCGATGAACCCAAGACTCCCAACTATTTGAGCGAGGTGACCGAGCCGTTGGTAGTACCGGTCAATCGGAAAATCCGAGTCATCACCACTGCCAATGATGTCATTCACTCATGGGGCGTTCCCGCGCTCGGTGTCAAACAGGATGCAATTCCTGGCTTCACGCGCGACGCGTGGTTCCGCGCCGAGCAGGTGGGAACGTATTACGGTCGGTGCTATGAACTATGCGGAAAGGATCACGCCTTCATGCCGATCGCCGTCCAGGTGGTTTCGGCCGAGGACTATACGAAGTGGGTAGCGAGCCGCAAACAGGCGATGGCCGCACTGGCCGACGATCCAGGCAAAGCGTGGACGCAGCCCGAACTTGTTGCCCGTGGCGAAAAGGTCTACCAGGCGAACTGTCAGGCTTGTCATCAGCCAACAGGGCTTGGTGCGCCGCCCGCGTTTCCGTCATTGGCTGGCAGCAAGGTGGTTGCAAACACGCCTGAGCTAATCCAGATCTTGCTGAACGGTCGCAACGCCATGCCGTCATGGAAGACCTTGTCGGATGTCGAGCTAAGTGCCGTTGCAACACATGTAAAGAGCTCGTTCGGCAACAAAGGCGGCATCGTGCAGCCCACCGAGTTCCGCTCTGCGCGCAAATGAACCACCGCATAAAACGTCAGGAAATTTGATGAGCGCCGTTCCCCCCGCAATTACTCCCGGCGCGACGGACCACGTCGCTGATCACGCACATGACCACGGTCATGACGCGGGCCATGATCACGCGCCCTATGGCTGGCGTCGCTGGCTCTATGCGACCAACCACAAGGACATCGGCACGATGTATCTGTGGTTTTCTTTCACGATGTTCCTTTTCGGCGGCATCCTCGCGCTTGGCCTCCGCCTTGAGCTGTTTCAGCCTGGATTGCAGTTCTGGCGGCCGGAGTTTTTCAATCAGTTGACGACAATGCACGGCGTCATCATGGTGTTCGGCGCGATCATGCCGGCGTTCGTGGGATTTGCAAACTGGCAGGTGCCGCTGATGGTCGGCGCGCCGGACATGGCATTCGCGCGCATGAACAACTTCAGCTTCTGGCTATTACCGCCGGCGGCTCTGTTGCTGGTTGCATCGTTCTTCGTTCCTGGAGGAGCCACGGCGGCCGGCTGGACGCTCTATGCACCGCTGACGGTGCAAATGGGTCCGGGTATGGACCTCGCCATATTTGCGCTGCACATCATGGGCGCGAGCTCGATCATGGGGTCAATCAACATCATCACGACGATTTTGAACATGCGAGCGCCCGGCATGACGTTGATGAAGATGCCGATGTTCGTCTGGACCTGGTTGATCACAGCATATCTGCTGATCGCTGTGATGCCAGTACTTGCGGGCGCAATCACGATGACGCTGACCGACCGTCACTTCGGAACCAGCTTCTTCAATGCAGCCGGAGGCGGGGACCCTGTGATGTACCAGCATATTTTCTGGTTCTTCGGGCACCCCGAGGTCTACATCATGATCCTGCCGGGCTTCGGGATCATCTCGCAGGTGATTCCGGTGTTCGCGCGCAAGCCGCTGTTTGGTTACGCCTCTATGGTCTATGCGACGGCGTCGATCGCGATCCTGTCGTTCATGGTATGGGCGCACCACATGTTCACGACCGGCATGCCGGTCACTGGGCAACTGTTCTTCATGTACGCGACGATGTTGATCGCCGTGCCGACGGGGGTGAAGGTATTCAACTGGATCGCGACGATGTATCGAGGCTCGCTGTCGTTCGAAACGCCGATGCTGTTCGCAATTGGCTTCATCTTTGTGTTCACGATGGGCGGGTTCACAGGGCTGATTCTTGCGGTGGCACCGATCGACATTCCCGTGCATGACACGTATTACGTCGTTGCGCATTTTCACTATGTCTTGGTGGCCGGCTCGTTGTTCTCGCTGTTTGCCGGTGCGTATTACTGGCTGCCCAAGTGGACCGGCCATATGTACGACGAAAAGCTCGGTAAGTGGCACTTCTGGTTGTCGATGATCTTCTTCAACCTGACCTTCTTCCCAATGCACTTTCTGGGGCTTGCCGGTATGCCGCGGCGTTATGCCGATTACCCGATGCAGTTCACTGACTTCCACGCGATGGGAACGGTGAGTGCCTTTGGATTTGGTCTCGCGCAGCTGTTGTTTCTTTACGTGGTCATCAAGTGCATTCGCGGCGGTCCCAAGGCCGCGGCTGATCCGTGGCACTCGGTGGACGGCGGCCTGGAGTGGACGTTGCCGTCGCCGCCGCCGTTCCATACGTTTGAAACGCCACCGGTAGTGAAATGACGATGAGCATCCAGTCGCCGGACGCCGCAGGCGGCCGGCGGTCCCTGAACAAGCGCACTGCACTGATCCTGCTTTCGATCGTGCTCGCGTTCTTTGGCGGCGTCATCGCAAAGTATTGGCTGCTCGTCGCCGTCTGACATGAAAGCCGATCAGCGCCTCATTCGCATCGGAAACCGCATTACTTTGCGCAAGCTGCTCGTCGTCTCGGTGCTGATGTTCGGTTTTGGGTGGGCACTGATACCGCTTTATAGAAAGATCTGCGAAGTCACAGGCATCAACGTTTTGACCTCGCGTAATGCAGAGGCAGAAGATGCGGTGCGCAATACTCAGGTGGATCGCACGCGCACCGTCATTGTCGAGTTCGATGCGAACAAGCAGGGCGCCTGGCGATTCAAGCCACATCAAAATTTCATCGAAGCGTATCCGGGCCAGTTGGTGCAAGTTAAGTACGACCTGGTCAATCTGGACAATCGTTCGATGGCGGGGCAGGCGATCCCCAGCTACGCGCCGGTGCACGCCGCCCAGTACATACAGAAGCTCGAGTGCTTTTGTTTTCAACAGCAGGTGCTGGCAGCCGGGGAGACGCGCCAGTTTCCGGTGCTGTTTTTCATTGATCCGAAGTTGCCTGCCGATGTGAAGACCATTACGTTGTCGTACACGTTCTTTGAGGTCGCGGGCGCCGTTGCCGCCGTGAAATGAGGCCGAACCGATGGATCGCGAGCCGGATCAAGCGCGCCCCGCACAGCGGCGCGCAGGATTTGGGCAGACGGCGCGTGCCGTTTTGTGGTCGTTCTTTGGTGTGCGGCGCAAGTCCGAATACGAGAGGGATGCAGCCCAGCTTAATCCGGTGCACGTCATCATCGCGGGCCTGCTGGCCGCGGCGCTGTTCGTTGCCCTGCTCATTGTTGTCGTCAATTTAGTCGTGCCCTGATCGAAAAGAGGAACGAACCGATGGCTGACCCGCATAGCGCCACGCACGCCCACGCGCCTGCGCATCGCCCACTTTATTACGTGCCTGCACCATCGCAGTGGCCTGTGGTGGGCGGCATCGCAATGATTTTCACGATGTTCGGCGCGGCAATGGTCGTCAACCACAACTCGCTCGGCTGGTTTTCGCTCGCGATCGGGCTTGGGACTTTGGTCTACATGCTGATCGGCTGGTTCTCGACCGTATCGCATGAATCCGAGGCCGGCGACTACAACCGAAAGGTCGATGTCTCGTTCCGTTGGGGAATGAGCTGGTTCATCTTTTCGGAAGTGATGTTCTTCGCGTCGTTTTTTGGCGCGCTGTTTTACGCTCGGGTAATAAGTCTGCCGCTGTTGGGCGATTTCGATCACAAGCTGTTGTGGCCTGATTTTCTTCCGACGTGGCCGCATTCGGGGCCTGCGGGGACTATTGATCCGTTCACGCGCCTGGGTCCATTTTGGCTGCCGACAATCAATACGGCACTGCTCTTGTCGTCGGGTGTGACCTTGACGATCGCGCATCATGCGCTGCGCGCTAACCACCGTAGCCGGGCGATCCTTTGGCTCGCCATCACGATCGTGCTAGGCGTGACGTTTCTTGGCGTTCAGATATTCGAGTACGGCCACGCGTATCGCGATCTGAACCTCAAACTGACTTCAGGCATTTTCGGATCGACGTTTTTCATGCTCACCGGCTTTCACGGCTTCCATGTGTTTCTTGGGGCGCTGATGCTGTCGGTGGTTTTGCTGCGCCTGATTCGCGGCCACTTCAAACCGGATCAACACTTCGCTTTTGAAGGCGCCGCGTGGTATTGGCACTTTGTCGACGTGGTCTGGATCGGCCTGTACATCGTCGTCTACTGGCTATAGCTTCGACGCGTGGCTCGCGCGCCGTGCTGCTCAATAGCTGCGCGGCGCGATCCAGCCCATCCAGTAACTGAACAGGATGAACAGGAAAAGCGCGATCGAAATTCCGACGCGGATCGTCAGCGCATTGACGGTGCGATTGGTCGTGCCTTTATCGCGCATCAGATAAAACAATGCAGATCCAAGCGAAAACAGAATGCCAACTAAGGCGATGACGATGACGATTCGCATTTGCCGGAAATTATTGCATCCACCCAGATGCCGCGTTCGAAGTTGATTCTTGCTTGGATCGCCGCGACGATCGGCGTAGCCGCAGCAATCTCTCTGGGCAATTGGCAAACCCGCCGCGGTGATGCGAAGGAAATGTTGCAGGCGCAAGCCGATGCAGCCGAGCGTGCGGCTCCCCTTGACCTTGCATCACCCTCATCGATCGAACGCGTTGCAGCGAGTCTGCCAAGCAAGGTTCGTGTTACGGGCGTGTTCGATCCAACTGGCACCGTGTTGCTCGACAACCGGATCGTTAACGGTGTAGCTGGCTATCAAGTCATTACGCCGCTGCTAATCGGTGGTGGATTGCCCGAAGTGTTGATTGAGCGGGGATGGAAGCCGCGCGGTGCGGATCCTGGCCCAGACACGCCTCCGGCGCCACCCTCGGGCCAGGTGACCGTCGAAGGCTTCGCCGTAGCGCGGCCAACGACAGTGCTGGAACTGGGCAGCGCGCCGAAGCTCGACGTGCCCGGTATCTGGCAGAACCTCGACTTTGATGCCTATGAGAAAGTCTCGAAGCGCAGCGTTGCGCGCTTCGTTGTGCGTCAAGCGGCGACTACCGGTGCGGCCGACAGCTTGCGGCGCGAATGGCCGCAACCCGCAAGCGGCGTCGACAAACATCGAGGTTATGCGTTTCAGTGGTACGCGCTGGCAGGACTCATTTTTACGCTTGCTGCCTATTTCGGCTGGAAAACATGGCGCGGGCGATGAAGCGGTGGCGACGCTATCTGCCGCTGTATGTATTAATGGCGATTACGATCGTGCCGATTGCGGCTGCGTACATTTCCTATTACTTCGCACCGCCGGCGGGCCGCACCAACTATGGAACCTTGCTGGAACCGCAGCGGCCAGTACCGGCGTTGTCACTGACCAATCTGGACGGCACGCGCTTCGACTTGCGGCAGCTCGCAGGCAACTGGGTATTTGTAATGGTAGACAGCGGCCAGTGCGACAAACCGTGCGCGAATAAGCTGCTGATGATGCGCCAACAGCGCGCGATGACCGGCAAAGATCAGAACCGCATTGAGCGAGTGTGGCTGATCACCGACAGGGAGCCGCTGCCCATCATGCTGATGCGTGAATACGAAGGTACGCATTTCGTTCGCGCACCACTGCAGGAGCTCCGTGACTTTATGGCGTTGCCCGACACTGCCCGGCGCCCAGCTGCAGGACCATATCTGGCTGATCGATCCGCGCAGCAACTTGATGCTTCGGTGGCCGAAAAATCCGGAGATAAATGGTGTAAAGCGTGATCTCGCCAGGTTATTGAAGATCTCCGCAGGTTGGATCCGCATTGACTCGGGGCAAGCGCAGCCGCGGGCGCCATGACAATTGTTTCGTTTGTCTGGCTGGCAACCATCGGTATCGCCGTTGCGGCCGCACCGCTCATTTATATATGGCGGTCGCGTGACGCGCACAAGTTTAGGAAGCTTGCATGGATCACCGCATTCCTGACGCTCGATCTGATCATGGTCGGCAGCTTCACGCGCCTGACGGACTCTGGGCTCGGGTGTCCCGACTGGCCGGGTTGCTATGGCAAGTCGAATCCGTGGTCCGCGTCGGATCAGATTTCCCAGGCGCAGGCTGCGCTGCCGACGGGTCCGGTCACCGCGAGCAAGGCGTGGATCGAGATGACGCATCGATACTTTGCGCTTGCGGTTGGAGTGTTGATCATCGTGCTGACGGTCCAGGCCTGGCGGCGAGCCGGACGAACTGCGCTGGCGACTTCGCCGTGGTGGGCGAGCGCAGCGCTGGTCTGGGTCTGCGTGCAAGGCGTGTTTGGCGCATTAACGGTGACGATGAAATTGCAGCCCGCCATCGTGACGCTGCACTTATTGGGCGGAATCGGCCTGTTGGCGATCCTGACATGGATCGCGCTACGCGAAGGGCCCGCGGTGCAGCCGATCACATCGCCGCGCTTGCGTGCTGCGGCCATTGCAGCGCTTGCAGTAGTGGTGCTCCAGATAGGGCTGGGCGGCTGGGTCAGCAGTAATTACGCCGTAATGGCTTGTCCGGATTTTCCGTTATGTCAGGGCCAGTGGGTCCCACCAATGGATTTTTCGAGCGGCTTCACCTGGTGGCGGGCTCTCGGCCAGACTCCTGACGGCAACCTGATTGCAGTCCAGGCGCTGGTGGCGATTCACTGGACGCACAGAGCGTTTGCAATGGTGGTGGTGGTCGCCGTCGGGATACTGATTTGGCAGCTGTGGCGCTCTGGCTTTACGCGTTTGCCGCAGGCTCTGGCCAGTTTGTTGCTCTTGCAGCTACTTACAGGCCTGTCGAATGTGGTGCTGCAATGGCCGCTGCTTCTCGCCGTTCTGCACAGTGCCGGCGCCGCTTTGCTCGTTGCCTTGATCATGGTGGCGTTACATCGGACGTCGCGCACACCGCTAAACTTACGCGCCTTACAGGTACCTGCATGACCGCCCAGACCACTACAAACACACAGCCTGCCGGCCGTAGCGCTCAGCACCTGCTTGCGCAGTATTGGGCGCTGACCAAGCCACGCGTTACGCAGCTCGCAATCTTCTGTGCCGTGATCGGCATGTTTCTGTCGACGTCGGAGCTGCCGCCTTGGCGGCTGGTTGTGTGCGCGACACTCGGCATCTGGTTGCTTGCCGGTGCGGCCTTCGCCGTCAATTCGCTGATCGAAAAGCACATCGATCAAAAAATGGCGCGCACGCGCATGCGTCCGCTGCCTCGTGGTGAGTTGTCGCCCTGGCAGGCGATCGTGTTCTCCGGCTTGCTGGGTGGTATCGGGATGTGGCTGCTTGGCGAATTCGTGAATCCGCTGACGATGTGGCTAACCTTCGCGACATTTGTTGGCTACGCGGTCGTGTACACGGTGCTGCTGAAGCCGTACACACCGCAGAACATCGTCATTGGCGGCATGAGCGGTGCGATGCCCCCAGTGCTCGGTTGGGCGGCAATAACCAACAGCGCTCCGGCCGAGGCGTGGCTTCTGGCGTTGATCATTTTCGTGTGGACGCCGCCGCACTTCTGGGCACTCGCGCTTTATCGGCTCGATGACTACCGCAAGGCGGGTCTGCCGATGCTGCCGGTGACGCACGGGGTTGCGCTAACACGGCTTCACATTCTGATGTACACGTTGGTGCTAGTTGCAGTGACCTTACTGCCATTCGTCATTCGAATGGCAGGCTTGTTGTATCTGGTCGCGGCACTCGTGCTCGGCGCGATTTTCGTCGCCTACGCCTGGAGATTGCATCGTAGCTACAGCGACAAGCTCGCGCGTGCAACGTTCAGCTACTCGATCATTTACCTGGCGGCGCTTTTCACTGCTTTGCTGATAGACAAATTTGCGTGATCGGTCGTCGGCTGGAATAGCGCTACCAGCGGACCTGCAGCTTCAATCCCCAGGTCACGCCTCTGAGGCGCCCGTTGTCGGGGTGTGGCCACGAGACGCGGCTTCCAGAGGAAATGCTGGTGGCGAGCGGCCCCATCGGCGAAACCGATAGCCGTGTTGCTCCCATTGGTACCAATGACACTTTGGTTTCCACGCCAAACAGCCGATCGGTCAATTCGTTGGCTGCGCCCAGGGGGTCGGTAAGGACCAGTAAGAACTTGTCCATACCGTCGGGTCCACCTGGCTTGGCTCTGATGGACTCGCGCAGGGGCGAGAAGACGAACTCCCCGAGCAGCGAACCAATCACCGGCGTGATCCAGAGATCCTGATAGGACGGCTTCTCGAAAAAAGCCTCGGCACCATACTCGAACATGGTCGAGAGCAAAGCTGAGTAACCGAACGATTGCCAGCGGCTCAAGCCGCGCTCTCGACCACGTATGTAGTAAGCCGCGCCCCAATAGGGATGCGTTATCCAGTTCAGATACGCATCATCCTCGTCCCGGCCCGGGTTGCTTACGTTATCCCACCATTTGCTCAATCCCGCGGTGTTCTTGTCCCAGTTGGTTACCGATTCAGGCATGGCATACAGCACGCCGACGACCACAAATTGATAACCCGCGAAATACAACGTGTCGCGCCGAAGACCTTTCCAATCGATGGTCACGTTCAGCTGTTGAGGCGCGCTTCCGTCCGCCTCAGTGCCCTCGGCGCCCGGCTCAACCGACGTAGCGAAGGCAGGTGTCGCAAGCCAAAGCGACAAGAACAGGGCCGCGATAGCCGCAACAACGGCACGACGGCGCGATATCCAAAGAGCCATCAAACGGAATTCAGCAGATGTGCAGTTGCAAGTCGGGTTTCTATGATCTATCAAGCCAAGGCCCGGCGCTTGCAACGGCTGGGAGGTGAAGGGCAATATGCTAACCGTTGCTTCCTATTCGTTTCTTTGCTCTTTTGGACAGACGACTTAAATGATCGCTCGTTGGCTCATCGCGTCGGCATTGCTGCTGGCGGGTTGCGGCGGAGGTGCTCAGAAGTTCAACGGCGTCGATATCACTGGCGCGAATTACGCGCGCCATTTTGAGTTAACCGATCACACGGGCGCCAAGCGCACATTGGCCGACTATCGAGGCAAAGTCGTCGCGGTTTTTTTCGGGTTTACACAGTGTCCGGACGTGTGTCCAACAACGTTGAACGATCTGGCACAGGTGAAGAAGCGGCTCGGCAGTGAGGGAGAGAAGCTGCAGGTCATCTTTATTACGGTTGATCCTGAGCGCGATTCACAAGCGGTCCTGCAACGCTACGTCCCGGGATTTGATCCAAGTTTTGTCGCACTTTACGGCTCCGCAGAACAGACAGCCGCGACGGCGAAGGAATTCAAGGTGTTTTACCAGAAGGTCGCTGGCAAAACGCCGACGTCGTATTCGGTCGATCACACTGCCGGCACGTACGTCTTTGACCGCGAGGGTCGGGTGCGCTTGTTCGTCAAGCACGGCGAGGGAGTCGATCCCTTGGTAGCTGACCTGAAGCGGCTTTTGAGCTAGTCGGCCAACGAGATCGTTCCCGACGCGGGGTCAATGCGCGTTCGGCTCGATATCACCTGACCGGCGACGTCGTTGTCCATTCCGAAGGCATCCGCAACGTCATCGTTGATATCCAACTCGAATCCGACAAACACGCTGGCTGGAACAGTTTGATAGTCATTGGCAGCATAGGTAGTCGACCCGGGCGCCAGAACCCCGTGAACTTCGAACGGGTCAAAAACTACGACGCTTGAAGGCGCAATGTCGACTCGCAGCGCGGCGCGCGGAAATACGAGCTGCATCGCGGGACCTTCGATGTACCAGACACCGAAGAGTCGGGCGTCGTAGTGAGCATCGTTATGAAAAAAGGCGCCGCGGCAGTAGTACCACTCGAACTCCGGCCGCAACGCTGAAGCGAGACGCGTGCCAAGAGCATCTGCAAGGTTTCGGCGCACAGCAGCGTCTTGCCACTTACCGGCTGTATGCACTTTGCCGATGGCGCCGGAGCGGGCTGCCACTGCGCGTGCACGCAAATAGGTTGTCGAGTCGGCGACGCAATCGCCTATTGCGATGCCCTTTGCGATCGACCGCGCAGCACCATTGGCGCTTAGGCAGCTTGAAATAGGCGCATCGTGCGAGACCCATTGCATAGCAGTTGAAGGTCCAAAAAAAAGCCCCGGGAGTTCCGGGGCTTGAGTGTCCGCCTCATCGGAGGAGAGGGGGAATTACAGAGACGGACCTTGCTTCAACCAACCAACCAGAAGCCACGGTTCGCTCAGCGTTACAACGTCTTTTACACGTGCTCCGCCAGAGCGCTACGCATCTTCTGCAAAGCTTTGGCCTCAATCTGGCGAATTCGTTCCGCCGACACTCCGAATTCCTCCGCGAGATCGTGCAAGGTAGAAGTTCCTACCTTGCCCTCGCCGTCTTCGTTCAACCAACGCGCTTCGACGATGCGCCGGCTGCGGGGGTCGAGCTCCTCCAGTGCGTCACGCACGCCCTCGGTCTGCAACACATCGTATTCGCGACGCTGAAGCACTTGCGTCGGCTCTGAATCAGCATCCGCGAGATACGCAATCGGCGCAAATTCCTCCTCACCATCGTCGACGCGGCCTTCGAGCGCAACATCTCCGCCCGAAAGCCGGGTTTCCATTTCCGACACCTCTTCGCGCTTGACGTTCAGTTCACGCGCGATCTCGCCGACCTGGTCCTGCGACATCGTCCCGAGTCCCTGCTTCATGCTGCGCAGATTGAAGAACAACTTCCGCTGTGCCTTGGTGGTAGCCACCTTGACGAGTCGCCAGTTTTTAAGCACGAACTCGTGAATCTCGGCCCGAATCCAGTGCAGCGCGAATGACACGAGGCGAACACCGCGCTCCGGGTCGAACCGCTTTACGGCCTTCATCAGGCCGATGTTGCCTTCTTGAATTAGGTCGGCATGGGGCAGGCCATAGCCCAGGTAGTTGCGGGCGACAGCCACCACCAACCGCAGGTGAGACATCACCAACCGACCTGCCGAATCCAAGTTGTCGTTGTCGCGGAACTCACGCGCCAAACGAAGCTCTTCCTCAGGTGTCAGCATGGGTACCCGATTGACCGCTTGAATGTATGCGTCAATGCTGCCCAAGCTCCCTGGGCTGAGCGCAAAGGCTTGCGCACCCACAGGAACCAAGGCATTTCCAGCAGACTTGATGGTTCTCGCCACGTATTTTCTCCAGTTCCAATTAGCTTAGCACTCGTGTCTATCGAGTGCTAAGTCTTAGAGGAACAGCACGGCCGAGAGTTCAATTCCGACCATTGCGGTCGGATTTAAACGTAGTGTGTAAGTGCGCACTAACAAACTCGCCGACGACTTGCGACCGCGGCGCGCAACTGTCATCGTGACTGACTATGGTCCGCCGTCACGGTCGAAAACCGAAGTCCAAAAACAAGCATTCAAAGAGAGCAAAGCCGTTGGTCGCTGTTCCGGATCTGTATTTGAACCGGGAGCTCTCGCTGTTGGCGTTCAACGAACGCGTGCTTGCGATGGCGGCCCGCGCTTCGGTGCCGCTTGCGGAGCGGCTGCGCTACATCTGCATCGTTTCGTCGAACCTCGATGAGTTCTTTGAAGTAAGAGTTTCTGATCTGACCGGGGGTGTCGGACCGTCAGCTCAGGTGTACGCGACAGTCCTGGAACGGGCGCACCGGCTTGTGGCGCAGCAGTACGCGCTCTACAACGACACGATCATGCCGGCGCTGGCAAAGCAGAATATCGTGATCATCAACCACGCGCAGCGCACCGCCGAACAGCGAGCCTGGTTGCGTGATTATGTGCAGCGTGAAGTCAAACCACTGCTAGCACCGATCGGTCTCGATCCGTCTCATCCGTTTCCGCAGGTGCTGAACAAGTCGCTGAACTTCATCATGCAACTCGAGGGTAAGGATGCCTTCGGCCGCCCGTCGGCGATCGCCATCCTGAAAGTGCCGCGAGTCCTGCCGCGTGTCATCCCGCTTCCGGCCAAACTGGCGCCGGGCAAGCAGGCATTTGTGCTGCTGACGTCGGCCATTCGCGCCCACTTGCAGGACCTGTTTCCAGGTCGGGTGATCAGCGGCTTCTCCCAATTCCGCGTCACGCGTGATTCGGATCTGACCGTCGATGAGCGCGAGGTGCACAACCTGCGGCAGGCAATGCGTATGGAGCTGACGCAGCGCCATTTCGGTAACGCTGTTCGGCTCGAGATACTGCGCACGTGCCCGCTGCCGCTGCAGCAGTTGCTGCAGGAGCAGTTTCAGATTACGAGTCGAAGCGGTTTTTCAGGTCGATGGGCCTGTGAACCTGGTTCGATTGAATCAGCTTGTCGATCTGTTGACGCAGCCGAAACTGCGATGGCCGCCATTCGCGCCCGCCTGGCCGCGCAAGGTGGCACACGGCTCCGACATGTTTGAAGCAATGAAACAAGGCGACATCCTGATGCACCATCCGTTTGAAAGCTTCGAGCCGGTCATCGAGTTTTTGCGTCAATCAGCAGTCGATCCGCGCGTTGCCGCGATTCGCATGACGCTGTATCGCACGGGAATCAGCTCGGTGATGGTCGACATCCTGGAAGAGGCGGCGCGGCGCGGCAAGGAGGTCACGGCAATCGTCGAACTTAAAGCACGGTTCGACGAAGAGGCGAACATCAATCTTGCCGAGCGGCTTGAAGCCGTCGGTGCGCAGGTCGTCTATGGGGTGCTTGGATTAAAAACGCACGGCAAGATGACGCTGGTACTAAGGCGCGAGGAGGTTCGCAACCGCCCGACCCTGGTTCGCTACGCGCATCTGGGCACCGGAAACTATCACTCCGCAACGACCAAGCTCTATACCGATTTCGGGATGTTGACGCGAAATCCAGAGATCTGCGCTGACATGGAAAAGGCTTTCCTGCATATGACCAGCCTGACCAAGGTCGAGCGGTTGAAGCATTTATGGATGGCGCCTTTCACGCTGCACCGGAACTTGCTACGCGCGCTGGCCAACGAGGTGAAGCTTGCCAAGAGCGGAAAGCAAGCGCGCGTGATCGCAAAGATGAATGCACTGACCGACGAAGCCACGATAAACGCGCTTCATGACGCGTCGCAAGCGGGCGTCAAGATCGACCTGATAGTGCGCGGGGCGTGCGCGCTGCGACCTGGTGTCAAAGGCGTGTCGGACAACATCCGTGTGCGCTCGATTGTCGGCCGTTTTCTTGAGCATCATCGCATCTATTACTTTCGCAACGGCGGCGCGCCGAAGGTGTATTTGTCGAGCGCCGACTGGATGGGGCGCAACCTGTTCCGCCGCATTGAAATCGCATGGCCGGTGCTCGACCCGAAGCTGCGCAAGCGCGTTGTTGACGAGGGGCTGACCCCGTACCTAGAAGACACACAGGACGCATGGGTACTGCAGCCGGACGGGGAGTATCGCGAGCCGAAACCCAGCAATGCCAGGCGCTCAGCGCAGCACGAACTGCTCGCGACGCTGGCGGCCAGCGTGGGTGAAACGTAATGGAACTGATTCTGTGGCGGCACGCGGACGCCGAGCCGGGCCACCCCGACATGGATCGCAAGCTGACGCCGAAAGGCGAGAAGCAGGCGCGTCGGGTCGCCGAATGGCTGCAGACACGTCTGCCGCAGACAGCAAGGATCTATGTGAGCCCGGCCCGGCGTGCGCAGCAAACGGCGGGAGCGCTCGCTGAAATCTCGCATCACAAGTTACGGACGATCGAGGAGCTTGCTCCCGGCGCAAGCGCTGCCGAAGTGCTGGAGGCCGTGGATTGGCCCAACTCGAAGGCGGCTATCGTCGTTGTCGGGCATCAACCCACCTTAGGCCAGGTCGCTAGCGAGTTGCTCACCGGCCAGGCACTTGACTGGTCGCTCAAAAAAGGCGGGCTCTGGTGGCTGAGCCAGCGCGAAAATGACGGTGACGCAGAAACCGTTTTGCGCGCAGTGATAAATCCCGACCTGGTTTAGTTGAACCTAGTGCACTAAACCGGGCGCAGGTCCAACCGAACGCCAACGCGTTCCCAGTGCGCGGCTTCCTCTTCCAGTAAATATTGAGTCAGCGGATGTTTTGTCAGCCAGTCGCTCGCCAGACTGATCTCGATTGTCTTTGCGAACTTCAAGGACCAGGTCGGTAGCTCGACCGCGCGTCGTGCATGCGCGAGAATCACAGCCAATCGCAACGACAAGATAGCCGCTGCGATTTCGTTGTCTTCCAGCGCAGACTGCACTTTCTTCAAGTTGCCACGCTGCGCGAGAACCAGTGTGGCAACCTTCTCCTGATCTGACGTCGAGAATCCCGCGATGTCGCTGTGGCGAATCAGATACGCCGCGTGCTTGTGATAGTCGTTGTGCGAAATCGCAAACCCCACTTCATGCAGTAACGCGGCCCAGCGCAATCGGTGCGCCATCTCATCGCTCGCCGCTGCATTGAGAGCGGGGATAAAATTGTGCGGCGAGTGTGGCGACTCGCTGCGCCTGTGGACGATCGACGCTGAAGCGCGCTTGCATGCGCACCACGCTCGAGTCGCGCAAGTCCTTTCGCTCACGCCGTCCGAGCAGGTCGTACAGCACACCGACGCGCAACGCTCCGCGTGCCGGGCGCATCTCTTCGATATCGAGCGACTCGAACACTGCCGACAGCACCGCCACACCGCCGGCAAGCACTTCCTGGCGATCAGGCTTCATGCCGGCCAGTCGAATGCGCTTGATCTCGCCTGCATCGAGCAGCGCGTATCGCAGCGTCAGCAGGCCCTGCGGCGTGATCGCGCCGTCGGTCCAGCCTTGCGTTCGCAGGATGTCGGACACCGCGCCTATTGTTCCGCTTGATCCGAACGCCTCATCCCAGTGCCCGCGCGAAAACACGGACACGGCTTCTTCGAGTTCGGCGGCAGCCGCAACCTGCGCTTTTTTCAAGCTCGATCGGTCGATGCGCCCGTCCTTGAAAAAACGAAGCGAAGTATTGACGCATCCGACTTTAAATGACTCTGCGTTCTCTGCTTCGAAGCCTTTACCCACGATGACTTCAGTTGACGCGCCGCCAATATCGACGACGAGCCGGCGGGCGTTCGAAGGTGGAAGCGTGTGCATGCAGCCCTCGAATACCAGCCGCGCCTCTTCGCGGCCCGAAATGACCTCGATCGGAAAGCCCAGCGCGTGCTGCGCTTCCAGCAGAAACTCATTCAGATTGCGCGCCTGCCGCAGCGATTGCGTGCCGACTGCGCGGACGTGCTCGCTTTTCATGCCACGCAGACGCTCGTTCATTCGAGCCAGTGTTTCTACAGCGATATCGATCGACTTTTTGCTGAGCTTGTTGCTGTCGTCGAGTCCGGCGGCCAGCCGTACCGTTTCTTTCCAGTAACCGTGACGAGCGATATGGGCACCTTCGACTTTGCCGATCTCGAGCCGAAAACTATTCGAGCCAAGATCGACGGCAGCGAGCTGCATCAGGCTCCTATCAGCGCGTTTGCGAAATCGCGGGCAATGAACGGCTGCAGATCCTCGATTGCCTCGCCGACACCGATGAACAGAATCGGCAGTGGACGCCCCTGCGTGCGTCTATCCTCGACTATCGCGGCCAGCACACCGCCCTTGGCACTGCCGTCGAGCTTGGTGATGATCAGTCCTGTCAGTCCAACCGCCTCGTCGAACGCCTGCACTTGTGTAAGCGCATTCTGCCCGTTGGTACCGTCGATGATCAGGATCACCTGATGCGGTGCGCCTGGCATCGCTTTGTCCTGCGCGCGCTTGATCCTTTTCAATTCTTCCATCAGGTGCTGTTGCGTAGGCAAACGCCCCGCTGTGTCGGCAATCAAGACGTCGACTCCGCGGGCTTTGGCGGCGGACACAGCGTCGAAAACCACCGCTGCCGGATCACCGCCGCGCTGCGCGATCACTTCGACGTTGTTTCGTTCGCCCCAGATAGCGAGTTGCTCGCGCGCCGCCGCTCGAAATGTGTCGCCGGCCGCGAGAAGCACGGACTTTTGTTGACTCGCAAGCCATTTTGCAAGCTTGCCGATGGATGTGGTCTTGCCTGCGCCATTGACTCCAGCCACCATCATCACCAGCGGGCGACCTTTCGAAAAATCGATGGTGCCTTCGGCGGGGGCCAGCAGCAGAGTGATCTCATCGCTCAGTGCGTGCCTCACTTCGTCTTGCGTCAGCAGTCCGTGAAGCTTGATGCGACTCCTTAGAGCTTCGATCAAATGCTCGGCGGTCGTGACGCCCGTGTCAGCGCCGATCAGCGCCAGCTCGAGTTGCTCCAGAAATTCTTCGTCGACGACGCCGCCGGAAAAGAGTCCGACAATATTGACGCGCGTCTTGGATAGGCCGCTCTTCAGCCGAGACAGCCAGCCGCTCTTCGAACCTCCGGAAGACCCGGGACTTATCATCGAGCGATGGCTAAAGGACGGTCGGAAAGCGGATCGAAAGGCGAGAAGGCAGCCCGGAAATTACGCGAAACGCTTGGGCGACCGTCGAGAGGCAGTGTAACAAAGCGACGCGTTACGAACCCGGCATCACACGCGCCGAACCGCGTCCGAATCATCGGCGGCCAGTGGAAGCGAACGCCACTTTCCGTCGCCGACTCGCCGGGCTTGCGACCAACGCCTGATCGTGTTCGCGAAACGCTGTTCAACTGGATCGAACACCTTATTCCAGCGCTCGACAACGTCCGCGGGTTGGATCTTTTTGCCGGCACGGGTGCGCTGGGATTCGAGTTGGCCTCGCGCGGCGCTCGGCACGTCACATTGATCGAAAACAACCGGCGGCTTGTGGATCTACTGTCGCAAACGAAGCGCAAGTTGGCTGCCGATCAGGTGGAAATCGTGCCCGGCGACGCCCTCGCGGCTGCGGGGCGCTGGCCGGAAGCGTCGTTCGAAATTATCTTTATCGATCCGCCGTTTGACTCACCCCTGCTTACGCCCGCCTTGGCGGCAGCCGTGCGACTCATCGCGCCCGATGGGCTGATCTATGCCGAAAGCGGCGTGGCGCTTGAGCCAACACTATTGCAACGCCATCGCCTCCAAATTGCCCGAACGGCCCGGGCGGGCCGCGTGCACTGCTATTTGCTTCTTCCTTATTCTGCATAATCGCCGGCCCAGTTTGAATCGAACAACAGTCAGCGGGAGACCATGATGGTGATCGCGGTGTATCCGGGAACGTTTGATCCGCTGACGCGCGGCCATGAAGACCTGGTGCGACGCGCGGCCGGGCTCTTTACGAAACTGGTGGTCGGAGTTGCCGACAGCCGGGCAAAAAAGCCTTTTTTTGATCTGAACGAACGCATCGCGATCGCACGCGAAGTGTTGTCGCATTATCCGAATGTCGAAGTGAGTGGGTTTCGCGGACTGCTGAAAGACTTCGTGCGCGAGCAGAACGCACGCGTTATCGTGCGCGGCTTGCGTGCCGTATCTGACTTCGAGTACGAGTTTCAGATGGCTGGCATGAACCGCTATTTGTTGCCTGATGTCGAGACGATGTTTCTCACACCGTCCGATCAGTATCAGTTCATCTCCGGCAGCATCGTGCGGGAAATCGCATTGATGGGTGGGGATGTCAGTAAGTTCGTATTTCCATCCGTGGAGCGATGGCTTAAAGCCAAGATGGCCCAGATGGGGGCTTCGCCGCCCGATGATGGCTAGCCCAACCGCAACGGTGCGCGACGAGCGCATCGACGCGCTTCGTGGCTTTGCGCTATTTGGCATCTTGCTGGTCAATATCCAGTCGTTCCTGTACGGCGCGACGAATCCAATCGGGTACCTGGCGGACGACGCAGGTTGGCTGGATCGCGTCGTGCTTTTTACGACGGCCGCGTTCGTCAACCTCAAGTTCATGCCGCTGTTCGGGATGCTTTTCGGCGCAGGCTTCTCTTTGCTGTACGAAAAACTCAAAACGATGACGCCGGAGCCGCGAAAGATCTATAGGCGGCGGATGCTTTTCCTATTTGTGTTCGGCATTTTGCATGGAGTGTTTTTCTACTTCGGCGACATTACGCAGATGTATGCAGTGGCGGGGCTTGTCCTGCTGCTGTACGTTGATCGCGACGTCGCCGGAATTGGGCGTGCCGCGCGAAACTGGTGGATCGGCATGGCTGTCTTTGTTGCAGTGACGTTCGTGCTGATCGCACCCGCAACCACGCTCCCACCTGAGTATGTGGCCGAAATAAAAAGCAACATTGAGATCTTCAGCTACGGCAGTTATCTTGAACAATTGCCGGTGCGAATCGACGAGTTCCGTGATCTGATCGTCGGCAATTTTCTCGGATTGCCCCTTACCGTTGCGTTGATGCTCACCGGCATGCTGGCGCAGCGCGCGGGATGGTTACAACAGCGGGAGGCGCGCGTCTGGCGAACAGCCTCTACGCTGGGCTTGCTGGTCGGCCTGCCGGCTGCCTTGCTCTATGGGTACTGGTTGCTCGCGGATATCGAAGCGTACGGTCTGGCGGCAACACCGCAGGCGGCGACGGTACCCATGTTGTTGAGCGTTGCGCTCTCCTTCTTTTACGCGTCGGTGTTTTTAAGAAGGGCGCCCTCCGGCGTCGTTGCTTTCCTTGCGCCGGCCGGGCGCATGCCGCTAACGAACTATTTGCTGCAGTCGATCGCCATGGGCGCGCTTCTCTCGGGTTGGGGGTTAGCGCTAGGTCCGCGGCTTAGCTACTGGCAAACCGCTGCGGTGGCAATGTTGATAGTCGTGGGTCAAATCCTGCTCAGCACACTGTGGCTGGGTCCGATGAAGATGAGGCAGGGACCGCTCGAAGCACTTTGGCGCGCATGGACGTATCGCGGCTTGTCCAGCCGCCTTAGCTAAACCGCAGATCCATCTCGACGGCGTCGCCCGCCGCCAGTCGGGCTCCGGCGCCCGATTCGACGACCGCATTTGCGCCAAATGTCACGCCGCCTGCACGAGCATCGTTGCGATAAATGGCCAGCGTATCTCCCGGCTCGAACCCCGCTTCGCCGGTTGTTGGATCGACGTTGGGCACCGTGCATCGCACGCACGGTTTGACCACCCGAAGCTTTGCGTGCCCGATCGTGAAGTGCTCGGCGTAGTCTTCTTCAAAGGCGTCCACGCCATCGAGCACGATGTTCGGACGGAAGCGCTGGATCGTTATCGCGGAGTGTCCCTTCGCCGTTAGGCGGGTGTTCAGTTCCGAAAGCGATGCGGTGGAGCACACCAGCAGTGCGAATGCATCGGCAAATTTATACGGCGCGGTTAGCTCGCCCGTGTACTTTGGGTTCGAAATCCGCGAGGCCTCGGGATCAAAGCGCACCAACCGGCACGGCAGTCCAAGAAACTGCGAAAACCATGCGTCGGCAATATCTCCCTGCGTCACTGCCGCGACTTCATCGTTCCAGACCCGCACCTTGACGACGTCGCCTTCGGATTCGAAAGGTACGTCGAGCTGAAGCATGCCGGGCGCTTTCAGCCGCAGCGACACGCCGGTCAGGCGAGTTTCGATCTGCGCCATCTTCGGCAGTTCACGCTGGCTGAGAAATTCGCCTTTAGCGTCGACGACGACCCACTCGCGATCGCCGATGCCGTCAACTTCGAGCCCGGTCGATGCGAGTGTCGCAGAGGGCACGCTGAATCCTCGGCATCCCTTGATCGGATACAACCATAGCGCGCCGATACGAGCCGTCACGATGGGCTCCGCTTATACGTTGAAACGGAAGTGCATCACGTCACCGTCGCGCACGACGTAGTCCTTGCCTTCCAATCGCATCTTGCCTGCATCCTTCGCGCCACTTTCACCTTTGCACTTTACATAGTCATCGAAGGTAATCGTTTCCGCACGAATGAAGCCCTTCTCGAAGTCGGTGTGAATCACGCCGGCGGCTTGCGGCGCCGTCGAGCCGGCGGTTATCGTCCATGCGCGCACTTCCTTCGGTCCGGCGGTGAAGTAAGTCAACAGGCCAAGCAGCGCGTAGCCGGCGCGGATCACCCGATTCAGTCCGGGCTCGCTCATCCCCATGTCGGCGAGAAAAATCGACATGTCGTCTTCCGAGAGATCTGCGATCTCGGCTTCGATCTTCGCGCAAACGGCCACGACCGGCGCGCTTTCCTTCGCTGCGTGCGCCCGCACCTGATCGAGCAGTGGATTGTCTTCGAACCCGTGCTCCTCGACGTTCGCAACATACATCGTCGGTTTTGCGGTCAGCAGAAACAATGGACGGATCGTCGCGCGCTCCTCCGCGGAGAGATCGATGCTGCGAACCGGTTGCGCCTGGTTGAGTGCCGGAAGAATCTTCTCCAGAACCTCGACCAATCGCTTGGCTTCCTTCACCTCAGGGCTCTGGCCCGCCGACTTCGCGATTTTGCTGTACTTGGCGAGGTGCTTGTCGGCGGTTGCAAGGTCCGCTAGCGCAAGCTCCGTATTGATCACTTCAATATCAGATATTGGGTCGATCCGCCCCGCCACATGCACCACGTTCGGATCTTCGAAGCACCGAACAATGTGCGCGATCGCATCACACTCTCGGATGTTGGCAAGGAACTGATTACCGAGTCCCTCGCCTTTGCTTGCTCCTGCCACCAGTCCGGCAATATCGACGAATTCGACTGCAGCCGGAATTAACTTATCGGGTTTCGCAATCGCAGCGAGCGCGGGTAAGCGCGGATCAGGCACCTCAACGATGCCCACATTCGGCTCGATCGTGCAGAACGGATAATTCTCGGCGGCGATACCGGCCTTCGTCAGCGCGTTGAAGAGCGTTGACTTGCCGACGTTGGGGAGCCCGACGATGCCGCATTTGACTGCCATCAGTGACTTTTAAGTAGGGAAAGTGCGATTATCGCAAGCCGATGAACGTCACCCTTAAGGAAGTCACGCGCCAGACATTGCGGGCGGTATGCAAGCTGGACGCGGGCGACGGCGGCACGCAGGTAGCGCCCAATGCCGTGTCAATCGCTGAGGCGTCGTTTTATGACGAGTCGTGGTTCCGCGCGATCTACGACGAAGATGTACTGGTCGGGTTTTTGATGTTGTACGACCCGACGCTTGCCGAGAGCCCGAGGAGCCCGATTTTTTTCTCTGGCGACTAATGATCGACAAGGCGCATCAGGGCAAAGGGTCGGGGATACGCGGCCGTCAAGCTGCTGATCGACCACGTGCGTACGAGACCGGGCGCGAAGAAATTGCTCGTTTCGCACATGAGCAAGGCAGATGCGCTCGGCCGTTTCTATAGCTCGCTCGGCTTCAGCTATACCGGCGCAGAGGAGGACGGCGAGAAGGTGATGGCGCTCGATCTCTAACGCGCGCGCGTGGCTTCAAGGCGGACGACTTCATCGGCCTGCTGAGTATCTAATTGCAGTTCCGCTCGAGAGAAATACAGCTAACTAACGCGTATGCAGCCGCAACATTGCTGCCTCGAACTTGCCGTCTACCAATAAATCAACAATTCCCTCGGCGCGCTCAAGTGCTTGATCGATCGCTGGCTGTTCATCTTTTCGTGGAGGGTGCAGCACGAAGTCGCCGACGTCCTGCTCGAGTTGCAACGTGCGAGGATGTCCGATGCCGATGCGTAGGCGCCAGAATTCCGGTGTTGATAGCCGGGCCTGTGTGTCCTTCAGTCCGTTGTGACCCGCAGTGCCGCCGCCCAGTTTCAGTTTGATCACTCCGGGCGCCAGGTCGAGCTCGTCGTGCGCCACGAGAATTTGCGTCGGTAGAACTTTGTAGTAAAGCGCCAAAGCAACGACGGCTTGTCCCGAGCGGTTGACGTAGGTGTTGGGTTTCAGCAGCCATAGCTCGCTTCCCCCGACGCGGGCGCGCGCGACGTCGCCGTGAAATTTGCGCTCACTGGAAAAGCGTGCACCGGTTTGGCGTGCGACAGCGTCGACGTACCAGAAGCCCGCGTTGTGCCGCGTGCCTTCGTATTCGGCCCCAGTGTTGCCTAGCCCGACAATCAATCGAATGTTATTGCTGTGTTCCATAAACGAAAAAGCCCGCAACCGATAATCGGCGGCGGGCTGGATTGTGCCGCAGCGCTTTTTCTTGCTCGCTTTGGCGTTTTATTTTTTCTCTATTTCTTCTTCTCTTTGTCTCCCTTGCCACCCTTGCCGCCTTTGTCGCTCTTGCCTGCTGCCGCAGCTTCTTCGGCTGTCGGTGCCTTCTGTGCCGTAGCGGGAACTTCAACTGCTGCCGCCGCCGTTGGTTCCACCACTTCTTCCGCAACTTCCTCACCGCGCACGGTCACCGCAACCACGACTGGATTTTCCTTGCCTTTCAGTACGGGTACGACGCCCGCCGGCATCTTTAGGTCGCGTACGCGCACAGTGTCGGTGACCGTCAACTCGGATAAATCGACTGCGATGTACTCGGGCAGATCCTTCGGCAAGCAGGCAATTGCCACTTCGGACATCACGTGGCTGATCAAAACTCCGTCAGTCTTCGCCGCAGATGAGCTTTCCTGACCGGAGAAGTGCAGTGGAACGCGCATGTGCAGCTTTTGATCTTCCGAAACGCGCTGAAAATCGATGTGCAGCACCTGTGCCTTGTAGGGATGCATCTGGAAGGCGCGCAACAACACCCGCTCGCTCGCACCGTCAAGCTCCATGTCCAGAATCGACGCGTGGAATTTTTCCTTGCGCAGCGCATGGAACAAGGGGTTATGGTCCACTTCAATCGCCTGTGCATCCCCTTTGCCGCCGTACAGCACGCCCGGCACTTTGCCAGCGTGGCGCAGACGGCGGCTCGCACCCGTTCCCTGCGCTTCTCGTTTACTTGCTACTACTTTCATTTGAACTCCCAGTTATGCAGTAGACCGCGACCAGTCATCACCGCAGTTGCAATTACTCGATGAACAAGCTGCTCACCGAGTCTTCGCGCGCAATACGCGAAATCGTTTCACCCAGCAGTGCCGCGCACGACAACTGCCGGATCTTCGAACATGCCAGCGCTTCCGCCGTCAGCGGAATCGTGTCGGTGACGACCAGCTCGTCGAGAACCGAGTTCGAAATCCTCTCAACCGCCTTACCCGACAGCACAGGATGTGTTGCGTAAGCCATTACCCGCAGAGCGCCGGCGTTGCGCAACGCCTGGGCGGCCTGACAAAGCGTATTGGCGGTGTCGACCATATCATCCATGATGACGCAGTTGCGTCCTTCGACCTCGCCAATGATGTTCATCACCTCGGCGACGTTGGCTCGCGGACGTCGCTTGTCGATGATCGCCAGATCGGCTTCTGCCGTCTTCGCAATCGCGCGTGCGCGCACGACGCCGCCAATGTCCGGCGACACAACAACCAGGTTCTCGAAGTTGTGCTTCCACAGATCGCCCAGCAAGATCGGCGCGGCATAAATGTTGTCGACCGGAATGTCGAAAAATCCCTGGATCTGGTCGGCGTGCAGGTCCATCACCAGCACGCGATTGATGCCGACCACCTGCAGCATGTTGGCGATCACCTTCGCACTGATCGCAACGCGCGCGCTGCGCGGGCGCCGGTCCTGCCGCGCGTAGCCGAAATACGGAATCGCCGCGGTGATGCGCCCGGCTGACGCGCGTTTCAGCGCATCGGCCATGATCAGCAACTCCATCAGGTTGTCGTTGGTTGGAACACACGTCGACTGCAGAACGAATACGTCTTTACCGCGCACGTTTTCGAACAACTCGACCATCACTTCGCCATCGGAAAAGCGCGAGACCTGCGCTTTACCCAGCCGAATGTTCAAATGCTGAGCGACCGCGCTCGCCAGCCGCGGATTCGCGTTGCCGGTGAACACCATCAGGTTGTCGGGAACCATCTGCATCTGCACTTGCGGCCTTTATTGGCTCACCCTGAATGGCTCACCGCTCATTTACTAACAAGCTGGCTGGGGAGGAAGGATTCGAACCTTCGAGTGCCGGAATCAAAATCCGGTGCCTTAACCAGCTTGGCGACTCCCCAAAAATTAACTGTTGTAGCTCTGCCTTACCAAACCGCCAGCGGATGCTCAATCCGCTTGCTGACCGCCCAACTGCCCCAGCCCGACGGCACATCCGCAACTGCGAATTCCGCCTGCTCCTTTGCTCGAGTCGGCACAAATACCGCGGAGCCGGAGCCCGTCATACGCGCCGCGCCAAAACGCTCGAGACGCTTGATCGCTTCATCAATGACGGGATAGCGGCGCCGTGCGACGGGTTCGAGATCGTTGACCAGTGACGACGGAAAGTCGGAGTTGCCGATGGCCTCACCTAACTGAGCTGCCATCGCTGAAAAGTCGGCTATTTTCGTGGCTTTGGAATTGCGTGTCAAACCTGCGTCAGCGAAGATGTCTTTGGTCGAAACGTGCACACGCGGCCATAAAATGGCAAACCATAACGGCGGCAATTCGATGCTGGTCAGCCGTTCGCCGATGCCTTCGGCAAATGCGGCCTGGCCGTGCAGAAAAAAAGGCACATCGGCGCCGAGCTGAAGCCCGATCGCGCTCAATTCGCTGCGCGGAAGGTTCAAATCCCACAGCCGGTTAAGAGCGATCAACGTCGTGGCTGCGTCCGATGAGCCCCCGCCGAGGCCGCTGCCCGCCGGGATCCGCTTCGTTACGCTGATGGCCGCCCCAAGCGAGCTTCCCGAATGCTGCTGCAGGGCGCGCGCCGCACGCACGACAAGATCGCTATCCAAGTCACCGACCAAGTCTCCCTGACGTTCGATCAACCCGTCGTCGCGTCGCTCGAAGTCGAGCAAGTCGGCGAGGTCGATCAGTGTGTATGCCGTCTGCAACTCGTGATAGCCGTCGGAGCGACGGCCAGTCACACGCAGGAATAAATTTAGCTTGGCGGGGGCGGGCAGCGCGAGCGCGAACTCCATCACGCAATTCTAGGATGACGCTGTCGTCAACCGGCGTGGCGATCGAGGGCCTGCCTTTGTACTGCGTGCGGACGCGTGGCCGCTCCGAAGGGAGCGCGCCTAACAATCGTGACGAGTGCACGTGCGACGCGAAGCGTCGCGTACACGGGGAGCGTTAACGTATCGTCCACAGATAAATGCGGCTGCGCCCGACGTCGCGCGCTGTCTCTGCCGCCCAGTCGCCCATGTGGAAGTCATGCGAGACGAGTCGCGTCCCGGCTTTGAGCTCCTTCAATAGTCGCGGCCGCAGTTTCAGGTTCACACTAGGCAGCAGATACATCGTCACTACGCTTGCGCCACTGAAATCGAATTCAAAAACGTCGCCCACTTCGAAGCGGGTCAGCTCGGTGACGTTCGCCCGAGTTGCATTAGCTCTTGCTTCCTTGACGCGCTCGGGATTCAGATCGACGCCGACACCGCGGCAGCCGAAACGCGTTGCTGCCCTCACCACGATGCGGCCGTCGCCGCAGCCAAGGTCGTAAACGACGTCGGACTTCGTCACTTTCGCGAGGTCCAGCATCGCATCCACCACGGGCATCGGTGTCGGTACGTACGGGACATCGAGTTGCCGCGCAATTTCGTCCTGCACTTGCGCGCGCACCGAGCCAATCAGGGCCGCGGGCACTGTATAGGTCAGCGCCAGCGCAGCAGAGCCGCGCAAAAAGTCACGACGCGTGTTCACTGTGAACTCTCCATAATTTTCAGCTAGCCGCCAGGTTCATCGACGACTAGGCGCAAAAGTACCGACGGCGTACCGGGTCCTGCTGGACGCTCGAGAGACAAGGCGGCGCGGACGACCAAAGCCTTCAAAATATTCGGACAAACGGATCTCCCAGCCGTCCTGTTCAATCAGCGCGATGCGATCGCCGTCCCGCTGCACACGCGCGGCGCGCTGTGCCACGGGCCGACCTTCGATCCAGTCGGCCAGCCCGGCCACGGGCAACCGCCAACCGAGCAGCTGCTCGCTCAGCGCATCGGCATCGGCACCGCGCACCTCCTGCATTTGCGGGCCAATCGCACGTGCACCGCCCGGTTCCACCTCGATACGGGCAACTGTAGTGCCCAAAGGCGACGCCAGCTCGAGAACCTGTTGCGGGCCGCGGACTTCGAAGTTGAATCGTCCGGAAACGTTTTCACGCTTCTCGCCAAACGCAGTTGTGACCGCAAAGCGCCCGCTGTACGCACGATCCGGCGGTGACACTGATGGCGTTGTTGCGCACGCTGTAAGCAACGCTGCTGATGTGAGCGCCGCGGCGAGCGCACGCCTCGATGCGCCGCAGATCCAAAGCATCGTTTACAAGCCGATTTTCAGCCGCGTTATGGTCGACTTCAGCAACGGGTTGGCCGGCTCCTTGGCCCGCACCTCGCGCAGCAGCTTGCGTGCGCCGTCATGCTCCCCGCTTGCCCACAGGACTTCGGCGAGATGAACAGCAACTTCGGCATCCGGGCGCGCGTCGTACGCGCGCTGCAGGTGTTCGCGCGCCAGTTTCAAGTCACCAAGACGAAAATGCACCCATCCAAGCGAATCCATGATGAAGGCGTCGTCAGGTGCGAGCTCACGCGCCTTTTCAATTAATTGCAACGCTTCGGGCAGCCGCAGATTACGGTCCGCGAGGCTGTAGCCGAGCGCGTTGTATGCGTGCGCGTAATCGGGCTTCAGTTCGATGATGCGGCGTAGCTGCTTCTCCATCACTGTTACCTGGTTCAGCCGCTCAGCCGCCATTGCAGTGTCGTAAAGCAGCGGCACGCTGTCGGGTGCGATTGCCAAGGCTTGTGACAGCAGCTTGTATGACTCGTCATGTCGTTTGGCGTCGCGAAGCAATTGCGCTTCGGCCAGCACCAGTTGTGTTTTCTCGTCGGCCGACTGCACGCTGACGGTACGCAGCAACTTGCGCGCTTCATCCAGCCGCTGCATTTTCGACAGGACGAACGCCTCGCGCACGCGCGCCGTCAAGAACTCGTCACCGCCGTCTATCTTGCGCAGCCATTCGAGTGCGACAGGAAACTGTTTTTCGTCTTCGGCAATCTGCGCCAGATACAAATAAGCGGGCTCGGCAGGGCGGGCGCCGGCGCGCGAGCTGTCGCCATCGGAACTTGCGATCAGCTCCAGATAGCGCTGCAGGTAAGTGCGCGCATCGGCGGGAAGTTTGCCCTGCATCGAAAGCAGCGCCATCGAATAAACGAGATCCGCATTTTTAGGATCGGTCTGCAGCAGCGATGCGAACTGGGCGCGCGCCAGATCGAACTTGTTGTCTGCAATCAGCAGCCGCGCGTAGGCGAGCCGCGTATCGGACACCGCAGGATTGCGCGCGACGAAATCCTGCAGCAGCGCAAGCGCCGCAGGACGGTCAGCTGCTTGCTGATATTGGGCTGCAGTCAACACGGCGCGTTGCGAATCCGGCGCCAGCGCAACTGCGGCACGTGCTTCCTGTATTGCCCGTGCGTTCAAGCCGCCGGCTTGTGCGGCATTGGCGAGCACGAGCTTGACATCGGCGGACTGCGCGTACGGCTGCGCCAGACGTTCGATTAAAGTAAACGCGCCTGCGCGGTCTTGCGTGCGCGCGAGCGCGCGCTGCATGCGCGACAGCTCTTCTGCCGGATTGGCGGCCGCCTGTAACTGAGCTTTGAATAACGAATACGCATCGTCGAAGCGACTGCTGCCCGCGTACAGCATGGCAAGCGTCTGCGATGCCTCGCTCGAGTTGGGCGCCAACTCAAGCCACAGTTGTGCCGCTTCCAATCCCTGCGGCATTGCGCGGCCCTGCAGCGCCAACTCGGCGGCACGGCGTGCCAGGCGCGGATCGCGCGTCTCTCGCGCGAGTTTCATGTACACCGCAAACGCCGAGCCGACATCGCCACGCTGCACGGCAACCTCGGCCGCCATCAGCTGATACATCAGTGCGCTAGATAACTCGACGTTCGGAATCCTGTCGCCGCGCTCAGCGCTCGGTGGCGTTGCTGTCTCTGGCACGGTCGACGGTGCCGCTACCACGGTGTCGACGGCAACCACCGTTGGGCGAGGTGCCGTGGCGCAGCCAAACGCCGCGAAAGCGGTGAAGGCCAAAAACAGCAGTCGAGTGATCATCGGATCCCGGCGTCTATCGGCGCCCGGCTCAAAAGCGGGCACACAGAAACGCGATGCGTGGCACATTAGCAGAATGAGTCTGACGCCATTAACGCGAGAAAAGTGCCCGAACTGCCCGAAGTTGAAGTGACACGCCGCGCGCTGGCACCTTACGTCGAACACCAGAAGGTCGAGTCGGCAATCGTGCGCGATTCGCGGCTGCGCTGGCCGGTGCCGAAGCGGTTGCCCAAGCTGATCGCGGGTGAGACCGTCGAGCGACTCCGCCGGCGTGGCAAGTATCTGCTATGGGACTTCGCACATGGCACGATGATCTCCCACCTCGGGATGTCGGGGGCATGGCGGGTGTGGCCGCTGCGGCGCGCTGTCCCTCTGCCCGGCCCGCACGATCATGTCGACATTCTTTTCGTTGCGACCAACGTGCGCCTGACCGATCCGCGTCGCTTCGGCGCCCTGCTATGGCACGACGCTTCTGCAGGTGACGTTGCAACGCATCCTCTACTGGCCGGCCTTGGCCTTGAGCCGTTCGATGCACGCTTTGACGGCGAGTGGCTGTACCGCCACACGCGGTCGCGTACGGGCCCGATCAAGCAAGTTTTGCTGGCGGGCGATGTGGTTGTCGGTGTCGGGAATATCTACGCGTCGGAAAGTCTGTTCCGCGCCCGTATTAATCCGAAGCGGTCGGCCCGGAGCATTGGGCGTCTGCGTTACGAAACGCTGGCTACAGCGATCCGTGAGGTGCTGACTGAAGCGATCGCGGTGGGCGGCAGTACGTTGCGCGACTTCGTGGGCGCCGATGGTGCCGATGGCTACTTCATGCTCGATGCGCGTGTCTACGACCGCGCGGGGGAGCCATGCCGCGTGTGCGCGACGCCAATCGTACGAGTCGTACAGGGGCAACGCGCGACTTATTACTGCCGCACCTGCCAGCGCAGGTAATAAAAGACCATCGCCCGAACTCACACTGCAACCGGGCGCAGCTTGTCCGTTTGAGTGACTGTGCGCCGGGGTGAGCACATGCTATAGATTCGGCCTCGTGCGCACGTCGCGCAACCGACACCATGGTCCCATTAGCCTCCAGCTTTGAGCAGTACGGAAATTGGCGCGATTCGCTGGCGTCGGCGATCATGCAATTGCGCCAATGGCTGGAACAGACGCAACTCCTCGAGACCGACTCCGCGCGTCGCATCGACGTCGCGCTGGAACGCTTGGCGCAGGACAAACTGGTCATCGCATTCGTCGCTGAATTTTCGCGCGGCAAGTCCGAGCTGATCAACGCCATTTTTTTCGCTGACTACGGCAAGCGGATTCTGCCGTCGTCAGCTGGCCGGACCACCATGTGTCCGACCGAGCTGCTGTACGACGACACGCTGCCGCCTTGCATTCGAGCGCTGCCGATCGAAACGCGGGGACGACATGGCTCGACTTCCGATTTCAAGCGGCTGGGCGCCGAATGGCAGGTGTTTCCTCTTGACACGAGTTCGGCGGACGGAATGCTCGAAGCGTTCAAGATCGTCGCCGAAACGACGCGGGTGCCGGTGGCGGAAGCGAAGAGCTATGGCCTCTACGACGCGGATGACCCCGATCAGTCGATCACTGTTGATAAGAACGGCCTGATTCAGATTTCGAAGTGGCGGCACGCCGTCATCAATTTTCCACACCCGTTGTTAAAGCACGGCTTGGTGATTCTGGATACGCCTGGACTGAATGCGATCGGCACCGAGCCTGAGCTGACACTTTCACTGGTCCCCAATGCGCACGCGGTCCTGTTCGTGCTGGCCGCCGACACCGGAGTGACTAAAAGCGACCTGGATGTTTGGCGGCATGTCGTCGGCGATGCCGGGCATCGCAATCACATAGCGGTGCTGAACAAGATCGATGGCCTTTGGGACGCGTTGAAAACGCCGGGCGAGATGGAAATGGAGGTGCGGCGTCAGGTGTCTGCCGTGGCTGCCACGCTCGAGCTTGATCCGATGCGAGTGTTTCCGGTTTCGGCGCAGAAGGGTCTGGTGGCCAAAGTTCAGCGCGACGAGAAGCTGCTGCAGGCAAGTCGGCTGCCGTTGCTTGAGGAAGCACTGATCGAGCTGCTGGTGCCGGCCAAGCAGAAGATCGTCCGTGATCAGACGGTTTCCGGTGTCGAGCGCGTTGCCGCTGAGCTGCGTCAGACACTGAATGCGCGCGAGCGCGGCGTCATCGAGCAGCTGTACGAGCTACGCTCGCTGCAGGGCAAGAACCAGAGCTCGATTGAGCGAATGACTCAGCGCGCCCTGGCTGAGCAGCATGAATTTGAAGAAGTCGTGCGCCGGATTGTCGCGGCGCGCCTCGTTCACTCGAAGCTCTCGGAGAAATTGTTTGCGGGGATACGAGTGGCTGCCCTGCGCGAACAGGTGGTTGCCACGCGGGATCGCATGAAGAAGAGCAAGCTGTCGCCGCAGCTTTCAGTGGCAGTCAAAGACTATTTTGCCTCGTTGCGCGACATGTTTCGCACCGCAAACGCGCGGATGCTCGAGATCGAGCAGATGGTGTTAGGAGTACAGCGCCGCTTTGCCGAAGATCTTGGATGGAGCCTATCGCCGCCGATGACCTTTTCGCTCGACACCTATATCGCTGACCTCGAGCGAGCGGAGCATGCGTACAAGTCTCAGTTCGGGCCGCTGGCAGTGCTGACGACCGAAAAATGGCGACTGATGGAACGATTTTTCGACACCGTCGTATCAAAGTCGCGCGAGATTTTCTCCACCGCCGAACGCGATACCGAAGCGTGGGTCAAGTCGCTGCTGCCGCCAATCGAAACGCAGGTGCGCGAACAGCGCAGTCAGCTCCGCAAGCGCGCCGAGTCGGTGTCCAAGATTCGGGATGCGCAGGGATCGCTGGACGAGCGCATTGCTGAGCTCGAAGACGCGCTGGAAGACGCACAAAGCAAGCTTGCCACGTTGAAGCGCCTGACGGACCGCATCCAGGACGTTGGTGCACGTGCGCAGGTTGAGGAAGTGCTTGACGAAGAGGCGCTCGCTGCTTAGGTAGGTGGCGTCATTGAATTTCGCCGATCGCATCATCACGTGGCAAAAGCAGCACGGTCGCCATGAATTGCCCTGGCAGCGGACGAAAGATGCTTATCGCATCTGGCTGTCAGAAATTATGCTGCAGCAGACCCAGGTCGCGACGGTCATCCCCTACTACGAAAAGTTTGTCGCGCATTTCCCCGATGTGAACGCGCTCGCAGCAGCGCCAATCGAATCGGTGATGCAATGCTGGGCAGGACTGGGCTATTACTCGCGAGCGCGCAATTTGCATCGCTGCGCACAACTGATTTCCAGCGATCATGGAGGCAAGTTCCCGCGCCAGGTCGAAACGCTCGCGAAACTACCTGGGGTAGGCCGCTCGACTGCCGCGGCGATCGCCGCACTCGCGTTCGGTGAGCGCGCAGCGATTCTCGACGGCAACGTCAGGCGTGTTTTGGCGCGCCATTGCGGCATCGAAGGCTATCCCGGCCGCTCGAAGATCGAGCGTCAATTCTGGCAGTGCGCGGAAAGCCTTTTGCCGATCAATGAGATCGAGCAATACACGCAGGGAATGATGGATCTGGGCGCGACCGTTTGCACGCGCATCCGGCCGAATTGCGCCGCATGCCCCGTCAATGAAACGTGCGTCGCGCACAGCACGCACACCGTAGACAACCTGCCGACGCCGCGGCCGGTCAGACAGCGCCCAGTGCGGGCGCAGACGCTTCTCGCGATGCAAGATTCGAGCGGGGCAGTGCTGCTCGAACTGCGCCCTCCGTCGGGTATCTGGGGAGGACTACTGAGCTTGCCCGAATTCGAATCCGGAGCTAGCGATGAAGTGATAGTGGCCGAGGTCGGTACGCGTTTTGGTTTAGATATCTCAATCACAGAAACACTTGGCGACATACGGCACGAGTTCACGCACTACACCTACCTGATGCGACCGCGGCTTGCACAGATCATAGGTGCGGTCGGTGTCGCGAGCGCACCGCTGCGCCGCGTCTCAGGCGAGAGTCTCGGAACAGCGCCGCTGCCCGCGCCAGTCCGCCGGCTATTGCTGCACGTGATGAAGCCGGTGCTGGTCTAGGCCCTGAACAGTCCCTAACTATTTCGGCACCGAGTGCTTATTTCAGCACCGAGTGCTGCTTCAGATACGTGTGAACAATTTCAAGGCGAGTCGCAGCGTCGGTCAACTCCATTAGCTTCTGCTTGGCTTTTAGCGGGACAGGCAGTACCTCGCAAAGCCGATTCGATACCCAAGCCGACGAGTCCATCTGAAACGGCTCCTCGAATGGGAGTTGCGCCAGAACGGGACTGCCTTCGATCGTTTCACCGGTGCGACGTTTCTCTGCCAGTTGCGCGCTCATGTCCTCGATGATGCGCGTCAGCAATTCGACGCACGGTCGATGCGCGTCCGGTACCTGCTGATCCTCATCGGCCTCGATCAGGTCGATTTCGCCGATCATCAGGCCGTTCGGTTGCGACTCGCTCGCAAGCAAGCGGAAGCGGTTTCCGCCGACGGTTCGAATTTGCAACAAACCGAGCTGTTGCATGTCCCATGCTGTGATGCGCGCGAGGCAGCCGACATCGGCAGTTGCCGGAGCGCCATTCGCGCTCGCTGCCTTGCCCTCGGATACAAGGCAAACGCCGAACGAACTTTCGTCCCGCATGCAATCGCGCACCATGTCCATGTAGCGCGCTTCAAAAACGCGCAGCGGCAGCACGCCCTGCGGAAAGAGCACGACCGACAACGGAAACAGCGCAACGCGCGTCAGTGTTTCAGACCCCATGCGCTGACTAATCTTCCCCGGACTTTAAAGGCTCGATGCCGCGATGGCGCACCAGAACCGCTTCGCGTCGCTGGAAGCGGCGCGCGAGCTCCTCGACAACGTACACCGATCGATGCCGTCCGCCTGTGCAGCCGATCGCTACCGTTACGTAGTGCCGGTGCTCGGCTACGTAACTTGGCAACCACTTCTCGATGAATGCCGCAATGTCGTTGATCATTTCCTGCACTTGCGGCGCCGCGACCAGAAAGGCAGCGACCGCTTCGTCGCGGCCGGTCAGCGGCCGCAGTTCGGGGTCGTAGTGCGGATTGGGCAAATTGCGTACGTCGAATACCAGATCCGCTGCGACCGGGATGCCGTCCTTGAAAGCAAATGACTCGAACGACAGCGTCAGGTTTGCGTGCGGCGAGTCGACAAACTGCCGCACCCAGTGACGAAGCAGATTCGGATGCAGGCCACTCGTGTCGATCGAATGGCCGATTTCAGCCAGCGGATCAAGCAAGGCTCGCTCGAGCGAGATCGCTTCGGACACCGTGCTCGCCCCGCCTCGCTCCAGCTCACGCAACGCCATCGGATGGCGCCGGCGCGTTTCCGAAAACCGCTGCACCAATGCGGCGTCCGAAGCGGTCAGAAACAGAACGCGAACGTCGTGACCTGAAGCGCGCAACGTCGAAACCATCATCGGCACGTCGGCCAGTGTTGCTTCGCTGCGAGCGTCTACCGATACGGCGACGTCGTGATGCGCAGTCCGATTCAGGTACGAAGTAAGTTCCAGCAAGAATTGCGGCGGCAGATTGTCAACGCAGTAGTAGCCGGCGTCCTCAAGCACGCGAATCGCTACCGACTTGCCGGAGCCCGATAGTCCGGTGACGAGAACGATGCGCATGCGTCAGGCGCTCAGTGGATCAGGAGGAGGGTGATTGTTGCACGCGACCGGTACGCGCGCGGACAACAAAAAGGGCGCCGTAGCGCCCGCAATTTGTGGCGCGATTGCTTAGCCGGACAGGCAGCTCGACATGAACTTCTTGCGCTCATCGCCCGCAAGTTTCTTTTCTCCCGCCTGTTTGTTGCATGCGGTCATCTTCTCCTGTTGCGTCGGCTTGTCCGCGGACAGGCAGTCGGACATGAACTTCTTGCGCTCATCGCCCGCCAGCTTCTTGTCGCCGGCTTGCTTGTTGCACGTGGTCATTTTTTGCTGCTGCGTCGGCTTCTTGTTCGCAGACAGGCACTCGGACATGAACTTCTTGCGCGCATCGCCTTCCAGCTTCTTGTCGCCCGCTTCCTTGTTGCAGGTTCCCATCTTGCTCTGCTGTTCGGTCATCTTCTCTTGAGCCATGACTCGCTAGCGGCAGAGCAAGCCAAGCGACAGTCAAAATGTGCTTGAGCATGTCAGTCTCCCTTGGTATGAGTGCGTTCCGCTTAATCCAGCGTGCACTCGTAATTACAGCACGAGCCAGACGTTATGGGCGCAGTGCCGTCATCGCTCATCTGCTGTTGTTGCCGCTGCAGAAAGTCTCCCATCGTGTCGATGCCGCGCAGCTGCAAAATCGTGTTGCGCACTGCCGCTTCCGTAAGGACTGCCAGGTTGCGTCCAGATGCAACGGGAATCAGCACCTTGCGGATTGGCAGTCCCAGCAGTTCCTCGGACTGGCCTTCAAGCGGCAGTCGCTCAAACGTATCGCTGCCGCCGTAGCGGCGCAGCTCGACAATCAGGCGCAACTTCATTTTCCGCCGCACTGCGGTCTCACCGAAAATTGCCTTGATGTCGAGCAGCCCCAGTCCCCGCACTTCGAGCAGATTGGCGAGCAGATGCGGGCACCGACCCTCGATCGTGTCGGGCGCAACTCTCGAAAAATCAACCACGTCGTCGGCCACAAGCCCGTGGCCGCGGCTGATCAGTTCGAGCCCGAGCTCGCTTTTGCCGACGCTGGATTCTCCGGAAATCAGCACGCCCATGCCGAGCACATCCATGAAGACGCCGTGCATCGTGCAGTGCTGCGCCAACAGCTTCGCAAAATAGATTCGCAGCACTTCGATGATCGTCGCGGCTGGAAGCGGCGAACGCAACATCGGCAGAGCCGCCGACTTCGGCCGTCAGTTGCAACGCCTCCGGCGGCTTAAGGTTTTCGGCGATGATCAACCCTATCAGGCCCGCCGACCTGAAGCTCGCGTGCGTAGTGCTGCCAGCGCGCGGGCTCCATTTCGCTGTAGTAGCGTACCTCGGCGTGACCGAGGACGTGCAGTCGCGCTGGATGAATCGGATTGAGAAATCCGACGAGGTCCGGGCTCGCCAGATTCGCCGTTGCCGGGGTGATCAATGGCTTGTCGGCGGCGGAGCGGCCGGCCAACCACTCCAGCTGCAACGTCTCGCGATTGGTTTCGAACAGCGACTGGAAGTTCGGCATGCCGTCAGGTAGGGTGTACGAAACTCGGCCGCGCAGCGCCTGATGACTACGCGGCGGGACGGATCGGCTCCCAGGTAGTCAGTGCGACGTGCACCGCGTGCGGGATCAGTCGCTGACAACAGACTTTCACGAAACGGCTTGTCCGACAGCATCTGCGTGAGTTCGGACAAAATGTCCAGATGCTGTTGTGACGCCTGCTCCGGCACCAGCAAAAAAATCATCAGCGCCACCGGCTGGCCGTCGGGAGCATCAAACTGAATCGGGGACTCGACCCTGACGAACGCGGCAATCGATTCCTTCAATCCTTTGATACGGCCATGCGGAATCGCGACGCCCTGGCCCAAGCCGGTCGACCCAAGCCGCTCACGCGCGAACAGGCTGTCGAATACCTTCGAATGCGCAATGCCCTGATGATTTTCAAACAGCAAGCCGGCCTGCTCGAATGCGCGCTTTTTGCTGGAGGCCGGCAGATCGATCAACACATTGGTGGCCGGCAAGATGCGTGAAATGAGGTTCATTGGAGAGTCGGAGCGCTTGCTGACGCCGCCAAAGTAGGCTATGGAAGCAGCGGCGATCGGGCGGGAAGAAACGAGATCGACTTCCTTTTTTGGCTTCGCTCAAAGAGCAGGCGGGGCGCTCAATCGACCGGCATGCAGCGAAAGAAAGGCGCGGATAATACACCTCGTTACCACCATTGGCGTGCATCTGAGCGATGGCGCGCAGCGCAGCAACGCGTCTTATTGCTGACCGCCCTGCTGGTGTTTTAACGAATCGCCGTGGTGATCCTGCAGCCGGTTCTTGTGGCGAATCACTTGCCGGTCGAGCTTGTCGACCAGCGTATCGATCGCGGCATACATATCGTCTTCGACCGACTCCACGTGAATGTTGTTGCCTCGCACCCGCAGCGTGATCTCCGCGCGCTGACGCAGCTTTTCGCACGTAAGTTGCACGGTGGCGTCGATAACCTGATCAAAATGGCGCTCGATTCGGGTCAATTTGCCAGTGACGTGATCGCGCAGCGCCGGGGAAACTTCGACGTGATTTCCGTGGATCGTAAGGTTCATCAAGGTCCTTTCAATCGGTCATTAACTGCTGAACAACGATGATTCAAACCTACAAGGATTTGCGAAGTGCCACTGAAGGAATTTTCATCGCTTCGCGATATTTGGCGACGGTGCGGCGTGCAACAACGATGCCTTGCTCGCCCAGCAGCTCGGCGAGCTTGCTGTCGGAAAGCGGGTTTCGTATGTCCTCGGCTCCTATCAGCTGCTTGATCAGCGCGCGAATCGCGGTCGAGGAAGCGGCGCCTCCGGTCTCGGTGGCGACATGGCTGCCGAAGAAATATTTGAGCTCGAAAATCCCGAACGGCGTTGCCATGTATTTGTGAGCGGTCACGCGCGAAATCGTCGACTCGTGCAGCTCGACGGTGTCGGCGATTTCGCGCAGCACCAGCGGCCGCATCGCGATCGCACCATGCGTGAAAAAATTGTGCTGCCGGTCGACAATGGCCTGCGACACCCTTAGGATCGTTTCGAAGCGCTGCTGAATGTTGCGTATCAACCATCGCGCTTCCTGCACCCGTGTCGTCCATTTGCTGCGCTCGCCCGGATCTGCACCCTGCTTCGATCTATCCTTTTTGAGTACATCGGCGAACGACTGGTTCACACGCAAACGGGGCATAACGTCCGGATTAAGCACTGCGGTCCATCGATTCTTGACCTTGCGCACGAACACATCCGCCACGATGTAGTCCGCTCGACTGTCTGCAAATGCCGTACCGGGGCGCGGATTCAGCGAGCGAATCAGCCGGTGTGCGGCGCGCAGTTCTTCGTCGGTGCAACCCGAGCATCTTGCGCAGCTTCGAGAACTCGCGCGCCGCCAGCAACGGCAGGTGCTCGTGCACGATCCGGCGCGCCAAGCGAAGGTTGACGGCAAAATTTCCTTGGCGCCATCGAGGAGCGTGCGTTCGAGCGATTGCAGTTGCAGTAACAGGCATTCGGCTGCATCGCGTGCGCCGATACCGGTCGGATCCAGGCTCTGCAGCAGCCGCAGCGCGGTAAGCAGCTCTTCCGGCTCGACCGCCGCTTCCGGCGGACACATCGCAAGCAGCTCTTCGAGCGTCGGGTGCAGGTAGCCATCGTCATCCAGTGCTTCGATCAGCAGCTCCACCAGCGCACGATCGCGCTGCTGAAGCCTGACACGCGATCTGCGCACGTAGATGCTCTCGCAGCGACAACGTCGTTCCCACCCAGTTAGTCGGGCTCGTGTCGTCTTCATCGGCGGCATCGCTGTTGCCGCGCCATTCGATCAACGAGCTGCCGTCCATCGGCGAGTCGTGCGGCTCGGGAGACTCTGCCGGCGCTGCGTTGTCGTGCCCATTGACCGTTTCGCCGGCGGTCTCCGGCAGCGGAACGTCGGCAGCGATCGAGCCGTCGGGTTTGACGCGCATCGCAAGCGCCTGTGGATCGTCGTCGCGCTCGAGCAGAGGGTTATCCGCCAATGCCTGATCGAGCTCCTGATTCAGCTCGAGCGTAGACAGCTGCAGCAGCCTTATCGATTGCTGCAGCTGCGGTGTTAGTGCAAGGTGCTGCGATAGCCGGAGTTGAAGGCTTGGTTTCATCACGCGTCGCTCGCGCACGTAAGCCGCGCTCGTACGGCACACGCAAAGATTATTATGCGCCGAGCTTCGATGGCGTGCGTCCGCGCTCGGAACAAAACAGCCTAGAAAGCATGCGTGGCATCGTGGCATCTACATTCGGAAGTGTTCGCCCAAATAGACCCGTCGAACGGTTTCGTTGCCGACGATCTCTTCGGGCCGCCCGGCCGCCAGGACGACGCCTTCATTGATGATGTACGCGTGATCGCAAATGCCAAGCGTTTCGCGCACGTTATGGTCGGTCATCAGCACGCCGATGCCGCGTTCTTTCAGAAAGCGCACGATGCGCTGAATCTCCAGTACGGCGATCGGATCGACGCCGGCAAACGGCTCGTCGAGCAGAATGAATCGCGGCCGCGATGCGAGTGCACGGGCAATCTCCACCCGCCGCCGCTCGCCGCCCGACAGCGATAACGCGGTGTTGGTTCGCAGGTGTGCGATCTGCAGATCGGCCAGCAGTGAATCAAGACGTACCGCGATTTCGTTCTTTCGCAGCGGTCGCCTGTCCTGAATCGACCTGCAGCTCCAGAACGGCGCGCACGTTTTCCTCAACGGTGAGCTTGCGAAACACCGACGCTTCCTGCGGCAGGTATGACAACCCCATGCGTGCACGGCGATGAATCGGCAGATGCGCGATCGAGTGCCATTGAGCGCGATGTGCCCGCCGTCATGCGGAACCAATCCGACCACCATGTAAAAACAGGTGGTTTTACCGGCGCCGTTCGGGCCCAGCAGCCCTACCACTTCGCCGCTTTCGACCGTCAAGCGAGACGTCTTTGACGACGGTGCGGCTGCCATATCTCTTCTGCAGATTTTCGACCACCAGCGTGTTGCGCTCGCCGAGTGTCACCGGCGCCACGCTGTCTTCGATCAGATCCGCGTCCATGAACCTTCATTCCACTCGCGACGCGGGTTGGCGATGTCCTTGGACGGCGTAAGGGCGCCTTTCCTGCTTTGGAAGTTCCGGCCGGCGTGTCGGCGCGCGGCGCGATCGTGCCGCGCACGCGCCCGTCCGGATTGCTCGGGTCAGCCGATGGCTTGCCACCGGTCACGAAGTATTTGGCGTTGCGCTGATCGTAGGTAATGGCATCACCGCGCAGCTCGTCGCGCTGGACTTCGTTTTCGAGCAGGCGCACGCGGGCCCGTGTGATCAATTTGACGGTGTCTTCCCTCTCGTCATACTCGATGCGCTCCGCATAGCCCTTCGATGAATTCCTCGAGACCCTGCTTGCTGCTGTCGCGCCGCTGACGAAATGTTGCGAGTTTGCCGGGCGCCGCGATGACCACGCCATACTGATAGCCCTCCGGATCCTTGCGCACCTGGACCCGCTCGCCGGCGGCGCGCATCGTGCCCTTGTTCAGCATCACGTTGCCGACCAGTACGCACACCTGCTTCAGGTCGTCGCACTCGCCACTGTCGGCCTCGTAGTTCAGCGGTTTTGAGCGATCGGCCTTTTCGGCCAGAGCAGGCAAAGCGGCGATCGCGAAAGTAACAGCGCCAAACAATTCGTTTCATTTCGCGACCTCGCCGGGTGCGGTGGATGCGATCGTGCCACGCACCTTTGAGTGGAACTTCACGGTGCGCTGCGTATTGTCGTACTCCATCCCGACCGAACGCACCATCGAGTCGCCGCGCTCGATCTCGACCGCGGCGTCGGTCGAGTAGCGATCGAGATCCGGCACCGCCGTCAAGCTGCGTGCGCAGTTGCATCGGCGAGGTGTCGTCTCTCCCGGGCGCGCGTGTGACACCACGTCGCCGGAAAGCAAAACCCGTTCGCCGCCGCTTTCCACGTTGCGCATTCTTCGAGCGTGCTTCGAGCAGCGGCTGATCGGGCCGCAGGCTTATCAGGCGCGGCTGCGACAGCTCTGCGTGATCATCGGCCGCGAAGTGCGACAACTCATTCGCATGCAAGCGATTGGTGGCACGCCCGGTCGCGTCGAACTGCGTCAGTGTTACGCCGTTGACAACGAAGTCGGGGCCCTCACGCGACACGGGAGTGGCGATCTTCTTCAGCCGCGTCGTCTGCGAGTACCAGTAGCTGACGCCTGCCAGGGAAGCGAGCAGCAGGATCGCTATAAATGCAGTGATCCGGTCTCTCATCCGCGCACCATCTGCGGCATCGCATGAATGTGGGCGCCCTTTGCATGCAGGATGAATTCGGCAAGTGCTCGCACCGCACCCCGACCGCCGGGATGCGGCGTGATCCAGTGCGAGCTCGCCTTGGCGGCGTCGCAACCGTCGGCAACGGTCGCGGCAAATCCGGCCAGGCGCATTGCGGGCAGGTCCGGCAAATCGTCGCCCATATATCCGCTGTTCTTCGCTGCGGACCGCCGCATCGACCAACAGGGCCGCAAACGCGCTCGCTTTGTCGGACTTCCCTGCAGCACGCGCGAGATCCCGAGTTCGCGCGCGCGCGCAGACACGATGTCGGAATTGCGCGCCGACAGCCATGCGACCTCGACCCCATGTTGCAACAACATCTTGATTCCGTGGCCGTCGCGAACGTCGAACACCTTCAGTGCTTCGCCCTGCGGGCCGAAGTAAAGCCGGCCATCGGTCAACACGCCGTCCACGTCGAGAACCATCAACCGCACTCGCGCGGCGCGCTGTTCGGGTCATTGAGCTTTCGACGTGCGACTTCGCAGCATCAGATCACTTTCGCCGCCAGCAGATCCGGCATGCTCAGCGCACCGACCAGTTCACCGCCTCATCGACTGCAAGCAATACGTTCTTGCGACGCTGATCCATGATCTGCGCCGCTTCGGCGGCCAGAATGTCGGGCGCAATCGTCAGTGGGTCACGCGTCATCACGTCCGCCACTTCCACGCTGCGCATGTCGCCCAGCTCTCGAGCAAGCGCCTCAGGTCGCCATCGGTAAATATCCCGGCCAACATCCCGCCGCGATCGACGACGGCGGTAACGCCGATCTGTTTGCGCGTGATCTCGTGCAGCGCGTCCATCACGCTCGCGTCGATGTCGACAATGGCATCTTGTTCGCCGGTCCGCATCACGTCGCGCACGTAGATCAAAAGCTTGCGCCCCAGAGCGCCGCCCGGGTGCGCGCGTGCAAAATCCTCGGGGCCAAAGCCGCGCGCATCCAGACACGCGACCGCCAGCGCATCACCCATCGCAAGCATTGCGGTGGTCGACGAAGTCGGAGCGAGATTCAATGGGCACGCTTCCTTTTCGACGCGCACGTCGATGTGCACGTCGGCCAGCTTCGCGAGTGCGGACGAAGAGTTGCCGGTGATCGCAACCAGCGGTGTTCCCTGGCGCTTGGCAATCGGAAGCATCGTCAGCAATTCGTCTCCTTCGCCCGAGTACGACAGCGCCAACAGGACATCGTCCCGTGTAATCATTCCGAGGTCGCCGTGCGCTGCCTCGGCGGCGTGCACGAACATCGAAGGGGTTCCGGTCGAGCGCAAGCGTGGCGGCGATCTTGCGGCGCGATGTGCCCGCTCTTGCCGACGCCGCTGACGACGACGCGGCCGCCGCACGCGAGCAGAAGGTCGACAGCGTTTGAAAAAGCGCCGTCGATGCGATCGTGAGTGCGGCAACTGCCTGCGCTTCGATCTGCAATACCTCCCGCGCAAGCGCGAGTGCGCCGGGAGTCGCAACAAGGCTGGGGGAGGTCACGGACATTGAATTTGTAAGGTCCAGCGATAATACACCGCACACTTTGTTCTGGCACGGGTTTTGCTCTGCGCGCGACCGCGCGTTCGGGATCGGCTGAGTCGATGACATCAGGTCTTGAGTTCGCGCTATTGCTGCTGTTCTGCGTGGTCGCAGGCGTGGTCGTTTTCCGCCTGCTGCACCTGCCACCGCTGCTCGCCTATCTGACGGTCGGCATTCTGGTCGGCCCGCACGCGTTCGCAGCTGCTGCCCGACAGCACAGATGCGCGCTATCTGGCCGAGTTCGGCATCGTCTTTCTGATGTTTTCGATTGGGCTCGAGTTTTCGCTGGCGAAGCTGAAGGCGATGCGGCGCATCGTGCTTGGACTGGGAGCGGCGCAGGTCGTATTGACGGTGGTGGCGACGCTGGTGGCGGGCTGGCTGATCGGCCGCTACTTCAACGTCGGCCTCGCAGGCGCCTTTGCACTCGGCGGTGCATTGGCGATGTCGTCGACAGCGATCGTGATGAAGATGCTGGCCGAGCGGATGGAGGTCGATACCGAGCATGGCAAGCGCATCGTCGGCGTGCTGCTGTTCCAGGATATTGCGGTGGTTCCGTTGCTGGTCATCGTGCCTGCACTGAGCGCCGAAGCGGGCGAGTTGGTGCAGACGCTGGCGCTCGCGCTACTGAAGGCGGCGGTGCTGCTCACACTGTTGCTGGTAGGCGGCCAACGAGTGATGCGGTGGTGGCTTCAATCGTCGCGCGCAGAAAGTCACAGGAACTTTTTACGCTCAACCTTCTGTTCGTCACGCTCGGGCTGGCGTGGATGACCGAAGATTGCCGGACTGTCGCTGGCGCTCGGGGCCTTTATTGCCGGCATGCTGATTTCCGAAACGGAATTCAAGCATCGCGTCGAAGACGACATCAAGCCGTTTCGCGACGTGCTGCTCGGATTGTTCTTCGTGACGATCGGCATGCTGCTCAACGTGCGGGTGGTGATCGACAACTTCGGCTGGGTGATTCTGGCATTGATACTGCCCGTCGGGTTCAAGTTCAGCCTGATTTTCGTGCTGGCGCGCGGTCTTTGGCGCGACCGCCGGTACCGCCATTAGGACTGCGCTTGCGCTGGCGACCGCGGGCGAATTCGGATTCGTACTGCTCAGCCAGGCAGGCGCGCTCGGCCTGATCGACAAGCTGGTGCTGCAGGTCGTGTTGGCGGCGATGCTGTTGTCGATGATGGCGGCCCCGCTGCTGCTGCAGTATTCCGACCGGATTGTGCATGCGGCTTGTGTCGTCCGAGTGGCTGATCAAATCGCTTGAAATCGCCAACATCGCGAAACGCGCAATCGCGGTCGACAAGCACGTTGTGATCTGCGGTTTCGGCCGCAGCGGACAGCACCTGGCCAAAATGCTCGAGCAGGAGGACATCTCATTCGTTGCACTGGACCTCGATCCCGATCTGGTGCGCGAGGCCAGTGCGGCCGGCGAGTCTGTCGTCTACGGCGACGCCGGGCGGCGCGAAGCGCTGGTCGCGGCCGGCATTGCGCGCGCTTCGGCGCTGGTGATCACGTATGCCGACACGCATTCGGCACTAAAGGTTCTCCATCACATGCACGAGTTGAAACCCAGCCTGCCCGTCATCGTGCGCACGTATGACGATCACGATCTCGAGCGGCTCAGCGCGCCGGCGCAACCGAGGTCGTTCCCGAAATTCTCGAAGGCAGCCTGATGCTCGGCTCGCATGCGCTGATATTGCTCGGCGTCCCAGTGTCGCGCGTCGTCAAGCGCGTGCGCGAGGCGCGCGACCAGCGCTATCGGCTGTTGCGTGGACACTTTCACGGTGACGACGAGAGATGAAGTGCGACGATGATGACCACGAACGTCTGCATTCGGTGCCGATCGAAGCAGATGCGGCGGCCGTCGGCGAGGCGCTGCGCGATCTGGATCTGGCGACGATCGGTGCCGAAGTGACTTCGGTGCGGCGGCAAGGCATCCGCGGCGCCGACCCGAGCCCCGACATGCGGCTGCTGGCGGGCGATATCGTCGTTTTGCGCGGCGTACCCGATGCGCTCGAGCTCGCGGAGCAACGACTGCTGCAAAAATAATTAGCAGCACATCGCGGGAACTTTTGCTGCCGCCGGACGCAATAGCCTACAGATGAGCAACGCGAGGAGCTCCGTGGCTTTCGATCCATCCGCGACTGCGGAGCCATTCACTTAGGGTGCCGGCTGATTTCGCACTGAAGAACCGCGAATCCAAATCCGAACCCGCGCGACAGCGAGCGCAATGAAGTAATCAGCGCGACGCTGCGATGCGCGCGTCGCGCTGATTCAGCGGTCGCGTCTGCCGGGCAGGCTGACGCGCGAGCGTCGCCGCCAGATATCGCCCGGTATAGCTGTGCTCGCTGGCGGCGACCACTTCAGGAGGGCCGCTGGCGATGATTTCCCCGCCGCCGTCGCCGCCTTCGGGGCCGAGGTCGATGACCCAGTCGGCTGTCTTGATCACATCGAGGTTATGCTCGATGACGATCACCGTGTTGCCGGTATCGCGCAACTGGTGCAGCACCTTCAGCAAGCAATGCGATGTCGTGAAAGTGCAATCCGGTGGTCGGCTCATCGAGGATGTACAGCGTGCGGCCGGTATCGCGCTTTGACAATTCGAGTGACAGCTTCACTCGCTGCGCTTCGCCGCCCGACAGCGTTACCGCGCTCTGTCCCAGCTTGATGTAGCGCAAGCCCGACGTTGATCAGCGTTTGCAGCTTGCGCGCAATGCTTGGCACCGCGTTGAAGAACTCGAACGCATCCTCGACGGTCATATCGAGCACGTCTGCGATGCTTTTCCCTTTGTAGTGCACCTCGAGTGTCTCGCGGTTGTAGCGCTTGCCGTGGCAGATGTCGCACGGCACGTAAACATCGGGCAGAAAGTGCATCTCGACCTTGATGACACCGTCGCCCTGGCACGTCTCGCAGCGGCCACCCTTGACATTGAACGAAAATCGGCCGGCTTCGTAGCCGCGCTCGCGGGCGGTAGGTGTTTCGGCGAACAACTCACGAATCGGCGTGAACAGTCCCGTGTAAGTGGCCGGATTCGAGCGCGGCGTGCGGCCGATCGCGCTCTGATCGACATTGATGACCTTGTCGAAATTCTCCAGACCGTCAATCGATTCGTACGGCGCCGGCTCGGCCGATGAGCCGTACAGATGGCGCGCAACCGCCGCATACAACGTGTCGTTGATCAATGTCGATTTGCCCGACCCGAGACGCCCGTCATGCACGTCAACAGCCCGACCGGAATTTCGAGTGTCACGTTCTTCAGATTGTTGCCATGCGCGTCGCAAACTTTCAGCCAGGTCGTGAAGGGCGGCGTACGGTCGTTCGGTATCTCGATCTGTCGCCGACCGGACAGATACTGCCCGGTCAACGAATTCGGATCGTCAAGCACGTCGCTCGAGCTCGCCCTGCGCGATCACCTCGCCACCGTGCACACCCGCGCCCGGCCCCATGTCGACAACGTAGTCCGCGGCACGAATCGCATCTTCGTCGTGCTCGACGACGATCACCGTGTTGCCGAAGTCACGCAGGTGCTTCAGCGTGTCGATCAAACGGCCGTTGTCGCGCTGATGTAGGCCGATCGAAGGCTCGTCGAGGACGTACATCACGCCGGTCAGTCCGGAGCCGATTTGCGATGCTAGCCGGATTCGTTGCGACTCCCCGCCCGATAGCGTCTCGGCCGAGCGATCAAGTGACAAATAATCGAGCCCGACATTGACCAGAAAGCGCAGTCGCGATCCGATTTCCTTGACGATCTTGCTGGCGATTTCGTTCTTCGATCCGGTAAAGGAAAGCCGCTCGAAATATTCGAGCGCTTCATGCAGCGGCGCCGCAGCGATCTGATAAATGCCGCGCCGTTCGGCGCCTTCGCCGATGAATACATTGCGCGCCTCACGCCGCAGCCGGGTACCTTCGCACACCGGGCACGCGCGCCGCGCTGCGCAATTTGCCGAGCTCTTCGCGAACGACCGACGAATCGGTCTCGCGAAAGCGTCGTTGCAGATTCGGAATGACGCCTTCAAACGGATGGCGTCGCACCATTTTGCGACCGCGATCATTGGTGTACGCAAAAGCGATCTCGGTTTCGCCCGAGCCGTTAAGAATCGACCTCTACGTGCCGAGTCTGCGGAAGCTCGCCAAACGGCGCGTCGATGTCGAACCCGTAGTGCTGCGCAAGTGTGGCAAGCATCTGGAAGTAGTACTGATTGCGCGCGTCCCATCCCTTGATCGCCCCGCTTGCGAGCGACAGCTCCGGATGAGCAACGACGCGGCTCTCGTCGAAGTAATCAACCTGCCCGAGTCCGTCGCACGCTTCGCACGCGCCCATCGGATTGTTGAACGAAAACAATCTCGGCTCGAGTTCGGACAACGAGTAGTCGCATTCGGGGCAGGCAGAACCGGCTGGAGAAAAGCGTCTCTCGACCATCATCCAGATCGAGCAGCAACGCCCGACCATCCGCCAGCCGCAGCGCCGTTTCAAACGATTCGGCGAGTCGCTGCTGCGCATCAGCGACGAACCTTCAGTCGATCGACCACGACATCGAGCGAGTGTTTTCGGCTTTCTTTAGCGGCGGCAACGCGTCGGCTTCGACGATGGCGCCGTCGATGCGAAAGCGCACGAACCCCTGTGTCTGCATATCGTCGAAGAATTCGGCGAACTCGCCCTTGCGCTCTCGGATCACCGGTGCCAGCACCATCACCCGCGTATCAGCCGGCAAGCGCAGTGTCGTATCGACCATCTGCGACACGCTTTGCGATTGCAGCGGCAGTTTGTGAATCGGGCAGTACGGCGTTCCGACGCGCGCGTACAGCAGCCGCAGATAGTCATGAATTTCTGTCACAGTGCCCACCGTTGAGCGCGGATTGTGTGACGCCGAACGCTGCTCGATCGAAATCGCCGGCGACAGCCCTTCGATCAAATCGACATCGGGCTTTTCCATCAGCTGCAAGAACTGGCGCGCGTAGGCCGACAGCGATTCGACGTAGCGACGCTGACCTTCGGCGTACAGCGTGTCGAACGCAAGCGACGACTTGCCCGAGCCGGAAAGCCCGGTGATCACGATCAGCCGATGACGCGGCAGATCGAGATCGATGTTTTTAAGGTTATGCGTGCGCGCGCCGCGCACTCTGATGTGTTCGTACGGATTTCGGCGCTGCTGCGAATGCGCTTCATTGGCTGCTTAGCGTTGATGCGAATCCGTGCGAATCAAAAGGGCAACTTGTTACTATAACTACAAACTTCATGCGCGGCCTCGTATGTAGCCGATGCACACCGGTATGCGCCGCTCAATCCCACGATCAGTTCCGGCATGACCGATCCAATCGCATTCGCGGATGACCCCGCTCGAAATCCGCGCCAGCGTTTCGCTGGCATCGATATTTGCGCTGCGGTTGCTGGGTCTTGTTCCTGATCCTGCCGGTATTTGCGGTTTACGCGCAGTCGCATTCCGGGCGGAACAATGCGACGCTGGTGGGGGTCGCGCTCGGGATCTATGGACTGACGCAGGGCTTGCTGCAAATCCCTTATGGCGCAGCCAGCGATCGTTGGGGGCGCAAACCGGTCATCGCAGCTGGCTTGGTCGTGTTTGCTGCCGGGCAGCTTCATGGCAGCGCTGGCGACCGACATCGCTTGGACGATCGTCGGACGGGCGATCCAGGGCGCAGGCGCAATATCGGCCGCGGTGACCGCATTCATCGCCGACAGCACCCGCGACGAGCATCGGACCAAGGCGATGGCGTTAGTCGGCGGATCGGTCGCGCTGACATTCGCCGGCTCGTTGGTTCTGGCGCCGTTGCTTTACCCGACCATTGGGGTACGCGGTCTGTTTGCTCTGACCGGCGTACTCGTCGTGATCGCGATCGGGGTCCTGTTCTGGGTCGTGCCGGCGGCCCCGGGCGCGGCGGTCAAACACGACGAAGTTGCGAGCAAGGAAGCCGTATTCCTCGACGGCGCAGCTGCTTCGCCTCAACGTCGGCATTTTCGTGCTGCACACGGTGTTGATGGCAATGTTTGTTGTCATTCCAGTCTTGCTGGTTCAGCGCGGATTGCCGCTGGCCGAGCACTGGAAGATTTACTTTCCGGCCGTGATGTTGTCGTTCGCGCTAATGGCCAAGCCGCTGATCGTGGCAGAGCGTCGCGGTCAGATGCGGCTTCTTTTTCTCGGCTCGATCGTGCTCGTACTGGCAGCGCAACTGGGATTCCTGCTTATGGGTGAGCGCGCTCGCCTGGATGGCGCTTTGGCTGCTGATTTTCTTTACTGGGTTCAATATTCTGGAGGCGAGTCTGCCGTCACTGGTGTCGCGTATTGCGCCGGCGTCAGCCAAGGGACTCGCGTTGGGCATCTACAATACGGCGCAGGCGTTGGGGCTGTTTGCCGGCGGTGCACTCGGTGGCGTCATTGTCTCCACGTGGGGATACGAAGCGGTGTTCGTGTTTGCGGCAATCGTGCTCGCGGCGTGGTGGTTAGTCGCTCTCGGCATGCGTGAAGTACCCGTTGCGAGTTCCAACGGGCCTTTGCCGATCTAGTTGTGAATAGAACTGAATCCTGATGTATAGAACAGCGAGGAGAGTGCGATGGCATCCGTTAACAAAGTGATACTGATCGGAAATTTGGGACGTGATCCTGAGACGCGGTATACGGCCGACGGCGCCGCAGTCACGAACATCACCATCGCGACATCGGACCGCTGGAAAGACAAGGCGACGCGGCGAAATGAAGGAGGCAACCGAGTGGCACAAGATTGCCTTTTTTGGCCGGTTGGCCGAGGTCGCGGGTGAGTATTTGAAGAAGGGCCGGCCGGTGTATGTCGAAGGCAAGTTGCGCACTCGCAAATGGCAGGACAAGGAAGGCCAGGATCGCTACACGACCGAAGTGATCGGAGACGTCATGCAGATGCTGGGTTCGCGCGAAGGCATGGGCGGCGGCCGGGCGGCGACTTCGACGCTGGCGAAGACTCGCGAGCACCAGCCCGCTCGAGCGCACCTTCAAGCGCCCAAGAAGCGCCAGCAAGCCAGCGCCAAGTGTCGCTGAAATGGATGACGACATACCGTTTTAAGACGGTGATCGGTGATCGGCGGCGATCGAAGTAACTCTTCCGCTGGCTCTTGTGTTCGAGCCGCCCGCGCGGCCGCCGATGGATCAACTTTGGCGGCTCTCTAACTAATCGCGACGAGTGCACGTGCGACCGCAAAGCGGTCGCGTACACGAGGAGCGTCGGTTGCACATGGACCTGAGTTTTTTCCCTGAGTGGCCTCCCACCTGGCCGACCGCAATGGCAGTGGCGGTGCTCGCGTTGTTCGCCGCGGCGGCCGGAGAAGTGGCGGCGCGCTGGTTGCGCTTGCCGCGCCTGCTCGGATATCTCGCGGCTGGCGCGCTGTTCGGTGCGGGCGGCTACGTGTTGCAGCTGCTGAAAATCGAGGAGCTGCCGACTGCGAACGATGCAATTTTCTATGAACTTTGCCGCCGCCGTCATCCTGTTCGACGTCGGCCAGCGCGTGTCGTTCGGCTGGGTGCGGCGCAACCCTGCCTTACTGGTGGCGAGCGTGCTCGAAAGCGGGTTGACCTTCGTCGCCGTCTATCTCGTGATGCAGGCCCTGGATATTGCACCGTTGGCAGCTGCGCTGATTGCGGCGATCAGCATGTCGACTTCGCCGGCGGTTGTTCTTGCCGTTACGCAGGAGCTGCGCGCACAGGGCCAGGTTACCGAGCGCACGTTGTTGCTGACGGCATTGAATTCAATTTACGCCGTTGTGCTGTCGACGCTGCTGCTGGCGTGGGCGCGCGTGCAGACGCGGGGCGTGCTGGACGACTATCTGCTTCATCCCGCGTACTTGATCGTGGGCTCGCTGGCGGTGGCTGCAATTGGTGCGCGCGTGTTTCTGTTAGTGGTCGGGTTCGTCGGGCGCGATCGTGCCGCGCAGATCATGGTGATGCTGGCTGTCGTTTGGATCGTATTTGCGAGTTCGGTCGCGTTGAAATTATCACCACTGCTGGCGTTGCTCTCGTGCGGTGCATTCGTTCGTACTTTCGACCATCAGCGTTTGTTGGCGAGGACCGACATTGGGCTTGCATCGGGGGTGGCGCTTGCGCTGTTCTTCGCGCTGTCCGCTGCAGTGGTTGACGGTCGCGTTCTGTTTGCTGCGTGGTTACCGGCGCTGGCACTCGTTCTGGTCCGCACGGTCTGCAAGATTGGTGCGGTCAGTTTGCTGGCGCCTTCCACCGGAATCTCATGGCGCAAGGGAATGTGGACCGGTATCGGGTTGTTGCCGATGTCGGCGCTGGCATTGATGCTGACGCAGGAAGTTTCTCAACTCAACCCGCAACTGGGTGCGCAGACCAATGCGGTACTGCTGTTGAGCGTCGTGATCCTGCAGATAGCCGGCGCGCTGGCGCTGGTGTATGCGCTGCGCCAAAGCGGTGAGGCAAGAGCCAACGGAACGGGAAGATGACAGCACCGCCAGCGATCACGCAAGCGATTAACCCGGCAGGCAGCGAAAGCGCCGCGCTCGAATTCCAAGCGTCGAACTTACTTACCGTCGGCGTCGAGCTCGAGTTGCAGTTGGTCGATCGCCGCACCGGTGATCTGACGCGCGGCGCGTCCGACCTGATTGCGCTCGTATCAAAGAAGCCCTTTCCGGGCGAGATCAAGCCGGAAATCACGGAGAGCATGCTGGAAATCAGCACGTCGGTGCACCGTACGTTCGCCCCGTTAATGGCGGAGCTGCTTGCGATGCGTGACACGTTGGTCGCGGGCGCCGATCGGCTCGATATTGAAGTTGCAGGCGGTGGCGCGCATCCGTTTCAGCGTTGGTATGACCGACAAATTTACGATCGGCCACGCTTCCGGCACGTCGCAGGTTTGTACGGGTATCTGGCAAAGCAGTTCACCGTCTTCGGCCAGCACGTGCATGTCGGTTGCGAAAACGGAACGCAGGCGCTGTGGCTCCTACATCGCTTGTCGACTTATATCCCGCAGTTCATCGCACTGGCCGCGGCAAGTCCGTACTTTCAAGGCGTGGATACGTCGTACGATTGCTCGCGCCTGAACAGTGTGTATGCGTTTCCGCTGTCGGGACGCGCCCCATTCCTCACCGACTGGCCGGCGTTCGAGAGGTTCTTTGGCAAGCTGAAGGCCCTCGGCGTCGTGCAGAGCATGAAGGATTTTTATTGGGACATCCGCCCGAAGCCCGAGTTCGGGACAATCGAAGTGCGCGTGTTCGATACGCCACTGACAGTCGAGCGTGCTGCGGTGCTGGCGGCGTACGTCCAGGCGATTTGCCGAATGCTGCTGGACAATCCAGTACAGCCTGAGAGTGAAGACATCTACCTGACATACAACTACAACCGTTTTCAAGCGTGTCGCTTCGGGCTCGAAGGTCAGGTGATCGACGGCTGCAAACGGTGCCAGTCACGCATTACACCAGGAGGTGCTTACCACTCTGGAACGGTGCCGGCCGTTTGCACGTGAGCTCGAGTCGAGCCAGGCACTGGACGAGATCGAACGCTGGGTACGTACCGAAGGCAATGATGCGCGCTGGCAGCGCGAAACATTTCAGCGTCGGCATTCGATGTCGGAGCTATTGCTCGAGTCGGCGGATCGGTGGCGCGGAAAGCGCGCACACACGGGCAATGTTGCGTACGACCGTGTTGCGACGCTAGCCGGAAAGCAGCGATAGCGCGATCGGATGCAATGGCCCAGCGCTCGCGATCAGTGAAGGCTCTGCGAGCGGATCGCCACCGCTCCACGAGGTAACGACGCCACCGGCGCCCTCAATCACTGGCACGATCGCCGCCACATCCCAGTATGAGAGTTGCGGATCGAGCATCAAGTCGGCGGCACCCGTCGCGACGGCGAAGTAGCCAAAGCAATCGCCCCAGGTGCGGTAAAGCCTTGCCTGCTTGATGATCGAATCAATGTGCGTTCTGTTGGCTACCGGCTGCTCGCCCGATGTCCAGTGTGACGTGGCTAGCACCGTGGCATCCGCTAGTCGCTCGCACTGACGCACTTGAACGGGTCGCGACGACCCGTCGCTTGCATATAGCATCGTGCCACGCTGATGTCCTATTAGCGCGACGCTCGCCGCAGGGTGTCCTATGGATCCGAGTACCGGACGATAGGCGCCGCGCTCCCAGCGCTCCAACGCGATCAGCGTGCCGAACAGGAAACAGTTTGAGATGAACGCGCGCGTACCATCGATCGGATCGAGGACCCAGCGATAGTCACGGCCATCCTTGGTGCCGTGCTCTTCGCCGATGATTGCATGCGCCGGGTAGCGCTGCTCGATCAACTGCCGCATCACTGCTTCTGCGTTACGGTCTGCGAGCGTTACCGGACTCGCATCGCTTTTGGTTGAAACGGTCGTGCCGCTCAGAAACAGCGGACGAATCGTCGCGAACGCAGTTTTAATCAGCTCGTGCATAAAAGGCACGAACTCATGCTCTTCTGCTGCCGACAGCGAAGCGCTATGGCGTCCGCTGTGGTTCTTGATCACGCGCGTTTGGGTTTGAACAGGTTTTCGCAGGCTGTGCGATCGGCAGAGTCCGCGGACGCGGTTGCGCACACCGGTGTGATCTTCGCATGCAGGCGTGCAAGCTCGGCATCGTGACTGCCGTTCTTGTTCCAAGTGGCGAGCCGCCCGCTCATGCGCTCGAGCGTGCGCTGGCTGCGTCCTGAAAACGCGCCGGTATCGCTGCGCAATTCTCCAATAACGCTTGTGGCGGCCTTTTCTATCTGCGCCACGTCCTGCGGGGTGAGGTCAATCAGGTAGCGCACGTACGAGGCACCCCATTCGAGCCGCGTTGCCGAGCCGACAGACGTTTCGTACGCCTGTCTCGCCCAATCGACAGCGGCTGCATTGCCTGCCGGTGTATTGCGCTTTTTCGCGTTCGATGCAAGCGCGAGCATGTAGTAGTAGGGGGAGTGCGAGCGTTTCAGCTCACGGGTCATCAATGCATCGGATTCATCAAGCAAGCCGGCACGCGCCAGCATCGAGCCGGCACTGTAGATCACGGCTTGCCGCTCGTCGACGTCGGTAGTTTCGCGATCGGCGCGCTCAGCTTGCGCGCGTACTTCTGCAGTCAACAGGTCGGGCAGCGCGCCGTCCTTGTTGTCGAGTCGCGCGAGCGCGACCTTGCCGCTTGTAGCCCATATTCGGCCAGCGCGAGTCAGCGTCGGATCCTGCGCCAGTCGTTCAAGCGCAGCACTCCAGAGACTGACCAAATCCGTGCGCTCGGCCGATTGGGGGGCAGTGATCAGGCCGACGATGTCATCCCCGCTGAAGGCAAGCTGATCGTAGTGTTCGCGTACCAGCTCTGGACGTGCCAACACGCTCTTGACGCTCGCGATCGCATCAGCCTTGTCGATCGCCGGCTTCGCATCGTCCTTGGCGGTCGCGACTGCGCTAAGTGCTTGCAGCACCAAGCGCGATGCAGCCTCGCGCTGCACTGGCGGACAGCTTTGGGCGAGTTTTAACAACGTTGCCGGTACATCCTTGTCAGGCACCAACTGTTCTTCGTCGGTCCCCCACGAGTAGTACGCCAGCAGGCGCCAGCCCTCGGTGGACGTCGGCGTTCCGGCAAGTGCCGACGCGAGCAGCTGACGCGCCGAGGCGCCGCCCGACAGCCCGTAATCAAGCAACTGGATGTACTTCGCCGGCTCGACGGACCCTTCAAGTCGCGTGACTTCGTTACCGTCAGGCGTTAACAACACCATTGTTGGATAGCCGCTGACGTTGAAGCGCTTGCCCAATGCCTGTCCACTCGGTGTGTCTCCATCGACATAGACTGGAACGAACGCGCGCGACTTCGCGGCAAAGTCCTCCCGCGTGAAAATGGTCGACTTCACGTGATTGCACGGCGGACACCACTCTGCGGTCCAGAACAAGAAGACCGGCTTTTTCTCGGCAATGGCGCGGGAGAATGCGGAATCGATGTCGGCTGTCGTCTTCGTGTTGATCCAGGCAATCGATGCTGCGTTCGATTTGCCGGCGCCGGCGTTTGTCGCCGGCTCCGGTGGCTTTGAGCAAGCCGCTGCAACTATCGCGCATGCGATCGCGAAGATCCGGCCCATCATCATTGACATTCCTTGCCGCGCATCATGCAGCGCGAAAACGCAGTTTATCGCCGCAGCGCGATTGTCTCAGCGATCGCCAGATAGTGGCTGAGCGGTGGAGTCTTGGCGTTTTCAACCTTCGCCGCGTCATCCCACAGTCGTACGCTGACGGCGCCTTGGGCGTGCGGTTGTGAAATAAAGCGTTGCGCCTCCGCGTCGGTAAAAATGCCGCCCTGCAGCTCGAGACTGCGTTTCGAGTCGGCGGATAAATTGGCCCAGTACTGGGCACCGTTGATAGATCCGCCCGTTGCAACATGGCCGCGGGCGCACAGAAACCGCTTGGCATCCACGTGCAACCTTATTGGCTGCAGCACCGCATCGTCGAACAGCGCGCGCAAAAATGGCAGTGCGACATATTCGTGGCGATCATCAATCCCTCGCAGGGTTGGTGTATCGCCCTGGTCGTTGACCATATGGCCCAGGTCGTGCAATAGCGCAGCAACAACCAGCGCGGCATCCGCGCCGCTTTGCTCTGCCAATTGCGCGGATTGCAAAGCGTGCTCCAGGTGAGTGACCGGTTCGCCCGCATACATGCGGTCGCCCTTGGCTGCAAACAGCGGCTGGATATCGTCCAGGCTCAGTGCCATGCTACGGCGCCTCGCTGGCTGCAGGTCCTTTTGTATTGAATAGGCCCGGTTGCTGCTCAGCCATCACGCGCGTCTTCGCCAACACGCCGGCGGACTCCAGAATCGGGTACGAGACCGAACAGATCAGCGAGTTGATGCGCTTGAAGTCTGATAACAGATCGAGATGCAACGAGCTCGTTTCAACCGACTCCTGCGTATTCTCGAAAAGCCGGCGAAGATGATGGTCGGCGTAGCGCAGTTCGAGCTCTCGGAACGCTACCTTCTCGGCGATCAACCGCTGCGCCGATTTCAAATCTCCGTTTAAGAACACGGCAACGGCCAATTGCAGGTTGGCGGCAAGCCGCGCGTGAAGATCGCTGATCTCGTTCATGCCTGCGCTCGAGAACGAAAGCTTGTGCTGGATCTTTCGCTGCGCGATGTCGAGAAGCAGACGCTCGATGATGTCTCCGATGTGCTCCAGGTTGATCGTGAATTGAATGATCTCCGTCCAGCGCCGCGCTTCGTTCGCTTCGAGCGCTTCGCGGCTCACCTGCGCGAGATAGCGCTTGATTGCCGAATAAAGACGATCGATTTCATCGTCTTTGCGCCGTAGTGCCTCCATCAGCGACAGGTCATTCGTCTTTAGAACGGTTAGCAACCCGGTCAACATCTCCTGAACCGTATCCGCAAGGCGAATTGCCTCGCGTGCCGCGTTTCCGAGCGCAAGCGCCGGCGTGTCGAGTGCGACCGGGTCCAGGTATCTCGGCTGACCAACGGTGTCAGTCGCCCGCGGCGCCGGCAGCCAGCGTTCTGTAATCGACGCGAAGCGCTCGGTGAATCGAATAAACACGATCGCCAGCACGATGTTGAACAGCAAGTGAAACTGCACAACGAGCTGCTGCGGATCGTCCTGCAGCTGAAGCAGATAGGGGGTGACCAACGGTAGCGCCAGCACGGCTGGTGCGATGCCGGCCACCTTGAAAAGGAAATTTCCAAGCGGCACGCGGCGCGCGACGGCGTCTGCCTTCCACGTCGTCAGCAAAGCCAGCAGGCCGCTTCCGAGGTTGGCGCCAAGCACGATCGGTAGCGCGACTTCAATCGGTACCACGTGCGTGGCTGCCAGCGTGGCAACCAGCAGCACGACTGCCAGGCTCGAATACGAAACGACGACCAGCAGCGCGCCGATCAGCACGTCGAGCAGCATGTCGCCCGAAAGCTGTCCGAACAGCACGCGCACGCCTGAGGCCTGCGTTAGCGGCGCTGTGGCAGCCGTGACCATCTGCAGCGCCAGAATCATCACGCCGAGCCCGAGCACGATCTTGCCGATCTGGCCGGCGCGCTCGTTCTTCTTCGACAAGTAAACGACGACTCCCGCCACGATCAGCAACGGCGCCAGCCACGCCAAGTTCAGAGAGAAAACCTGAACCATCAAAGCGGTGCCGACATCGGCTCCGAGCATTACCGCAAGTGCCGCCGCAGTCGTGATCATTCCCTGCGAGACGAACGATGAGGCGAGCAGCGCGGTCGCGGTTGAGCTCTGAAGAAGCCCGGTGACCCCAACGCCGGCAACAAAGCTCGTAGTGCGGTTGCCGACACTTCGCCGCAAAACCTGTCGTAGGTTCGTGCCGTAGACACGCAGGACACCGCTGCGGACGATGTGCGTGCCCCAGACGAGCAGTGCAATCGCAGCCAGCAGGTTCAATAACGTTTGCATCGACAGCTACCAGGGGAGGGAATACGTCTTGGTGTTGGTGAAGCTCTTCATCGCTTCGAGCACACCTTCCTTGTATCCCAAACCCGAATCCTTGATTCCCCCGAAAGGCGTCAGTTCCAGCCGGTATCCCGGCACTTCGCGCACGTTCACGGTCCCGACCTGCAACTCGGACACGAAGCGGGTAATGTAGTCAAGCCGGTTGGTGCACACCGCCGAAGACAGTCCGTAGGCGGTCGAATTGCTGATCGCGATTGCTTCATCGATCGTTCCGAAGCGGATTACCGGGGACACAGGCCCGAACGTTTCCTGCTTGACCAGCGTCATCTCCGGCGTCACGTTGTCCACCAGCGTAGGCGGGTATAGCGCGCCAACCCGCTGATTGCCCGCAACGAGCCTAGCGCCCTGGGTGACAGCTTCGTTAACTCTCTGCTCGAACTGCTTTGCAGCTGCCTCGTCGATCACAGTTCCCATGTCGGTCGAAGGGTCCAGCGGGTCGCCGACCTTCAGCGCTTTTGTCCTTTGCACCAGCAGCTCGACAAATTGATCCGCGACGTTCGTGTGCACGAGCATTCGTTTCACAGCAGTGCAGCGTTGTCCGGAGTTCTTGTACGAACCACTGGCGGCAAGCGTTGCCGCTTCGTCAAGATCGGCGTCTTCCATCACGATGATCGGGTCGTTACCGCCGAGCTCCAGCACCTGCCGTTTGTAGACCGCCTTAGCAGCAATAACCTTGCCGATAGCGACACCCCCTGTGAAAGTCACCAGATCGACCTGCGCGTTGGTCAACAGCTCGTCGGAAATCTCACGCGGATCGCCAGTGAGTACCGAAAGCATCGGTGGCGGCAAACCCGCTTCGTACAGAATGTCAGCAAGCACGTACGCTGCAAGCGGTGTCTTTTCGCTGGGCTTTAGTACGACTCGATTGTTGGTTGCAATCGCAGGCGCAACCTTGTGTATCACTTGATTCAGCGGATGGTTAAAGGGCGTGATTGCGGTGATCACACCGAGCAGTGGCTCGCGCATCGTGTAGACCTTGCGCTTTCGACCGTGCGGAGTGATATCGCACGAGAACACCTGGCCATCATCGACCAGCGCCTGATTCGCAGAAAAGAGCAGCACGTCGCTTGCGCGACCCACTTCGTAAAGCGTGTCTTTCAAACATAGCCCAGATTCGAGCGTGATCAGCCGCGCGATCTCGTCGCGCCGCTTCGCAATGATTTCGCCGGCCTTCATCAGAATGCGGTAGCGATCGTGCCGCGTCAGCGTGCTGCGAAACTTCGCAGCGCTGTCGATCGCACGGCGTACGTCGTGCACCGAGGCGCTGGGAACGACGGCGATCACTTCGCCGGTATACGGATAGCGGACCTCGAAGTGACGCTCGCCCGCAACTTTCTCGCCAGCAATGCGTAGCGATTCGGTTCTCACCGGGCCTTGTGGTGCGTTCATTGAGCAGAATTCAATGCAAGGTCGAAAGCGTCGAAATTCCGCCAGCGACGATTCGCATCAAGACCTTCGATGCGGCGGTTGATGATCAACGGCACACGCTGCTCGGAGATTCCGCCATGTGAACGCAACGGAAGCTCGAGCTGCGAAAGGTCGTGCCGGCTTCGGCTCGTGCCAAGCACGAAGCTGCGCTCGGAAACCACGACGATATCGCCGATACGATCGGGCGGCAGCTCGAAGCGCTGCGCCGCTTCGGCCCGCGGCAATACCACTTCGATTCCCAGTAATCCACGCAGTTGGGTGCTTACTTGGTCGACACTACGGGTGTCGGTGTCAGGCAGATAAATCGTGGCAAACGATCCAAGCGCACCGTGATGTACGACATATGGATCGGTGATTGGCAAGATGACCCGCGAGCGCTCGCGGCCAAGCCAGCCGTCGAGCAGGTCCTGCAGGTAGATCACGTTTGGGCTCGCGTCGAGCCGCGTTTTGGCGTTCATGCCATGGTCTGCGGTTACGACAAACACAGCACCCTGTGCATTCAGCTCGCCCAGGTAACGGTCGAACATTGCATAAAAGCGGTTCGCTTGCTCATCGCCAGGCGCGTGCTTGTGCTGAACGTAATCCGTTGTTGATAGATACAGCAGATCCGGACGCTGAGTCTTGATCAGCTTAACTCCGGCGGCGAACACGAATTCGGAAAGCTCGGCGCTGTACACATCAGGCACCGGCATGCCGACCAATTCAACGACGTTATCGATGCCATTTTCCTGCTGCGTCGCCTGGTCCGCCTTTTCGGCCGAAAAACAGATGCCGCGCAGTTTGTGTCCGAGCAGCCGACGCAGCTTGTCTTTGGCCGTCACCACCGCCACCGAGTGCCCGGCGTCAGCAACCGCGGCAAGAATAGTCGGCGCGCGTAGCCATTTTGGGTCGTTCATCATCACTTCGGCGTTGGATTCAACGTCGAACAAAGTGTTGCCGCAGATACCGTGCACCGAAGGCGGCGCGCCGGTAACGATCGAAAGATTATTCGGATTGGTGAAACTCGGCACGACGCAATCAGCGAGCAGCGCAGTACCCTCGGACAACACTCGCTTCAGATGCGGCATTTGACCGCCTGCGACCGCCTGTGCGATGTAATCAGGCTCGCAGCCGTCGACACAGATCACGACGGTCGGCTGCTTGGGCACTGCGTAGCGACGGCCATTGACGCTGAGCGCGCTGCCGTTGACGGTCATCGGCTCATCCTCGAACCTTCTTGGTTGATCGTGCCCGGGACGGCTTGGGCTTGGCGCCACTTCCATGCAGAGCGCGTTGCTTACTTTCGATCACATGGTCGTACATTGCAGCGCCGGCATGCGCGGCATCGCCTGACGCGATCGCCTTCAAAATTGCGCGGTGCTCGGCGGCCGAATGTGGCAAAGCGGTTTCATCGCGCAGATTTCTACGCCGATAAAGCGCGAGTTCCTTGACCAGCTTGCGATAGACGCCTGCCAGCTTTCGGTTGCCGGCGTACTCGACCAGCGCATCGTGAAACTGCAGGTTAAGCAAATAATAGGTGTCGGCGTCACCGGCGCGCGCGGCCGCGTCCATTTTTTCCACCACCGCGCGAACGGCTTTCAATTGTTCCGGCGTGATCGATTCGGCCAGACGGCGGCCTACCAGCTCGTCCATCGCAGCGCGCAGGTCGAAAATTTCAAGCGCTTCTTCGAGCGGAATCTCCCGCACGAACACGCCGCGGTTCTTTTCCTGCCGCACCAGGCCAGATTCCTCCAACATTCGAAACGCTTCGCGTATCGGCCCTCGGGAAACTCCCAAGCGTTCCGACAACCAGGCTTCGGTAAGTTTGGCTCCGGCCTTGATCTCGCCCTCGAGGATCATCCGCTCGATTTCGTGCTGCGCGGCGCTGGAAAGCGACGCAGAGCGGAGCACCGCGATACTCGGTGGTGTGGCACTGAACGGAGCATGCACCCCAGAAGTGCCATTCGTACGGCTGCGGTCTGTCATCTGACAAGTTTAGCCGACTGACGGTCTATTGTCGACAATATGCAAAAAACAATTGACAGCCAAAATCGAGCCTGCCTAGACTGGCCCTGTCACCAGCAAGTCAATTTTCAAATCTAGTCTGTCCGGTCGTTTTGCCCTCAAGGAGAAGTCGATGAAATACGTTTCTATCCCGGCCGGCAAGTTTCTCGCGGCCGCGGCGCTGTCGGTTTTCGCCTGTGTCGCCTACGCGCAGAAAACCCAGCTGACCGTCTACACCGCACTCGAGACCGATCAGCTAAAGGCCTACAAGGAAGGTTTCGAAAAGGCCAATCCGAACATCGAGATCAACTGGGTGCGCGACTCGACCGGCATCGTCACCGCGAAGCTGCTCGCCGAAAAATCAAACCCGAAGGCCGATGTTGTGATGGGGCTTGCTGCGACGAGCCTGGCAATCTTTAGTACCGAAGGCATGCTGGTGCCCTACGCGCCGGTTGGATTGAACCGCGTCGCCGCGCAGTATCGGGACCCGAGTAATCCGCCGGCATGGGTCGGAATGGATGTCTGGGGCGCAACCATTTGCTACAACACGACAGAGGGCGCGAAGCGGAATATCCCGAAACCCGAGACGTGGCGTGATCTCACCAAGCCGGTTTACAAGGGTCAGATCGTGATGCCGCACCCGGCGTCGTCCGGCACCGGGTTCTTCGATGTCTCCGCCTGGCTGCAGTTGTGGGGCGAAGCCGAAGGCTGGAAGTACATGGACGGCCTGCACGAAAACATCGCGCAATACATGCACTCGGGTTCGCGTCCGTGCGCGGCGGCGGCGGCGGGGGAATATGTCGTCGGTATCTCGTTCGAATATCGTGCGAACCGTGAAAAGGCGCGCGGGGCTCCGATCGAGCTGGTGTTTCCTAAAGAGGGACTCGGCTGGGACCTGGAGGCGATCGCGATTCACAAGGGCACGAAGAACATGGCCGCGGCGCAGAAGCTACTTGACTGGGCGGTCAGCGATGAGGCGATGGGGTTGTATGCCAACAACTTCGCAATCGTCGCGGTGCCGGCAATGTCGAAGCCGTTGCCAAACGTGCCGGGCGATTACGCAAGCCGCCTGGTCAAGAACGACTTTGCATGGGCGGCGAAGAACCGCGATCGGATCCTCGCTGAGTGGAGCAAGCGGTACGAATCGAAGGCTGCTCCGAAGTAACGTTGTTTCCGGACGGCTCAGCCGCCGGAATAACTCGCCGGGTTCGAACGCACGTTGGCGTTCAACCCGGCGTTTTTGTTGCAGACTTCTGCCGTGACCGACGATAGCGCCTCCGTTCGTCTTGAAGGCATCAACAAAACGTTTGGCAGTTTTGTTGCTCTCAGATCCATCGATCTGGCGATCAACCCGGGAGAGCTGGTCTGCTTTCTCGGGCCGTCGGGCTGCGGCAAGACGACGTTGCTGCGAATCATTGCGGGTCTCGAGCAGCAAACCACTGGCCGCATCTGGCAAAACGGCGTCGATGTGTCGAACGCGCCGCCCGCCGCACGCGACTACGGAATTGTTTTTCAGTCGTATGCATTGTTTCCCAATCTGACGATCGCTGAGAACGTCGGCTATGGGCTGGTCAATCGGCGCAAGGGGCGCGCGGAGCTGAAGGCGCGCGTTAGCGAGCTGCTGTCGCTGGTCGGGCTGCCGGATGCGGGCGCGAAGTATCCGAGCCAGATGTCGGGCGGGCAGCAGCAGCGCGTGGCGCTCGCGCGAGCGCTGGCAACGTCACCGAGCCTGCTGTTGCTCGACGAGCCGCTCTCTGCGCTGGATGCCAAGGTCAGAGAGCGCCTGCGCGGCGAGATCAAGCAGCTGCAGCGCAGACTACGCGTGACGACGATCATGGTGACGCACGACCAGGAAGAAGCGCTGTCGATGGCCGATCGCGTCGTCGTGATGAATGATGGGGTGATCGAGCAGGTTGGCTCGGCCAGCGAAGTCTATGAACGAGCCGCGACGCCGTTCGTTGCCGATTTCCTCGGCAAGGTCAACGTCCTGAAAGCCACATCGCTTGGTGGCGGGCGATATCGAGTCGGTCAGGTCGACCTGACCTTGCCGGTCAATGGCAATGCGGGCAACGCGGCCGGCGAAGCCGTCCGCATCTACATGCGGCCCGAAGACCGGCATGTAGAAGGCGATATCGCAAGCCTGCCGAATCGCCTGCGCGGACGTATCGTTCGCATTGATTATCTCGGCACGTTCTGTCTCGCGGAGCTGCGCAGTGACGCGCTGGGCCAGCCGATGATGATTTCGTATTCGCTGAACCAGCTGCATGACCTCGGAGTCCGTGAAGGAGCGGAAGTCGACATCGCGCTAAGAGTCGACCGGGTTCGCGTGTTTGCCGACAACACTGCCGGCCGAGCGAGACCATGAATTCGATTGCGCTGCCGGCCCGCAATATCGGAGCACCTTCGCGCTTTGCGCTCGCCGGCGAAGCGCTGGCTGCGCGCGGCGGCATCCTGTTGCTGGCGCTTGCCCTGTTCGTCTTTCTGACGGTGCCCCTCGCGATGATCTTTGCGCGGAGCGTCGAAGATCGCTCCGGCACGTTCGTCGGGTTGGCCAACTTTGCGCAGTACGTGCAGTCACCGGCGTTGGCTCAGTCGACCTGGAACACGCTTACTTTCGCGGTGCTGACGACGCTCGTCACAGTGCCGCTCGCTTTCATATTCGCCTATTCGATTCAGCGCAGCTGCATTCCGTGGAAGGGACTGTGGCGCAACGTTGCGATGATTCCGATTCTGGCGCCGTCGCTGCTGGCGGCTATTTCATTTATCTACCTGTTCGGCAATCAGGGTGCATTCAAATTCATGCTTGGCTGGGTCGGTCTGCAATCGATCTACGGCATGCCGGGCATGGTGCTGGCGATGACCTTTGCATCCTTCCCGCATGCGGTGATGATCCTGATGGCCGCGCTCGCCTTGTCCGACGCCCGGCTGTATGAAGCCGCCGATTCGCTCGGCACCAGCGAACGCCGAAAGTTCATGACGATCACGCTACCGGGTGCCAAGTACGGACTGATCTCCGCAAGCATGGTCGTGTTCACGATGGCGGTTTCCGAGTTCGGCGTGCCGAAGGTGATCGGCGGCAACACGAACGTGCTCGCAGTAGATATCTATAAGCAGGTGATTGGCCAGCAGAACTTCTCGATGGGCGCGGTGGTTGGCCTGGTGTTGCTGCTACCGGCGGTGGTCGCGTTCATCATCGACCATAACGTGCGGCGCCGGCAGAAAGCACTGTTAACCGCGCGCAGCGTGCCGTATCAGGCCAAGCCCGCGCGCGGGCGAGATCGCGTTCTGCTCGTGTTCGTCATCCTGATGTCTGCTTTGCTGCTGACTGTTGTCGGCATGGCCGCCTTTGGTTCGTTCGTCAAGTTCTGGCCGTACAACCTGTCGCTGACGCTGAGCCATTACACGTACGGTTTTGCCGAGTTCGGCATCGAGCACGCGTATCGCAACAGCCTGACGATGGCGCTGTGGTGCGGCGTACTCGGCGCGGCAATTACCTTTGCCGGCGCCTACTGGCTTGAAAAGACGCGAGGTGCGGAACTGCTGCGGCCGGCTATCCGCATGCAGGCGATGCTGCCGATGGCGGTGCCCGGACTGGTGCTCGGTATCGGCTATATCCTTTTCTTCAACCAGGCCGCCAACCCGTTGAACTTCCTGTACGGAAGCATGGGGATTCTGATTCTGTCGACGTTGGTGCACTTCTATTCGTCGAGCCATTTGACCGCGGTTACCGCGTTGAAGCAGATGGATGGTGAGTTTGAATCCGTATCGGCGTCGCTGAAGGTCCCGTTCTACAAGACGTTCTGGCGCGTGACCGTGCCGGTGTGCCTGCCGTCGATTCTGGATATCGGCCGCTACTACTTCGTCAACGCGATGACGACGATATCGGCGGTCGTGTTTTTGTATTCGCCGCAGACGACGCTGGCGGCGATTTCTATCCTGCAACTCGACGAGGCCGGCGCCATCGGCTCGGCGGCGGCAATGGCGACCCTGATCGTGATCACTTCGGCAGCCGTCACGGCGTTATTGTTCGGAATCGAGTGGCTCTTGATCAGGCGCACTCAGAAGTGGCGCAACACGGCGAAAACGTAGGAGAACACGATGATTCGCGGCAATGACCCGATTCTGCTGACGCCCGGTCCACTGACCACGTCGCTTCGCACCAAGCAGGCGATGCTCAACGATTGGGGCTCGTGGGACGCCGCGTTCAATTCGATCACCGCCAGCATCCGGCGCGATGTGGTCGAGATCATCAACGGTGGTGACGACTACACGTGCGTGCCATTGCAAGGCAGCGGGACGTTTTCGGTCGAAGCGGCGATCGGCACGCTGGTCCCGCGCGATGGAAAAGTGCTGGTGCCGAACAACGGAGCGTATTGCGCGCGCATCGTTCGCATCTGCAAATATTTGAACCGCGCGGTCATTGACCTGACGGTGCCCGAAGATCAGCCGACGACCGGCGCAATCGTCGAGGCAGCCCTTGCGGCTGACTCGTCGATCACGCATGTTGCTCAGGTGCATTGCGAAACCGGCGCCGGAATCCTGAACGATCTGGCCGGCGTCGCGCAAGCCTGCCGCAAACATGGCAAAGGCTTGATCGTCGACGCGATGAGCTCGTTTGCGGCACTGCCGATCGATGTGCGCAGTATCCCGTTCGATGCACTGGTTGCCGCGAGCGGGAAATGCCTGGAAGGCGTTCCCGGCATGGGCTTCGTGATTGTGCGGAAATCGTTGCTGGAGAGCAGAGCCGGCAATGCGCACTCGCTCGCGATGGATCTGCACGATCAGTACGTGTACATGGAAAAGACCACGCAGTGGCGCTACACGCCGCCGACGCACGTCGTCGCGGCGTTGCGCGTCGCAATCGATCAATATAAGGAAGAGGGCGGTCAGCCCGCACGTCTGGCACGCTACTCGAACAACTGTGCCACGTTGATCGACGGCATGGCTGCGCTCGGTTTTCGACCTTTTTTGTCGTCCGCCGTCCAGGCGCCGATCATTGTCACGTTCCATGCGCCTGCCGACCCGGCGTACGAGTTCAAGCGGTTCTACGAGATGACGCGCGACCGCGGGTACATCCTGTATCCAGGCAAGCTGACGCAAGTCGAAACGTTCCGCGTAGGGTGCATCGGCGCAATCGATTCGAATGAGATGCGCAATGTCGTCAGTGCGGTCGAGCAAACCTTGAAAGCAATGGGCATCAAGCAGGTTGCACCTGTTGCTCAGCGAAAAGCTGCCTAGGTTTCCCAACGTGTAGCACGCCGGCGTTGGCGGGCGCTATGGGAGGATGCAGCGCAAGCATGGATTTTGCATGTCCGAGTTCTGATGACGCGGAAACCAGAACTCGATGCGTTGCGCGGCCTGATGTTGTTGCTGATCACGGTTACGCATGTTCCTACGACGATCGCGGATCGGCTTAGCCAGCCCTTTGGATTCGTCTCGGCCGCGGAAGGCTTTGTGTTTTTGTCGGCCTTTTTGGTCGGCGGCGTTTACACAAAGGTCGCGTTCGACAAGGATCCCTCTGCCATGCGACGCGGGTTGTGGGATCGCGCCGGTGTCGTGTGGGCATGGCACGTGGCGATGCTGCTTTACCTGTTCACGGTGATCGCTGCGCTTGGCATCGTGACCAATCAGGCAGCGATAAAAAACATGATTGCGTTTTACATGCAGGAGCCCATCACGGCGTTGCTCAGCAGCTTTGCGCTGTTCTACAACCCGCCACTGCTCGACATTCTCCCGATGTACGTTCTGTTCATGCTTGCCAGCCCGCTTGCGTTGACGATCGGCCTCCGATATCGACGCTACGGCTGGACGATGGTGCTGGGTACCAGCGTGCTTTTGTGGATCTTCGCGCAATTCGAACTCGATCGCGGCTTATTCGCATGGGTTTCATCAAAGACGATTACCGTCCCTCTGCATCAAACCGGCGCGTTCGAGCTGGCGGCCTGGCAGTTTCTGTGGATCTTCGGACTCTGGATGGGCGCAAGCATGCAGGCGGGCGACAACTTAGAGCACGATGAGATCGAAAAACCTAAATGGCATTCGACGCGTAGCCTGTTGCTGCTGGCGTTGGCCATCGTGCTCGGTTCCATGATCTGGCGACACGCCGTCGGCCAGGCCCCCTTCGGTGCACGCACCGACTTGAATCTGCTCTTCGACAAATGGCAGCTTGGGCCGTTGCGCCTGATCAACTTCTTCGCGATGATGGTCGTTGTTATGCACTACGGCCCTCGGATAGCTCGGGTAGTGCGATTTCGCTTTCTCGAGGTGCTCGGGAACGCATCGCTGCCGGTATTTTGCGCGCATTTGGTGTGCGCACTGCTGGTGCTTGCGCTGGTGGGCGATAAGCGCGGGAAGATGCCGTGGGAACAGGAAGTTGTGATCCTGCTGGGCACTATCGCCGTACTTTATGTGGTTGCGTTTGTCGCGGCGAAGGTTCCATCAACGAAGAAGCCGAGGTCGGATGATCGACGCCCAGAGCTCGTACCCGGCCTCGTTCAAGTGCAAAGCGTCAGCCCGAAATAGTTCGGGTCGCGGCACTCCCTTCTTGTCTAGCATCGGGGTGAAAACGTCGATGTATTCGATGTTCTTCTTACCTTTCGCATACGCCTCGATCAGCCCGTTTGCCTCACGCGCATCGTCCAGGTAGATACGGCGTGATGGGCTGGGCTTGATCGAAACGAACGCAACGCGAGTATCGGGTAGCGCGCGGTGTACTTCGTTTACGAATGCGATGAACTGGTCGCGGATGTATTCGGGCGAGCGTCCCGCTGCCAGGTCATTGTCGCCCGCGTACAGCACGACGACCTTTGGCGCGTAACCGATGACCAGCCGCTGAACGTGCTCAACGCAGTCCGAGAGTTGCGAGCCGCCGAAGCCGCGCTTGATCAGCAGCGGCATCTCAAGCTGGCCCTCCAGCTTCTCCCACAGCCGGATTGACGAGCTCCCGACGAACAAAATTCCACCGCGTTCTGGCGGTTTGACCTTATCTGCTGCGGCAAATGCCGCAAAATCTTCGTCCCATCGTTGAGCAACAGCCGACGGGATTATCAGCAGCAAGACAATGGAGAACAGCACGCGCTTCATAGGGCAATTTTAATCGCTTGGCAGCAAGAAAAATTCCCGCTGTCTTTCGATAGGCGCGTCACATATAGCCTTCTGGCGCAAGCGGCCCGAGTAGCTCGACCTGTACGCGGCGCCAGAAGCTGGCCGGCTCGCTCCGCAGCATGGCGGCGTCCTTGATGTCGGTCGAGACCCAGGCCAGGCCGTTCTCGTCGCTTGCCATTTTCCAGACGCGATCGCTTGACGTTACGCTGTCGAAAGCTTGCACCACCTGCGCTGCAAGTTCCGGGCTCTCAACAAGGATTCCAAGTTCGCTGTTGTACCAGGCCGATCGCGGGTCGAAATTCATCGAGCCGATCAGCACGGTGCGTTGATCGATTACGAACGCCTTTGCGTGAAGACTGGCTTCGCTGTTGGGTGCAAGCGTTGCCGATCCGCGACTGACGCCGATTTCCGGGACTGCGGTCGGCTTCAATTCATATAACGCCACTCCGTGTTTCAGCAGGTCGGGCCGATATTTTGCATAGCCTGCGTGCACGAGCGGGACATCGGTTGCCGCCAGCGAGTTCGTCAACACGCGCACTTTGACGCCGCGATCCACCAGATTCTTCAGCAAGCTCGCGCCGCTCTCACCAGGCACGAAGTACGGGGATACCATCAGCAGCGATTGGCGTGTCGCACGCAGTTGCTCGGCAACCTCAGTCATCACGTAGCTTTCGACTTCCGGCGATTTATCCGCGTCGAACTTCGACACCGGGTCGACGACGGCGTGAGCCGTTGCCCACACGGTCGCGCGGCGGCCGGCAAGAAGATCGCCAAGCGGGTCACTCTTCTTCAGCGACATCCCATAACTGGACGCCTTGATCTGCTCGATGCGAGTTGCAAACTCAGCGAGACGTGCAGGCGCTTTCTCCTTAGCGGCGCCATCGGGTGGTGTGATTGGCAACGCCCATTCACTATTCCAGTAGCGATCGAAACTGCGCGAAATCTCGCGGGTCACAGGGCCGAGTGTCAGCACGTCGAGATCGGCGAACAGGGTCTCGCTCGGGCCGCTGAAATATTTGTTACCGAGATTGCGACCGCCGATGATCGCCCCGACGTTATCGGCAATCCAGGCCTTGTTATGCATGCGGCGATTCAGACGCTCGCCATCGGCGACGAACTCGAGCAATCGCGCAGGCGCAAAGCCGCGGCCAGCGAATGGATTGAAAACACGCACTTCAATCCCTGGCACCGAAGCCAGCAGCGCAAGATCAAGACCTTGGCCAGATCCATGCAGGTCATCGATAAGCAGGCGAACGCGAACACCGCGCCGTGCCGCATCGATCAGCTCGCCCAGCAACAATGTGCCGCTCTCGTCGTTAAAGACGGCGTAGTACTGAACGTCAAGGGTGCGCGTGGCGCGCTGTGCAAGCCCAACGCGCGCCGAGAATGCCTCCACGCCCTGCCCAAGCAGAAACAATCCCGACTGTGTCACAGCGACATTGCGGGGGCGAAGCGAGCCAACCTGCTTCCCCAGCGGTGTCGTTTGCGGCGTCGTAATCACATACGACGGCGTTGGCGGCTCCTTCGGCTTAGGCGTGGTGGTGCACGCGGTGAGCGCTGACAGAACAGTCAGGCCCATCCAAAGCTTTCCTATAAATCGCGGGTATCTCATCGAGTCCGTGTTGTTTGGGAGACCTGTTTTCGATCGCCGTATCGGAACGCGCAGACTAACGATCTGGATGACGTTAATGTTCATCTGACGCAGCGCACTCAGACTAAGCTACCTTTAATGCAACGACACCGATGACCACCGCGCCAACGCCTGCCCAACGGCGCGCAGTCAACTTTTCCCTTAACAATCGCGCGCCAATCAGCGTTGCGAAGAGCACTGATGTTTCTCTTAGCGACGCAACGAGCGCCACCGGCGCCTTTGTCATCGCCCAAACCGATATGGCATATGCAGCGGCGGATAGCGCGCCACCGATGAGTCCGTGCCAGCGGCGCTCGACAAGGGCGGCAGCGAACTGCCGCTTTCGCGTCAACAACATATAGATCGAGAACGGAATCGCATCGAGGACGAAGAGCCAGACGATGTAGGCCCAGGGATCGCCCGCAAGGCGCGCACCCGTACCGTCAATGATCGTGTAGACGGCGATCACTGCGGCGTTGCAGAGCGCGAAGCTCACAGCGCGGCCATGACCGGCAAGCACCGGAGCATTCCCTGCGGGGCGCAACGCAAGTGCTATCACGCCGATGGAAATCATCAGCATGCCAAGCCAGCCAATTGGAGCGGGAAGCTCACGCAGCCAGATCAGCCCGAGCACCGCAGTGATCAGCGGTGCTACGCCGCGCATTAACGGATACACCAGCGATAGTTCACCGGTGCGGTACGCGTTGACCATCAGAAAGTAATACGCGAGGTGCGTGAGAATCGAGCCGAAGATATACGGCCAGCTTGCCGGCGCCGGCAGCGGGACAACGAACAAGAACGGCAGAGCCACCACGCCGGCGCCCGCGACAATGGTCGCGGTATCGAGCAGCACATCGCTGCCGCCCTTGATCATCGCGTTCCACGACGCGTGCAGCAGTGCTGCAAGCAGCACTGCGAGCGTGACTTCAATGCTCAAGGCGGCAGCACTGCGTCGGTTGCGGTGTAAGGCAGGTCCAGTGCTTTGGCGACTGCTTTATACGTTACCTTGCCCGCGGCTATGTTCAAGCCGGCCTTCAAGTGAGGATTCTCAGAAAGTGCGCGGCGCCATCCTTTGTTCGCCAACTGAAGCGCAAACGGCAGCGTTGCATTGTTCAACGCATACGTTGACGTGCGCGGGACTGCCCCCGGCATGTTGGCAACCATGTAATGCACGACACCGTCGATGACGTAGGTTGGGTCGGCATGCGTGGTCGGGCGCGATGTTTCGCAGCTGCCGCCCTGGTCGATCGCAACGTCAACGATCACAGAGCCGCGCTTCATCTGCGGCAGCATCGCGCGCGTGACGAGCTTCGGTGCTTCCGCGCCGGGGATTAGCACGCCTGAGATCACAAGATCGGCACGCAATACCTCGCGCTCGACGTTATCCCGGTTCGAAAAGATCGTCTTTACTCGCGCGCCAAGCATTGCGTCGATGCGGCGCAAAGCATCGATCGAGATGTCGATGACGACGACCTCAGCGCCGGTGCCGACAGCCATTTGTGCCGCGTTGATTCCCACCATGCCGGCGCCCAGGATCAAGATACGGCCCGGCGCAACGCCCGCCACTCCGCCGAGCAGCATGCCCATGCCTCCTGCCGATTTTTCGAGGCAACGCGCGCCAGCCTGCACCGACAAACGGCCCGCGACTTCGGACATTGGCGCCAACAGTGGCAGTCCGCCGGTCGGTGAAGTGACCGTTTCGTAGGCGATGCAAATTGCGCCGCTCTTCAGTAGATCCGCCGCTTGTTCGGGGTCGGGCGCCAGATGCAAGTAGGTAAAGAGAATCTGCCCTTCGCGCAGCATCGCCCGTTCGATGGCTTGCGGTTCCTTGACCTTGACAATCATCTCAGCACGCTTGAATACTTCTTCGGCGCTTGCGGCGATCTGCGCTCCCGCACGCCGATAGTCTTCGTCAGTCGCGCCAATGCCCGCACCGGCATTGGTCTGTACCAGCACCTCGTGGTTGTGCATGGTCATCTCGCGCACCGAAGACGGCGTGAGGCCGACGCGATATTCGTGAACCTTGATTTCCTTCGGAACGCCGACCAGCATTTGTTCTCCTAGTTTTTTACCCGTCGCGAATCGGGATCGTAAGGGGCTTTCAAAGAGAGGGTGGCCGCAAAACGTTCGCCGGCAAGATCGATCTGATACGTCCCACTTTCAATCCAAACGCGATCGGCGGCGCCATCGGGACGCGTGACCAATCCGAGTGCAACAGGTTTGCCGATCGTGTGCCCGAAAGCCGCCGACGTAATGGAGCCGATCGGCTTGCCGTCACGCAAAATCAATTCGCCGCCCCATACGTTCGTATGCGGCGCATCGATTACCAAGGAAACGATGCGTCGCTTGACGGTGAGGGGATCGAGCGCCGCGAGCGCGTCACGGCCGCGGAAGCCGCCCGGCTTGTCGAGTTTTACGGCGAAACCGAGTCCCGCCTCGTAGGGATTGATATCCGGCGAAAGCTCGCGCCCCCACGCACGGTAGCCTTTCTCAAGACGCAACGAGTCGATCGCGTAATAGCCGGCGTTCGCGATCCCGAGATCTTTGCCCACTGCCATCAGCGCCTCGTAGACGCCCGTTGCAAACTCCACCGGAACGTAGAGCTCCCATCCAAGCTCGCCGACGTACGTCAGTCGCGTCGCACGCACCGTCGCGTAGCCGATGTCAATCGCACGCGACGTACCGAAGGGAAACCCATGAGCCGAGATATCAGCCGTCGATACGCGCTGCAGCAGCTCGCGCGAGTTCGGCCCCATTACGGCGATTACCGCGTACATCGACGTGACATCGATCACTTCGCAGCGCGGCGAATCGGTCAGCGCCGCAAACGCGCGTTCGATGACATCACGGTCGCGAACGGCTTGCGCGCTGCCGGTCACGATCATGTATTCGTTGTGATCGAGCATCGTCACCGTGAAGTCGCTTTCGTAGCCGCCACGTTCGTTCAGCATGCCGGTGTAGATCGTCGCGCCCGGTTCGAGCGGCACGTCATTGGCGATGATCGAGTTCAACGCGTGGGGCGCGTCGGGGCCTTTGACCAGCAGCTTCGCAAACGAGCTCATATCGAACACCGCAACTCGCTCGCGACATGCGCGATGCTCATCGGCGACCCACGGATGCCAGTTCTGATGACCCCACGCGTACTCGATCTGCGCTTGCTCATGCGACGGCGCAAAAAAGTTCGCGCGCTCCCATCCCATCTTCGAACCGAAGCACGCGCCTTTGTCGCGCAGCAGCGAATACATAGGCGAGCGCCGGAATGGCCGTGCACTTTCGAGCTCGCGGTTCGGCCATGGCATTTTGTAATGCATTCCCAGGACTTCACCGATCCGATCGGGCAGCCAGTTTTCGTTTGCATTGAAGTGATTGAAGCGGCGGATATCGACCGGCCACAGATCTAGCGTCGGCTCGCCTTGCACGATCCATTCGGCAAGCGCTCGGCCGGCGCCGCCCGCCGATGCGATCCCCATCGAATTGAAGCCACAGCCTACGTAAAAGTTTTCGAACCCAGGCGCCGGCCCGACGATGAAGTTGTTGTCCGCAGTAAACGACTCGGGACCGTTGTAGAACTGCTTAACCTGCGCCGTCTCGAGTGCCGGCACACGGATCATCGCGTTGTCGAGCAAGACTTGAAACGCGTCCCAGTTATCGGGCAATAACTGGAACTCGAAGTTTTCCGGAATGCCGCCTCGATGCAGCGCGCTTTGCAGCCACGGAGTTGCGTTCGGGCTCGAACCCGCCCATCAGCAACCCGCCGACTTCTTCCTTGAAATAGATGTACCCGTCGGGATCGCGCATCACTGGCAGATCGCGGTGCACGCCTTCGATCCGATCGGTGACTATGTAGAAATGCTCGCAAGAAAAAAGCGGCACCGTGACGTTGATCTGGCGCGCGAAGGCACGCGACCACTGGCCGCCGCACAGTACGATGATCTCAGCGTCGATCTTGCCCCCGTCGCCGGCTTTGTTGCGCCAGGCCAGAGATGAAGCGCGCCGCATGCGTGAGGAAGAGGAAGTCTGCAATCCCGTCGCCCGCACACTTTCGAAGATCTTCACGCCGCGATTGCGCGCACCTTTGGCGAGCGCGAACGTCAAGTCCGCGGGATTTGCCTTGCCGTCGCCGGGCAGCCACACCGCGCCTTGCAGATCCTCGGTCGCCATGATCGGATAAAGCTTCGCTGCGTCGGCGACCGAGATCACGTCACAATCGACTCCGTGAGCGCGCGCCACCGCTGCAGTGCGCTTTAGCTGGATCATTCGGTCGGAGGTTCGGGCAACCGCGAGCGAGCCGCATTGCTTCCAGCCGGTGCCTAGTCCCGTTTCGGCTTCCAACTTCGAATACAACTCGGTCGAGTAACGAATCAGCCGCGTCATGCTTTCGTGTGCACGCAGCTGGCCGACCAGTCCTGCAGCGTGCCACGTTGTACCCGACGTCAGCCTTCCCTGTTCGAGCAACACGACGTCTTTCTCGCCGAGCAGACTCAGGTGATAGGCGACGCTGCAACCCATGATGCCGCCGCCGATGACGACGATGCGCGCGGCGGCGGGGGGCGTGGACGCAGCACCCAGACGCTCGGAGCTCAAGATGCGCTTCCTGCCATGCGGAATAGCTGTCTAAACGCTCGCTCGCCGGCCGGTGAAAAAGTCACCACCCGAGAATCCTTTGCGCGTCGCGCCCAACCGAGTTCGTAACATCGGTCTAATAGCGCCGCGCCTGCAGCGCCTGCAAGATGATGACGGCGCTCGCTCCAATCCAGACAAGCGCGCGACAACCGGCGGCGTTGCGAAGCCAGCGTTCCAAAATCGATTCCGATTTCGGTGAAAAACCGCTTGCCTGTGCGCGTAACAGTCAGTCCGTCAGCGTCGCGTCGCACATAGCGATTGCGCTCGAGGCTATCAAGGGCGAGTACGCCCATCTCCCCGGCAAGATGGTCGTAGCAAACGCGCGCCTTTCTCAACGCGGGTTCGCGCGGGCTTGTCCGAACCCGAACCGCGCCGGTGCGGTACGCCACGCCCATCAGACTTTCAAGCAGGTGTGCCACGTCGCGGTCTGCGAGTCGAAAGTACCGATGCCGCCCCCGGCTTTCGACGACGATCAAGCGCGCATCAAGCAATTTGGCCAAGTGTGAGCTGATCGTCTGCTTGGTCAGATTGGCGACCCCCGCAAGCTCCGTCGCGGTTAGCGCCTCGCCTCCCACCAGCGCCGTCAGAATCTCGGCACGGGCGTGATCACCGACCAGCGCGGCGATGCGAACAATGCTTGGGCCGTCTTTCATGGTTCGATCGTAGTCGAACCATCGCGGCCCGACAAGGCGCTATCGTCGTGCCCTGCGAACAAGACGAGACAACATGAAGATCACATGCTTCATCCGTTACGAGATCGATCCGTTTCAACGCGATGCATTCAAACAGTATGCGGACACCTGGGCCCGCATCATTCCGCGCTGTGGTGGCGACCTGGTCGGCTACTTTCTGCCGTACGAAGGAACGAACAACGTCGCGTGGGGCTTGATCGCGTTCGACAGCCTCGCCGCGTATGAGGCATATCGAGCGCAACTGAAGGCCGATCCAGAAGGACGCTCGAACTTCGCGTTCGCGCACGAAAAACGGCTGATCCTGCGTGAAGAACGTACCTTTCTGGAATCGGTGGAGAGTACGTTTAGAGCGTAATTGGCTGGCCGGTGAGCATTGTCAGAGTTCGCCACTCGTAAAATTAAAGTTCTACGTAGCTTTGATCAGTGGCGTCCCGTTCGAAGAGCACGTTATGTCGGGTCGCGGCCAGAAGCGGACGCGTGTGCGTGACCGTCGATTCGCTTTGAAGCGGACATTGAGCGGATCGATAATATTGGACCTGCGTGCTGTGGAGAAGGCGATGTCAACGAGCGGGAAAGTCACCGTCGAGCGCGACGGCAGGATCTATGCGGCCACGTACACCGTAGAAGGCGACATGGTCCATGTGAAGACACATACAGAGAGGCGATCGGTTGCGCTGAGCGGTAAGAGCCCCGAGGACATCGCCCGACGCGAGCTTGAAGAGATAGTCGAGGCCAGCCGCCGGCACTGATGGGGCTCCGCGGATAGCAGCATAGAGAGTGGATCGCTACGCAGTGGTCAGGCCATGTCAGTACGAGCCAAACGGCGCCCTTGGGTTGAAGGCCACGTGCCGCCAACCCACCTACCCTGCTTGAATGTCGATGTGTCGCTGCGTTCCGTGTCGATCTGCGTGGACGACGCTTCGGGTGAGTTGCAGGATGAAGCCGAGGTCGCCACCGAGCTCGACGTGATCGTGGCGACGCTGCGCCGCTTGCGGCCAAGAAGAAAAACTCACTACCGTAGTCAATGATTAGCGAGGGACCTGGCAATGGATGCAGCGGTACCTGTGTCTGAAGCATCACCCCGCCGAAAGTCGCGCAGCTGCTGGCTCGACACTTTCCTGCTCACGCTTCTGCTGGCGCTACCGATGACGGCTTCCGCTGCCAACTGGTGGTGCATCTGGTTCCCATGGCTTTGCCCCGACTCGGCAACCAGTTGCGGCAAACCGCTGACCGAAGTCACCGGTTTCGGCTCCAACCCTGGCAATCTCAAGATGTGCAGGTATCTGCCTGCGAATCTGGGCACATCCCGCCCGCTGGTCGTCGCGCTACACGGCTGCACGCAGCAGGCATCGGCTTACGATGACGAGACGGGGTGGATCAAGTTCGCCGACAAGCACCGTTTCGCGCTGCTGCTGCCGCAACAACAGCAAATCAATAATTCTTCGAAATGTTTCAACTGGTTCCTGTCCGGCGACAACGAGCGCGACAAGGGCGAAGCCTTGTCGATCCGGCAGATGATCGACAAGATCAAGGCCGATGCCAGGATCGATCCGCAGAAGGCCTATGTGACCGGCCTGTCGGCCGGCGGCGGCATGACCGCGGTTATGCTGGCAGCGTATCCGGAACTGTTTGCCGGCGGCGCAATCATCGCGGGGATTCCGTACAAGTGCGCCAACGATGCGAATGAAGCACTGAGTCAATGCGGCGTCAGCTTGTCCGGTCAGCTGGTGCCGATGAAGGATTTGGCGCCGGGCCAGTGGGGCAGCCTCGTGCGCAATGCATCGAGCCATAGCGGGCCGTTCCCGCGGGTGTCGATCTGGCAGGGCACAAGCGATACGACCGTCAACCCGAGCGACCAGAGAGAGTTGGTGGATCAGTGGACCAACGTGCTGGGCATCGACCAAGTGCCAGATACCGAAGACACGATCAATGGCCATGCGCACAAACTCTACAAGGATAGCAACGGCAAGGCGCTGGTTGAAACGGTGCTAGTCAGCGGTATGGGGCACGGCACCCCGGTCGATCCCGGTAATGCGGACAACCAGTGCGGCAATGCGGCGCCATTTATCTTGAATGTCGGTGTCTGCTCCACCTTCTACATCATAAAGTTCTGGGGGCTCGACTTGCCATAACGACTTGAAAAGACCGCGGACCACCTTGTGAAGCGTACGGTTTCACCGACCTCAATTGTCTGGAGTGGGTCGCGATTTGTCAGTCGGGCTTACGTCGCTTCGACATGAATGCAATGGCCGCTTCCGGAATCTGCTGACTTCCGCTTCGGGTCGTTAGGTGTCATCGCCGGTGGTCCGATATCGGCCACTAGCGGACGCTGACGCAACGTCTCAGAATCGCCCAATAGCGGACTAATCGGAGACCACTGCTTGAATGCTGGAGGAGCCATTGGGCTCGGCCTCTTCGCACTTTTGGTCCTCTTCTTTTTCGTTCGATGGGACCAAAGGCGGCTGCTAAAACTAGACCGTCCACCAGATCGAGCAGCGCTCGAACGAGGAGCGAGTCTTGGGCGGTCACTGAAGCCACTCGCCTATCTAGGCATCGCCCTGATGACAGGGTCACTCGCAGCAACCCAGTGGATGAATCCGGGGAACTCACGTAGCACCGGGAGGTGGTCCATTCTGTGGAACACGTTGCAAGACACGCTTGGCTCTTATGGTCCCGCGCTCTTCAGCAGTGCGGTCGCTACCGCGTTTGCGATAGCTGCCAACGCTTCGTGGAAGACTCGTCGCCGGTCAACACCGGGGAAAGCGCGATAGTGGCCAGTTTGCCGCAGGCGTCGCGCTCCAATGCGTCGGATCAAGGACACAATCGGGTCTGGTCAGCATGGAGATGGGTACGTTGCCAAATTTAAGGCCAAGCGCACCGCCGCAGCCCCAGCCGGTCTTCGGCGGTTTCCTCTTTCGAAGGGGAGCCTCCAGGCGAGAGAAGGCGTTTACCCTCTTCGCGCTTTTCTGGATGGCGCTGTCCCTCTATGGAATTACCAGTAGCTTCGTCGCAAATAGTTGGTGGAACTGGCAGGCTGCCTATTTGGCGTTGCCGATCTCACTGTTCTTCTTCATCCCAATCGCGCTGGATCGCCACCCAGCGAATCGGGTTCCAACGTTTGGGAGGCTGAAGCGCGGCGTTTACTACCTAGGGCAGTTCACCGTCTGCTATGTCTTCGCTTGGATGGGTCTTGGACTGGGCTCTGCGTCAGTGGCGACCCTGATCGGAGGACAGGAGATCTCAGGCGACTATCGCGTCGTTTGGAAGAGCGACGGTCGGTGGAAGCGACGGGAATGCAAACACTCGTTGAGAATCGTGCGTCTTGATTCCGAATGGAATACGAAGACGTGCGTGGACGAAGCGTTCTGGGCTACCACCGCGGTTGGTGATGCGCTCCGCGCGAGCGGAAGGGCGTCGACCTTCGGCATCATGATCCTGGAGCTAGAAAAGAATGTTGTTGTGGAGCGGGGATCAGGTCCGCTGTCTGTCCACTAGCGGCCAGAATCCGACATACCGAATTTAAGCAGTTGGCTGCAAAAAAGCGGACACCACGGTGACGCACTTTTCGCAAACGAATAGCTGTCTCGCAAGCAGACAGGTCATGTTTACGCCTGAGTGACGAAGTTGCGCAGCGCAATCACCAGTGTGCCCAACTGTGAGATACAACGTGGAGACTCGCATGGCGGCTTTGGCATGTCGCCTCGATGGACGTTTGGTTGCGGATATCGCCCCGCTTCCGGCGAGTCGTTCGCAGTGATAGAGTAATTTCGCGATCGGCCCTGGCATGACGTTCACTGCTTGCTGGCCGACGTTGAAAGGAGACGCGAAATGAATCGAACAATTCTCTTTCATCCTCTTCGCCCTCGGTGTGTGCCCGACTGCGAAAGCCGAGCCGGCCGTTGGTGTCACGCCCACTGTTATCGGCCGCGGCACCTACCCCGCATTCACCGTCCAGGCCGCTGATGTCCGCACCCTCCAGTTTTCTTCCGCGGCGCAGGCACCAGTGGACATCGTGGTGCGCACGCACGACTACGCGCCGGGTGGCTCCACCGGATGGCATACGCACCCGGGCCCGGTGTTCATTACCGTCATGGAAGGCACGCTGACGTTCTACGAGTACGACGACCGCACCTGCAGTGCGAAAGTTGTCTCCAAGGGCCAGGGCTACGTCGACAACGGACATGGGCACATCGCGCGCAACGAATCCGCAGCTCCGGCCCGGGATGTGTCGGTGATCCTTGCCCCGGTTGGCCAGCCGTTCCGCGGCGAGCTATCGGCGCCGGGTCCGAACTGCAAGTTCTAGGCGCGGATCGCGCCACGCGACTACGGAGGCGAAGCCAGGCGCGACGGTCCACCGCTGTTCCACTTCTTGCAGGAAACTCGGATAGTAGTGAACATCGAGCGCGCCTGCTTCGCATGTTTTCTGCATCTGCACGAACAGATCCTTCGACTGCTCGATATACTGGAAGCATCAGTGGAGCCTTGCGAAGACCACTCTAAGCACCGCGAAATGTCCGCTATGGGTCGAAAGCGGAAGCTCAGTAAACCTTGCGTCGGAAACGGAGCGTTGCGAGAACTCTGACGATGAACAGAGTCTTGCTGCGACCAGCGAGATGCCGAGTACTCGTCGCGTTCAATTGATGCGTTGGCGAAACTGTGAAGATGCTTACTGGCCTATGCGTTTTTCAGGTGCCAGGCCTTGGGCCGTGTGAAAGCCTCGATGCCATAGGTCGACAACGTAAGTCCGACACCCGAGTGACCGACGCCGCTCCAAGGTAGCCTAGGACTGACGCGGTCACAGCAGTTCCAGTACACCGATCCTGCACGAAGCTGAGCCAGAATCGACTTCGCACGCTGTTCATCGTTCGTGTAAACGCCGGCAGTCAGCCCATATTCGGTGTCGTTCATCAGCCGCACGGCTTCATCGTCGTTGGCGACTTTCTGAATGCCGATAATCGGACCGAAGCTTTCCTCGCGCATCACCTCCATCGCATGATTTACGTTGGTCAGCACGGTGGGCGCGAACCAGTTGCCTGGTTGCTGAACGCGAGCTCCACCGAGGAGCAGCTTGGCGCCTTTGCCGACCGCATCAGCGACCTGCCGTTCGAGCACATCGATCTGCGGTGTCCGTGTGATCGGACCGATGTAGGTTGTCTCCGACGCCGGTTCGCCGAGTTTGAAGCCCTCCACTTCCTTGACGAATGCGCTGACGAAATCTTCATGGATCGCTTGATGCACGTAGATGCGCTCGACCGAACAGCAACTCTGCCCGGTGTTGTACATCGCGCCGTCGGCGAGTGATGCCGCGGCCTTCGCCACGTCGACATCGTCGCGCACATAAATTGGGTCTTTGCCACCCAGCTCCAGTTGCAGCTTGACCATGCGTGAACCGAGCTCGCGTGCAATGCGCTGCCCTGTGGGATAGGAGCCGGTGAAGAACACTCCATCGATCGGCTGCTTGATCAGCTCGGAGCCAACGCTGCCGTCACCAATCAGCACCGCGAATACAGGCTGCGGAACGCCAGCCCGATGCAACAGTTTTCCGATCTCGATTCCGGTCAATGCAGCGAACTCGGACGGCTTGTACAGCACCGCATTACCAGTCAGCAGTGCTGGTACGAAAACGTTGCCGCCAACGAAGTACGGATAATTCCACGCCGAGATGTTGGCGATAACACCGAGCGGCTCGTGAGAGATCTGCTCGCGCATTCCCGCTGTGTTGTGCACCTCGCGCGGGGCAATCGTTGCCTGTGTCGATTCGAGAAAAAAATCGATCCGCGCGCGCAGTCCGTTGATCTCGTTTTTCGATTGCCGAATGGGTTTGCCGGTTTCTGATGTCAGGACGGCAGCCAGCCGCTCGACATCGCGATGTCAGCGCATCGCGAAAACCACGGAGCACCTCGATGCGGTCGGGCAACGGGCGATCAGCCCACGCCGGTTGCTGCCGCGCGTGCGGCGCGGTACTTTGCAGAAATCGACTGCGCGTCATCCTGCGGAAGCTCTGCGATCGTCGCTCCGTTCGCTGGGTTGCGAACAGTCAATGTGCTCATAGTGATCGCACCCCACTCGCGTTAGTCGCGCTGAGAAAATCTTCGAGGATAGGATCACCCGATAACGTTTCGCTGCTCTTCCAGTCGTGAAATTCGGGGTGCCATTGCACTGCTGCAACGTATGAACTACCGGTCCACCGAACTGCCTCGATCATCTGATCATCGGTCGCCACGGCTTCGACCGTGAACCCATCAGCAAGCTTCTTTACGCTTTGATGATGGACGCTATTGACGCGCGCGCGCTTGATGCCGGGGTAAAGACTGCCGAGTCGAGTCTCAGGGACGAATTCAATTTCATGGAAGTTCTGATCGTAAAGGGCCGCGTCGCGATGCGTCTGACTACCGGGTAACTGCGTCGAGATATCCTGGTACAGCGTGCCTCCATACGCCACATTGATGACTTGCAATCCGCGGCAGACACCGAGTACCGGTTTGCGGGCATCGACAAACGCGCGAAGAAGGGCGATCTCGTAGTCATCGCGCACGCGATCCCCGCTCCATTCGGGCTGCAGCGGCGTTTCGCCGTAGCTGCTGGGTGAAACATCGGAGCCGCCATGCAGTACCAGACCATCAAGCATCGAGGCGTAGTCGCGCAGCGTCACGTCCCCGCGCTTCGTCGGCCCCTCCGGCGAAGGGATGACAAGTGCAAGCGCACCGGCCGACTGTACCCAGTGCACGATCGACTGTTCGACGTACTGCAGCGTCTTGCCCGTAAAAATCGGACGCTTTGCGTCGGCGTGGAAGAAGCACACCGAGATGCCGATCCGCAGACGTTTACTCATCGGTCGTATTCACATTGCCTGCTCAAAGAAGCGCGTGAAATCAGCACGCGTGCAGGGCCGTGGATTCGTCTGGTGGCAGATGTCCTTTTCGGCAATATCGACCAGTGCCGATATCTGAGTCGGTTTGACGCCAACTGCGGACAACGACGCTGCGATACCGATTTCACTCTTCAAGCGCATCAGCCACGGAACAAAGTCATCGGCCCTGCCGGCACCTACAACGTGCGCGAGCTCAGAGAACTTTGCACCGGCAGTCTCGAGATTGAAACGCATCACCGGCTCCAGCATCAGCGCGTTGGCCAGCCCATGATGAAGATCGCACACCGCGCCGAGCGCATGCGCGCAAGAGTGCACGGCGCCGAGATCCTTTTGAAACGCGATCGCGCCCATCATCGACGCCATCATCATGTCTGCGCGTGCCTGCAGATTGCGTCCGTCCTTAACAGCCGTTGGCAACGCGCGCGCGGCGATCCGTACTCCTTCGAGCGCGATGCCGTCACATAGCGGATGAAAAGCGGGTGACAGGTAAGACTCGATGTTGTGCGTTAGTGCATCCATGCCGGTCGCTGCCGTGACCGCAGGCGGCAGATCGAACGTCAGCTCCGGATCGGCGAACACGGCCTTCGCGAGCAGCTTTGGCGAGAAGATGACTTGCTTAATGTGCGTCGTGTCGTCGCTAACGACGCTCGAGCGCCCCACTTCGGAACCAGTCCCGCTGGTCGTCGGCACGGCGACGACATACGGAAGCTCACTCGTGATGGCCCGAACGCGCGGATGGTCCCACGCATACTCGATCACGTTTCCTTCGTGGACCGCCATCAGCGCAACGACCTTGGCTACGTCGAGCGCTGCTCCGCCTCCAATGCCGATCACGCAATCAGCCTGATGTGCGCGAAAGGCATCGCGCCCCTGCATCGCCTGCGACGCGGTCGGGTTGCCTTGTACGCCCGCAAACAGATGAACACTTAATCCGGCGCCGAGGTTCGCGACAAAATTCTTTAGTACGGGCAACGTGGCGAGGCCCCTATCAGTGACGACAATGGGTCGCGTGAAACCGCGTTCGCGTAAGTGAGCGCCGACGAGCTTGCTGGCGCCGGCGCCGAACTGAATGTCCGTGGGAAAAGAAAATCTTGAGATCGTCATTGGGCTGCCTAATTGATCCGTACCCACCGTAATTCAAGCACATCGCTTGGCCACTGCACGACCTCGATGTTCGGCCGCATTACCCAGGTCAACTTTCGTCGATACAGCGGAACCAGCGGCAGCTCATTGCTCAGCAGGCGTAATGCGTCGCCGGTAAGAGCCCGACGCTTTGCAATGTCTGGTTCCACTCGAATTGCGTCGATCAGCGCGTCGAGCTTGGCGTTCGAGTAGCGCCCGCCGTTGAACGCACCGCTGCTCGCGCCGTCCCAGCTGCGAATCACATTGTTGAGCATCACCCACGGGTCGGTGCCGGGCGTCCACCCGAATTCGAAGAAGCTAGATGTCGCCTGCGTCAGCTTCGGAAAAAAAATTGAGCTTGGCGATGGCTGAAACGAAACTCGAATGCCTACCTGCGCGAGCATCGCACTGAGTGCCTGGCACACCGCCGCGCGAAACGTGACGTTGACACAGTCCAGCGTCACTTCGAATCCTTCGGGATAGCCGGCTTCCTTTAGCAACGCGCGCGCCGCGTTTGGGTCGTATCGGAGGCGCTTGTCGAGCTCGGGCACATAGCCATCGACCAGCGGCGAAACATGAGTTCCTGCCGGAACCGCTTGCCCTCGCAGTACTTTTGCAATGATCGTGTCGACGTCGATTGCGTGATAAACCGCACGGCGTACCCGAACGTCCTTGAAAGGATTGCGGCCCTTGATGTCGGAGGATTGCAGTTCGCTTCGCGACTGATCGAAACCCAGATACTGCATTCCAATGTCGCTGATCTCGACTGCCCTCAACGATCTGTCGCGCTTGATCCGGGCGATGTCCTGAAAGGGCGGATCGATCACAAAATCCACTTCGTTGGATGCCAGCGCGGCAAGACGCGTCGCGTCCGCCTGGATCACGGTGTAGATGGCTTCAGTCAGGTTGCCGTTTCCTTTGGCAGCCTTGCCCCACCAATTGGGATTCGCAGCAAGCACCAGTCGCCGATCCTGCTCGTACGTTTTCAAGATAAACGGCCCGGTCCCGTTGGCGTTGCGAACGGCATGCGTTTCCTGCTTGCCGTTGTAATCCTGCGGCTGCAGAACACCGTGTTTTTCCGCCCAGGCCTTGCTCATCATCGCAATCAGCCAAAGCTTGTCCGGCAGCACCGCATCGGGCGCAGAAAGCTGTATGTCGATGGTCAGGGCATCGACCTTGCGTACGCCTGTGACACCGCGCAGCTGACTCGCGCGCTGCGAGGTTTTTGCCAATGCGCGCTCGATTGAAAACGCCGCATCGTCCGCAGTGAACGACGCCCCGTCATGAAACTTCACATCCGGCCGCAGCCTGAAGCGCCACGTTGTCGGCGCAATCGTCTGCCATGAAACCGCAAGCGAGGGCTCGAGCTTGAAATTCTGATCCCGATTGACCAGCCCTTCGTAAATCTGTGTAACGACGCGTGTTTGATACAGCAGCGCCAGCGAATGTGGATCGAGCGAGTTCGGATCGAACGCGCTGGCGAAGCGCAGGGTTTTTGAGAACGCAGCGTACAACTGCCAACGCCGAGGCCAGCAGCGCAAGGCGAGCCGTCGCGCAAGCACGCGTCAGCTCCGCCTTTTCATTTGGGGGGCCCGGCGGTGCCGAGCCCGACGCGCGATGCCTCGGTATCGATGATCGAAGATGCGGTCACGTTAGCGAGGTTCACGTCGGGCCCGAACGCAACGATCAATGCCTTCTTGATGTCTTCGATGTCGCAGCTTCGGACGTTGCTGATCCACGGGCCCGGCAACTCGATCATCACGCGGGACATATCAAGCGAGCGCGTCAATAGGTCAATCGTGCGTGTGCGTAGCTTGCCACTTTCAATCAGCTCGGCGGCTTCGACCAGCACGAGCGCAGCGCCCGCGTCGAAGCAAGTCTCGGCCTGGCTGATCAGCAGCGTCGGCTTGCTGAGCGTCTCCTTGGACCCGACCTCCCCGAAAACGATCAGGCCGCTAGCCGCAGCATTGCGAATTTGCGTACGGCGTTGTGTGTCGGTTAGCGGTACGACGTTGTCGGAGATCTCGATGGCCTTGAAACCGAGGGCAAGCGCCTCGGCGTAGTAGGCAGGCAGTGCGCGCACGCCTTGCGTAGCGAAAACATACTCGTGGAACTGCCCGCCAAGAAAAGGCTGGATGCGATTGCGCTGATACAGCCGCAGCTTGTCGAGTAGAGCCTGACGAGGATATAGCCGCACAGTGCCGGTCTTTATCTTCGCGAGATCGATGTAGGCACCGGCCAGCGCAACCAGGTCTTGCGTGTAGGCGAGCGGCAAGCCATCGTCCAGCACCATCGTTTGTCCCGAGCGGCGCGGCTTGCGCGTTGAGCGTTCGCGCGGCAGCGGAACAAAATCGAAGGGCGCGCGTGGTGTGGATTTGGTCGCAGGCATGTCACCTATATAGTACTGACGACTCTAATCGCGAGAGGCTCGCACGAGAAGATGGCTGAACACGCTCGCAATCTGCTGGTGATCATGTCCGACGAGCACAACCCGAAAGTGCTGGGCAATGCCGGACATCCGATCATTCACACGCCGAACCTGGATGCTCTTGCTGCGCGCGGCACTGCGTTTAGCGCCGCATACACCACCAGCCCAGTTTGCATTCCGGCGCGCGCAGGTTTCGCGTGCGGCAAGTACATTCACCAGATCGGCTTCTGGGACAACGCAGACGCCTACGACGGTTCGGTGCCGTCGTGGCATCACCTGCTGCGCGAACACGGTCATCGCGTCGTTTCGATCGGCAAGCTGCATTACCGCCTCGCGGGCGAAGACCACGGCTTCAGCGAAGAGCAGATCGCGATGCACATTTACCAGGGAAAGGGCGACCTGCTCGGCTTGATTCGCGACGACATGCCGGCGCGCGGCAACTCGAAAAAGATGATCGGGATGGCCGGGCCCGGTGAGTCGACCTACACGTTCTATGACAAGGACATCTGCTCGCGGGCGCAAGTGTGGCTGCGAGAAGAGGGCGTGCGCAAGGCAGAAAAACCGTGGGCACTGTTCGTGTCCTTCGTAGCGCCCCATTTTCCGTTGACGGCGCCGCCCGAACACTACTACCGCTACTTCAATCAGGAGCTGCCGCTGCCCAAGCAGTACGCGCGTGAGCAGCGCCCACGTCACCCGTATCTAGTCGACTACAGCAACAACTTCAATTACGACGACCACTTCAAATCGCCGGACGACGTAAAGAAAGCACTGGCGGGATATTTTGGGTTGGTGTCTTACCTCGACGAAAACATCGGCAAGGTGCTCGCGACGTTGCGCGATGCTGGCCTCGAGGATGACACGGTCGTGATGTACACCAGCGACCATGGTGACAACCTGGGAGCGCGCGGCCTGTGGGGAAAGTCCACGATGTACGAAGAGGTTGCCGGCGTGCCCTGATATTGGCCGGCGCGGGCATTCCGCAAGGCAGGCGCATTCCTACGCCAGTCAGCCATGTCGATGCCTTTCCGACACTGCTCGAAATTGCAGGAGTAACGATGCCAGCAGGTTTTCCGGGCGTGTCTCTGGTCGACGTCGCCCATGGTGCAAAGCCACGGCGCTCGGTGTTATCCGAATACCATGGCATGGGATCAAGCACCGGCGTATTCGCCATCCGCCTGAACCAGTGGAAATACGTGCACTACGTCAACTACCCTGCGCAGCTATTTGACCTCGACGAAGATCCCGAGGAGTTGCGTGACGTCGCCAGCGATGCAGCATATGCCGATGCGTTGGAGCAATGCCGACGCGCGCTGTTCGCAATCTGCGATCCGAACGAGGTTGATCGGCGCGCGCACGCGCGGCAGGCCGAGCTGCTCGCGCTTAACGGCGGGCGCGCTGCGGTGATCGAGCGCGGCGACTTCGGCTTTACCCCGGCACCAGGCACCGTGGCAGATTTCCAATAGGAGGAAAGAATGATTCGCACAATTTTCGTGGCGACGCTATCGCTGATCTTGAGCGCGCCGGCATTAGCGCAGGAATGGCCATCCAAGACGGTCCGCTTCATTGTTGGCTACCCAGCCGGTGGCGGCCACGACTTCGTTGCCCGTACGGTCGCGCAGAGGATGTCCGAAACGTTGAAACAGTCCTTCGTGGTAGAGAACCGCTCCGGCGCATCGGGCGCAATTGGCACTGATCATGTTGCCAAAAGTGACCCGGATGGCTACACGCTGCTGATTGCATCGCCCGCCGAGGTGCTGGTCGGCCCGATTGCCGGGCAGAAAGTACCCTACGACCCCGCGAAGGACCTGGTGCCCGTCGCGTTGATCGGCGAGACGCCGCTGGCGGTTGTCCTTCACCCTTCGGTGCCTGCGAACAACATGCAGGAGCTACTGGCACTCGCCAAGCGTTCTCCCGGAAAGTTGTCCTACGGCACGCCGGGAACCGGCAGCTCGATGCAGTTTGCCGGCGAATCGATCAAGGCGATTGGCGACGTGTTCATCGTCCATATTCCTTACCGAGGCGCCGCCCCTGCGGTGACCGATCTTCTCGGTGGGCAGGTTGAAATCGGTATCGCCGGCATGCCGCCTGTCATCGGGCACCACAAGTCGGGCAAACTGAAAATCGTCGCGGTCACCAGCGCCAAACGCTCCGCTGCTACGCCCGAGATCCCGTCGGTGGCGGAGCTGCCGGGCTTTTCCGGCTTTCACTTCACCAATTGGCAGGGTGTTTATGCTGCTGCGAGAACGCCTCCGGCCGTGATCCAGCGCATCGCAGCGGAAATTGCGAACGCCGTACGTGATCCCGCGACCCGACAACGCCTGTTGGCAGCGGGCGTCGATCCGCTTGGGCTTGGACCCGCCGAGTTTTCGGCGTTTCTGGCTCGCGAGCACGCCACGTATTCGAAGGTCGCGAAGGATCGCAACATCAAACTGGGCGAATGAGCAACCGCGTATTGGGCTTCATTTGCCCGCTAGACGCGCAAGGTCACGATAGGTGATCGGCTCACATTTTTAGAACCCGGCCGACCGCACCAATCTTGCGAATTGGTGCGGAAGAGGGTCCGTTTAATCAGCCCGCAATTCCGAGTTTCACAATCGCACCAGCGTGCGTTCACCGGTACATAGTTGGTTATCGGTTGGGAGGCACCTGCAAATGCGATACGACAAATATCTGTGCAAGGCTCTGCTGGTGGGCGTAATTCTCGCGGGCAGCGCCGCAAGTGCCTGGGCCGAGGAACCGATCGCGACCGGCACGCACGGCGACCGAATAGACCTTTACGACGAGCGAGGCCCGACCTGCCCGGAAGGCTTAAAGCGCGCGGTTTATACCTATCTGCTGCCTAACGGTCTGCCGGGTCAAACAGTCGAGGGCTGTTGGCGCGCGGATAGCACGCTTGTTTTCATGGCGTTTGCCGACGGTGATCGCGGCGCCATTGAGCTTGACGTTTTCACCTGGCGTCAGGGCCACATCAAGCACGGGTTGTAACTTTCCGCATCGGTCGCGGCCGATGTGTCTTGATCTCGGCAAGCTCAGACCAGCGCTTGACTTCTGGTGAGCGCCCCACACTTTCAAATCTGATTAGACGATTTCAAGTCCGGTTGGGTTACAGACTTGGGCGTCGCAAAGACACCGCAGGCCCCCTGCTTCCAAACCGGGCATTCGCGGAGTGGCTCGCCGGTGCCGGATGTCTACACTTTTCGAATGGGATACATCACGGATCTGAACGCCTTGAACAACGTCCGCGCCTGGACGAATGGCGTGGAGGTTGAGCGTGACGTGGTCGCGCAGGTAAAGAACATTGCGTCACTGCCGATCGTTGCCGGGCACGTCGCCATCATGCCGGACGTACATCTGGGCAAGGGCGCGACGGTAGGCTCGGTGATTCCCACCCGCGGCGCCATCATTCCAGCGGCCGTCGGTGTGGATATCGGCTGCGGTATGTGCGCGGTGCGTACCTCATTGAACGCGAACGACTTGCCGGATTCGCTCGGCCAGCTGCGCGCTGCGATTGAGGCGCGGGTGCCCGTAGGCTTTACGACTCACGACAAGCCGGTAAGCACTCATCACGATGGTCTGTTCGGCATTGCACTCAAACGTAACGGCGATGAGCTGCACGCTCGCTACAACGCGCTGCGCATCATGGACCGTGTCGGCAAGTTCGACCATCAACGCGTGTGGAAGCAGGTAGGCACGCTGGGCGGCGGCAATCACTTTGTCGAGCTTTGCCTGGACGAGAACGATCAAGTATGGGTCATGCTGCACTCGGGTTCGCGCAACGTCGGCAAGACGATCGGAGAAACGGCCATCGGCATGGCGCGCGAGATGGCGGTCAAGCATCACCGGCATCTTCCGGATCGCGATCTGGCCTGGCTCGATGAAGGGTCGCCGGAATTTGACGAATATGTCGAAGGGCTGCGCTGGTCGCAGGATTACGCAGCGCATAACCGTAACCTGATGCTGCACGCGGTACTGAAGTCGCTACGCGACGAGTTCGGGCGCGAGATCGCCACCGCCGAGCATGCGGTCAACTGCCACCATAACTACAGCTCGCTCGAGGAACACTTCGGCGAGCAGGTGTGGATCACTCGTAAGGGTGCTGTGTCCGCGCGTGCCGGCGAGCTCGGCATCATCCCGGGCAGCATGGGCGCGCGCTCGTTCATCGTGCGCGGCAAGGGCAACGCTGTTTCCTACAGCTCATGCTCACACGGCGCAGGGCGTCGCCTGTCGCGCAACGCAGCGAAGCGTCATTTCACTGTCAAGGATTTGCGCGAGCAGACCGAGGGCGTTGAATGTCGCAAGGACGCCGGTGTGCTGGATGAAATTCCAGGCGCCTACAAGGACATCGATGCGGTGATGGCTGCGCAGGCCGATCTGGTCGAAGTCGTGCATACGCTGAAGCAGGTGATGTGCATCAAGGGATAGGCCTTGCTGTGAATATTCAGTAGCGCAGAGGCCGAACCGTCGGCGGCGTGTTTGCTGGGTTCGACTTACCTTGTGGCCAGTGAATGGCTCGCAGGTGCGCCGACTGTTTCAAACGTAAGAAACCGCCGGCTTACCGAAATGGATTTGTTGCGAGCGTTCGTCACGATCTGATTCACTGAAAACAAACGAGGATGACCATGAGACACGCCGAACGTATTCCGAGTCCCGCCACACGATTGCTCGACCTTCGTTTCAACTACATACCAGCCGCCGCCACCGATATCGCAGCGACATGGAAGCGTTTCGGATTCGATCCGCACGCGAACAAGCAACGACGCGAGTTGCTGAAGAACAGCATCACCGGCCCGGCAGCTTCTTTGATCATGTCTTAACCAGTGCAAGGTAAGCCGTGTCCCGACCGGCGCCGTGCAGCGGTTGCTCGCACATTGCCGGTCGGTACGCGACTGACATTTGCTTCTTCTTACTCGTCTCCGAGCGCTCGCACGCCCTAAGCTCGGAATACACCGGTTTGCTCGACAAGCTCGACCAAGAATCCATACCTCGTTACGACGAGCGTGGCGAGGATGACCAAGGCGTAGAAGAAGCTGTCTTTCGACGCGAATCGATCTTTGCGTTTCATGACACCACTCCTCTGCGTTAGCACTGCCCAAAACAAAAAGCCCGGAGGCGTTCACGCGATCCGGGCTTTTGATTGCCAATTCGGGTTCAGCTAAGCGCCAGAACCTCCACTCGGGTCAATCTTCAGCACGGACGCGCCAAACAGCGTTTGCCCGGCGCGGAACGTCGTGATGCCAAGGGTCGACATCGCACGCGCCACGCCCGCTGCCGCGAACGACATTCGCGACAGAGTTGGATTTCGGCTGCATTGGTTGAACATCTCAAGCTTCTCCACGTAACCGGCTTAGCGCCGGGAGGCGAAATATACGGGCGAGGTCGTGCAAGTCAAAGATTTTTCGCGCGTGAATAATCGGTGGTGGTGCACGTTTGCAGCGTTAAGATTGGCGCCGAGTTTCGAACCGGAGGAGAAAAATGAAAAGATCGCGCCTTTTCGCTGCATTGCGTCCTGCTACTTAGGGCTGCGCGCACTTTCGCGAAATTCCGTCCGCCTGGAGGAGCGCAGCCGCCCGCAGGTCACGTTCGTGATGGTTGCATCGCTGTCAATCAAGAGCCGCTCGTTACTTCCTGCCAGATGAGCGCAATGTGATGATCGTTTGGCAACTGCCGAAGGACTCGAAATTCCGACCTTGCGCGAGAACGGCATCGACCGTCGATCGAGCCGAGGACGAGATTCAGTGCCCAGCACCGCGACGGTGGAGGGTGGCAGTGGAGTTTTGCGTGCTTCAACCGCCATACAAAGCCGGGTAAGTACAGCTACACCATCAGCTGGTGGAGGGCGCGCAGAAGCCAGTAGTGCGGATCCCTTCATCATGAATGAGTGATCGGTTCTACCTGTGGGTCTTTCTCGAGCACGTATCGCGCCTCAGCGATTGGCGTCCTCATAACTGAGAAGTACGGCCCTCCGCCTCCGCTTCTGCGAAGGTGCGTCCGGTGGTACGCTTCTCGTGCCGCTGATATCAGCGGCGCGAGAAAAGCCTCGTCGACGGCGTCCCGGCGCAATCCAGTTTTCTCTGCCTGGGTTTCGGCTGCACCAAAGAATCGTGCGGCCTGCTTGCCACATTCATTCAGCGCGCGAAGGCCAGCCGACACTTCCAACGCGCTTTGACCGGCCGGCTTGAGCCCGTCTCTGCCGCGATCGCATAGCACCTCCAGCAAGATTTCGCTGCGGGCTCGCGCCGGACTCGCTGCGATCGACACCATCGCGAGGTTTAGAAGGCCGACCGCAATATTCGTCGGTCACCCAATTCCCTAGATAACGAACTACGTCCTCATAAAGTGTCTGTGCTTTCTCTAATATGCCTCTCGGCCCGATGAAGCTGTGCCAAAGCGTTTAGCGCCGCCGCCAATTGTCGCTTGTTCCCCATGCTGGCGCGCGAGCGTCACGGCCTCTTCCAAGTATTGTCGCGCCTGCGACGTGTCTCCCTCCCCGAGCGCATGCCATGCCGAGAGGCTGCAGTACGGCGGCGATCCAATTGTGTCATCATTTTCTCGCGGCAATCGCCAGGCTCTCTTCCAAGTATCCTCGCGCTTCCTTGTCGCGCCCCATAAAGAAAAGCATTTGTCCGGCACCGCACAGCGCTCGACACCTCGCCCTCTCGGTTTTGCACACCGGGACGGGCGATGACTTCCAGTCTTATCTCGAGGCCCAAATTGAGCAAACCGCGGTTTATCCAGTAGGACGCAGTGCGTGAACCAAGCCGCAGTCCGACTTCGCCCGCGTTGACTGCTGTTCGCACAACGCATGTGCCGACAAGCAGATTTTCGTGATCAGATCAAGGCGCTCCAGCCATTTCCCTTGTTCGGCGCCGGCTAATTCCGGCCGCGCCTCTCTCGGCCAGTGCGAGGAAAACTCGAGGTGCCGAGCTGCGCGCGGCCTCTCTCGCCTCTCATCCAGCTTCTCCTGCGCGTAGTGACGCACCGTATCCGAGCATCCGGTAACGCTCCCATTCACCTCAAGCACCACGAGCGACTTTTCGACCAAGTGCAGTCAGAAGATCAAGCACGTCTGTTCTCGGCCAGCCGCTTCGTCGGCGCACACTGCCTCGGCCGCTTCGAGTGTCCAGCCGCCTGCGAATACAGACAGGCGCTGAAACAGAGTGCGCTCCAGCGTCCGTCAGAAGGTCGTAGCTCCAGTCGATCAACGCGCGCAACGTGCGTTGACGCGGCAACACCGTTTGATCGCCGGTCACGAGCAAGCGGAAGCGATCGTTCAGTCGGGCCGCGATCGTTTCGACCGTCAGCGCGCGCACGCGGGCCGCAGCAAGCTCGATCGCCAGCGGAATGCCATCGAGGCGACGACAGATGTCGACGACCGCAGTCGCGTTCTTGCTCATTCAGGCCGAAGCCCCGCCGCGCAGCCGACGCACGATCGACGAACAGACGCACGGCCTCGTGTTGAATCAGGTTTCAACGTCGATCGCCGTTGCGCATCGGGAACCGACAAGCGTCGGCACGTGATAAACCGTTTCGCCGGCGACCTGCAGATAGTCGCGACTGGACGTCAGGATCTTCACCTGCGCTCCGGCCTGCAACAGCCGCTTCGCCAGGTCCGCGCAGCCGCGCACGACCTGCTCGCAATTATCGAGAATGATCAGTACTTGCACGTCCCGCACGTACTTGGTCAGCGCGTCGATGACCGGCCGGCCGGCTTCCTCCTTGACGCCGAGCACCGACGCGACTGCCTGCGGCAACCAGAGCTCGGGTCGGTCAGCGCGGCCAACTCGACGAACCACACCCCGTCCGGAAAGTCGTCCAGGACCTCCGCAGCCAGCTGCATCGACAGTCGCGACTTGCCGATGCCGCCCATGCCGAGCAGCGTCACCAACCGGTTCGACGCGAGCATCTGCTTGATCTCGGTGAGCTCGCGTTCTCGGCCGACGAACGAGTTGAGTTGTTGTGTCAGATTGTTCGGCGTGCCCTCCAGTGAGCGCAGCGCCGGGAAATCGGCGCGCAGGTGTGGGTGCAGCAATTGATAGATGTGCTCGGGACCGGACAGGTCACGTAATCGCACGGTTCCCAGATCGCGCAGCGACTGCGCCATCGGGCAGATCCCGCCGACTTGGTCGGCCACCGCCTTCGACATCAGCATCTGGCCGCCGTGCGCCGCGCACATGATCCGTGCCGCGCGATTGACCGCACGGCCATAGAAGTCGCCGTCACGCCGCTCGTCGATTCCCGCATGCAGTCCGCAGCGCAGCGGTAACGGCAAGCCGTCTGCGGCCTGTGGTTTTGAAAGCTGCTGCTGAATTTCCATAGTGGCGATCAGCGCATCGAGCGGGCGGTCGAACGCGGCGTGCACGCCGTCGCCGGTCATCTTCACGATCGTTCCGCGATGGCGCTCGACCGTCGGCCCCGAGATGGCGTCATGACGCGCCATCACCAGCGGCATCCGCTCGGGCTCCTGCTCCCAGAGACGGGTGCTGCCCTCGATATCCGTAAAAAGAAAGGTGACTGCAGACTGTTCAGACACGTCGTTATGTGCCGAGCCATAGGCAGAGACGGATGTTACTGCGGTGTTGTCGCGCGACCGGGGCGTGCAGTGCCCCTATGTCGGTGAGTTGGCTTACGCTCTGGCACGCCGAAACGTGGAGATTGGGACCGTTGCAAGTGAATTCATCCGACTGGCAATCGATTACGCGCGCGAACGCTGGCGGCATTACAACCAGAGCGCCGAGCGGCTTTCGCGAGGGCACGCGCGATCATGATGTCAGCCAGAACATCGACGCGCTGCTGCGTCACATCGAAGGCGACGCCGCCATTCACTATTCTTGATTTCGGTTGTGGGCCGGGACGTGATCTGAAGGCGTTCGTTGCGCGGGGCCACGTTCCGATCGGACTGGAGGGCGCAGAACGCTTTGTCGAGATGGCGCGCGCGAGACTGGCTGCGAAGTTGGCTGCAGGATTTTCTGGAGCTCGAGCTTCCGGATGCGCGTGTTCGATGGTGTGTTCGCCAACGCGTCGCTGTCAGCACGTTCCGTCTGCGCACCTGCCCCGTGTGCTTGGCCAGCTGCACGCGACACTGAAACCGGGTGGAGTGCTCTTCAGCTCGAACCCGCGCGGCACCAATGAGGAAGGCTGGAATCGTGGGCGGTACAGCGCTTATCACGATCTCGATACGTGGCGACGCTTCATGACGGCGCCGGCTTTACGGAGCTCGAGCACTATTATCGGCCTGCGGGACTGCCGCGCGAGCAGCAGCCATGGCTGGCAAGCGTATGGCGCCGGGTGGCTTCGATGACATATCGAAGTACGGGAGCCGCCGAACGATGACGAATCACGCCAGACTCGAACGTCAGCTGCTGGCTCGAGTGCCGCTCGAAGCGGCTTAACGTGGGTACGTAATCCCAGCGCTCTACCTCACAGCGGCGTGGCGATTGGTCTCCATTGCAGCGAATCAAGTTCACCGAGTTGGTAATTCCTTCGCGGATGCGCGACGAAAGGGCCGTGCCGGCCTGTACGGTCCAAATGTCGCGCGACAAATCGCCGAAAGTTGTGCGCAACGAACGGACGTAGGGCAAATGTATATGTCCACCCATGATGATGTCCCCGCCGGCGGCAGCCCACGCCGGAACGGCCTGTCGATGGCCATCGAGCAAGTTGTTCTCGTCGCTCTTGCGAATGGCGAGCACCGGCTGATGCACGACGATGATGCGCAGCTGCGATGCCGCTGCGCGCTGTAGGCGCTCGGTCACGCGCTGAATTTGTTGCGTAGACAGCTCGCCATCCTTGTGCCGGCGCGGCCGCGTGGTGTTGACGCCAATGACGAGCAATTGCTGCGATTCGAATTCCGGCTCGAGGTTGTCTCCGAAAGCGCGCGAGTAGTTTGCGTAGGGCGCGAACGCGCGCAAGGCGACATTGAACAGCGGAATGTCGTGATTGCCGGGAATCGTCAAAAGCGCAGCAGGTTTCAGCTGATCCACAAAGCTGCGGGCGGCGGCGAACTGATGACGACGTGCGCGCTGCGTGATATCGCCCGACATCACCACTAGGTCAGGAAGCTCTGCGCTGGCCAGTTGCAGCAGCGCCTCCACCACCGGTGGCTGCTCGGTCCCAAAGTGCGCGTCCGAAACTTGCAGCAATGTCGTCATTACGCCTCTTCCGGGACTGCGTCGATCGGCTTCATCAGCAGCAACTGCTTCGGCGCGACCGTAAATTCAATCGGTGTACGCATCCATTTGGTTTCGCCGTCAGTGGCTATCTTTATGCGACCCACCGCGCGGCTTGACGGTTTGACCGTGATACTTGTGAAGGAAAAGTGTCGAACACCTCGCGCCTCGCCGAGCTTACCCATCGCTCCGCGTGCGACCAGCCCGAGCAGTGTCGAGGTGGATACCGGAGCCAGCACGATCGCGGCCAGCTTGCCGTCCTCAAGCGCATCGGATTCATCGATGCCGATCTGCTCAAGCTGTAGCCGATTGTTGCCGACGAACAGAGTGAGAGTCCTCAGCTCATGCGTGCGCCCTTCGTGCTCGAGTTTGATCAGCATCGGTTGATAGTCGCGAAATATTGTCACCAACCCTGCCCACGCCGCCACCAGACGGTGGCGTCCATGACGCTGCTTTTGCTCTTCTCGGTCCTCCAATGACTGCGGATAGAGACCGAGGCTTGCATTGACCAGGAAAACGTTGCCGTTGACCAGGCCGACCTGAACCGGCTGCACGCGTGCAGACAACAAACCGCGGGCGGCCTCCGCGGCATCGGAAGAGATGCCATGCGTGCGGCCGAAGTAGTTGAACGTCCCCTGCGGAATCACACCAAACTTGCTGTCACTTTCCAACGCGATCTGAGCGACGGCATTGAGCGTGCCATCGCCGCCCGCGGCGACCACAATGCCACTGTTGCGCTGCGCCTTTTCTACTGCTTCGGCTGCAACGTCTTGCAGTCGCCCGGGATCCTCGACTTTCAACACTTCATGCACACGGCCAGCGGCGCTCAAGCACCTTCGAGATCGCGTCGGATGTCTTATCGGTGTCGCTATGGCCCGAGCTGGAGTTCAGCACGATATAAAACGGTGCGTCAGGCATAGTGGGTGCAGGTGCAATGGTGTGACAGGGTAAACGAACAGGTTAATCATGCTGCAATTAGTGATTGAACAACGCCGTAGGGATCTGGGCGGATTCGAGGTAGGACGTGTACTGCCGTTTGCAAAACAGCGCATGGTCGGTCCGTTTATTTTTTTTGATCACTTCGGCCCCGCGCAATTTGCGCGCGGCATTCCGCGCACGGTGGACGTCCGGCCGCATCCGCACATCGGTTTATCGACGGTCACTTATTTGTTCGACGGCGAAATAATGCATCGCGACAGCGTCGGCTCCGAGCAGGCGGTTCGGCCTGGCGAAGTTAACTGGATGGTTGCTGGGCGTGGAATTACGCACTCCGAGCGGTTTGAGCGCGCCCGTGCCGAGGGCGGGCCGATGCACGGCATACAAGCGTGGGTGGCGCTGCCGCGGGAGGACGAAGAGACCGCCCCTGGCTTTGCCAATTACGCGGGCGACGCTCTGCCTACGAGTGACGAGCCAGGCACGTGGCTTCGCTTGGTCGCCGGTGAATTGAACGGCGTGCGAGCGGAGGCCGCGACGCACTCACCGATGTTCTACGCCCACGTCAGGCTTAATCAAGGCGTGGCATTTGCGCTGCCGAGCGAATACACGGAACGCGCGGCTTTTGTCGTCGCAGGCAGCGTCAATGTCGACGGGCGCGATTTCAGCAGTGGACAGATGTTGGTATTTGCGCCGGCCACTGACGCGCTCGCCGTGGCCAATACCGACGCGGTGCTGATGATCCTCGGGGGCGAACCGATCGGCGAGCGATACATCGAATGGAACTTTGTGTCGTCGTCGAAGGAACGAATCGAGCAGGCCAAAGCTGACTGGCGCGCCGGTCGTATGAAGCTGCCGGATCTCGATCACGACGAGTTCATTCCGCTGCCGCCGGACCCCGCTCCACCGGCAAACCCGATGTCGTAATGGTGTTCGAGTTCTAACGCGGCCGAATAGCCGCGGTCAGGCGATCGTAGGCAGGCGCTGAATAACCTTGAATACGTCGGTCACCGGCGACCAGCAACGGTACCCCGCCACTGCCACCAGCGTTGATGAAAGCGCGCATGCCGTCGGCATTCTCAATGTCGTACTCAACGTAACTAATTTGCGCTGCGGCCAGATGCGTCTTTGCGCGTTTGCAATGACCGCACCAGCTCGCAGTAAATAGCACCGCGTCGCTTGCGCGCGTGGCGCGCGCCGCATTGATTCGACCCTCTGCGCTTTTCTCCAATTGTTCTCGAAAGCGCAGCACGTGGGCAGGCAGCGGACTCGAAGGCAGGTTGCGAAACTCGAGTGTGTTGGTACGTGCGCGATCGCCCGGCGGCTTGTCGCTATAAGTTATTTCGCCGTCCGGGCCGACCGCCTTGTACACGGTGTCGGCGGCCGCCGACATGACCAACGTCAGCGAAAGAACGCATACGACGCCGCGCGTGTTCAGCATGATTTCTCGATTGCCCTAGCGTTTCAACTCTTTCAACTGTTGCTCAGTGGGCAGCATCGGCTTGTCGCGCTCTTTGCTAACGAGGCAAAGGAAGCCGAGCGCGCTGTTTGGCGCGGCGTGGAACTGGTGCCACGTCAGTGGATCGACCGTCACTAGGTCGTGCTCATCGATCGGTTGAACTTCGGTGCCGATGCGGACCGTGCCGTTGCCGCGCAGAATCAACACCGCGTGCGTGTGCTGATGCTGCTCGAGTGTTGAATATCCGCCCGGGGCAATCTCGAAGTATCGCAGCTCACACGTCTGGTCCGGCTGTGAAAACAGAACCTGACGCGTAATGTCCTTGAACGGTGCGCTGCCTTCGTCCTTGTACCGAAGACGATCGACACCCTCCCAAGCGAAGTCCCCTGATGCGTCAGCGCGAAGTCGGCGAATGCTGCTCATGCGGGTACCGCATCGGCCGCTGCTGCTGCAACGGCATTGACGAACTCCACGCTGCGCGCCGCCAGTTGGTCTCGTGCTGCCAGCAGCGCGCCACCGATCAGCAACATCGAATCGCATCCGTATTCGGAGAATCATCTCTGCCGTACGGTCCACGCTCATTCCGCCGGCGGGTGTGGGCAACGACGGCTTCAGATCGTGCCAACGCTCCGTATTGCGCCTGGCAATTGCAGCGCACGCATCACGCGAAAACGAAAAACGACCGCCGTGGTTTGGGAAAATCACAGCGTCGGCGCCAAATAGGCGGAACAGCCTTCCAAACAGGATTGCAGGCGAAATTCGGAGGCCGGCCAAGCGAAGGGTGCGCGATGAACATGATGTCGCCGAATTCACGCTTTAACGCAACCAGCGTGGCGACACCGCACACCATCGGCGCGATCAATACCAAGCTGCACGCCTTCGCGACGCGCCAGTTCGAGCTGCGCGCGCATCTGACCATAGTGGCCGTACAGACTTGGCGCGTACAACGTGCGGCCCTGGCGGCGAGCAGCGTTGGCCTGGCGACCGCTTGCTGGCACGTCCGCACACGCTCGGCGAACGGTGCCGTGCGCTGATTGGCCCAGCCATGATCGTCCTTGATCACATCGATGCCCGATTCGGCGAAGACGCTGCACATTTGAGCGAGAGCTTCGAGCGTCGAACCGATCGGTTTTAGTGCAGTGCACGTCAGCGGGCGCCCAAAAGCGCCGGTAGCTTGGCGTAGTCCAACGATGCCCTGGTTCGGCCCGCCCCAGATACGGGCCAGTGCCGATGGGACTTCGACATCTATCAGCTCGACATCCGGTTGCATCGAGGAGTTGCCAAACAGCATGTTCATCAGCTGGCCGGCGTCGTCGCCAATCGTTTCAGCGCTTAGCGCGAGGCGCGCGATATGCGTGCCGTCAGGTTCGGCGGTCACGCTGTCCACGCGTGCGACGATCGAGTCGAGTACGTGCTGATCGGTGACGGACGAGGCGAGCATCTCGATGCTCTGTTCGAGCGCCAGCTGTTGTGCCCGATGAGAGGCTTCAGCCGACGGAACGCGCAGCCGGTAGGTAGCGCTAACTCGGAGTGAGTCAGTCATGCGGCTAGATCACCTCGAAGTAACGCTTCAACTCCCAGTCGGTCACGGCATCCTGCCATTGCCGCCACTCCCAATCACGGGTCGCAGCGAAGTGATCAACAAAGGTGTCGCCGAACCAGTCGCGCGCAGTGTCGCTGCGTCGAAAGATGTCGGTCGTTTCCTTTAATGAGCGCGGTGCGCGAGGAATGTGTTCAGCGCCCTGGTTGGTTCCGGTGATCGGTGGCGCGGTCAGTTTCATTTTCTTTTCGATGCCGTGCAGGCCTGCCGCCAGCAGCGCCGCAACTGCGAGATAAGGATTGATGTCCGATCCCGGGCAGCGCGTTTCGAGCCGCGTGCTCTTTGACGAACCCGGGATTACGCGAAAGCTCGCGGTTCGGTTATCGATTGCCCATGTAGGTTTGACCGGCGCCCAGAAACCGTCGACCAGCCGCTTGTAGCTGTTCACTGTCGGCCAGAACATCGGCGCGAATTCCATCAGCACGGCAATCTGGCCGGCTAGAAAACTCTCGAAGAGTTTGCTCATTCCAGATTTGCCTTTGGCATCGAAGAACAAGTTCTTCTTACCGTCGGTCAGCGACTGGTGCACGTGGCCGCTGCAGCCCGGGTACTCAGCGCTCCATTTGGCCATGAAGCTTGGAGTAATGCCATAGCGCGCGCCGATTTCCTTTGCACCACTCTTGAACAGCACGCCTCGATCAGCGCACTCGAGTGCATCAGAAAACTGGATAGCAGCTTCATAGACACCTGGCCCCGTTTCGGTATGCAAACCCTCGATCGGCACGCGAAACAGCAGCATCTCGTCCATCAGTGCATTGAAATATTCACGGTTCGCATTCGAGCGAAGTAGCGAATAGCCGAACATCCCCGGCGTCAGAGGCGTCGGGTCGACTCCTTTTTTAGCGGCCCAGCTTTGTGGCGTTTCGGCAAAGTTGAACCATTCGAATTCGAGGCCGCACATCGGCTGCACGCCCAGCTTCTCAGCGCGCTTGATGACCTTTTTCAGCAATTGGCGCGGACAGATCGGAAACGGCGATCCATCGGCGTTAATAAAGTCCCCAAGGAAAAACGGTACGTGGTCATCCCACGGCACGTTGCGCCCGGTGGCGAGGTCGAGTTGCACCATCGCATCCGGAAAGCCGTGCTGCCAACCGATCACATGCGCGTTGTCGTACACGCTATCGGTCATATCCCAGCCGAATACGACGTTGCAAAAGCCGAAGCCTCCGTCGGTTGCGGAAAGAAACTTGTCCTTGTGCAAATACTTCCCGCGCAACACGCCGTCAATATCGGTGACCGCGACCTTGACTTTGCCTGACGCGGAGCTTTGCACCGCCTTTACCGGATCGCTCAAGTCGTACTCGGCAGACGTGCGCTCTTTCTTTTTAGTTGTCATCTTCGTCCGTTATCCAGTCGCCAACCGCAATCGTACGGCCGGCTTGTCGGGGCGGTGCGCTTTGGCTGGCAACGTGGGATCACGGCGGTTTCACCACGATAACCAGCGATGCATAGAACGCCGCAAGTTGACCGATGTCTTCATCGGTCAGCGGTTTGGCGATCACGTTCATTACTTCGTTACTGCGCTTCCCGGAGCGATAGGCCTTGAGTTGCTCGGTAACGTAGATCTCGGGCTGTCCCGCCAGATGCGGTGCGTTCGGCAGTTGACTCAAGCCCAATGGCCCATGACACGTGCTGCACGCCTGGGCCTTGGCTTTCCCCGGCGATGACCGCGGTCTGCGCGTGGGTGTCCGGTATCCCGCCCAAAACGGCGCAGCAGGCGACACCGAGCACGCGCAAGAGCGGGCTCACGAAACGCGCTCGCGCGCCCGCTTTTCGGAAGCTAAGTAATTCAGTGCGTTACTTAGCCTTGGTCGCTGCATCGCCGACGTACGTGATGCGGTAAATGGCGCCCGCAAAATCGTCGCTGACCAGCAGCGAGCCGTCTGGCAGGTTGGCCACATCGACCGGACGACCGCGGTACTGCTTGGTTTCCGGGTCTAGCCAACCGTCGGCAAAGACTTCTGTCTTGTCGGCCGAGCCGTCGGCCTTCAGCGACGTGAACATGATTCGCGCGCCGATGGGCGTCGTGCGATTCCATGAGCCGTGCTGAGCCGAGAAAATTCCGCCCTGATACTTGGCCGGGAATTTCTTGCCGGTATAAAACGTCAGGCCGAGATCAGCAGCGTGCGCGTCCATGTACACCTCGGGATTCGTGACGTTGGACGGCAACGGGTCCTTGTCATATCCGTGCTCGGTGATGCGGGTCTTGCCCTGAATCCATGGGTAGCCGAAGAACTGTCCGGGCTTTGTGGCGCGATTTATTTCGCCGGCGGAATGTCGTCTCCCATGCCATCGGTCTGGTTATCGGTAAACCAGAGATCGTTGTTCTTCGGATTGAATTCGAGGCCGACCGAGTTGCGAATGCCGCGCGCATAAACCTCGCGCTTGCTGCCGTCAAACGGGTTCATGCGCACGATGCCGCCGATGCCGGTTTGGTCATACAGCTTCAGTTTGTCGCGCGGCTGCACGTTGTGCGGCTGGCCAAGCGTGACATACAGCATGCCGTCCTTGCCGACGCGACATGTGCGCGCCCCGTGGTTGTAGGACTCTTCTTCCACCGGAATCAGCTTGCCTTGTGGCGCTACTTCGATGACCGCGACATCCGGGCCTTCATAGAAAAACTCAGCGGCGGGAAAGTTAAGAATGCGGTTGTGCTCGGCCACGATCAGGAAGCCATCCTTCGTCCAGCACACGCCGTTGGGTACCGAAAACTTCAGCGAAGGTGCGAATGGCTTCACTTCGGTTGCCACATCGCCGCTGTTGCGATTTGTCACGGCCCACACCGTGGTCTTGCGCGTGCCCACGAACAACATGTTTGTGGACGGTGCGACCGCCATATGCCGCGCGTCCGGCACGATCGCGTAAAGAGAAATCTTGAATCCGGGCGGCAACTTGATGCGTTCGAGATTCTGGCGAATGGCGTCGGCGTTTGGCCCGGTTTGCGGTACCGGCGGGATATTCAGGTCCGCACTGGCCACCTTCATCTGCTTGAGCTTCTCGATATTGGTCTGCGCAAGCGCACTGCCACCCGCACTCAACGCAATCAATATCGTCAGTCCCAGCCCAATTGTCCTTGTGCGCATGAGTTCGCTCCTTCCTTGAAAACCTGAATCGTTATATAAAGTGGCCGGCCTAGCCCCGCCTTGCCGGGTCAAGTACGCGCTAAGTCTAGAACCCTGCAACAAAACATCAACTATCTTGTCTGCTGCGTCCCCTACAATCGCGCGTTTGTGTTCGTCAGAGAGTGCAATGCCGATTTACGCATACAAATGCGCCGAGTGCGGCCACCAAATGGACGTGATTCGGAAAGTGTCTGATCCCCCGCTGACCGACTGTCCCAGCTGCGGCAAACCGGCGCTCGTCAAACAAGTCACCGCGGCCGGCTTTCAACTGAAGGGTGCGGGCTGGTACGTGACCGATTTTCGCGACCAGGGCGCAAACAAGAAGAAAGACGCGGCCAAGGCTGACGAAAAGGCAACTACCGAGCAGTCGACTGATTCGAAAGCCGAAACCAAATCGGATACAAAGGCCGAGACCGGCACTGATTCGAAAACCGCCACCAAGACCGAAACGAAGCCGGAGACGCGGTCAAGCCTGCGCCGGCACCGGCTTCATCGTCGCCCCCGCCCGCGGGTGGAAAGTCAGACGGCACCAGTTGACGCGCCCCGTGTTCAAGAGATATTTGATCGCCGGGCTGTTGGTCTGGATTCCGCTGGCGATCACCTTTTGGGTGCTCGATCTGATCGTCTCTACGATGGACCAGACCCTGCTTTTGCTGCCGACGAGCTGGCGACCGGATGCGCTGCTGCCATTTCACGTTCCCGGTATCGGATTGCTGCTGTCGCTGTTGATCGTTCTGCTGACCGGCGTGCTCGCCGCCAACATCATCGGCGAGCGCTTGCTGCGCTGGTGGCACGGGCTTCTCAATCGGATTCCGATCGTGCGCTCGATCTATTCGAGCGTGAAGCAGATCTCCGACACGCTGCTTGCAACGCGCGGACAGTCGTTCCGCAAAGTCGTGATGATCGAGTTTCCGCAGCGCGGGCAGTGGACGCTCGGCTTTGTCGTCGGATCGCCGGGCGCGACGATCGCGGCGGCCACGGCCCCTGACGCGATCACTGTGTACGTGCCGACCGCGCCGAATCCGACGTCAGGCTACGTACTGGTAGTGCGCCCCGGCGACGTGCGCGAAGTCGACATCAGCGTCGACGACGCACTGAAGTTTCACATCTCGCTCGGGGTGGTTCCGCCACGAGAAGGAGCGCGTATGCAGCGCTCGGCGCTAACGGCCGCTGCGGCCTGCGGCGCCAGCAGCGCCGGTTGAGACAATCAGCCATCTTGATTAAGCTGCGTGCCATGACGACAAAGATTTGCTCTGCGCTAGCCGTCACCTCGAATCGAAACCGCTAGGGTCGGGCGGCTTGCGACCGTTCGACCCGCGTGCAGCCTTGCACGCTTGATTGCTGCAAACCCCTTAACCTAAGTGGCCGGACCGCAAAGCAGGCCGGCGCCACTGACTATGAAAAGAACCGAATACGCGGGCCTGGTGGACGCCAAATTCATCGGACAAACGGTCGTTTTATTTGGCTGGGTGCATCGACGGCGCGACCATGGCGGCGTCATTTTTATCGACCTTCGAGATCGCGAAGGCCTGGTGCAGGTCGTCTGCGATCCTGATCGGGCCGATGTGTTCGAAGCGGCCGAGAAAGAGTGCGCAGCGAATACTGCTTGCATGATTCGCGGCACCGTGCGCAAGCGCCCCGAAGGAACCATTAACTCCGCGCTCACGTCGGGCGAGATCGAAGTGTTGTGTGAGCAGCTGACAATCCTGAACGCTTCGGTACCGATTCCGTTTCCAGCTCGATGACGACAACTTGTCGGAGACGACGCGGCTTACGCATCGCGTGCTTGATCTGCGCCGGCCTGAAATGCAGAAAAACATGATGCTGCGGTATCGAGTGACGATGGCCGTGCGCAAGTATCTCGACGCCGCAGGCTTCATTGACATCGAAACGCCGATGCTGACGCGAAGCACGCCGGAAGGCGCGCGAGATTACCTCGTGCCTTCGCGCGTGCATCCGGGATCTTTTTTCGCGCTGCCTCAGTCACCTCAGCTGTTCAAACAGCTGCTGATGGTCGCGGGCTTTGATCGCTACTACCAGATCGTCAAGTGCTTTCGCGATGAGGATCTGCGCGCGGACCGCCAGCCCGAGTTCACGCAAATCGATATCGAGACATCGTTTCTCGACGAAGCAGAAATCCGAAGCATGATGGAGCAGATGGTCCGCGTCGTGTTTGACGAAGTGCTGGGAGTCAAACTGCCGCAACCCGTTTCCAGTGATGGCGTATGCGGACGCGATGCAGCGATATGGCTCGGACAAGCCCGATCTGCGGATCAGTCTGCAGCTGACTGATCTGACCGATGTGATGCGCGATGTCGAGTTCAAAGTTTTCAAGGCGGCGACCGAGATGAAGGACGGCAAGGTCGTGGCTTTGCGCATTCCGGGCGGAGGCGAGTTGCCTCGCTCTGAGATTGACGGCTATACGGACTTCGTCAAGATTTATGGCGCCAAGGGTCTCGCGTACATCAAGGTCAATCAATCGGCACAGGGGCGGGGCGGGCTGCAAAGTCCGATCATCAAGAATCTGCACGATGCCGCACTGGCGCGATCATCGAACGTACCGGGGCAAAAGACGGCGACCTGATTTTCTTTGGCGCAGACCGCGCGAAGATCGTTTACGACGCACTGGGCGCTTTGCGCACCAAGATTGGCCACAGCGAGTTTGGCCGTGCGCGCGGTTTGTCGCAAGAAGGCTGGCAGCCGCTATGGGTCGTCGACTTCCCGATGTTCGAGCTGGATGAAGAAGCGCAGCGCTGTGTCGCCGCGCATCATCCGTTTACCAGCCCGAAGGATGGGCACGAGGACTATCTGTCCACTGATCCCACGCCAGGCGCTGGCGAAGGCGTATGACTTCGTGCTGAACGGCTGGGAAATCGGCGGTGGCTCGATCCGTATCCATCGCGAAGAGGTGCAGAGCAAAGTATTCCGCGCATTGAAGATCAGTGCCGAAGAAGCGGGCGCGAAGTTCGGATTCCTGCTTGATGCGCTTCAGTACGGCGCGCCGCCGCACGGCGGAGTCGCGTTCGGATTGGACAGACTTGTCGCAATGATGGCAGGCGCGGAATCGATCCGCGATGTGATCGCGTTTCCGAAGACGCAGCGTGCGCAGGATCTGCTGACTCAGGCGCCGAGCGAAGTCGACGAAAAACAGCTGCGCGAGCTGCATATCCGGGTGCGAAGCGAACAAAGTCAGCGGAGCCTAGCGTCGCCTAGAGAATTTGCGTGCAGCTCCGAAAAATCCCGGAGTCGGTGCTGGTTATCGTCTACACGCTGGCACTGGATGTGCTAATCATCGAGCGTGCGGATCACCCTGGGTTCTGGCAATCGGTCACCGGCAGCAAGGCAACGCTCGACGAGCCTCTGCAAGCCGTATGTGTGCGTGAACTTGCAGAAGAAACCGGGACTCAATGTGGCCGCTGAACAGCTTGTCGACTGGAAAATCACGCATCGGTTCGCGATCTACGAGCAGTGGCGTCATCGCTACGCAGAAGGTGTTACGCATAATACGGAGCATGTTTTCGGACTTTGTGTGCCGCAGCGCTTCGAGCCTCGGCTCAGCCCGCTTGAACACACTCGCTACGAATGGCTCCCGTGGCGCGCCGCTGCAGATGCCTGCTTTTCATGGACAAACGCAGAAGCGATTCGACGCCTGCAAAGCCTGGAGGCAAGTCGCGGCGCTTAGCCTGCTATGGGTTGTATTTAGCGATGGCCGCGCCCAGTCCCTTCCCACGGTCGCAGTTGAACGCGACGGCGATACTTTCTTGTGAATGCGCGCGCCAGTGTGGCGGTGGACCCGCGTATCGCCTGGGAGACGATCACCGATTATGAGCACATGCGCGAGTTCCTCCCCAATATTGAACGTTCGAAAGTGATCGCACGTCAGGGCACGCGCCTGACGGTTGAGCATGTTGGACAGTTTCCGCTTTTCTTTTTTGACATCCCGGTGCGTGTGCGCCTGTCCGTTACGCAGCAACCTTACGAGCGCATCGTTGCGCGCTCGGAGCCCGGGGAAGTCGACGGAGAGCGACAGACGCTGCGTTCGTTTACCGGCAGCTACGATTTGGCGGTCATCACGCTCGAACGGCGAGCAGGCGTTCGGATCCAATACGAGTCTCGCTTTGAGCTCGCAGATCCGCTGCCTCCGATTTTCGGCGACCTGTTCGGTACGGCGATGGTGACCAAGACAGTGCGCTTGCAGTTCGAGGCCATGGTTCGCGAAATGGTGCGGCGTCAGGCGGGCCGCGCCTCGATCGAGAAATCGCAATGAATTGGGCCTCGTTGACATCGGCATCGCGCATCGTTGCGCTGCTGGCCTTCGCGCTCGCAGGGTGTGCAACAGTCGACCCTTACGCCTCGCCGCCAATGTCGCAAAACCTGCAACGCGAAGATGACATTGGCTATTGCGCTCGACTGTTCGCTGATATCGACCGCCGTATTGACTCGTTGGGTGTGCGCGATGCCGAAGCGCCTCGCATTGACGGATTTCCCTACTTGCGCGTCGATCGCTTCAGCGCCGCGTTGTCGCCGCGTGCCGCTACAGCGGAGCAACAGCGATCGTGGCGCGCAAGATTGCAGCGCCTCGACGAAGAGGCGCGCACTAGCGAGCTGGCCAACGCGGCACTGAGTATCGATGACCTGCCGCGCTGCCGGGAACTGCTGCTCGCTGCCGATTCGGCTGCATCCAACCAACTGCGAGACGCTGCGACGGTACCCGACGACTACAGCACTGTTTTACGTGTGCTGGGCCTTTACCCTTTGACGCGGTTGCCGTTTGCGGCGGGTATCGCGCGATGGCATGCGGACACCCATGCGGTGTTTGCGACGCCGATCGACAGCTTGCCGGTGCGGGGCCGGCTTCTGCGCTATGCACCGGCACCGATCAGTCTGAAATCCACCGGCTCACTTTCCGTCGATGCACTGAGCGTCCCTGTGTCTTCGGCGGCGGAGCAGGCAGCGCTGCTCGACCGGCACGCGCCAGTGCTGGAGATCGACGTCGCCGGCGGGTTTGACCGTGTTGGCGCACTCAGGCTTGACGGCGAGGATCGAGTGACTGTCGATACCGCAGCGCCTGTTGCCTACACTCGCATAACCTACACGTCGATCGGCGGCGTGATTTATCCGCAACTGGTGTACACGTTCTGGTTCAGCGAGCGCCCTCGCTCGCCAGGAAGCGCGTTCGACCTTCTCGCGGGGAAGCTGGACGGCGTCGTGTGGCGAGTGACTGTTGATTTAACCGGCGAGGCGCTTGTATACGACAGCATTCATGCTTGTGGGTGTTACCACCTTTTCTTTCCGACAGAGAAAGTTGCAGCCCGCGCTCTGCCGGACACCCTCGATGAATTGTTGTTCGCTCCGCAAGCGCTGGCGACGGTCCGCTCAGGTGAGCGGGTCGTACTGCGAATCGAGTCGCGCACCCATTATCTGCAGCGAGTGCTGACGGAAAAGGATTCGACAACTAACGTGATTTACCAGATGCAGGATGAGCGCACGCTGACGCGTCTCGCACGCCCCAGCGGTGGCACGCGCAGCGCCTACGGCGAGGACGGGCTGATCGCCGGCAGCGAGCGCGGCGAGCGATGGTTTTTTTGGCCGATGGGCATCGAATCCGCCGGGCAAATGCGCCAATGGGGTCGTCATGCGACGGCGTTCGTCGGGCGCCGTCATTTCGACGATCCCCTGCTTTTCGATGCTTATTTCGAGCTGCACCGCTGACAAAATAACAACCATGAAGATTCGAGTCGCTACCTACAACATTCACAAGGGCGTCACGGGCGGGCTGCGCCAGAAAGTGCGCATCCATGATGTCAAGCTCGCGCTGCATTCAATGGACGCGGACATCGTTTTCCTGCAGGAAGTGCAGGAAAAGAACGACCGGATGGCTAAACGCAACGGTTATCCCGCGGGCACCCAGCTGGATTTCCTGTGCACCGGCAGCTATCTGCATCGCGCCTACGGAATGAATGCGGTGTATCCGCATGGTCACCACGGCAATGCCATCGTGTCCCGTCACACGATCGGCCGCAGTCTGAATCACGACATCTCGGATCACGCTCTCGAAAAGCGCGGGCTGCTGCACGCGGTGTCGCACGTCGAAACGAGCAAGGGCGCGCTTGACATCCATTTGATCAACACCCACTTTGGCCTGATCAAGCGCAGCCGGGTGCGGCAGGCGGAATTTCTGATCGAGTTCGTGAAAACCGAGGTACCCAAAGGAGCGCCGCTGATTATTGCGGGCGACTTCAACGACTGGCAGCGCGGCGTGGATCAGGTGCTGCATAACGAGCTCGACGTGTTCGAGGCAGCTTCGGAATTCAACCGGCGCCAGTCGAAACCAAGGCTGCGCGACAAGCTCCTGCCGTGGCGTGAGTTGCCGCGCTCGCACGTAGCGCGCACATATCCGAGCATGATGCCGTGGCTGCAACTGGATCGGATCTACGTCCGTGGGTTCAAGATAAATGACGTTCGTGTCCCGAAGGGTGTCGAGTGGGCGCAGCGCTCCGACCACATGCCACTGATCGCAGACATGGAAGTGGCGTGAGCCTTACGAGATGAACGAACAGGCGTTGCTCGAGCCGCCACCAGCCCGGCGTGCAGAGCGCGCTTTTCGCAAGCTCTCGACCAGCACCCGGCCGGTTGTCTACTCAGGCAATCGCATAGAGCTGCTGCAAAACGGAGCCGAGTATTTCCCGCGGCTACTCGCGGCCATCAATGCGGCCAGTCAATCGATCTATATCGAAACGTACATCTTCGAGCTCGACGACGTCGGGCAGAAGGTCAGCGATGCACTTGCGGCCGCGGCGCAACGTGGCGTCCTGGTGCATCTGTTGATTGACGGGTTCGGCTCGCAGGCGGCTGCCGACTTGTTAGTTGCGCGACTTCGGCCGAAGGGCGCGAAGGTAATCGTCTTCAGGCGCGCGCGCTGGTGGCGGTTCGATCGTCGCTTGCTGCGCAGGCTTCATCGCAAGGTTGCGCTGTTCGACAACCGGTTGGCGTTCGTTGGTGGCATCAACATCATTGACGACTACCACCATCCGGACCCGGAGCCGATTCGCGCCAAACTTGGGCCTCGCTTCGACTTCGCAGTCTGTTGCGAAGGCCCTCTGGTGGCCGCCATCGCGTTTACGGTGACGCGGCTTTGGTGGATCGTATCCGTGCTGCAACTGAAGCGCAGACCTACTTGGCGGCCACCGCACATTGAGCCACCGCCGCCGGAGGGCGACGTGCGTGCCGCGCTGCTGCTGCGCGATAACCTGGGCAATCGCAGGACCATTGAGCGCGCTTATATGGACGCTTTCGCGCATGCACGGCACGACGTGCTGATTGCCAATGCCTATTTTTTGCCTGGCAAGAAGTTCCGAGATGCTTTGTGCGAGATGGCTGAGCGCGGGGTGCGAGTCCGCCTGCTGCTGCAAGGTTTGATGGAGTACCGGCTGCAGCACTACGCGCAGCAAGCGCTGTATGGCGACCTGGTCAAGTGTGGAGTGCAGATTTATGAATACACACCCAGCTATCTGCACGCCAAGGTAGCGGTGGTTGATCAGAAGTGGGCAACGGTCGGTTCCAGCAATATCGACCCCTATAGCCTGCTGCTCGCACGTGAAGCAAACGTCGCCGTCTATGACGAAGCGTTCGCGCAGGATTTGCAGCAAGCGCTTGAAGCAGCGATCGCGAACGACGCGACGATCGTGGATGCCGACGCGTGCGCGCGCCGCAGTCGCCTGCGGCGGGGGATGAGCTGGGTTGCGTATCAGCTGGTGCGCGTGCTGACCATCGTGGCGACTCGTCGCGACGACGGCTAGAAGAACCTCTCAATCGCCGCCGCCTCCGCATCCTCCATCGCCACCGCATCCGTTGCCGCTACATCCGCCGCCGCATACATACTCGTCGATGAACGACTCGTGAGCGCGTCGCGTCCGGTGCTGGATCAAGGCCAGGCCGATGAACGCCGCGAACAGCGTCAGAAAAATCGCTACTGGAGTTACTGAAGACACGGTTCAAGCTCCTTTCTCTTATTGTTTTTCTTATGTTCTTGTTATCGGCTTACTTACCGTTAGCTAAAGGGTATGACCGTTTCGTGACTAGGCTATGACAAAAGTCCCGCTGATCGTTGCGCGCCCCCAGGGGCTCTATTGCCCGCCGGGGGATTTTTATATCGACCCGTGGCGAGATGTCGATCGTGCGGTGATCACGCACGCCCACGGTGATCACGCGCGACCGGGCCACGCGAGGTATCTTGCGGCGACCCCGGCTGAGCACGTGCTTCGCACGCGCCTGGGGGCAATATCGCTGCAGACGATTGATTATGGGGACACTGTCGACATCAACGGCGTTCGTGTCTCGCTGCATCCTGCCGGACATGTGCTCGGATCGTCGCAGATTCGAGTCGAAAAAGACGGCCGTGTCTGGGTCGCATCGGGTGATTACAAGCTCAACCCCGACGTGACGTGCCTGCCGTTCGAGCCAGTGCGCTGCGATGCGTTCATCACCGAGTCCACCTTCGGACTGCCGATCTACCGGTGGGATGACTCGCAACGGGTGTTTGCCGACATCAACGCATGGTGGAGTGCGAACGCGGATAGTGGTCGTGCCTCGGTGCTGTTCTGCTACGCGTTCGGCAAGGCGCAGCGAATACTGTCCGGTGTCGATGCGAGCATCGGCCGCATCGTCGTACACGGCGCCGTCGAACCGTTGAATAGAGCCTATCGCGCGAGCGGCGTGCTGCTGCCGCCAACGCAGCTCGTATCGGAAACCGACAAGGCGGAGTTGTCGCGCGCATTGATCCTGGCGCCGCCATCAGCACAAGGTTCGCCCTGGCTGCGCCGCTTTGGCGATTACTCGGATGCATTCGCATCGGGGTGGATGCGGCTGCGCGGGACGCGGCGGCGCCGGTCGCTCGATCGTGGCTTTGTACTGTCGGATCACGCCGATTGGCCCGGGCTACTGCAGGCGATCGCTGCGACCGAAGCGCAGCAGGTGATCGTCACGCATGGACAGATCCCGGTGCTGGTGCGCTGGCTGAGCGAGCATGGGCTGGACGCTTCGGCATTTGAAACCGAATACGGCGATGAAGAAGCGGGCGATGTGGCGTCGACGGAGCCCGCGCAAGAACCTGGATGAAGCGTTTTGCAAGACTCTTCAACGAGTTGGACACCTCGACCTCAACGCGCTCAAAGGTCGACGCGCTCAAGCGTTACTTCGCGATTGCCGACGCCGCAGATGCAGCGTGGGCGGTGTACTTCCTTGCGGGCGGCAAACCGCGGCAGGCGATCAACTCGCGACTGTTACGCGACTTTGCAATAGCCGCCAGCGGACTGCCGGAATGGTTGTTCGAAGAGAGCTATCAGGCGGTCGGCGATATGGCTGAAACGATCGCGCTGTTGTTGCCGCCGGCGGTCAAGCAAAGCGACGGCTCGCTTGCATTTTGGATCGAACAACGGCTGCTGCCGTTGCGCGGACGTGCACCCAAGGATGTGCTGGCGGCGTTGACCACCTATGTCGCCGAACTGGATACGCCTGAGCGCTTTCTGCTGATCAAACTGATCGGCGGCGGCTTTCGCGTCGGAGTGTCACGGCTTCTCGTCATACGCGCGCTTGCCGAACACTCCGGGATCGACGCGAAGATCGTTGCGCAGCGAATGATCGGCTATACCGATGTGTCGTTTACACCTACGCCCGAGCGTTATCTGTCGCTGGTCGATGCGGGTGATCATGTCGTTGCCGATGGCCATCCCTATCCATTCTTCCTCGCCCACTCGTTGACGTTGCCGGTCGAGAGGATTACAGAAGAACTGGGCTCGCCCGCCACCTGGTTGATTGAATGGAAGTACGACGGGATTCGCGCACAGCTGGTTCGTCGCGCAGGCAAGGCATGGCTTTGGTCGCGGGGTGAAGAGCTGATCACCGACCGCTTTCCGGAGATCGTCGAGCAAGCGCGATCATTACCCGACGGCACTGTGCTCGACGGCGAACTCCTGGTTTGGCGTGACAACATTCCACAGCCGTTCGCTTTGCTGCAGAGGCGCGTCACTCGTAAGAGCGTGACGGCCAACGTGCTTCGCGAAGCGCCCGTAGCGTTCATGGCCTACGACTTGCTCGAACTCAACGGGCAGGACTTTCGCCTACATTTGCAACGAGAGCGGCGCGCGTCGCTCGAGAAGATTGCGAGTGAACACGGACTGCTGATTTCGCCGCGTGTGGAGGGCAGTTCGTGGGAACAAATAGCGTCGATGCGCGAGCAATCGCGTGACCGCGGCGTTGAGGGACTGATGATCAAGCACCTTGAATCATCGTATCGAGTCGGACGGACCAAGGATGCGCATGCCAACTGGTGGAAGTGGAAGATCGATCCGTATGCGATCGACGCAGTGCTTGTCTATGCCCAACGCGGCCACGGTCGAAGGGCAAGTCTTTATTCGGACTACACGTTTGCAATCTGGACCGGCGAAACCGGCACGGCGGAGCGTGCCCTGGTGCCGTTTACCAAGGCCTATTCGGGTTTGACCGACGAAGAGATTCGCAAGGTCGACGCTGCGATTCGCCGCACAACGGTTGAAAAATTTGGACCGGTGCGAAGCGTGACGCCAACGATGGTCTTTGAGATTGGCTTTGAGGGAATTCAACGCTCGCCGCGCCACAAGAGCGGAATCGCCGTGCGATTTCCGCGCATGCTGCGCTGGCGGCAAGACAAGCCGGTTGAGGACGCCGACACGCTTTCAACGTTGCAGTCGCTGCTCGATGGGGCGCGTTAGACTTCCGCCGGTCGCCACAGCGGCACCACACTGATAAGGGAGGCACTTATGAAACTTCACGTTCCTGTTGCGGCAGCGCTTATGGTGTTCGCGACCGCTGCATTGGCATTTCATTGTCCAGCAGACATGAAAAAGATCGACGACGCGATGGCGAAGAATCCTAAACTGACCGAGGCGCAAATGGTTGAGGTGAAGAAGTATCGCGCCGAGGGCGAAACGCTGCACAAGGCCGGCAAGCATCAGGAGTCGGTCGACACGCTGGCTAAGGCGATGACGATTTTGAACATCAAGCCGTAGAAGACATTGCAAGGACGAAGCGCCGCCTGCGGGCGGCGTTTTCTTTTTCGCCCACCACCGCATGAACAATCGAGGTCTACCGCCCGGGCCTAACGTCGGAACGCAGCTACGCGCATTGCGTGCAAAAAAGGCGCGTGTGCAGCGGCAAGCCGCCATGACGGATGCGCCATCGTCCGCAACTGCCGATCCGCGGCATCGCGCGCAACTCTCTCTGCCGAGCGCCGACGGTTGGTTTGCTGCACACGGCTGGCAGCCGTTCGAATTTCAGAGTGACGTGTGGCGGCACGTTGCACAAGGGCGCTCGGGGCTGCTACATGCCACCACTGGCTCGGGCAAGACGTACGCGGTGTGGTTCGCCCTGCTTAATCGCGCGCTCGCCGGAGAAGTGAAGGGCGGAGGTTTACGTCTGTTATGGCTGACGCCGATGCGCGCGCTGGCTGCCGACACAGCGCGCTCGCTGGCGGCGCCGCTCGAGGATCTCGGGCTTGCGTGGCAAATCGGTGTCCGCACAGGAGATACAGACTCCGCCGAGCGCGCGCGGCAGTCGAAGCAATTGCCCGAAGTGCTGATCACGACGCCCGAATCGCTGAGCCTGATGCTGACCCGAGCTGACTCTCGCGAGCAGTTGTCCAATCTGGCAATGATCGTCGTCGACGAATGGCACGAGCTGATCGGCACCAAGCGCGGCGTGCAAGTGCAGTTAGCACTGGCGCGGTTGCGCACGTTCGGGCGTCAGCGCGCCGCGCAACGCGCGGAAGCCCCCCGCCCCGGGGCGGGGGCCGGGGGTGGGGGGCTTGATAAGGGGCAACCGCCGAGTGTGGCCGACCCCAGCCGCGCAGCTTCGCTGTGCGTCTGGGGGTTGTCGGCGACACTCGGCAACACCGAGCACGCGATGCAGGTTCTGCTTAATCGCGAAGAAGGCGTGCTCGTTCAGGGACGGATCGACAAGACGCTGCTTGTCGACACGTTGCTACCCGAGGAGCCGGGCCGCTTCCCGTGGGGTGGCCACCTCGGTATCAAGATGGTTCCGCCGGTGGTCAGCGAGATCGCGTCGGCGTCGACCACGCTGGTATTCACCAACACGCGCTCGCAGGCCGAGCTTTGGTATCAGGCCATTCTCGAATCGAAACCAGCGTGGGCCGGCCTGATTGCTCTGCATCACGGCTCCCTGGCGCGAGACGTGCGCGACTGGGTCGAGATGGGGCTGAAGGAAGGCCGGTTAAAGGCGGTCGTCGCGACGTCGAGCCTGGATCTTGGCGTCGACTTCCTGCCTGTCGAGCGCGTGCTTCAAATTGGCAGCCCCAAAGGCGTCGCGCGATTGCTGCAGCGGGCGGGCCGGAGCGGACATGCGCCGGGACGCACGTCGCGCGTGACACTGGTGCCAACCAACACACTGGAGCTCGTCGAGGCGGCCGCGGCGAGAAGCGCGCTGCGTGACGGCCGCATCGAATCACGGCGTGCGCCTGAGCGGCCTCTCGACGTCCTCGTTCAGCATCTGGTGACCATCGCGCTCGGCACCGGCTTCATCGAGGATGAGCTGCTTGCGGAAGTGCGTGACTCGTGGAGCTATCGGGCCTTGTCAGAGGAAGACTGGCAATGGGCGCTTGACTTCGTTGGCCGCGGTGGCGAAGCGCTGCGCGCGTATCCGGACTATCAACGAGTAAGCCGTGACGCCGAAGGCGTCTATCGCGTCGTGGACGCGCGGATCGGGCAGAGGCATCGAATGTCGATCGGCACGATCGTTTCCGAAGAATCGATGCTGATCAAGACAATGAACGGTCGCGATGTGGGTGTGATGGAGGAATCGTTCATCAGCCGTCTGCGCAAGGGCGACACTTTTCTATTCGGCGGGCGCATGCTCGAACTGGTTCGTGTGCACGAGATGACCGCCTACGTACGCACGGCGAAGAACAGGCAGGGTGCGGTGCCGCGCTGGATGGGCGCCAAGATGCCGCTGTCGAGTGAAATGGCGGACGCTGCGCTGCGCGAGCTCGAAGGGGCTCTGGCCGGAAACTATGACGCTCCGGAGATGCAGCTGGCGCGGCCGCTGATCGAGCTGCAGGCAAAGTGGTCAAAGGTGCCGACACGCGACACGCTGGTCGTCGAGTCGATGCGCTCGCGCGAAGGACGACATCTGTTCGTCTATCCGTTCGCGGGCCGCCACGTTCACATCGGTCTGGGATCGCTGCTCGCGTACCGCATCGGCCAGGGCACGCCATCAACGTTTTCTATCTCGATGAACGACTATGGCTTTGAGTTGCTGTCGCCGGTCGATATTGACTGGATGGGCGCCTGGCAGGCGCGTTCCGATCAGTTACTGACTTCTGAGAATCTGTTGGAAGATGTTCTGGCGAGCCTGAACGCGGGTGAGCTCGCGCGGCGGCGCTTCCGAGAGGTTGCCCGCGTTTCCGGGCTGATTTTCCAGGGTTACCCGGGCGCCCCAAAGTCGGTCAAGCAGTTGCAGGCGAGCTCCGGTCTGTTTTACGAGGTATTCCGCAAGTACGATGCTGGTAATAAGCTGCTTGCTCAGGCCGAGCGCGAGGTCCTCGAGCAGGAGCTAGACATCGAGCGTCTGCACGCCGCGCTCGCCCGCATGCGTGCCCAGAAAATTGTTTACCGGCTTCTTTCGCGCGCGTCTCCGTTTGCTTTTCCGCTGATGATCGAGCGGCTACGCGAACAGGTCACCACCGAGAAGCTCGGCCCGCGCATCGACCGCATGATTGCCGATCTGGAGCGGGCAGCAGCGCGGCCTGACGCATACCAGATGTTGTGTTCGCAGGTACAGAACACCTATTTCTTGTATAGCTTTCGTGCGCGTTGCACACATCATTCGAAGATTTTCAGAGGAGAAAACGCGTTGCTGACACGCAATTGCCCTCTGAAAATCGATTTTTTCTCTTGTATTTCACTCTGAATCGCTTAGGATCGCGTCACGCAACGAGAGTGCTCTCTGCAATTTTGGATTGAGAACCCTGTCGCTGTGACCAACCCCGAGAAGGAGAAACTAATGGCAATGAAGAAGGCAAAGAAAGCGGGAAAGAAATCAGCCAAGAAATCGCCGGCCAAAAAAGCCGCGAAGAAGGTAGCCAAGAAATCTGTAAAGAGAGCACCGGCCAAGAAGGCTGCAAAGAAGAAAACTGCACGTAAGCCGAACGCGGCATTCATGAAGCCGATGATGCCTACCGGCCCGTTGGCAGCGATCATCGGCTCAATGCCGATGCCGCGCACCGAAGTCACGAGTCAGATCTGGAAATACATCAAGAAGAACAACCTGCAGGACAAGGCGAATCGCCGCATGATTAATGCGGACGAGAAGCTGCGCGCGTTGTTTGGCAAGGCTCAGGCGTCGATGTTCGAGCTCACCAAATACGTGAGCAAGCATCTGAAGTAAGCGTCGTAGATTCCGCAGGGACAAAGGCCACGCATGCGTGGCCTTTGTTTTTACAGCCCTCAGGCGTATACGGCCGGGGCTGGTGGACGTATTTGAAGGACTTCGCGCTGAGCCCGCGCCACTGCTTCGGCTCCGCATGCCGACGGCATGGGTCGCTCTGCGGGCCTGTGCTCTGACACTGCAGAGCCCACGGACATTTGCACAGTTGCGTCTACGAAGGTCACCGCAGCAAGAATGGCGATCGCTGCGGCAATGCGCGCCGCAAAGCCGCACGACACTTCTGTCTGCTGGCCTTCACCATCGATCTCAAGCTGCCACTGCGAAGCCATTTTGTTCTCCATGCGGCCAATGCGGTCCGCAGAAGAACAGTAGTTCGCAAAATGCTAGAACTTGAATGGAAAGATCAGACCGCCGCGAGCAGACAATTCGACAACGCGGCTGGCCGCGTCACTGCGCCCAGCGCGAGTGCCGTGGCAGTGACGCCTGCAAAAACGTCATCTGGTCTGCGAGGATGCGGCGGTTGCTCAGAATAAAGCCTTCGTTGCGGCATACCGCATATGGGACATAGCTGAGCGGCATATTGGCTTCTTCGGGCCTGCGGTTGCCTTTGCGTGTGTTGCACGAACGGCACGCGGTAACCACGTTGGTCCACTCGTGGCGACCGCCGCGTGATACCGGAACGATGTGCTCAACGGTCAGATCCGTCTCGGCGAAGCGATTTGTGCAATAAGCGCACATCTGACGATCGCGCACGAACAGCCGGTGCTTGGTCAGGCCAACATGCGCATGCCCGAATGGAATGCGGTGTCTGCCCCGGATCATCACGATCGAGCTGGTGACGAATTCCGAGCGCGCGCCGGTGGCTTCCTGTACGCCCCCGGCCATGCCGAAGAGGTTTTCGCCGAGCTCGGTAATGACTTTACCCGCCGCGTAATAACGCGCAGCACGCTGCATCAATGCCCAGCGAACCGGCTGCCCGTGGGAATCGATGACCAGAATCTTGGCGGTGATATCGGACCCGTACAACATTGCGGCACGAATTGTGCCACGAGGCTCGCACGCGCAGCGTCGCAAAGGAGCTAGTCGTTGCGGCCGCCGTTTCGTATCGCCCAGGGGTCCAGGCCGGTTTCGGTCCGCTTGACCACTCCCGCCGGATCGAAATACACAAACATTGCTGCATGGAAGCCGCCGTACGTGAAGTACCGGTACATCCACGCGTGTTCGTCTCGCAGTCTGTAATAGAACATCTCGGCGGGCTGGCCAAAGTCGCGGAGCACGTCGTCGCGTGTGTACTTGCCCGACTGCACCCGAGCGAATGCAGCATCGGTCATCATCTGCTCAACGCCGGTGAGCCGACCTTGCGCGTCGAAATTGGCGTTCCACACCGATTGATCGAACGGTTGATTGGAGTACTGCAGCCGCGTGCCACCGTTAGGAAGCGAATAGCGTCCGGTCGGATTGCCGAGCTTCGCGCGCGCTTCATCGAGCGTCGTTCCGGGCGCCAGTGAAGCGGGGGTTGCACACGCCGCCAGCGCGGAGACCGCGGCAGCGAACAAGACTGTTTTAAGTGGACTCATCACACAACTCCTTCAGGAGCGCTAGGCTCTTTGATCTCACGACGGAGGTGCCGCAATGCGATGGGTGAAACGAATTGCATCTGACGCTTGTAGCAATCGTCGTGCTGCTACTGGGCATTGGACTCGCTTTGCCGTCAACGTTCAACGTTCAGCGCTCGGTTGACGCCTCGGCGGCACCCGACAGGACTTACCCGCTGATAGCCGACCCGCGCGAATGGGTAGGCAAGTTGCGCCCGATTTCGAATGGGCTGAAAAACTTGAAGGCGATCGCCGAGCGCACGTAGCCGGCCGGGCAGCGGCCCGCGAGGGCCGTTAGGTGAGGAGCGCTCCTTGCGGGCCATGTCATAACGGATCGGCCTGCTCGGTAAACTCGCCGACGCCTTCGCTTCCCTTCGACGCCATGCCGGCCCCGCCGACCGAAACGGAACTCAAGCTTCAGCTGGCTGCAGCCGACGTCGATCGGCTAAGGCAGAGCGCTGCACTGTCCCAGTCGGCGTGTTCAGAAGTAGACATCGACAATGTCTATTACGACACCCGCGATCTACTGCTGCGGCGCCATCGGATGTCGCTGCGCGTGCGTCGGTTGGCCGGCGGTGGGTTCAGACGCTTAAAGCTGACTCCGAAAGCAGCGGCACCGTCGCCCGTCGCGGCGAGTGGGAGACTCGTGCGCGGGTTGTGAGTGGACAAGGCAGACTCGATCTTGCGCGCCTGGACGACTCGCCGCTGCCAGAGCTGCTGGCAAAACAGAAGACGCCCTCAGAGTTGAAGGCCGTATTCACCACTCGAGTGCGACGCGCGCTGTGGAACGTCGAGCGTAGCGATGCCGTGATCGAAGTGGCTCTCGACATTGGTGAGATCAGTGTCGAGCATGACGGCCGATCGCTGCAGGAACCTATCTGTGAAGTGGAACTTGAACTGAAGCGTGGCGACCCGCCGGCACTGATCGAGTTGGCCCTCGAGCTGCTGAAGACAGACGGCGAACAGTCGCCGGCATTGACGCCTGTCGTCCGAAGCAAGGCCGAGCGCGGGTATCAACTCGCGTCGCAACAGCGCCCACCCGCAATCAAGGCGTCGGCAAAAGGGTTCGTCAAGAACTTGACCAACCGATCGAGCACGGGGAGCGTGCTGCGGGCGGTGATCGCACACGGCCTTACGGTGCTGATGGCCAACATCGAGTTGTTGCTCCGCTATGACGATCCCGAGTATGTCCACCAGGCTCGCGTTGCGTTGCGCCGCGTGCGCTCCGCGATACGACTATTTGATGGCGAAGAGCGTGATGTGCCGCATGGACTGAGCGACGAGCTGCGCTGGTTCGCGCACGTTCTCGGCGCCGCGCGTGACTGGGACGTGATCGCCGGCGAAATGCTGCCGTCGCTAAGTGACGCCATGGATGCCGATGCCCTGAAGCTGCTTGTTGCGAAAGCCAACTTGAAGAGCCAGCAGGCGCACGCGAACATTCGCAAAGCGGCTCGATCGTCACGCTACGCAGAACTCATACTCAACGGTGAAAAATGGTGCATGACCCCGGTGCCGGCAGGCAGCGCGTTGTTTGTCGACGCGGCAGCTCCTGCGTTAAAAGGTGCGGCGAAGAAATTATTCAAGCAAGCGCGTTTTTTTGCGGCGCTGTCGCCACCGCAGCGACATCAAGTGCGAATTCTTGCGAAGCGCTTGCGCTATGCGCTTGATTTGTTCGCCGTTGTTCTACCTAAGACTGCAATCGAGCGCTACGTCGAAGCGCTGGCCGAATTGCAGGACGTGCTAGGGCAGTTGAACGATGCAGCGGTTGCGAAGGCAGTGTTGCCGCAATTGTCGAAATCAAATCGACTCAAGAGGTCGGCCGCGACGTGGTTTGACTCCGTTGAACCGGATCGTGTCCATGATGCGGAACGTCGGTTACTCAAGCTCTCCGTGCTTAAGAAGCCGTGGCAATAACGGTTGAAGCGGAAGGCTTTTCGTCCGCGACGCACGCGCTACCTCGCTGCCCTTAAGTGCAAAGAAGGCGCACTTCTACAGCCTAATTCATGCGGGTTTTGATCGCCGGCAAGCCATGACCGACGAGCTTGATGCTGTCGGAAAAACTCCTACGCACCGCGTAGAAAAAGCGGTCATTTCGCTCTTGAATCTCGAGCAAACATGCCACTTAACCCTCCTTCAAACACACCCCTCTCTCTCGAGAATATCGCGCGTATCCGGTACGGGAACGTGTTCGTTGTCGGAACAACGATGAGAGGCTTTCGTGTTGCGAAGGTTGGTGTTTTGGGTTGGCGTTTTTTGCGCGGTGCCAAATGCGGTCAATGCCGCAGGAACTGCTGCCGGCACAGTGATCCAGAACGCCGCGACAGTTACGTACTCCATCGGCGGTGGCCCACAGCAGAGCGCGACTACTCCGCCAGCTGCCCTCACCGTCGCCGAGCTGATCAACGTCACACTCGTTTGGCAGGACGCAGCCAACGTAGCGGCTAGCTCGCCCGACAGCAACCGCGCGCTGACGTTCCTCGTTGTCAACACCGGCAACGGTCCTGAAGCGTTTTCGCTTGCTCGCAACAACGCTATTGCAGGCGACAACTTCGATCCTTCAAACGGCGCAGCTGGCGCGATCTTTCTCGAAAACGGTTTACAGCCCGGCTTCCAGGTCTCGGGACCGAATGCCGACACGCTTTACGTTGCCGGCAGCAATGATCCAGCGCTCGCAGCCGATGCGAGCCGCATCGTTTACGTTGTCAGCAATACGCCAGCTGCGCTGGTGACAGGCAATGTCGGCCGCGTCGAGCTGACTGTCTCCGCAACGACGCCCGGCGCAGCCAACGCAGCGCCTGGCACCACGCTCGCTGGTCTGGGCCAAGGCGGCGTAGATGCAGTCGTCGGCGCCACGCGCGCCCAAGCGCGTCAAACCGGTGGCTACGTCGTCAGTGGTGTCGCCGTCGTTCTTGCGAAGTCGGTCGTCAGTGTTGTCGATCCATCCGGCGGCACGAGCGTGCGAGCGGGCTCGATCGTCACGTATCGCATTGTGCTTTCAGTCACCGGCAGCGGCACCGCGGACAACCTCGCGCTCGACGATCCGCTGCCGGCGAACACGACCTACGTCAGCAACAGCATCACCGTCAACGGCACGGCTCGCACCGATGTCGTCGATGCAGACAGCGCCGAATTTTCGGCGGCGTTGTGAAAGTCCGCTTTGGCAATACCGCAGCACCCATCAATCACACCATCGAGTTTCGCGTTGTCATCAACTGAGCATCAACCGGCAAAAAGGGGATCAATCATGCGTACTTTGTTCATCGTCATTGCAATCGCTTTTCAACTTGCTGCCACATCTGCGATCGCGCAACAAAACCCGATCTTGGTCAAGAACGTCGCCGAGACCGAGATCGAAGTCAAGAACGCACAGGGGGTCGTCGAGAAAAAGCGTGTGCCGCTGGACAAGGCAACGCCCGGAACCGAAGTCATCTACACGACGACATTCACGAACCAGGGCAGCGAAACCGGCCGGCAACATCGCGATCACCAATCCGGTACCTGCCAACACGACCTTCGTCGGCGGCAGCACGTTCGGTGAGAACACCGACGTAACGTTCTCGATCGATGGCGGCAAGACATACGCCACGGCCGACAAGCTCAGAGTCAAGACGCCCGAAGGGCGCGAGCGCCCGGCACTTCCGACCGACTACACGCACATCCGCTGGACCTATCGCGGCGATCTCGCGCCTGCGAAGACAGGCACGGCTGGATTCCGCGCAGTGGTCAAGTAATTCGCGATGAACGTCTATCTCGCCTTCGTATCCATTCTGTACCCGCCATGGTGGCGACCGCCGCGCTTGCAGCGCGGGCGGCCATCGGGTCCCGGTCCACCGCCTGATTCTCAGTCTGATTTTCGATGTCGCAGTTTCAGTTTCCACGTTTCTTCACTTTACGTTTCACATAGGAGAAGCATCATGAAAAGCAGCAAGTTAAAACGCCCGCCGGCCCGTCTTAGATCGGGCATCGCGGCACTCGTCATTGCGATGAGCGCAGCGATCGGCACCGGCACGGTCCATGCCGCCGGCACGGCTTCAGGTACCAGCATCAACAACCTGTCCACGCTGAACTACTCGGTGGGTGGCACAGCTCAACCTGCAATCGGGTCGTCCCCCACTGGCAACACGTCGGGCGCAGGAACGGCGACAACGTTTGTCGTTGACAACCGAGTCAACGTAACTGTCGCCACCACGGACACAGCATTCGTCCAGGTGGCGCCAGGCGCATTAGCACAGGTGACGACTTTTACCGTCACCAATACCGGCAACACAGTGCAGGACTTTGCGTTGACATCGGCCCAAGCCGCCGCCGGTCAGGTGCAGTTCGGTACCGACAACGCCAACACCGGCGCTTGCTCGCAATTCCTCGAGAGCGGTGCCACCGTCGGTTATCAGTCGGGAGCCGACACCGCGACGTTCATCGACGAGCTGGCTGCAGATGCGACACGCACTGTGTATGTGGTCTGCGACATTCCCGTCGGCGCGCCTCAAAGCGCTCACTCCGTCGTAGGACTGATCGCGACTGCAAGAGCGGGCGGTGCGGGAGGGCTAGGCGGAGCGCTGACTGAGGCGCCGACCAATACAGCCGGCGTAGACATCGTGTTCGGCGATGCTGCGGGAACCGATGACGGTCCTGCACGCGATGCAGCACATTCGGCACGCAGCGCGTACCGCGTTGTGACGTCAGCACTGACGGTAACCAAGGTCGCGTCGCTGGTCTGCGATCCGTTCAATAGCGTGACCAACCCGAAGAACATCCCGGGGGCGATCGTGCGTTACACGATTACGGTTGCCAACGCCGCTGGCGCTGCTTCGGCAAGCCTGACCACGGTCACTGACGCAATCAACATCGCGGTTGCAACGTTCGATCGCGAACCTGGTGACGGGTGCAGGCGGCGCGGCCGGATGCGTAAGTGCTGCACCGGGCATACCGGAAAGCGCGGCCGGACGTGGCTTCATCCTTAACGTCATTGGCGACACACGGCCGGGAGCGTATCCGAAGTTCTTCACCACCGCGAACGATGCGGATGGCGTTCAATTCGTCAGCCCGAACGTGACGGTGAACTTTGCCATCGCGATGCCGGCGGAAGGCACGTACGCCGCGGGTGAGCTGAAGCAGAACGAATCGGTAGTCGTGTACTTCAACGTCACCATTATCTAGTCGCTTGGCAGTGTCGTTGTTTGACTTCGCTGTTGGCACCGAGCGGCGCGCTGATGCGCGCCGCTCGTGGCATTGCGCGGCTGGGGTTCGCTCCAGCCCGCCTTGCACTGCGCGCGTCCAATTTCGGTCGCGCTCAGTGCAAGGCGTTGTTGCTCGTCTGCTCAACGCTCGGTGCATTCACCGCTCTTCGCTGCAACGCCACCGAACACCAACATCACGAATACCGCCACCGCGAACTACTCGGTGGCTGGTACCCCTGTCTCCGTCAACGGTCAGGTGACGATCACGACTGCGGCACGCACGCCGTCGGTGATCGAGTTCCTGCAGTTCGTTCCGCCGGGTTCACAGCAAACCGGTGCGATTGAAACCGTGCCGGCCACACAGTGTTCAACCTCGGGATCCGCTGCCGGTCCCTTTGTGCCGTCGTCGGGGCCAGTTCCGCTTGGCAGTACGGCCCCGCTCGCGGTGCCGGGCGACTACCGGCTGGCGCCGACCAACTTCTATCACGGTGGCGAAGCGGTCTTCATCAAGCTGACCGACCTCGATCAGAACCTGAATCCGAACGTCGCCGAGACAGTGATTACGACGATCAGGTCCGCAAATGGCGACAGTGAAACGTTGCGCCTGACCGAAACCGGGCCATCGACCGGCGTGTTCGTCGGTTATATCCAGTCGACGTTTGGTCCCGTCGTCGCGAACGATTGCCGGCTGTCGGTCGCGGTTAATACCGGTGTAAGCGCGACATACACCGACACCGTCGATGGAAGCGATTCGACGATCGACGGTGCACTGGTCGATCCGTTCGGTCTCGTGTTCGATTCGACCAATGGCAGTGCAGTTAACGGCGCAACGGTAACGTTGATCAACACCGCGACCGGAACTCCGGCGCAGGTTTTCTGTGATGACGGCGTGACGCCGTATCCGGCGAGTGTGATCAGCGGCAGCTCGTTTGCCGCGTGCGGCACAACGGTCAGCCTGCCTGCCGGCAGCTATCGCTTCCCGCTTGCGGCGCCGGGGACGTATCAGCTGCGTATCAGCCCGCCGACCGACTTCAGTTTTCCGTCGACAGTTGCCACGGCGACACTGCAAGCCTTGTCGGGCGCACCGTTCTCGATCGTCTCCGGCTCGCGTGGCGAAACGTTCATGCTGAATCCAGGGCCGGCTGTGCAAATCGACGTGCCGCTGGATCCTTCGAGCGGCAGCCTGCAAATCGTGAAGACCTCGATCAAGGCGGTCGTCGGTGTGGGCGACTTTGTGCCCTATGCGCTGGCAATTCGAAACAACAGCGCGCTCGCGCCGGTGCTCAATGCACGTGTCGTCGACCGCCTGCCGCCGGGCTTCCGCTACCAGGTGGGATCCGCGCGACTGAACGGCGCGCCGGTGACCGAAGCGATCGTTTCGGCGGATGGCCGCAGCGTGACGTTCAGCATCGGCAACGTCGCCGCAGGTGCGACGGTCGCGCTGCGATATGTCGCAGAAGTCACCGGCGGTGCTCGCTCGGGTAACGCCGAGAACACTGCGCAGGCTGTGCCGCCAATCACGTCGAATGTCGCGCGCGCAACAGTGTTGGTAAGAGAGGATCTGTTTCGCGAGCGCGCGATACTGGTCGGCCGCGTGATCGTCGGTTCGTGCGATCAGCGCGGTGAAGACCGCAAGGGGCTCGCCAACGTTCGCGTCGGGCTGGAAGACGGACGCTACGCGCTGACCGACCAGGACGGCAATTGGCATCTGGACGATATCCGGCCGGGAACCCACGTCGTTCAGCTCGATCTCGATTCGCTGGCGGAAGGCTACGAGCTGTTGCCGTGTGCAGACAACACGCGGTTTGCGGGCCGTAAGTATTCGCAGTTCGTCAACGTGCGCGGCGGATCGCTGTGGCGAGCTGACTTCTACGTGAAGAAGGTTGGCGCGGATCAGTCGAACGCGCAACCCGCCGGCGCATCCACTGCAGCACCGCCAGCACCGCAACCTACTCCGGCAACGCGGCGCATGCAGCGTGTCGAACTGCTGCCATACGATGAGAAGTGGCTGGCGACGGCTGAGCCCGGTGTCGAGTGGTTGCATCCTCAGAGTAGCTTCAACCCCGCGATCCCCGCGATCAAGGTCGCGGTCAAGCACGATCCCACGCACGTACTGGAGCTCAACTTGAACGGCGCGAAGGTCAGCGCGTTGAACTTTGAAGGCACGCTATTCAATGCCGGACGCAGCGTCGCACTTTCCACGTGGCGCGGGGTCAGCCTCAGCGAGGGTGCTAATCAGTTCACGCTGATCGTTCGCGATGCCGAAGGCAAGATCGTTCGCGAGGAAACCAGGACGATTCATTACGCGTTTGCGCCCACCAACGTGTTCTTGACGAGAACAAATCGCGCCTGACTGCAGACGGTAAAACGCGACCGGTCATCGCGGTGCGCTTTACCGATAAGGACGGCCGCGCTGTCCGCCAGGGTTTGAGCGGCGAGTTCCAGATCAACGAACCGTATCAAGCTCAAGACCAGCTTGATGGAATCGAGCGCGATCCGCTCGCCGGACGCCTCGGTGGCAAGCCGCGCTTCGAGGTTGGCGATGACGGCACCGCGTTGATCGAGCTGGCGCCGACGACGAAGACCGGTGAAGTCGTCCTCACTTTCCAGCTCAGTGACCGCCAGCGGCAGGAGGTTCGCGTGTGGCTGGCACCGGGCAAGCGTGATTGGATCCTGGTGGGCTTTGCGCAGGGCACGGTGGGCCACAAGCAGTTGAGTGGTAATCACGAAGCGCTGAAGGATGCGAACGCCGACGACAAACTGTTCGACGAGAACCGGCTTGCGTTTTACGCGAAGGGAGAGATCAAAGGCGAGTATCTGCTGACTCTTGCGTACGACACCGCGAAGGAGCGGGGCCTGCCGAATCGCGCAGATGCGACCGTACTAAGACAGGCCATCGATCCAAACCGGTTCTATACGCTGTACGCGGACGCCACTGATCCGCAGTTCGATGCCGCCTCTACGCGCAAGCTCTATCTGCGCATCGAGAGGGCCCAGTTTTACGCACTGTTCGGCGACTACGACACCGGGCTGACAGTCACTGAGTTATCGCGTTACAGCCGCACGCTGAACGGCATCAAGTCCGAGTATCAGGGCAAGACAATTGCCTACAACGCATTCGCGACGATGACGGCGCAGGCGTTCGTCAAAGACGAGATTCCCGGCGACGGCACCTCAGGGTTGTACCGCTTGTCGCGTCTCAACATCGCGGTCAACTCGGACAAAATTCGCATCGAGGTGCGTGATCGCTTCCACAGTGAAGTCATCATCAGCACCCGTACGCTGACGCGATATCTCGATTACGACATCGACTACGCGCTCGGCACGCTGTTCTTCCGCGAACCGATCCCCGCGCGCGACGCTGGCTTCAATCCCGTGTTTATCGTCGCGGATTACGAATCCGCGGATAAGGGCGATGAGAAGCTGAGCTACGGCGGGCGCGCGGCATACAAACCATTGCCGGAAGTTGAAGTCGGCGTAACCGGCATTCATGAAGGCAACGTCGGTGCACGCGGCGATCTGGTGGGCACGGACGTCACCTACAAGCCCGATCAGAAGACGACGCTGAAGGGCGAGTATGCGGCCACCGATCGCTCGGTCGCCGGCGTTGATAACGAAGGCAAGGCGTGGAAGCTTGAGGCGCTGCGCGAGGACGAAAAACTCTCGGCTCGCGCTTACGCGCGGAAGCAGGATCCCGGCTTCGGTCTCGGCCAGCAATCGGGTTCCGAAATCGGTACTCGCAAATTCGGCGGTGATGCGCGCTACCGACTCTCCGATTCTGTGCAGCTGGATGGGCAACTTTATCGCCAGGATACGTTGACCACCGATGCTTCGCGTGAAGTTGCCGAGGGCCAGGTGCAGTGGCGGCGCGATGTTCTGACAACAAGTGCAGGACTGCGCTACGTGCATGATGAATACGCTGACGGCAAGGAAGCGCAAAGCAATCAGGCGCTAGCCGGTGTTTCCTATGAACTATTCGACCGTCGGCTCAAGTTGAGGGCGAACGTCGAACTTGGACTGTTCGGCAAGGATCAGAGCGTTGACTTTCCCGATCGATACCTGCTCGGGGCCGAATACAGGTTGACCGAACTCACCACGGTGTTCGCAGAGCAGGAATTCGCTCGCGGCGAAAATCTGTCGGCCGACATGACGCGCGTCGGCCTGCGCACATCACCGTGGTCGGGCGCGGAGATCGCCAGCTCGGTCGGCAACGAAGTCAGAAACGACGGCGTGCGTTTGTACTCCGGCCTCGGTTTGACGCAGAAGTTGCAGATCAATCAGCTGTGGCAGGCCGACTTCCTGATCGATCGCACGCAGACCCTGAAACAGACGCTGCCGCAGCTCAACCCGAACGTGCCGCTGGCGTCGGGAAGCACTGCTGGCGATTACACCGCGGTGGCCGTGGGCTTGGGCTATCTGAACGAGAGCTGGAGCGGCAACGGCCGCGTCGAATGGCGACACTCCGATCTGGATGACAAGCTGAATATCCTGCTTGGCGCGCAGCGTTTACTGGGTGCAGGCCGCACGGTTGCCGCAGGCTTCATCTATAGCGAAAGCGATTCCGCACTTGCTCACGCAAGCAAGTTTGACGGCCGGATTGCCTACGCACTGCGGCCGTCGGCAAGTCGCTGGATTCTGCTCGATCGCTTCGACGTGATCGACGAGACGATCGGCCTCGGTGAGACCAGTGTGCGCGTGCGCAAGCTCATAAATAATCTGAATGCAAACTACACGCCGAACACTTATACGCAGTGGAGCTTCCAATACGGAGCCAAGTATGTGTTCGACCGGGTCGATGGCACTACGTACAGCGGCTACAACGATTTGCTCGGCGCCGAAGTGCGGCGGGATGTGGGGAGGAACTGGGATATAGGCCTGAGCGGCGCCGTGCTGCACTCATGGAACAGCAAGGCATTCGACTACAGCGCTGGCGCATCGGTGGGTTATCGCCTGATGGAAAACACATGGATCGCTGCCGGCTACAACGTTCTTGGCTTCAATGATCGGGACTTCGCCGGTGCGGAGTATCGCGCCAAAGGTTTTTTCCTAAGCGTGCGCGCGAAGTTTGATCAGGACACACTCGGCCTGAACAAGAGCAGGTCTTCGAAATTGCCATGATCAAAGTGCAATCGACATTGTTACGACTAATCGCGATGCTGGCGCTAACGCTGGGCATCGGCGACGTGGCTGCACAACCAATCATTACCAAGTCGTTCACGCCTGCCGGTATCGCGAGCGGTGCAAACAGCACGCTCACGATCACGCTGACCAATCCGACCGCTGTCGAGATGACCGGTGCGACGTTTACAGATGTGTTCCCCACAAGTCCGGGTGCTCTGACCGTAGCTTCTCCCCCCCTGCGAAATAACGGGTGCGGTGGTAAGGTCAGTTGCGCGATCCTAATGGCGGCATACTTAGAGGAGGCGATGCCGGCATTCAGCTCCTCGCCGGCGCTATTCCCGCCAACGGCTCGTGCGTGATTACGGTGGATGTCACGGCCTCCGTTGCCGGCGTCTACACCAACACGATCCCGGTGGGCGCACTGAGCACTAGCGGAGGCACCAATACAGTTGCTGCGAGCGCAACGCTGTCGGTGGGCGTACCGTCGTTCACTGTGGCGAAGAGCGTGTTGCTTGTTTCTGATCCGGTCAACGGAACGACGTTGCCGAAGGCGATTCCGGGCGCCGTCATGTCTTATTCAATCCAGGTGACCAACACCGGTGTCGGAGCGGCTGACAACAACACGACGCTGATCGTGGATCCGATTCCGGCGAACACCTGGATGTTCGTTGGCGATCTTGGGGGGGCGGGCTCCGGGCCCATCGCATTCGTCGATGGCACGCCCTCGAGTGGATTGACTTACACCTTCAGCGGCCTTGGCAGCGCGGCGGATGATGTGTCGTTTTCGAACACGGCTTGCTCGTCGTTCAACTACACGCCCGTGCCCGATGTCAACGGATTCGATGCAGCCGTAAACTGCATCCGCATCAATCCGAAAGGTGTTTTCGCCGGCGCCAGCGGCGGAAGTAACCCAAGCTTTGAAGCGAGATTCCGGGTGCGGGTGAACTGAAGGCCGTCAGCGCGGCCGCAACACGCGCGGAGGGAAATACGGCTTCTTCAGCGCGCGTCCCTGCCCCAGAACGAATCCGGTATTGCGCGCCAGATTCAACTGTTCTTCGCGCTCAATTCCGGCGAGCACAAACGTTTCACGCGTCAGCCCAAGCGCATTGACTTCACGCGACATCTCCTGCCACGTCTCTTCACGCGAGCTGATCGGCGCCAGCATCTTCGCGAAGTCCGGCGCGACGAAATCGATCGCCGACATTTCCATGCTCGGACGCGGCTCGGCAAAGCGATAGCCGACCGCTATCTGATACGAGCGCAGCAGATCGATGAACTCGCGCACGCGATACGGCCAGCGCAAACGCTCCATCGCGCCACGCAGCAAAACCGAAAGGCGATGCGCGGTATATCGATGCGCTTCCAAGACGTTGGCAAACGCCTCCAATGACCTTTCGACCGAACCGAATGAGACCGTCACGGCGACGCGCTCAACTCTTTCGTGCTCCAGCATCGAAAATGCATGCTCCATCGCCGCCAGCTGAATCTGCGAACGCAGCGACCGATCGGGCTCGAAGTCGGCGGTCCAGACGTAGAGCTCGTCGAACCAGCGCTGTGATCCCACCAGAGTTCGCGTCGGCCACACCAGCGCGCGCACTCGCGAGCCGAAGCGACTCAGCGAATCAACAGTGGGATCGAGTTCGACCTGGTGACTACCAAGCTGCTCGGAGTAGAAGGTCTTGCTTGTCATCAATAACAGATGGTGCCACCGCTTTGCGAAATGCAGCGGGTGGCCGATTCTCTGCTAAATACCCGAACTACGGAGTACTAACTTCGCGTGGGTAGCGTAGGGGGCGGATAGGGCATTCGAATCGCTCGCCCCTGGCCGAGCTCGAAGCCGACGCGGCTGGCCGATTGCTGTTGCTGGCGCGTCTCCAGTGCTCCCACGATGGTGCTCTTCGTGTCGAGCGAAAGTGCCCGAACCTCGAGTGCAAGATCGTTCCAGGCTTCGGCGCGCGCTGATGTCGTTGCCAGTACTTTCGCAAAGATCGGCTGCACTAAATCGATGCCGGAAAGCTCCATGCTGACTCGCGGCTGCGGAAATTCGGTATCCAACCGGAAACTGCCAACCGCGCAGCATGTCGGCAAATGCGCGCAGTCGGTAGCGCGAGCGCAAGCGCTGCGGGGTGCCGCGCAACATCACGAACATTCGGTGCGCGAGCAATAGATTTTTTTCAAACAGCTCAGTCAGCGGATCGAGCGAGCGCTCGACTGTGCCGAACGAAACGGTGACGCCTATGCGATCGACGAGATCGTAAGCCAACCAGTCGAACGCGTTACGCAACGCGTGAATCTGAATGCCGGCGCGTTCGGTGGTAGACGCGCTGCCGCCTTCGGTCCACAAATACAGTTCGTCAAACCAGCGCTCGCTGCCGGTCAGCGAACATGTCGGCCAGAGCGTGGCGCGCACCGAACCGCGGAAACGGCCGACGCCTTCGCCGGAAGATGGATAGGGCGAGCTTTGCGGGGTCATGCGTTACGAAAGCCAATGGACCCGGCATTCTGTCGGGCCGCGGAGGGCTGAACATACCCAGAATAGGCGGTGTCAGACGGCGTAGCGTCCGACGGACGGGCGCCTCTTGAGGCGATTCCCGACGCTGCGGTGGCGCCCGATTCAACGATGTTTTTGTGCATCGAGTCGTCAGGCAGAAATCATGCCGCGCGTCGATGCTCCGGGAACAGTTTCGCCAGCTCGGCGGGCGCTGCGATGCCGCGCTCGGTCACTATGCCGGTAATCAGTCGCGCCGGCGTGATGTCAAACGCAGGATTGGCAATGGCGGTGTTTTGCTCAGCGATCCGCAGCGTGCCGACCTCTCCGTCAGCACCGATGCCGGACACGCGACTGACCTCATCGCTTGCGCGCTCCTCGATCGGCATATTGGATGCATCATGCAGCGACCAGTCGATTGTTGGGGAGGGAACAGCTGCATAAAACGGCACCCGATTGTCGTGTGCTGCGAGGGCTTTCAAATAAGTGCCGATTTTGTTTGCGACGTCTCCGCGAGCCGTGACGCGGTCCGCGCCTACGAGAACCACATCGACATCACCCCGTTGCATCAGATGACCACCTGCGCTGTCGACAATTAACGTGTGCGGTATGCCGTGCGCCGCCAGTTCCCACGCGTCAACAGGCCCTGGTTTCGAGGGCGTGTTTCACCGACCCACACGTGCAGCGGAACGCCGGCATCGTGCGCCTGATAGATCCCGGACAGTGCAGTGCCGAAGTCGACCGTCGCCAGCCAGCCCGTATTGCAATGGGTGAGAATCTGCAAAGGACGTTGAAGCTCGCGTGCATTGTTCGGAGCAGGCGAGCTGCATGACGACCTATCGACTGGTTTAGCGCGACATCCTCATCTGCGATGCGTGCTGCTTCCAGCCATGCCGCGCGGCTCGCTGCGTGACCGGCAATGGCGATAATGCGGCTTGCATTCGGTCAAGTGCCCAGCGCAGGTTGACTGCCGTTGGGCGCGCTGCATTCAAGCGTTGGTAGCGCGGAAGCAAGATGTGCGTCGCTTGCTTCGTCGCGCATCGCGAGCGCCAGTCCGTAGGCGCCGGCCACGCCAATTAGCGGCGCGCCGCGCACCGCCATCGTCTGGATCGCGGCGATCATGTCGTCGCTACCAGTCACGATGCGCGTCGCGAACGTATGCGGCAAACGCGTTTGGTCGACGATGCCGACAGCATTGTCACCGATCGGCCAGATCGATCGATAGGGGGTCGTGCCAACTTTCATGAAGCCGTTATAGCGAGATCGTAAAAGCAAAACGGCCCTGCATGGCAGGGCCGTTTGTAGGCGGCAGTGCGTTAGAAGCGATAGCCGAAGCCGAATGTGTACGCGTCGACGTCGTACTTCGGATTGATGTTGTCCTTGCCCTCAGTGCGGTCCCAATCAAAACGCGCTTGCCATTGGCCCGCAAAGTCATATGTGGCGCCCAAGCCGTAGATGAAGCGACCTTTGGTTTCGCGCGCCAGCGAGTTGAAGTAAGTTACGGCGCCCGTGGTGTTGTCCTGCACCGCCGCATTGCCCACGAACTTCGACGTGACTGCCGCATAGCCCAACTTTCGCATGCAGTCCCACCGGCCCGAGCGGTGCGCGCAACACCGCAAACAGAGCCCATTGAGTAAGTGCGACCGTCCGAAGCACTGGGTAATGGCGTTGTGTTGACCGGAGGATTAAGCAGAAATCCCGGCTGGTGAGCCTCACCGAAATGAATGAACGCACCTTCCAAACCGATCCATGGTCGACACATATAGCCCGCGTGCACGCGCCATGCAGTGCCATCTTCGTCACAACTACCAGCGCCACTGGCGCAGAAATCGTGATATTGCGAAACGCCCAAGCCGGCACCGAAATACCCGGGTGGCGACTGCACCTGCTGTGCCGCAGCCGTCGCTGCCGCACACGCCAATAACGCTCCGACTAACAAGTTGCGCATACCCGCTCCCTATATAGAGTTCGGCGCAGTCTAATCAGACCTCCGGCTGCGAGCAACGGCAACCGTACAATGTTTACGTCATGTCTGATTCGCCGCATTCGTCGCTTATTAGCCGATTGATCTGGGCCTTTGTGTGCTGTGCGCTGCTGCCGTTGATGTGGGTCGGCGACAGTCATGCACAGAATGGCGAGCGGCGCGGATTCTTGTGGGAAGTGCGCAAAGGCAAGCAAATTGCCTGGCTGTTTGGCACGATTCATGTCGGCCGCCCCGAGTTTTATCCGTTACCGCCGTCGCGGCTCGCGCCCTTGAAGCGAGCCGATGCGATCGTGCTGGAGGCTGATGTTTCCGACAGTGCGCGCGCGATCGCAGCCACGCAGAAATATGCGCAGTATCCGGAGGGAACTCCGGGCCTTGAAACCCGACTGACTCCCGAGTTGCGGCAACGCGTTGAATCCCTGTTGTCGCGCAATCAGCTCGATCCGGCGCCGATGATGCGAATGAAGCCGTGGATGCTGGCCAACGTGCTCGCGCTATTTGAGGCCGCGCAGGCGGGTTATGTGCCAGGGCTATCGGTTGAGGCTTACTTGCTGCGCGTGGCAAAAACCGACAACAAGCCCATTCTTGAGTTCGAAGGCATCGAGCAGCAGTTCGAGCTTTATGAGAAGGCCCCATGGGCAACACAGATCTCGTTTCTGGAAGAGGCGGTCAAGGCCGTTGAGTCGCGTGCCGCCCGTCGCGAGCTGAATCGAATCGTGCAGGCGTGGGAAACGGCGGATCGAGGCTCGCTCGAGCGTCTGCTGGTTGAGATGCGCGCACAATCGTCAGTCGGGTCGCGCTTTACGGTCGACACGATTCTGCTCGGCCGCCATCCGCAGATGGTGCGCAAGATCGAGACGATGATGGCTGACGGCAAGTCCGTATGTTTTCGCGGTCGGCGCGCTGCATCTGGTCGGCCCGCAAGGGTTGGTCGAGTCTGCTACGTGCGCGCGGATACACGCTGACTGAATTGTGACCAGCTGCTGCACGAAGCGCATTGCGGACTGAATTGCAGGTTCAGATCGGCGACGCGGATTGGATTCTGCTCGGCCGGCCGCTCGGCATTTTGGTTGGAGCGTCGCTGGCTCGTCGTGGCAGACCTGCACTTCGGAAAGGCCGCGACATTCCGCGCGTTGGGCGTGCCGGTACCGCATGGAACGACGTCGGACACCTTGTCGCGGCTCAGTGATTTGATCGACCGCATGCAACCGAACACGGTCGTATTTCTCGGCGATTTGTTTCACGCCCGTGAGGCGCACGCAGTGCCCACGCTGGCTGCGTTGCATCAGTGGCGCGAGCGTTATGCAACGCTTGATCTCATTCTGGTGGAAGGCAATCACGATCGCAAAGCTGGTGCGCCGCCGGAAGCGCTACGCGTTCGCCGAGAATCAGATCCATGGCGCGTCGGCGGGTTTGCTTTTTGCCATTACCCGCGCTTCGTGGACGGTGCCTCAGCGTTAGCGGGGCACGTTCATCCTGCAATTCGCCTTCATGGGCGTGCCGACGCCAGCATTCGCTTGCCGTGCTTCTGGCTGCGGGATGGATTGACGGTGCTGCCTGCCTTTGGGGCCTTTACAGGGGGTGCTGTCATTGACCGTGAACAAGGCGACCGCGTCATCGCGGTGGCCGAAGACCGCGTCGTTGAAGTGCCGGCACCGCGCTACGAACTCAGAGCTTCGGCCGGACGGCCAAAACACGTAGGCGTCCATCGCCAGCACGCCACTGTCAACGCCCGCGTCGAGACGCTTAACGCGCGGGCGTGCCCGGTGGGTGCAGACGCCGCGCCGAATGCCACAAACAGCGGCATGAAATGCTCGGGCGTCGGATGCGCGCGTAACGCATTGCGGCGCGAGCTCGCGCCAGCGTACAAGGCGATCGCGGTCGTTATTTGCCAGCGCTTCGGCAATCCATTCCCGAAACTCGACAACGTACGGATCGGCCGCCCCGTCTGCCACTTCGCGCGAACCTCGTTGCCGCACGCCGGCCATCCAGTCGCGCAGGTTATGCGTGATATGTCCAGAGCCTATGATCAGCACGCCGTCTCGCGTCAGCGGCGCCAGCGCGGTGCCCACACGCAAGTGATGGGTTGCATCGAGTGAAGGCTGAATCGACACCTGCGCGACTGGCACGTCGGCGTTCGGAAACATGCGGCGCAGCGGCACCCAGGCACCATGGTCGAGCCCGCGGCATGCATTGGCGGTCGCAGCTACGCCGCTCGACTGCAGCATTTGGATCGCACGCTCGGATACATCCGGCGCCCCTCGCGCCGGATAGCTGATCTTGTACAGCTCCGGCGGAAATCCGCCGAAGTCGTGAATCGTCTCCGGTTGCCGCGCGGTCGAAAGCATCGGCAGCTCGGTTTCCCAGTGCGCCGATGCGATCAACACCGCCGACGGGCGCGGCAGCGTGCGGCCGAGCTGCGCCCACACGTCGCCGGCACGCCCGGCATCGATCGCGTGCATCGGCGAGCCGTGCGAGACGAACACCGTCGGCAACATCGCTACTTCACCAGCCCTTCGGCTTTCAGTGCCTCCTGCACATGCGGCCGCGCAGCGACGCGTTTCATATAGCTTTGCAATGCCGGCCAGCGAGACATATCGATTCCTGTCGATCTTGCCCAGTTCGTCACCGTAAAGAGGTATGCGTCCGCCACGGTGAATGTCGAGCCCAGTCAGGTACTCCTTGTCGCCGAGTTGCTGCGCGATCCAGTCATAGCGCTTCGCCAGCTTTTCGCGCTGCTTCGTCTTGACTTCTTCGGACGTGCTCGGATCGAACAGCGGCGAATACTGCTTGTGCACCTCGGCTGTGATGAAATTGAGCCACTCCTGCAGCTGGTAGCGCTGAATCGTTCCATTCGCAGGCGCCAGCTTTGCGGCGGGCGCCTGGTCGGCGATGTATTGCACGATGGCCGGTCCTTCGGTCAGACGAGTGCCGTCATCGAGCTCGAATACCGGCACGTAGCCTTTTGGGTTGACGGCATAGAAGTCGCCACCGCCGTCGAGCTGGTGCGTCTTCAGGTTGACCTTGATCGGCGTGAATGCGAGGCCCGATTCGCGCAACACGATGTGGGGCGACAGCGAGCAAGCGCCCGGAGAGAAGTAGAGTTTCATTGCAAGTCCTTTCGTATCGTAGTGATCTGTTAAGCCGTACGTAGCCGCACTGCGGGTTTGTACTTGAACACGGACGACAGCGCCAGTGCGCCGTCACCGAGCAGCGCTTGAACGAACGCCGCAACGCTCAAGAACGCCGGATACTCCCACCCTCCCTTGGCGGCCGTGAACAGCCATCCGTTGGGCGCATGTGCCCAGGTCGCTCCCAGCAACACGGGTATCAAGAGCGCAGCGACCCAGCGTGTTCCGATTCCGAGTATCAGCATTACGCCGCCGACCAACTCGGCGCCGATCGTCACGTACGCCAAGGATTCCAGGCAGGCCGAGCGACTCGAAAATTGCACAGTGCCGGGCACTGTGAAGACGAATACTTTCAGTAATGCATGCGCAATGAACATTGCACCCAGCGCTAAGCGCAACGTCAACGCTGCGTAAGGTGCTGTGCGAGCGTCAATCATCATTTCTCCTTTGGTTTCGACTGAGATGCAATGTAGACGGGCCGCATTGAGAGACAAAGGTGGCACGGCGCAAATGTTCATCCCGAAATACGGGAGAATCGCGCATGGATCGCTGGTCTGCGATGCAATCGTTTGTGCGCGTTGTTGAAAGCGGCAGCTTCGTCGCGGCCGCAGAGCGCTTGGGAACGTCGACTTCATCGCTGTCGCGCCAGATCGGGGATCTCGAGCAAGCATCTTGGAGCGCGCCTGTTAAATCGCACCACGCGCCGGCTGTCGCTGACCGAAAGCGGACAGGCGTTCTATGAACGCTCGGTCGCGTTGTTGAGCGATCTGGCGGAGGCCGAGGCGATCGTCGGCCAGTCGGCGGCCGCACCGCGCGGCACTTTGCGCCTGACGTGCTCGTACAACATGGCGGAGAAACGCGTGGCACCCGCGATTGCCGACTTTCGTCGAGCGTTATCCGGATAGTGAAATTCGAGGTTGTCGTGTCCGATCGCATCGTCGATTTGGTCGACGAAGGCTTCGATCTCGCGATCCGCGTCGGGCAGGTGGGCAGTGACCGACTGGTGGCGCGCCGTCTGGGGTCCATGCAGCTGATCGCCTGCGCTTCGCCCGACTATCTAAAGCGGCATGGAACCCCTCGGCGCCGCAGGACCTGAGCCGCTCACAACGTGTTGACGTATGCGTACGCGAGTGCGCCGCGAAGTTGGCGCTTTACCGATTCCTCCGGACAGACACATGACGTGCGTGTGACCGGCAGCCTGCACGCCAATAGCGGGGAGACGCTGGTAGCGGCGGCGATCGCCGGGCTCGGGATCGTGTGCGAGCCCGATTTTCTGGTCGCTGACGCCATCGCGCAGGGAAAGCTGATGCGCGTATTGCCCGGTTTTCGAGGCTACCCAGCGGTGACATCTGGGCTGTTTACCCGAGCCACCGGCATCTGTCGCTGAAAGTGCGGCTCTTTGTCGACCACGTCAAGACGTTGTTCGATCCCGAGCAGCAACCTCGAAGTAGTCGCGCGCCTCTAATCGCCGGTTGACCTGCCAAAGCCGCGTCTGAAATAGTACGAACGTTCGATTTTTATTTCCCCTGATGCAATATTCCCTCCCCCACGCATCGATCCGTCCGACGTCGCCTGCGCAAGGGCGATATGACGCGCGCTGCGATCGTCGAGGCGGCGCTGCAGGCCGCGAGCCGAGACGGGCTTGAAGGCCTGACGATCGGAAGCTCGCCGATTCGATGCAGATGAGCAAGAGCGGAGTCTTCGCGCATTTCGGCTCGCGCGAAGAGCTGCAGCTGGCTGTGCTGAAAGCGTACGTACAACGCTTCGTCGACGAAGTGCTTGCGACCCGCGGTAACAAAGCCGCGTGGCTTGCCTCGGCTGGAGGCCATCTTGAACGCTGGGTTGCGTTTTTGGCGCGTGAGTTGACGCGCGGCTGCATCATGATCGCCGGCGCGGTTGAGTACGACGATGTCCCTGGCCCGTTGCGCGACGAGATGGTCGCGATCATTGCCGGCTGGAAGCGCGAATTGATCAAGGCGATCCGGCAGGCGATTAGCGAGCGGCATCTGACGGCCGACGCCGACGCGCAGCAGCTCGTTTTGAAATCTATGGATTGATGCTTGCGATGCATCAAGACGCACGCCTGCTCCGCTCGGCCGACAGCGCAAAACGTGCCCGGGCCGGTTTGAGCCGATTGATCGCCGCGGCGCGCCGCTGAAATAACTAGAAGCGAATTACAGGAGTTCCGATGCCGATTTACAAAGCCCCGTTGCGCGATCAGCAATTCGTGCTTCACGAAGTGCTGGAAGCCGTGGCACGCTCAATAAACTGCCGCGCTACGCGGACTCGACGTCGACACGGTCAATCAGGTGGTCGAAGAAGCCGGCAAGTTCTGTGAGGAGTTGTTGCTGCCGATCAATCAGTCAGGTGATGCCGAAGGATGTACGTACGACCTGGCGACCCATTCGGTCAAGACGCCGCGCGGATTCAAAGAGGCGTATCGACGCCTTTTGCGCTGCCGGCTGGCCAGGACTGGCGGGAGAGACTGAGTACGGTGGCCAGGGTTTGCCGCACCTGCTGCAGATCGCGTTTTATGAAATGCAGTATTCGACCAATCAGGCGTGGGCGATGTATCCGGGGCTGACGATTGGAGCCACTGAATGTTTCCTGCTGCATGGCTCAGAAGAACAGAAGAATCTCTACCTGCCGAAACTCACCACGGGGCAATGGACCGGAACGATGTGCCTGACCGAGCCGCACTGCGGGACCGATCTGGGAATGTTGCGGACCAAGGCCGAACCTCAAGCCGACGGCAGCTATCAATTGTCGGGGCAAAAGATCTTCATCTCTTCCGGCGAGCATGACTTTGCCGAGAACATCGTTCACCTGGTCCTGGCGCGTCTGCCGGATGCGCCGCAGGGGACGAAAGGCATCTCGCTTTTCATCGTGCCGAAATTTCTACCGGTTGGAGCTGGCGGCGGATGCCAAAGTCGGTGCGCGCAACGGTCTGTACTGCGGTGGCATCGAGCACAAGATGGGAATCCACGGCAACGCGACCTGCCAGATGAATCTTGATGGCGCAACCGGTTGGCTGATTGGCCAACCGAACAAAGGTTTGAACGCGATGTTCACGATGATGAACGGCGCGCGCCTTGGTGTCGGCGTTCAGGGGCTCGGCTTGAATGAAGTCGCGTATCAGAACGCCGCCGCGTATGCGAAGGATCGGATCCAGGGCCGCTCGCTATCGGGCGTCAAGGCGCCCGACAAGCCGGCCGACCCGATCATCGTGCACGCCGACGTGCGCCGCATGTTGCTGACCGCGCGCGCCTACGCCGAAGGCGGCCGCGCATTCGCCTATTGGGTGGCGCTGATGGCCGACCTGCAACTGCACCACCCCGACGAGCAGCAAAAGAAGTTCGCTGGCGACATGATGGCGTTGATGACGCCGGTCGTGAAAGCGTTCATGACCGACAACGGCTTCGCGTGCGCGTCGGAATGTCTGGGTGTGCTCGGTGGCCACGGCTACATCCGAGAATGGGGCATGGAGCAATTTGTGCGCGATGCGCGGATCAACATGATTTACGAAGGCACCAACACGATCCAGTCGCTTGATCTGCTGGGTCGCAAGGTGTTGATGGACAACGGCGCGCGACTGAAGGCGTTTGGCAAACTGATTACCGAATTCATCGAGGAAAACGGCACTGCGAGTGAGATGAGCGAGTTCGTCACGCCGCTGGCCGACCTTGGCGACAAGGTCACCAAGCTCACCACCGAGATCGGCATGAAGGCGTTTGCCAATCAGGACGAAGCCGGTGGTGCGGCGGTCGACTATCTGCGCATCGTCGGACATCTGGTGTACGCGTATTTCTGGGCCCGGATGGCCAAGGTTGCGCTGGCGCGCATCAAGGCCGACGGCGATAACGTCGATCCGTTTTATCGCAACAAATTCGCGGTGGCTCGCTTTTACTTTGAGCGCCTGCTGCCGGAAACGGCGTCTCGCATTCGATCGGCGCGCTCGGGCGTTCAAGAATTTGATGGAACTTTCGGCGGACAGTTTCTATCGATGAAAAACATGAACATTTTGTAGTCAGAAAAGTTGCCGTACTTGGCGCCGGTGTGATGGGTGCGCAGATCGCCGCGCATTGTGTGAACGCGAAGAGTGCCGGTCGTGCTGTTCGACCTTGCCCGACGCCAAAGGTCCGGTAACAAAACGGAATCGTGCTGCGCGCGATCGAGAATCTTGAAAAAGCTGAACCCGGCACCGCTTGGCAACAAGTGACGATGCTATCCACATCCAGCCGGCCAATTACGAAGACAATCTCGAAGCTGCTGCGCGGTTGCGACGTGATCATCGAAGCCATCGCGGAGCGGATGGACTGGAAGCACGACCTGTATCGGAAGGTCGCGCCGTTCATTGCTGAAGATGCGATTTTCGCTTCGAACACGTCAGGCCTGCCGATCGCCAAGCTTGCCGAAGCTATGGACGATGCATTGAAGGCGCGCTTCTGCGGCGTCCATTTTTTCAATCCGCCGCGTTACATGCACCTGGTCGAGTTGATTCCGACGCCCGCAACGCGGCCGGACATCCTCGACGACCTCGAAACCTTTCTGACCTCGACGCTCGGCAAAGGCGTCGTGCGCGCGAAAGACACACCGAACTTCATCGCCAACCGCGTCGGCATTTTCGGCATGCTGGCGACGATCAAGGAAGCCGAAAAGTACGGGCTGTCGTATGACGTGGTCGATGATCTGACCGGCGTGCGCCTGGGACGCGCGAAGAGCGCGACGTTTCGCACCGCCGATGTCGTCGGGCTCGACACGATGGCGCATGTGATCAAGACGATGCAGGACACGCTGCCGGCATCGATCGATCCGTTTGCCGAACACTTTGCAACGCCGCCCGTGCTGAAAGCGCTGGTCGACAAGGGCGCATTGGGTCAGAAGTCGGGCGCAGGTTTCTATCGAAAGGAAGGCAAGGCGATCAACGTGCTCGACCCGAAAACGGGTGGCTACGTTGAAAGCAGCTGGCAAGGCCGATGACCTGGTCGGCCGGATCCTGAAGAAGAAAGATCCGGCCGAGCGGCTGAAGCTGCTGCGCGAATCCGATCATCCGCAAGCGAAGTTCTTGTGGGCGATTTTTCGCGATGCTTTCCACTACATCGCGGTGCACCTCGAAGCGATCGCCGACACCGCGCGTGACGTTGACTTTGCCTTGCGTTGGGGATTCGGATGGTCGACCGGACCGTTTGAAACGTGGCAGGCGGCCGGGTGGAAGCAGGTGGCCGAGTGGGTCAAGGCCGATATCGACGCGGGCGAAGCGTTATCGAAAGCGCCGTTGCCGAAGTGGGTCTTCGAAGGACCCGTCGCCGACGCCAAAGGTGTTCACACGCCTGAAGGTTCGTGGTCTCCTTCGAAAAAGAAATTCGTTCCCCGCTCGACGCTGCCGGTGTATTCGAAGCAGATTTTCCGTGCGCCGCTGTTAGGCGAAGGCAGTCTGCGACCGGCGCGACCGGCGGCACGACGGTGTTCGAAGACGACTCGGTGCGCGTATGGACGACTCGGATCGCTCGGCCGGTTGCTAGCGACGGCGCGGACGTGTTGATTCTGTCGATCAAGACGAAGGTACACGCGATCGGGCCCGGCGTCGTTGCCGGACTGCTAAAAGCGGTCGATCTCGCAGAATCGCAGTATCGCGGGCTTGTGATCTGGTCGCCCGAAGATCCGTTTTCTGTCGGCGCCGACTTGCAGGCGATGATGCCGGTGTTCATGTCCGGCGGCGCCGAAGGCGATCGACGTCGAAGAAAAAAAGATGCAGGACGCGTTGATGCGCATCAAGTACGCGCAAGTGCCTGTCGTTGACTGCAGTCAGTGGAATGGCGCTCGGGCGGCGGCTGCGAGTTGATCGTGCATTGTGCGAAAACGGTCGCATCGCTTGAGAGCTATATCGGGCTGGTCGAAGTCGGTGTTGGACTGATTCCGGGAGCCGGCGGTCTGAAAGAAGGCGCACTGCGCGGCGCGCAGGCGGCGCAGGCGGCCGGCATTGACCGATGTGTTTCCATTTATCAAGAACTGGTTTCTGAACGCTGCGATGGCGAACGTTTCGAAGTCAGCGCTCGAGGCGAAACAGATGGGTTACCTGCGTGCGACCGACAAGATCGTTTTCAACAATCATGAATTGTTGTGGACGGCGATCAACGAGGCTTCGGCGTTGCACGCGAGCGGGCTATCGGCCACCGCTGCGGCCGCTTCGTTTCCGGTGGCAGGACGCGCGGGCGTCGCCAACATCAAGGCGCAGCTGGTCAACATGCGCGACGGCGGCTTTATCAGCCAGCACGATTTCTATCTGGCGTCGGGCATTGCAAACGTGATGTGCGGAGGTGACGTCGAGTCGACCGCGCAGGCCGACGAACAATGGCTGCTCGATCTGGAGCGCAAGTTTTTCACCGAGCTTGTGAATCATCCGAAGTCGCAGGAACGCATGATGGGAATGATGCAAACACGGCAAGCCGGTAAGGAACTGACATGAAACAAATTCAAGACGCCTACATCGTCGCCGCGACACGCACGCCGATCGGCAAGGCGCCGAAAGGCATGTTCCGCAACACGCGGCCCGATGATCTGTTGGTGGCGGCGATCCGCTCGGCGATGGCGCAGGTGCCAAGCCTTGATCCGAAGGCGGTCGAGGACGCAATCATCGGTTGCGCGTTGCCCGAAGCGCGAGCAGGGGCTGAACGTCGCGCGGATTGCCGTGCTGCTGGCCGGACTGCCGAACTCGACCGGTGGGGTGACGATCAATCGCTTCTGCTCATCCGGGATTAAACGCGGTCGCGATGGCAGCGGATCGCATTCGTGTCGGCGAGGCCGACGTGATGATTGCAGGCGGCACCGAATCGATGAGCATGGTGCCGATGACCGGCAACAAGCCTTCGTTCAATGCGCGCATTTTTGAGAGTGACGAGAACGTCGGCATTGCGTACGGGATGGGCCTGACCGCCGAGAAGGTCGCCGAGCAGTGGAAGGTGACGCGCGAGATGCAGGATGAATTCGCCTACGCATCGCATCAGAAAGCGATCGCGGCGCAGAAGGCCGGTCTGTTTGCGGACGAGATGACGACGATCGATATCCTTGAAAAGTTTCCGCATTTGGGCACTCGGGATCTCGACGTCCGGACCCGCTCAGTGAGCCTCGACGAGGGCCCGCGCGCAGATACGAATCTCGAAGCGCTTGCCAAACTGCGGCCCGTGTTCGCTGCCAAGGGCAGCGTGACGGCGGGCAACAGCTCGCAGACTTCTGACGGCGCCGGTGCGTTGATCCTGGCTTCCGAGCGAGCCGTCAAGCAATTCAATCTGACTCCGCTGGTGCGCTTCGTCAGCTTCTGCGATTCGAGGCGTTCCGCCGGAAATCATGGGCATCGGTCCGAAGGAGGCGATACCCGTCGCGTTAAATTGGCCGGCATCAGCAAGGAAGATGTTGGCTGGATCGAGTTGAATGAAGCATTCGCCGCACAGGCGGTAGCGGTGATCAACGATCTTGGATCTCGACACGAGCAAAGTCAATCCGATGGGAGGCGCGATTGCTCTTGGTCACCCGCTAGGGGCGACTGGTGCGATCCGCTCTGCTACCGTCGTGCATGCGATGCGTCGAAACAACCTCAAATACGGAATGGTCACGATGTGCGTCGGAACCGGAATGGGCGCCGCTGGAATCTTTGAACGTGTGTAGGCGCGTCTGATGGGTGTCGCTCAGACGCTTCTACGAAGCTTTTACTGTGCGCGACCACTACACGATGGGCTTGCTGTACGCCGAGCACGCTACGTTCAGCGATCCTGTATTTCAGTTGCTGAATGCGAAGGGCACTCGGCTTGATGTGGCAGATGCTGCTGTCGCGGGCAGAGGATGATTTCGGGATCGACGTCGACATTCTTGAAGACGGTCCAGTCGCGTGCACGCGTGAATTGGGTCGCGCAGTACACGTTCTCCGCCACCGGGCGGCCGGTGAAGAATCATGTAACGACCGAGATGCAACTGGTCGCGGGCAAGATCGTGCGCCAGGAAGACACGTTCAGCCTGTGGCGCTGGTCTTCGCAGGCGCTGGGCGCGAAGGGCTCGCTGCTGGGCTGGACACCGTTTGTCCGCAACAAGATCCGCGCGCAGGCCTCCGCGGCGCTGCGAGACTTCGCGCGCAAGGTCGCGCCGGATCTGAGCATCGAATTCGGTGAGCCGCAAGTGAGCGTTGCAAGCACCACGATCAACGGCGTCGCCCGCATTCAGATCACGCGGCCGGAAAAGAAAAATGCCATCACCGCAGCGATGTACCAGTCGATGGCCGACGCCATTGGCAGCCGCGCAATGATGACGCAACGGCGCGCGCGATTCTGATCTACGGACAGAAAGACATTTTCACCGCCGGCAACGATCTCGAAGATTTCATGAAGAATCCGCCGGCCGACATGAACGCACCGGTGTTTCAATTCATGCAGGCGCTCGGATATGCGGAAAAGCCGGTGGTTGCCGCGGTGAACGGTGCGGCGGTCGGAATCGGCACGACGATGTTGATGCACTGCGATCTGGTCTACTGCGCCGACAATTCCGTTTTTTCGATGCCGTTCGTTTCGCTGGGTCTATGCCCCGAATTCGCATCGAGCCTGCTGATTCCGCTCAACGCCGGTTATCACAAGGCCGTGGAAAAACTGCTGCTGGCGGAGCCGATCAGCGCCAGACGAAGCGCTCGATATGAAAATCGTCAATCGTGTGCTGCCGCCGCGACGACGTTCTCGATTTTGCGATCAAGCAGGCTGAACGCTTCAACCAACTGCCGCCCGCTTCGGTGCGCGCGACCAAGCGTTTGCTGCGCTCGGGATGGAAAACGGTCACCGAGAAGGTCATTGCCGAAGAAGCCAACTTGTTCGGGCAGATGGTGCGCAGCGCAGAGGCGAAAGAAGCCTTCACGGCGTTTTTTGAACGCAGGAAGCCGGACTTTTCGAAGTTTGCTTGATCTGAATCCAAACGACGACGATGCCGTTGCGGTCCGAAGTCAGTCTCGACAGCCTGAATCGCGCACCGGCGATAACCTACCGGGCTGGTTCGGCCTGAAGGTCGTCGATGTGAGCGAAGGACGGCTGGCGATGGAGGTTGCTCATCAAGCCGCAGTTTTTGGCGCCGAACGGATACCTGCACGCCGCTTCGATCATCGCATTGGCTGACACTGCAGCGGGTTATGCGACGATTGCGCATCTGCCCGACGGCGCTACGAACTTCACGACGATTGAGTTGAAATCCAATTTTCTGGGTACCGCGGTCGACGGCACATTGCGTGCTGACGCCAGCGCCGCGCATCAGGGCCGCACGACCCAGGTGTGGGATGCGACCGTGACGCACGCCGAAAGCGGCAGGACGATTGCGCTGTTTCGCTGTACGCAGATGATTCTCTGGCCGAAAAAATGAGCCTTGCAGGCAAGACTATTTTCGTTTCCGGCGGCTCGCGCGGTATCGGGTTGGCGATCGTCAAGCGCGCCGCGCCGACGGCGCGAATGTTGCGATCGCGGCCAAGACGGTCGAGCCGAATCCGAAACTGCCCGGCACGATTCATAGTGCCGCCGAAGAAGTCGAGGCGGCGGGCGGCAAGGCGCTCGCGATCGCCTGCGACATTCGCGATGAACAACAAGTCGTAGCTGCCGCCAAGAAAACGGCAGAAACCTTCGGCGGAATCGACATCCTGGTCAACAACGCAAGCGCAATCAGCCTGACGTCGACCGAAGCCACTCCGATGAAGCGCTTCGATCTGATGTTCGGCGTCGACGTGCGCGGCACGTTTCTGTGCACGCAGGCGTGCTTGCCGTATTTGAAGCAATCCGCCGAACGCAAGCGCAACCCGCACATTCTGACGTTGTCACCGCCGCTGAACATGAATCCGCGCTGGTTCGCGCCGCACGTCGCATACACGATGGCGAAGTACGGCATGAGCATGTGCGTGCTTGGCCACGCAGCAGAGTTTCGACAGTACGGCATAGCGGTCAATGCGCTATGGCCGCGCACAGTCATTTAAACCGCGGCGCTGCAGATGATTCCCGGGGTCAAACCAGAGCATTGCCGCACGCCGGAAATCATGGCCGACGCCGCGTATCAGGTGCTGATTTCCGACGCGCAGACGACTACCGGCAACTTCTTTATCGACGACGAAGTGCTGAAGACGTGCCGGCATCACGGACCTGAGCAAGTATTCGGTGGTGCCCGGCAGCCGTGAGTTGATGCCGGACTTGTTCCTGTAGTTGATTCTCTAAACAGCGGCACGCTTTGCCGGCTTTGGCCGCCGCGAGCGGCCAGACGCCGGTGGCGAGCGTTCTTTTTTTGCGACTACCGCGCCGAGACCTCAAGCACGCTTGCGCTAGATTTCGGTCCGGCATGCTCTCAGTGCGACAAAGCTACTCGATGCGACCTCCGCTTAACCGGCTGCCTGCCGCGCAGCTTCTTCAGCATGCTCGCCTCGCGCGAAATGACCTGCGAGATGGTGACGCATTCGTTTGTCGACGCGATCGAGCAACGCGAAGCCGACGTGCACGCTTTTGCGTGGTTTGAACGCGGAGCGCGCACTCGACATAGCCGCGCGGCTTTGACGAGTAGCGCGAAGTCCGGTCCGTTGCTTGGGCTGCCGGTGGCAGTCAAGGATGTTATCGACACTGCGGGCATCGCGACCGAGCACGGATCGCCGATCTATGCCGGCCGCGTTCCTCATGCCGACGCTGCGTGCGTCGCGCTGTTGCGTGCAGCCGGCGGCTATGTATTCGGCAAGACGGTTACAGCGGAGCTGGCCAATTTCACACCTGGACCGACGCGCAATCCTTTCGGGTTGGAACATACGCCAGGAGGATCATCGAGCGGGTCTGCAGCGGCCGTCGCCGCGCACATGGCGCCGTTTGCACTCGGTACGCAAACGGCGGGTTCTGTAATTCGGCCGGCGGCATTTTGCGGAGTGGTCGGCTTCGTGCCGACGCGTGGCATCGTTCCGCGCGCCGGTGTCTTGCAAGTATCCGATACGCTTGACGTGGTGGGCTGCTTCGCCAATTCGGTCGAAGACGTAGCGCTGTTAGCCGCCGTGGTCGCGTCACGCGATGACTGGACCGCCATCGCGCCGGCGTCTTCTCCGCCAGTCATTGCATGGACAGACACGCCGTGGTCGGATCGACTGTCGCCTGCAATGACCGAGGCGTTGAAATCCGTCGTGCGCGTGTGTGGTGACAGCGGCGCATCGATTAGCCAGGTTAGCTGGCCCGCAGAAGTTTGTCGCGCTAGCCGATGCGCAGCGAACCGTGCAGGTGTTCGAGACAGCTCGCGCACTTGCGCGGTGAGTATGACTATCAGCGGTCCAAGCTGTCGTCGCTGCTCGCTGCGTTGATCGAGGAAGGGCGGGCAATCGACCCGACCGTGTATCGGAGCGCACTGAGCACCGGTCGCGACTGCGCGGCCGCGATTGATGAATTGTTCGGCTCAGCCGACGTTGTACTGGCGCCAAGTGCGCCGGGCGAGGCGCCGCACGGGCTCGGCAGTACCGGTGACCCACAATTCAATCGCGCCTGGCAGTTGTTGGGAGGACCGCAGATCAACGTTCCCGTGCCGCGCACATTGCGCGCGAGTCACGCCGATTTGCCGCTGGGTGTGCAGGTGATCGGCCGACCGGGTGACGATGCGCGGGCTTTGCGCGCGGCACGGTGGATTGAGCAGCAGCTTAAGCAAGCGAGCGGGTGAGCAATGGCTATCGTGCACGACGCATCCGCGCGCTTTGACACCACTGCATCCGTCGTTGTGATCGGCGCCGGCGGTGCCGGCGCTACTGCCGCGCTCGCAGCGCGCAGCGCGGGCGCCGACGTGCTCGTGCTGGATCGCGATGCCGCGCCGAGTGGTGCGACCGCATGCTCGTCCGGCATGGTGCCCGCCGCGGGCACGGCAGAGCAAAAGGCGCGAGGCATCGCTGATTCGCCGCAACGTTTTGCCGATGATATTCAGAGCCAAGGCGAACGGGTCAGCCTACGCCCCGCTGGTCAAAGCGCTGACGGAAGCATCGGCAACGGTGCTCGAGTGGCTGACCAAGCAATACGGAATCCGGTTCGAACTGGTCGAAGGCGTTGCGCCGGGGCACTCGCTTTCGCGCATGCACGCACTGGCAGACCGGGGCGGCGCTACGTTGCTGTCCTCTCTGTATTCCGCGCTCGGTACGCAGGGTGTGCGAATGCAGTCCTCCGCGGACGTGACTGATCTTGTTGTCGATGATTCGCAACGCATAATGGGAGTCCGCTACAAGCGGGGAAGCAAGATCGAGTCAGTCGCTTGCAGCACGTTAATACTCGCGTGCAACGGATTTGCGGGAAATCGTTCGCTGGTTGCCAAGTATCTGCCGGATGTTCGCGGCGCTGCCGTTCGCGGGCCACGATGGAAGTCAGGGTGATGCCCTTGCTTGGGGCATCGAACTCGATGCACAGCTCGCAGACATCGACGGATTCTTGGCGCATGGCGCGGTAATCCTGTCGCAGCGCCTGCCGCTGCCGTGGTCACTGATGACCGAGGGCGCGGTGCAGGTCAATCGTGACGGCGAGCGGTTTGTCAACGAGCACGAGGGGTATTCGGAGTCTGCGTTGTTCGTGCTCGCGCAGCCCGGTGCGACCGCGTTCATGATTTATGACGAACGCGTGCACGAGATCGGACTGACGATGCCGAATTACGCGACCGCCGTCACTTCAGGCGTCATCAAGCGCGAAAGCGTGTTGCGCGATCTCGCTGATCAACTCGGAATAAATCGCGACGGACTCGAAGGGACGATAGCGCTGGTCAATGCGCTGGCGTTCGACGACGCCGCGGATGACTTCGGCCGCGAATTTCGTGCGACGCAGATGCTGCTAGGGCCGTATTACGGCGTACCGGTCACCGGCGCACTGCTCGGCACCGAAGGCGGATTGGCGATCGATGCGACAGGCCGCGTGCTGCGCAAAAATGGTTCGCCTTTTCCCAATCTACTCGCCGCCGGTGGCGCGGCGCGAGGCGTGTCCGGTGATGCAGCCGGCGGCTACCTGGAAGGCAATGGCCTGTTGACTGCGATCGTCGGCGGTTATATCGCCGGCAATACGGCTGCAGCGACGCGCACCTAGTCGACGTTGCGCTCAAACGCGAGGCGCGACGCGCTACAGCGGCGCCAACGCTCGAGGCTTTCGCTGCTCGTCGGTTGCCACATACACCAGCGTCGCCTCGGTCACCTTGACGACCTCCTTCTGCAGCCGATTTCGCTCAACGTAGACCTCAACGTCGACGGTGATCGACGTCGTGCCGATCTTGACGATGTCAGCGTAGAAGCTGACCAGGTCACCGACGAATACCGCCTGCTTGAAAACAAACGATGTCACTGCGACTGTCGCGACCCGCCCGCCGGCACGGCGTGCCGCCGGAATTGCGCCGGCGACGTCGACATGCGACATGATCCAGCCGCCGAACACGTCGCCGTGCACATTCGCATCGGCGGGCATCGGCATCATGCGCAGCATTGCAACGCGGTCGGAGGGAAGCTGTCGATTCGGCTCCATTGACGGCACTGAGATAATCGAAGGATGCGAAGCGTAACTGTATGCAGCTTTTGCCTGTTTTTGTTCCGTGCGCGCACGCGCGGCCGCCGATGGTTCAACTCTGGCGCGCACCTGACTGATCGTACGAGTGCACGTGCGACGGCGCAGCCGTCGCGTCCACGGGAGCGCCTGAATGCGTTGGTCCCCACCCAGAGAAGCGCTGCCTTCCGCGCGCGTCGAGCGCAACGATTGGAAAACCCTCAGGACCCTGTTGCCCTATCTATGGGCCTACAAAGGCCGCGTGTTATTTGCGCTCGCGTGCCTGGTTGCCGCGAAGCTGGCGACCGTATCAGTGCCGATTCTGCTGAAAGACATCGTCGATGGTCTGTCGCCGAGTACGCAGGCAGCGACCGGACTTCTTATCGTTCCGCTCGCGTTGATCGTTGCCTATGGCGCCTTGCGTCTTTCGACGTCACTGTTTACCGAGCTGCGCGAGTTTTTCTTCGTCAAGGTAACGCAGGCCGCCACACGCACGCTGGCACTGAAGACGTTTCGCCATCTGCATTCGCTGTCGATGCGGTATCACCTCGATCGGCGCACCGGCGCCGTCACGCGCGAGATCGACCAGGGCATTCGTGGAATTTCTTCGCTGATCAGCTTTACGCTTGTATTCGATCTTGCCGACGCTGATCGAGATCACGCTGGTATTTGTCTACCTGCTGTGGAACTACGAAATCTGGTTTGCCGCGATCGTGGGCACGAGCTTGATGATTTACATAGCATTCACCGTGTCGGTGACCAACTGGCGCACCGCGGTGCGGCGCCGCTGGAATGAACTCGAGAGCAAGGCGCAATCTCGTGCCGTTGATTCGCTGCTGAACTTCGAGACCGTCAAGTACTTCGGCAACGAGGACTACGAAGCGCGGCGTTATGACGAAACCCTTGCCGACTCGCAGCGAACCGCCGTGCTCTCGCAGCAGTCGCTGAATGTTCTGAACGCTGGACAGCAGGCGCTGATCGCGGTCGCGTTGACGCTGATTCTGTGGCGAGCGGCACTCGGCGTCGTCGAAGGGCGGATGAGCATTGGCGATCTGGTGCTGGTCAACGCGTTCATGATTCAGCTGTATATCCCGATGAATTTTCTGGGAGTGATCTATCGCGAGATCAAGCAAAGCCTGGCCGACATGGATCGCATGTTCTTCTGCTCGAACAGAACCGCGAGATCGCGGATGCGCCCGATGCGCGTCCACTGTCGGTGCGCTCGGCGGAAGTGCGCTTCGAGCATGTTGACTTTTCTTACGACCTGCGGCGGCAGGTTCTGCACGATGTGCACTTGATGATCGCAGGGGGGTCGACGACGGCGGTGGTCGGACCGACCGGGTCGGGCAAATCGACGCTCGCGCGACTGCTGTTTCGCTTTTACGATGTCGATGCTGGCCGCATCTTGATTGACGGACAGGACGTGCGCACGCTGACGCAGCAGAGCCTGCGCGCGGCAATCGGCATCGTTCCGCAGGACACCGTGCTGTTCAACGACACGATCGAATACAACATCGCCTACGGGCGGCCGGGTGCGGGACATGAAGAAGTGGTCGCGGCGGCGCGCGCCGCGCACATCCACGACTTTGTTGAGTCGTTGCCCGACGGCTATCAGACGCGAGTCGGCGAGCGCGGGCTGAAGCTTTCGGGTGGCGAGAAGCAACGCGTCGCGATTGCGCGGACGCTGCTGAAGGACCCGGCCATCCTCGTGTTCGACGAGGCAACTTCGGCGCTCGATTCGCGCACCGAGCGCGTGATCCAGCACGAGCTTGAAAGCATTTCGGAAAGCCGCACTACGCTTGTGATCGCGCATCGGTTATCGACTGTTGTGCATGCCGACCAGATTCTGGTGATGGATCATGGTCGTATCGTCGAGCGCGGCACGCACGGCGAATTGTTGGCGCGTCGAGGCGTTTATGCGTCGATGTGGGAGATTCAAAGCCGCGAGCGCGCGAAGTCAGAGGCGGTGGCTCCGGCGGCGGCCGATGCCTAGGTGCACCGTCGCATCGGGTACTAACCCTCGACATCGTCAACGCGCTCCGAATTGGCACGTTTTGCTAGACTGATTTTCGATTTCCCGAGGAGGGCGACAGAAAGTGAGTACAAAAATGAGCAGTCTGAAAATTTCGCGCTTTGTGGTGGCATTGGCAGGTGCGGGCTTGTTGGGTTCGGTGGCAATCGGCGCGAATGCGCAGGAACTCACCGGAACGCTGAAGAAGATCAAGGACACCGGCACGATCACGATCGGCCATCGCGAATCGTCGATTCCGTTTTCGTATCTGGACGACAAGCAACAGCCCGTGGGCTACGCGATGGAGCTGTGCGCCAAGGTTGTCGACGCCGTCAAGGCTGAACTGAAGATGCCGAATTTGAAAGTGGCGTATCAGCCAGTGACTTCGGCCAACCGCATCCCGCTGTTGCAGAACGGCACGATCGATCTGGAATGCGGCTCGACGACCAACTCGGTCGAACGCCAAAAGCAAGTGGCTTTTGGTCCGACGTACTTCGTGGTCAACATTTCGGCAGCGGTCAAGAAGGATTCCGGCATCAAGACGTTTGCTGACCTGAACGGCAAGACCGTGGCTTCGACTTCGGGTACGACTTCGATTCCGCTGCTGCGCGGCTATGAGAAGGCCAAAGGGATCGACTTCAAGGAGCTGCAGGCGAAGGATCACGCGGAGTCGATGCAGCTGGTTGCCAGCGATCGCGCGCAGGCGTTCATCATGGACGACATCCTGCTGGCGGGCCAAATTGCGAATCAGCAAAATCCGGGCGCAGTACATGATCCTGTCCGAATCTCTGCGGACCGAGCCGTACAGCATGATGCTGCGCCGTGAAGACCCGCAATTCAAGGCGCTGGTCGATCGCGCGGTCGGCGCCGTCTACAAGTCGGGCGAGATCGACAAGATCTATGCGAAGTGGTTTACCAGTGCGATTCCGCCGCGCAATATCAATATGAACTTCCCGCAAACGCCGGCGATCAAGGAAGCGTTCAAGAACCCGAACGACAAGGGCGTTCAGTAAGTCGTGCGTCACTGGCCCCGCGGTGGGCGGGAGCGCAAAGGCCGAAAGCAGTGCTTTCGGCCTTTTTCTTTTTGCGGCAAGCTTCGCCCGGGGACGGGGTGAACAATGAACTACAACTGGAACTGGGGCGTCTTTTTCCAGCAGACGCCTGACGGCGATGGCGCCTACTGGGAGTGGATCCTCGCCGGCTTTTACTGGACGCTGGCCATTTCAGCGCTGGCCTGGATCATCGCGTTGATCGTCGGCTCAATCGTCGGGACGATTCGCACGACTGACAAGCCCTGGATGGTGCGCCTGGGCAATGCCTGGGTCGAGCTGTTTCGAAACATTCCGCTGCTGGTCCAGATGTTCCTCTGGTATTTCGTGATTCCCGAGTTCATTCCACCGCTGAAAAACTGGATGATCTCGACCGAGCCGATTTACGCGCAATTCCTCGCAGCTGTTCTGTGTCTTGGTCTGTTTACATCGGCACGGATTGCCGAGCAAGTTCGCGCCGGCATTCAGTCGCTGTCGCGCGGACAGCGCAACGCAGGGATGGCGGTCGGGCTGACGCAGCCCCAGGTGTACCGCTACGTGCTGCTGCCAATGGCGTTTCGCATCATCATTCCGCCACTGACCAGCGAGACGATGAATCTGATCAAGAACTCGTCGATCGCGCTGACCATCGGGCTGGCTGAGCTGACGTTCCGCTCGCGTGAAATCGGTGAGTACACATTCAATTTCTTCGAGGCGTTTACCGCGGCGACCGTCATTTACATCATCGTTGCGATGACTGCCAACCGTGTGATGGCGTATGTCGAGCGGAAAGTCTGCGGTGCCCGGGTATATCGGCGGCGGAAAGTAGCGCGATGGATCTCGACTTCTCGGTCGTCATCAACTCGCTGCCGTATCTGTGGAAGGGGATGAAGTACACGCTGCAGTTGACGGCGACGTCGGCCGTCGGCGGGCTGTTCTTCGGCACGCTGCTGGCGCTGGCGCGCCTGTCTTCGAACAAGATTCTGTCGAACGTCGCGGCAGGCTATGTCAACCTGATGCGCTCGATTCCGCTAGTGCTGGTGATTTTCTGGTTCTTCTTTCTGGTGCCGCTGATTGCACAGGCAGTGACGGGCTCCGAGCGGCCGATACAAATTGGGGCCGAGCGCACGGCGATGATCACGTTCATCCTGTTCGAGGCCGCGTACTTCTGCGAGATCATGCGCGCCGGGATCCAGTCGATTCCGCGCGGCCAGGTCTACTCGGCGTACGCGCTGGGTCTGACCTACGGTCAGTCGATGCGGCTGGTGATCTTGCCGCAGGCATTCCGCAACATGATTCCGGTGCTGCTGACGCAGACGATCATTTTGTTTCAGGACACGTCGCTGGTGTATGTGATCTCGGCGACCGACTTTGTTGGCGCGGCATCCAAGATCGCGCAGCGCGATTCGCGACTGGTCGAGATGTACCTTTTCGTGGCGGCGGTGTACTTCGTGCTGTGCTACACGCTGTCGTACATGGTCAAACTGCTTCAGAAAAGAATCGCAGTCATCCGCTGAGGAGCTCTTAAGCAATGGCGATGATCGAGTGCAAGGACGTCTCGAAGTGGTACGGCAGTTTTCAAGTGCTGACCAACTGCTCGACGACTGTTGAAAAGGGCGAGGTAATCGTTGTTTGCGGGCCGTCGGGCTCGGGCAAGTCGACCTTGATCAAGTGCGTCAATGCGCTCGAGCCGTTTCAGAAAGGCGTGATTACCGTCGACGGCATTTCGGTCGGAGCGGCGAAAACCAATTTGCCGAAGCTGCGCGCCCGCGTCGGCATGGTGTTTCAGCACTTTGAGCTGTTTCCGCACTTGACGATTATCGACAACCTGACGCTCGCGCAGATCAAGGTGCTGAACCGCAAGAAGGACGAAGCGACCGTGCGCGGCATGAAGCTGCTCGACCGTGTTGGCCTGACGAGCAAGCGGCAAAATTTCCGGGCCAATTGTCGGGCGGACAGCAGCAGCGGGTCGCGATCGCGCGCGCGCTGTCGATGGATCCGATATGCATGCTGTTCGACGAGCCGACATCGGCGCTCGATCCCGGAGATGATCAACGAAGTGCTCGACGTGATGGTGCAGTTGGCGAAAGAAGGCATGACGATGATGGTCGTCACCCACGAGATGGGGTTTGCGCGCAAGGTCGCCAATCGCGTGATCTTCATGGACAAGGGCGAGATCGTCGAGGACGCGTCGAAAGACGATTTCTTCGGCCAGCCGAGATCCGAGCGCGCGCAGCTTTTCCTGTCCAAGATCCTGCATAACTGATGACGATCGGCGCATGGGCTTCGTGAATCGTTCGATCCTTTCCGGCTGCGCCCTGCTGATGGGTTTGATGCCTACCTTGGCGGGTGCGCAGCAGGGCGAAGCGGTAGGGCCCAAAGCTCCGCCGACGCTCGCCAAAATTCGTGACACCGGCGTCGTCACCATCGGGTATCGGCCGGATGCCATTCCGTTTGCCTATTTGGACGAGAACAAGCAGCCGATCGGTTATGGCATCGACATCTGCCGCGAGATCGTGCGCCTGATGGAGCGCGAGCTGAAGCGTCCGTTGCGGATCGTGTTTGTCGAGGTCAGCGCGCGTACGCGATTCGACATCGTCAACAGCGGCAAGGCCGACATGGAATGCGGCACGACGATCAACGATCCGCAGCGGCGCAAGACGAGCGACTACTCGATGCCGTATCAGTTTTCGGGCCCGCGTTTTCTGGTGCGCTCGATTCGAAAATTCGCGCGATTCAGGATCTGGTCGGCCGGCGCATCTCTGTCGTCCCTGGCACGAATTCGGTCCCGCTGCTTAAGCAAAGGATAGAAGGCGGCGTGCTTCCCGGCGCAGTGCTGGTCGAATACAAGAGCTACGACGAAGCGCGTGAAGCGGTCGAGCGCGGCGAAGTCGAAGCGTTTGCGACGATCGACGTATTGCTGGCCGCGCAGCGGGCGAAGTCCAAGGATCCGTCGAAGCTGGCGATCGTGGGTTCTTTCTGGTGCTGGAGCCGATTGCGATCTTTCTGCGTAAGGGCGACGCCGAATACAAGAAGACCGTCGATCGCCATCTTGGCTGCGTTGATGCTGGATGGCGTCGTTGGCCGCTTTTATGACAAATGGTTTCAGCAGCCGATTCCGCCGAACAACCTGCGTATGGATCTGCCGATGACATTCGCGCTGCGCGATCAGTTGCGCTGGCCGACCGACCGCCTTGGTGACGAGATGAGTAAGTGACTCGTAATCGTTGATCGCTTATCGCGGCGGACAGCGCGGATGGAAGCGTAAGTCGCCAGTCACGCAATGTCTGACTGGAAGCGACCGGCTTTTGGACGACGCTGCTGATCCTCAGCGACTGGGCGATTCGGCTGGTGATGCTTGCCGATCGTGCCGACGCGCCGCTCGCCAGAGGCGGCCAAAGGTTGGCTGCTGTTCATCTTCTTTCCTGCCCTGGGTAGGGCTGCTGCTCTATGTGCTGATCGGACGGCCACGCTTGCCACATCTGGCGGATTGAGCGGCGCTGGCAATATATCGACCTGATTCGAACCGGTGCGCCAGCGAATGTGCGGCGCTTCCACAGATTGCTGCTCCAGCGGTCGATCCGCAGTACCAGCCGAGCGTGCGCCTTGCTACCGACCTCGGCATGCTCAACAACCTCGGCGGCAACTCGGTCGAGCTTCTAACCGACTACAACGGCACGATCGACCGCATTGCTGCTGATATCGACGCCGCGCGTGATCACGTGCACCTGTGCTTCTATATTTTTGGCGATGACGCGCGGACAGCGGCATTGTCATCAGCGCGCTCGGCCGCGCAGTCTGCGCGTGGCGTGACTTGTCGAGTGCTGGTCGATGCGTTCGGCTCGCGGCCCTCGCGTCGCACACTGCTGCCGAAGCTGCGATGCGCTCGGTGTGGCTACGCGCGTGGCGTTGCCAGTCAGAGTCGGGCGCAAGACTGCGCGTTTCGATTTGCGCAACCACCGCAAGATCGTCGTCGTCGATGGTGACATCGGATACACCGGCTCGCAGAACATGGTAAGCGCCGATTTCAAACCGGGGCTTAATTACAGCGAATTGATGGTGCGGATCAAAGGGCCGTCGGCATTGCAATTGCAGGCAGTTTTCGGCTCCGACTGGTTTGTGGAAAGCGGGGAATTCATCGGCGAGGCGGCGTTCCCTGTGCCGGTGCTGGCGGGAGCTACGCCGGCACAGGTGCTGCCGAACGGGCCTTCGTCCTCGACGCAGCGTGCGCTACGCATGGTTGTCAACCTCATTTATTCGGCCACGCGACGCGTGGTGGTGACGACACCATATTTCATCCCAAGCCAGTCGTTGCAGGATGCGCTCGAGACTGCGGTGCATCGCGGCGCCGAGGTGCATCTGATCGTGGACGACCGGATCGATCAGTTTTTTGTCGGCAATGCGCAGCGTTCGTATTACGAATCGCTGCTGCTCGCGGGCGTAAGAATTCACGCATACACGGAGGCGTTTTTGCACACGAAGTCGGTGTCGATTGACGGACAAATGGCGTGGATCGGCTCGTGCAATCTCGATATGCGCTCGTTCGAGCTGAACGAAGAGGTCGTTGCGTTGTTCTTCGATCACGACATCGCCGCGCAGCTGGTCGCGATCGAAGAGGGCTATATGCGCGGCTCGCACCAGATCACGCTTGATCAATGGCGCAAACGCCCGTTTGTACAGGAGTTGACGCAAAACCTAACGCGGCTCGTGAGTCCGCTCTTGTAGTAAAACGAAGCGGGGCTGCTTCCGCGATCCCGTTAGGTCGTAGCGCACTCAATTGCCTTCGTGAAACGACAGTCGCTGTACCTATTTATTCGACGCGGGCGGCAATCGAAGATAATCGCTGTTCAGTAAATTTCCGCAGCATTGATATGTCCGTCGCCGCCGCGTCGTCCTGTTATCCGTCCTCGCTTTGTGATCCTGCCATATGCGAGCACGATCTTCCTGTCTGCGTTTCTGCTGTTTCTGGTGCAGCCGATCATCGCGAAGCAGATCCTGCCGTGGTTCGGCGGCTCGTCGGCGGTCTGGACAACGGCGCTCGTTTTTTTCCAGTCGACGCTGCTGGCAGGCTATGCGTATGCCGACTGACAACGCGTCTGGGCGTACGAAGGCAAACGCAGCTGCACATTGGGTTGCTCGTGCTGTCGCTCGCGACGCTGCCCATTCTTGCATCCGACGGATTGGAAGCCACGCGGCGACGAAGATCCAATATTGCGCATCCTGCTGTTGCTGGCTGTGACGATCGGCCTGCCCTACTTTTTGCTGTCGACCACCACGCCGCTGTTGCAGTCCTGGTATTGGCGGCGGTTCAGAGCCGCAGTGCCGTACCGATTGTTTGCGTTGTCGAACTTCGCTTCGTTATTGGCATTGCTCGGATTCCCGGTACTGCTGGAGCCGTGGTTTGGCTTGATGGAGCTGGGCTGGGCGTGGTCGATCGCCTATGGCGCGTTCGCATTGCTCTGCGCGGGCATCGCGTGGGCTTCGCTCCAGCATGCGCGCGAGGTCGGCCACAGTTCCGCAGCGCCGCTAACTGCAGCTGCAACAACAGCACCGAGTGCGCTGACGCAACTCACGTGGCTCGCTCTGGCGGCGATGGCTTCGATCATGTTGCTGGCAGTCACCAATCATGTCACGCAAAACATTGCCAGCGTGCCGTTCCTTTGGGTGCTTCCGCTATCGATTTACTTGGCGAGTTTCATCCTGACGTTCGATCATCCGCGCTGGTATCAGCGCGCGTTGTTCATTGCCGCGCTGTCGGTGCTTGCGCCGACGATGGCGTGGCTGATTCCGTCACTCAATCTAATGTCGGCTGCGTCGGTGTTTTTCGGCGGTTTGTTTGTCGCGTGCATGTTTTGCCACGGTGAATTGGCAGCGATGAAGCCCGACCCGCGCTGGCTGACGCGCTTTTACTTGATGCTCTCGCTCGGTGGGGCGCTTGGTGCCGTGCTGATCGCGATTGTTGCGCCGCTGGTCTTAGCTGGCTACTTCGAAGTCAACATTGCGCTGGTATTGCTGGCCCTGACGCTGTCGCTGCGCCTGCGCGGAGTATGGCGGCTGTTTGGATTGGCCGTGTTTACGGTGACCGCTTTTTTCGCGGTGCGCGGCGCGCAGGAATACTCGCGCGACGTGCGCGTGATGGATCGCGACTTTTATGGCGTGGTTCGCACGCGCGATCGCGCCGATCCGGCGCCGTATCGCTCGATGTTCCATGGCGGCATTGTGCACGGCGGTCAACTTCTGGGCGAAGAGTTTCGCAATCGACCCAGCGATTACTTCGGGCCTTCGTCAGGTTATGGGCGCTTGTTCGAGGCGCTGAATGAAGTGCGACCGCAACCGCGCCGGGTCGGGATCATCGGCCTTGGCGCTGGTGTGCTGGCTTCGTACGGACGCAAGGGTGACGAATTCACTTTTTACGAAATCAGCCCGCGCGTCGTCGATATAGCGAACGACGAGTTCACGTTCCTGCGCTACAGCGCGGCAAAAATTCGAGTGGTGCTTGGGAGACGGGCGTCTGAGCCTGGAGCGTGCGGCGCCGCAGGCGTATGACATTCTTGGCATCGACGCCTTCGCCGGCGACTCGATTCCGATGCATCTGGTCACTCGCGAAGCGATGGCGCTGTACGTGCGGCACCTGGCACCGGACGGAGTCATCGTCTTTCAGGCGACCAATCGCTACATCGATCTGATGCCGGTGGTAAAGCGGTTGGCGAACGAGTTCGATATGGAGGCGGTACTGGTCTCTGACGTTCCCAGCTTTCAAGACCGGGGCCGGAATACTGGCTGTCGCCGACCGATCAGATTCTGGTCTCGCGCGACAAGACGCTGCTGCGCACCGGCAGCCTGCGCTATGTCGCGACGCCGATCGAAGATCGCGCTGATCTGCCGACATTCACCGACGCTCATCACAACATGTTCCGGGTGTTGAAGTGAGCGAAGCCGGACGCCGTTGCGCAGGCTTCGCTTCTCGCGTTCGAAGCGGACGACTAACGTCGCCGCTTAACGCTCGGTTCACTTCACGATGATGCCTGTTGACCTGATGCGAGCGAGCTTCGATGCTGCGGTTGCTGCGGCCGATCCGCTGCGGATCGTCGCGGCGCATTTGCCGACAGCCCCCTGACAGCCGGGTTTTGGTGGTGGGCGCGGGTAAGGCCGCCGCAAGCATGGCGCTCGCGGTCGAGCGAGCCTGGCCCGACGTCACGCTCGAAGGATTGGTCATCACGCGCTACGCACACGGCGCCCCGACGCAGCGCATTCGTGTCGTCGAAGCGGGGCATCCGGTGCCCGACGATGCGGGCGAAGCTGCGGCGCGCGACATCATGCAGCTCGTCTCAAGCCTGCAGCGCGGCGATCTGCTGCTGGCGTTGATTTCCGGTGGAGGATCGAGCCTGCTGAGCCTGCCGGTCCCGGAAGTATCGATGGCGAGCCTGAAGTCGGTTACGCAGCATGTTGCTAGCCAGCGGTGCGCCGATCGGCGAAATGAACATTGTGCGCAAGCACCTGTCGCAGAATCGCGGGCGGTCGCCTGGCCGCGGCCGCGGCGCAGCGCGGCGCGCACGTGTTGGCGCTGATGATTTCAGACGTGACAGGTGACGCCCCAACCGATATCGCATCCGGACCTTGTGCGGCCGATCCTTCGACCTACGCCGATGCGATTGCCGTCCTGTCGCGCTGGAATGTCGAAGCGCCCGATCGATGTGGCGGCTGGCTGCAGCGCGGTGCCAATGGCGACGTGGACGAGACGCCAAAGCCGGGCGATCCGCTGTTTGAGCCGGGTCGAAAATCGCGTGATTGCCACCGCGCATCGATCGCTCGAGGCCGCGGCCGAAGTCTTTCGTTCGCCGGCATTGACGCTGTCGTGCTTGGGGATACCGTGACCGGCGAAGCGCGCGAGGTCGCAAAGGTGTACGCGGCACTGGTGCGCGAAATCCGCGCGCGCAACCACCGTTCAAGCCGCCGGTCGCGTTGATCTCAGGCGGTGAATGCACCGTGACATTGCCGCCGGGCTGGCCGGCGCGGCGGGCGCTGCGCGGAATTTCTGCTGTCGATGGCGGTCGAGCTGGAGGGCATGCCCGGCGTTCATGCGCTCGCTTGCGATACGGATGGCATCGATGGCAGCGAGACAACGCGGGCGCATGGCTTGTCGCCGGAGTCGATCGCAGCGGCGCCGCCTGCGGAGTCTCGGCACTGGATGCACTGGATCGAGCCGCGACTCGTACGGTTTCTTTCCTGGCGCAGGACAGCCTGATCGTCACCGGGCCAACGCTGACCAACGTCAACGACTACCGCGTCATCCTTGATTCGCTGACCGGTGGTGCAGTCGGCTGTTGCTGCGACTGCCAGCGCTCGATCGCGGTAAACGTCGTCATTCAAGCGCATCCAGTGCAGCCAACGCGATCGAGCGCCGGTCGACTTCGAAGAACTCACGCAGGGCAGCACGGGTGTCCGAGCGGCCGAACCCGTCGGTGCCCAGCGTGACATAACGATCTCGCACCCAGGGCGGATCAAGTCGGGAACAGCCGCGACATAGTCGCTGGCCGCGATGACCGGCGTTCCGTTCTCGGCAGACTGCTGTTCGATCCATGATCGGCTTCACGTTCCGCTCCCGGCGCGTCGGCACTGCTCGGATCGCCATCGCCTCGCGCCGCAGTTCGGTGAAGCTCGTCACCGAGTACACATCGGCCGCCGACACCGAACTCCTCGTTGCAACAGATTCTGCTGCTGCCAACGCTTCGCGCAAAATCGTTCCCGAGCCGAGCAAGCCGCACCTTCGCGTCCGGCTACCGATTTGACGCGATACATGCCACGCAACACGCCTTCACGCACGTCCGTCGGGTGCCGATGGCTGCGCGTAGTTCTCGTTCATCACGGTGACGTAGATAGAACACATCCTGCTGGTCGGTCAGCATGCGCCGCATGCCATCTTCGATGATCAGCGCAAGCTCGTATGCGTAGCAGGGGTCGTAGGCGCGGCAGTTGGGAATCGTGCTCGCGATCAGGTGGCTCGTGCCGTCCTGGTGCTGCAGCCCTTCGCCCGACAACGTCGTGCGGCCCGCGGTCGCGCCCAGCAGAAAGCCGCGCGTGCGCGAATCAGCGGCGGCCCACAGCAGATCGCCGACGCGCTGAAAGCCGAACATCGAATAGAAAATATAGAACGGCAGCATCGCGAAGCCATTGGTCGAATAGCTGGTCCCCGCCGCGACCCACGACGCGATCGCCGCCGCCTCGTTGATTCCTTCTTCGAGAATCTGCCCGCTCTTGGCTTCCTTGTAGTAGCTGATCTGCGCCTGGTCTTCGGGTTCGTACAGTTGTCCGACCGGCGAGTAGATGCCGACGGTTGCGAAACAGATCAGCCATGCCGAACGTGCGCGCTTCGTCGGCAATGATCGGCACGATGCGAGCGCCGATCTCGCGATCCTTCAGCAGTGCCGACAGCATCCGCACGAATGCCATCGTCGTCGACATTTCCTTGCCGTTTGCCTCGAGCGCAAAACGCGCGAAAGCCGCGGCATCGGGTGTTGGAAGCGCCGGGCATGAGGCGTCGCGCGCCGGCAAATACCCGCCCAGCTTTTGCGCGTCGCGCATGCAGGTACTTCATCTCGGGAGTGTCGGCTGCCGGGCGCATGAATTCGACTTGCTCGGCCTGGGCGTCGCTCAGTGGCAGTGCAAAGCGATCACGAAACTCCAGCAGCGCATGCGTGTCGAGCTTTTTCTGCTGATGACCGGTCATGCGACCTTGACCGGCGGTTCCCATGCCGTAGCCTTTCTTGGTCTTCGCCAAGATCACGGTCGGCTGGCCCGCGATGATTCGCTGCTGCGTGATACGCCGCGTGGATCTTGATCGGGTCGTGACCGCCGCGCCGCAGACGGTCGATATCCTCGTCCGACAGATGCGACGTCAGCTGTGCGAGCTCGGGATACTTGTTGAAAAAATGCTCGCGATTGAATCGGCCGTCGGTAGCCGACAAGGTCTGGAACTCGCCGTCGACGGTTTCGTGGAACGCGCGCAGCAGCAGCATCTGCGTGTCGCGCGCGAGCAACGGATCCCAGTCGGAGCCCCACAGCAGCTTGATGACGTTCCAGCCTGCGCCGGCGAACAGCCCCTCGAGCTCCTGGATGATCGAACCGTTGCCGCGTACCGGGCCGTCGAGTCGCTGCAGGTTGCAGTTGACGACGAAGATCAGGTTGTCGAGCCCTTCGCGCGCGGCGATCGATAGTCCCGCGAGCGATTCAGGCTCGTCCATCTCGCCGTCGCCGACGAACGCCCACACCTTGCGCCCTTGTGTATCGAGCAGCGCGCGGTTTTGCAGGTAGCGCAGGAAGCGCGCGTTGTAGATCGCGAACAGCGGGCCGATCCCCATCGAGCCGGTCGGAAACTGCCAGAAACTCGGCATCAGCCACGGGTGCGGATACGAGCTCAACCCCTTGCCTTGCGTCTCTCGGCGATAGTGGTCGAGTTGGTCTGCGCTCAACCGCCCCTCGAGAAATGCGCGCGCGTAAACACCGGGCGACGAGTGAGGTTGAAAATAAACCAGGTCGCCGCGTGATTCTTGCCGAGCTTGCCCGAAAGAAATGATTGAAGCCGACTTCGAACAGATCGGCAGCCGATGAATAGCTCGCGATATGTCCGCCGAGCTCGGCGCTGACCGCGTTGGCCCGCACAACCATCGCCAGCGCGTTCCATCGCACCAGCGCGCTCAGTCGCGACTCGATCTCGAGGTTGCCCGGAAACGGCGGCTGATCCGCGAGCGAGATCGTGTTCAGGTACGGCGTGTTCAATACTTGCGGCAAAGGCACCCGGCGGGTGCGCGCGTGCTGCAACAGATGTTTCAGCACAAACGTGGCGCGTTCGGGACCGACCGTGTCAATCACTGCGTCCAGCGCATCCAGCCACTCACGCGTTTCCTGCGGGTCGGTGTCGTCTTCGCGCAACCGCCACGCAGCGTTTGGAATCAGCTTTGCCAGGTCGTCGAAATTCATCGGGAGATTATCCGCCAGCTCAGAACTGGCTCGGACTGAGATAATCGCGCCATGACCACTGACTCGCTGACCATCGCCCGACCCGACGACTGGCATCTGCATCTGCGTGACGGCGCGGCGATGGCATCCGTGCTGCCGCACTCCGCACGCCAGTTCGCGCGCGCGATCGTGATGCCGAATTTGAAGCCGCCGATTACTACGACCGAACAGGCTGCGCCTATCGGCGTCGCATCAAGGCCGCGCTGCCCAGCGGCTCCGCGTTCGAGCCACTGATGACGCTGTACCTGACTGACACCACGGCTCCGGAAGAAATCCGTCGCGCGCGCGACAGCGGCTTCGTCCACGCTGTGAAGCTTTACCCGGCGGGGGCGACGACGAATTCCGAATCCGGCGTGACGAATCTGCGTAGTTGCGCCGCTGCGCTGGAGGAGATGCAGCGCGTCGGAATGCCGCTGCTGGTCCACGGCGAAGTCACGCGCACCGCAGATCGATGTGTTCGATCGCGAACGGATATTCATTGACGAGGTGCTGATTCCGTTGCGGCGCGATTTCCCGGAGCTGAAAATCGTGTTCGAGCACATCACAACGCAAGGAAGCGGTGAGTTATGTTCTCGAAGCAACGCGGGCCGCTTGGCGCGACGATTACTGCGCACCATCTGCTGTTCAATCGCAACTCGATCTTTTCCCGGCGCGATGGACAGCCTGGCATTGAGTCCGCATCACTTCTGCCTGCCCGTACTGAAGCGCGAGACGCATCGGCAAGCGTTGTTGGCGGCCGCTGCCAGGTGGCAACACGCGATTTTTTCTCGGTACCGATTCAGCGCCGCATGCAAAGGCGACAAGGAGTCGATGTGCGGTTGCGCAGGGTGTTACACCGCAGCCATCGGCGCTTGAGATGTATGTTGAAGCTTTCGATGAAGCTGGCGCGCTGGATCGGTTTGAAGCATTTGCATCGTTCAATGGCCCTGATTTTTACGGCCTGCCGCGCAACACGCAGAAGATTACGTTGAAGCGATCCGAATGGAGGCTGCCCGACGAGTTTCCGTTTGCAGAAGCGAGAGATCGTTCCGTTGCGAGCCGGTGAATTGCTGCAGTGGAAGTTGCAGTCCTAGCGAGCGTTGACTGGTCGGCGCCGTGGCTCGAACCCTACGCGGGTGTGGGCCGAACCGTGTCGGCGAGATCGCGATTGGCGCAGCGATCGTTGAATGAAAAGGCCGCCGCAGCCGGACGTCGCAATTTCAAGCGGCCACCCGGTTGTGTTTTGTGAACCCGACGTCGTGCGACGGTGAGCCGTACGAGGCGGGCATCGCCCGCACCGGACCGTGTACCGACGCGCGCGAATCTGCATGATTTCTTCAACGCGCTGGTGTTTCTGCACTTCCCAAAGGCGAAGGCGCAGCTGAATCGACCTGCAGTCAGCAGCGATCATGCGCGAAGGTGTTCGGGCGGTGCGAGGGCTCCGTGCGAGATGCCGCCACATTGATTGATGAAAATGGGTTGCTGGTGGTAACCGAGCGCGCGGACGTCGTGAAGTCTTTGCGCGCACACGATTGGGTGCGGCTGTTCAAAGACGGGCGCGCCGCATGGCCGACGGAAGTCCATGTCATTGTCTTCGGTCATGCGCTACTGCAGAAATTGGTGCAATCCGTACAAGGCGATCACCGCTCATGCGCTGCATGTTGCGCTTCCGCCGAAGTTCGCCGATGCACGAGGTCGATCGCTGCATGGCGGCGACGCTGCGATGAGCAGCTGTCCATCCGCGGACCTGATGCCATTGCCCGTGCTTGGCATTCCGGGCTGGTGGACGGCAAAACGAGAACCCGGACTTCTACTCAGACCGCGTGGTGTTCCGTCCGGCTAAGATGCGCCGCGATCGTAAAGCGGAGATGGATTCATGAAACGTGGCGAACTTGAAAAGCGCCAGGGAAGCAAGCTCACCAATCAGATGCGGGCTGCGGGCAATGCCTACGGCCGTGCCATTGCGCCTGAGCCCGATCGGCGCGCGCAGCGAGACCGTGACCGCGCACTCGGGCTCGTTCCGTTTGCGGTCAAGTTGCCGCAGGAACTAGTCAAGGCGCTGCAGGAGCAAGCAGCGAAGAAAAACGTCGGCCTGAACGAGCTAACCGCTGAGCTTTTGACCAAAGCCTCGCCAAGTGACAGCCGGCGGTGTGATCAACGTCTGCAATCTTGCGGTCGCGCGGATCGCCGATAGCGTTGCATTCGGCGTGATGATTTCCGGATCCATCTTGAGCTCGATCAGTGCCGGCAGCCGGCGCTCACGAATGAACGCCAATGCTTGAGACAGTGCGATTTGCGAACTGATCGGTCGTCGTTGCGGTTGCACCGAAGGCGCCGTAGGCCTCCGCCAGTTTCGCGAAGTCGGGATTGACGAGTGAGGTACCGTGCTCGCGGCCCGGATACTCTCGCTCCTGGTGCATGCGGATCGTGCCGTACATCTGATTGTTGAACACGATCACCAAAATGCCCGTGCCATATTGCACGGCGGTTGCGAGCTTCCTGCCCAGTCATCAAAAAATCGCCGTCACCCGTCAATGCGATCACCGTGCGCTCGGGCGCTGCAATTTTGGCGGCAATCGCAGCGGGTACGCCGTAACCCATCGCTCCGGCAGTTGGCGCGAGTTGAGTGCGCAGTCCTGTGTAGCGCCAGAACCGATGGGCCCATGTGGCGAAGTTGCCCGCGCCATTGGCGATGATCGCGTCCTCAGGAACGGCGCGCGACAATATCTTCATTGCCTCCCACAGGTCGAGCGGCGGATCACCGTGTGCGTATACCGCCGGTCGCTGTTGCCACGCTTCAAGCTCTTCGCGCGCCGATGCAACGGTGTCGCGCCAGGGCGGCTCTTCGATCGGGACCATCATCGCCAAACGCGATGCGAATTGCGGCAGGCCCGAGTTGATCATCAACTGCGCTTGAAAGACGCGGCCAAGCTCTTCTGCGCCCGCGTGCACGTGAACCAGCGTCTGCGCCGGAACTGGTGCGTCTAGCAATGTGTAACCCGACGTCGTCATCTCGCCCAGCCGTGGCCCGATCGCGAGAATCAGATCGGCATCCTTGATGCGTTGTGCAAGCTTCGGATTAACGCCGACGCCGACATCGCCGATGTAATTAGGGTGCCGGTTATCGAACAAATCCTGAAAGCGAAACGCGCACGCAACCGGAAGATAGTTTGCCTCGGCGAAGCGTTTGAAGTTGTCGCACGCAGCCGGTGTCCAGCCAAAGCCGCCGAGAATCACGATCGGCCGCTGCGCACGCCCCAGCAGGCGGCGCAAGGCCGCAATCTGCGTGTCGCTCGGCGCGCCCAGTACCGGCTGATGACATAGCGCGTCGCCAACGTCGGCCTTGGTCGACAGCATGTCTTCGGGCAGTGCCAGCACTACCGGGCCCGCACGCCCACTGGTGGCGACCTGAAACGCACGCGCGACAAACTCGGGCACGCGGTCGGCGCGATCGATCTGCGCAACCCATTTGGTCATCTGCCCGAACATGCGGCGGTAGTCGATTTCCTGAAATGCTTCTCGTTCGACGAAGTCGTTGCCGACCTGGCCGATGAACAGAATCAGCGGTGAAGAGTCCTGGTGCGCGACGTGAACGCCGATCGCGGCGTTGGTCGCACCCGGGCCGCGCGTGACGAACGCAACGCCCGGCTGACCCGTCAACTTCGCGTAGGCCTCGGCCATGAACGTGGCGCCCGACTCGTGCCGATTGACGATCAGCTTGATCATGTCGCGCGAGTCGTACAGCGCGTCGAGCACCGGCAAGAAACTTTCGCCGGGCACGGTGAAAGCGTGATTGACGCCCTGGATCAGCAGTTGATCTACGAGTAAACGGGCGCCGGTGCGGGATGGCATGGGGCCGGAGTGTAAGGTTTAGGTTTGCTGAAGGTAACGTGATCGGGAGGCACTATGAGCGGACCGAATGTCACGCGCACGGTTGACCTGGATGAGGTAGGTGACCTTGTCGATCAGCTCGAGCGGGATCTCGCGAAGGCGCGTGCCGGAGGGGCGAGTGTCGACACTTTGCGCGCCGAGGTTGAACAACTGCGCGTGGCACTTAGCGCGGCCGAGCCGTCGCATGATGAAGTCAAAGTCGGTCTGCACGGGGTGGGCACGAAGCTCGATGAACTGGGAGACGATTTGAAAAGTCGGTGCGCTTACCGGCTCGGGACTATCTGGCGCGCATCGGTCGGTTGCTCGGACTGGGTTGACGACGAAACGGTGGCACAGGTGGCTGTAATAAAAAACGGCCGCGACGCGGCCGCTCTTACGCGAACACTTCAGCGCAGTTAGCAACCGCCCTTCTTGACCTTTTTCTTGCCGTCGTCCTTATTCACTTCGGCCTTCTCCGCTTTTTCGCCCGGTTGTTTCTTGGCCTTTTCAGCCTTCTTGACCTCGGACCTTTTTCGCTTCTCTTCGCTGGTTCGGATTTCTTGTCCTCAGCGAACGCCGGTGCCGGCGCAAGCGAGCACGCCGACTATCAGCGCTACAAAAAGTGTTTTCATTTCTAAGTTGTCAGGTGGCAGTGACCGGCCGAGTTTAGTCGGGTGTGCGGTCTGCTTCTTACCAAATGCTTATGAGCTAAGCATCGGTATGTGTGGTGTGGTGCCCAAGGCGGGAGGCCGCTCGGCGGGGATCAGGACAACGCTCCCTCCCTGGGTCCACGATTCAGACTTTCGGCCGAGCCGGCCGCTAACTTGAGCCGGCCAGCCTTTATCGCCGATCGCTGCCAGATCGCTTTTAAGGCCTATGAATTGACGGGCGAGCGGATGTTTTCTCGGCAGGTCCGCCGTCCAAATCTCCCGCAAACTTGGGAGTCATTATTCGATTTCGCGATCTCCGCGCTTGAGCCATGAACATGAACGAACCCGCGACAACGGTGGTTGGATGACTCCTCGCCCATTACGGTGCCGACGCTGGTCGAACCTCTGACTGTTCCTTCCTCGGCGCCAGCGCATGCAACGCCGGCTGCTGCGGCACCGGCGAATACCGCGCGGCGGCCGCTTGCGCGCGAGCTCGCAAGCTGGCGCGTGCTGAGGATGTGGGCCAACGGCGACACGCTGGCCGACGCCGTCACAGTGAAGTTGATCGGTGTGCACGAAGGTCATTCGATCGTCGTCACCGCGCCCGAAGACCCGGCGCCTTGCCGGTCAAAGAAGGCACGATGTATCGATTCCGCAGCTTCTCCGGCGAAACGATCTATGAATTCATCGCGCCGCTGGTGCAAGACCTGCAGCGAACCGTTCGAATACCTGCATATCGGCTGGCCGCAGCAACAGCATGTCGAAAAGCGTGAACTGCGTGCAGCGCCGCGGGTGAAGACCGAGCTGCCGTGCATGGTGTATCCGGGTAGCGCAGGCGTCTGGGCGCTTCGTCAAAGGATCTATCAGCGATCTGTCAACCGGCGGCGCCGCGATTGCGCTGCATGATGATCTCAGCGTGTTCTACGACGAAGTCAAGGTCGTATTTCAACTGGCCGTCGCAGACCAGGACATGATGATCGAAGCCCGCGCGCGTCCGGTGCGCAAGCCCGACGAAACGGGCGAGCGCCTAATGGGCGTTTCGTTTCGTCGCGCTGAGCCAGACCGAGAAGCTGGCGGTGCATGCGTACGTCAACGTCGCAGCTTGTGCGGGAGCTCGAAGTTCCGTTGTACGCACGCGCGACTGTAACGCTCCGCCACAAGCTGCTCATAATGAAAAAAGCCCGCGCGAAGCGGGCTTTTTTTTGCGGCCGGTTGACTGCTTCAGTGCAGAAACCTCCTGCGCACCAGCCTTGTACCTGCGCCTTGCCCTTGCCGGCGCGTGCCGGGGGCTCGCACAATCCGCAAACATAGTTCTTCGTGAGCTCGAACGTATGCGTGACGAACTTGCCGTTGCACTTGCAGCACGAGGTCAGCGTCACCATGCCGGCATCGACGAACTTCACCAGGCGCCACGCGCGCGTCACCGACAACAGCGGCTCGAGACCCTGCGCGCGAATCTGCTCCAGGTACAGCTCGTAGGCCTTGATGATGCCGTCGATTTCTTCGAGCTCGCTGGTCTTGTCCAGATACTCGTACATGTTCAGGAACAGCGACGAATGAATGTTCGGCTGCCACGTCATGAACCAGTCGGTCGAAAACGGCAGCATGCCGCGCGCCGGAGATTCGCCCTGAACTTCCTTGTACAGGCGCAGCAGGCGCTCGTACGACAGGTCGGTTTCCGACTCCAGCACTTGCAGACGTGCACCCAGCTTGATCAACGCGATCGCACGCTGGATCTGCTTGCTTTCGGAGACGATGCTCTTGATACGCATGATGATTCCCTTGCCGACTGGTTTCGAAGTTACGCGGTCACGTTGGCCAATTGCCCGGCCATCACGATGTTGGCATGCAGGCCGGCGACAGCGGCACCCGTTGCGCTCGACTTCGGCTTCGAGTGGCTGGTCAGAAGATTCCAGACCATATCGTCGTCGAATCGAAATCGCAGGATCAACTGATTCGACCCGGCAATCTTCATCAATTGCGCGGGGCTCAACTGATCGATGATCGTTGCGACTTCTTCAGAAACACCCAGCGGTAAAGCGCTTGCGCTTTGTCGGCACGGATCATGTGCTGCGCTAGAACTAGGTAGGCCAAGTTGGCTTCACGGATTTCCTGCAGAAGTTGTTCGTTGCTGGCTGCGATCGTGCTCATTTAGTTGCTCCTGGTTTCGCGGTTGGTCGGTGTTGTGTGGTTCTGATTCGTTGCGTTTCGAAGTGACGCCATTGTGGGAAATGCGGCTCAATTCGATGAATCAGCGTGTCGCTACGAACGCGTGTCAGCCTGCCGCTCGTCGGCTTGTAAGGCTTTTTCCTACACCGCCGCATCGCCGATTGCGCTATCGATTCAAGTCCCGGCACTCTGTGCCGTTAACGAGGCTGTGCGAGGCATGCGCGCCGCAGTCACGTCGATGGACGTACAGATGGCAAGGCGCTTCGCGCACGTTGGTTGATGTGGATTTGGTTTCCTCCCCGCCTTTGCGCCGGTCGAATGACCGGCGCTTTTTTTTGAGCGAAAAGCGCTCGGATCGGCCCTCCAATCGGACGATGGCGCATACCCCATCGTCGGTACAGTGCTCGAGTCTTGCACGTACTGGATCAGCACTGACGGGGAACGGCACGATGCCGAACGAATTTTGCGAGGTGGCCGAAATGATCGAACCGGCCTCATCGAGACGGCGGCCGAGCCTGCGCGCTCAAGCCTGCTGCAGCACTACGAAGCGATTGCGCAGGCGAGTTGCGCAATGCTGGCAGCGGCGCGCGCCGGCGACTGGATCGAAGTCGAGCGTCAGGAAGAGCGCTGCTGGGGCGCTGATTGCGATTCTGAAGGCTGCAGATGAACGCTCCAGGCTCGCTTAGCGCCGCCGACGATCGGCGTCGCATGTTCCTGCTGCGTCAGATTCTTGGCCGACGACGCGGGTATTCGTGGGCATGCCGAGCCGTGGCTCGAGCCGATTGCCGCGCTGATCTCTACCGCCGCGGACGCGAAGGTCAGAACGAATCCGACATGAGCCTGACGACCCCTTTTCCGAGCCCGATTCGCCGGAGCTCGAGCGGTTCGCGATCTACTCGCGCAGTGAGATCGCCGGCTTGCTGCGCCAGCTGCGCGACAAGCAGGTGCTTGGTCACGCTGTATTACGACCAGGCGGCAGGCTTCACGGTCAGCAACGTTCTCGAAGTCAATGAAGGCTTCGAAGAGCTGATTCTCGATCGGACGTCCGACGCAGCCGCACAGCAGAGCGATCTACGCATCGAAGCAACTGGTAGTGGTTGCCTTTCTCGATAACGTCAAGCTGCAGTTTTCGGTCGGTGCTGCTGAAGCGGTCGAGCATCAGGGACGCGCCGCGTTTCGCGTGCGCCTGCCGCAGCAGATGTTGCGAATGCAGCGTCGCGGTGCCTATCGCAGGCAGCCACCTGCCGTGCGGCCGGCGACATGTCTGGTGCCGTCACCGGGTAAGAAAGGGCAGTACGAATCGGTCCGCGTGCTCGATTTGAGCGTCGGCGGTCTGGCGTTGTTTGTGCACCCGATCCAGTTCGCATCTGCCGGCCGACACACGCTTGAAAATTGTTATCTCGATCTGCCGGATATCGGCCAGATCACCGTCACGCTTCGCGTGCGCTATGTCGACGATTACCAGGCTCGAATGACGGCGTGCGCCGCTGTGGATGCGAGTTCGTTGAGTCTGAGCGAATCGGCTGCACGCATGCTGCAGACGGTATATGAACAAGCTGGACGCGCAGCGCGCGTCGCAACAGCGCCACCGCCTGAGGAAGCGGCCGAGCTAGGAGCGAACGGTCACCAAAAAAAAGGGCGCTGCGAGGCGCCTTTTTTCATTTGCCCGTCTGTATCTACTTGCGTTGCTCGCCGATGAATACATGTCGTTCCAGGTATGAGCGTACTGCTTGCCGGTTCCGATCCATGCCACGGTGCCAACCGACAGCGCAGCTGTATAGAGCGATGCAATCAACTCGGAAGCATTTTGTCGGCACGTGATTCGCATCGCGGTCAACAGATGCAGATGATTCTCAGCGTAACGGCGTTCGACAAGTCGCATCTCGCGACTGATCGGCAACAGGGACTCGGGCAAACCCGCGACCCCGCGGCGACCTTCGAGTGCTCGGGCAGCGGTGTCCTCGAACCACACGAAGAGCTCGGTCGGCGCCTCGGCATGGCTCTTATTAGTTGCAGGCTCTACCGCTGTGGTGTCGGAAATAGAAGCAGCACCGACCGGTCTGGTCGATATTTCCGCGAGTTGCTTCACGAGTTGGTTGCGGGTCATCGGTGCATCCTTAATCGCAGCGTTGTGCTGTGTCCCACGAAGATCGACCTGCGCGCGCGGTTCTTTAAAAGGTCATCCGACGGCATGAGGTGCCGTCTGGCTGCTGATGACGCGGGAATGGGCGGCGATCACATGCCTTTCCTGCTTGCACGCTCGCCGCAACTCGCTGCTGGCCGCGCAGGCGTGTCTTAGCGGCTTTGATTGCACTGGGCTTTGAGGAGTGCAGTCACACACTTCTCCGTTGCCTTACGCCCTCTGTAAGCCGATTACCGATGCCGCCAGATGTCCGGCTTTTCGCCCACCTATCGGCGTTTAGCGGCCTCTCGCATGCCCCCTAAAGTTTGGACATATGAAGAACGACGCATTTCTATATGACGCGCTTTATCAGGCGCTTAACAACGGCCAGGTCGACGCCAGCCACTGGAGCAGGTGCGCCCCAGTTCCCTGCTCGATAGCAACTATGTCAAGCAATACACACCGCTGGTACGTCGACTTGCTCATCAGATGATCGCTCGGCTGCCCGCCAACGTTGAGCTCGACGACATGATCCAGGCCGGCATGATGGGGCTGATGGACGCGATATCTCGATTCGAAGTGACGCAAGGTACGCAGTTCGAGGTTTACGCCGCGCAGCGTATTCGCGGAGCGATGCTCGATGAGCTGCGCGCCAATGACTGGCTGCCGCGCTCGGCGCGCAAGAGTCAGCGGGATATAGAAAATGCGATTCATAGCCTTGAAGGCAAGCTGGGTCGCGCTCCGCATGAAGCCGAGATAGCAGGCGAGCTTGAAATGTCGCTGGCGCATATCAGCAGATGCTGCACGACGCGCGTGGCGCACAGCTGGTGCATCTGGACGATCTGGGCGGCAAAGTCGACGACGAGGACTATCTTGAGCGACATCTGGTTGGCGATTCGCCGGAGCCGGCGGAAATTCTGCGCGACAAGCGCTTTCGCTACGCGTTGGTCGATGCGATCGATGAGCTGCCGGAGCGCGAAAAGCTACTGATGAGCCTTTATCACGAACAGGATTTGAATCTGCGCGAAATCGGGGTCGTGATGGGGATTACCGAGTCACGCGTCTGCCAGCTGCACAGCCAGGCGATCGCGCGGCTGCGTTCACGTCTCAAAGAACTGGTAGCGCGTGCGCTCCTCGTGTACGCGAGCCTGCGGCTCGCACGTGCACCTCGTCGCGATTAGTTAGTGCGCCGCCAAAGTTAGGACAACGGCGGCCGCGCGGGCGGCGCCAGCAAAACAGCAGGGGATGTATCGCTTCGATCGCCAAGCAGCAACATTAGCTCGCGAACATCCTCAGCTGCGCTGCTTCGCGCGCGAAGCGCTCGAGTTCGTCGGTTCCGCCCTGACGCATGGCGCGCAGTGCGCTGGCCTGCGGCGCCAGTAGCCGCAACAGATGCTCTTTGCGCCCGCTCGCCTGGGCCAAGCCTGCGGCATCGTTGGCAATCAGTGCTTCACTTTCGTCGTGCAGCGCTTTTATCAAGTCGGAGAACAGACGAGCAGGGGCGTCTGCAGGAAGAGAGGAATGCAAATCCATGTCGAGGCGATCAGTGTTGGCCAGCGGGTTGAAAGTAAGGATCAATCGACGCGATAAGCCGGGTAGCGATCGCGTGCGAATTGATCCGATAATGTCCTTCGGCGATCGCCGTGCGCAGCGCAGATATCCGGCTATCCCGGCAACGGTCGCGTGCTGGGTGGGTATCTGAACCCAAAAGTGTCAGTGGATGAGAGCGCGCCAAAAGGGTCACGTAACAAAATTCGGCAATTGGCTGTCGAACTTTAGATCGCGGTCCAGCGATTGGGCCCTTATCGGTGCATTATTCTTCTCCGATCTCTGAAGCCCCACATCCGCCGGCATCTCGCGTGGCTGACAGCCCTACTACTTCGCAGCGTTCGCCCAAACTCGCTCCGCGCGCGGCGGGTGCGCCCGTCAATGCGCCAAAGGTCGTCAGCGAAGAGCGCGCTTTGGCGCTCGGCTTGCCCGGTGGCGCCAACGAGCCAGCGTCGCTGGCGCCGGGCGCGATCGAGCCGCTTTCGCCTGCTACCCCGCTCGACGGCGCCGCGTTGTCTGATGAAGCTGCGAGTCTTGCGGCGCGACCAGCAGACACCGTTATTGAGACATTGCTGGCGGCCGCACACATTGGTCTGGCTCTGCTGGACCGTGACATGCATTACAGGTTTTGGAACAACTGCCTGGAAGAGTTATTTGACGTACCCGCTGATGCTCTGCTCGGTGCGGCCGTCGATCATGTCGACGGGCTAAGGCAGCTGCCCGATCTGATTGTCGAGCTGAAGCGAATCAGCGAAAGCGGCGACCGTGCGCCGGTCGAGCGTGAATACCAGCTGCCCGGAAGCGAGCGGGGGTGGGTACGCGTCAAGCTGGCACCGGTGTTTGCGTTCGATGGGCGCTTTGACGGCGTATTGGCGACATGTGAGCGAATCGACCGCGAGCGCTTTGCGCAAAACTCGCTTGGCGCACTTCGGCAGGCGCTCGAATCCGTCGGCGAAATGGTGTTCGAGATCGATGCACATGGGACCGTAGTGGACGCGAATGATGCCGCACGTCAGCGGCTTGGCTACGACCGGGAGTCGTTAAAAGGGTTGTCGCTGACGGCCATCGATGTCAGCCTCGCCGGAGTCAACGGTGACGATGCGAGCTTCTCTTCGCTGTATGAGCAGCTGCAAACGCGCGGCTCCTTTCAGGCTGACACCCGCTACAAGACGCGCTTTGGAACTGAATTTGCCGTTGAGACGGTATCGCAGCGAGTGGTGCACGACGGCCGCGAGTTTATTTTGCTGCTCGCACGCGACGTTGGCACGCGCAAACAGGCCGAATCGGATCTGAACGAAAGCGCCGAGCGCTTTCGAGCACTGTTTGATGAAAGCCCGGTAGCGGCGCTCTTGCTTGATAGCGAGTTTCGCCTGATCGGAATCAACCGTGCCGCGTGCGAAACGCTTGGCTACGACGTTGACGATCTGTTGGGAAAGGACCCGACGACGCTGCTGCACCCGGACGATCGGCCCTTGTTGCAGCAAGCGCGTTCGGAGATGCAGCGCGGGGCGGTCGAATCCGAGTCTGCCGAGCGTCGCTTCATGCATCGTGACGGTCGTGTCGTCTGGACCAAACTCTCGATGCGTGCGATTGCATCCGACAGCGGTCTAAGACACACGTTGCTGGTTCTCGAAAATTTCACGGACCGCAAGATTTTCGAAGAGCAGCTGCAGGTTGCCTTGCGCGACCAGCAGACGCTGTTCGAAACGATGTCGGTCGGCGTCGCACAGACGATGTCGGGGAAGATCCTGCTGGCAAACCGCGAATTCGCAGAGATGTTCGGCTACAGCGACGGCGAAGTCATCGGCATGCCGCTGTGGGATCTGTGCATTGACCGACATCATCGCGCGCCGAACGAAGTCTCGGGCATGCCGGTCGTGCGTTCGAATCAAACAACCAGCGGCGAAGTCGTGTTGTTTCGCACCGACGGTGAGCCGGTATGGTGTCTGGTGCAGGCGCGACCGATCCAAGCGCAGGAGCCTGGGCTCGAAGTGCTTCGCGAGGCGATCTACACGTTTCAGAACATCTCCGAGATCAAGCGCCAGCGTGAAGCGTTGTCGCAATCCTTGCTGGAACTCAAGGAGCAGGGCGAAGAGCTGCAGAGTGCGCTCGCACAGCAGCAGCTGATTTTCGACACTGCGCTGGTGGGGTTGCTGTTCGTACGCGACAGCCGTCCGGTGCGTGCCAACGCCGCGATGGAAGATTTGCTCGCGTGCGAACCCGGTGCTCTGGTGTCGCAGATGCAGTTGTTTTCGCACCCGACCGACCATCTGCTGCTGGCGAATTTGTCCGAGCACTATCAGCGCATCAACGACACAGGCGCCACCGAATTCGAGCTGCACATGTTCCGCCGTAAGGGCCCGCCGATCTGGGTTGCAGTGCAGGGGCGCGCCGTCAATCCCGAGCGCCCCGAGCTGGGTTACATCTTCGCGTTCGTCAATGTGGACGAGCGTAAGCGCTCGGAGCGCGAGTTGCGCGCGACGCTGACGGAGCTACAGCTTATTTTCGATAACGCGCTGGTGGCTGTGCTTTACGTCGCCAATGACCTGATCGTCAAGGCGAACGTTGCTACGCAACAACTCTTCGGTTACGACGCGCGCGACTGGGATGAACTGCAGATGTCCTCGCTGTTTGCAACACCCGGCGACTGGGACGACATTCGCGAATTGCCGCTGGCGGAAATAGTTTCCGAAGAATCGGCCGAGAAGTCGGAGGCGGAATCCGAGCCTGCCACCGGCGGCGTGTCTTTCGAGCGACTGATGCGCCGTGCCGATGGGACAACGTTCTGGTGCGCCGGCTATGGCCGTCCCATCGACCCGTCGGCGCCCGATCGCGGGGTCATCCTGACGCTGGTCGACGTCGATGCGCGCCGGCGGTCAGAGGAGGAATTGCGCCGCGTGCGCAACTATCTGGATCTCGTCGTTGAGAACCTGCCGGTGCTGGTGTCCGTGCGCGAGGCCGAGACCGGCCGCTTTGTCAGCCTGAACCGCGCGGGTGAAACGATGACCGGATTGACGCGCGAGCAGGTGGTCGGCCGCACCTGGGGCGAAATTTATGCGCGCCAATTTGCCGACTTGTATGCCGAACTTGACCGCAAGGCGCTTTCGACCGGAACGCAAGTCGACCGGCCGCGCGACGTGATGCTGCGCGCCGACGGCAAGCGGCTCACCATCAACCAGCGTGTCGTACCGCTGTTCGAATCCGAACCCGGGCGCTCGGCCGCAGCGGGTGACGCAAATGCACGCTATGTCATGTCGATCATCGACGATCTGACCGAGGAAGTTCGTGCCGAAACCGCATTGCGCGAAACCGAGGCGAGGTTCCGCCAGTTTGCCGAGAATATCGATCAGCTGGTGTTCATCATGACCGGTGATTTTTCGAGTGCACTGTATGTGAACCCGCGATATACGACATTGATCGGTGGGCCGGTCAGCGATCTGCTCGACAATCCGCGCAATGTGATGCGGCATGTGCACTTTGATGATGTGCCAATCGTGAATCGAGCGTTGCCGCGCCTGGTCGCGCGCATGCGGCGGCTGATGCGCTCCGAGTTGACCGCGCGCATCGACCATCCAACGCGTGGCGTCCGCAACATCAATGTGCGGCTTTCACCGGTACGCATGGAGGACGGTGCGATCCGCGTGTTCGGCATCGCCGATGACGTAACCGAGCGCACGCGGGCCGAACAACAGAAAATGGAGCAAATCGTCAAGCAGCGTGACGTTCTGGTGCGCGAAGTGCATCACCGCATCAAGAACAATCTGCAAGGCGTCGCGGGCTTGCTGCAGCAGACCGCAGACGCGCGGCCCGATGTGGCCGACATTCTGTCCGAAGCGGCAACCCAGATCCATGCAATCGCGCAAGTGCACGGGCTGCAGATCCGTTCAAGCGGCACACTGCCGGTGCTGGGCGTGGCTCAAGGCATTTTCTCGACGCTTTCGAATATGTTCGGCGTCGAGGTGCGATTCGAGCCGCCGCCGCCTGACCTCTGGCGCTTCGGTTTGCCTGAAAACGAGGCGGTGCCATTGGCGCTGGTGATCAACGAGCTGGGTACCAACGCCATTAAGCATCGAGCCACACGGCAGGATGGCATCATGGTCAAGGTGACGACGCGGCCCGATGGCATGGAGCTCGCGATCGAGAACCCGGGTACGCTGAAGGACGGCTTCGATCTGGCGCAAATTTCTGCGAGTGTTTCGGGACTAGGGCTGGTCAAAGCGCTGTTGCCGCGGCGCGGAGCGCGGCTGGTGGTCGAGCGCACCGGGGCAGTCGTATCCACGCGCCTTCAACTGTTTCCCCCAGCGATACGCGAAGACAGTCTATGAGTTCAGGGAAGAGTGAAACTGAGAGCATGCGACAGCCGTGATCCTGTCGGCGCTTCGTTGGCCGGTCACGTTGGACCCAACTGCATATGAGATGAACGAAACCCCGCCACTGGTAATGGTCGTCGATGACGACCGCTTAGTGCTTGCCACCTTGGTTGCCGGCCTTAAGCAAGCCGGCCTCGAAGTCATCGAGACAGACAACGGTGATGATGCGATTCTGCTGGCACGGAAGCACAAGCCGCGGCTCGCAATTCTCGACATGCGCATGCAGGGAAAATCGGGCATGGACGTCGCCCGTTATCTGGCGGCGAATACGGATACGGGTTTCATGTTTCTATCGGCCTTTGGCGACAGCGACATCGTCGACGAGGCGATGAAGATGGGCGCCCTAGGCTACCTGGTCAAGCCGGTCGACGTCCGGCAGATCGTTCCGGCGGTACGCGCAGCTCTGTCCCGGTCGGGAGACGAAAAGGCGACGCAGCCAGCCAAGCCTTCAAGTGAAGCCGCGCGCGACGAGCTGGTTGCAATCGGCATTTTGATGGAACGCCTGCGTCTGGATGACGCGCGCGCTCTAGAAGCTCTGCAAGCGCAGGCCAAAGCCGAAGGCAAGCAGGTCGCTGAGTTGGCCACGAACATGGTCGAGGCAGCGAATCGCCTGAATTCGATTCGTCATTAACCGTGCGTCCGAATGCAGGTCACGCGCTATATCGAGCGGCACGGCTTTCGACGTTGGTATGAACGGCAATTGATTGAGAGCCACGCCTATCTGGCGCTTGGATTCGTTGCACTGATTTTCCTGCTGTCCGGCTTGGAGTTGCTCAGTAACGTTGAAGCCGGTATCCGTTACGTGGTCATCTTGATCGCTGCCGCAGCGGGAGGAACGCTGTTGGTGGTGGCATGGCGCCGCTTTGGAGTATTGCTGGCGCGCGCCGAGCACTTCGCCGAAGCAGCAACCTGTCCGCAGTGCAAAGCGTGGGGCAAATTCAAGGTATTGGCGCAGGAAACGTCGAACGCTGACGATCCTCCTGAAGCGGGGCGTCCGCACTGGCTAAGCGTCCGATGTACTGCGTGCGACGCTGTGTGGAAGTTGCAATAGTCTACCTAGACCTTCTCCCACAAAGTAAAGTAAAAGGTCGCCCCGTGGCCTTCGGCCGGTGCCGGCACGGCTTCGGCCCACACGCGACCGCCATGGCGCTGGATGATCTTTTGTACCGTCGCGAGGCCGACGCCAGTGCCAGGAAATTCATTTGCACTATGCAGCCGCTGAAACATACCGAACATTTTTTCGGCAAAGCGCATGTCGAAACCGGCGCCGTTGTCGCGCACGAAAAACTCGGCGGATGCGCTCGCTTCATTGCGGCCGAACTCAACGCGCGCATCGCGACTCCTTGCGCTGAACTTGGCCGCATTGCCCAGCAAGTTTTGCAGCACCAGGCGCAGTAGCGTCGGGTCACCGTCGACCTTCAAACCAGGCTCGATAACGAATTCGATCGAGCGCGCTGGTTCACGGAGTCGCATGTCATCGCGCAGGTCATCAGCCAGCTCGCGCGCGATCTGAGAAAGATCGACCTTTTCGCTTGCCAATTCGCGGCTTGTCATGCGAGACAAATTGAGCAGGGTGTCGATCATCGAATTCATGCGCTGGCTGGCGGCAACGATGCGACGCAAATGGTCACGCCCCAGGTCGTCGAGAGGCTTGCCGCGGTCGCCGTAGTCTTCGAGCACGATCGTTGCGAAACCGTCGACCACACGCAGCGGCGCGCGCAAGTCGTGTGACACCGAGTGCGCGAGGCTATCCAGCTCGCGCCCGGCGTTATCGAGTTCGCGCAGGCGCCCGGCGAGCTCACGCGTGCGCTCGGCTAACTCGCGCTCGCGACCGTCAAGCGCGGTTTGTAGTTGACTGATTCGGCTTTCGGTTGCGTCCGACGTGCGAGGCGCGTTCGGCGGTTCGGCCGCGGGCGATGCAGGCGTGCGCCGGCGCTGCGCAATCGCTACCGCCACCAGCACGATCAGCGCGCCGACACAGACGGCGGCCAATAGCTGCGCAGTGTCCGGCCGACCTGCGGCGCTCGCCCAGGCGACAGACGGCGTGTTCGCCGCGACCAGCGTGCCAAGCCAGACACGCCCCATGCGCAAGTCACTGTTTTTATGCCAATGCATCGCGGCGATTGTGCAGCATCGGGCCATTGGAAGCGAGATGCAGGTGCGCCCCGTTAGGTCTGCTTCAGGCCGCTCGGGAAATGCCATTCGAACGGCACCTTTTTCGAGGGGGTGCCAATCAGCATTACGCACTAGCCTGCGTGTTCGATATTCGCTTCCCTGCAGGACTTCACTTGCCATTTGACCGCATGCTGCCGCGTTTTTCCTGGCTGGCGAATCGCCTGGGTCCGCGTATCGATCGGCGCAGTGGTCGCGGCAAGGGCGCAGTTGCGACCAGTGTCCTGCATCGGCTGCCGGTAACACCATCGCGCTTTCGATCCATTGCATGGCCACTGATCGGAGTACTCGTGCTGGTGGCTGGCTGGACGGTTGGCATCAGCTACTACTTCCATCACCAGAGCACCGAGCGGCAGTTCCTGGTGGAGCAGCAGACGCGCGGTGCGCGTGCAGCACGCTTGGTTGAATCGACAATCGTTGCCGATTATGCGGCCGTCGAGCGCAGCGCGCGCGCGCTTGGCCGAGCGCAGTGATCTGGTGGCGGCGCTTTCGCAAAAGGTCGACTCCGCTCGCGCGGTGCGCGAATGGGCGCAGAAGGAAGGCAGAAACGCTGGCGTCGGCCTGATTGAAGTGCACGATCTGCGTGGCACGCTGATCGAGCGCACCGGTGAGGGCGGCATTCTTCGATTGACCAACGAGGACGCTCCGGTAGGGGTGGCCGAAGCGCTGCGCGGGCAGGAAAGCATCAACGTGATCGAGCGCCTGCAGGGGCTTTCGATCCGCGCGGTGGTGCCGGTCGTTAACGGCAATCGCATTATCGGCGCCGTCGTCGTCGAGCGGCTGATCGGCGAACAGTATCTGGATCAACTCGCAAATCGGCTGGGCGTTGAAGTCGCTGTAGTCGCACAGGACCGCGTACTGGTGGCAAGCGTGCCGCCGGAAGACCGCCTCTGGCTGCAGAAGGCGCGGCCCAGCGTGCGCACTGGTGCAACGACGCACATTGCGCTGGACGGCAGCGAAGACCTGTCGCTTCGCCCACTGCCGATCGGCGACGAGCCGATGTCGGTGGCGGTGACGGTGCCCAACACGATGGCATACGAAACGCTGTCGGATTCGAGCCGCTCGTTCGGCGCCGTAGTGTTGTTCACGATTCTGGCGACGATCATTGCCGGCATCTATCTGACACGGCACTTGATTCGACCGATCAAGGCGCTGACGGAACGCGCGGAAGAGCTGTCGCTGCGCTATGCCGGTCTCGCTACACCGCCCAAGGGAGACGAACTCGACTCTCTGGTGGGATCGTTCGATGCGATGACCAGCGCTCTGCTCTCGCACTCGGAGCGGCTGTCGCAAGCGCATATGACCGAGTTGCAGGGCAGTCTCGAATTGCAGCGCCAATATGCACTGATGCGGCTGCTGCGCGGTCTGGCCGCAGCGGCCAACGAATCCGAGTCAGTCGAGCGGACGCTGGAGCGTGCGCTGAACGAAATTGGCAACTATCTGGAGTGGCCGCTGGGCCGGGTGGCATTGCTACCGGACTACGCGGAAGACCGCAGCTTGCCACCGCGTTCGTTGTGGTTCACTCGTGAGCCCGATCGCTTTCGCGAGTTCATCGAGACCAGCAATGGCATTGCGATCGTGCCGTCGCCGAGTCACATGATTGGTCGCGCCTATCTGTCCGGCGTGGCCAACTGGGTCTCCGACTTGTCGCGAATGACCGATTGGAACCGGCTTGACGTTGCGTTGGCGGCCGGATTGCAGACCGGTGTCGTCATTCCGGTCATGGCGCACGGGCACGTCGCCGCGTTTATCGAGTTCTACAGCGATCATCGCGTCGAGGCGACCAATGCGCTGCTCGAGCTGGTCGAGTCGATTGGTGCCGAGCTTTCGCGCGTCGCAGAGCGGCAGCGCGCCGAGCGTGAGTTGCGCCAGCGTGAAGTTGAAGCAAGCCGGCTTGCGATGGTCGCATCGCGCACCGAGCAGATGGTGCTGATACTGGACACAGCCGGATGCATCGAATGGGCAAACGACGCGGTGATGCGCTTTTCCGGCATCGGCATGCAGGAGATGCGAGGCCGACGCGCCCACAGGCTGATGCGCGGTAAATCAACCGATCCCGGTGCGATCAGGCGAATGGCAGAAGCCGTTGTGCGCGGCGAGCCGTGCAAGATCGAGTTCGTTGCGCGCGCGCGTTCGGGCGAGCAACGTGTGCTCGAAGTCGAAGGACAGCCGCTGCGCGACGATCAGGGTCGCTATTTTCAATACGCGCTGATCAGCCCAGACATCACCGAGCGCAAACGCATCGAAGCGACCCTGCGCGAGAGCGCCGAATATTTCCGCGCGCTGTTCGATGAATCACCCGTGCCTTCGACAATCGTGTCGTCCGACCACCGGATCGTGCGCGCCAACGCGGCGCATACACGCATGCTTGGCTACACGATCGATCAGATCATCGGCAAGGATCCGATCACATTCATCCATCCCGACGAAATCGATGCCGCCTATGCGCTGCGCAACGAGATGGACGGATCCACGGAGCGCGCGCAGTTCACGTTCGAGCGACGCATGCTGAAGGGCGACGGCGCAGTGGTGTGGGTCCGAGGTCACAGTGTGCGGTTCTGCGATGCCAGCGGCGAGAGTTTTCGCCTGACGATGCTGGAGAACATCACCGACACGAAAGAAAGCGAGCGTGTGCTGCGCGACGCGAAGGAAATTGCCGAGTCGGCCAGTCGCGCGAAGTCGCAGTTTCTCGCAAACATGAGTCATGAAATTCGCACGCCGATGAATGGCGTACTCGGAATGACCGAGTTGCTGCTGGGGACTGCGCTTAGCGACAAGCAGCGGCGCTTTGCCGATGCGGTTTATCGCTCGGGCGAGACGCTGCTCGAAATTATCAACGACATCCTGGACTTCTCGAAGATCGAGGCAGGCAAGTTCGAGCTTGAATCGGTCGACTTCAATCTGCGCACGATGGTCGAAGACGTATTCGAGATGCTGGCGCCGCGCGCACATCAGAAGCGAATCGAGCTTGCTTCGTGCATAGGACCCGAAGTTCCGACGATTGCGAAAGGTGATCCGACGCGTATCCGCCAGGTGCTGACCAATCTCGTCGGCAACGCGCTGAAATTCACCGAGACCGGCGAGATCGTCGTTACGGTCAGCGCGCAGGCGGAAGGCGATCTGCATCGGGTTCGTTTCGAAGTGCGCGACACCGGAATTGGTTTGCGTGCAGAGGCATTGCAGAGGCTCTTCACGGTGTTCATGCAGGCCGATCAGTCGATGTCGCGGCGCTATGGTGGCACCGGTCTGGGGCTTGCAATCAGCAAGCAGCTGGTGGAGCTGATGGGAGGCTCGATCAGCGTCGAAAGCCACTTCGGCGAAGGCTCGACCTTCCGCTTCGACGTTCCGTTGGCAAGCGGTGCACGAGGCAGTTGCGCCCGCCGCTTAATCTGCAGCAGCTGCGCGGTCGCCGCGTGATCCTGGTCGAGGACAATCCGACCAATCGCAACATTCTCGAGATGCAGCTAAAGGCCGTCGAGATGGAGGTTGCGACGGCCGATCACGGTGCCACCGCGCTGGAGCTGATGCGCGCCGCCGCGCGCGCCGGAACGCCATTCGATATTGCAGTCATCGACATGAAAATGCCGATCATGGACGGCTTGACGATGGCCGCCACGCTGCGCAGTGACCGCCAGCTGGCCGCCGTGAAAATGGTGATGCTGACGTCGCTAGCGAGTGGTAACGAAGCGCAGCTCGCCTACGAAAATGGCGTCGATCAATACCTGACCAAACCGGTGCGCCAGCACGAGTTGCTGCAGGCGCTTGCCAAATCGCTGTCGCGCGAAACGGCCTCAATCGCGCGTTGACAACGGTGGGCAAAGGGCTTCGTGCGAAAGTGCTGGTGGCCGAAGACAATCGTGGTCAATCAGGAAGTGGTGCGCGCAATGCTGCGTGACCTGGGCTGCGAGATCCGCCTGGCCGACAACGGCCGCGAAGCGCTGAACGCGCTTCGATCGCATGCGTTCGACATCGTCTTCATGGACTGTCAGATGCCGGAGATGGACGGGTTCGAAGCGGTGCGCCGTTTTCGATCCGCTTTGCATGCCGACTTCGAAACGCGCGCTCGATACGCCGATTGTTGCATTGACGGCGAATGCGCTGGCGGGCGATCAGGAGCGTTGCCTGGCGGCGGGCTTTGACGAATATCTGGCGAAACCATTTAAGCAGCAGCAGATCGACGCATTGCTCGCGCGCCTGGACGCGGCCCTGAGCAGGGAACGCGCCGCGTGCGCCGAAGCCGGTCGGCACGCACCGCGCGCGCAACGCGAGCCGGTCGTGGATGAGGGCGAAGCCAGGTGCTCGACATGACCGATCATCGAGCGCATTCGGCAGATGGAACAGCGCGGTGCGGCACGTCTGCTCGAACGGTTGATCGAAACCTATACCTCAACCGCGACGAAGCTGATGGCCGATGCCGAGCTGGCATGGCACACCGCGACCCCGTGACAGCGCTCAGACATGCCACCCATACGCTGAAGTCGTCGAGTGCCAATCGTGGGCGCGACGCTGCTGTCACACCGTTTTGCGTGCGATCGAAACGCTGCATGCGAGCGGCGCATGCCGCTGGACACAGGATGGCCGGCCGCTTGAGTGGCCCGAACAGGTGCAAGCGCTGCAAGTATTGCATGGCCGCCGACTCCAGATTTCGCTGCCCGCTGACTTCACTGCCCCAAACGTCAGCGAAACACTAGCCTAGCAATTGATGGATCGATCGATGAGCGACAGCAAGGACCACACAGGCGGTGGGGGGCGATGGCCAACCGGCGCGAAGGCGAGGCGAGCCCGCGATCGAATCGCGCAACGATCTGGTGCTGCTGGTCGATGATGATCCGGTCGCGCGCCTGCTGACCGCTTCGGCATTGGCAGAACGTCAGTGGCGCGTGATCGAGGCCGACGGTGGTGGTCTGCGCTCGAGTTGTTTGCTGAAAACCAGCCCGACGTCGTGGTGCTCGATGCGCTGATGCCGGATATCGATGGCTTCGAAACGTGCGAACGACTGCGGCGGCTGACCGGCGGCGAACACGTGCCGGTGCTGATGCTGACCGGTCTGGACGACGAGTCTTCGATTGCGCGCGCGTACGAAGCGGGAGCCACCGACTTTTTTGTCAAGAGTACATCGCAATGGACTCTGCTGTCCGAGCGGCTGCGCTACATGATTCGCGCGTCGCGGATGCGCGAAGAGCTTGCCGAGAGTCGTTCCAAGCTAACCAAGGCGCAACGCATTGCACGTCTGGGAAGCTGGGAGTGGAACATCGCGGCACGCTGGGTCAAGCTGTCCGAGGAGTGTTTCCCAATCGCCGGACTGCCGCAGCAGGAAGATGGGCTGGCCGACTGGTTCGTCTGGTCGCGCGCGGTTGAAGACGAACGCGCGCGCATTGAGATGCTGTTTCGCGAAGCGCTTGCCGGCACCGGACAGATGAAGTTCGAATGTCGGATCGCTCGGCCAAACGGACAGATCAGGGTCGTGCATATCGAAGCCGAGGTCGATCGCGACGAAGGAGGCCGCGCTGTCGCGGTGCATGGCGTCATACAGGACATCACCGAACGCAAACATGCAGAAGATCAAATTCGGCAGCTTGCCAACTACGACAGTCTGACGGGGTTGCCGAATCGTCGCTTCTTTCGTGATCAGTTTGGCTCTGCGCTCGAGCGGGCGCGCACCAGCGGCACGGCGGTCGGCGTGCTGTTTATCGACCTCGACCGATTCAAGCAGATCAATGACACGCTCGGCCATCAGGTTGGCGATCAATTGCTGCGCGAGGTGGCAAAGCGGCTCTACCAGTGCGTGCGCGAAAACGATACTGTGGCGCGTGCCGCTGAGCGCGCTGGACCGTCGCAGGGCGTGCGGCCCCCGTCGATCGGCTCGGCTACACGCAGCCTGGCCGCTGGTTCGCAATCGGCGCCCGCGCCCACCAATACCAACAGCGTGGCGCGCCTCGGTGGCGACGAATTCACGATCCTGTTGACCGATGTCTCGGAGCCAAGCGTGATTGAAGCGGTTGCCCAGCGCATTCTCGAAACGATGCGCAAGCCATTCACCTTTTCAGGGCATGAATTGTTTGTGACCGCATCGATTGGTCTTGCTGCGTACCCGGCCGACGGCAGCGATGTCGACACGCTGCTGCGCAAGGCGGATATCGCGATGTACGCGGTTAAAGACAGTGGTCGCAATGGGGTGCTGCGGTTCTCGAGTGCGATGAACACGGCCACTGCCGAACGCTGGCGGCTCGAGACTGCGTTGCACCGAGCGCTGGAGCGGCAGGAACTTGTCTTGTACTACCAGCCGAAGATCAACGTCGTCACCGGCCAGATCATCGGTGCAGAAGCTTTGATGCGGTGGAAGCGGGGCGGCGAGCTGGTGCCACCGGCAGAATTCATCACGGTCGCCGAAGAATCCGGCCTTATCGTGCCGATCACTGAGTGGGCGGTTCGAGAAGTGTGCGAGCAGATGGTGCGTTGGTCCGAACAAGGCCACACGCCGGTTCCGGTGTCAGTCAACATCTCGGGTCGTCATATACAGCGCGCGAACCTGGTCGAGCCCGTGCAGGCCGCGCTGCAAGGCTTCAAGCTGGATCCGCGACTGCTCGAGCTTGAGTTGACCGAAACGGTTCTGATGCACAACCTGAGCGCTACTTTGCCGTTGCTTCAGGCCCTGAAGGATCTCGGTGTTTCGATCTCGATCGACGATTTCGGCACAGGCTATTCCTCTCTTTCGTACCTGAAGCGATTGCCGATCGACACGCTGAAGATCGACCGATCGTTCGTGCGGGAGCTGGAAACGAGCTCGGATAATGCCGCGATCGTTGCCGCAATTATCGCGATGAGCAAGAGCCTGAAACTTCGTGTTGTTGCCGAAGGAGTCGAAACTCAGGGACAGATGACGCGACTGTTTGATCAGGGCTGCCAGCTGATGCAGGGCTTTTTATTTTCGCCAGCGGTGCCAGGCGACGATTTTCCGTCGATGCTTAAGGCGTCGACCAGTCAGTCGCACTGGCGCATCGATTTCGGCCCGCGTACTCGTAACAAGAGCGTCGCCGATGGACGCGACAGTTCCGATGGTCACTCCAACGGCCAGCATTTCGGCGCTCTCGAGAGCGAAGTGGTGGGGCCACCGCGCCCCAGCCCCGGTCAGCAAGCACCGGCACGCGAAACCGAGCAGACCGGCGAGCAGCCGAATCAAAAGGATCGAGCACTGCGATGGGCAAATCGATTCATCGGCCGCGACGGTTAAGCGGGTCGTGCAGCAGCGGCTGACGCAGCTGCTCCGCCTACGTCGTCGGCCACTGAAGTGGCGACCACTGCGGTACTCACGCCAGCGGCGGGCCTGCAACTCGCTTCGCTCAGACAGCCAGGCCCTTAAGGACCCGCTGGCGCTCCGTTCCTCGGGCGACGACTCAAAGGCGGCGCATCTGCGCCAGCCGCTCTGCCACAGTGCCTCGCACCAGGTGTTTCCTTCCCACAATTAGTGAGAATGTGCCGCCCAACGCTTGCGCGTCGCGATGAAGCAGCGTTACTCAACTAGCCCATTCTTGATCGCGTAGTGCGTTAGCTCGGCGTTGCTGCCCATCGCCATTTTTTCGAGAATGCGCGCGCGATAGACGCTGACCGTCTTCGGACTCAGTGCGAGTTCCTCGGCGATTTCCGACAGCCGCCTACCCGACGCAATCAGCTTCAGCGTTTGAAATTCGCGATCCGACAATTTCTCGTGCGGTGCGCCGTCGGCCTCCGGCGCGTTCAGGTTTTCGACCAATGCCTGTGCAATCTCGGGCGTGACGTACTTGCGGCCGGAGACCACCTGAGCCAGTGCCTCCAAAAGTTTCTCCGGTGCGCTTGCCTTGTTCAAGTATCCGAAGGCACCGGCGCGAAAAGCCCGTACTGCGTACTGATCCTCGGGATACATGCTGACGATCAACACCTTCAATTTCGGATGCTCGTCACGCAGCGCTTTCAGAATGTCGATGCCATTTTTGCCGGGTAGGCCTACATCCATAACCAGCACATCGGGCTCGCCGTGTTTCTTCAGCTCGTTGCGTAGACCCGTGTAATCGGATGCCTCGGCGATGATCTGCACTTCGGGATGCTCGCAAAGGACCTGCACGATCCCGCGCCGGACGATCGCGTGATCGTCGACCACGAACAATCTAATCGCCATCGCTCCTCCGTTCAGTCATGTCGCGGACGGATCGATCCGCGAATGTCGGAATCGAGAACATCACCGTCGTGCCGCGGCCCTGCAATGAAGATACTTCTGCCCATCCCCCGAGCCCGCGCGCACGCTCGATCATTCCAGTGACGCCAAAACCTGGACTCGCCTGCAAGCTGCTTGTGTCGAAACCTTCTCCATCGTCGTCGATTTCGAGCGTTATTTCGTTGCCGAGCGCAAACAGCTGCATGTGAACGCGTTTGGCGCGGGAATGCTTGCGAATGTTTGTCAGCGCCTCCTGTGCGACGCGGTACACAGCGGCCGCGCGGTCGGGCGCAATTTCAAAGTCTTCGCGGTTGGCCTGCAAATCAACCTTGATTCCGCTGCGTTCGGAAAATCCACGCACCAGCCACTCGAGGGCGGCCACGAGACCGGCATCGAGCACGGCCGGACGCAACGCATGTTGAATTCGATGACTGGCGACAACGGCCGATTCGAGAAGTTGCGACATCGCATCGAGCTGCGGCCGCACACTGGCATCCGGGACAGCGCGCGTGAGCCGGACCAGTTCGAACTTCAGAGCGGTCAAAGCCCCGCCGATGTCGTCGTGAATCTCCTGCGCAATTGCGCGTCGCTCGTCCTCTTTCGCACGTTCCAGATGCTGTGTCAGCGCGTGCAACTTTCCTTCGCTCTGAGCCAGTGCAGCGACCGCCGTGCGCGCGTCGCGCCGGGCCGTTGCGGCCTGCAAGCTGTGCTGCAGCGCTGAAGCAATGCGAAACATCCGGGTCTTGAGAACGAAGTCATCGGCGCCCGCGTGCAATGCCGCCACCGCAAGATCCTCGGACATCTCGCCGGACAGGACGATCACCGGAATGTCGGCGTCAATGCTCTTGGCAACCGTCAACGATGCGAACGAATCGAAGCGGGGCAGGTTGTGATCGGTGATAACCGCATCCACATGACCCTTTGCGAATGCGTCGCGCATGCCGGCCTCATCCTCAACCCGCGTCGTGCGGGGCTTCAGCCCCTCACGTGACAGCATCGCGAGAAGCAGCTCGTAGTCGAGCTCTGAATCCTCGACGACGATGATGTTGAGCGGGGCAGAGGTGGATGTCATGTGGCGCGCATTCTGGCCGATTTAATGCGCGATGTATTCGAGTTGCGTAAAATTGCGACGCAAAGTCCGCTGGACGATCGCTGGCAGCTGTATTGAACAAACGCGGTTGCGAGAGGCAACGTCCGGACTCCGCAGGGCAACGTAGCAGGTAATACCTGCCCACCGTGAGGTGAGGATTAGAGCAACAGAGACGAGTCGGCGCCTTGTTGGAAACAATAGCGCGCCGGGTGAAACGGGCAATCTCTACGTGGAGCAACACCGAATAGGCGGCCGATGATCTTGCTCGGGGAGGCCGCGGGTAGGTGGCTTGAGCTGGCGAGCGATCGTCAGCCTAGAGGAATGATCGTCACGGCCGCCAGTGGCAACACCGGGCACCACACAGAATCCGGCGTACAGGCGGACTTTGCTTTATTCACTAGCTCTATGAGCGTCGATCGCAAACCGATCGTAGTCATCATCGGTGCCGGGTTTGGCGGGCTTGCCGCGGCGCGCGGCCTGCGCAATGCCGCAGTCGAAGTAGTCGTCATCGATCGCGCCAATCACCATACGTTTCAGCCGCTGCTCTATCAGGTAGCGACGGCGGGATTGTCGGCACCGCAGATCGCCTCGCCGATTCGGCACATCCTGCGTTCGCAGAAGAATGCGCGCGTGTTGCTGGGCGAGGCCGTGTCGATTGACATCGCAGCGAAGCGCGTAGTGCTGGCAGACGGCGAGATCGAATTCGATTATCTGATCGTCGCGGCGGGACTCACGCATTCGTACTTCGGCAACAGCGCGTGGGCGGAACATGCACCGGGACTAAAGACGCTTGACGATGCACTTGAGATCCGACGTCGCATTTTGATTGCGTTCGAGCGCGCTGAGCGCGAGCCTGACGCGAAGAAGCGCGCGGCGTGGCTGACCTTCGTCCTGATCGGCGGCGGACCGACGGGAGTAGAGCTCGCAGGCACACTGGCGGAGATCGCGCGGCACACGCTGACCAGCGAATTCCGCACGATCGATCCTGCAAAGGCCAGGGTGCTGCTGCTCGAGGGCGGCACGCGCATTCTGAACACGTACCCCGAATTGTTATCGACAAAGGCGGTACATCAATTACAAAGGCTCGGCGTCGAGGTACGTGTCGGCGCGCTAGTGAGCAGCGTAGACGAGGGCGGGGTCACGGTGAATACTGGCGCAGATAACAGCGAGCGAATAAGCGCGCGCACGGTGCTGTGGGCTGCTGGCGTGCAGGCAACTGCGCTGGCCAGAAACTTGCCGGTTCCGCAAGACAGAACGGGCCGCATTCTGGTGACACCAACGCTGCAGCTTCCCGACTCGGATGCAGTATTCGTCATCGGTGACCTTGCATCGGTGACCTACGCTGGCAGGCCGGTGCCGGGCGTTGCCTACGCAGCTAAGCAAATGGGTGAGTACGTTGCGAGCGTGATTTCACGACGCGCCGAAAGCGGCAACCATCACATCACCACGGCGCCCTTTATTTATCGCGACCGCGGATCGCTGGCAACGATCGGGCGCAAGGCAGCCGTAGCGGTGTTCCCCGGTGGGATTCGCCTATCGGGTTTGATCGCGTGGTGGGCATGGCTACTGGTGCACATTTTTTTCCTGATAGGTTTTCGCAATCGCGTCACGACGATGGTGGATTGGATGCTGGCGTACATCACACACCAGCGGCATGCGCGCCTGATCTTTGGTGACACGGCGACGCGGGAGTCCAAGGGCCGACTCTCGTGAGACTCTACATGCACAGGTAAGGCTATCCCATTCTTTTCGAACACATTTGACTTCTCACCGCGCTCACAACAAGTCTTTGTAAGTCATTGTGAACATTAAAAAATCCGCCTATTTCCCTTGACCGCTTGTTCAGCGAGGCCGTACAGTCGCGCCGTGTCAAAAAGTGGGAGATAGTGGGCTAGTCAGTGTTCGCTTCAGCTGACGCCTGCCAGAGTGCTGTGTTTCAAGGGGCTTCACAACTCACGCTCGACTCAAAAGGGCGCCTCTCGATGCCAAGTCGGCACCGGGATTCGCTCGCAGCCGACTGCGATGGGCGTCTGACCGTCACGCGCCATCCCGACGGCTGCCTGCTGGTCTATCCGCGTCCCACTTGGGAAGTGCGTCGCGAGCAGATCGCGCAGCTACCGTACTCGGCTCGCGCACTGCAGCGGCTATTGCTGGGTAACGCGACCGATGTGGATCTGGACGGTGCAGGTCGACTGCTGGTGCCGACCGAATTACGAGCCGGTGCGCAACTCGAGCGCGATTTGATGCTCCTTGGCATGGGTGCCCACTTCGAGCTCTGGGATTCAGCCAGGCTCGAAGAGCACGAACGTGCATCGCTTGCTGGCGGCCTGCCCGAATCTGCCGCTCAGTTCACGTTCTAGTCGTTGAACGTGAATGTCGCGCCCCCCATCGCCGCCTTCAGGCGAGCACCGTCCGGTACTCGCGCAACCCGCTGTCGATGCGGTACTGACGGATCCAGATGGGACGTATGTCGACGCCACATTTGGCCGTGGCGGCCATTCGAAACTGCTGTTGGAGCGCCTGTCGCAGAACGGTCGTTTAATCGCGCTCGATCGCGATCCGCTGGCGGTCGGCTGGGCGAGGTCGATCGCCGATCGTCGTTTTCACGTCGAGCACACGCCGTTTTCACGCCTGAGAGTCACGCTCGAGACACTGTCCATCTTGCGAGTGCACGGAGTGCTGTTCGACTTGGGAGTTTCATCGCCGCAGATCGACGATGCATCGCGCGGTTTTTCGCTACGCGCCGATGGACCACTGGACATGCGCATGGATACGTCGCGCGGCGAAACCGCTGCCGAGTGGCTCGCACGCGCACCGATCGAAGAGTTGGCGCAGGTGATTCGTGACTATGGCGAAGAGCGGTTTGCTGCATCGATTGCAAAGGCGATTGTTGCTCGCCGCGCAGACTCGGCGTCTGGCAATGCGCGGCCGATTTCGACGACCTCGGAGCTCGCCGCTCTGGTTGCGAGCGCCGTCGGCAGGAGCCGGAAGGATGCGTCTCAGCACCCGGCGACCAGGACATTTCAAGCTATTCGGATTTACATCAATCGGGAGCTTGAAGAATTGGCCCTAGCTCTTGAACAAGCAGCTTCGATGCTGACGGCCGGCGGACGTCTGGTGGCGATCAGTTTTCATTCGCTCGAGGACCGCATTGTCAAGCGCTTCATCGATTCACACCATCATCCTGAGCGCGGCAGCGGGGATCAGCGGCGCGTACCGCTGCGTGCCGATCAGCTTCCGCGCGCGACACTGGTCGCGCTAGCGCGCGTCTATCCGGACGACGAAGAAGTGGCCGCGAATCCGCGCGCGCGGAGTGCGGTGATGCGAGTAGCAGAGCGCACCGACGAACCGTGGCCTGAGGCGACCCGATGATTCGCCCCGGGCTGGTGATACTGATCGCAGCGCTGCTGTTTGCGTCGGCACTATCGCTGATTACCGCGCAACACCGCTCTCGCTCGCTGTTCATCGACCTCGAACGGGCGCAAGTCGATGCAAAGCGCCTCGACGTCGACCACGACCGTCTGCGCATCGAACAATCGCGCCTGTCGCAGCCAGCGTACGTCGAATCCGAGGCGCGCAAGATCGGACTGAAGCAGATCGACTCCGCACGGACGATTTTTCTGAACTTGCCCGGGACGGAGCCGAGAAAATGACACGTTTTCCGGAGCCAAAGCGTTCTCGGGGCTTGGGAAAAAGCAGGCGTGGCGACCGCGCCGACCGCGTGGGCTTCAATGCCAATCCGCTGCTAACCGTCGCGTTGCCAGCGTGGCGTTCGAAGCTGATGCTGTTCCTGCTCTTTGTATGTTTCCTTGCGCTTGCGGGCCGGTCCTTTTACTTAATGGGCGGCTTGTCCACGGGTTTCCTGCAACGCCAGGGAGAAGCGCGCTACGCGCGGACGCTCGAAATTCCCGCGACCCGTGGGCGCATTACCGATCGCAATGGGGTCGTGCTCGCATCATCGGTTCCGGCGCGCGCAGTATGGGCGATCCCGGAAGACGTCGACGCCGGGCCCGAGCAATTAAGCGCGCTCGCACGCCTGCTGCAAATGAATGTGAGTGAGCTCAAGCGCAGGCTTGGCGACGACCGGACGTTTGTCTATTTGCGCCGGCAGGTTGACGCCGATATCGCAGAACGAATTGCAGGGCTGAAGCTTGCGGGCATCCACTCGACCCGAGAGTTCAAGCGCCACTATCCGGAAGGCGCTGCGCATGCGCACGTCATCGGGTTCACGAACGTCGAAGACCGTGGGCAGGAAGGTATTGAGCTCGCGCACGAGCGCCTGCTTGCTGGACGCGCGGGGAGCCGCCGCGTGATCAAGGATCGGCTCGGCCGCGTCGTCGAAGACGACTGGCTGCGCGAACCTCTGGATGGCAGTGACCTCGCACTCTCGATCGACAACCGCATTCAGTACATCGCGCACGCAGCGTTAAAGACTGCGCTCGATAAGTCGCGCGCCAAAGCGGGCGCTGCGATCGTATTCGACGTGAAGACGGGTGAGATCCTGGCCCTGGCCAATCTACCCAGCTTTGATCCGAATCATCGCGGCCGGCTGGCAGGTGATGCCATTAGGAATCGCGTGCTGACCGACACCTTCGAGCCCGGCTCGACGATGAAGCCTTTTTCGGTCGCCGCTGCGCTAGAGGCGGGCAAAGTCAAGGTCGACACGCGAATTCAGACGGCGCCTGGGCGCCTGACGATCGGCAACCGCACGATCGGCGATGCGCACGCGCATGGAATGCTGACGGTCGAAGAAATCGTAGCGAAGTCGAGCAACGTTGGTACGGCGAAGATCGCGCTTGACTTGCCCGCACAGACGCTGTGGGAAACATATACCGGCGTCGGCTTCGGTCAGGCGCCCCGCCTCGATTTTCCGGGCGCGGTTGCGGGACGCTTGCGGCCGGCGAAAACATGGCGGCCGATTGAGCAGGCGACCATCTCATACGGACATGGCGTTTCGGTAACTCTGATTCAGCTTGCACGCGCTTACTCGGTATTTGCCAACGATGGCTGGCTCGTCCCATTGACGCTGCTGAAGGCCGATGCGACGGCGATGCCGGTGCGTGCGATGTCGGCGGAAACCGCTCAAGCGATGCGTAGGATGCTTGAGATGGCCGTCGGTGCGGACGGGACCGCACCTTTGGCGCGTATTCCTGCGTACCGAGTCGCCGGAAAGACGGGCACCGCTTACAAGATCAAGAATGGGCAGTATGTAAAGGAATACGTCGCGTCCTTCGTCGGCTTCGCACCGGTGTCCGATCCGCGCATCGTAGTGGCGGTGATGATCGACGAACCTGCAGGTCAGCACTACGGCGGTCAAGTCGCAGCGCCGGTGTTCGCAGCCATCACAGCAAGTGCGTTGCGCACATTGCAGGTGGCGCCTGACGCACCGCAGGAGCCGAGCCGCGAAATGATTGCGTTGCGGAAAGCACCGTGAGCAGCGTCGTACACACCGCGGACACGGCAGCGACGGACGCGCTCGGCTGGCTGCGTCAGGTCGTACCTTCAGTATTCGCCGACCGTAGCGACCTGCACCTGGATAGCCGGCATTTGAAGCGTGGCGATGTGTTTGTAGCGCTTCGGGGCGAACGGGTTGACGGCCGTGACTTCGTAAACGCCGCCGCCGCCGTCGGGGCGGCAGCGGCATTGGTCGAGGCCGAAGGTTGGGCAGAGCACGCGTCATCAACCACATGCCCGCTTCCGGTACTGCCCGTCAGCGACCTGCGGAGTGCTCTCGGATCACTTGCCGCGGAGTTCTACCGCCGTCCAAGCGAACATCTGCTGTCGATCGGCGTGACGGGGACCAATGGCAAGACATCGTCCACACAGTGGATCGCTCAGTTGCTGACGCGGGCGGGGCGCCGCTGTGCGGTGATCGGCACTATAGGAGTTGGCTTCGTCGACCAACCGTTGGCGGAAATGTCGCTGACCACGCCTGACCCAGTATCACTGCAGCGCGAAGTCCGAGCGTTGCTCGATGCCGGCGCACAAGCGATCGCGATGGAAGTCTCGTCGATAGGGCTCGAGCAAGGTCGCCTGAACGGAATGAAAGTCGACGTTGCCCTGTTCACGAACCTGACGCGTGACCATCTTGACTATCACCGGACGATGCGACAGTACGAGGCGGCGAAATCGTTGCTGTTCGACTGGCCGACGCTGTCTCATGCGGTCATCAACCTCGATGACGAGGCGGGTTGTCGCTTGATACCGCGACTCGCCGAACGCGGCGTCGGCGTCATCGGCTACAGCACTACCAACGGGCGCCACGAAGAAGTCTCGCATCGGATCATCGCCCGCTCGATTCGCACGACCTCTGGCGGCCTCGCGTTTGAAGCTGAGCTCGACGGCCATGCAATTTCGGTTGAAGTGCCGTTGGTCGGGCAGTTCAACGTCGAGAATCTGCTGGGGGTGCTTGGCGTGATGCACGCGTGCGGCATTGATTTCGGTCGTGCCGTTGCAGCACTGCCGCAACTGCAACCCCCGCCAGGTCGCATGCAACAAGTCGCGCTACCTGACGCGCCACTCGCTGTCATTGACTATGCACATACGCCGGACGCACTGGCGAAAGCCCTCGCGGCTCTGCGGCCGCTCGTTAAAGCGCGCGCAGCGCAAGGCGCCAGCGGAAAGTTGTGGGTTGTGTTTGGTGCCGGCGGCGATCGCGATGCCGGCAAACGCGCACCGATGGGCGCGGCTGCAGCGCAGGGTGCCGATGTGGTCGTCGTCACCAGCGATAACCCGCGAACCGAAAATCCCGAAGCAATCGCTGCACAAGTCGCAGCAGGCGCGGCGGGCGGGCGCGATGTGATCACCATCGTCGATCGGAGCTGTGCGATTGCTCATGCAATCGCCAACGCGGATGCTGCCGACGTTGTTTTGATCGCCGGCAAGGGTCACGAGAACTATCAGACGGTCGGCGCTGAGAAGCTGCCGTTCTCAGATCTGGCGCACGCACGGGCCGCGCTCGTTCAGCGCGCTGATTCCGCAGGTTCAGCATGCCGGCATTGATGACGGTCGGCGAACTCGCCCGCGTGCTGACTGCGAGCGCGATACCGGCAGAACTTGATGGCGATGGCCGAGTCGCGTTTTCTAGTGTTTCGACCGACTCTCGAACGCTGTCGGCGGGAGCACTATTTGTGGCTTTGTCAGGAGAGCGTTTCGACGGTCATGACTACGTCGGGCGCGCATACGCAAAACGGCGCGGTAGCAGCATTGGTTGAGCGCCGCGTCGCTGTAAACGTTCCGCAATTGATTGTTGCGGACAGCAAGCGTTCGTTCGGTATTGGCGCTGCAGTCTGGCGCTCGCGCTTTTCGCTGCCCGTAATCGCGGTGGCGGGCAGCAACGGTAAGACGACGGTGACGCAGATGATTGCGTCGATCCTGGCTGCCGAATACGGCGAAAAGAATCGATTGGCCACGCAAGGGAATCTGAACAACGATATCGGCGTTCCATTAATGCTGTGGCAGTTGTCCAAACAGCATCGCGCGGCTGTATTTGAACTCGGTATGAATCATCCCGGTGAGATTGCATATCTCGCGCAGCTGGTGCAGCCGACTGTTGCGCTGGTCAACAACGCACAGCGCGAGCACCAGGAGTTCATGCAGTCGGTCGAGGCGACCGCCTATGAAAACGGCGAAACGCTGGCAGCGTTGTCAGACAACGGCGTTGCAGTGTTCCCGGCCGACGATACGTGTGCCTCCATCTGGCGCCAGCTGGCAGGCACACGGCGCGTAATCGACTTCGCGCTCAAGGCGTATGCCGTTGTCACCGCGACATTTCAGTCGAACAACGAGGGCGTACAGATCTCCATGGCGACTCCTCACGGCGTGATAGACGTGCGACTGGCTGCCGGTGGCCAGCATAACGTTCGCAATGCATTGGCTGCAGCGGCGTGTGCAATGGCCGCCGATGTCGGCGCAGAGGCGATTGTCGCCGGACTGAACGCCTGGCGGCCGGTGGCGGGGCGGGGCGTGAAGCTGCGCATCAATGACTGTGACGTGATCGACGATTCGTACAACGCAAATCCCGATTCGGTCCGTGCTGCAATCGACCTGCTGGCACAGGCGCCGGCGCCGCGAATACTGGTGCTTGGCGATATGGGAGAAGTCGGCATGCGCGGGCCAGAGTTCCATCGTGAGGTAGGGCAATACGCACGCGAGCGCGGTATCGATGCGCTCTTCGCTGTCGGCTCCTTGATGCGCGAGGCAGCTCAAGCATTCGGTTCCGATGCGGCTCACTTTGACAACGTGGATGCACTTATCGCCGCTCTGCGTCCGAGTTTGCGAGCCGGAACGACGGTATTGGTCAAAGGCTCGCGCTTCATGCAGATGGAGCGTGTCGTACAGGCACTGGCGCCGCAGAAGATGGAACCAGCGCACTGATGCTCTTAGAACTCTTCGAATGGCTGGCGAAAGACATTCGATCTTTCAACGTCTTCTCGTATCTGACGCTGCGCGCGGTGCTCGCTGCGGCTACCGCGATGCTGATCGGCCTGGCGGCAGGACCCTTCGTAATCCGGCGTCTGGCTGCGTTGAAAATAGGCCAGGCCGTGCGGCAGGACGGCCCGCAATCCCATCTGACCAAGACAGGCACGCCGACGATGGGCGGCGCTCTGATCTTGATCGCGATCGGCGTAACGACATTGTTGTGGGCCGATTTATCAAATCGCTTTATCTGGGTCACGCTAATCGTGACGCTGGGCTTCGGGATGATCGGGTGGATCGACGACTATCGGAAGGTTGTCCACGGCAATCCGAAAGGCATGAGCGCGCGCGAAAAATATGCGTGGCAATCGGCGATCGGACTGGCCGCGTCGTTTTACCTCGCATTTGCGATTGCCGCGCCGTCGACCGATCGCATCTGGGATCTGATGCATCAGTGGATCACGCAGGGCTTTTACATTGACCTTCCGCCGCGCTCCGACCTGCTTTTGCCATTTTTCAAGAACATCGCCTATCCACTAGGTGTGTTCGGCTTCGTTGTCCTGTCGTACCTGGTGATTGTCGGCACGAGCAACGCGGTGAATCTGACCGATGGACTAGATGGTCTGGCGATCATGCCCACCGTGATGATCGGAGCAGCGCTCGGCGTGTTCGCATACGTCGTCGGACGTGCGGACTTCGCGCGCTATCTGCTCTTTCCGTACATACCGGGTGCTGGAGAGCTCGTCATCATTTGCGCTGCCATTGCCGGAGCCGGACTTGCCTTTCTCTGGTTCAACGCGTACCCGGCCGAGGTCTTCATGGGTGATGTCGGTGCGCTCGCCCTCGGCGGAGCTCTCGGAACGATCGCAGTCATTACTCGCCAGGAAATCGTGCTGTTCATCATGGGCGGCGTGTTCGTTGTTGAAACGATTTCGGTGATGTTGCAGGTCGCTTATTTCAAATCAAGCGGAGGTCGCCGCATCTTTCGGATGGCGCCGCTGCACCATCACTTCGAGCTTTCGGGGTGGAAAGAAACGCAGGTCGTCGTGCGGTTCTGGATCATCACGATGATGCTGGTCTTGGTTGGGTTGTCGACGTTGAAGATCCGATGAGCGCGCACGGCCGCTCCGAAGCGCTCACCCTGCGCGTCTTTCGCAGGTTAGCTTCATGAATCGCGAACCTGGGCTTGCGCTTGTGTTGGGCCTCGGCGATAGCGGCCTTGCAATGGCGCGATCGCTCGTCGCCCGCGGTTATGCGCTACGTGTGGCGGACACGCGTGGCAATCCGCCGCGGCTGATGGAGCTCTGCAGCCAATTGCCGAGGGCCGAGTTCGTTAGTGGCGACTTTTCATTGAATTTGCTGGACGGCATCCAATTGCTAGCCCTAAGCCCCGGGCTGTCGCCTACGCTTTCAGCAGCGGCGCCGCTCGTGAAGGCCGCGCACAAGCGCAAGATCGAACTGGTCGGCGAGATAGAGTTGTTTGCCCGCGAGCTGGCGCGTTTGAAAGCGGAAACTGGCTACGCTCCGATCGTCATCGGTGTCACAGGTACCAACGGCAAGACGACGACCAGCCGACTCGCAGGTTTGATCATCGAGGCCGCGGGAAAGCGAGTACAGGTCGCGGGCAATATCTCGCCGGTCGCCTTGGATGCGCTGCGCGCTCGCGCGGCCGCAAACGATTTGCCCGAAGTCTGGGTGCTCGAGCTCTCGAGCTTTCAGCTTGCAACCACCCGCACGCTGGTGTGCGACGTCGCGGCGGTACTGAACATCACCGATGATCACCTCGACTGGCACGAGACACTCGATGCCTATGCCGCTGCAAAGGCACGCATCTTTTCGTCGAAGACTGTCCGAGTATTGAATCGCGATGACGCAAGAGTCGCAGCAATGGCCAGGAAGGACAGCAACACCGTTACTTTCGGCGATGAGATCCCTGTTTCAGGCGACTCTTACGGAATTGTCGTTGACGGGGGTGTCGCCTGGCTTGCATGGGCCGAGGACTTAAGCGTTCCAGTACGGCGAAAGAAAACCGAGGATCAACCGTTGCCGGTGCGCGACGAGCCGCAGGTGAGGATGCACAGATTAATGCCGGTGGATGCGCTGGCCTTACGCGGGCGGCACAACGCGATGAACGCACTGGCGGCACTCGCCCTGGCGCGCGCGATCGACTGTCCACTCGCTCCGATGATGCATGCGCTTGGCCGCTACGCTGGCGAGCCGCATCGGTTGCAACTGATCGCTACGATCGGCGGCGTCGCATACTACGATGACAGCAAGGGCACAAATGTTGGAGCGACTGTCGCCGCACTCAACGGGCTGGGCGCTGAACGCAAAAAGCTTGTCGTTATCGTAGGAGGTGAGGGCAAGGGTCAGAACTTTGAGCCGCTAGCCGCACCCGTTGCGCGCCATGCGCGAGCAGTGGTCGTTCTGGGGCGCGACGCAGCCGCGATTCGCTCGGTGCTCGAACACGGAGCCCCGTGCGTACCGCTGTTTAACGCGGACACCCTTGAACAGGCAGTCGGTATCGCGTCAACGCACACGCACGCTGGCGACGCCGTGCTGTTGTCTCCCGCGTGTGCAAGCTTCGACATGTTCCGCAATTACATGCACCGTGGCGAAGTCTTTGCGGAAGCGGTGCGGGAGTTGTCCGAAGAAGCGGGACAGCCATGCTAGACGCGCCGCTGGCAAAACTGCGAGACGCGCTAGGCGGCAGGCGCCAACACCGCGAGCGTGCGGGTTCTAAAGCGTTTGCGTTCGCCGGTTCTCTGGTGGGCTTAAGCAGTGGAAGTGTAAGTCGCGGAACGCACGCCTCTGTGCGACCTGCTGCGCTGCCGGCGATTGACGGACCGTTGGTTTCCGTGGTCATCACACTGCTGCTGATCGGTACGGTGATGGTGTACTCGGCATCGATATCGTTGGCCGATTCGCCGCGCTACAACGTCGCGCCAACGCATTTTCTGGTACGGCATCTGCTGTCACTTGGCATTGCGTTCTGTGCGGCGGTGATCGCGTTTCAAATTCCAATGGGTGTTTGGCAACGGCTGGCTCCTATCGTGTTCGTCGGTTCGCTCGCGTTGCTGGTGATCGTGTTGATGCCGGGTGTCGGCAAAGGTGTCAATGGCGCCAAGCGCTGGATAGCACTGGGCTTCCTGAACTTGCAGCCATCAGAGCTGATGAAAGTCGCTTGTGTGCTGTACGCAGCCAACTTCACCGTACGCAAGCAGGATTACATGAATCACTTCGGCAAGGGATTTTTGCCGATGGCTTTTGTGATGGGTGCGATTGGCGTGCTGCTGCTGCTGCAGCCTGACCTGGGCGCATTCGGCGTGATCGTGACGATCAGCATGGGAATCTTGTTCCTTGGTGGCGTCAATGGCCGATTGTTCACGGGCATCACTGCCGCACTGGCTTCGGTGTTCGTACTGGTGATTTGGCTATCACCGTGGCGGCGTGAGCGCATCTTTGCCTACCTTGACCCGTGGTCGGAAGGCAATGCGCTCGGGAAGGCATATCAACTGTCGCACTCGCTGATTGCGTTCGGGCGCGGCGAATGGTTCGGCGTGGGGCTAGGCGGCAGCGTGGAGAAGCTGCATTACCTGCCAGAGGCGCACACTGACTTCATTCTCGCCGTACTTGGCGAAGAACTAGGCCTGGTCGCGGTTGCCACCGTCATTGTTCTTTTTTACTGGCTGATCAAGCGAGCGTTTGAGATTGGTCGCCAGGCGATCGCACTGGAGCGCACCTTCGCAGGCCTGGTTGCGCAAGGCGTGGGTCTCTGGATTGGCGTGCAGACGTTTATCAACGTCGGCGTTGCCACCGGACTACTGCCGACCAAGGGCCTGACCCTCCCGCTGATGAGTTATGGCGGATCTGCGCTGCTATCGACGCTGGTGGCCATTGCCATTCTGCTGCGCGTAGACAGAGAGAACCGCACGCTAATGCGCGGAGGACGCGCATGAAGCATCTAATGGTGGTCGCGGCCGGCACTGGCGGACACGTGATGCCCGGACTCGCCGTTGCCGATGCACTTCGCGCCAGAGGTTGGTCAGTGAGCTGGCTCGGTACCAAGGCAGGCATGGAACGGCAACTGGTCGAGCCGCGCGGAATCGCTTTCGACGCGATCGACTTCACGGGCTTGCGCGGTAAAGGCGTGAAGACGCTGCTGCTTGGCGGGTTCTACTTGTTGCGGGCTCTATGGCAGTCGCGTGCGCTGATTCGCGCGCAGAAGCCGCGCGTGATGTTTTCAACCGGTGGCTATGTCGCAGTTCCCGCAGGTATGGCTGCCAGCACGCTGGGCGTGCCGCTGGTGCTGCTTAACTCGGATGCGGCGCCGTTGATGTCAACCAAGATGCTTAAGTCGCTCGCATCTGCCGTGTTATGCGGCTTCGATGGAGCGGCTGCGAGAGCGGCGGGCGATAAAGGATTGGTGACCGGCAATCCGGTACGGGCTGAGATTGCACAGATTGGATTGCCAGAGCAGCGTTACGCGGGCCGCTCTGGGCCGTTGCAGCTCCTCGTGATCGGCGGCAGCCTCGGTGCTCAGGTGCTGAATGAGAACGTGCCGCGTGCACTGGCGCTGATCTCGCACGAATTGCGCGCCCGCGTTGTGCATCAGTGCGGTGCCAAACACGTTGAGTCCGTGCAAGCGTCCTATCGAGAGGTCGGGGTAGACGCCGAAGTCGTCGCGTTTATCGACGACATGTCGGCTCGGTACGCGAAGGCAGACGTCGTCGTTTGTCGTGCAGGGGCGATCACCGTATCCGAGCTCGCTGCGGGCGGAGTCGCCAGCGTGCTGGTCCCGCTGGTTGTGTCGACGACGTCGCACCAGCGCGCAAACGCCGAATTCATGGCTGCCAAGGGTGCCGCGATCCATTTGCCGCAGACGGAGCTGACTGCGCCAATGCTCGCGAGTTTGTTGCGCTCGCTTACGAGGGATCGATTGCTGGGGATGGCCGAGGCTGCGCGTTCGGTGGGCAGGCCCGATGCAACCGCAGTCGTGGCTTCGGTAATCGAAAAGGTCGCGGCGTGAGATGAAACATGCCGTTAAACATATCCACTTCGTCGGCATCGGCGGCAGTGGCATGTCCGGGATTGCGGAAGTGCTGCTGACACTCGGCTATCGAGTCAGTGGCTCGGATATGGCGTCAACGGCGACGACGCGGCGGCTGGCTCAGTTGAATGCCAGCATCAGTCAGGGGCATCGTGCGCAGAACATCAATGGTGCCGATGCGGTGGTCGTCTCTACCGCGGTAGCCGAAGACAATCCGGAAGTGCTGGAGGCGCGCGCAAAGCGAATCCCGGTCGTTCCCCGAGCGGTGATGCTGGCCGAGTTGATGAGGCTGAAGCAGGGGATCGCGATAGCGGGCACGCACGGCAAGACGACTACAACCAGTCTAGTAGCCAGTGTGCTCGCGGCCGGCGGCTTCGATCCGACGTTTGTGATCGGCGGTCGTCTGAATTCTGCGGGCGCGAATGCGCGGTTGGGCGGTGGGGATTACATCGTCGTCGAAGCAGACGAGTCCGACGCCTCGTTTCTAAATCTGAATCCAGTGATCGCGGTTGTCACCAATATTGACAGCGATCACATGGAAGCCTACGGGCACGACTTCGCGCGGCTGAAGCAGGCGTTCGTCGATTTTCTTGCGCGCCTGCCGTTTTACGGAAGCGCTGTCGTCTGCATCGACGACCCGAATGTGCGCGAGATCCTTCCCTCAGTTTCAAAACCGCTGCGCACCTACGGCTTTGCCGACGACGCGCAAATTCGCGCGTTCGATGCGCGCGCAGACGGAACTCGGATGAAATTTCGCGTGGCTCGCGACAACGCAGCGGAGCTTGACGTCACGTTGAATCTGCCGGGCGTTCATAACGTGGCCAATGCATTGGCTGCCATTGCGATCGGAACCGAGCTAGGCGTTGACGACGCAGCGATCGCTGCGGCGCTAAGCGAGTTCACCGGGGTCGGCCGGCGGTTCGCGCGCTATGACGAGGTCAGTGCACCAGCGGGCGGCCACTTCACATTGATAGATGACTACGGTCACCACCCGGCGGAAGCATCGGCGACGCTGCTGGCGGCGCGAGCCGCGTTTCCCGGCCGACGCATCGTGCTTGCTTTTCAACCGCATCGCTATACGCGCACGCGTGACCGTTTCGAAGATTTCGTGCGTGTGTTGTCCACCGCCGATGTGTTACTGCTGGCAGAAGTGTATCCAGCGGGCGAAGCGCCGATTGTTCTGGCGGACGGTCGGTCTCTTGCAAGAGCCATTCGCGTGGCCGGAAAGATCGAGCCCATTTTCGTGGAGTCGATCGATGACCTGCCGGCGGCGCTGCTTGACGTCGTGCGCGATGGCGATGTCGTGATCGCGATGGGCGCCGGCTCGATCGGTCAGCTCGCAGCGAAGCTGACTGGCGGAGGCGCCGAATGAGTACCGCCAATTTCGGCAAGGTCGGCGTGCTGTTCGGCGGACGTTCGTCGGAGCGTGAAGTTTCGATGATGTCGGGTAACGGCGTGCTGAGTGCGCTTCGTGCACGCGGCGTCAATGCCCACGCATTCGATCCGGCGATGCAGTCGCTGGGCGAGCTCGAGTCGGCGAGGTTCGATCGAGTCTTCATTGCGCTGCATGGACGCGGTGGCGAAGACGGTTCGATACAGGGCGTGCTCGAGACGCTGCGGATTCCGTATACAGGCAGTGGAGTTCAGGCCTCCGCGATCGCAATCGATAAGGTACTCACCAAGCGCATATGGGAAACGCACAGATTGCCGACGCCGCGTTATCGCGTCGTCGAATCAGAAGATCGCGCGCATCTAAACGAGGTTGCCGATGAGCTGCGCCTGCCGCTGATCGTCAAGCCGCCAAATGAAGGATCGACGATCGGGATCTCGCGTGTGCGCGGATATTCAGGCATGGCCGAAGCCTTCCAGTTGGCGCGCAAGTACGACGATGTCGTGTTGGCGGAAGAGTTCATCGACGGTCAGGAGCTCACCTGCGCGATTCTTGGCGATGGGGGCCAGGCCGAGGCGTTGCCACTGGTGGAAATTCGGGCGCCTGATGCGAACTACGACTATCACAACAAATACTTCGGTGAGGACACCAAGTACCTCTGTCCGGCACCGATCGATGCGGAGCTGAGTGCAGCGATTCGCAACCTTTCGGTTCGTGCCTACAACGCACTGGGTGCGCGCGGCTGGGGACGCATCGACATCATGCTCAGTCGCGCCAACGAGCCCTATTTGCTCGAGCTCAACACGTCGCCGGGAATGACCAGTCACTCATTGGTGCCGATCGCTGCGCGCGCCACCGGAATCAGCTACGAGGATCTTGCGCTGCGGATTCTTTCGTTAGCGACGCTTGATCAGAGGACGACAGCATGAGCCCCAGCGCGATGAATCGATTGGCGGCCATTTTCGTGGCGCTTTCGGTGTTGGCTTTCGGTGCCGTTGGACTTTCTCGTCTCGCTCATCAGCCGAAGTTCCAGTTGAAGCGTGTTGAAGTTCGCGGGGACCTGCGCCACGTAACCGCCTCGTCGGTGCGCACGGCGTTGTCAGGCCGCTTGCGTGGGAGCTACTTCACGATGCGCCTTGACGACACGCGCCGATTGTTCGAGACGGTGCCGTGGGTTGCCGCAGCGTCGGTGCGCCGTGTGTGGCCGGATCGGTTGGTGGTGACATTGATCGAACATCGGGCCCTTGGAATTTGGGAAGATGGAAGACTGTTGTCCGATCGCGGCGATCTATTCGTTGCCAATCCTGACGAGGCAGAGATCTATGGTCCACTGCCGGAATTCAGCGGACCCGTTAGTGCAGCGAAGGACGCCGCGCGCCGCTATTACGAGCTGACGGCGCAGTTCTCACCGCTGTCACTGCGCATTGCTGCGATCGATATTTCAGATCGCAAGGCGTGGTCGTTGCGGCTGGCGCCCGGTGCGCGCGACGACTCATCGCGAGCCAACGAACTTCACGTTGAGCTCGGGCGTGATCGTGCCGAGCTGCCACTTGCCCAGCGCGTGGCTCAGGTCATTGCTGCGTATCCACTGGTTGTGGCGCAAATGGGCGCTGCGCCGATACGAATCGACGCGCGTTACCCCAACGGCCTGGCAGCATCAAGCCCGACCAAAGCGAACAAATCCGACCGCACAGCCCGGCCATGAGAAACGAAAGCAAAGACCTGATCGTCGGACTCGATATCGGCACGTCGAAAGTCGTAGTGGCGGTCGCAGAGGTGTTGGCGGATGGGCGATTCCAGGTGATAGGTCTCGGCCAGGCCGAGTCGCAAGGCTTGCGCAAGGGGGTCGTGGTCAATATCGAGGCAACCGTGCAATCGATACGTCGGGCGCTCGAGGAGGCTGAGTTAATGGCCGCGTGCCAGATTCGCGACGTGTTCACCGGCATTGCCGGCAGTCACATCAAGAGCTTCAACTCGAGCGGGATGGTGGCTATCAAGGATCGCGAAGTTGCAGCTCCCGACGTTGCAAGAGTCATCGAAACCGCGAAAGCGGTGAACATTCCGACCGATCAGCAAGTTCTGCATGTGCTAACGCAAGAGTTCATCGTCGATGGCCAGGAAGACATTCGCGAGCCGATCGGCATGAGCGGAGTGCGGTTGGAAGTGCGAGTTCACATCGTCACTGGCGCCGTTTCCGCCGCGCAGAACATCATCAAGTGCGTACGTCGTTGTGGACTTGAGGTGCAGGATCTGATTCTGCAGCCGCTCGCTTCATCGCTATCGGCGCTGACATCGGATGAGAAGGAACTCGGAGTCGCGCTTGTCGATATCGGAGGCGGAACGACCGATATTGCCATTTTCACCGGTGGTGCGATTCGACACACCGCGATCATCCCGATTGCCGGCGATCAGATCACGAACGACATCGCGATGGCGCTGCGCACGCCGATTCCGGACGCCGAAGACATCAAGTTGCGCTGGGGCGTGGCCAAGGAAGTGCTGGCTGATCCAAACGAAAAGATCGAAATCCCAGGCCTGGGCGATAGAGGTCCACGGCTGCTGTCGCGCCAGTCGCTCGCTGCGGTGATCGAACCGAGGGTCGAGGAGTTGTTCACTCTGACTCAGCAAATCGTGCGTGAGTCCGGGTACGAAGAGCTGCTTTCATCGGGAATCGTGCTGACAGGTGGCACCAGCCTGTTGCCGGGCATGACCGAGTTGGCCGAAGACGTATTTCTAAAGCCGGCTCGTATCGGCTGGCCGAACTACACGGGCTCGCTGTCTGACGTTGTGCGCAATCCGCGCTTTGCAACGGCGATGGGCCTGCTGGTTGAAGCGCATTCGCAACGTCTGCGCGGTCGCAAGCTCGCGCAACAGACGGGCTCGTTCAAGCAAACAGTGAAACGCATGAAGGAATGGGTCGTGGGGAATTTTTGATGGAAGCAGTTGTTGACGGTGGAGCGTCCAATGCCAAGCGCTTCTGTGCTTTTGGCTTTGCGCGTTTCGAATTGCAGCACTTGATCTACTCAACTTGGCGTAAGCAGGAGGCAATATGACTTTTGAAATTCTTGAGACGGAAACGCGCGGCACGATCATCAAGGTCGTTGGTGTCGGTGGTGCGGGAGGCAACGCGGTTCAGCACATGATCGCTCGCGGTGTGCAGGGCGTGGAATTCATCTGTGCCAACACCGACCATCAGGCGCTTGCGCGATCGTCATCCAAAAACATCCTGCAGCTTGGCAAGACGGGTCTGGGCGCGGGCAGTCGCCCTGAAGCGGGACGCGCGGCGGCCGAAGAAGCGCGCGATCGCATCGCGGATGCGCTACGCGGTGCGCATATGGTGTTCATTACAGCGGGGATGGGAGGCGGCACCGGCACCGGCGCAGCGCCCGTATTTGCTGAAATTGCGAAGGAGCTTGGAATCCTGACGGTGGCAGTCGTATCGAAGCCGTTCGAGTTCGAGGGGCCGCGGCGCATGAAGCTCGCTGAAACCGGCGTCAACCAGCTAGAAGATACGGTTCACTCGCTGATCGTCATCCTGAACAACAAGCTCGAAGAAGTGATGGGTGAGGACGCCGAAATGGCAGAGTGCTTCAGGGCCGCGGATGATGTGCTTCACAATGCATGCGCCGGCATCGCCGAAATCATCAATGTTCCGGGTTTGGTCAACGTCGATTTCGAGGATGTGAAAACGGTCATGAGCGAGCAGGGCAAGGCGATGATGGGTACCGCCTTGGCGTCTGGTCTCGATCGGGCACGCATTGCCGCTGAACAAGCGGTCGCCAGTCCGCTGCTGGAGGGGGTCGACCTGTCCGGGGCACGCGGAGTGCTGGTCAACATCACGGCTTCGTCTTCGTTGAAGATGAAGGAGACACGTGAGGTGATGAATACGATTCGGGCTTTCGCTGCAGACGATGCGACGGTGATCTTCGGGACCGTTTGCGACGAATCGATCGGCGATGGATTGCGAGTCACAGTGGTCGCGACGGGTCTCGGCCGCGCTGCTTCGAGAAAGCAATCGACGCCGTTCACGGTCGTACGCACCGGCACCGATAACACTCCGCTGGCGGTGCCGGTGGCGTCCTCGCATGGCTCGGCGTCCGACTACAGCGATTTTGAAAAACCCGCGATCTGGCGCACACGGGAATCAGCGCAGACCCGCGTGGCGGCTATGGAGGACACCGGGTCGGATCGGTACGACATTCCCGCTTTTCTAAGGAAGCAGGCCGACTAAGCGGCCAGTAAACTCCGCCGATGGTTAAACAGCGTACTTTGAAGCAGATCGCTCGCGCGGTCGGCATTGGCTTGCACAGCGGCACCAAGGTGAAGCTGGCGCTGCGTCCGGCCGCGGCCAACACCGGCGTGGTATTCCGGCGGGTTGACGTCAATCCGCCGGTCGACATTCCGCTGACTCCCGAAAACGTCGTCGATACCCGGATGGCGACAACGATCGGTCTCGGCGATGCCAGGGTCGCGACGATCGAGCATTTGATGAGCGCGCTGGTCGGGCTGGGTATCGATAACTGCTACGTCGACGTCGATGCGCCCGAGATACCGATCATGGACGGAAGCGCCGCGAGCTTTGTTTTCCTAATACAGGCGGCAGGAATCAGCGAGCTCAGCGCGCCGAAAAAGTTCGCGCGTGTGGTTAAGCCGGTCGAGTACCGTGACGGCGACGCCTGGGCACGGCTCGAACCGTACTTCGGATTCAAGCTGAAGTTCTCGATTGCATTTAATCATCCGGCGATCGACGCGACCGAGCAGGTCGTTGAAGTCGACTTTGCCCGCGATTCGTACATAAAGGAGGTTTCGCGCGCGCGGACGTTCGGCTTTGTGCAAGATGTGGAGGCGTTGCGCCGGGCGGGTCTGGCTATCGGTGGCAGCTTCGAGAACGCGATTGTGATGGACGAGTATCGGGTTCTGAACGCCGACGGGCTGCGCGCCGGCGACGAGATTGCCAAGCACAAGTTACTCGACGCGATCGGCGATCTCGCGGTTCTCGGCTACCCGTTGATCGCGTCGTACACAGCGCACAAGTCGGGTCATGCGATCAATAACAGGCTGCTGCGCGCGTTGACGGCGGATCAATCGGCGTTCGAGCTCGTGACGTTCGAAGACGAAGAGCAAGCCCCCACGGCCTTCCGCTTCCAGGCTGAAACCGCCTAGCGAAAAGCGCGCTTTCTGAGCGTCGCCGCCAGTCTCCGAACCGCTTCCTTCAGCGGAGATTCCGCTACCGAATCCACCAATGCGGCAACCGACGCTGCGGCTTTCTCGCCACTGGGCGGCCACGGCAACCCCCGGCCTGGGTGACTTGAGCGACTTGAGGGTCCAGGCCTCCCGTCTCCAGGGTAAGACGTGACGGCGGGTTGTACTCGCGTTTTGATCTCGTAGACTCTTAACCCATCGGCCGCCAAAGTTGATAAAAGACGCGGCGTTGCTTGCCGCAATTTGGCCGAGTGGGATGGTGAGGGAAGGCTAATCCAGAGAGTTTCGCCGCGTAGCTCGCAAACGCCCGGTTCGAGCGCATCGATGCCGGCGACGAGGCGACATGTGGGGGCGATTGCCAGCGCAGCGCGCTGCGTCGCTTCGAAGCGCGCGATCAAAGAAGCCGCTTGCGGCGAGTCGCGCAGCGCGGTGGCGATCAGGCGAGCGGAGCTCGACATGGGCTGGTGCGGACGGTAAGCAGTAAAGGGTGAGCGCAGGAGGGCGCGGATGCAGATCATAGTGGTCGACAAGCGATTGGCGCGCGCCCTGACGCTCAGTATCACTCGCCGCCATGCACTCGCTGCCTCGATCACTCTCGTAGTCGGCGTGCTGTTGTTATCCGGCGCATTCTCGTTTTTGACGGTGCGCGCTGCGTCCGTTTTTCGCATTCCCATTCTTTCGGATTTCGTTTCGTTCGTCTCGCGCGACGAGATGGAGCGCAAAGACCAGTTCGTCCGCGATAACGTGTCCGCGCTGGCACGCAAGTTGGGTGAAGTGCAGGCGCAGTTACTGCGGCTCGATGCAGTCGGCGAGCGGGTGGGCAAAGCCGCCGGGATCCGGCCCGAAGAGTTTCGCTTTGCGCAGATGCCTGGTCGCGGCGGCGCGCTTGAAACCGACCCGATGACGCTGCGCGAACTCGATGTCGCGCTGAAGCAGCTTTCGGTGAGCGTCGAACAGCGCGCGGACTACATGAGCGTGATCGAGGCGGAGCTGCGAGCGCAACAGGTGCGGCAAGCCTTGCTGCCGCACAGCAAGCCGCTGTCCGATGGATTTGTAGGATCAGGCTTCGGCTGGCGCTCCGACCCATTTTCCGGCGAGATGTCGCACCACTCGGGAATCGACTTCGCCGCACCCACAGGAACGCCGATTCACGCCGCCGCCGGCGGAGTCGTCGTGTTGGCCGAATATCATCCGGTCTGGGGCAACATCGTCGAGGTCGATCACGGCAACTCCCTGCTGAGCCGCTACGCACATGCAAGTCGGCTCAACGTAGCGCCGGGAGATATCGTCAAGCGCGGCCAGAAACTGGCAGAAGTCGGCTCAACCGGTCGCTCCACCGGTTCCCATCTGCACTTTGAAGTGCATCACCAGGGCGTCGCTCAAAACCCTGCCAAGTTCCTGTTCGGTAAGGGCAGCCCACTGCAGCAACACGCCGCGGGTTCGCCGCGCGTGGACATTAAGGCAATTGCAGGTCGCGAATAGCATCGCGGCGCGCCAGCGTTTGGCGTAGCAGCGCTGCCTGAGTCGTCGGGCACTTCGTGCCGACCCTGCGGTACTCACGCCAGCGGCGGGCCTGCAACTCGCGGGCGCTCAAACAAGCAGGCCCTTAAGTGCCCCGCTGGCGCTCCGCTCCTCGGGCGACGACTCCGAAGGCAGCCCCGCTACGCCAAACGCTAGCGCTAGGCACAGTCTCACTCAATGGGGAAAAATAAAAAACATCTCGCGCGAGGCGGTGTCGCACGCCAGCCGCTGCTCACTTACGCAGAGAAACGGATAGGCTTTAAGTCACCCGATCCCCTCTCCACCCCTATGACATAATTTTCGTTCCTTGCCATTCGCGGCGAAGCTTGTTCCAGCTCATCGCCAGCCCCAGATCATCTCCATGATTTCCGGAATTCTGACCAAGGTTTTTGGCAGTCGCAATGAGCGCCTGCTGAAAACCTATGACCGCAATGTCGAGCGCATCAACGCGCTCGAACCCGCAGACCGCGGCGCTCTCCGACGATGCCTTAAAGGCGAAGACCGGCGAGTTTCGACAGCGGCTCGCCAACGGCGAAACGCTTGATGATCTGCTGCCCGAAGCGTTTGCGGTGGTACGCGAAGCGGCCAAGCGCACTCTTGCGATGCGGCACTTTGACGTGCAGTTGGTCGGCGGCATGGTGCTACACGCCGGCAAGATCGCCGAGATGCGCACCGGCGAAGGCAAGACGCTGGCGGCGACGCTTCCGGCCTATCTGAATGCGCTGGCCGGCAAAGGCGTTCATATCGTCACGGTCAACGATTATCTGGCGGCGCGCGATGCCGACTGGATGGGCAAGGTCTATCGATTTCTCGGCCTGACCGTTGGCGTGATCCTGTCGCAGCAGGCGACGGAGGAAAAGCGCGTGGCCTATGCGGCCGACATCACGTACGGCACCAACAACGAATTTGGTTTCGACTATCTGCGCGACAACATGGAATACGCGGTCGCCGATCGCCGCCAGCGCGGCCTTTCGTATGCGATCGTCGACGAGGTCGATTCGATTCTGATCGACGAGGCGCGCACGCCGCTGATCATTTCGGGCCCGGCCGAGGATCACACCGAAACCTATGTACGCGTCAACGAAATTCCGAAATTGCTATCCGCCAGGCCGACGAAAAAGGCGAAGGCGATTATTGGGTCGACGAAAAAGCCCACCAGGTGCACATCTCGGAAGGCGGTCACGAGAAGCTTGAAGAAATATTGACGCGCATGGGAATGCTGGCCGAGGGCGAAAGTTTGTATTCGCCCTCGCAACATCATCCTGATGCATCACCTGAACGCCGCGTTGCGCGCGCACTCGCTGTTTCATCGTGACCAGCAATATGTCGTGCAGAACGGCGAGATCATCATCGTCGACGAGTTCACCGGCCGCATGATGGTGGGCCGGCGATGGTCGGAAGGGTTGCATCAGGCGGTAGAAGCCAAGGAAGGCGTGCAGATCCAGGCAGAGAACCAGACGTACGCGTCGATCACGTTTCAAAACTACTTCCGCATGTACGGCAAGCTCGCCGGCATGACGGGCACAGCGGACACCGAGGCGTACGAGTTTCAGGAAATCTATCGACTCGAAACCGTTGTGATACCCACGCACCGACCGATGATCCGCATTGACTCGCAGGACAAGGTCTATCGGACGCTGAAGGAGAAGTACACCGCGATCATTGACGACATCAAGGATTGCGTCGAGCGCGGCCAACCGGTGCTGGTGGGCACGACGTCGATCGAGAACTCCGAGCTCCTTTCGAACCTGCTGCAAAAAGAGCGGCTGCCGCATCAGGTTCTGAATGCGAAGCAGCACGCACGGGAGGCCGAGATCATTGCGCAGGCGGGCAGCCCCGCGGTGATCACGATCGCGACCAACATGGCGGGTCGAGGCACCGACATCGTGCTCGGCGGTAACGTCGAGAAGCAGGTGCAGTTCGTCGAAGCCGATGCTGCGCTCGAAGACGCAGACGAAGTCGCAGCGGGTCGACAAGCTGCGCGATGAGTGGCAATCGCTGCATGACAAAGTCGTCGGCGCGGGCGGTTTGAAGATCATCGGTTCCGAGCGTCACGAGTCGCGCCGCATCGATAATCAACTGCGCGGCCGCTCGGGCCGGCAGGGTGATCCCGGCGCATCGCGGTTTTATCTGTCGATGGAAGACTCGCTGCTGCGGATATTTGCCGGCGACAAGATGAAGGCGATCATGGATCGCCTGAAGTTGCCCGAAGGCGAAGCGATCGAAGCGGGCATGGTCACGCGCTCGATCGAGAGCGCGCAGCGCAAGGTCGAAGCGCGCAACTTCGATATTCGCAAGCAACTGCTCGAATACGACGACGTCGCCAATGATCAACGGCGCGAGATCTATCGGCTTCGCAACGAAATTCTGGAAACCGATAACACCGGCGAAATGGTGACGAACCTGCGCACCGGCTACTTCACCGACATGTTTCGCGCGCATGTGCCGCTCGAGTCGGTCGAAGAGCAGTGGGACATCGCTGGACTCGAAGCGGCACTTGCCAATGATTGGCAACTGAACGTCCCTCTCAAAGGCGCGCTGGAGTCGAACGATTCGCTGACCGACGAGGATCTGCTGGCGAGGGTGGTGAAGGCGGCGGAAGAGTCATACGAAGCGAAGGTGGCGATCGTCGGCCGCGATTCGTTCTCGGGGTTCGAACGGTCGATCATGCTGCAATCGCTCGATCAGGCGTGGCGTGAGCATCTGACTGCTCTGGATGCTTTGCGCCAGGGCATTCATCTGCGCGGTTACGCGCAAAAGCAGCCAAAGCAGGAGTACAAGCGCGAGGCATTCGAGCTGTTCGGTTCACTGCTCGATCGTGTACGGGCCGATGTCGTGCGCGTGCTGATGAATGTGCGGATTCAGACGCAGGAAGAAATCCAGCAGGCGGAGCAACAGATTGAGGAAGAAAGCGAGCGTCGAGCCGAGCAGGCGCGAGCGCAGCATTCGGAGTTCGGTCTTGGGGTGTCGGAAGAGCCGGTTGCGGTCGAGGACATTGACGTTGCCGGAATCGGATGACGGTGCTGCGAAACCTGCCGTGCAGCAAGTCAGGCGCGTCGGCGAAAAAATCGGCCGCAATGATCCGTGCCCGTGCGGATCCGGGAAAGAAGTACAAGCAGTGCCATGGGAAACTGTAGAAGCAGTCCTCGTGTACGCGACGGCTTCGCCGTCGCACGTGCACTCGCGACTGATTAGTTAGGCGCGCTCCCTTCGGAGCGGCCGCGCGTACGCGCGCAGTACAAATGCAAGGGGAAGACGTGCTTCGTATGCCACGCTCTCTGGGATCACGGATCACTGAACGTGGCAGTTAATCTTCGCGCGCCCGATGCGGAGTCACTGTTTACCGTTGGCGGGTATCGAACTCGGCTGGGCGGAAGCGGGAATACGAAAGACCGACCGCAAGGATCTGCTGGTCGTTCGCATCGCCGATGGCGCGAGCGTTGCCGGAGTATTTACGCAAAACCGTTTTGCTGCGGCACCGGTACTGGTGTGTCGTGAACACCTGGCGGCAAGAAAGAGTGTGCGCGCATTGGTCATTAACACGGGCAACGCGAACGCGGGCACTGGGGACTCCGGGGATTGCAGTCCGCTCGCGCGAGTTGCGAGGCATTGGCACGACTGATCGGTTGCGATGTCCGAGCAGGTGCTTCCGTTTTCCACCGGCGTGATCATGGAGCCATTGCCGATCGAGCGATTGATTGCCGGCCTGCCGGAGGCTGTTGGCCGGCTTCGCTCGGATCGATGGCTGCAAGCGGCCGAAACCATCATGACGACTGACACCATTCCGAAAGCTGTGTCGCGTCGAGTCGACGTCGGCGGAGCAGAGGTCACGTTGACCGGGATCGCAAAGGGCGCGGGAATGATTCGCCCGAACATGGCAACGATGCTGGGTTTCATCGCGACCGACGCTGGCGGTCGCACCCGATGCTACTGCAGCAACTGACACAACATGCGGCCGACCGATCATTCAATTGCATCACGATTGACGGCGATACGTCGACGAACGATTCTTTTGTGGTGATCGCAACGGGCGAGGTTCGGTGTCGAATCGAGTCGGCCAGACGAACCGTTGTACTCGGCTTTTTCTGCTGCGTTGACCGACGTCGCACGTGAACTCGCACAGGCTATCGTGCGCGATGGTGAAGGCGCGACAAAGTTCATCGAGGTACGTGTTGAGCAGGCGCGCACCGAGAAGGAAGCGCGCCAGGTTGCCTATGCAGTCGCGCATTCGCCGTTGGTCAAGACGGCTTTCTTCGCCTCCGACCCGAATCTCGGGCGGATACTTGGCGCTGTCGGCTACGCGGGCATTGACGATCTCACGCCTGAACATGTTCAAATGCATCTGGACGACGTCTCACGTTGTGCGCGATGGTGGCCGTCATCCGGCATTATCGGGAGGAAGATGGGCAGCGCGTGATGAAGAACGCCGAGATCCTGGTGCGTCTGCAGCTGGGCCGTGGACGTGCGACGGCATCGGTATGGACCACCGATCTGTCGCACGACTACGTCTCGATCAACGCTGACTATCGATCGTGACCCGCCCTACGGCCGGATTCGACGCTGGATCGCTTGGCCGCGGTGCTTGAGCGACTCGAATCGTCTGCTGCCGCTGCAGTCGGCTGCCGACTTTTCGTCGTCGCGCCTTTCGCTGGCGCAAGCGGCGCTACTTGGGCTTTGAGCGAGGCGAGTTGCAGACCGGTGTTACGGCCGGCACTGATTCCATTTGATGATCTGAAGCATGTTGATTTCAGAAGTCAGCGCTTGAAGCAAAACACCGAGCGTTTTGTGCTGTGGACTACCGGCCAATAACGCCTTGCTGACCGGTGCGCGCGGCACCGGAAAATCGTCGCTGATCCGCGCGTGTCTTGAACGAGTTCGCCGCACGGGGACTGCGGTTGATCGAGGTCGACAAGCGCGACTTGATCGACATTGCCGACATCGTCGACCTCGTTTCCGGACGAGGCGAGCGTTTCATTATTTTTTGTGACGATTTATCCTTCGACAAGAACGAAGCCGGCTACAAGGAATTGAAAGCTGCTCTCGACGGTTCGATCGCTGGAACGGCCGACAATGTTCTGATCTATGCATCGTCGAATCGGCGACACCTGATGCCCGAGCTGATGCGCGATAACCTTGATACGCGCTATGACGACGACGGCGAGATTCATCCGGCCGAGGCGGTGGAAGAGCAAATATCGCTATCAGAGCGCTTCGGCCTGTGGCTTTCGTTCTATCCATTTCGTCAGGACGACTACCTCGACATCGTCGCCCACTGGCTGCAGCGTTTTGGCTTGAAGCACGCAGGAAGCAGCCGAGGCTCGTGCCGAAGCATTGCAGTTTGCTCTGCAGCGCGGCTCGCGTTCCGGCCGTGTCGCGTTGCAGTTCGCGCGCCATTGGGCTGGAAGCAAGCGACTTGCAAGCGGCAGCGCGTTGCGATGACGTCGACGCGCACGCCGGTCGATGTTGCGGCTGGCGTGCTCATTCGTCCCGACGGCCGGTTCCTGCTTGGCAAGCCGTCCAGCCGGAAAGCCGTATGCCTCCTATTGGGAGTTTCCTGGAGGCAAGGTGGAACCCGGCGAGGGCATCGCAACAGCGCTTGCGCGCGAGCTGCACGAAGAACTGGGTATCGATATCGGGACGGCTTATCCCTGGGTCGTGCGTATCTTCGACTATCCGCACGCGTTGGTCCGGCTGCATTTTTTTCGAGTGTTCGGCTGGCGCGGAGAGTTTCGTGCGCGCGAGCATCAGAACTTTGGTTTCTTTTCAACCAGCGTGCTTCCCGAACGGGCCCCTGTTGCCGGCGACCGTCCCGGTTTTGCGATGGCTTGCGCTGGCTCCGATTTATGCGATCAGTGCGGTCGCGCAGCTCGGTCGCGAGTGTTTCTTCGGCGCCTTGAATCGGCTCTCGCGCGTGGCTTAAAGCTGTTGCAGTTTCGGGAGCCTGCGTCTCGATGACGCCGATGCAGAAGCGCTCTTCGATGCAGGTGCGAATGCGCACGCGCGCAGCCGGCGCGACTTTGCTGGTCAAGCAGCCGGCACCCCCGATCACTATGGCAAAAAGCAGATGGTGTGCATCTGACTGCCGCAGACCTCGCGTACGTTAAGGCAGCGACCTGAACTCGAATGGGTCGCCGCCTCCGTCCATTCGACCGCAGAAATCGAACGCGCGGCTCAGTTGCAACTGGACTTCGTGACTGCTGGCCCAGTGAGGAACACCGCAACGCATCCGTATCACCCGCCACTTGGATGGAAGGCGTTTGCGCAGATGATCGCTAGCAGCAGTGTGCCCGTCTATGCGCTGGGCGGGATGCGAGTCAGCGACCTGGCCACCGCACTGTCCCACGGCGCACATGGCATTGCATCGCTCTCCGCCGTGTGGAGTGACGCTCAGTGCGACCGACTCGATTTATCCGGTGCTCGTTGTCGGCGTCGTTGTCCTCCGGACCAGCTACTGTGTAGGCGTCGGAGGCCCACGCGCCGAGATCGATCATCTTGCACCGCTCAGAACAAAACGGCCGAAACTTTTCGTGCTCGACCCATTCGACGTCGCGCCCGCAAGTCGGGCACCTGACCTTGGCCATCTGACCTAAAACGCGCAAAGTGCCAACTCGAAAGGCACGTCCTGATCCATCGAACGGGGCTTCGGTTCCCGATCCTGCGTCGTAAAGCGGATCCACAGCATGTACTTGTTGGCGCTGATCTCGGGAATGGCATGCAGTGAGCCATCGACCCTGACCTGCAGCAGTGCGTATGTTCTTCCCTGCAACATCTGCTGAAACGCTCCTTGTGCCGCGACCTGCTTGCTCCGATGGGCCGTTTCGCGCAACAGCTTCAGAACGATCGCCAGAGCGGAGTGAAACTGCAGCATCGGGGCGACCCAGTTTTGCAGATCGCGCGTGCGCGTGTCGACATCGCGTGTCAACCATGCGTGATACGACGGCAGGTCAAACTCGCACGTGCCGCCCGGAATGATTGCGCGGCTGCGAATACTCATCAGCCATTCGTTATCGCGCACATGCTGGCCGGCTTTGCCCGTGGCGGCATTCAGATTTTGCTGAGCACGCTCGATCTCCGACAGAACGCCGGACAGTGCACTTTCCGATACCTGCGGGTTGTTGCGCAACGCTTGCAGCGACTGCTTGTGCCGCTCGAGCTCCTGCAACAAGTCCGATTTCAAGGTCGGCGCGCGACGTGACTTCCAGATTTCGAACAGCGTCAGCAGCGCCGTGTGATGGCAGTACGCGTGCTCCTGCGCACAGAAGTACATCAACTTGTCGAACAGGTCTTCAAGACGCAACAACGTCCGGACGCGCTCGCTGAACGGATACTCGTATAAAACCTTACCGTCCGTCGAGCATCTCACTAGGAAATCGGGAGCATGGTCGAAGATATCACAGGGTTTCGCGCGTTCGCTTGCATTGCGGCACATTGCACGTACGTCTGGTGCAGACGCGCGACCTTTCGGTCTATCTGGTCGATGGGCGCCTCGTTGAACAACACGTCATCGGCGACGGCCAGGCGTTCGGCACGAGTTGCCTGCGCGGCAATTATTTTTCGGGCCGTTACGTCGTCGATTCCCGGCCGGGCACGCACTCGCGCCAGCTGGGTCGCTTCGCTGCAATCTACCAGCAAGCAGACGGTCCGCGTAGCCGCCGCCAGTTGCCGCCTTCGACCAACAACGGCACGACTAGCACAACGTAGGCTGCACCCTCGACGACGTGTCTGGCCGCGCAGTTCACTCATCGCAGTCCGGATCATCGGATGCAGCAGCTTTCAAGCTTCGTGCGCAGCACAGCATCGGAAAAGACACGAGCGCGCATGTGGTCCGGTCGAGCGATCCATCCGCGGCAATAGCCTCCGCGCCGAACGCTTCGCGCAATGCCGCGATGGCCGCACCACCAGCGCTTGTCAATTGATGGGCAACCGCATCGGCGTCAACCAAGCCCGCGCCATGATTCGAGAACATCGCACGCGATCGTTGACTTGCCGCTGCCAACGCCACCGGTAAGGCCGACGTTGAAAGCGGAAGACATCAAAGCGGTACTAGCCACCGCGTTAATCGATCACCGGTAAGCATCACGATCATTCCCGCCGCCGCCAGATACGGTCCGAAGGGAATTGGGATTTCGCGCCCACGGCGCGCCAGGACGATCAATGCGATGCCGACAACCGCTCCCACCAGCGAAGAAAGCAAGACGATCGGCAACAACGCTTTCCATCCCATCCATGCGCCAAGTGCGGCGAGCAGTTTGAAATCGCCGTAGCCCATACCTTCCTTGCCTGTCGCTCAGCTTGAACAACCAATAGATCGACCACAGCACCAGATAGCCCGCCGCTGCCCCAAGTCACCGCATCCTTGAGCGGCACGAAAACTCCCAACACGTTTGCAAGCAATCCCAGCCAGAGCAACGGCAAAGTCAGATCATCGGGCAGCAAGCGTGGTGTCCGCGTCGATAAATGTCAGCGCGATCAGTGTCCACGTGAATACCAGGGCAAGCGCCATCTGCCATGTCAGTCCGAACTTCCAGGCGACGAGCGCCGATAACAATGCAGTCAAGCGCTTCGACAATCGGGTACCGCGCACGATATTCGCGTCGCGCAATGCGCGCATTTGCCACGCAGGGCGAGCCAGGATGCAATCGGCATGTTGTCGATCACGCGCAATGGCGCCTTGCACTGCGGGCAGTGCGATGCGGCACCAGCAGGTTGTAGCGCTCCAGCGACCGCTGACTCAGCGCCCTCAATCTCGGCGCACTGCGCGCGCCAGTCAGCCTCCATCATCTTCGGCAGACGATGAATCAGGACATTAAGGAATGAGCCGATCGCCAGGCTGAAAACGGCGACGACGGCGACGAGGACAGGACCTTCTAACAAGTATCAGTTGCCGGCGTCGCGAGACGCCGGCTCCCCTGATGTTATACCACTTGGCCGAGTTTGAAGATCGGCAGATAAATCGCGATAACGATGCCGCCGACGACGACACCCAGAATCACCATGATCATCGGCTCGAGCAAACTTGCCAACGCATCGACCGTTTCGTCGACTTCCCGCTCATAGTAGTCAGCAACTTTGGACAGCATCGAATCGAGCGAGCCCGATTCCTCGCCGATCGACGTCATCTGAATCGCCATGTTCGGAAACACGCCGGTGTTCTGCATCGACTGCGCCAGGCTCGTGCCAATGTTGACTTCGTTCTGTACCTGTTTGGTCGCTTCCTTGTAAACCCAGTTTCCAGCTGCGGGCCCGACCGAGTCGAGCGCTTCAACCAGCGGAACACCGGCGGCAAACGTCGTGGCGAGCGTTCTGCTCCAGCGCGCAATCGATGCCTTCTGCAACATCTCGCCCAAGACCGGCAGCTTCAGCAAGGCGCGATCGACGGCGGCCTTCACCTTCGGCGATCGTCGCCATGCCTGCAACAAGAAATAAACGCTGCCAAAAGCAATACCGAAGACGACGTACCAATACGCCACCATGAAGTCCGACATCGCGATCACCATCAGTGTTGGCGCTGGAAGGTCCGCGCCAAAACTGGTGAACACGCTCTTGAATGACGGAATCACGAAAATCATGATGATCGCCGTGACCAATACGGCGACCAGAATAATCATGATCGGATAGAACATCGCCTTCTTGATCTTGCCTTTCAGCGCGATCGTTTTTTCCTGATACGTGGCAAGACGGTCAAGCAGCGTTTCCAAAATACCGGCCTGCTCACCGGCGGCGACCAGATTGCAGAACAGCGGATCGAAGTACAGCGGATACTTGCGGAATGCCTGATTCAGGCTGGTACCGGTCTCGACGTCCGAGCGGATGTCGTTCATCAAGCGCGCCATTGACGGATTGGCGTGCCCTTTGCCGACGATGTCGAACGACTGCATCAGCGGCACACCCGCTTTGAGCATCGTCGACAATTGACGCGAAAACAGCGCCAAGTCCTTTTCAGTGATCTTCTTGCCGCGCGAGAAGCTTTGTTTCTTGATCTTGGTCGTCATGATTCCGCGACGGCGCAGCGACGCGGCGACGACCGATTCCCCGCCGGCGCGCATATCGCCCTTTACGACGCGGCCATTCTTGTCGCGCCCCTCCCAGTGAAACATCGACTCCCGAACTGCTGCAGTAGGGCGTCCCTTGGCAAGTGTTCCGGTGGCCATCAATTACTCCGCTTCGACTTCTAAACGTTAGTACAACCGAGTACCTCTTCCAGAGAAGTAATCCCCTGCTTGACCTTGATCAGCCCTGACTGGCGCAAATCGCGCACACCGTTTTTTTGTGCTTCGCGTCCGATGTCCATCGCGGATGCGTTCTTCAAAATCATATCTTGCATCGACTTCAGTAATCGGCATCACCTGATAAATGCCAAGCCGGCCCTTGTAGCCGCTGCCCTTGCAGCGCTCACAGCCGACCGGCTTTGTATGGAATCCAACCGCCCTCGAGCTCTGCTGCGGCTAAAACCCGCGCCTATGAACGCTTCCTTCGGCAGATCGTAGGGTTGCTTACACGCGCAAAGCTTGCGAGCCAGCCGCTGCGCGGTAATCAGAATGATGCTCGACGCGATATTGAAAGGAGCGACACCCATGTTCGCCAGTCGGACCAATGTCCCAGGCGCGTCGTTGGTATGCAGCGTCGAGAGCACCATGTGCCCCGTTTGCGCGGCCTTGATCGCAATGTCGGCGGTTTCCAGATCACGGATCTCGCCGACCATGATTACATCCGGATCCTGCCGCAAGAAACGCGCGCAGCGAATTGGCGAATGTCAGCCCGGCCTTTTCGTTCACGTTGACCTGGTTGATGCCGGCGAGCTGGATCTCCGCCGGATCCTCGGCCGTCGAGATATTGATATCCGGCCTGTTAAGAATGTTCAGACACGTGTACAGCGAGACCGTCTTGCCCGAACCAGTGGGGCCGGTCACGAGCACCATGCCATATGGCCGCTGCACGCAGTCAAGCAGCAGTCTGTTTTTGATCGGGCTCGTAACCGAGCGCGTCGACGCCCAGCTTGGCCTGCGATGCGTCCAAAATCCGCATCACGATTTTTTCACCGTATAGCGTCGGCAGCGTACTGACGCGAAAATCGATCGCGCGCTGTCGCGGACAGCGCAATTTTCATTCGCCCGTCTTGGGGAACGCGCTTTTCCGCGATATCGAGCCGCGACAAGCACCTTGATACGGGTCGACAGCCGCTCTTTGATCGCCAGCGGCGGCTGGGCGACCTCGCGCATCTGCCCATCGAGGCGAAAGCGAACGCGATAGAATTTTTCGTACGGTTCGAAGTGGAGGTCCGATGCGCCCTCCCCAATTGCATCGAGCAACAGCTTCTGAAGAAATCTCACGACCGGCGCGTCGTCCACTTCGGCGTTGGCTGCCACGTCCTCGCCCGGCGCGTCCCCAGGGTCAGCGAGATCGCCAAAGTCGATGTCCTCGTTGACGCCGCTCATCGTTTCGAGGGCTTGCGCGACGCTCTGCGCCTGCGCCTCGACGTGCCGCATTAGCTTGTCGTGCTCGACGACGATCACGTCGATCGCGAGCTGCGTCTGAAACTTGATTTGGTCCAAGCGCGTGCGTGTTGGTCGGATCGGACACGGCGACCGCGAGGCGATTACCCCTCTTGCGCAATGCGAGCACGCGAAGCGATGCCACGAGCTTCTTGTCGATGATGTCCTTGGGGAGCTGCTCGATGTCAACGGCGGCCAGATCGAGCAAAGCGTGGCCGAACGTGTCGGCGGCGAATTTGGCGACCGCCGATGACGGAAGGCCGGTGACGTCCGCCGCAGCGACCAACTCATCGATGAACTGTGTGTTCGCTCTGCGTCGCCTTACGTGCGAAATTCTCCGCACGATCGGGCCGAAGCTTGCCTTGCTGCACGAGTGCGCGTGCGAGGCCCGTGAGGGCGCCTACGGCAGCGGCTGATCCTTGTATGACGGTGGACATCGGGGTTTAGTATCCTTAAACGTCTGGCCGGGTTCTTAATACGGAGTTCGAGGAGTTCGAACCGTCAAGTTATAGCCGGCGGCCCCCCTGGAGAAGGCGAAAGATACCGCCGATAAGCCCTGGATTTGTAAACCTAAACTACCGCAAACTGGGCAAGACGATTGGCGCGGAGCTAGGGCTGCGACCGCGCAATGGCCAGAGCATCAAGACTGAGGGGGTAACTGAACTACTGGGACATCGGGAAGTGGTCGGGGTGAGAGGATTTGAACCTCCGACTCCTGCGTCCCGAACGCAGTACTCTACCAGGCTGAGCTACACCCCGAGGGAAAGCGTTAGATCGACTTCGCACGCTGGGCAATCGCCTGCAGGTCAACGATGCGATCAGTTGCAAACGTAATCAAGTGTAGCAAGGAAGTCTTGAAAATCGTCTCGCGGCAGGTGCTCTCAGCGCATCCTCAGCATTGCTCGCCTCCTGTCCTGCCAAGCGCGCGCGAATACTCCAGCGACCCGTTCTCCGTGACGATCCGCACCACTGTTTCAAAATCACCGCTGCCGTCCCGGACCGCCGACGTCACAACATCACGCTGAGCAGGTGCCGCAGATCGAAGTGCATGAATCAACGGCAGCGTCATCTTGCCTTCGCGCAAATCATCGCCAAGCCGCTTTCCAATTTCTCCGACTATCGCCCGAATAATCGAGAACATCGTCAATGATCTGAAATGCCTTGCCGAGTGACGGCGCCATAACTTGCGCACCGCGCCTCAATCACCGAATCAGCACCCGCGATCACTGCAGCGATGCGGGCGCCGGCTTGAAAAGTGTAGCGGTTTTGCGCTCGACGACGTCGAAATACCGATCTTCATTTACCGAAGGATCGTGAATATTCAAGAGCTGCAGCACTTCGCCTTCAGCGATGCGATTCGTCGCATCTGCCATGATGTGCATCACGCGGGAATTGCCCGCCTGTCAACCATCATTTGGAAGGCACGCGAGTACAGAAAGTCACCGACCAGCACGCTGGCCGCGTTACCGAACATGGAGTTTGCGGTCGAGCGACCGCGCCGCAGATCTGACTCATCAACCACGTCGTCGTGCAACAGGGTGGCAGTGTGAATAAATTCGATCACAGCCGCCAAATCGATGTGTCTTTCCCGCTATAGCCGAGGGATCGTGCCACCAGCATCAGTACCGCCGGACGCAACCGTTTGCCTCCGGCGGCGACGATGTAGTCGGCAATTGTGTTGATTAATGCAATGTCAGAATGCAGCCGCTTCCGGATCGTTCAGTCGACCGCATCATATCTGCAGCGATCGGGAATCAGCGCCCTTTCGGAGCGTCCCTTGGCGATGTGACAGCGGCGGGATGCTGCTGGCAAAGTAGGCGGTGCGGCCAGATCCGTCATTTGTCGATTATATGTGCGCGTATAATGAAGTCCCGTTCGGCGTTTGACGCTGCTTGCCAACAGTGAGATAATCCTCGGCTTTTCACGCCGGAGCAGTACGAGCAGCTTGCCGGCAGCGCCTAGGAGTTGTCGATGTACGCAGTTATTAAGTCGGGCGGCAAACAGTACCGGGTCGCCGCCGGCGACACCGTGAAGCTCGAATCCGTCGCAGGCGATATCGGTCAGCAATTGAAGCTTACCGATGTGCTGACAATAGCCGACGGAGACAATCTCAACTTCGGTGCACCGTTTGTAGCGGGTGCCGCAGTGATGGCGACTGTGCTTACGTCACGGGCGGCACGACAAGGTCACGATTTTCAAGATGCGGCGCCGCAAGCATTTTCAGAAGCACGGTGGGCATCGGCAGAACTACACCGAGTTGCGGATCGACAGCATTGGATAGGCAGGCTTAACAGACAATGTTAGTTGCCGGCCCGCGCGGCGGACCGGCTTCAGCTGAGGGTCTCATAGATGGCACATAAGAAAGCAGGCGGTTCGTCGCGCAATGGCCGGGATTCGCAAGCCAAGCGACTGGGCGTCAAGGTTTACGGCAATCAGGCGATTTCGGCGGGTGCGATCATTGTTCGGCAGCGCGGAACGCAGTTTCATCCGGGCAAAAATGTTGGCATTGGGCGTGACCATACGTTGTTTTCATTGATAGATGGCATGGTGCAGTTTGATGTTCGCGGCGCAAAGAGCCGTCGCGTAGTCAGTGTGCATTCGGAGACGTCGGCGGCATAAAGCGCGGTCGTTTGCTTCAGCAGAGGCCCTGCCGTTCGCGGCCGGGCCTTTTTTGTTTTCTAGATTGCACTTGGACGCACATGAAGTTCATCGACGAAGCGGCTATCGAAATCGCAGCCGGCGACGGCGGGGACGGCTGCGCGTCGTTCCGGCGTGAAAAGTTCATTCCGAAAGGTGGCCCGGATGGCGGCGACGGTGGCCGCGGCGGAAGTGTTTGGGCTGTGGCCGACCGAAACATCAACACGCTGATCGACTTCCGATACGCGCGAAAACATCAGGCGAAAAACGGAGAAAACGGGCGGGGTGCTGATTGTTATGGCGCTGGCGGACCGCGATATCGAGCTTCGCGTCCCGGTCGGCACTGTTATCAACGATGCTGAAACCGACGAAAAGCTGGTCGACATGATTGCTCACGGACAGCGTGCGTTATTGGCGCGTGGCGGACGCGGTGGTATGGGCAATCTGCATTTCAAATCGAGCATCAATCGCACGCCGCGGCAATTTACGAAGGGCGAGCCGGGCGAGCGCCGAAAGCTGCAGCATGGAGTTGCGCGTGCTGGCCGATGTGGGATTGCTTGGCTTGCCCAACGCGGGCAAGTCGACGCTCATTCGTGCAGTGTCGAATGCTCGCCCGAAAGTAGCCGACTATCCGTTTACGACGCTTGCACCCGCATCTCGGGGTGGTCCGCGTCGGTCCGGAGCAAAGTTTTGTTATTGCAGACATGCCCGGACTGATCGAAGGCGCTGCCGAAGGTGCCGGCTTGGGCCACCAGTTTTTGCGCCATTTGAGCCAGGACCGATCTGTTGCTGCATCTGGTCGACTGCATGCCGTCTGAGGTGAGGATCCGGTGCGAGACGTGCGGGCAATTGCAGCGGAGTTGCGAAAGTACGACGAGAAGCTTTATCGCAAACCGCGCTGGCTCGTACTGAACAAGATTGATCTGGTGCCACCGGGCGAACGAAAGACGCTGCTGGATGAATTTCGGCGCCGATTGCGAACCAAGGCGCCGATTTTTTCCGTGTCTGCTGCGACCGGCGAAGGGTGTCGCGAACTGATGTCAGCCGTGGCGCGGTTTCTTTCGACACATCGCGCCGAGCATGCAACCGAAGACGGCGACGCCGACGCGCGTTTCAGCGAAGACGCTGAGCGCGAAGGACGGCGCATGACGTCGGTCGATTGCCGCCGCTCGCCGCGTCGTTGTGAAGATCGGCAGCAGCTCGGTCACTGCAGAGGGCCAGGGACTTGATCACGGCGCGATCGATAGCTGGGCGCGCCAAATCGTCACGCTGCGCGCGAGCGGCAAGCAAGTGCTGCTGGTGTCGAGCGGCGCCATCGCTGAAGGCATGCAACGGCTCGGCTGGAAGCGGCGGCCGCATCAAGTTCACGAATTGCAGGCGGCCGCCGCTGTCGGGCAGATGGGCCTCGCGCAGGCGTATGAAGCGAGCTTTCGCGCGAGGGGCTTGCAGACCGCGCAAGTACTTTTGACGCATACCGATCTGGCCGATCGTGCACGCTATCTGAATGCACGCTCGACGTTGTTCACGTTGCTTGATCTCGGTGTCGTGCCGGTGATCAATGAAAACGATACGGTCGTAACCGACGAAATCAAATTTGGCGACAACGACACGCTCGGTGCACTGGTCGCGAATCTCGTTGAGGCCGACGCGCTGATTATTCTGACCGATCAGGCTGGCCTCTACTCGGCGGACCCGCGCCGCGACGCGACGGCGACCGTTATTCGTGAAGCAACAGCGGGCGATCCCGCGTTGGAATCGATTGCCGGCGGCGCGGGAAGCGAGACCGCACGCGGCGGCATGTTGACCAAGGTGCTGGCGGCCAAGCGTGCCGCACGCAGCGGCGCGCACACGATTATTGCCGCGAGCCGCGAACCGGATGTATTGATTCGGCTTGCGCAGGGCGAGGCGATCGGCTCGCAATTGACGGCCGGCACCGCCGTTTTAACTGCGCGCAAGCAATGGCTTGCCAGCCACCTGCAGTGCAAAGGACAAGTAGTCCTCGATGAAGGCGCGGCTCGTGCTTTGACCGCCGCAGGGAAGAGCTTGCTGCCCATCGGAGTGATGAGCGTCAACGGAGAATTCCAACGGGGTGACGTGGTCGCGTGCGTGGATCACCAGGGACGCGGAAGTCGCGCGGGGGCTGGTCAACTACTCGAGCACGCAAAGCCGGCTAATTGCGCGCAAGCCCACCGCTGAAATCGAAACTATGCTGGGATTTATTGAAGAGCCCGAGCTGATCCACCGGGACAACCTGGTGCTTACCTAGTCATGCCGCTTCGCCCGGTTTCTCTTCCGAGACGGCGCTACCGAATGTCGTCGACGCGCCGTCTGCGGAGCCCGAACGCGAGCGGCCTGGCTTTGCATGGCTCCCCCGCACCGGTTTGAAAACAAATCGCGATAGCTCGAGCAAGGCCTGCTGATAGACCTCGCGCTTGAATTCGATCACTGCATCCAGCGGCACCCAGTAGTCGTGCCAGCGCCACGCGTCAAATTCGGGATGCGTGCTCGCTCGCAGTCGGACGTCGCAATCGCGTGCGACCAGCCGCAGCAGAAACCAGATCTGCTTCTGTCCGCGATAGTTGCCTCGCAGTTCGCGGCGTATCCACTGGTCGGGCACGTCGTAACGCAGCCACTCGCGAGTGCGCCCGACGAGCTTTACGTGCTCGCCGCCTAACCCGATTTCTTCGCCGAGTTCGCGATACATCGCTTGCTCGGGCGACTCGCCGTACTTGATCCCACCCTGCGGGAACTGCCACGAATGCTGTTTGACGCGCTTACCCCAGAACACCTCGTTACGACTGTTAAGCAGGATGATGCCGACGTTCGGGCGATACCCGTCCTTGTCCAGCATGCCAACCTCTGAACCTTTACTATTTGTTCGATTATAGGGACAGATAAGCTGTATCTCACTACGCAGCTACGCGATGCGCGCGCGCCAGTTTTTCATTTCAACGCTTAAAGAAGCGCCAGCCGATGCCGAGGTGCTCAGCCATTCGCTGATGCTGCGCGCTGGGATGATCAGCCGTCTGGCGGCCGGCATCTACACCTATATGCCGATTGCTCTGCGGTCGATTCGAAAGATCGAAGCAATCATTCGCGAAGAGATGAACCGCGCCGGCGCGGTGGAGTTGTTGATGCCGATCGTGCAGCCGGCGGAGCTCTGGGTCGAATCCGGCCGGTGGCAGAAAATGGGACCTGAACTGTTGCGGCTGAAAGATCGGCACGAGCGTGACTTCATCGTGCAGCCGACGAGCGAAGAAGTGATCGCTGATATCGTGCGCGAGGTGATCGGTAGCTACAAGCAGCTGCCGGTGAATTTTTATCACATCCAAACCAAATTTCGCGACGAGCGGCGGCCACGTTTCGGCGTCATGCGTGGACGCGAGTTCACGATGAAGGACGCCTACTCCTTCGATCGCGATGAAGCGGGTGCGCGGCGAAGTTATCAGGCAATGTATGACGCCTATGTGCGGATTTTTCAGCGGATGGGGCTGAAGTTTCGAGCGGTAGCGGCGGATACCGGCACCATCGGTGGCACCGCCAGCCACGAGTTCCAGGTGATTGCCGATACCGGCGAAGATGCGATTGCGTATTGCCCGACCTCCGATTACGCCGCGAACGTCGAGATGGCGGAAGCGCTGCCGCTGACGGACAAACGTTTGCTACCGAGCGAGGAACTGCGCAAGACGCCAACGCCCGGCAAGGAAAAGTGCGAAGACGTAGCGAAGTTGCTGGGCATTCCACTTACCCGAACAGTCAAGTCCATCGTGCTGGCGGTTGATGATCCACAATCCGGAACCGCGGGTATCTGGCTGGTGCTGATTCGCGGCGACCACGAGCTAAATGAAGTCAAGGTCAGAAAAGTGCCGGGCTTAAACGGTGGTTTTCGCTTTGCGACAGAAGCAGAGATCCTGCAACACTTCGGATGTAAGCCGGGTTACCTCGGACCGATCGGGACATTGAAGCCAGTGACCGTCGTGGCCGATCGAACTGTCGCCAACATGAGCGATTTCGTCAGCGGTGCGAATGAACAAGACTTTCACTACACCGGTGTCAACTGGGGACGTGATCTCTCCGAGCCGATCGTTGCCGACGTGCGCAGTGTTGTGGCAGGCGATCCGTCGCCCGACGGCAACGGCGTCCTCGCCATTCAACGGGGCATTGAGGTTGGACATGTGTTTTCGGGATTGCCGTATCCGCAGATCATGAATCTTCGGTACACCGATGAAGGCGGGAAGTCGCAAATAATGCTGATGGGATGCTATGGAATCGGCGTGACGCGTCTGCTCGGGGCGGCGATCGAGCAGAATCACGATGACAAGGGCATTGTGTGGCCTGATGCTATCGCGCCGTTTTCTGTGGCGCTGACCCCGGTCGGCTACGGCAAGTCGCAGCAAGTTCGGCAAGTCGCCGACCAGCTGTATGCGCAACTGCAATCGTCTGGCGTCGACGTGCTGCTCGATGACCGCGACGAGCGTCCCGGTGTGATGTTTGCCGAGATGGAGCTGATCGGCATTCCGCACCGGATCACGATCGGCGAACGAGGGCTGAAGGAAGGCAACGTCGAGTATTTGAATCGTCGCTCGATGCAAACGACGCCGATTCCGATTGGCGAAGCATTCGCATTCGTGCGAACGCAATTAGACACCCCTCATGCAGTCGACTAACGTTTTGCGTCGCCGACTGGTGGTGGCAGGTGCAGCGGCCCTTGGTGCGCCGCTTCTATCGCCGTCCACGGCGCGCGCAGGAGCGCAACAGTACGAGCCGATGGCCGATGCGGTACGTGTCGCACTTGCGGCGCAGATTGCGGATGCAAGACCCCCTGCACGTCGCTTTGACAAGATCGAAGAGCGAATTGCCTATCTGGCGTGGGTGGGCGAGATGTCGGAGCGGCTTGGGAGCAAGGTGGGCGACTACGCTGCCCGCGTCGAATTTCTGAAAACGCTTGACTACGAGGCGATACGCGCCGGCTTGGATCGGCAACTGGTACTTGCTCTAATCCAGATCGAAAGCAATTTTCGCAAGTACGCGATTTCGATTGCGGGAGCGCGCGGGTTGATGCAGGTGATGCCATTCTGGACGCGGGTGATCGGTGATGGCGAATCGCGCCACCTGTTTTCGATGGCCACTAACCTGCGATATGGAACGGTCATCCTGCGTCACTACCTCGACATCGAGCGGGGAGATTTGTTCATGGCGCTTGGCCGCTACAACGGCAGCCGGGGGCGTGCAGGGTATCCAGATTCGATCCTCGCAGCCTGGAAAAATCGCTGGACCTATGAGACGAAGCCGAGCGAGCAAGCAGCGCCGAACCCCCGCGTTGGGTGAGATACGTATTTGCGCTTTCTCGCGTCAAAACAAAAGTATGCGTTCTAAGTTAGCAGCAGAGGCTGACGCAGCGGCGCCGCCTACGTCGTCGGCCACTGAAGTGGCAACCACTGCGGTACTCACGCCAGCGGCGGGCCTTTAACTCGCTGCGCTCAGACAGCCAGGCCCTTAAGTGCCCCGCTGGCGCTCCGTTCCTCGGGCGACGACTCAAAGGCGCCGCTGCGCCAGCCACTGCCGTCGCGACGTCGTTCCCGAGCCGAGATATTTTCTCTTTCCCCACCAAGTGGGACTGTCTGACGCGCAAGCGTTGGGCGACGCTGACCTGCCTTCGGGGCGTCGCCCGAGGAGCGCAGCAACGCCGGGGCCGTTGAGCAAAAAAACGCTTTAGCCTTTTTTTGCGCCGGCGTTGTGAGTACCGCAGTGGTTGGCACTTTAGTGCCCGACGCCCAGGCAGGGCAGCGCCGCCCAACGCTGGCGCGCCGCGCCGACGCCGCTGCGTTGCTGATGTCCGGGCGCAGATCTTTGCTAACGCGAGTTAACGCGGCATCCCGGGCATGCCTTTCAACGCGCCAAGCCCTCGCATCATCTTCGCCAGGCCGCCCTTTTTCATCTGCTTCATCATCGCCTGCATCTGATCGAACTGCTTCAGCATTCGGTTGACTTCCTGTACCGGCACACCGGCTCCGGCTGCGATGCGGCGCTTGCGTGAGGCTTTGATCAACTCCGGCTTGGCGCGCTCGGCTGCGGTCATCGAATTGATGATGCCTTCTGTGCGGCGAATCTGTTTTTCCTGCACATCCGCATTCACCTGACCGGCCGCCTCTGCGAGCTGGGCCGGCAGCTTGTCCAGCATGCTCGATAGCCCGCCCATCTTGCGCATCTGCGCGATCTGCTCCTTGAAGTCGTTCAGATCAAACCGCTCGCCAGATTGCATGCGCTTGGCAAATTTCTGCGCGCTTTCCTGATCGACCGACTTTTTGTACGTCCTCTACCAGAGAGACGATGTCGCCCATGCCAAGAATGCGACTGGCCATGCGATCCGGCGAAAACACCTCGAGACCATCGAGCTTTTCACCAACGCCGACGAACTTGATTGGCTTGCCGGTCACATGACGGACTGATAACGCCGCACCTCCTCGAGAATCGCCATCGAGCTTGGTAAGAATGACGCCAGTCAACGGCAGGCGATCCGCAAAAACCTTGGCGGTGGCTACCGCGTCCTGCCCAAGCATCGCATCGACGACGAACAGCGTCTCGATCGGGATTCAGTCGCGCTTCGAGCGCGGCGACCTCTTGCATCATCGCTTCGTCGATCGCGAGGCGGCCCGCGGTGTCGACGATCAGCACGTCGAAGTAGTGGCGCTTTGCGTGGTCGATTGCGCGCGCGGCAATGTCAATGCGGCTGCTCGCCAACATCCGATGCGAAAAACTCAGCGCCCGCCTGTTCCGCAACCATCTTGAGCTGCTCGATTGCGGCCGGCCGATAGACGTCCGTCGACACTGCCAGCACTTTCTTGTTGCGTTCAGCTTTCAACCAACGCGCAAGCTTGCCGGCGGTGGTGGTCTTTCCAGCGCCCTGCAAACCGGCCAGTAGGATCACCGCCGGCGGTTGTGTTGCCAGATTCAGTTGGCGCTGCTTGTCGTCGAGATCGCCGCCCATCAGGGCGGTCAGCTCGCGCTGCACGACACCCACCAATGCTTGGCCCTGGCGTGAGACTTCCGACCACATCCTCGCCGAGTGCTTTTTCCTTGATTCGGGAAATGAAGTCGCGCACGACCGGCAGCGCGACATCGGCTTCGAGCAATGCGACGCGCACCTCGCGCAGCATCGACTGCATATTTTCTTCGGTCAGGCGCGCCTCGCCACGCATCGTCTTAACGACGCGTGCGAGTCGGGTAGTCAGTTGATCAAGCATCGAAAAAGGAAGTGAATTTCAGCCTAAGCGCAGAGCGAAATCCCGATAGCTGCATGGTATAAACATTCATGCAGTTGCGCTTCGAGTGGCTCGCATTGTACGTGGCCGTCGCCGCGCTATACCTGCTGTTGGCCTGGCGCGAATGGAGTGGTCAGCGTCCAGGCACCGAGCGCGCGCCACTGTGGCACGGTGCGGTACTAGCGCTAGCGCTTGTCCTGCACGGCACGTTGCTAATGCATGGCATGTTCGAAAGTGGCGAGCTGCGCTTTGGGTTTGCGCACGCGCTCTCGGCGACGCTTTGGATCACAGCGCTGATCGTGTGCGTCGAGACGATGTTCTCGCCATCGCGCGGGATGTTCTTGCTGGTGCTGCCGTTGGCGGCCGCGGCAGCGTTGCTGCCGCGCTGTTCCCTGGCGCGATTGTCGGCAGATCAAGCGGCGCGCCATTGTTCCAGGTTCATCTGCTGTTGGCGATCCTTGCGTACAGCTTGCTGACGATCGCCGCGATCCATGCGTTGCTGATGGCGACAATGGAACGGCGGCTGCACGGAGACGGGGGTGCAAGCGCTGGACGACTTGCACTGGTGATCGATCGCCTGCCACCGTTGCTGGCGATGGAAGGAGTCTTGTTTCGCCTGATCACCGTGGGGTTTCTCCTGCTGACCGCCACCCTTGTGAGCGGCATTTTCTTTTCGGAGCAATTGTTTGGCAGGCCGCTGCGGTTCGATCACAAGACAGTGTTTGCCATTGCCTCGTGGGTCGTGTTCGGCGGACTGCTGCTGGGGCGCCTGGTGTTTGGTTGGCGCGGACGTACGGCTTTACGGTGGACCCTTACTGGTTTTGTAATGTTGATGCTGGCCTACGTGGGTAGCCACTTTGTGCTGGAAGTGCTGTTGGGGAGGGCACAGGCATGAGTCGGATTGTGTTTTTCGTCCTGCTTGCGCTGGCAATCTATCTTGTGTGGCGGCTTCTTGCAGAAAAAGCACCTGCCACCCCCGGAGAGCGACTCAAGCGTTGCCCGGCTGCCGATGGTGAGCTGCGCGACCTGCGGCCTGCACGTTCCCCGCGAAGAGGCACTTATACAAAACGAGCATTACTTCTGTTGCGAAGAGCATCGCCGGGCAATGCCACCAACACGCGAATGATGCGGCGAACCACTTTGCTTCGGACCGAGTGACCGCGTCCGATACATCGATCCAGTCGGTCGAATTGCCGCTCGACGGCAAGCCGATTGGCGATGACGAAACGCCCTGGCGGGCACTGGAGTATTTCGCCAGCACGCGCGTGATCGTAGCGGCCGCCCTCGTGTTTGCCAGCGCGGCTTTCGGGCCACGGCCGCTGGGAGTGACCGGGGTTACGGGGTCGACGCTCGCTACTTCACTGTCCTATTTCGCATTTGCCGCCCTGTTTGCGGGGCTCGCGCTTTACCTGCATCGAAGATTTTTTGCACAGGTGATCGGGCAATTAGTGCTCGATTTTGTTGTTATCACCGTGCTGGTCGTTACCAGTGGCGGAGTTGCATCGGGCTGGGTGATCCTGTTCCTGCTGCCGCTGGCCGGCGCGTCGTTGTTGCTGCCCCCCACACTCGTGTTTTTTGTATGCGCTGTGGCAGTGCTCGTAATCCTGATTGACGCCGGCTTGCGAACCTTGTCGGCTGGCGCTTCAGATCCACTGCTTTTTCAAGCGGGCCTTTATGGCGCGGCCTTGTTTGCCGTAACCGCACTGCTACGTGCGTTGAGCTCTCGTTTGGCAAGCCAGGAGCGTCTGGCTCGCTCGCGGGGGCGTGACCTTCAAAACCAGCTCGCGATCAACCGGCTCGTGATTGCACAGATGCAGCAAGGAGTGATCGTCGTTGATCCGAGTACTCAAGTGCGTGCCAACAATCGCGCTGCGCGGCGTATGTTGGGCTTGGAGCCTTCGGCGCAGCTCACCGGAGTGCGGCTGATGGAGATTCCAGCTGCCACTGCGTTGGCAGAGGCCTTTGTGCGCTGGGTCGATGCCGGGCGCAGCGAAGGCGCGTGGTCGAACACGGTAGTGGCAGGCGCCGACACTGCAATGAGCCCGCTGATCGAATCCCGCATGCGCGCTCGGTTTGCTCGCCCAACATCGGGCTCCGATGAGGAGTTCGTCATTTTTATCGAGGATGTGCGCGACGTTGAAGATCGGGCTCAGCAACTGAAGCTCGCTGCGATGGGCCGCCTGACCGCGTCAATTGCGCACGAGATTCGCAATCCGCTTGCGGCGATCAGCCATGCCGGACAGTTAATGGGCGAGGACAGCGCAGATCCTCTTCTCAAACGTCTGGCAGGTATCGTGCGTGAAAACACCCAGCGACTTAATCGCCTCGTAGAAGACGTTCTAAGGGTTGCTCGCCGCGAGCCGCCGCTGGGCGACGAGATCGATATCAACGAATTCGTCCAGCAGTTCATCGCCGAGTTCATTCGGGACCGGGGATTGGCGCCGGCAACGATCCATCTTGAAGCCGAGGCCGGTCTTAAAGTGAAATTCGAGCAATCACATCTGCGGCAGGTGCTTTATAACCTGGTCGACAATGCGCTGCGCTATGCAACGGGAGGTCCGAATTCAGTTGGCATCCAGATCGAGCGGGCGCCCGAACAGGATCGCGCACAACTATGGGTGTTCGATGATGGGGCGGGTGTGCCGGTCGACGCTCGCGCAGCGTTGTTCGAACCCTTTTTTACGACACGTACCCAGGGAACGGGGCTTGGGCTGTATCTTGCGCGCGAGTTCTGCGTTACGAATCGCGCGGTCCTGTCGTATTCATCTCGACGCGAGGTTGACGGTTCATCGCGTGACGGATTCCTGCTTCGATTTGGAGGCGGCGCAATCGTCGGTAATGAACAGCAAGGTTTCCTGGACACGCTGCCCATCCGCTGAATAATGCTGTTAACCGCTAATGAGCGCTGCAAGCGATAACTACTTGAGATGAACCCAACCGTCGGCTCCGAATCCGCGCCCGCCGCGCCGATGCAGCGGCGGCAGCCGGCAGTTCTGGTGGTTGATGACGAAGCCGATTTGCGCGAGTTACTGTCTTTAACGCTGGTGCGCCTCGGGCTCGACGTCGATACCGCCGAGTCGGTGAGCGCAGCGCGGGTACTTCTTGCGCGTAACGCGTATGCACTCTGTCTGACCGACATGCGCTTGCCCGATGGAACCGGCCTTGATCTGGTGCGGCACGTGTCGGTATCGCAGGGCCCGCCAATCGCCGTTATTACTGCCTACGGTAGTGCTGAAAATGCTGTCGCGGCTCTGAAGGCAGGCGCGTTCGATTATCTGACCAAGCCGGTTGATATCGAACAGTTACGCATGCTGGTACGTTCAGCGGTGCGCGAATCTCCGGCGACGGCCGGCACGCCTGCTGCGCCGAGCATGAGTGGCCTCAATGCGCTTGCGCGCTTGACTGGCGACACGCCGGTTATGCAGCAGATGCGCTCGATGATCAGCCGACTGGCTCACAGCATGGCGCCGGTCGCCATTCGCGGTGAGTCAGGCAGCGGCAAGGAGCTCGCAGCGCGCGCCATTCATGACTCGTCGAGTCGAAGTCAGCAGCCATTCATCGCTGTAAATTGCGGTGCTATTCCAGAGACCTTGATGGAGGCCGAGTTCTTCGGTTACCGCAAGGGCGCGTTTACCGGCGCCGAACGCGATCGGGAAGGATTCTTTCAGGCTGCGGCCGGCGGAACACTGTTCCTCGACGAAGTCGCCGAATTGCCGCTGGCGATGCAAGTCAAATTGTTGCGGGCGATACAGGAACGTCGAGTGCGAAAAGTCGGTGCTTCTGTCGAGGAGCCGGTAGATGTTCGACTCGTCAGTGCCACGCATCAGGACTTGGGCGCACTTGTGACCGCGGGAAGATTCAGGCAGGACCTGTTTTATCGACTGAATGTGATCGAGCTGCGTGTTCCTGGATTGCGTGAACGGTTGGACGATATCCCGCTGCTTGCCGAGTCAATCCTGATGCGCATCTCGGAACGCGCCGGCTCGCGACGGGCGCACCTGTCCGCGTCCGCTAGCGCCGCGCTGAAGCGCTACAGCTTTCCGGGCAACGTGCGCGAGCTGGAAAATATTCTGGAGCGCGCAGTCGCGCTAGCCAGCGATGATGTATTGATGGCGGACGACCTGATGTTGCCCGACGCAGACCGCGACGCTCCGATCGATGCGGAACCGATTTCAATTGAAGAGGCGTCGGTCCCGCTGCCCGAGCCCGCCGAGGAATTCGCCACAGCGGCAATTTTGGATTTTCAAGTGATCGACGGCGTCCCGACCTCATTAGGCGCCTATCTGGATTCGCTCGAGCGCGATGCCATTCGCAGCGCGCTGGCCAAGACGCGGTACAACCGCACCGCGGCGGCTCAGCTACTTGGCATCACGTTTCGGCAACTGCGCTATCGGATGCAACGGCTCGGTATCAAGTGATCGTCTGCCCCGACGGCTGGCTCGAAGGTGTCTGTCGCGTCGATTCGCCTAACTTTGATGCGCGGCCGCCCCATGCGGCGATCGAACTGATCGTCGTTCATAACATCAGCCTGCCGCCGGGTCACTATGGCGGCGGGTATATATCGCAACTTTTCACGAACACGCTCGACGCTTCTGCAGAGTCCTATTTCGCTCAGATCGCGGGGTTGCATGTGTCCGCGCATGTCCTGATCGAGCGCGACGGCGCAGTGACACAGTTTGTTTCCTTTGCTGACCGAGCGTGGCACGCAGGCGCCTCATGCTTTGATGGTCGCAGTGCATGCAACGACTTCTCAATCGGCATCGAGCTTGAAGGCACCGACTTCGAAGCGTTTTCCGATGCCCAATATGACGCTCTCAATCGCATCACGGCGGCATTGCTGCCCATTTATCCAATAGTTGCGATGCGCGGCCACTCCGACATTGCGCCCGGCCGGAAAACAGACCCTGGTCCGTTTTTCGACTGGACTCGCATCAACCATCCGTCAAGCGTTTCCATTCCTTCGGTCTGATTTTTTTCTTTTTGGCGCTGCGCGCGTATTTTCGATGCGCTGCGCCATCAACACTTGTTGAGTTTCAAAAATTCTGCGCATATGATGCGTCCACTATTCGTAGTGATGCATCGACTAGTACATACAAGATGTTGTACACGTGGGCCCTGTTTGGAATAGCGCGAGCGCCTTGGCCGGCGGCTCGGTTAGCAAGGCGGTGTGCGGCATTCAAAGCGCAGTGCGCTGATCATCGGTGGTCCGAGCATTGAGTTCAGCGACTAGAACTAGTGGTGTTTGCATTTGCCGACGTGCAATTGGCGCGAACAAGATTTCATTTGCGCGGTGGGGCGTTACGAGTGCAGGCCGCAATTCGATTTGGGGGTGACATGCAGTTTCAGGAAGTAGCGGGCCAGTCGGCCCCGTCGGGTGGCGCCGCTGCGGCAGGCGCTCATGAGTTTTCGCCAGAGCTGAAGCCAGCTGGTGCGGGAATCAGCGCAGTCAATGCCACCTCGTTTGGCGATTACAAAGTCATTCGCCGCAACGGCTCCGTGGTTTCGTTCGAGCCATCCAAGATCGCGGTGGCGATGACAAAGGCGTTCATCGCGGTGCGCGGCGGGCAAGGGGCGGGTTCCGCCGCCGTGCGCGAGCAAGTCGAAAAGTTGACCGATGGCACCGTGCGCGCGCTACTGCGGCGGCTGCCCGCTGGCGGCACCTTTCATATAGAAGACGTGCAGGATCAAGTGGAGCTGTCGCTGATGCGGGACGGCGCGCATGATGTCGCGCGCTCCTACGTGCTTTATCGCGAGAAGCGCGCTCAGGAGCGTGCCAAGCATGCGACGCCGGCGAGCGCGGCAGTGCCGACCTTGACGATGCTCGAAAACGGCGTTCGCGTGCCGCTGGACATGCCGCGGGTCGAAGCGGTCGTTCGCGCCGCGTGCAACGGGCTCGCCGACTACGTTACGCCTGATGCCGTTTTGTCAGAGACGGTCAAGAACCTGTACGACGGAGTTCCGCTTGACGAGGTCTACAAGTCGGCGATTCTGGCGGCGCGTGCCTTGATCGAAAAAGATCCCGCGTATTCAGCCGTCACTGCGCGGCTGCTTCTGCATACGGTGCGGCGCGAAGTGCTGGGTGAAGAGGTCACGCAGCCCGAGATGCAGGTGCGCTACGCCGAAGTGTTTCCTCGCCTGATCAAGCACGGCATCGGCGCCGGTCTGCTCGACGAGCGGCTGGGCCAGTTCGACTTGAAGCGCCTTGGCGCGGCGCTCGATGCACGCCGCGACTTGAACTTCAACTATCTGGGACTGCAGACGCTGTACGACCGTTACTTCCTGCACCATGACGGCCGCCGTTTCGAGTTACCCCAAGTATTTTTCATGCGCGTCGCAATGGGGCTCGCGCTGAACGAAATCGAGCGGGAAACCCGCGCAATCGAGTTCTACGAGGTGTTGTCGAGCTTCGATTTCATGAGTTCGACGCCGACGCTGTTCAATGCAGGCACACGTCACTCTCAGCTTTCGTCGTGCTACCTGTCGACGGTCGGCGACGATCTGGACGGTATTTACGAAGCGATCAAGGAAAACGCGCTGCTCGCCAAGTACGCAGGCGGATTGGGTAACGACTGGACGCCGGTACGCGCGCTGGGCAGCCACATCAAAGGCACCAACGGCAAGAGTCAAGGGGTGGTGCCGTTCCTGAAAGTGGTTAACGACACGGCGGTTGCTGTGAATCAGGGGGGCAAACGCAAGGGCGCTGTGTGCTGCTACCTCGAAACCTGGCACCTCGACATCGAAGAGTTTCTAGAACTGCGCAAGAACACGGGCGACGATCGCCGGCGCACGCACGACATGAATACTGCGAACTGGATTCCCGATCTGTTCATGAAGCGCGTGTTCGAAGACGGCGAGTGGACGCTGTTTTCGCCGTCGGACTGCCCGGACCTGCACGATCGCACTGGCCGCTCGTTTGAGGAAGCGTACGTGCGTTACGAAGAAAAAGCTGCGCGCGGCGAGTTGAAGCTCTTCAAGAAGGTGTCCGCGCAGGCGTTGTGGCGAAAGATGCTGTCGATGCTGTTTGAAACCGGACACCCGTGGATCACCTTCAAGGATGCGTGCAACCTGCGCTCGCCGCAACAACATGTCGGCACGATTCATAGTTCGAACCTGTGTACCGAGATCACGCTGAACACCTCGGACACGGAAATCGCCGTCTGCAATCTCGGCTCGGTCAACCTGCCGGCTCACATGAAGACAGCGGTTAACGGCGGCCACGAGCTGGACCACGCAAAACTTAAGAAGACCATTCGAACGGCGATGCGGATGCTCGACAATGTGATCGACATCAATTACTACGCCGTCAACAAGGCGCGCAATTCGAACGTCAAGCATCGCCCGGTGGGCCTCGGCATCATGGGCTTTCAGAACTGTCTGCACATGATGCGTGTTCCTTACGCATCGAACGAAGCGGTCGAGTTCGCCGATCGCAGCATGGAAGCCACGTGCTACTACGCGTACTGGGCCTCGACCGAGCTCGCCGAGGAGCGCGGCCAGTACTCGTCATTTGCCGGCTCGCTGTGGGATCGCGGCATCTTGCCGCAGGACTCGCTCGAGCTTCTGAAGGAACAGCGCGGTCAGCTGAAAAGCGACGGCGCCCTCTCATTGGTCGACGTCGACGCGAGTTCGTCGATGGACTGGAGTGCCTTGCGCGCCCGTATCAAGCAATACGGCATGCGCAATTCGAATTGCGTCGCGATTGCGCCCACCGCGACGATCTCGAACATCGTCGGCGTTGACGCCTGCATCGAGCCGACGTTTCAGAATCTCTTTGTCAAGTCGAACCTGTCGGGCGAATTCACCGTCGTCAACGAGTACCTGGTGCGAGATCTGAAAGCGCTGGGCGTGTGGGACGAGGTGATGGTGCACGAATTGAAGTACTACGATGGGTCGCTCGCCAAGAGCGAGCGGGTTCCTGCCGAAGTGCGCAAGCTGTACGCCACTGCGTTCGAGATCGACCCGACCTGGCTGATCGAGTGCGCGGCGCGGCGCCAGAAGTGGATCGATCAGGCGCAGTCCCTCAATATATATATGGGGGGCGTTTCGGGTCGGAAGCTCGATGAGACCTACAGACTGGCGTGGCGGCGGGGTCTGAAAACCACGTATTACCTCCGCACCGTCGGCGCGACCCACGCCGAGAAGTCCACGACGAACACCGGCCAGTTAAATGCCGTTCCCACCGATGCGCTGACCAACGGTGCGAAGCTGGACGGCCAGGTGTGCATGCTGAAGCCGGGCGACGCCGCATTTTCCGAATGCGAGGCATGCCAGTGAGCGCACTCGCCTGGGAGGAAACTGTGGCGTCCATGCCGGCGGTCGCGTTGGGACTGCGCGAAAGCGGTCTCGCGTCTCCCGAACCCGTCGCGCCCGAGCTGCGCCGCGTCAACGTAGCCGACAAGCGGATCATCAACGGCCGTACCGACGTCAATCAGCTGGTCCCATTCAAATACAAATGGGCCTGGGAAAAGTATCTGTCGACCTGCGCGAACCACTGGATGCCGCAGGAAGTCAACATGTCGCGCGACATCGCGCTGTGGAAAGACCCGAACGGGCTTACCGACGACGAGCGCCGCCTGGTCAAGCGCAATCTCGGCTTCTTCGTCACCGCAGACTCGCTTGCCGCCAATAACATCGTGCTCGGCACGTATCGCCACATCACCGCCCCTGAGTGCCGTCAGTTTCTGCTGCGGCAGGCGTTTGAAGAGGCGATCCACACGCACGCGTATCAGTACATCGTCGAATCTCTGGGCCTTGAGGAGGGTGAGATCTTCAACGCCTACCACGAGGTTGGGTCGATTCGCGACAAGGACGAGTTCCTGATCCCGTTTATCGACACGTTGACCGACCCGCACTTCACGACTGGCACGACCGAGAGTGACCAGGCGCTGCTAAAGAGCCTGATCGTCTTCGCGTGCCTGATGGAAGGGCTGTTCTTCTACGTCGGCTTTACGCAGATCCTGGCGCTCGGCCGGCAAAACAAGATGACCGGTGCCGCCGAGCAGTATCAGTACATCCTTCGCGACGAGTCGATGCATTGCAATTTCGGCATCGACCTGATCAATCAGATAAAGCTGGAGAACCCGCAGCTGTGGACGGTGCCCTTCCGGGAGGAAGTGCGCGCATTGTTTCTAAAGGCGGTCGAACTCGAGTACGCCTATGCCGAAGACACGATGCCGCGCGGGGTGCTGGGGCTCAATGCGCCGATGTTCAAAGGCTATTTGCGCTTCATCGCCAATCGACGTGCGCAGCAGATCGGCATCGAAACGCTCTTCCGGCAGGAAGAGAACCCGTTTCCGTGGATGAGCGAGATGATTGATCTGAAAAAGGAGCGCAACTTTTTTGAAACGCGAGTGCTCGAGTATCAAAGCGGCGGCGCATTGAGTTGGGATTAGCGTGATCAGATGAACCAGACAACGAAGATGATCACAACGTTGAACACCGAGCGCGCGTGGCCAAGCGTGCGTTGATCTATTGAACAGTGGAACAAATCGCACACAAATCGATGTTCACTGCAAAAAATTCTTGCGATGAAATTATTTTGCGCGTAAAACGCGATCCATTGTTTAACTGTTCAATCAGTTTGTTTTGCGCAGTGCTTAACAGACGGCGATTGATCACTGAATTGATTACGCAACCACACAGTTCAAGAGCACCTACGCAAACTGGCGCCAAGACATCCCGGTCTTGTGGCTCTTTTTCCTCTGTAAACCTCGATCATCCAAACGCCGGCTACGGTCCGGCGTTTTTCTTGCGCGCGCGTCTGCCTCGGCTTGTTCGCGCGCGCCGTGCCGAATTCATCAGCGTCAGCGGTCAGTGCGCTGCCCGTTCCGCGCATTTCTCGGATTTGCGGAAACACAAACGCATTTCTGGGGGTGTCGCGGCGACAGAGCATCTGCATGCGCCGATGAATAGCCCGACGGGTTCTGCCTTTATGGCGGCCCAGCGGGTTTCCTTCCCAACCTCCGCACTAACGTGCATCGAAGGAGATTCATCATGGCTATGAAGAAAAAATCAGCTAAGAAATCCGCCAAGAAATCGGCGAAAAAATCAGGCAAAAAAGCTTCCAAAAAGCGGCGACCGGCAGCCAAGAAAACTGCTAAAAAGTCGACTAAGAAGCGTGCAGCCAAGAAGGCTGCAAAAAAAAAAGTAGCTAGGAAAGTTGCTAAGAAGTCGGCAAAGAAGTCAGCTAAGAAAGCGAAAAAGGCTGGCAAGAAGCGGGCAGCGCCTAAAAAGGCTGTGAAAAAGTCAGCCGCGCGCAGACGTGCTTCGACGTCGATGCAAAGGACTGCATCACGGCCCGCTACGATGCCGACACCTGCTGCTCCGTCAACCGCCGCTGCGCCCGGTGCAAAAACCGCACTGAATCCCGCAGCAGCGTGGCCCTTCCCGACGGGCAGCCGGCCTTAGCAAGCGGTTTTAAATTGCCTTTTGGCAAGGGCGCCGCAGTCGGCGCCCTTTTTCTTTTCCGGCATCTCTCATTACTTGTATGGGGAACCTGCCGCTTAGAATCACAAACCTGATCGTTTAACTTCCATTGCGAAGCCTGCATGCTGCTGATCGATATCGCCCGGTTTCTGCTTGACGTTCTCGGTTCACTGCTTGTCGGCTTGCTGATCTTGCGCGTATGGATCCATGCGATTGGGATGCCGGGGCGCAATCCTGTCGTCCAGTTCGTGGTTGCACTCACGGGCTGGCTCGTCCGGCCGCTGCATCGACTTTTGCCGGCGCGCGGGCGCGTCGATTGGGCGTCGCTCGCGGCGGCTTTCCTGGTGACACTGCTTGTCGTCGTTCTGATCCGCCAGATCACCGGTGCTGAGGTCGCGTTTGAGTTTGTGTTACTGGCTGCGCTGCGGCAGCTGATCGTGTGGGCGCTAAACGTCGTGGTGTGGATCACGATCATTTACGCGATCGTCAGCTGGGTTAATCCGCACGCGCCGTTTGCGCCGGCACTCGGGATTTTGCTACGGCCGCTACTGGCGCCGATTCAGCGCATTCTGCCTCCGGTCGGCGGCTTCGATCTTTCCCCGCTGGTGCTGCTGCTCGCGGTATACGTGCTGCAGATGGTGGTTGCGCGAATATGAATTACCAAGGCCGGTAGCCAAAGGCCTCGTTAAACCGTTCGGAAATCGCGTCGCGGCTCGCGGTGTGGTTCTGCCCGCCCGAGCGCTCGATTTTTATCGAACCCATCGTTGCCGCCAGCCTGCCAATGGTTTCCCAATCCATTTGCTGCGCGATGCCCACCAAGAGCCCGGCCCGGTAAGCATCGCCGCATCCGGTCGGATCAACAGGATCGCGCGCGGGGGCCACGGGAATCTGAACAATCCTGCCATCAACGTATATCTGCGATCCGGCGGCGCCGTGTGTCACGACGAGCGCGCGCACCTTGCGCGCCAAGTCCGCCAGTGAGAGCTGCGTTCGGTCGCTCAGCATCTTGCCTTCGTAGTCGTTGACCGCAACATAGCTCGCGCGCTCGATAAACCATCTCAGTTCATCGCCGGAAAACATCGGCAATCCCTGGCCGGGATCGAACACGAATGGAATGTTCTGCTCGGCAAGTTGAGCTGCATGTTGCAACATTCCCTCGCGGCCATCAGGCGCGATGATGCCGAGCTTGACCGAACCATCGCTCGGAATCTCGTTTCGATGTGAATCGGACATTGCTCCCGGATGAAACGCCGTGATCTGATTGTTGTCGGCATCAGTGGTGATGAACGCCTGCGCCGTGAAGCTGCCGGGAATGGTACGGACGTAACGCCGGCTGATCTGCAATCGAGCGAGGCGGTCCAGGTATGGCTGCGAGTCGTCGCCGACCGTTGCCATTGGCCATGCTTCCGCGTCGAGCAGCTTGGCGTTGTAGGCAATGTTGCCCGCGCAGCCTCCGAACTCACGCCGCAATTCCGGCACGAGAAACGCGACGTTCAGAATGTGTACCTGATGCGGAAGAATGTGGTCGGCGAAGCGACCGGGAAACACCATGATCGAGTCGTACGCGATCGAACCGCAGATCAATAGGCTCACGGATTTAACTCGTAGTGCGGTGGATGAGGAAAAGCTAGTTAAATGAAAAACGGGTAGACCAGAAATCCTGACGCCTGCACGCCGCGGGCTTCAAAGAACAGGCGAATGGTGTAATCGCTGCCGCTTCCCAGGCCATCTTCAATACGCGACGAGGGCTCACCAGCCGCCGCCAAATAGTCGGCGGGCGTAAATACCTTACGTGCGATAGGACGATTGAGCGCATCGGTCAGCGTGACCTCAACCGCTGGCAGCGCCTGCCTGAATGCCGCACGGTTTCGAATAACCGCTGTCAGCTCGAGCACGTCGGTGCCAGGAATTGTCTGTAGCTCGCTGCCAATGACCGCCAGTTGATCGACCTGAGTCGGCCAACCGACCGTACATCCAAACACTGCGCACAGCTGCATCAGCGCGCTGCGCGCTTGCGGAGCGCTCACCAGCACCTCGGCACGAAAGATAACAGCGAGCTGCACCAGCATTAATGCCGCAAGCAGTAACGAACCACCGCCGAAGATGATTGAGAAGCCGCGACGCGTGCGCGAGCGATTGTTACGAATGAACTCGGGTTCCTCTTCGACGACCGGGGCACGCGTCGCCGGAGATGGACGGGCCTCGGTTTCGCTCGGTAATGCGGCCAGTTCGATGACTTCGATCCCGTCGACGATCGACGATGTGTCCACCCGCTCCCGCCCGCCAGGTGCAATCAAGGTTGGAACACCCAGAACCGCTTCGGCTTGTTCCTGGAGCGCACGTTCGCGTTTGGCTTGAGCTTCGCGTTTTGCGTCGGTTTGCTTGCGATCAACCGACGACGGCAACGGCGCCGAGCGCCGCGCCGATGCATTAGCCAGCGTCGCGGGCGCGGTCGGCGCAATGCGCAGCGTGGTAGCAGGACCGAGGGTAAGCCTGCCCGGATTCGTGGTGGCGGGTGCCGGGCGCGTGCGCGGGCCCCTGCGCGTCGCTGATGGGGCGATGCAGGTGCAGGGGTGAGAGCTGGTTCAGTGCGAGAGCTGCGGGGAACTGTGGCTGCTGCCGGCTTGGCCAACGGTTGGGTCAGAGCCGTGATCGTGCGCGTTTGCGCCAATGCAGTGTCGTCGACGTAGGTGAGGCTGCCGATAGCATCGAACACTGCCCGGCACTGGCCACAACGAACAAGCCCGCCGCGCAGTTTCAGTTGGTCGGCAACGACCCGAAACAGCGCCGCGCATTGAGGGCACTTGGTCGCGAGCGCCATGGCTAGCGAGATCCCACCAGACAAACCCAGCCGTCATCCGACTGCCAGACCTTGAGGACCAGCGCGGAGTCGGCTTGTCGATACGCCGAGATCACTTCGTCGGCCTGACGGGCAAGAATGCCCGACAGCACGAGGGAACCGCGCGACGCGACGCGGGCGGCCAGCGCAGGTGCCAGCAGCTTTAATGGACCAGAAAGAATGTTGGCTAGCACGACGTCGAAGGTGATTGCGCTCTCGCTTAGTCCGTCCAAGTCAGTGTAACTGGCGTCTACTTCGTTCGCGCGCGAGTTCGCGCGTGCGGCGGCAAGTGCCTGTGGATCGATGTCTACGCCAACGACGGTGCCCGCACCGAGCTTTGCTGCGGCAATGGCGAGAATTCCAGAGCCGCATCCGTAATCGAGCACGCTGGCGCCTGGCACCAGTGTCGCGTCCAGCCATGCGAGACACAGCTGGGTCGTCGGATGAGTGCCGGTACCAAATGCCACGCCGGGATCCAGCCGCACGACCAGAGCCCGCTCGTCCGGCGGGGCGTGCCAGCTGGGGACAATCCAAAGCCGCTCGCTAATCCGAGTCGGCGCAAATTGCGACTGCGTTCCGAAGCACCCAGTCTGTTTCCTCAAGCGCTACGCGTGATTTCTATCGCGAGCCTCGATTTGCGTCGCTGCACATGCCGCTTTGATCATCGCATCGACGCCGTCGTCTTTTGCCAGCACGCGTAGCTTGCTTCGTGCCCACGAATGTCGAGCGGGCCCGAAACCCGGCTCTCCATATAGCGGCTGTTCGTCAACACCTCCCGCGCCGGCGTCCTCGATCGAGACCGAAAGCGCACCGTATTCGAGCAGGGCGTCGGCCAATGTTTCGGCCGCGTCGCCGGCAGTCAGCGTGATTTCGACCAACACGACTCGCGCTAGGCAAGATGCCGTGCCGCCAGCCTCTTTTCCAGATAGTGGATGCTGGTACCGCCGAGCACGAACTTTTCGTCGATCAACAGCTCGCGATGCAGCGGTATGTTGGTCTTGATGCCCTCGACTACCATCTCGGACATCGCAATGCGCATACGCGCCAGCGCCTGATTGCGCGTGTCGCCGTAGCAGATAACCTTGCCGATCATTGAATCGTAATTGGGTGGCACGAAGTAGCCGGTGTAGGCGTGCGAGTCGACGCGAACACCTGGCCCACCGGGCGGATGCCAGGCGGTGATCCGCCCCGGCGACGGCGTAAAACGCTCAGGATCCTCTGCGTTGATGCGGCACTCGATGGCGTGACCCTTTTGCTCGATGTCGCGCTGTCGCAGACGCAGCTTTTCGCCGGCGGCAATATGTATCTGTTCCTGCACGATATCGATGCCGGTGACCATCTCCGTAACCGGATGCTCGACCTGCACGCGCGTATTCATTTCGATGAAGTAGAATTCATTTCCTTCAAACAGAAACTCAAACGTGCCCGGCACCTCGATAGTTAAGCTTCTTGCACGCTTCTACGACCTTGTCGCCCATCTTGTCGATCATCCGGCGATTGATGCCGGGCGCAGGCGCTTCCTCGATCACTTTCTGGTGACGTCGCTGCATCGAGCAATCGCGTTCACCCAGCCAGACCGCATTGCGATGCTGATCCGCCAGCACCTGAAACTCGATGTGCCTCGGATCCTCCAGAAATTTTTCCATGTACACGGCGGGGTTGCTGAACGCCGCGTTGGCTTCCTGTCGCGTCATGCTGACGGCGTTAATAAGTGCCGCTTCGGTATGCACTACCCGCATGCCACGCCCGCCGCCGCCGCCGGAGGCTTTGATGATTACCGGGTAACCGACCGCACGCGCAACTTTCACAATCTCGCGCGGATCCTCGGCCAATGCGCCATTCGATCCTGGAACGGTCGGCACTCCAGCAGCCACCATAGCCTACTTGGCCGATACCTTATCACCCATCGCACGAATCGACTCGGGTCGCGGACCGATAAAGCAAAAGCCGCTTTTTCGACGCGCTCAGCAAAATCCGCGTTCTCGGAAAGGAATCCGTAGCCAGGGTGAATCGCTTCCGCATCAGTCACTTCGGCCGCGCTGATAATCGCGGGAATATTCAGGTAGCTATCCTTCGACGCCGCCGGGCCGATACAGACCGACTCGTCTGCAAGCTTGACGTATTTCGCATCGGTATCCGCTTCTGAGTGCACGACGACCGTACTGATTCCCATCTCACGGCAAGCGCGTTGCACGCGAAGTGCAATCTCACCGCGATTAGCGATCAGAATCTTTTTGAACATGGCCGCGAGGAAGTCCGCGGCAGAGCCGCCACGGAAGGTTCTTGTTGATCGTTCTTATTCAATGATGAACAGCGGCTGGCCGTATTCCGACCGGCTGACCGTTCTCAACCAGGATTTGCTTAACCGTGCCTCCAATCTCGGCCTCGATTTCGTTCAGCAGCTTCATCGCCTCGATAATGCACAGCGTGTCCCCCGGTTTGACTGCCTGACCTAGCTCAATGAAAGATGCGGCGCCGGGGCTCGGTGAGCGATAGAACGTGCCGACCATCGGAGACTTCACGACGTGACCTTCAGGCTCGTCGCTGGCTGTCCGTTTGTGCCATTCGCACCGCCGTCACCGCAGTTGGGGCGGCAGCGGCGGTAACCGTAACGGCAGGTGCGGCCGGCGCTGGGCTGAACTTTGCGATGCGAACGCGATCTTCGCCCTCTGTTACTTCGAGTTCGGCGATGCCGGAGTCGGCGACAAGGTCAATCAATGTTTTTAGTTTTCTTAGATCCATTGGCGATCGCTGAGTTAAGACGAAGGTGCCGCGTCTAGCGCGAAATCCAAAGCGTATCGGTACCCTGGATGCACCCAGCCCCACAATGGTTCCTACTGCGAGGTCAGCGAGGTATGACCGGTGCCGGAAGCTTTCGCGTTTGTGCAGGTTCGACAGATGAACTTCTATGAAGCGCAACGAAACCGCAGCCAGTGCGTCGCGCAACGCGATGCTGGTATGGGTGAATGCGCCAGCATTAATAATGATGAAATCGGTGCGGTCGGTGCGCGCCAGTTGGATGCGGTCGATTATCGCACCCTCATGATTGGTCTGAAAAAACACGATCTGCGCATTTTTCTTTTGTGCGGCGGCGCTAAGTTCGCGCTTCGATGATCGGCCAGCGTCTGGCTGCCATACACTGCAGGCTCGCGTGTTCCCAGCAGATTCAGGTTAGGGCCGTTGAGGACCAAAATCCGGCTAGCCACAGGTGTGACTCGACAAGAGTTTAAGGGCAAGGCACATCGTCGCAGATCGAGCGAATTTAGGCGAGAAAGGCGAAAGAAGCGGCGAAGTGTCCGCTTTTTAGGGGAGGCTGTCCAGCCCTTCGGCTAAGCGCTGGATCTCCGCTAGCGTCTAAGACGCCGCCCTTCAACGCGATTCTTCGATCAGTCGACGGACCGAATCGAGGTTGGCGCGGCCGGCCGCCTCGATCGGATGCATATCCTCTTCGCCAGCGACATGGCGTCGATGTCGCGGCGCGACCCTGATCGCATCACGCTGATAGATGTGCAACCGGACTCCGACCCTTCGAGGCCGTCTAACCGAAGGTCGCGGTTGAACGGCACGACAAAACTTAATCTTTCAAGCGCGGCGGGACGATCAGCCCTCATCATCTCCGTCATCGACGTCAAAGTCGATTCCGAGATTCATCAGGCGCAGTTCGACGTCCTTCGCGCTGTCAACGAACAACTGCAGATGGATATCAGAGTGCTCTGTGGCTGTGCCGTTTAACACCGCTCCGATCAGGTGCGGATCGAACTCTTGCAGTGTCTGCATGATTTCCACGGCAGCCTCGCGCATCGCAGCAAGCAAAGCCCGGTGCGCTTCACCGCCAAAGAGCTTTAAATACCGACGCAATTCATGTTCGACTTCTTGGTTGTCCGGCATCGTCGACCGGCGCACCTCGTCACCGAGAATCTCCTGCGCCGCGCGACGCTTGGCTTGTCCATACTCGCAGCCCTCTTCGGCGATCAGGCGAGCCGCCGTGGCTGCAAGCTCCGTTCTTAAGATCATTGGCGGCCATCGAGTGAGTTTATCGGCAGAATGTCGCGGCGAACGACATTTACAATCCGCGCCGCTTCCCAGCGATAGCGCTTAACAGTCCCTTCTTTTGCATCTCCACATTCTCGGCGTCGGCGGAACGTTTATGGGCGGGCTCGCACAGCTTGCGCAGGCCGCCGGCCACGTTGTGACCGGGTGCGATGCAAACGTGTACCCGCCGATGAGCGACCAGCTTGCCGCAGCCAACGTGCGCGTGCTCGAGGGTTACGACGCTGACCAGCTTTCATTGAATCCAGACGTGTGGGTCATTGGCAACGTTGTCACACGTGGAAACGCGCTGATGGAGGCGATCCTAAATCGCGGCGACGCTTATGTATCCGGGCCGCAGTGGCTCGCCGATAACGTCCTGCGCGGTCGACATGTGCTCGCAGTCGCCGGCACCCACGGCAAGACGACCACGAGCGCGATGCTCTCAAAGATTCTCGAATACGCTGGCCTTGAACCCGGATTTCTCATCGGCGGCGTACCGGATGACTTCGCATGCTCCGCCCGGCTTGGCGCCGGCCGTCACTTTGTCATTGAGGCCGATGAATACGACACCGCATTTTTCGACAAGCGTTCAAAGTTTCTGCACTATCGCGCACGAACGCTTATCTTGAACAATCTGGAATTCGATCACGCTGATATTTTTTCCGATCTTGCCGCGATCGAAGCGCAGTTTCATCACCTGATCCGTACGCTGCCCGCCACCGCACGCATCGTTGCAAACGCCGGCGACGAGGCGCTCGGCCGTGTATTGCAGCGAGGTTGCTGGTCTGAGCTGCAGACATTCGGCCAAATGGGTGACTGGCGCATCGACGAGAAGACTTGTGACGTGTCTAGCGGAGCGCATCGCGTCGGGTCGCTTCAGCTCGCAATGGCGGGAGAGCACAACCGAATGAACGCGCTCGCTGCCGTTGCGGCGGCGGATCATGCTGGCGTGCCGGGTACTGAGGCACTCGCCGCGCTGGCCGAATTCCGTGGCGTTAAGCGCCGGCTTGAAGTGCGAGGCACGGCGGCGGGTGTCACTGTGATCGACGACTTCGCACATCACCCGACGGCATTCGAGATGACGATTGCGGCGCTGCGCGCGTCACATGCGCAAGGCCGGATAGTCGCGGTGTTCGAGCCGCGCTCCAACACGATGAAGCGCGGAGTGATGAACGCGCGGCTGGCCGATAGTTTGTCGGGTGCAGATCGCGTGTTCTGTTTTTCCGCGGGACTCGGCTGGAATGCGGCGCAGGCACTGGCGGGCCTGGGGGCGAGAGCCACAACGCACAACGAGCTCGATGCCCTGATCAAAGCGGTTGTCACGTACGCCCGGGCGGGTGACCAAGTTGTCGTGATGAGCAACGGCGGCTTTGGTGGCATTCATGGGAAGCTGCTTGCGCAGCTTGCTGATGCAGGCTTGGATTCCCAAACTCCGGGCGTTTCTGCAAGAAGTGTTGATTCCACGAGCAGCGCCGCGTGATCGTCTACTTGCACGGGTTTCGTTCGTCGCCGCAGTCACGCAAGGCACAGATGCTGCGCGAACATATGCGGCGACTTGATCTGGCGGACCAATTCATATGTCCTGCCTTGCCGGCCTCGCCGCGCATGGCTGCGCAACTGGCGTTGTATGCGGCACGCTCGTCGAGCGCCAACCAGGTTGTGCTGATCGGCTCCTCGCTGGGCGGGTACTACGCGACTTGGGTTGCCGAGCAACTGGGCTGTCGCGCAGTGCTGTTAAATCCAGCAGTCGATCCGGCACGCGATCTGCAGGCGCACATCGGGCGGCAGCCGGTGTTTTTTAGCGACGAGGAAATCGACTTCCGGCCCGAGTACATCAACGAACTGCGCGTCCTTGACGCGCCGGTCACGAATCCTGACCGCTACTTTCTAATTGCAGCCAGCGGCGACACGGTGATCAATTACCGCATGATGGTCGCGAAGTATTACGGAGCGCGCCAAATGGTCATCGAAGGCAGCGATCACGAGCTGTCGGACTTTGCGTTGTACGTCGACCAAGTTCTTTCTTTCTGTGGAATCGAGCAAGGAGTCTGAGTGAACCAGCGGCTACAAGGCAAGGTTGCGATCATCACCGGGGCGGCACAAGGAATCGGATGCGCCACTGCACGCAAATTTCTTGAAGAGGGCGCCACGGTTGTTGCGTGCGACATCGACAGATCATCGATCGACGCCACCGTCGCGACGCTGGCTCGCTTCGGTGAGATCGATGCGGCCGTGGTCGATGTTACACGCCGCGAGCAGATCGACGCAATGGCTGCAGCAGCCGTTGAGCGTCACGGCCGAATCGACGTCCTGGTCAACAATGCAGGAATCACGATCGATGCGCGACTGCAGAAAATGTCGAGTGACCAGTTCGATCGCGTGATCGACGTCAATTTAAAGGGCACTTTTAACTGCGCCCAGGCGGTACTCGATACGATGCTGAAGCAGGGAAGTGGCGTGATACTGAACGCGTCGAGCGTTGTCGGCATCTACGGAAACTTCGGACAGACGAACTACGCGGCCAGCAAGTTCGGGGTCATTGGCTTCGTCAAAACGTGGGCGCGTGAACTGGGACCGAAGGGAATCCGTTGCAACGCTATTGCTCCCGGGTTCATTGCCACGCACATTCTGGATACGATTCCCCAGAAAGTGCTGGACCAACTAACCGAGCGCGTGCCGCTGCGCCGCCTGGGAACGCCTAAAGACGTAGCGAACTGTCTACGCGTTCCTTGCCTCCGACGAAGCGTCATACATCAATGGCGCCGTGATCGAAGTGTCAGGCGGATTGACGGTTTGAAGCGTCACGCTGAAATCCGTACAGGCTCCACGTGAGCACGCATCTGCTTTTCGATGACGACGGTGCGTTCAAGGCGGGGACCGAGATGGCGAATGCCGGGACCTCTCATCAGGTTGAGCTGCCCAGTGGCAAGCGGACCAAGGTCAAGACATCACACGTGCTGCTTCGCTTTGCAGAGCCGGCGCCCGCGCAGCTGATTGAGCGTGCGCAGGCGCAGGCGCAGCTGATCGATCTGGATTTTTTGTGGGAAGTCGCGCCTCAGGAAGAATTTGGATTCGTAGAGTTGGCGCGCGACTATTTCGGTGCGGAGCCAACAGCCGAACAGGCGGCAGCATTGCTGTTTCGATTGCACAGTGCACCGATTTATTTTTATCGCAAAGGCCGCGGCCGTTACCGGCCCGCACCGGCCGAAACGCTGCGGGCGGCATTGGCGGCCGTCGAGCGCAAGCGAAAGCAGGACGAGTTACGGCAGCAGTACGTTGACGAGTTGAAAGCGGGGCGTGCGCCGGAGATTATTGCCAGCCAGGCAATTGCGCTTGTAATAAAGCCCGACCGTAGTTCCATCGAGTTCAAGGCGCTGGAGCAAGCGGCGAGCGAATCGCACATGACTCCGCTGCGCTTGCTTCTGGCGCGCAGTGCGATTGCGTCACCGTACCGCTGGCATGTCGACAGTTTTCTGGCGCAGCACTTTCCGCGCGGCACAGGGTTTGCCGCGCAATCGGGCGTCCCGGTGCTCCCGGGCGATTTGCCGCTCGCCACCGTGCGCGCGTTCTCCATCGACGATAGTGCGACGACCGAGATCGACGACGCTTTTTCGGTGCAGACGCTCGGCGATCGAACGCGCATCGGAATTCACATCGCCGCCCCGGCCGTTGTCCTGCCACCCGGCCACTCGATCGATACCGTCGCGCGCGCGCGCATGTCCACCGTCTATGCGCCGGGCTGAAGTACACGATGTTGCCTGCCGAGTGGATCGAGTTGCTGTCGCTGAACGAAGGCCGGGAAGTACCCGTGCTATCGCTGTACGCCGACGTCGACGCGACGTTCGAGGTGCGAACGACCGAATCTCGTCTGGAGCGGCTGCGCATAGAAAGTAATTTGCGGCACGACCGACTCGATGCGATTGTTACGGAAGCCACGATCGCCGACGGCCGGTTCGATTCGCCGCACTCGGCGGAACTGAGCGTTCTCTGGCACGTGGCCCGCAAACTTCTTGCACATCGCGAACAGGTGCGAGGGCGGCCAGAGCCGGTCGGCCGGGTCGATTATTCGTTCGAGCTTGACGGCATCGACGATCAAGCCAAAGTCACTATCCGACAGCGGAAGCGAGGAGCACCGCTCGATTCGATCGTCGCGGAACTGATGATTTTCGCGAACAGCACGTGGGGCGGATGGCTTGCGGCGCGTCGTGCCGCCGGTATTTATCGCTCGCAGGTTCTCGGTCGCGTGAAAATGGGAACGGCGCCCGCACCGCACGACGGTATTGGTGTAGAGCACTACGCTTGGTGCACATCACCGCTGCGCCGCTATGTGGATCTCGTCAATCAGCGGCAGCTGCTCGCATGTATCCGCGAGCAGCCGCCGCCGTATGCGCCCAACGACGCTGAGCTGTTTGGCATCGTCTCGGGCTTCGAGTCCGCCTACTCTGCGTATGCGGAATTTCAGCAGAAGCTGGAGCGCTATTGGTCCCTGCGTTGGCTCGAGCAGGAAAGCATTAAGCGAACTTCAGCCACGGTCTTAAAGGGCGACGTACTACGACTCGACGGCGTGCCCTTCGTCACCCGAGTACCAGGACTTCCGGATTTGCCGCGCGGACAGAAAATTGAGCTGGACATCGTTTCAGTCGACCAGGTGGACCTTACCGTGGAAGCGCGTGTGCATCGAGTGCTGGCCGGGCTCACCGCGGTCGAGGCAGACGACGAGGAGATCGGCGACGACACTCCGGATATCTCGCTGCTGTCTGCCGTCGAAGATCGCGCAGAGGTGACGGAAGCGGTCAACGAAGTGATCTCTGAGTCTGCGGGAGGTACAGCGTCGACTTCACCTTAACGCTTCGCGCGCCTGCTGCTGGATGCGGCAATAGCGGCGGCGAGACTAGCGCGATCTTGTCACCTGCCAATTGGGTGGTGCTGGCTACAATCGATCAACTCGGTAATGCAGAGACCAACACGATTGATGTCGCGCCTAAATGGACGTAGCTGACCTCAGCCTGGCTGCGCCGGCCTACGGGTTGCGCTCGTTTCTCGCCGACAAAGTACTTGTCATGGCGATGACTGTATCCATTGGCTTGCACATCACCGCGCTCGCCGTCCGTTTTGTAGATCCTGAACTTTTTCGCGTGCGATCGACCGATGCCCCTGTCGAGATCATTCTGGTCAATGCAAAAAGCAATACCGCGCCCGGCACGGTCGAAGCGCTAGCGCAAAATAATCTGGATGGTGGCGGCACCAACGACGCGGGTCGCCGTACTTCTCCGCTGCCCAACAGTTTTGAGATGCGCGATGGCGATTCTCTTGAGTCGGCGCGCAAGAATGTGCAACAGCTGGAGGAAGAGCAAAAGAAGCTGCTGGCGACGCTCCGTGAGTCGCTGCAGCTACGGCCGACTCCGCTGAACGAAACGTCTGCCCAACAGCCACAAAGCGGTACGACCGATGATGAGGCGAACGAACAGCTGGCGCGCGCTCAGGCCGAGATCGCCAAGCAGATCTCGGATTATCAAAAGCGACCGCGCAAGCACCACTTCATGCCAAGTGCGTCGGAGTATCGGTACGCTCGCTACGTCGAAGACTGGCGAGCGCGGGTTGAGAAGATCGGCAATGAGAATTATCCGAATGACGCGCGCGGCCGTTTCTATGGCGCACTGCGCCTGACCGTGGCGATTCGCAAAGACGGGTCGGTCGCGGATGCGATGATCGACCAATCGTCGGGATCGCAGATACTTGATCGCGCTGCGCGCAGAATCGTGCAAATGGCCGGTCCCTACCCACCTTTTCCACCGGAGATCGCGCGCGACACGGATATCCTAGAAATTACACGCACGTGGATATTCACCAATGATCAGCTGGCCACCCGCAGCGCAAAGCCCTGACTCATAACCTATGTCATTCGCGTTCGTGAGATAGGTCTGCATGCACACCGTCGACAAGTACGGAGTGGTCGGTAACCCGATCGCGCACAGCCGTTCACCAGAGATTCATCAGCGTTTTGCTCAGCAGGCAAAGCAGCACCTTACCTATGAGCGGATAGAAGCGCCGTTGGATGGCTTCGAAGACAAGGCGCTGGCTTTGCGCGAAGCGGGTTACGGCGGGCTTAACGTCACGCTGCCTTTCAAAATCGACGCGGCAAAGCTGGCGGATGATCTGACGCCGCGCGCGCGAGTCGCTGGCGCCGTCAACACTTTGAAGTTCGACGGTGACACGATCCTCGGTGACAACACCGATGGCATCGGGTTCGTGCGCGATCTGCGCGAGCGCCTGAAGTTTTCGTTTTCCGATTGTTCAGTGCTCGTGCTGGGATCGGGGGGCGCCGTGCGGGGTTTGCTCGGCTCGATGCTTGATGAGAGTCCGCGCTGGCTCGCAGTCGCCAATCGATCGCACAAACGTGCAGAAGAGCTGGCCGAAGAGTTCGGCGTCGAGGCAATTCACTTCGATGAAATTCCTGCCGAGCACTTCGATCTGATCATCAACGGTACGACGACCAGTCTGAATCACGAAGCGCCTGCGATCGATCCGGACACGTTTAATGACTGCACGCTCGCCTACGATTTAGCGTACGCGGCGGATCCGACGCCGTTTATGCAGCTTGCCCAGCAGGGCGGTGCGAAACACGTTGTCGACGGCCTCGGCATGCTGATTGAGCAGGCCGCCGAGTCGTTTCTCCTGTGGCGGGGCGTGCGCCCGGATACCGGCGCCGTGTACCGCGAACTGCGAGATTTGCTGAAGCTGCAATCGGCCGAGTACGTCGTCGCAAGATAGCAATGCGCGTCGCGATGGGCGCGGACCCGCCCCCAGCTTTTCGCGTGCCCCTGCAATCGACCCGCGAGTTGCGAGCCGGAACTAATTGACCATGCTGCGCTGGGTGCTGCGCGGGTTGCTGCTAGCGCTAGTTGTCTTGCTGTCGATCCAGCTGTGGTATTTCGGCTGGGTCGCGTGGTGGAGGTGGAACGATCCCGGCGAAACCGCATTCATGAGCCGTGAGCTCGCTGCGCTGCGCGATAAGAAGCCGAATGCTGAGCTGAAGCATCGGTGGATCGAATACCCGCGAATCTCCAATCACCTGAAGCGTGCTGTCATCGCATCCGAAGACGCCAATTTCACCGATCACGAAGGCGTCGACTGGCAGGCGATCGAGAAGGCGTACAAGGAAAATGTTCGGAAGGGCAAGGTCGCGCGCGGCGGCTCAACGATCACGCAACAACTGGCAAAGAATCTTTTCCTGTCTTCCGAGCGAAGTTATTGGCGCAAAGGGCAGGAGCTCGTGATCACGTACATGATCGAGGCGCTGTGGGACAAGCGCCGGATCCTCGAGGTGTATTTGAACGTCGTTGAGTGGGGCGACGGCGTTTTTGGCGCCGAAGCCGCCGCTCGACAGTACTTTAACGTCAGTGCCGCGCATCTGAATGCTGAACAATCCGCGCGACTCGCCGCCTATCTGCCCAACCCCAAGCGCTACGGCCGTATCCGCTCCGGACCCTATCTCGATCGCAGAACGGCCGCCATACAACGTTTCATGGTCGACGCTTCCGTGCCGTGATCGATTGAGTTGCCGCCTACAATCCGTGCGCCGGCGCAACGGCACGCACGATTGAAAAAATGAACGAACAAGAATTTGAACGCGAACCGCGTGATGTCGCTCAAGCGCACGATCCCGAGGCGGCGCAGCGCGCGCTTGCCCGTGTTGAGCAGCTGTTGGACAAGCAGCATCGCGTTGAGGCGCTGGTGCAGCGAGAGCAGACCCCCGGCGAGGAAAAGAAGCCTCTGGTCGAGCAGCTGGTGCACCGGCAACACCTGAACGAGCTCAAGTCAATCCTCGATCGCCTGCATCCGGCCGATATCGCCTACATCCTCGAAGCCCTGCCGTTGCAAGACCGTCTCACGGTCTGGGACGGCGTCAAGGCCGATCGCGACGGTGAAATCCTGATCGAGGTCAGCGACGCGGTACGAGAAACCCTGATCGCGTCGATGAACCGCGAAGAATTGGTCGATGCGGTCGAGAGCCTCGAAACAGACGAGATTGCTGCGATTGCGGACGATCTGCCTGCGGATGTTGTTGACGAAGTCCAGCAGGGACTGACCGCTGAAGAGCGCGCTCAATTACGCGCGTCGATGTCATATCCGGATGATTCGGTCGGCGCGCTGATGGACTTCGAGATGATTTCCATTCGCGAGGATGTCACGCTCGAAGTGGTGTTGCGCTATCTGCGACGCTTTGATGCCCTTCCCAATCACACCGATCAGGTCTTCGTCGTCGATCGACACGACGTTCTCAAAGGGGCACTGCCGCTCGACCGCCTGCTTTTGAACGAGCCGGAGATTCGCGTTGCGGACGTCATGAATACCGATTTGATGACACTTTCGCCGCTTGATGAGACAGGTGAAGCTGCGCAGGCTTTCGAGCGCTACGACCTCGTGTCGGCCCCGGTCGTCGATGAAGCCGGGCGGCTGGTGGGCCGGTTAACCGTTGACGAGGTCGTCGACGTGATCCGCGAAGAGGGCGAGGATGCCGCTCTGGCGCAAGCCGGACTGCGCGAAGACGAGGACCTGTTCGCCTCTGTATGGAATTCGGCGCGTAATCGTTGGCTTTGGCTCGCTGTAAATCTTGTCACAGCGTTTTTTGCGTCGCGCGTGATCGGTGCATTTGAAACGACTATCGAAAGAGTTGTTGCGTTGGCCACGCTGATGACCATCGTGATGGGCATCGCCGGAAACTCCGGCAATCAGACGATGACGCTAATGATTCGGTCGCTTGCTCTCGGTCACGTAACGGGTGGTAATGCCAGGCGCCTGATCTTGAAGGAGCTCGTGATTGCGGGCCTCAACGGCGTTGTCTGGGGAAGCATCGCTGGCCTTGTCGCGTGGTGGATCTATCTTGATAGCCCGCGCGGATGGTTGATCGGCTTGACGCTTCTGCTGGCGATGGTCTTGAACATGCTGATCGCCGCACTGGTCGGAACCTTTGTCCCGCTGGTGCTTGAACGCGCTGGTCGCGATCCCGCGCTCGGTTCTTCGGTGCTGTTGACGTTCACGACCGACAGCATGGGCGTGTTTATTTTTCTCGGCTTGGCCACGTTGTTCTTTATATAGGCGGTCAGCGCGCTACCTTCGCAGCGGCCGCGCGTACGCGCGCAGAACGAACCAGGTAAGGGGCGTCAGCTACTTCACGCGCTTAACGGTGAACTCCTCCTGAATGGTGTCTTTGTAGACACTCGCGGGCGATGAGCTTGCAATAAATCTTCGCGCGATCTCCTCGCCGACGGCGGTATGCTGAATGATCGATCCGTTGTCGAATTCGATCTCGAGGATGCGATTGTTGCGATCGTAACCGGCGGACTTGATGCCGCCGCGACGAATCGGTTTCCTTTCCATCCTATATTCCCAGTTGGCTCCACATCGCATCGATCCTTTCTTTGACTGCCGCATCCATCACGATAGGCCGGCCCCACTCCCGCTGCGTTTCGCCAGACCATTTGTTAGTGGCATCGATTCCCATCTTGCCGCCGAGACCCGGCGACCGGCGAAGCGAAGTCTAGATAATCGATCGGAGTGTTGTCGATCAGCAGCGTGTCGCGCACCGGATCGACGCGTGTCGTGATCGCCCAGATAACTTCGTTCCAATCGCGCACGTCGATGTCGTCATCGGTTACGACGATGAACTTGGTGTACATAAACTGACGCAGGAAGCTCCACACACCGAACATCACGCGCTTCGCGTGCCCGGCGTATTGCTTGCGAATCGAGACAACCGCCATGCGATAGCTACACGCTTCCGCGGGTAAATAGAAGTCGACGATCTCGGGAAAAGTGCGGCGCAGCAGCGGAATGAACACTTCATTCAGTGCGACGCCAAGAACCGATGGCTCATCGGGCGGCTTTCCTGTGTAAGTCGAGTGGTAAATCGGGTTTCGGCGCATCGTGATGCGGTCAATCGTCAGAACCGGAAACCATTCGCGCTCGTTGTAGTAGCCCGTGTGGTCGCCGAACGGTCCTTCCAGCGCCATCTCGTAGCCGGAGCTGCTACTCGCGTCCGGCCTGATGTGGCCCTCAAGCACGATTTCGGAGGTCGCCGGAACCTGCAGCTCGCTGCCAATGCATTTTGTGATTTGGGTCTTGGCTCCGCGCAGCAACCCGGCGAATTGGTATTCCGACAAGCTGTCAGGCACTGGAGTGACAGCACCCAAGGTCGTTGCCGGATCAGCGCCAAGCGCGACAGCTAACGGAAAAGGTGTCCCAGGAGACGCCAAGGCGTGATCGCGAAAGTCCAATGCACCGCCTCGCTGTGGCAGCCATCGCATGATGACTTTGTCGCGACTTAGGACCTGTTGGCGGTAGATACCCAGGTTTTGCCGTCTTTTATGGACACCGCGAGTGACTACCAGACCCCATGTGATCAAAGGTGCAACATCTCCCGGCCAACAAACCTGAATAGGGAGCCGTGCCAAATCTACGTCGTTGCCTTCCCACACGATGTCCTGGCAGGGTGCGCTGCGCACTTCACGCGGCGCCATATCCCAAAGCGCACTTTTAAGCTGGGCGATTTTGCCCAGGGCGTCGCGCAGTCCATGCGGCGCTTCGGGTTCTTTTAATGCTGCAAGCAGTTCACCGACGTCTCGCAAGGCTGAGACGCTCGTCGCGCCCATCGCCAATGCGACGCGTTGCGCAGTGCCAAACAAGTTGCCCAGCACCGGGATCTGCGATCCGGCCGGATGCTCAAATAGCAGCGCCGGCCCGCCCGCGCGAAGCGTGCGATCGCAAATTTCGGTCATCTCCAGCCGAGGCGAAACTGCCGTTGAAATGCGCTTTAGTTCGCCTGCGGACTCCAGCTGAACCATGAAGTCGCGTAAATCGACATATTTCATACGCACGCAGTCCAAAACGACGAACGGAGCGCATGAAAGTAAGTATGTACTCTGCGCACCAATTTCTCGTCTAATCCGTTGATTTGCATAATGTTTTTTTGGACGATTTCAGAAGCGTCCACCGCTCGGCGGCCGCACGCGAAAGTTCCTCCTTATTTAGAAGGAAACACCGCTTGACCGAGCCTTCCGGGCACCTAAAATCCGGCGAGCCGTTTGGCGTAACCTGGTAGCGTGTGCGTTGCAGCATCCCCGCGCTAGAGCGATGTGAACGGTTCTCCGGCGTGTAGGCCCCGCCGTTGCTCTTGTGGCGAGTAGCCATTGGAAACAGGACCCCAGGCGAGCCGCAAGCTCCCAAGGGGAAGCTCACTGGCCGGTAACAGCAGAACGATCCGGTCAACGTTCCAACCTGTAGAAGCGATCCCGAAACAATCGGGACCGTTCGGCATAAGGAGAGAGACTTTGGCTAATGCTTCGAATTATGCGCTGCGGAACCTTGCGGTTATCGGGCCGGCACTTGCCGCCCTTGTCACTTTCGCAACCGATATTGCGCACGGCGCTTTGTCGACGACGCGGCTGCTGGTGATGGTGGTAGGTACCGGGGCGTTGCTGGCTGCGGGTGTACTGCTCAGCAGCGAGGATGCGCGGTCGATGCTTGAAGCCCGTCTTTCAACTCCGGAGGCTGTTTCAGCAGCGCCGGTTGCGATGGACCATGGCACTGACGCACGCGATGAGCGAGGGCGGATGACAGATGACTCGCAGCAAAAGCGGGTCGTCCAGTATCTTGCCCGCCGCTACAGGGTGGCGGACGGCGCAGTTCGGATGGTGGTTTCCACAGCGTTTCAACTGGGCAAAGAAAAGAACATTGATCCCCTGCTGATTCTCTCGGTTGTCGCGATTGAGTCGAGCCTGAACCCCATCGCAGAGAGCGCAATGGGGGCACAAGGGCTGATGCAGGTGATGACTCGTGTCCATGCGCAGCGCTTCGAGCCGCATGGCGGCGAAACCGCGGCGCTTGACCCGATCGCCAACATGAAAGTCGGTGCGTCGATATTGCACGAACTGATTTCGCGTGGGGGATCAGTCGAGCGTGGATTGCAGTTGTATGTAGGTGCCGGCAACATGGCCGATGACGGAGGTTACGGCGCACGCGTATTAAGCGAGCGCGCGCGACTACATCTGGCAGCTACCGGAAAGGTCGAGGCGGCTTTGAATGCTGCGATCAGGGCTGCCTCAGCGCCCGCTCCAGCTCCCGAAGTAAAGCCCGCAGCGCTGCCAGTTAATGCCAGCAACAGCGCGCCTCTCGAGCCGAGCGCCCCGACACCCGCCAGCCATTCAACGGGTGAGGCCCAGCTCTTCCCCGCGATACTCGACCACTCCGTTTAGCTCTCCAGTTTTCAGAAGTTAGCGCGCCGCGTCCGGGCAGTGGCGCACGGGGATAATCGCGGCTTCGTTTCCGAGGAGCACGCCCCGCCGCCATGCCGACCGATGATCAAGCTGATCTGAAGCGCGCTGCGCTCGAGTATCACGAGAAGCCACAGCCGGGAAAAATTTCCGTCACGCCAACCAAGCAGCTGGTTAACCAGCGCGATCTTGCGCTCGCGTACACGCCGGGAGTCGCTGCCGCCTGCGAGGCAATCCATGCCGATCCCGCGACTGCGTCGCGGTACACAGCGCGCGCCAACCTGGTAGCAGTCATCACAAACGGTACGGCGGTGTTGGGGCTGGGTGCGATCGGCCCGCTCGCCGCAAAGCCCGTGATGGAAGGCAAGGCGGTGTTGTTCAAGAAATTCGCAGGAATCGATGTATTCGATATCGAAGTCAATGAGCTAGACCCTGACAAGCTGATCGACATCATTGCTGCCCTCGAGCCAACTTTCGGCGGCATAAACCTGGAGGACATCAAGGCGCCCGAATGCTTTTATGTTGAGCGCACGCTGCGCGAGCGGATGAAGATCCCGGTGTTCCATGATGACCAGCATGGCACTGCGATCATCGTCGGGGCGGCGGTACTAAACGGCTTAAGCGTCGTCGGCAAGGACATCAAAAAGGTCAAGCTTGTGACCAGCGGGGCCGGTGCTGCAGCGCTCGCATGTTTGCAATTGCTGGTCGAACTCGGATTGCCGCGCGAAAACATCTGGGTTACTGATATTGAAGGTGTCGTTTACCAAGGCCGCAAGGCGTTGATGGACGACGACAAGGCACGCTTCGCGCAAGCGACAGCGCTTCGCAAGCTGAGCGACGTGATTGACGGAGCCGACGTTTTCCTGGGTCTGTCAGCGGCAGGTGTGCTAAAGCCCGAGATGGTGAAAAAGATGGCGGCGCGTCCGTTGATCCTGGCGCTCGCAAATCCGACGCCGGAGATCATGCCGGAGCAGGTGAAGGCCGTTCGCGACGACGCCATTATGGCCACCGGACGCTCTGACTATGTCAATCAGGTCAACAACGTCTTGTGCTTTCCATTCATTTTTCGCGGCGCACTTGACGTCGGCGCGACCGCAATCACCACTGCAATGGAGACTGCCGCAGTAAGAGCGCTTGCCGGCCTGGCACGCGAGGAGCAAAGCGACATTGTCGCCTCCGCCTATGGCATAGCAGACGTCAGTTTTGGTCCCGAGTATCTGATTCCTAAGCCGTTCGACCCGCGGCTGATCACGCGCATTGCGCCCGCAGTCGCGCAGGCCGCGATGGCAAGCGGGGTTGCCACTCGACCGATCGACGACATCCAGGCTTATCGCGATCAGCTGCAGCAGTTTGTCTATCACTCCGGCACGTTCATGAAGCCGATCTTCGCCATCGCGAAGAATGCGCATGCCGGTGGTGGCAAATCGCGCATCGTGTTTGCCGAAGGCGAAGAAGAGCGGGTGCTACGTGCTGTGCAGGTCGTGATCGATGAAAAGCTGGCGAAGCCCATCCTGCTCGGCCGGCCGGCAGTCATTGACAAGCGCCTCGAGCGTTTTGGCTTGCGTATGCGGCCGGGGGTGGACTTCGATCTGGTCAATCCTGAGTTTGACAACCGCTATCGCGATTACTGGGAAACCTACCACCGCCTCGCCGCGCGCAAGGGCGTGACGCAGCAGTACGCAAAGATCGAAATGCGTCGACGACTGACGTTGATCGGCGCGATGATGATGCACAAAGCCGAAGCCGACGGCATGTTGTGCGGCACCTTTGGTACGCATGGACCACATCTGAATTACATCGACCAGGTGATCGGTCGGCGGCCCGGTGTCAACGTGTATGCGGCGATGAACATACTGATGGTTCCGGGACGGCAGTTGGCGCTGGTTGACACAATGGTCAATCTGGATCCGACCGCCGAGCAGGTTGCTGAAATCACCGTGCTTGCCGCAGAGCAGCTGAGGCGTCTGGGAATTGCACCGCGTGCCGCGCTCGTTTCGCATTCCGATTTCGGTTCGAGTGATGCGCCATCGGCTGTGAAGATGCGCGAAGCGCTCGTGCTGGTTCGCAAGCTGGCGCCGGACCTTGAAGTCGACGGTGAGATGCATGCCGACGGCGCGGTCGATGATGCGATTCGCAAGTCGATCATGCCGTTTTCCACACTGACCGGCGATGCGAATCTGCTCGTATGTCCGACGCTCGATGCCGCGAACATTTCTTACAACCTGCTGAAAGCAACCGCCGGAAACAACATTGCAATCGGCCCGATGCTGCTTGGTGTTGCGAAGGCTGCGAACATCCTGACGCCGGCGGCGACGGTACGGCGCATCGTCAACATGACCGCGTTGACTGTGCTCGAAGCAAATTCGGTACGGCAGGCCGAGCTGCTCTAGCCGAAATCCCCCGCTACTGCCTGCAGTGCTGCCAGCGCAGCAGGCGCCGCAGTCTCGGTACGCAACACTCGCGGTCCAAGGTGACACGCGGCGTAGCCCAGCCTACGTGCAAGTGCGAGTTCATCATCGTCAAAGCCGCCTTCCGGTCCCACCGCGAGCATGATGTTCCTTTTCGAAGCGGCAGTTATCAGCGGCAGTTCCGCTCCGGGGTGCAGCAACGCCCCACGCAGATCGTCACCGAGGCGCGCTTCCAAGGATGCAGCAAGCGTTGGGCTCGCCTCGATGGATGGAATTCGGTTACGTCCGCATTGAGAACACGCCGCAACGATCAGCTCGCGCAGACGATTGATCCTTTTGTCCACCCGCTCTCCGGAGATCCGGACGACGGAACGTTGGGCGGGTGCGAGCCGGATCGATTCAACACCGAGCTCGACCGATTTCTCTACGATCCAATCGAGCTTGTCAGCGGCCACCCACGACTGGATCAGCGTGACTCGAAGCGACGTCTCGCGCTCTACCGGTGCGAACGTGTCGATCGTTGCGTAAGCGTGCGATCCGTTGACAGACAACTGCGCGGCAAACTCGCCCCCGCTGCCGTTGAACAACACGATGGGATCTCGATCGCGCAAGCGCAGAACGCGCAGGGCGTGGTGAGCGATTCGCTCCGGAAGTTCGATCCTTGTACTTGTCGCGAGCGGCTCGTCCAAAAAAAAACGCGCCGCTCGCATGGTCGAACAATTGCTGAACGCTAGGCCGCTTGTAACTGAGCCACGCGCACCGTCTCCTGGGCGATCGCTTTGGGCTGCACCAAATCCTGCACAAACAGCGGCAAAGTAAACAGCGCTGAGTGCAGCGCGGGATGGTAGTAACGCAAGTCGCCGACACGCCGCTCGCTAATCCGTTGGGCGATAACTTCGGTAGTAGTCGTTCGCGGGTCGACGGTGTCGCTTGCCACCGCAAGGCACCACAAGGAACCATAAAGCGGTACGAATAGCGAAATCGGCGCGACGTGACGGAAAACCCTGCGCAGATTGGCTGTATTTTTTCGCACTGTTTCGGCCTGGTAAACCGGCGAGCCGAGATGCAGCGTCAACATGCCTCCCGGCCGCAGGATGCGCTGACACATCTTGAAGAACTGCTCGGAGTACAGGTGGAATGCCGGCGTATCCGGGTCGGTAAGGTCCAGCACGATCATGTCGAATCGTTCGGTCGTGGACTTCACAAATTCGAAACCGTCGCCAATCGATACCTCAAGGCGCGGGTCGTTGAAGGCGCCTCTGTGGATTGCACCGAGCCATTGCTTTGACACGTCGATCACGACCGGATCGAGCTCCGCCATCACGATGCGCTTGACGCTTGGATGCTTTAGCAGCTCTTCCGTTGAGCCGCCGTCGCCACCGCCGATTATCAAAATCGATTCGGGATTCGGATGCACCAGCGCCGCTGGGTGCGTCATGCACTCGTGGTAGAAAAACTCATCGGCCTCGGACGTCATCATGCGTCCATCGAGCCGAAAAAGCTTGCCGAACTGTTGCGTGTCGTAGACCTCTACCTTCTGGTACGGCGATTGAATCTGCGCCAGAGTTTTAGTGGTCGTCGTGCCGTAGCCTGAATGCGCGTTGAGCCAGTCAAAAATTAGGTCATCCCTTTCAGGTTCGGCCCGCTTGGTCGCGGGGTCACCCACCGTGCCGGCGGCCAAATCGCCCCGTGTGATGCGATTGACCACTTGACTCTTTGGCCTAAAGGCGAGCATCAACGCTTCGAACAACTGCTCGGCCTTGCCCGTATTGTCATCGGTGAAATTGCAGACGTAGACGTCCAGCGTTACGCCGCTTCGCTCCGGCCACGTGTGAATCGCCAGATGCGATTCGGCGAGCAAGATCGTCCCGGTGATGCCACCGGGCTCGCCGTTCCACTCCGGAAATCGATGCCATGCCTGATCGACGATCGTCAGCTTCGACTCGTTCGTCGCGTCGCGGCAAGTCCTGGAAAGTGATTCAAGATCCGTTAAAAGCGCTGCGCTACAGCTGCAGTCGAACAGATCGCCAGTCAGGTGAAGGCCATTCATCTTCGTCCCCCAGCAGGTCCGCCCTAATCGACCTGAAGCGCGACTTGCGTCGCAACCCCACGATCCGGGACTCACGCGCTGTGGCGCGGCGTGTGAGTCATGCAACCCGAGGAAAAATTTCCCTAGAGTCGCCCTGCTGGCTATGACGGGAGTGCTGCCTAACGGCTCGTTGCCTTCGCTCGTTCGCAAAACAAAAACCCTGCGCTTATTTGCGTAACAAAGGTCTGGCGCCCGTTGCTTCCTTTGGTTCCGGATCGAATTTGGAAAAGCGGCGCATCATATCTGAAATCGCCGCGCATTGATCAACCACACACAGTATTTCACTGAGCGTTACGCTCTTAAATGGAGTTGTAACGATGCATTGCAAGTGGCGCGCCCATGCGGGAAATTCAACCGCTTTGCTACCATTTCAACCTTCGCAGCCGTGGCACAGATGAACGACCGGTTCAAGGATAAAGTCAGCGCGCCTTTTGCGTTATCCGAAATGCCGGTGACGATGATGGCCAACGCCATTCGCGCACTGGCCATGGATGCCGTCCAGGCCGCCAACTCCGGCCATCCTGGCATGCCGATGGGCATGGCCGAGATTTCGGTTGCGCTTTGGGGTCGTCATCTTTCGCACAATCCCGCCAATCCCCGCTGGCCGAATCGCGACCGCTTCGTTCTCTCCAATGGCCATGGCTCAATGCTGCAATACGCATTGCTGCATCTGACGGGGTACGACTTGCCGTTGGACGAATTACGGAAGTTCCGGCAGCTACATAGCCGTACTCCTGGCCACCCAGAGCTCGGCGTCACTCCAGGAGTGGAAACGACAACCGGGCCGCTCGGGCAAGGGTTTGCGAACGCCGTCGGTATGGCGCTCGCCGAAAAATTGCTTGCCGCCGAATTCAATCGGCCGGCGTTCGAGATCGTCAATCACTACACCTACGTCTTCGTCGGTGATGGCTGCATGATGGAAGGTATTTCGCACGAAGCGGCCTCGCTCGCCGGCACGTGGCAGCTGAACAGATTGATCGCCGTCTATGACGACAACGGAATTTCTATCGACGGTGAGGTCAAGGACTGGTTTACCGACAACACGCCACAACGGTTCGAGGCCTACGGCTGGCACGTGATCGGACCGATCGATGGCCATGATGTCGAAGCGGTCGACCGCGCGATTGGCGAAGCAAAACGCCAAACTGCGAAGCCGACGCTGATCGTGGCGAAGACGATTATCGGCAAAGGCTCCCCTAACCGGGCGGGCACCGAGAAGGCGCACGGGGAGGCGCTGGGAGAAAAAGAGGTCGAGGCAACGCGTGCCGCGCTGGGATGGCCGCACACGTCTTTCGTGGTACCTGACGAGGCGTATTCCGCCTGGGATGCCAAGAAGGCAGGCGACGAACGAGAGGCGAAGTGGAATCAGCTTTTTCAAGCGTACTCCGAGCGCTTTCCGCAAGAAGCAGGTGAGTTCGAACGGCGCCATGCGTGCGACTTGCCGGCAAGCTATTTTGCGGCGCGCGATCAGGCCATCGCAGCCGCAACCGAGAAACGCGAAGCAGTGTCGACGCGGAAGGCATCGCTGCTGGCGCTGGAAGCAATTGCACCCGCGCTGCCGGAAGTCATCGGAGGTTCCGCTGACCTGACCGGAAGCAACTACACGAAGTGGAGCAAGACCGGACCGCTGCGGCCCGATCATCTCGATGGCCGCCACATCAACTATGGCGTGCGAGAGTTCGGCATGTGCGCGATTTCGAGCGGCATCGCGCTGCACGGCGGTTACATCCCGTTCGCTGGTACGTTTTTGACGTTCTCCGATTACGCGCGCAACGCGTTGCGGATGGCAGCGCTAATGAAGCTGCGCGTGATCTATGTATTTACACACGACTCTATTGGTCTTGGGGAAGACGGACCGACGCATCAGGCCGTCGAGCACGCGGCTACGTTGCGGTTGATCCCGAATATGGACGTCTGGCGGCCGGCGGATACGGTCGAATCTTTGGTCGCCTGGGCGGCGGCTATCGAACGAGTCGATGGACCGAGCAGCTTGCTGTTTTCAAGACAATCGGTGCCATTTATCGCACGTGACGTCGACACCGCAGCGATTCGCCGCGGAGCCTATGTGATCAGCGAAGCCGACGGTGGGCTGAAGGGAGCGCGGGCGGTGTTAATCGCAACCGGCTCGGAAGTTGGTCTCGCAGCTGCTGCGCAAAAAGCCCTCTCCGAACAGGGCATCAGTGTGCGCGTTGTATCGATGCCATCGACATCGGTGTTCGACCGCCAGCCGCCGAAGTACAAATCGACCGTTTTGCCGGAGGGGCTGCCGCGCATAGCGATCGAAGCGGGGGTAACTGACTTTTGGTGGAAGTACGTGCGTGCAAGCGGGGCTGTTATTGGATTGGACCGATTCGGCGAGTCGGCGCCGGAGAAAGATGTATTCAAGTATTTCGGATTTACGGTTGACAACGTCGTTGCCACCGTAACGCAAGTCATAAAAAGAGGTTCGCATTGATGACAGTCAAGGTTGCAATCAACGGTTACGGTCGCATCGGTCGCAACATTCTGCGCGCGCACTACGAAGCGGGTGAGAAGCACGATCTTCAGATTGTTGCCATCAACGACCTGGGTGACCCCAAGACCAACGCTCACCTCACCAAGTACGACACGGCGCACGGCCCCTTTCCCGGCACCGCAGTAGCCGACGGTGATTCAATGGTTGTTAACGGCGATCGCATCCGCGTGCTCGCGCAACGAAATCCGGCCGAACTGCCATGGGCCGAACTAGGCGTCGATGTTGTCTTCGAGTGCACCGGCTTTTTCACAACCAAGGAAAAGGCATCGGCGCACCTAAAAGCAGGCGCGAAGAAAGTCATCATCTCGGCACCCGGCGGCAAGGATGTCGACGCGACGATTGTTTACGGCGTTAACGATCGCAGCCTGAAGGCCGCACACACGGTGATTTCGAATGCCTCGTGCACGACCAATTGCCTTGCACCGTTGGTGAAACCGCTGCACGAGAAGATTGGCCTGATCAGCGGACTGATGACGACCGTGCACTCGTACACGAACGATCAGGTACTGACGGACGTCTATCACGAAGACCTGCGCCGCGCTCGCGCCGCGGCGCACAACATGATTCCCACAAAGACCGGCGCGGCTTCTGCCGTCGGGCTGGTGATGCCGGAGTTAAACGGCAAGCTCGATGGGTTTGCGATCCGTGTGCCGACGATCAACGTGTCGCTGGTCGATCTGACATTTATAGCCGCGCGTGATACGACAGTCGACGAAGTGAACGCGATCATGCAGGCAGCGGCCGACGGGGAGTTGAAAGGAATTCTCGGTGTAAACACCGCACCGCTCGTATCCAGCGATTTCAATCACGATCCGCGTTCGTCGATCTTCGACGCGACCCTTACCAAAGTGACAGGCCGCCTGGTCAAGGTTTCGAGCTGGTATGACAACGAGTGGGGCTTTTCAAACCGCATGCTGGATACGGCGGTTGCGCTGATGAACGCCAAATAACCGGCTCGCGGGGCGCTTATTTCTTTACGCAGGCTGCCTCGCGGTACGCCTTTTGGCTGACAGGCGCGTTGGTGGAATGTCGGTACCGTTGCATAGGTATTCGGCCCTTACGGGCACCCAACCAAACTCGAAATCCGCGCAATGCATTTCGCCCGAGCGTTTGTTGCCGTCTTAGTGCTGTTCCCGGTAGCGCTCGCCGCTTGCTCTGCGCCTGCTTCCATGGCTTCGTCGGATGCCCCGGTTGTTGCAGCAATCATTGTTAAACCTCGGATAGCAACGAGCGATTCAGTGGCGGTGGTCAGGCCGATCCAAGCGGCATTGGGCGAAATGGCGGGCGTTAAGTATGTGCGGCCAATGGCTGGCGATGCACACATCGTCCACCTGACCGCCCCGGCGCAGCGCGCCGATGTGCCGAAATTGGTCGAACGCGTGCGTGCCTCGGGCAATTTCGAGTACGTCGAAGTCGATTCGATGCTGACAATTAGATGACGCGCCGCGCCAGCCATTCGCTGAAAGGAAAAGCCGTGAGCCGTCGACTGTTTGTCTTGGCTGGCGCATTACTAGCGGGCGTCGCCTTTGCGGTGCCGCCCACTCCAAAGCTGACTGCCAAGCAGGCGCCGCCAAAGGGACAGGTGTCTTCAATTGTCGTAAAGCCTGAGCAAATTGTGTCGCGGCTGATCGTCAAATTGCGCAGCGCCTCGCCAAGCGAACTCGCGCAGCCGATGTCGGCGTCGCGAATGCAGGGCTTATCAGCGACGGCAGGTGTCCGTATGAAGTCCGTGCGCACGATGGCCGGGAGCGCAGCACTTGTTGAATTGGACACTCCGCTGAGCCTGTCGGGGGCAAAGGCCGCAGCGGCCCGCTTAGCGAGCGATCCGTCCGTCGAATACGCTGAGCCGGATATCCTGCTTAAGAAGCTGGCCATACCTAACGAGCCGCTCTTTGGACAAAGACAATGGAATCTGTTTGCTCCCACTTCTACCTTTACGGGGCCGGTGGCAACAGGTGGCACCAAGTCCGCGCCAGCTACCGGCGCCAGCAATACGCCGGTTGCGTGGGACGTCACTACGGGCGCCAGCAGCGTAGTCATTGCGATCATCGACACCGGGATCGTCAACCATCCAGACCTAAATGGAAATGCGAACTTCAGCGGTGTTTATCAACCCACTGCGACGTTTCTTAGGTGGCTATGACTTCATTTCAGGCAACGTAGCTGCTGTGCCAGCAAATTTTGTCGCGAACGACGGTGACGGGCGGGATGCGGATCCTTCCGATCCGGGTGACTGGGTCACGGCTCAAGAAAAGGTGATGTACCCGTCGGTGTGTGATGACGGAGATGCCGGAGATTCGAGCAGCAGTTGGCATGGAAGTCACGTGGCGGGTATTGCTGCTGCCACTACCAACAACGCGTTGGGCGTTGCGGGCGTTGCCTGGAATGTACGCATATTGCCGGTGCGGGCGCTGGGCAAGTGCGGTGGCGCGTTATCAGATATCGCCGAAGGGATACGGTGGGCGGCGGGCTTGCCGGTCAACGGGGTTCCGCCCAATCCAACCCCGGCGCAGGTCATTAATTTGAGTCTGGGTGGTGGTGATACTTGTGGTCCGACGTTGCAAAGCGCAGTTACCGATGCGATAGCAACCGGAGCGGTAGTGGTGGCTGCTAGCGGGAACGACGCAGTGAACGGTGTCATCGCGCCTGCAAACTGCACCGGTGCCATTGGGGTAACGGCACACACGATTAACGGCGAAAATGCCGACTACGCGAACATTGGATCGAGTGTGACTATCAGCGCGCCTGGAGGTGGTTCACCGAGCGTACTTGGTGCAGGCGGTGAGACGGACGATCCCAACTGGTGGGGCTTTCGCATTTGGTCAACCGTGTTATTTGGCAATACCACTCGAGCGAGCACAAACGGTCAATCCTCCGGGCCCGCCTACGCCGGCTTCACTGGCACAAGTGCAGCATCGCCTCACGTCGCGGGTGTGGCGGCGTTGGTCAAGTCGCTGCTTCCGAACTCTTCGGCGTCCGATGTTCGATCCTTTATCACCACAAACGCTCGGCCATTCCCGGCCAGTAGCGCGTGTGCAGCCGGTGGTGCTTACGTAGGCCTATGCGGTGCCGGATTGCTCGATGCCGGCCTCGCTCCGACAATCAGAAGTTCTCCGCAAGGCATCACCGTAACTGCGGGACAGCAAGCGAGCTTCCACGTGGGAGCCGCGGGGCTGGGGCCTTTGACATATCAATGGCAGCGAGACGGAGTACCGATTGCAGGTGCTACTAGCGCTGCTTACACGACTCCTCCGACTGTTCAGAGCGACACGGGCGCGACCTATTCGGTGACGATAACGAATCTTGTTTCAACAATCGTTAGCCCACCGGCGACGCTAACGGTTGCGCAAGCCGCACCAACCGGTGGGGCGCCACCGCCGACCGGTGGGGGTGGAGGTGGCGGTTCATTGCCTCTCTGGCAGCTAGGCTGCTTGGCGCGCTGACCTTGGCTGCGCGACATCGTGCCGGCGTGCGCACTTAGCTAGGTGGCTCGCTGTAAGTGCTCCGGTACTTACGCTTGCCGCTGCTATCGCTCGCGTATCAGTCGAAAAAGGCTACGCGTTACGCCTTTTGGCTGACCGCCGCGTGAGTCTCTGCGGCGGCGTCTTCACGTAAGCTCGTTTCACTTGTTGCGTGTCAGTTCAACGCGTCATGCGACCTCCGAGCATTCGCTCGCGTGCACTGGATTTCAGTGTTAATCGAGCGATTGCAGGCTTCGGGCGCATTCAATATCTGACACTTGCGATGGCTAAAACTTTGCGAGAGGAATTGCCGTGTTGCGTCACAGAATCGGTTTAGCTGCAGTTGGATTGAGTGCCATCGCTGCCATCGCCAGCGTTGCGTTGCCGATCTGCGTTTGCACAATCAAATGTGAAGCTGAGCGCCAAGCAAGCAGCAGCTGTTAGGTTTGCCTGCTCCAGCGCAGGCGGCGAGCGAGGAGATGGTCGGTGCGCTGATCGTCAAGATGCGGGGCACAGGATCGCAGCTGGCACAGGCGCAGGGCGGTAGCGTACGTGCGATCGCTTTCGAATATGGCGGGCGTTGGCGTCAAAGCGGTGCGTCCGGTCAGTGAGAGCGCTTCGCACGTCGCGCTTGACGCTCCGATGACTCTGTCTGAAGCAAGGGCTGCGGCTGCGCGTCTGGCAAGCGATCCGATGGTCGAGTATGCAGAACCCGATGTGGCGATGAGGCCGTTCGCTGCGCCGACGGAACCTGACTTTGCATTGAAGCAGTGGAATCTATTTCCACCGGCGAGCGTGTATCCGGGTAACGTCGTGGTGCCGATGGGCGACCCGGCGAAAACCACATCGGCACCTGCAGCTGGAGCTGCGAATCTCATTACGGCGTGGGATCGCACCACTGGCTCTGACAGCGTAGTTGTCGCGGTCGTCGACACCGGAATCGTCAATCACCCTGACCTTAATGGAAATACAGTGCTGGGATACACACGCGGCCGGCCGTTTCTTGGCGGGCTATGACTTTGTTTCTTCGGATGCGCTGGGCCTACCGGCAAACACAGTCTCTGGGCGACGCCAACGGCCGCGACAACAATCCGGCGGATCCGGGTGATGCTGTGTCGGCAGCCGACCGGGCCAACGCTCTTTGCAACGACAACACGCCTAATCAGGGCGCGGGTGCCGCGCCCAGCACGTGGCACGGTACTCATAGCGCCGGTGTTGTTGCTGCCACCGCGAACAACGCGACTGGAATTGCGGGCATTGGCTGGAACGTCAAGATATTGCCAGTCCGCGCATTGGGTCGGTGCGGTGGCGCAATGTCTGATGTCGCAGACGCAATTTTGTGGTCCGCGGGTTTGACCGTGACGACGGCTCCCGTGCCGCCGGCAACACTAATCCCGCCAAAGTCATTCTGATTGGCGCGGGAGGCAAAGCGGGCGTTGCTTGCAGTCAGACTCTGCAGAGTGCGATCGACGCTGCAGTAGCCGCGGGCTCAGTCGTTGTTGCAGCAGCAGGCAATGAGGGCAGCGTCACCGGCATAAGCGCCCCCGCTAACTGCAACAACGTCATCGCAGTCACCGCGCACGCGATCAATGGTGAGAATGCCACTTACTCGAACATCGATGCAGTCGGTGGCACGCAGGTGACCATCAGCGCCGCCGGGTGGTGGTTCACCCGGCTCACTCGGTTCGAGCCCGGGCGCACCTTCGGGCATTGACGATCCGGCTTGGGACGGCTATTACATCTGGTCCACGACACCCAGCGGCGCTGGCGCGCCGGCCCTTACGCTCTGCCACTTACTCGGGAAGATTCGGCACCAGCCCCGCTGCCGCGCAGGTCGCAGGTGTCGTCGCACTGATCAAATCAGCGGTTCCCGCGGCAACGCCCGCGCAGATCAAGAGCGCGATTATCACCAGCGCGCGACCATTTCCCGAGCTCGGCTTGTGCGCACCGGGCCGCGAGTTCGCCGGTCGCTGCGGTGCCGGCATGCTGGACGCCACGCGGGCACTGCAAGCGGCTGGACCTCCGTTCGTTGTCACACCACCGGCCAATGTGACTGTAGCTGCCGGCGCGACCGCATCCTTTGCTGTCGAGGCCATCGGAGTCGTGAGCTATCAATGGGTGCGTAATGGCGTAGCCATCGCGGGTGCGACCGGGCCGACTTACACAACCCCGGCACTCGCTGCAACTGACAACAACGCGTCGTTTCAAGTGAACATGTCGAACTCGTTCGGTGGTTCGACCAGCCCTGCGGCTGTGTTGACGGTAACAAGCACGTCGGCCAACTCTCCCTCGGGCGGAGGTGCGTTGCCAGCTTGGCAGTTGCTATTGCTGTCTGCGCTGTTGCTCGCCGCTCGCGTTCGCGTCGCTTATCGCAAACAGTAGCCCGAGTAGCGTGCCGCAAGCTGCGCCGACGAGGTGGGCTTGCGGCACTACCCCTGCGCCCAACCACTCCGCATACGGTGTCGTTGCGCCGCCGGGTTGCTCCAGTGCAACCTTGATCCAGCCGCCAAAGAAGAGCGCGGACGGCAGCCATAGCTGACGAAATCCGCGCGGCTTTGCTTTGATCAGCCATAGCGCGGAGCCAGCGAAAAACAGCCCGTGCAGCGCGCCGGATAGGCCTCTGTACCACTCGATCGTCGGGTAGAACAGCGCGAGGCTTGCGCTGATCAGCGAGAGCGGCGGCGAGCAGGGACCAAAGCTGCCGCGATGGCGTTAGATCGGGTGCAAACAAGCGCGCGACGACCCAGAGCGCTACAGCGTTGATCAGCGCGTGCTGCCAGTTGACGTGCACCAAGTGCGCGGTCAGCCAACGCCACGGTTCGGCCGCAGAATTTGTGTTTCGGTATTCGAGCGCCGAGAGATCCGACGACGCCTGCAACACCAAGATCAGCAGAGCAATAGCGATTGCAATGAATTCGGCGCGTGAGAACGTTATCGGCTTCACCGTTCGTATAATGCCCAACTCCGCATTTTCGTTCGATCGATTTCTCGAGCGACGGCGATCGCGGCGCAGCTTGTCTACCTAATGCGCGTAAATACTCTTGAGCGGCTAATTGCGGATGGGCAGTTGGCGGGCCGTCGCGTTTTTATTCGGTCTGATCTAAACGTTCCGCAGGACGAAGCGGGCAACATCACCGAAGACACGCGCATCCGGGCGTCGGTGCCGGCGATTCGTGCGGCACTGGAAGCTGGCGCGGCGGTAATGGTGGCATCGCATCTGGGGCGCCCGGTCGAAGGCGAGCTTGCCGCCGAATTTTCGCTGGCGCCGGTGGCGCGCAGCGCTCAGCGACACGCTGAAGCTTGAAGTTCCGCTAGTGCGTGATTGGATCGATGGCGTCGCCGTTGCGCCTGGCCAGGTCGTTCTGCTGGAGAACACTCGGTTTAACAAGGGTGAAAAGAAAAACAGCGACGAGCTTGCGAGAAAGATGGCGGCGCTGTGCGATGTGTATGTCAACGATGCCTTTGGCACCGCGCATCGAGCGGAAGCGTCGACGGTTGGTATCGCAAAGTATGCGAAGTTGGTGTGCGCCGGGCCGCTGCTGTCCGCTGAAATTGACGCACTGTCGAGAGCACTGGCCGATCCGAAGCGACCGCTGTTGGCAATCGTCGCCGGCTCGAAGGTGTCGACCAAACTGACGCTGCTGAATAACTTGGCGCAGAAGGTCGATCGTCTGATTGTTGGTGGCGGAATCGCCAACACGTTTTTGCTTGCGCAGGGCTTTGCCATCGGTAAGTCGCTTGCGGAGCCGGATCTGATCGACGAATGCAAGCGCGTGCTGGCGACACTTGCCGAGAAGGGAGCGACGCTGCCGCTGCCCATTGACGTTGTTGTCGCGAAGGAATTTTCGGCTACCGCGGCTGCGATCACGCGCCGCGCAGATGACGTGCGGCCGGACGAAATGATTCTCGATGTCGGTCCGCAAAGCGCAATGGCACTGGCCCAAATAATTCGCGGCGCCGGCACGATCATCTGGAACGGCCCGATTGGCGTGTTTGAGTTCGACGCGTTCGGCTGAGGGAACGAAGCAAATGGCGCTTGCCATTGCCGAAGCCACTGCAAACGGCGCGTTTTCGATCGCGGGTGGTGGCGATACGCTGGCGGCGATTGCCAAGTACGATCTCGGTGACCGCATCAGTTACATCTCGACTGGGGGCGGCGCCTTTCTCGAGTATCTTGAAGGTAAGACTCTGCCGGCGATCGAGATCCTCGAAAAGCGCGCGGTGAATACGGACTTTTCCTCGACGCCGCAAGTTCAACCGAGTTGATACGCTCAGCACGATGCGCAGCACGAAGATAGTTGCCACGTTAGGTCCCGCGTCAAGTGACGCGCTGGTGCTGGAGCGCATGCTGGTCGCCGGCGTCGACGTGGTGCGATTCAATTTCTCGCACGGGACGGCAGACGATCATCTCGCGCGGGCGCAGCTTGTGCGCGAGACCTCCGCCAAGCTCGGCCTCGACGTTGCAATCATGGCCGATCTTCAGGGACCGAAAATACGCGTCGGAAAGTTCGAGGGCGGGCAAAGCAACCCTGCAAGCCGGAAAGAAGTTTGTTCTGGACGCGAGCGCCGCGCTTGGCACCGAAGATCGGGTCGGCCTCGACTACAAGGACTTGCCGCGCGAAGTAAAGTCGGGCGACACGCTGTTGCTCAGCGATGGTTTGCTTGTGCTCGATGTTGAACGGGTCGCGGGCAGCGAGATTCACACGCAGGTGCGCGTCGGCGGCGATCTGTCGAACAACAAAGGCATCAACAAGCTCGGTGGCGGTTTGTCGGCGCCGGCATTGACCGGCAAGGACGTGCGGGATATTGAAACTGCGATGCAGTGCGGTGCCGATTACGTTGCCATTTCGTTCGTCAAGAGCGGTACGGATGTCGAAATGGCGCGGCAGCTGGCACAGATTGCCGGCGAGAAGCACGGGATCAAGCCGCAGATCATCGCGAAAATCGAGCGTGCCGAAGCGATTCCGAAACTGCGTGAAATTCTGGAAGCCGCAGACGGCATCATGGTGGCGCGCGGCGATCTGGCGGTTGAGGTCGGCAACGCTGCCGTGCCGGCGCTGCAAAAGCGCATGATCAAGATGGCGCGCGAGCAAAACAAGCTCGCGATTACGGCGACGCAGATGATGGAGTCGATGATCTATAACGCAGTGCCGACGCGCGCTGAAGTTAGCGATGTCGCAAACGCGGTCCTCGACGGCACTGACGCGGTCATGTTGTCTGCCGAGACCGCTTCCGGAAAGTATCCGGTCGAGGTCGTCGAAATAATGGCGTCGATCGTGCAGGAAGCCGATAAGTCAGAACAGGTCGAGCTCGACCTGCAGTTCGTCAATCAGACTTTCAATCGTGTCGATCAATCAATTGCGTACGGCGCGCTGTTCACCGCGTTCCATCTGCGCGTGGCCGCCATCTGCGCATTGACTGATTCTGGCTCGACCACGCTTTGGATGAGCCGGCACGACATCGATGTGCCGATCTTTGCGTTGACGCCGAACGTATCGACTGCCCGCCGCCTTGCGCTGTATCGCAATGTGCGGCCGCTGCATTTCCAGGTACACACCGATCGCGACGAGTCGCTCGCTGCCGCCGAGCGGTTATTGCTCGACAGGCAACTGGTCAAGCGTGGCGATCTGATTGTGCTGACTGTTGGGGAACCGATGGGCCAACCTGGCGGCACCAACGCTTTGAAGATTGTCAGGGTTGGCGAGCGGCTATGAGGACTGTCGCAGCGGATATGCCCAGCGTGCCGATGGCGCAGGTTCTCCGCCGACTTTCATTCGCTCTCGCGTTCGTGGCGTCGGGCGCGCTTGCATCGCTGCCTACGCGTCCTGCCGGCGGGCCCGCCGCAGGTTTGTCGGAACACACTGCGCGTTCGTTGCAACACGAGCTCAGTGCGGAATTTGCAACTCCCGAGATGCGCCTTGAAGTGCAGGAGCGCGCTTGGCAGATCGTTGCCGATCGTCACTATGACCCGGCACTCAACGGTGTCGACTGGCAGGCGGTGCGCGAAAAATATCGGGCGCCGGTGATTGCGGCGAAAAGCGACGCGGAAATGTATCTGGTGCTGAAAGCGATGGTGCGCGAGCTAAAAGATTCACACACGCGCATCGTGACGCCGCGCGAAAGCGCGGATCATCGGCGCTTTGCCACGCTCGCGTCGGGGCTCGCTTTGTCGGTGCTTGATGATCAGCTGGTCGTCATCGACGTCGACCCCGATTCTCCGGCCGCCCGTGCGGGCGTTCGCAAGGGTGACGTGGTTGTCGCCATCGATGACCGGCTGTTCGATACGGCATTTTTGCCAGCAGCACGCGATCTGCCGCTGACTGCAGCTGACTTGATGTCATCCGAGGCACAACCGGCGCGGCAAGACGAGGCGATTCGTTTCGCACAGTTGCGTGCCGTACGACGTGCATTGCAGCGGATGCCTGATGCACTACCGCGCGCACAGACGCTGACACTGCAGCGCTATGGTGCTGGATCGCTGCGTCGTGACCTTGATGCCCGAACCGCTGATCAGGCCGCCGGCCGTAACAGCGCACGTTTCCGAAGCCGGCATTGCTGTCTTGAAACTGAATCGATTTTCGGTGCGTAACCGTGCAGATGTCGAGCAAGCGCTGCGGCAGGTGGCGGATGCGCGGGCGCTGGTGCTCGATCTGCGTGGTAATGGCGGTGGCGATTACAGTCAGTTCATGTGGCTGGTGCGGCAGTTTCTGCCTGAGCCGCGCCTGGTGCTGACGCAACTGTCGCGGCGCGGGGACGAGCAGAGCACGCGCGAGCTCCGCATAAGCCCGGCGGAGACGCCGTTTCTGAAACCGATCGCCGTATTGACTGATCGGCGCTCGGGTAGCGCTTCAGAGCTGACCGCGACCGCGCTGCTCGAACAGCGTGATGCGTTGATCGTCGGCGAGTCCACATGCGGTTGCGTCGTCGCCGTGCGTTCGGAATATGTATTGCCCGGTGCGGGCGGTGTTCGCGTATCCGAAACCGGGTTCCGGTCGGCGCACGGCCGGCGGATGGAGGGTGAGCCGCTCGCACCGACGATTTACGCGCCGCCAACGCTGGCGGATCTGCGCGCGGGACGCGACCGTGCGTTGGAGACGGCAGAAAAGGCCTTGCTGGATCGCTTGTTGCTGACTACGTCTGTTCAGTAGAAGTTTGCTGCATATCGATACAAGGAGGAATGCCATGGCGCTCGTTTCATTGCGTCAATTGCTGGATCACGCTGCGGACAACGGCTACGGGGTGCCAGCGTTCAACGTGAACAATCTCGAACAGGTGCAGGCGATCATGGAGGCCGCGCAGGAAGTCAACGCGCCGGTGATCATGCAGGCGTCCGCCGGCGCCCGTAAGTACGCGGGCGAAGCGTTTCTGAAACACCTGATTCAGGCTGCAATCGAGTCGTATCCGGCTCTGCCGATTGCGATGCACCAGGACCACGGCGCGTCGCCGGCAGTGTGCGAAGGGGCGATCAAGCTGGGCTTTTCTTCAGTGATGATGGACGGCTCGCTGCGCGAAGACGGCAAGACGGTCGCCGATTACGACTACAACTGGAAAGTGACGAAGAAAGTGGTCGACATGGCGCACGCGCAGGGTGTCAGTGTCGAAGGCGAGCTCGGGTGCCTTGGCTCGCTGGAGACGATGCGCGGCGACAAGGAAGACGGCCACGGCTCCGAGATCACGATGACGAAGGAGATGCTGCTGACGGATCCGGATCAGGCCGCGGACTTCGTAGCCAAGACACAGCTCGACGCACTCGCGATCGCCATTGGCACCAGTCACGGCGCGTACAAGTTCACGCGTAAGCCGACCGGTGACATTCTTGCGATCGACCGCATCAAGGAGATTCACCGCCGAATTCCGAATACGCATCTGGTGATGCACGGCTCATCGTCGGTTCCGCAGGATTTGCTGCACGAAATTCGAACCTACGGTGGTGACATGAAAGAAACGTACGGCGTGCCGGTCGAAGAGATTCAGGAGGCGATCAAGCACGGCGTTCGCAAGATCAACATCGACACCGACATCCGTCTGGCGATGACCGCTGCGATCCGCAAATTTCTGCACGAAAATCCAGGCCACTTCGATCCGCGCGACTACCTGAAGCCCGCGCGCGCAGCGGCCAAGGCGATCTGCAAGCAGCGCTACGTGCAGTTTGGCTGCGAAGGTCAGGCGAGCGGGATTCAGCCGCTGCCGCTGACGAGCATCGCGCACAAGTACACGACCGGGGCGTTATCGCAGCACGTGCACTGAGGTGGCTCGAGTACGCGGCCGTTTGCGACGGTACGCGTACTTCGTTTGGCTATAGGGAACGGGCTATAGGTGCTCGATCGAGCGGGCGTAGTACATCAGCAGCGTGGTTTCCCTTGCATTGGCTTGATACAGGCCGGCCGATTCGTCAACCAGGTGCCGAAGCGTCAGCATTCGCAAGCCCGCCGCCACCGCATAATCCCAGTCGCTGCGTGGAACGTAAACGTGGGCGCCGCGCGCCTTCAGCTGCTCGACGTGCGTGCCGACTTGTGACTTGACTTCCATTTCGCTCAGTGCTCCGCCCTTCGTTTCGAGCAAGACTCGCGCAACCAGCGGCACGGGCAACACCGGAATCAGGCGCGCTATCTGATCCATTAGATGACGACCGAGCGCGCTGACTGCGGCGATCCGATCCTCCTTGGCGAGCTTGCGAAAGTCGATTCCTCGTTGCGCGCAGTAGGCCTTGGTTGAAATCGGTGTGCCGAAGTTGACGCAGGCATACCCGAAGCGATACCACTTGCTGCGAAGCGCAAGTCCAAGTTGCGCGAAGATGAACTTCAATGTGGACGCCGCAGCGCTCACTGCCGACTTCTTTGCTCCCGGGGTACCTGCCAATAGCTGTGTTCGATCCTCCAGCACTCTGTCGTAGTTCAATCCGAGCGGAACGAAAACGAGATCGCGTTCACCATCGAGCGAGAAACCGCGCAGCATGTATTCCAGGACCCCGAACTTGGGTTCGCGCATGCGTCCGTCGCGAGTCAGACCCCCCTCCGGATACACCGCCTGCGTGACGCCGGCCTCGGTTGCCAATGCGATATAGCGCTCCAGCACGCGCCGGTACAGCTCGTTGCCGGAGCCACGGCGCACGAAATATGCACCCATCGCGCGGATCATCTGCTGCAGCGGCCAGATGCGTGCCCATTCACCGACCGCATATGAAAGCGCAGCCTGTTCGGCGGCCAGATGCGCAGCGAGTATGTAGTCCATATTGCTGCGATGATTCATCACGAACACCACCGTCGCGTTCGGCGGGACTGCGGCCAGGCCCGCCTCGTCGGAGTATCCGATGCGTACCCGGTACAACAGGCGGCTGACCTTTCGGCTTAACCACGCACCGATTCGAAAGTAGAAATAGGCGTTGAACGCAGGCACGATCTCGCGCGCATACCGCTCGACGATGTCGTGTACGACTTCGCGCGGCATCTGATGAGCTTGTGCGTGCGCGGTGGCAGCCTGCTGCACCTTTTCGTCGAACACGAGGCGATCGATCAGCGTGCGCCGGCTTGTTTGCTGGAAAGGCCTGACTTGCAGACGCAAGTCGCTGACCGACTTCGTCAAGCACCTTGTTGGCTCGACTGCGAATGACCCAACGCACGCTGGGCACCAGCAGACGATCGAGCACCGCCCACAGCGCAAGCAACGCGCCGACGATCGCAACCCAGACCGGAATGGCTACTGTTCCCAACTAGGCCCTGACCATCTTCATGTGGATAGTGTGAAGGCGTCGCACAATGTACGTGCGCGGAGGCGCGCCGTGCTGCGTCGCTATTCGAGCGTGACGCTAGCTTCGAGGCGGCCCGCCCTTTCGTGCCAGGCTGCAATTTGAAGTTTGGAACCTGCTTTGCCCTTAACTACCCAGTCAACGTGCGCTCGATCGGCAGTGACTTTCTTGTTCGGCCAGAATGAAATTCCGGTGTGCATGTAAGCCCAGCCTTCGAGCTCGCCCATTTCTTCGCGTGGCTTGCCCGATACCAGTTCGACACCGGCCGGTAATTTGATTTCGGCGAGTACACCGCGCAGCAGTTTGCGTTTGACCGCCATCTTGGTGACGTAGGTCGGCAGCCAGCCGCTGTTCTGCACGATCAATCGGACGCGCCATGTATCAGGCCCGACAGGCTTGACTTCGACGCTGCCAATTTCGAGCTTGGGCGAAATCAGCGCTTGCCACAGCAGCCATTGGGGGAAGCGTGCGATCTCCTTTTCGCGTAGAGCCGGCGGCGGATTTGCGAACACGTGCATGCGGTTCCAGCCGCCAATCTCCACCTTGCCGAGCTGAGGATGATCAAAGGGCTTCCAGTCGAGGTGTCCCTCGTTGGACGAAACTCGCTGCGCCCACTCGAAAATTTTCAGGTCGTCTTCAATCGGATGATCGCGAAACCAGTGGATCCACTCCTTGCTTTCGATGCCGGCTTCTTTTTTAGGATTCCAGATTTCGATGGTCCACGTGAACATGCCCAGGTGTTCGTAGATCCAGTCAAATGAGCCGCTGATGTACTCGCCCGGCATGTACTGAAACTCGTGCCAGATCGAGATTGCCGGATAGCCGGTCAGCTCCTCACCTTTCTTGCCAACGGTTTGATACGTCCATAGGTCTTCGGCGGGAAGCTTGTCGTCGGGAGCCGAACCGAGCGGGCGCAGCAACACGCCGGAGAATGTGTGAATGCTGGTACCGCCGCAGATATTCGGGTGAGACATGAAGAATTCGACGATCGCGCGCACTTCGGGCTCGGATGTCGGAAACGGCCCAGCACCGAGCTGCTCGAATTCTTGCCGCCAATTTGCTGGGAAGTTGCGATTCAGGTCGAGTCCCTGGGCGTTGCCTGTGACACCCGCGACGGTCACATTGACGCCGTCGTAGTTCTCGATCCGCCCCTCGGCAAATATGCGGAAATATTCTCCGCCAGGTGCATCGGTCGGTGCGCGGCGCACCATCAGGCTCGGCTGCTGCGGATGCTTTTTCCACGGACCGTTTGGATCGGCCACGCGCATCTGCAGAATTCGGCCGTCACTGTCGATGTCTTCGGTGATCAGGCCGTCAATTGGATCTTCGTCAAACGGATAACGTCGCGTCGACGAGCGAACGTACCGCGGGTTGTCGCCCATCGCCCATTCGGCACCATCAGGGTTGATGCGCGGGCAGACATAGAACGTGCGAGTGGAAAGGGCACGCGCGACTTCGGCGTTAGTGCCGCGCTCTTTCAGCAGCCAATCGATAAAGTACACGCACGCGCTGGACGCTGTCAGCTCGATCGAGTGAATATTGCCGTCCACCCAATACGCGGGCTTGTCGGTCGCAGCGCCAGTGGCGCGTTGGGTTAGTGTCACGACTGGAATCGCATCGACCTTCATGACTGGTGCCGATCGTTTCAAGCGAGACATAGTCGGGATTTTCGTCGGCAAAACCCCGCAGGATTGCCATCAAGTCGTCGTAGCGATAGAAACGCGAGTAGTCGATGGTGGGCATGGGGCCGAACGGCGAGGGCAAGGCGGGCGATGATACTGGGCGGCATCCGAGATCGGTTCTGCGGTCGTATCATGCGGCGCCATGGCAGAGCAATCCTCGAGTCGTATCGTTCTCGACCGCAGCGCCGAGAAGCGAAAGCGCGGCTTGCGCCGCGTGGTCGACGCGACGCACTATTCGCTGGATGGTCTGCGAGCGGCCTGGGCCGGCGAAGACGCGTTCAGGCAGGAGGTCATGCTGGCGGCAGTGCTGACGCCCGTGCTTTGGTATTGCCGATTGCGCTGGGAGAAAAGATCTCGCTGGTAGGCGTGCTGATCCTGGTGCTGATCGTTGAACTGCTTAACAGCGCGATCGAAGCGGCCGTTGACCGCGATTCTCTGGAGATCAACCCGCTCGGCAAGCGCGCGAAAGATGTTGGCAGTGCCGCAGTGATGCTGGCGCTGATGTTTGCGGGCGGCACCTGGGTGGCGATTGTCGGCTGGTATTTCTTCCGAACGTGAGCAAGTTCGCGTGAGTGGACTCCTGCAGTCCAGCATCAAGTCGTTGCCGCTCGTGTATCGAGGCAAGGTGCGCGACAGTTACGCACTGGGTGACGACAAGTTGTTGATCGTCACGACTGATCGATTGTCCGCATTCGACGTGGTGATGAGCCAACCGATTCCAGACAAGGGCAAAGTGCTCAACGCGATGTCCAACTTCTGGTTCGAACGGCTGGCGCATGTGACGCCAAACCACCTGACCGGTATTGCGCCCGAGTCTGTTGTGGCGAGCGATGAACTGGATCAGGTTCGCGGCCGCTCCGTGGTAGCGATGAAGCTGAAGCCTCTGCCAGTGGAGGCGGTCGTGCGTGGTTATCTGATCGGCTCGGGATGGAAAGACTATCAGCGCACCGGCAGCGTTTGCGGGATCGAGCTGCCGAGCGGCTTGCAAATGGCGAGCAAACTGCCCGGAGCCGATTTTTACTCCGGCCAATAAAGCCGAGCTCGGCACGCACGACGAAAATATTTCGTTCGAGCAGATGGAAACAGTCATCGGCGCAGAGCTCGCTTTCCGCATTCGCTCGATCAGTCTGGCGCTGTACGAAGCGGCTGCCGCATACGCCGCGACACGCGGCATCATCATCGCCGACACGAAGTTCGAATTCGGCATCGACGCGGACGGTCAACTACGATTAATGGACGAAGTCCTGACGGCCGACTCGTCGCGATTCTGGCCAGCCGAGCAATACGTTGAAGGTTCGTCTCCACCCTCGTTCGACAAGCAGTTCGTACGAGACTGGCTCGAGACGCAGCAGTGGAACAAGGCGCCGCCCCCTCCACCATTGCCCGTAGACGTTGTTGCGAAAACAGCCGCGAAGTATCGCGAAGCGTTGTCGCGGCTGACCGGGCAGACCGTAAACGGCGGCCAGTGATCCGTACAATTGCGCCTTTACGCGCGATACAAGATGAAACGTGATGGTCACTCCGCGCCGCTGATCGGCGTGCTGATGGGATCAACGTCCGACTGGGACGTGATGCAGCACGCATGCGAGGTGCTGAAGGAGTTCGGGGTCCGCTTTGAGACTCGCGTCGTCTCTGCGCACCGCACGCCCGACGAGATGTTTGCATACGCCGAAGAAGCTCGTGCCCGTGGATTGAAAGCGATCATTGCAGGCGCCGGTGGCGCAGCCCACCTGCCTGGCATGCTCGCCTCCAAGACGTTGATTCCGGTGCTCGGCGTGCCGATCCCATCGAAGTATCTGCGCGGCGAGGATTCGCTGCTGTCGATCGTGCAGATGCCCAGAGGCGTACCCGTGGCAACGTTTGCTATCGGTGAAGCGGGCGCGGCGAATGCGGCACTCTTTGCGCTCGAGATGCTGTCGACGCAGGGGAGCTCGCGACGCGCTGCGGTCCCGCGCTCGAGCGAAAAGCTCGCAACATGACCTTGCCGCTTTAAAAGCACCGACAAAATAAAATCTACTTTTGTCGGACTAGTTACATGAAAATCAGCTGCGCCAGACGATTTCACGCACAACAGCTTGCGCGGCCGCCTTAGCGCGGCACATTTTTATCATTGCCCGCCATGACTTCCAATATTCCTCCGGGTTCCTGGCTCGGGTTGCTCGGCGGCGGCCACTGGGACGCATGTTTTGCATGGCCGCGCAATCACTCGGCTATAAAGTTTGTGTGCTTGATCCGGGAACGACAGCCCGGCAGGCGCAGTGGCCGACGACCACATTGCGGCGGATATCTCGACAGAGCTGCATCGACTGAGCTGGGGCGACGCTGTCGCGCTGCCACCACCGAGTTCGAGAACGTCCCAGCGGCAGCACTGGAGTTTCTTGCGCAGCATTGCAGTGTGAGTCCCGACGCGGCGAGCGTTGCAATAGCGCAGGATCGAATCGCCGAAAAGCGTTTCATTGCTGCGAGCGGCATTGCGGTGGCGCCGCACTTTGTGATTCAAGGCGAAGAAGATTTCCGTACCGTTGATTCGCAGCTGTTTCCCGCAATTTTGAAGTCGGCCCGAATGGGTTATGACGGAAAGGGCCAGGTGCCGGTTGACACACTGGACGCAGCACGCGAGGCGTGGCGCGCAATGGGAAGCGTGCCGTGCGTGCTCGAAAAGAAGTTGGCGCTGCGCCTTGAGGTGTCGGTTGTTGCGTGCCGCAGCAGCCAACGGCAACGCGGTGACATTTCCACTGGCGGAAAACGTGCATCGCGGCGGGATTCTCGCGACGTCGATCGCTCCGGCGCGCGTCGACGATCCGATTGCGAAACGCGCGCGCGAGGCAGCGGTGACGCTTGCGGGAGCGCATGAACTACGTGGGAGTGCTCTGCGTCGAATTCTTCGTGCTCGCGACGGTTCGCTGCTCGTCAACGAAATCGCGCCGCGGCCGCACAATTCAGGCCACTTTACGATCGACGCGTGCGTGACGAGTCAGTATGAGCAGCAGGCGCGCGTGATGGCGGATCTGCCGCTCGGAGATACAAGCCAGATCATGCCGTCGGTCATGCTGAACATCCTTGGCGATCAGTGGTTCCATAGTCGCTCGGACGATGACGCAATGAATGAACCTGACTGGTTGTCGGTGCTGGCGGTTCCCGGCGTAAAGTTGCACCTGTACGGCAAGCGCGAAGCGCGCCGAGGTCGCAAGATGGGGCACGTCACGCGCGTGGCGCCCACGTTGAGCGAAGCAATCGTCCGTGCGCAGCGTGTCGCAGGTGCGCTTGGTATCGCACCTGCAGTGTGAGACGTTGGCTCCGATGAACACTCCAGCGGTCGATGCAACGGCGATCGATCGCGCCGTTGAAGTTTTACGCCGAGGCGGCCTCGTCGCGGTGCCGACCGAAACGGTCTACGGACTGGCCGCTGATGCTGACAGTGACGATGCTGTGCGCGCATTGTTTGCGGCCAAGGGCGGCCTGCCGATCACCCCGTAATCGTGCACGTCGGTGATGCGGAAGCGCTGGAGCATGGGCCATCGAAGTTCCCGATGAAGCGAGCGTCCTGGCGAGTGCGTTCTGGCCTGGCCCCTTGACGCTGGTCCTCAGACGCAGCGCACGCGCACGCGACATCTTGACCGGCGGGCAGGATTCTGTCGGTCTCCGATCGCCTGCGCACCCTTGGGCGCGCGCTCTGTGCACGCATTTGACGACGCCCTGGCAGTTCCGAGCGCGAACAGCTTTGGCAGGATCAGTCCGACTACTGCGCAACACGTGCTCGATGATCTCGGCGTGAAGCGCGCGGCAAAATCGACCTGATTCTGGACGGTGGTGCGTGTCCTGTCGGAATCGAGTCAACGCTCGTCGATGTGCGCACGGATAAGCCGATGTTGCTGCGGCCCGGTGCGATCACGCGCGATCAATTGCAGGCCGCGCTCGGCCGTCCGGTGTTCGATGCTGATGCGCAATCGCCGCGTGCCTCGGGTCGTCTGGAGAAACACTACGCGCCTCATACTCCGCTCAAAGTGATGTCGATTGACGAGCTGTCCTTGACTCTGGCAAGGCCGGGGGGTGCCAAGGTCGCGGTGCTCGCACCGTTGTTCTTGCTGCAGAACTGTCGCGCCAACGTTTCGTTGGCTATCGCGGCTGCAGAACGGCGCAGACGATTACGCTCGCTTGTTGTACTCCGCCTTGCACCGACTTGACTCGAGCGGCGCAGATCGCTTGCTGATTGCTGAACCTCCGTTCGGCCCGCAGTGGGAAGCGATACATGACCGCCTGCGGCGGGCGCAAGCCGGACGGTGACGCGTAACGGCAAGCGACTATTATCAGCGGCTCGGACGAGCGGATGCCTGTACGAGCGTAGCGTATCGAGAGTGGCGCTGGTGTGCCATCGATAATCAGATTCACCGGAGACAACCCATGATCAACTTCAGCCGCCACGCGGCTCGTGTTCTTGCTGCGCTCGCCGCGGCTGCATTTCTTGTTTCGTGCGGTGGCAGCGATGACGATCCGCCGCCACAGCCGGCATTTGGCCAAGTCACGTATGTCTTCGGTGCCAGCACCAGTGATACCGGCAATACCTGTAACCTGATTCCTGCGAACTGTCCTCCTGCCCCGCCCTATGCAACCGGCAAATTTTCCGATGGACAGTTGTTCGCCGAGATCGTTGCTGCACGCTATGGGGCCGCGGTGACGCCATCGCGCACCGGCGGTAACAACTTTGCCTATTCGGGCGCACGCACCGGACCCATTGCCGGCACCATCCAAGGCGTGCCCAACATGGTGGCTCAGCTCGATCAATATTTCGCGCGGGTGAACTTCATTTCGAGCGCGAGCGCGCTTTTCATCGTCGACGCGGTCGCGGTCGGCAACGATATCGTCGATGCGTTGACACTTGCGCAGACGAATCCGAATGCGCCTACGACGGTGCTGACCGGCGCGGTGACCAATGTCGTGACGATCATCAATCGGCTGTATGCGTCCGGTGCTCGCCATATTCTTGTTGCGAACAGCCCGGACGTCGGCAAGACGCCGCGTGCGCAGGCGCTTGGTCCTACCGCGGCGGCAGGCGCCACACAACTATCGGCACAGTTCAATGGAGCAATGGCCCAGCAGATCGCGCAGATTCGTGCCGCTTCACCCGGTCTTAGCCTCTATGTTCTGGACGTATTCGCGTTGAACACCGAAGCGATCGCCAACCCGGCGGCGCTGGGGTTTACAAACGCCACCGCTCCATGCTTTAACGATCTCGTTGCACCGCCGACGCTGTGCGCGACACCAGCGACGTACTTCTACTGGGACTCGTTCCATCCCAGCGCGACGACGCACAGCATCGCCGCGCAGCGAGGCATCGCTGCGATCGGACGTTAGAGCCATTTCGCTTGAACGAAACGGCGCCGATGGCGCCGTTTTTTATTTAAACGCCAAGGTAACGCGAGAGTCTTTCGGGTGTCTTGGCTAGCTCCGCCGATTTTCCTTCGAGCACCACTCGACCCTTTTCGAGCACGACGCAGCGATCGGTCTGTGCGAGTACCGAGCGATAGTTGCGGTCGACGATCAACGATGCGATTCCATTCTCGCGTATCGCGCCGATGATGCGCCAGATCTCCCGCACAACAAGCGGTGCCAGCCCTTCGGTTGCTTCATCGAACAGCATCACGTCAGGATTGGTCATCAGCGCGCGGCCGATCGCAAGCATTTGCTGTTCGCCCCCTGAGAGCTGTGCGCCGCCGGACTGCAGGCGCTCCGCAAGGCGAGGAAAAGTGTGCATCACGCGATCGAGCGACCAGTCGCAGCGGCCGTTTGTTCCCGCGCGTGCGGCCATCAGCAGATTCTCACGCACCGACAGGTTTGGAAAGATGGCGCGACCCTCTGGCACGTAACCGATGCCGAGCCGTGCGATGCGATCGGGCCGAGCGTGCGTGCAATCGGTGCCACGGATTCGAATTGCACCCGACGTCGACCGCACGAGTCCGAGCAACGTACGAATAAAAGTTGTTTTTCCCATGCCGTTGCGGCCCAGAAGGCCGACGGCCTCGCCGGCTTTAATCGTGAGCGACGCACCGTGCAGGATGTGGCTGGCACCGTAGTGCGTGTGCAGCTGCGCGACGTCGATCAGCGGTGCGCCGCTGATGCTCATTGCGACACTCCATCGTCCAGGTGCGCGCCCAGATAGGCGTCCTGTACCTCCGCGTTTGCGCGTATTGCCGTCGGCGTACCACTTGCAAGTACACGACCGTTGACCATCACGGTGATGCGGTCCGACACCCGAAATACGGCGTCCATGTCGTGTTCAACCAGCAAAATGGCGTGACTTGACTTCAATTCGTTAAGCAAGCCGAGCATGCGCTCCGTTTCTTCCGAGCCCATGCCGGCTAACGGTTCATCGAGAAGCAGAATCTGCGGCCTCGTCGCCAGGCACATCGCGATCTCCAGCTGGCGCTTTGCACCATGCGACAGCGTCGCCGCAATTTCATCGGCGTGCGATACCAGTCCGGCGCGCCGCAATGCGTTATCCGCTGCTGCGCTCGAGGCGTCGCACTGAGTCGCCGATGTGAACCAGTCCCAAGGCCGTTGCCAGCGCGCCTGTGCGCAAAGGCGGCAGTTCTCCCGCACACTGAAATTGGGAAAAATAGTCGTGCGCTGATAACTGCGACCCAGTCCCGACTGTGCGCGACGTGGCTGGCTCCATTTCGTGACATCGCGGCCCATAAGCTCAACCCGGCCCGATGTCGGGGCGATCTCACCGCACAACACATTGATCAGCGTCGACTTGCCTGCGCCGTTCGTACCGATGACTGCGTGAATTTCGTCACGATCGATGGTCAGCGACACATCGTCAACTGCGCGCACGCCGCCAAAATGGCGCGAGATGTTTTTCGCTGCGAGCAGCGTCATGCTGCAGCTCGTCGACGCAGTTGCGCGCCCAGTCCGATCAGGCCCTGCGGCATCAGCGCCACAAAGGCAATGATGGTCAGACCCAGAGTTAGCTGCCAGTGCTTGGCAAACGCTCCAAAGATTGCTTGCGACTGGTAAAACTCCTGCAGTGCGACGAACGCGATTGCTCCCAAGACTGCTCCGCGCAAGCTGCCGATGCCGCCAAGGATGATCATCAGCAACACCGCTCCCGATTGATGCCACGACAGGATCTCCGGGTTCACATAACCGTCCTTGAGCGCGTAAAGAAAACCCGCAACTCCCGCCAGCATCGCGGCAACGACGAACGCAGCGAGCTTGTATGGGTAGGTTGAGAACCCAGCCGCACGCATTCGCTGTTCGTTGACGCGGATACCGGCAAGCGAGCGCCCAAAGCGGCTTCGTTGCAAGGCTGCCAGCATCAGAAAGGTGAGTACCAGTGCAACCAGAACAAAGAAATAGAAGACAAGCGGTGAACTGAGATCAAGCAGCGTCATGCCGCCAATCGCGATCTCCGGACGAAAATACAAATAGATCCCGTCGCTGCCGCCGCCGACCTTCGTGTCGTGAAACACGTAGTAAGCCATCTGCGCGAAGGCGAGCGTCACCATGATGAAGTAGATGCCGCGCGTTCGAAGCGACAAAGCGCCAACGGCTAGCGCATACAAACCGGCTGCAACCAGCGCTGCCGGAAACAGGACCCAGAACGACGCGGGTCCCGATTGCGGCGACAGCAACGCTGCGGCATAGGCCGCGATGCCGAAAAAAGCCGCGTGGCCGAAAGATACGAGTCCGGTCTGACCCACCAGCAACTCGAGGCTAAGGGCGAACACCGACAAGATCATGATCTTTACTACAAGGTCGACGTAGTACTTCTCGCCAAGCCACGGAAACGCAACGGCGAAGACCAGCAGTACAAGCATTGGCAGTGAGCGCAGATCGATTGTCATCCCTGCCGAAACAAACCCTCGGGTTTCCACAGCAGAATGCCTGCCATTAACAGATACACCAGCACGCCTGCCGCTTCGGGAAAAAACACTTTCCCGAACGTGTCGACCAGACCGACCAGCAGTGAAGCGAGCAGTGCGCCGCGAACCGATCCGATGCCGCCGATGACGACGACCACGAAGCTGATGATCAGCACCTGGCCGCCCATGTTCGGATAGACCGAAGACACCGGAGCTGCAATCATCCCGGCCAGGACTGCGAGCGCCACGCCGAAGGCAAAGACCAAGCGATAGAGAAACTTGATGTTGATGCCCATCGCCTGAACCATCTCGCGATTGCTCGCGCCGGCGCGAATCATCATGCCCAGACGTGTGCGCGCCAGCACGAAATAGAGAACGAGCGCGACGGCAATACAGACCGCGGAGATGAACAACCGATACGTCGGGTAGGTCATCACATCGCCGAGCGGCACGCTGCCGGTTAGCCATTCCGGCGCTGCAACGCCGTGCACGTCATCGCCGACCAGAATGCTACGTAACTCCTCAAAGACCAGGATGAGTCCGTAGGTCATCAAGACCTGCTGTAGATGCTCGCGCTCGTACAGGAAGCTGAAGAAACTCCATTCGAGGAGGTAGCCGAACGCGATCGACAGCAACAGTCCCAGTGCAAGCGTTGCAAAGAACCCGCCGCCGACGGTTGCGCCGATCAAGGGCGCAAGTGCATAGGCCATGTACGCGCCGATCATGTAGAAGCTGCCGTGCGCGAGGTTGATCACGCCCATGATTCCGAAAATCAGCGTCAGGCCGCTCGCGACGAGAAACAGCAGCAGCCCGTACTGGACTGCGTTCAAACACTGAATCAGGAATGTGGCGAGGTCCATTGGGAAAAGAAAACGGCGGTGCGCAGTTTCCCACGCACCGCCGTTCCTTTGGAGCCTGCGATCTACATCTTGCAGCCGGTCGCCGGGTCGGCCAGCGCTTTAACGGCCACCTTCTGGTACTTGTTGGCGCCGCCTTCCACCTTGCGCAGATAGATGTCGTGCACCGGGTTATGCGCCTTCGAAAGCGTGAACGGCCCGCGCGGGCTGTCGATCTTGGCCGACTCCATTGCCTTGATCATTTCCGCACGCTTCGATGAATCGCCTTTGACTCCGTTCAACCCGGCGGCCAGCAGTTGCGCCGCGTCGTACCCCTGAGCGGCATACACGTCAGGTTGCAGCTTGTACGCCTTCGCGTAATTCAGGCGGAAAGATTTGTCTTTTTCATTCGGCAGGCCGTCGGCGTAGTGCAGCGTAGTCAGCAAACCCTGCGCGGCTTCTCCCTGCGCTTCAAGCGTACCGTCGGTAAGGAAACCTGGGCCGTACAGCGGTACCGTCTTCGTCAATCCGGCAGCTGCATAGTCCTTGACGAACTTTACTGCGCCGCCGCCGGCAAAGAATGCAAAGGTCGCGTCGGGCCTCAGCGATGCAATTTCGGTCAGCAGCGCCTGGAACTCAACGCCCGGGAACGGCAGATTCAGTTCCTTGATCACAGTCCCGCCGCCTTTGGCAAAACCCTCCTTGAACGCGACCGCCATTTCATCACCGGCCGCGTATTTCCACGTGATCGAGACCGCCTTTTTGTGCCCGCGCTCAGCGGCAACGACACCGGCTGCGTACGCCGACTGCCAGTTCGAAAACGACGTGCGGAAAATGTTCGGTGCGCACATCGGTCCGGTCACCGCATTCGCGCCCGCGTTTGGGACAATCAGCAGCGTGTTGGTTTCGCGTGCTGCTTTTGCCATCGCCATGACCACGCCGGAATGCACAGTACCGACAACGACGTCAACCTTGTCGCGATTGATCAGCTTGCCGACGTTATCAGTTGCCTTCGCGGGGTCCGACTCGTCGTCGACGCGAAAGTACTCGATCTCGCGTCCCCCAAGTTTGCCGCCGCTTTCCTGCACATACAGCTTGAAACCGTTCTCGATGGCGTTGCCGAGGGCCGCGAATGTGCCGGTGTAAGGCAGCATCAAGCCGACTTTCAGTTTCTGCTGTTGTTGCGCGGTCACCGGCGATGCCGCCACTGCTGTGAATAGCGCAGCAGTGAGGGCGAGTGTCTGTCTCCTGTTCATTCGGACGTCCTCTGTTGTGTGTGTCGTGCAATGAAGTCGATCGCGGCTTCGATTACTCGCTCGGACTGGTCGCGCTGCGGCGAGTGCCCGCACCGGGCCAGCTTCAGCACCTGCGCATGCGGGACATGTCTCGCGATACTGTGCACCTGCGCCATGGTCCCGTATTCGTCATCTTCACCTTGCGCTACCAGAACCGGCTTCGTGATCGAGGGCAACATGGCTTCGATATTCCAGCTGCGAAACGCTGGGTCGAGCCAAATGTCGTTCCATCCCCAGAAAGCCGAGTCGGGATTGTTGTGATAGCGCGCAAGCTTAACCCTGAGGCCCGACTCCTGCGTATCGGTAGTTGCGAGATACGTCTCGCGAGTGCGTGCAATGCTTTCGATCGATAAATCTTCGACGAATACATGTGGGGCCAGCGCAATGACGCCAGCGACGCGGTCGGGAAACGCCGCCGCGTGAAGCAGCGCAATCGATGCACCATCGCTGTGGCCCACCAGCCAGGGAGCGATCGGTAGCACTATCCACGCCGACTGCCCGCAACAACGCGGGCAAAACGTCACGTGCCTGCGAATGCATGAAGTCGACCGGCCACTTTTCCGCCGGGTGCGCGCGCTGTCGACCGACCATAGCCAGGCCTCGAATAAACGAGGCCCCGAAAACCGCCGGCAGCGCAGAGCTGCCGTGGCCAGTCGCGCCACATTGCGACCGAACCAAGACCTTCGTGCAGGAACACGAGTAAGGGTGATTCTGGGTCTTCGCGCGAGATCCCCGAGCGCTCTCGGAGATCCATTGATATTCGAGCGAATACTCGCGCGCCGCCGTAGCGACGCGCACGTGGCTCGTCAATGCCGGATCATCCAACCGACGCTTCCTTTTCGCGCAATTTGAAGCGCTGGATCTTCCCGGTTGCCGTCTTTGGCAGTTCTGCAACAAATTCAAGAAAACGAGGGTACTTGTGCGGCGCCAGTTTTCCTTTGATGAAGGCTTTCAGTTCGTCTTCGAGTTCAGTCGAAGCGCTGCTCGTGCCCTTCAGCACTACAAAGGCCTTGGTCTTGGTCAAACCGTCGGCATCCGTCTTTCCGATGACAGCTGCCTCCAGCACGGCGGGATGCTGCATCAGAGCGGTCTCGACTTCGAACGGTGAAACGTACTGGCCGCTGACACGCAACATGTCGTCGCCGCGGCCTGCGTATGTGAAGTATCCATCGCGACTTCTAACGTATTTATCGCCGCTCTTGGTCCACCCACCGATAAACGTGGCGCTCGATTTTTCGCGACTTCCCCAATACATCAGTGCCGCGCTCGGTCCATTGACGTACAAATCCCCGATCGCATCGTCGCCGACCAACGTACCGCGCTCGTCACGTAGCTCGATGCCATAACCTGGCACCGGCGTTCCGGTGGTGCCATAGCGAACGTGCCCGGGTCGATTCGATAGAAAGATGTGCAGCATCTCGGTCGAGCCGATGCCGTCGAGAACCTCGCAGCCGAAGTGTGTATTGAAACGCTCGCCGATGTCCTTCGGCAGCGCCTCGCCAGCGGACACCGCGATGCGCAATTTGACTTGCGTCTGCGCCGGCAGATCGGGTGACGCGAGCATTGCGGCGTACAGCGTCGGCACACCGTAGAAAATCGTGGGGCCCTGTTCAATCAGACGCTTGAACACCGCCGCCGGCGTTGGGCGCTCGGCCATCAGTACGACTGTCGCTCCCACCAACAGTGGGAATGTCAACGCGTTACCCAGTCCGTAGGCGAAAAACAGCTTCGCCGCCGAGAACACGATGTCGTCTTCACGGACGCCAAGAATCGGCTTGCCATACAACTCTGCCGTCCAGTAAAGGTTCGCGTGCGTGTGCACGGTGCCCTTCGGCTTGCCGGTAGAGCCTGATGAGTACAGCCAGAATCCAATGTCGTCCGCCGCGGTTGGCGCAGCGCAGGGCGCCAACGAGTGCTGCTCGATGAAGGAAGAAAATTCGGGCACCGCTACAACGTGCTTCACTTCGTTCGGCACGCTTTTCATCGCCTCGCTCAACGCCGGAATCAGCGCGTTGGAAACAAATGCTGCCTGGGCGCGGCTGTGGACCAGCATGTAGGCGTAGTCGTTTGGAGTCAGCAGTGTGTTGACAGCGACGGGTACGACACCTGCGTAAAGACAACCCAGAAAGGCGACGGGCCAGTCGATCGTGTCGTGCATCAAGAGCAACACACGCTCTTCGCGACGGATGCCGAGCGCACCGAGTGCTGTGGCAAATCGGCGCACGCGTTCTGCAAGCTCGCCGTAAGTCAACGTGCGCTCATCGTCGCGATAGGCGACCTTCGCGGCGCGCCCCACATTCAGTTCGAGCACATGGTGCGCGAAGTTGAATTGACTAGGGGGAGGGATGGCAGGCAGTGCGTGAGCAGGCATATGCGAATGCTAAACAAGGGCAGAATAGAGCAGATTTTTTTCGTCGCAGGGAGACCGCGTGTCAGCGCACGGTTTGCATGCAGGTTCGTCGGAAGCCGTGTCCGCGCCGGCGGATTCTCAGGTTGACTATCAAACCGAGCCGGAGCGTTATGCACATTTGAAACTTGACTTCGACGGTCCGCTTGCGCGCGTGACGATCGACGTTCAGGAGGACCGCGGCATCCGCCCGGGCTACAAGCTGAAGCTCAATTCGTACGACCTCGGAGTAGACATCGAGCTGCACGACGCCGTCCAGCGCATCCGTTTCGAGCATCCCGAAGTGCGCTGCGTCATCATTACCAGCGGCAAGGATCGAGTTTTCTGTTCCGGCGCCAATATTTTCATGCTCGGCCTGTCGTCGCATGCGTGGAAGGTCAACTTCTGCAAGTTCACGAACGAAACTCGCAACGGCATCGAAGATGCGAGCCGTCATTCGGGACTGAAGTTCATCGCCGCGTGCAACGGAACGACGGCAGGCGGTGGGTACGAACTCGCGCTGGCCTGCGATGAGATCGTTCTCGTCGACGATCGCTCGTCCGCGGTCAGCCTGCCCGAAGTACCGCTGCTGGGCGTGTTACCCGGCACCGGCGGACTGACGCGGCTTACCGATAAGCGCAAGGTGCGGCACGACCTCGCCGATATCTTCTGCACGACGACTGAAGGCGTGCGCGGCGCTCGCGCCAAGGAGTGGAGGCTTGTCGATGCCGTCGTCAAGTCGCAGCAGTTCGGCAGCGAGGTAAAACGGCGCGCACTGGAGTTGGCGACGTTGAGTGATCGGCCATCGGAGACTGCCACCGAATGCGGTGTCGTGCTGACTCCGCTGAAGCGCACGATCGACGAAGGCGGGTTATCACTACGAATTCGTCGATGTGTCGATCGATCGTGCAGCGCGACGAGCCACGTTGACGGTGAACGCGCCACGTGAGCCGCAACCACGAAGCAGCGACGCGATCGTCGCGGCGGGCTGCGACTGGTGGCCGCTCGCGATGGCGCGCGAGCTGGACGACGCGATCCTGATGCTGCGTACTAATCAGACCGACATCGGCACGTGGCTGTTGAAGACGCGTGGCGACGCTGATGGAGTGCTCGCGGTCGATGCGACGCTGGACCAACAGCGCTCCCATTGGTTCGTGCGCGAGACGATCGGCATGCTACGGCGCACCTTCGCACGTCTCGACGTGTCATCGCGCACGCTGTTCGCATTGATCGAGGCCGAATCCTGCTTCGCAGGGACGCTATTTGAGCTCGCGCTGGCCTCTGATCGCACATATATGGCGGCAGAAAATACGTCGATCGCACTGTCTGAGATGAACTTCGGTCCCTATCCGCGCGTCGATCGATTGGCGCGCATCGACGCGCGCTTCTACAGTGAACCGGAGCCGGTTGCGAATGCACGCGCGGCGATTGGAAAGAAACTGAATGCCAGTGATGCGCTCGAGCTTGGCTTGATTACCGTTGCGCCAGACGAACTCGATTGGGACGATGAAATCCGCATTGCTCTCGAGGAGCGCGCCAGCATGTCGCCCGATGCCCTGACCGGCATGGAAGCGAACCTGCGTTTTGGTGCTGCTGAGACGATGGAAACGCGCGTGTTCGGACGTTTATCTGCGTGGCAAAACTGGATCTTCTCGCGTCCGAATGCGGTGGGCGATGCCGGCGCATTGAAGGTGTATGGCAGCGGCAACAAGGCACGATTCAAGTGGGAACGTATATGAGTACTGAGGCGACGAGCATCGCGACCAGCGACAGGATTCCAAACAACGTTGACCTTGGCGCCGACAAGGCGCTGCAGCGTGCGCTCGAACACTGGCAGCCGCGTTTTATCGACTGGTGGCGCGAGACCGGCCCGGACGGCAGTCAGGGATTTGACGTGTATCTCCGCACCGCGATCAGCGTCGAGCGCGATGGCTGGGCTAACTTCGGCTACGTGAAAATGCCGGAGTATCGGTGGGGCATCTTTCTGAATCCGGTACAGCCGGGCGGCACGATTCAGTTCGGTGATCACAAAGGTCAGCCCGTATGGCAGGAAGTGCCGGGCGAGCATCGGGCAAATCTGCGCCGCATCATCGTCACGCAGGGCGACACCGAACCGGCGTCGGTCGAACAGCAGCGTCATCTCGGGCTGACGGCGCCATCGCTGTATGACCTGCGCAATTTGTTTCAGATCAACGTCGAGGAGGGCCGCCATCTCTGGGCGATGGTTTACCTGCTGCATCGGTACTTTGGGCGTGATGGGCGAGAGGAGGCTGAAGCGTTGCTGGAACGCCGTTCGGGCGATCCCGATAACCCGCGCATTCTTGGAGCCTTTAACGAAAAGACGCCGGACTGGCTCGCGTTTTTCATGTTCACGCACTTCACCGATCGGGACGGCAAGTTTCAGCTGAATGCTCTTGCCGAATCCGGCTTTGCTCCGCTGGCGCGTACGACGCAGTTCATGTTGACCGAAGAGGCGTATCACATGTTCGTCGGCGAATCCGGCGTCGCACGTGTGATCCAGCGCACCTGCGAGGTGATGAACCAGCTGAAGACCGATGATCCTGCCAAGGTGCGTGCGGCAGGAGTCATCGATCTGCCGACGATCCAGCGCTATTTGAATTTCCATTACAGCGTGACGATCGATCTGTTCGGCGCCGATCAGTCTTCCAACGCGGCGATCTTTTATAGCTCGGGATTGAAGGGTCGCTTCAAGGAAGCCAAGCGCGATGACGATCACGTGCTGAAGGACGCGAGCTACCGGGTGCTTGACGCAGGCGCGGGCCTGGGTGAACTGCGCGAGCGCGAAGTACCGATGCTTAACGCGCTGAACGAAGTGCTGCGCGATGACTTCATCCGGGATTCGGAAGCGGGCATTGGTCGCTGGAATCGCGTGATTGAAAGGGCCGGGCTGCCGCATCGACTTTTGCTCCCGCACAAGGCGTTCAACCGCCGCATCGGATCGCTGGCCGGTATCCATGTGTCGCCCGAAGGCAGAGTCGTCGCCAGCGACCAGTGGAACTCGCGCCTCGGAGATTGGATTCCGACCGATGACGATCGCGCTTTCGTCGCGTCGCTGATGAAGCGCGTTGTCGAGCCCGGTCAGTATGCTGGGTGGATCGCGCCGCCTCGAGTGCCGGTGGATGAGCGGCCGATGGACTTCGAATACGTGCGGTTCAACTGAGCGCGCACCGTCCGCGTCCCGCGACACCACACGCGCTGTGATTTGAAGAACGCGCTCGGTGAAATTCGACGAGTTTTATTCGGGACAATTGATCGATGCCGGGTCGGTGACCGTGGCGGAAGAACAAATCATCAAGTTCGCGCGTGAATTCGATCCACAGTGGTTCCACATTGATGCACAGCGTGCGGCAGCCAGCCGATGGAACGGCCTGATCGCAAGCGGCTGGCACACGTGCTGTCTTGCGATGAAACTCATCGTTGACAACGTTCTCGTCGGTTCGGAGTCCTTCGGTTCGCCTGGGTTGGCAAAGCTGAGTTGGCCAAATCCGGTTCGGCCGGGCGACCAGTTGAAATTGCAGGTTGAGGTCATCGATGTCAAGAAGGCACGGTCACGCCCGACGCTTGGAATCGTTCAGTGGACCTGGCGAATGCGGAATCAGCGCGATGCGGAGGTACTCAGCTTGGAAGCAACCAGCCTGTTCGAGCTAGGCAAGTAGGCTCACCTCACCTCAGCGTTTTTCGGCATTGGTTGCCGCTTGTCGCGGCGACAACTTCCTTTAACCCCGAAAGCGATCTCGGGCCGTTTCAGCTGCAGGCGCGTCGCACTCGCTCGATCCGCCGTTTGCAGAAAGGCACCACATGATCGCCCGCACGTCCCGGTTGTTACTTTTCATTGGCGCCGCGTGCGCCGCATTGGCTGCCACAACGGCCACATTCGCCCAGCCTCGCCAGCATTTGGTGCCGCCGACTGCAGCGACCGCGTGGCGACCACCGGTTCTTCAAGTCGCCGGTGCAGAGCAGCCGATCCGTCTGCAGGCGCTGAAGGTCGACGTTGAAGTTTCAGCGGGCGTGGCGGAGACGCGCGTGCAGATGGAATTTTTCAATCCGAACGGGCGAGTTCTTGAAGGCAAGCTGCAGTTTCCGCTCGCAAGCGGTCAAATCGTCAGCGGCTTTGCGCTCGACATCGACGGCGAGCTGCGTGACGCAGTGCCGGTGGAGAAGGCACGCGCCCAGCAGGTGTTCGAGGACATCGTGCGACGTCGTGTTGATCCTGGCCTTCTGCAGACAACGCTCGGCAACAACTACGAGCTACGCATCTATCCACTTGCACCGGGCAAAACGCGCACGGTCGTTCTGCGTCTGGTTGAGCCTGCAACGGCGCGACTGTCCCTGCCACTTGCCTATGCAAGAACTGTCGACCGTTTTGAGGTCTCGTTGCGCTATGCGAGTACCGCTGCCCGGCCGCAGATCGTCAGCAGCAATTCGCTCGGACTGGCGTTCGAGCGCGATCCGCGCGGTGGTTTCGTCGCCCGGAAATCGCTCGATGGCGCGACGCTTCCGAACGACCCTCTGATCGTCCAGGCAACGCCTGCTGGGCCTGTTGAGTTCACGACAGAGCAGCGAGGAGGCGAGTCGTTCTTCACGCTGAGTCTGGCGGTTTCTTCGCTGTCGGCGCGCCGCCCGATGCCGCGGCAGGTGCAGATCGTGTGGGACGCGTCCGGCTCGAGCGCGGGCCGGCAGATCGATCGCGAACTTGCGCTGCTCGACGCGTACTTCAGGCGGGCTGGAACGATTGCCGTCACGCTGACACGTGTGGCTGACGTAGCCCGCGCAGGCGAGCGCTTTATGGTTACAAACGGCGATTGGACGGCTCTGCGCCGGGCACTGCAGGCAACGGTCTACGACGGCGCGAGCCAGCTCGGCGATGTTGCTCACGATGGCGCTTCGCAGGAAGCAATCTGGTTTACCGACGGGCTCGCGAACTACGGCGCACATTGGCGGCGGACATTTCCGGTGCCCGCATACATGGTGCACAGCTCGAACAGCGCAGATCCGGCAGCGCTGCATGCGGTTGCCGAGGCCAGCGGCGGGCGCAGCATTGACCTGACGGTACTGACGCAAGCGCAGGCCACCGACGCGCTGCTCGGCCGTGGCACGCAGCTAGTCGACGTGTCTGCACTGGGTGCGAAGGAAATCGTGGTTGAGTCGCGGCATGCGAATGCGGGTCGGCTTGTACTAGCAGGAATACTTACCGCGAACAGCGCCGATCTGGCGTTGCGACTGCGTGGCAGCGACGGCGCCGTCACGACACGAACCGTGCGTATCGACGCGGGGCGCAACGTCTCGCGACTGGCAGGGTTGCAGTGGGCACGTCTGACACTCGCGTCGCTGGAGGGCGACACGCGCGTCAACAAGGCGCGCATCCGCGAGATCGGTCGGCGCTTTGGACTGGCCACGCGCGAAACTTCGCTGCTCGTCCTCGAGCTGCTTGACGACTATGTACGACACGAGATCGAGCCGCCGGCGTCGCTGCGTGCGGCGTACGACCGGTTGGCGGCAACCACGAAGAAAAACCGGATGCAAAGCGATGCAGCGCGGCTGGCGCAGGTGGTGCGACGCTTTGAAGCGCGAGTCGCCTGGTGGAATCGCGCGTTTCCGAAGGACGAGCCCGCAAAAGTATTGCAGATCGCGAAGTCACAGGCCGGCGCGCTCGGTCAAAGCGAAGCATTGCCACGGCAACGGCGCAACGATTCACCTCGTGACGCTTCGACGCCGCTGCCGATGACGTCTGCGCCGCCGGCTTCGCCCGCTGCTTCTCGCCTTGCCGCAGCCGCAGAGCGCGAAGAAAAGGATGGCCGCCGATCGGCCGCGCCGAGCATATCGATCGCGCTGAAGCCGGCGGCGTCCAACTCGGCGTGGACCAAGCGACTGCAGGCGACCGAGCCGCAGTATTGGCACGCGACTTACCTCGATGAGCGGCGCGACAACACGACGAGTGTCGGGTTCTTTCTCGATAGTGCAGAGTTCTTTCTGCAGAAGGGTCAGCGCGAGCTCGGTTTGCGTGCGCTTTCGAACCTGGCCGAACTGGACCTGCAGAACCGGCAAGTGCTGAGATTGCTGGCCTATCGGCTTCAGCAGGCGGGTGAGATCGCTCTGGCACTTCCGATTTTTGAGCGCGTGCTCGAGCTGGCGCCGAACGAGCCGCAATCGCATCGCGACCTTGGGTTGGCGCTTGCGCTGTCGGGTCAATCGCAGCGCGCAGTTGACCGGTTGTACGAGGTCGTTACGGGGGCGTGGGACTCGCGCTTCGCCGACGCCGATCTGATCGCGCTGTCCGAGCTCAACGCCATCGTGTCCGAAGCTGAGCGCGCGGGCAAGCCCGTTAATGTTTCAGCGATCGAGCCGCGCCTGCTGAAGAACCTGCCACTCGACGTGCGCGTCGTACTCGCATGGGATGCCGATGCAACCGATGTCGACCTGCACGTTATCGATCCCAATGGAGAGGAGGTTTTCTACGGACGGAACCTCTCGTATCAGGGCGGCGCGATCACACGCGATGCTACCGGCGGATATGGGCCCGAAGAATTCGCATTGAGAAACGCGAAGCCTGGCAAGTATCGGGTCGAAGCGAACTTCTTCGGCCACCGCCAGCAGGTGCTCGCGTCGAGCACCGGGCTGATGCTGTGGCTGTCGAGCGGATTCGGAACGGCGGCACAGCAGGATCAGCGCACGACGTTGCGGTTAAAGAGTGCAGGCGGTGAGCGTGTGGTAGTTGGCGAATTTGAGGTGAAGCGCTAACCGTGTTGGCGGCCGCCTCGCTCGTGCGAGCGGCCGCCTGCTTGTTGTTAGGGAAGCGTTGCCGGTGATGAAAATGGTCTTGTCGCGTCGACGACGAACATCACCAGCGAGTGCAGATCGGTCGAGCCACTGCTCGACACCTGCATCGGCATATCGGCACCGTGTCCCGCCTCCGGCTGGCCAACCTTGACCTTCATCACACCGTGCGGACTCCGGATACTTTGTTCACCCGCCAGCACGAAAAATGCCTCTGATCCGGGATGCGTGTGCACAGGCGTGACGCTTCCCGGCGGGCCGCTGGCCTCGTTGATTCGAAGCAGGTACTGAGGTGCCGTCACGCGTGGAATCGGTCCGAATTCAGCGACCTTGACCGCCCCTGCCGATGACCCACCCGGAGGGCCGAGAGTGAAAAGCCAGACCTTGCCGGCCGATTCGGCAACCAGTGACAATGGCCCCGCGGCCGCCTGAGCTTGAGCGAGCGCAGTAAAGTTCTCGATTCGCCAGAATAAAGACCCCGCTGGCAGCTCCGCCACTTTCTTTTCGGCCAGCGGTTTAATTTGGAGCGGCTGCGCGGCCGCCAACGGCGCAAGCAGGCACAGCGATGAAATCAAGACCGTGTGGACAGCGATGAGTAACTTTTTCACGAGCGTCTCCTTGCGTTCGGATGGTTGTCAAAGCGTGACCGTTGCTCAGCGGTGAACGAGCACCCGGCATCTTGAATCTCGACTTGATGAAGCTCCTGACGAAACGCCTACGCTTTTCCTATGGAAATGCGTGCGTCGGCAAATCAACGGGTTGCGCGCGCGGCGGTCGGTGGAGACGAAGTGTCTGACCAGCCTTTCGTCACCGATCTAGAGGTGAAGCCGCGTATTCGGATCGGCGAGTGGTGGGTGGATCGTGCAGCCAACGAGCTCCGGCGATCCGATGAAACGGTGCGTATCGAGCCAAAGGCGATGCAAGTGCTAATGCTGTTGGCCGAGCATGGCGAGCGGGTCGTCAGCCGTGAAGAGCTTTTGCACGCCGTATGGCCCGGAGTGATTGTCGGCGACGAAGTGCTGACGCAAAGTGTCATAAAACTCCGCAGGGCGCTCGGCGACGATCCTCGATCCCCGTCCTACATTGAGACCATTCCGAAGCGTGGCTATCGACTGATCGCGCGTGTAGACAGGCCCAGCGAGATACCAGCGCGCGACGATGCGACGGTCGTTCCGCAACGAGTGCCGCACGGCGACGCACGCCCGAGCCGCGTGTTCGGCCTCGCGGCTGGCATCCTGTTCATTCTGATCGTCGCCGGCGCGTACGTCTTCACAAGATCACAGACATCGCCGATGCCGGCTGCTGGTCCGGATGTCTTTGATACGGAAGACGGGCGCCAGACCGGCGTGCTGACAGTGACCGTGCTGCCGTTCGACACGGTCGGCGACGATGCGAAGGAAGGTTATCTGGCGCGTGGCATCAGCAACGATCTGGCGACCGATCTTTCAAGTCTGTCCGGACTGCGCCTGATCAGTGCTTCCTCAGAACAAGCCAACAGCCAGACAGCACGTACTGCCCGTTATGTCGTATCGGGAAGCGTTCAGCGCGCAGCCGACACCTTGCGGATAAACATCCGGTTGATCGACTCGCGAACCAACGAGCAGCTTTGGTCCCAGCGAATCGAACGGCCGTTCGGTGATCTACTGGCTATTCAAAATGAAATCAGCCGCAGTCTGGTTGAGCAGTTGCCCGGCACGATCAGTGATGCTGAGCGAAAACGCCTAGCGAAGCGCTACACCAACAGCCCGGAGGCCTACGAGCACTTCTTGCGCGGCCAAGCGCTGTTTCTCGTTCGGCGCACCGATGAAAACCACCAGGCTCGCGTGCTGTATTCGAAGGCGCTCGAGCTTGATCCGAAGTTTGCTCGCGCCTACGCGGGCCTGGCGATGACTTACGCGATGGACTATCGCTACCAGAACTCCGCCGAATCGTCCGCCACGCTCACCCGAGCCCTGGAGCTCGCTGAAACGGCGCGCCAGATCGATCCGGAGATTCCCGACGTCTATTGGGCGCTGGGCTTCGTTCACGTTCAAAGCCAGAAGCACGACCAGGCGCTCAAGTCATTGCAGCAGGCAATCGCGCTGAACCCTTCGTACGCAGATGCTTACGCGTTCATGGGTGGCATTTACACCTATGTAGGACAGCCCGCGAAATCGATTCCTTTGCTGCGAACGGCGCTGCGGCTCAACCCGAACGGCGGGTCTTTGTATTTTCTGCTTCTGGGGCGGGCTTATCTGTTCGAGAACGACATTGAGCAGGCGTTGATCAATCTACGCGAGGCGCTTGCTCGTAATTCAGATAATGTCGAAACGCGCGTGTATCTCGCGGCTGCACTGGTAGCTGCCGGAAACCTTTCCGCGGCTGAATGGGAAGCTGACGAAATCCGGACGCATGATGCGGGGTTTTCGACGCGCCGCTGGCTCGATACCTATCCGTTGACCAGCAAGCCGCACAAGGAAAGGCTGATGGAGCTTCTCGCGAAGGTGGGGCTGTAACTAGAAGAACGCCTGAATCCCCGTTTGCGCGCGGCCGAGGATCAGCGCGTGAATATCGTGCGTGCCCTCGTAGGTGTTGACTACTTCGAGGTTTGCCATGTGTCGCACCACGCCGTACTCGTCGCTGATGCCGTTGCCACCCAGCATGTCGCGCGCCGTACGCGCGATGTCAAGCGCCTTGCCGCACGAGTTGCGCTTGACGATCGATGTGATCTCGGTGGCGGCCGTGCCCTCGTCCTTCATACGTCCCAGACGCAAGCACCCTTGCAGGCCGAGTGCGATTTCCGTTTGCATGTCAGCGAGCTTTTTCTGCACCAGCTGATTGGCGGCTAGCGGGCGTCCGAACTGCTTGCGATCGAGCACGTACTGGCGCGCTGTGTGCCAGCACGCTTCGGCGGCACCGAGCGCACCCCACGCGATGCCGTAGCGGGCCGAGTTCAGGCACACAAAAGGTCCCTTTAGTCCTTCGACGTTAGGAAGCTCGTTTTCTGCGGGCACAAAGACGTCGTCCATCACGACTTCGCCGGTGATCGATGCACGCAAACCAAACTTTCCGTGAATCGCGGGTGCGGACAGCCCCTTGGCGCCTTTGTCCAGGATGTAGCCGCGAATGTGTCCCGCATCGTTCTTCGCCCATACGACGAACACGTCGGCGATCGGCGAGTTGCTGATCCACATCTTGGAGCCGCTCAAGCGGAAGCCCCCGTCTGCTTTCTTCGCGCGTGTCTCCATGCTTCCAGGGTCTGAACCGTGATTGGGCTCGGTCAGCCCAAAGCAGCCGATCCATTCGCCGGTCGCCAGCTTCGGCAAATATTTTTTTCGCTGCGTTTCCGAGCCGAACTGATAAATCGGCAGCATCACCAGTGAGCTCTGGACGCTCATCATCGACCGATAGCCGGAGTCGACCCTTTCGATCTCGCGCGCGATCAAGCCGTAGCAGACGTAGTTCAGTCCCTGCGCCGCCGTATTCGGTCGGCAACGTAGCACCCAACACGCCGAGTTCGCCCATCTCTCGAAATATCGACGGGTCGGTCTTTTCATGCCTGAATGCTTCGAGAACGCGCGGCGCGAGCTTGGACTGCGCGTAAGCCTGGGCCGCGTCGCGCACCATCCGCTCATCCGGCGAAAGCTGATCGTCCAGCAGGAAGGGGTCTTCCCACTTGAAGGAGGCTTTTAACTTGTGCGACGACTCGGGAGCATTCATCAGCGTCGTGGGCAAATTGACGGTGGTCAATGGTACGCCGCGTCACCATTGATAAACTGGCCAAGGCATGCGCCGGGTCTTGTCACTGTGCCGGCTCCGCATGCTGGAAGGCAATTTTGATGACTGCTTCACTGTTTCCACGCGATGCGCAAGGTACCGTGCAAAGCGTGTTGGAGCGACACGCCGCAGAGCCAGGTGCGCTGCTTCCTATCCTGCACGACGTCCAAGATGCGCTCGGATGTATCCCGGCCGAAGCGGTGCCCGCGATCGCGAAGGGTTTGAATCTGTCGCGTGCCGAGGTGCACGGCGTCATTAGCTACTACCATCATTTCCGCAGCGAGCCTGCCGGACGCACCGTGGTGCAGGTGTGTCGCGCTGAGTCGTGCAAGGCGTGCGGAGCCGACGCGCTGATGGCGCACGCCGAGAAAGTGCTTGGCTGTGCGTCACACCACACGCGTGCCGATGGCGCGTACACATTGGAGCCGGTGTACTGCCTCGGCATGTGCGCATCTTCGCCGGCGATCATGGTCGGCGAAAAGTTGTATGCGCGCATGACGCCGGATAAGTTCGATCGCGTGGTCGCAGCGCTCGGATCACTGGCATGAGTTTCGTAAGAATCTATGTGCCGCGCGACTCCGCGGCGTTGGCCGTCGGAGCCGACGAGGTCGCTGCCGCATTGCGTACCGAAAGCGCTCGTCACGGCATCGCGCTCGACCTGGTGCGCAACAGTTCGCGCGGCCTTTTTTGGCTCGAGCCGCTGGTCGAAGTGCAGACACCTCAGGGCCGCGTCGCTTATGGACCGGTAACGCCAGAAGATGTGCCGGCAATGCTTGATGCCGTGCTCGGCGGCGACGCGCACCCGCTATGCCTGGGGCCGATCGAAGCAATTCCGTATCTGGCGAAGCAACAGCGTCTGACGTTCGCACGCATGGGAGTCACAGATCCGCTGTCGTTAGCAGACTATGAAGCGCACGAGGGGTGGGCCGGCTTGAAGCGCGCACTGGCGCTGGAGGGTGCTGCGATCGTGCAGGAAGTGACGCAATCGGGCCTGCGCGGTCGCGGTGGCGCTGCCTTTCCTGCCGGCATCAAATGGCAGACCGTGTTCAACACCGCTGCTGCGCAGAAGTACGTTGTCTGCAATGCGGACGAGGGCGACTCGGGCACGTTCTCCGACCGGATGACACTCGAGGGCGACCCTTACATGCTGATCGAGGGCATGACGATCGCGGGCCTCGCCGTAGGCGCAACGCAAGGCTATGTGTATATCCGCTCCGAGTATCCGCATGCGGTAGCGGTGATGAATGAAGCGGTCGCGCATGCCACGTCCGCCGGCTATCTTGGAAGCAATGTGTGTGGTTCGGGCCGAGCATTCCATATGCACGTGCGCAAGGCCGCCGGTTCCTACGTGTGCGGCGAAGAGACCGCGATGCTCGAGAGCATCGAGGGCAAGCGTGGCATCGTGCGTGCGAAGCCGCCGTTGCCGGCGATCGCGGGCCTGTTCGGGCAGCCCTCGGTAATCAACAATGTGATCACCTTCGCCAGCGTGCCGCTGATTCTGGCGCGTGGCGCCCAGTTCTATCGCGACTACGGCATGGGCCGCTCAACCGGCACGTTGCCGTTCCAGCTCGCCGGGAACATCAAGTACGGCGGCCTGGTCGAACGAGCATTCGGTATTACTTTGCGCGAGCTTCTCTATGACTTCGGCGGCGGTAGCCGCTCCGGACGGCCGATTAAGGCGGTGCAGGTGGGCGGTCCGCTGGGCACGTACCTGCCTGAATCGCAGTGGGATATGCCGCTCGATTACGAGGCCTATGCGGCCGCTGGCGCGGTGGTGGGACATGGCGGAATCGTCGTGCACGACGACACCGCGAACATGTCAGAGCTAGCGCGCTACGCGATGGAGTTCTGCGCGATCGAGTCGTGCGGCAAGTGCACGCCGTGCCGGATCGGCTCGACGCGAGGCATGGAGGTAATTGACCGCATTTCAAGTAATCAGAACAGGGCACAGCAGGTCATTCTTTTGCGTGACCTGTGCGATACCATGGTGAACGGCAGCCTGTGCGCAATGGGCAGCATGACGCCGCTGCCGGTTCTGTCAGCGCTGAACCACTATCCCGAAGACTTCGGGATCGTTCGGGATACGAGGCCGGATCAACAGGCGGCCTGAGCAGGAGACGACATGTACACGGAACTACGGCGAGAGGTTGACTATGGCACGCCTCGCAGCCAGTCAGTAGAAAGCATCACGCTCGAGATTGACGGCGAATCAGTCACGGTGCCGAAGGGCACGTCATTGATGCGCGCAGCCGCCGAGGCTGGCATCAGCGTGCCAAAGCTGTGCGCGACCGACAGTCTGAATGCCTTCGGTTCCTGCCGGTTGTGCCTGATTGAGATCGAAGGCCGCAAAGGTTATCCGGCGTCGTGCACAACGCCGGCTGAAGCCGGCATGAAAGTGCGCACGCAAAGTGATCGACTGCAGCAGCTGCGTCAGGGCGTGATGGAGCTCTACATGTCCGACCATCCGGCCGACTGCCAGGCGTGCAGCCGGATGAACGGAGACTGCGAGCTGCAGGAAATGGCGGTCGCGGTGGGGCTGTCCGACGTGCGATACGGCGTTGGCAACCAGTATGGCGGCGCACATCATCTGAACGACACCAAGGACGAGTCGAATCCTTACTTCGCTTACGACCCGGCCAAGTGCATCGTCTGCTACCGCTGCGTTCGTGCGTGCGAGGAAACACAGGGGACGTTTGCATTGACGGTCAGCGGGCGCGGCTTTGAGTCGCGCATCGTCGCCGGGCAGGATCAGCCGTTCATGGACAGTGAATGCGTCAGCTGCGGCGCCTGTGTGCAGGCCTGCCCCACCGGTTCGCTGCAGGAAAAGACCGTGATCATGTATGGCCTGCCCGAGCGCAGTGTTATTACCACCTGCGCTTATTGCGGTGTTGGCTGCGGTTTCAGGGCCGAGTTGAAGGGCAGTCAAGTCGTCAACATGGTGCCGTGGAAGGATGGCAAGGCCAACGAAGGCCACTCGTGCGTCAAGGGTCGCTTCGCATGGGGCTATGCCACGCACAAGGATCGGATTACGAAGCCGATGATCCGCAAGAAGATCAGTGATCCGTGGCAGGAAGTGAGCTGGGACGAGGCGATCAACTACGCGGCCGCTGAATTCAAGCGACTACAGGCGACGTACGGCAAGGACTCGATCGGCGGCATCACATCGTCACGCTGCACCAACGAAGAAACGTACCTGGTGCAAAAACTCGTGCGCGCTGCGTTCGGCAACAACAACGTCGACACGTGCGCACGCGTGTGCCACTCGCCGACCGGCTACGGACTCGGTCAGACGTTCGGCACGTCAGCGGGTACGCAGACTTTCAAGTCGGTCGAACACTCCGATGTGATCATGATCATCGGCGCCAATCCGACCGACGCGCATCCGGTGTTCGCCTCGCGCATGCGCCGACGTTTGCGCGACGGCGCGAAACTGATCATCGTCGACCCGCGCAAGATCGATCTGGTCGATTCGCCGCACGTGAAGTCGGATTTCCATCTGCCGCTGAAGCCCGGCACCAATGTCGCGGTTATCACCGCGCTGGCGCATGTGGTCGTTACCGAAGGGCTGCTCGCCGAGCAATACATCGGCGAGCGTTGCGACGACAAGAGCTTCCGCGAATGGAGAGACTTCGTGGCGCGGCCCGAAAACTCGCCTGAAGCGTTTGAAGCGGTCACTGGCGTGCGAGCCGATCTGGTTCGCGGTGCGGCGCGGCTGTTTGCGACGGGTAACGTCGAAGGCAAGCTCGGCGAGCGCCGTCCCAACAGCGCCATCTACTACGGACTCGGTGTAACCGAGCACGCGCAGGGCTCGACGATGGTGATGGGGATCGCCAACCTCGCAATGGCAACCGGCAACGTCGGCCGCGAAGGTGTCGGCGTGAATCCGCTGCGCGGCCAGAACAACGTGCAGGGCTCGTGCGATATGGGATCGTTTCCGCACGAGCTGCCGGGGTATCGGCATATATCCGACACCACAGTGCGCAGCACTTTCGATGCGGCGTGGGGAGTGACGTTGAATCCCGAGCCGGGCCTGCGTATTCCCAACATGTTCGACGCGGCGCATGACGGCAGTTTCAAGGGGCTGTACTGCCAGGGCGAAGACATCGTGCAGTCGGATCCGAACACGCAGCATGTGGCGTCGGCGCTGATGTCGCTGGAATGCGTCGTCGTGCAGGACATCTTCCTTAACGAGACCGCCAAGTATGCGCACGTGTTCCTACCCGGCTCCTCGTTTCTCGAAAAGGACGGCACGTTCACCAACGCAGAGCGACGCATCTCGCGGGTGCGCAAGGTGATGGAGCCGCTGGGCGAGTTGGCCGACTGGGAAGTGACCGTCAAGCTGTCGAACGCGCTCGGATACCCGATGCACTACACGCACCCCGAGCAGATCATGCAGGAGATCGCCGAACTGACACCGACGTTCCGTGGCGTCAGCTTCGAGAAGATCGACCGCCTGGGCAGTGTGCAATGGCCGTGCAACGAAAACACGGAGGAGGCCGGCACGTCGATCATGCACGTCGACAAGTTCGTGCGTGGAAAGGGCCGCTTCATCATCACGCAGTACGTGCCGAGCGAAGAGCGAGTGACGCGCAAGTACCCGCTGTTGCTGACGACCGGGCGCATCCTGTCGCAGTACAACGTCGGCGCGCAGACGCGTCGTACTGAAAACAACCGATGGCACAGCGAAGACCGGCTGGAGATCCATCCGCACGATGCGCAGGATCGCGGCATCAAGAACGGCGACTGGGTCGGCGTTGAAAGCCGCGCGGGTCAGACCGTCTTGCGCGCGGTGCTGAGCGAAAACATGCAGCCGGGTGTGATCTATACGACGTTCCACTTTCCAGAGTCAGGCGCCAACGTCATTACGACCGACAGCTCCGACTGGGCCACCAACTGTCCCGAGTACAAGGTCACGGCGGTGCAGGTAATGCCGGTCGCACAACCGTCGAGCTGGCAGCGGGAGTACTCGGAGTTCAACACGACGCAGTTGAACTTGCTGGCGCAGGCCAGGAAGACGCCGGCAGAGGTTGTGGGCAATTGAAACCCGACGATGCCGAGCTGCGTCCTGCCGGTGCCAGCGAGGCGACGGTCACGACGCATCGCGGCGGCCGTACCGAGCGCGCGAACGACTGGCTGGCTGATGAGGTACCGGTCGCGCTCGTCTTCAATGGCATTTCACATGCGGTGATGCTGGCAACGCCCGCCGATCTCGACGATTTTGCGCTCGGGTTCGGTCTGACGGAAGGTCTGCTGGCAGAAGCGTCAGAGCTGCACGACGTTGAGATCAAGCAAACGCCGCTGGGCATTGAAGTGCACATGGAAGTCGCCGGGGCTTGCGAATTCAGGCTGAAGGAACGGCGGCGCAATTTGACGGGCCGCACCGGCTGCGGTCTGTGCGGTACCGAGAGCCTCGAGCACGTGCAGCGCGAGTTGCCTACATTCAATCGGAACACGAAGCGCATCCACGTCACTGCCGCCGCTGTCGCCGCAGCGCTGCGCGGCCTCCGCGCGGCGCAGGCGCTACAGCAGAGCACAGGAGCGGCGCACGCAGCAGCGTGGTGCAGCCCGGAAGGCGAGGCTCTCCTGTTGCGAGAGGACATCGGTCGTCATAACGCGCTGGATAAGCTGGCTGGTGCGATGTCGCGCGCGAAGCTCGACGCGAGTGAAGGCTTTGTCTGCGTGACGAGTCGCGCAAGTTTTGAGATGGTGCAGAAGACCGCAATGATCGGCGCCTCGATGCTGGTGGCGGTTTCAGCGCCGACGGTACTTGCCGTGCGCACTGCGCAAGCTGCGGGGTTGGCGCTGGCTGGTTTCGCGCGCCGCGAAGACTTTGTTGCGTACACCGATCCAGAGCGGTTTGGTCTTGCGGCTCAAACACCCGGCTGAGTATCGCGCTCGTGGACCCCAAAACACTGGTTCACATGGCGAACCGCATCGGCGAATTCTTTCAGGCGATGCCGGACCGCGAAGAGGCGCTGCAGGGTGTGGCGACGCACATTCGAAAGTTCTGGGATCCACGCATGCGGCGCGAGCTGCTCGCGTATGTTGATCAGACGCAGGGTAAAGGCTTATCTGAGCTGGTGCTCAGTGCATTGCACGCGCATCGCTCTACTCTGTCTGCCGATCAGGTGAACCACGCCGATCGGCCCACTGGCGGATAGGCAGCGCGCACCTCTGCAGACAAAGCCGGACGGTACGACGCTAGATTCGTCGTATTGCGCAATACCGAACTTCAGCGCTTGAACTGTCCGCTCGCACCGGTAGTGTGCGTGCTCGAGTATCGCGGCAGGTTGACGTCGCACAAGATTTGCTGAGTGGAACATCATGAGCTACGCAGACCTGGACAAGGCGCCCTTGCAGTGGCAAAGACTTCTACCGCTGTTCGAAAAACTGCCTCTTTGGGCCAGCTACTGTGTTGCCATCGCATGCTCCGTTGGGATGGGCTACAGCCTGGGGAGTTCTTCGCTGGATCTGGCGGGCCCGCGTCAGGAAACGGTCACTCTGATTGGGATTGCCTCAGGCGCTGTCCTGGTCATTTTCATCCTGGGCTGGTCACTTCGAGTGGAGGAGCGTCGTCGCGCCGAGCGCGCGGAACGCCGCAGACTCAGCACGGAGGCAGACGCGGTTGAGCTTCTGGATCCGATCGACCGGCGGGTGCTTGCCGCGTTGGACAAGATCGCGAGCGCCAAAGGCACCGATCGGGCAACGCTGATACCCGCGGTTTTGGTTCAGTACATCGCGCGCAAGTCTTATGAGGCGTCACTGGCGGAGAAAACCGGACAGCGCATACGGGTCCCGTCTATGGATTTGGACCCTTCGGACTGGGCGAAGACACTTCCGGCCTGGCTTGAAACGCTGCCCGGATCCCTGGACGTCGAACGTCGCGTGACGAGCAGAGGGCGTGGCGTGTGATCACCTAAGTAGGCCAAGTCTGTCCCTATCTCAGTGCTCTGCCTGCTCGCGCAACTCGGCCAGCGTCTCCATCAGCAAACTCGCGTCGATCGGCTTGACCATGTGATGATCAAAACCCGCAGCAAGCGCTTTCTGCCTGTCTTCCTCTTGGCCAAAACCGGTCACGGCGACCAGGATAACGTGCTCGGCCCACGGCAAAGCTCGAATCCTTCGTGCGGTTTCGTAACCGTCTAGTTTCGGCATTGCAATATCGAGCAGCACGACATCAGGCTGCACCACATCGGCCATCTGCAGTGCTTCAAGGCCATCTAAGGCGGTAAAGGTTTCGTTGCCCATCAACTGCAGAAACGTAGCCAGTGAAGTCGCTGAATCGTCACTGTCGTCAACGACAAGAATTCGGCGCGAGGGCGCACGTCTCGAATCTTCATTGCTGATTTTTTCAGATGGAGTCGCGGCGGGCACTTCGCACACCGGCAGACGCATGATGAACTCGCATCCCTGCCCGATCCCGGGACTGTGGGCCTCTATGGTCCCGTCGTGCATTTCCACCAGGCTTTTTACCACCGATAACCCGATTCCCAGCCCACTCTGAGTACGCTGCAACGAATTGTCGAGCTGCGTGAACATCTCGAAGATCAGCGGCAGCTGCTCGGCCGAAATTCCAATGCCACTGTCCTTTACGCGGATCAATGCTTGCTGTTCGTCATGTTCGACTGACAAGATAATTGATCCGCCGCTGTCGGTGAACTTGGCGGCATTGTTCAATAAGTTGCTGACCGCCTGCGCCAGTCGGGTCGAATCCCCGCGTATCCGAATCGGCTCCGAGGGCAAAGACAATGTAAGCCGATGATTCATGTTGGCGATATGCGGGCTCGATGCTTCCACCGCCAGGTGAATCACAGAAGCAAGATCGATGTTTTCCATCTGAAGATCAAGCTTTCCGCGACTGATGCGGCTGACATCGAGCAGGTCATCCACCATCCGAACCATGTGGCCGATCTGGCGCTCCATGATCTCGAATGCTGAATGCAGCAGCTGTCCGTGCCCGCCACTCATTCGCATGATCTGAAGGACATGGCGGATTGGCGCCAGTGGATTGCGTAGCTCATGCGCCAGTAACGCCAGGAATTCGTCCTTGTTTCGATTCGCGGCGCGCAGGGCTTCCTCCGCCTCGCGCCGCTCCGTAATGTCCTCGTGCGCCACTATCAGGCGCGCGGGTCCGGCACTCGAGGCACGCGCCACGCGCAATATGAACCAGCGATTACCCGCCGCAGAGTGACACGGATATTCAAGTTGAAACCGGTCTTTGCGTCCGTGAAGTACATCTCGCAAACCGGCGGCGGCACTAAAGCCATCGTTAGTTTCTCCGGACGTCGGTTGGCACGCGTCGACATAGTTCGAGCCGATTCCATAGTTATGCCCAGAGAATCCGTTGGCATCCGCGAAGGCTCGCCATGCCTGGTTGACTGCGAGAATGATGCCGTCTTCATCCAGGACCGCGATGTGGCTGGACAACGCGTCAACGCAAGAGTGCAGCAGAGATTCGGCTTCCAGGACTTCCGCGACTGCGACCTTTTGCTTAACGACTTCAGTTTCAGTGGTGCTCATTCAATCCATTCCGGGAGAAAGGAGAGCGCCAGCTTTTCCTATGCGCAACGCTCGAGCGATGAAGGTCAATCTCACGGGGTTTTGACGTGCGAAGATTCAAGTTGCCATGTTAGTTGCACTCAATGCTAGCGCTTCGTTGTCGACCGGCGCCTTGGAGCCAAGGGCGAGCGTCAGCTTACAGGCAGCGTAGTGGCGATGAAGACACAATTGCTGACTATCTCTCACGGCTCACCATGAGCGCCGCAAACACGTATCGGCTCGAAGAGCTTCCCGCGCGCGTTGGCGGCGAGCTGGGTATCAGCGAATGGGTCATGATCGACCAGGCGAGGATCGACGCGTTCGCCGCGGCAACCGGTGATCTGCAATGGATTCACGTTGATGCCCAGCGCGCGATTGCCGGCCCTTTCGGAACGACGATCGCGCACGGCTTTCTGACGTTATCGCTGCTACCGCTGCTGTCATCCACCGCATTCGCCATCGTAGATGTTGGCACGGCAGTCAACTACGGGCTGAATCGCGTGCGCTTCCCCGCGCCGCTTCCGGTTGGGAGTCGGGTGCGCGGCCGTTTCGAGCTGCTTGCCTGCCATGCCCTTTCGAGCGCAATGCAGCTTACGATCAAGGCGACGGTGGAACGTGAAGGGTCGGATCGGCCTGTCTGCGTAGCTGAGGCACTATCGCGCCGCTTTGCTTCGACATCCATCAGCGGTCCGCAACGAGGCCGCAACACCAGCAATACTAAGGAGACGCAATGACGCATTCAATTTCACGCCGGTTGGCGCTGCTTTGCTGCGCCGGTGTTTTGCTGCTGCCACTTGTCGGAGCTGATGCGCAGCCGTTCCCGAACAAACCGATCACGCTGGTCGTTCCGTGGCCGGCCGGCGGCTCGACGGACCGGCATTTCCGCACGCTCAGCGAAATTGCCGGCAAGCACCTGGGCCAGACCATCGTCGTCGACAACAAACCTGGCGCGGGCGGGACGCTGGGGCCAAGCACGGTCGCACTGACCGCGCAGCCGGATGGCTACACGATCGCGCAATACCCGCTCGGCATGCTGCGTTATCCGCACATGCAAAAGGTGAACTGGCATCCGATCAACGACTTCACGTTCATCATTGGCATCTCCGGCTACACGTTCGGCTTCGTCGTCAGGGACGACTCGCCCTATAAGACTTTCAACGACTACATCGAAGCAGCGCGCAAGCAGCCCGGCAAGATCAATTATGGATCGACGGGCGTCGGTACCAGTCCACATCTGCTGATTGAGGAACTGGCGGCTGCTGCAAAGGTGGAGTTGAATCACGTCCCCTACAAAGGTAACGCCGATCTGATGCAGTCACTGATCGGCGGGCACGTGATGGCGGCGAGTGATGCCACAGGATGGGATAAGTTCGTCGACGGCGGACAGATGCGCCTGTTAGTGACATTCGGCGAGGAGCGCACGCAACGCTGGCCCAATGTGCCCACCGCGAAGGATCTCGGGTACAACGTGGTTTCGACATCACCGTACGGTTTGATTGGGCCGAAGGGCATGGATCCCGCTGTGGTCAAGACGTTGCACGACGCGTTCAGGAAAGCGCTGGACGATCCGAAGCACGTCGAGCTGATGCGGCAATTGAATCAGACGGTCTGGTATCGCAGCGGTGACGATTACCGGAAGTGGGCCGCCGAGACCTTTGTGAAGGATAAAGCGTTGATCGAACGCCTGGGACTGGCGGCCAAGTAACACGCGCAATCGTTGGCGAGCGATGTCCGAGCGGACGTTTCGCAACATCGCCGATCTCGTTCGCGAGCACGCGGCTGCGCGCCCGCAGCAACCCGCGTTGGTGCAAGGCGACCGACCGCTCTCGTTTGCCGAGCTCGACGCGATGATGGATCGTGTGGCGGCCACGCTTCAACGCGATGGCGTGCGTGCGGGCGATGTGATCGCGCTGTGCGGATCGACGACACCGCGGCAAGCGGCGATTTTTCTGGGTGGCTTGCGCGCGGGTGCGCTAGTGGCTCCGCTCGCACCTTCGGTTACAGCAGCCACTTTCGCGTTGACGTTGCGCGATGCCGATGCACGCTTGCTGTTTGCCGACGCGACTGCGGCGACACTTGTGCCGGCAGACATGCAACCGCGCTGCATCGCGCTCGAGTCCGGCGCGCCCGGGACGCCGTTCGACGACTGGCTCGTTCCGCCAGGTACCGTGCCCCTGCCAATCGTCGTTAAGCCGGAGTCACCGTTCAACCTGATTTACTCATCGGGAACAACAGGCACACCGAAAGGCGTTGTGCAGCCGCACCTAATGCGCTGGCTGCATACGCTGCGCGGCATACCGTATGGCTACGGGCCGGACGCCGTCACCGTACTCGCGACACCGTTGTATTCGAACACAACGCTGGTCGCGTTCTTTCCCGCGCTCGGGTTGGGCGGTACGGTCGTACTGATGGCTAAATTCGACGCGGCTGCGTTCCTGTCTTTGGCTGAGCGCCACCGCGCCACGCATACGATGCTGGTACCGGTGCAGTATCAGCGCATCATGGCGCTCTCCGATTTCGGCCGCCACGATCTGTCTTCGTTTCGGATGAAGTTTGCAACCAGCTCGCCGTTTTCCACAGCGTTGAAGGCCGATGTGCTTGCACGCTGGCCCGGAGGGCTGATCGAGTTCTATGGAATGACCGAAGGCGGCGGTACCTTCATCCTCGAGGCGCATCGCCATCCTGACAAGTTGCACACGGTCGGCCGGCCGGCCGAAGGTCATGACATGCGGCTGATCGACGATCACGGGCAAGAAGTCGGAGTCGGCGGAGTCGGTGAGGTCGTCGGGCACTCGCCGACCATGATGATCGGCTATCACAAGCAGCCTCAGCAGACGCGCGAAGCCGAGTGGTACGCGCCTGACGGCAAGCGTTTCATACGTACCGGCGACATCGGCCGATTCGACACCGATGGCTTCCTGACACTGTTCGATCGCAAGAAGGACATGATCATCTCCGGCGGGTTCAACATCTACGCTTGTGATCTCGAAGCGAAGTTGCGCGAGCATGCCGCGGTCTCCGACGTTGCTGTGATCGGCGTCCCGTCCGTGCAATGGGGCGAGTCGCCCGTTGCCTTCGTCGTGCAGCGCGCCGGAAACGAAATTCCCGCTGCGGGATTGCGCGACTGGATGAACGCACGAGTTGGGAAGACGCAACGGCTGGCCGATCTGATCTGCGTGGATGAACTGCCACGCAACGCACTTGGCAAGATATTGAAGCGCGAGTTGCGCGAGCGTTATCGAAGTGATCGCGCAAGCACTTTCACGAGTGTTAACTGAGGAGGCAGGATGAGTGCGAATCGCATCGACCGTCGGCGTTTCAACAGCGCGATCGCCGCCGGCGCGGCGACGTTGATTTTTCCCCGAGCTAACGCGCAGGTGTGGCCATCAAAGCCGATCAAGGTGATCGTTCCTTACACCCCGGGCGGATTCACCGATATCACGGCGCGGTTGGTGACGCAGAAGCTGCAGGAACGGCTTGGGCAGCCGGTCGTGATCGACAACAAGCCCGGTGCGAACAGCATCGTCGGCGTCGATGCTCTCGCCAAATCACCCCCCGACGGCTATACGTTCGCTGTAGTGATCGCCGCCTACGCGGCCAACACAACGCTTTATCCGAAATTGCCGTACGACCCGAGGAAGGACCTCACCGCGGTGTCGCTGATCGGCGTTTCGCCGCTGGTTGCTGCGGTCAATAACGACACGCCGTTCAAGAACGCGGCGGATCTGATCGACTATGCACGCAAGAATCCAGGAAAGGTGAGTTACGGCTCCAGCGGAAACGGCTCGGCGGTTAACCTGACGACCGAGTTACTGAAGTCGATGACGCATACCAGTATGGTGCACATTCCGTACAAGGGAGCGGCACCCGCGTTGACGGACTTGATGGGCGGCCACATACAGTTGTTCATGGACGCCGCGGTGGGTCTGATCAATCCCGGCAAAAGCGGCAAGGTGCGCCTGATCGGTGTTGCAAGTGAGAAGCGTCTTGCCGCTCTTCCGGAGGTGCCGACGTTTATCGAGCAGGGCATCAAAGGTTTCACTGGTAGCACGTGGGCTGGAATCCTGGCGCCCGCAGGTACTCCGACGGCTGTAATCAAGCGTGTCGCCGACGAAGTAGCGGCAATTGTGAAGCTACCGGACGTCAGGCAGAAGTTCGATGAGATGGGAACAATCCCGGTCGGCAGCACGCCGGCCGAATTTGAGTCGTTTATCGGTAGCGAAACCGCCAAGTGGGGCAAGGTGATACGCGACGCAAAGATCACAGCCGAGTGACAGGTCGGCGATGAATCTCAGCTTTACCGCGGAAGAGCAGGCTTTTCGCACTGAGGTGCGCGACTTTCTGAAGAAGAGGCTTCCCGCGCGCCTGGCTGAGAAGGTGCGGACTCTAAAGCACCTGACACGCGACGACATGACGCAGTGGCACGCGCTGGTGAACGACCGCGGCTGGCTTGCGCCACACTGGCCGCAGCAATACGGCGGAGCAGGGTGGAACGCGATACAAAGCTTCATCTTCGAAACCGAGTGTGCACTTGCGCACGCACCCCGCATCATGCCTTTCGGCGTCAACATGCTCGGCCCGGTGTTGATCAAGTTTGGAACGCAATCGCAGAAAGACCATTGGCTGCCGCGCATTCTCGATGGGTCCGACTGGTGGTGCCAGGGATACTCGGAGCCGGGCGCGGGTTCGGACCTGGCCGGATTGAAGACGCGCGCTGTGCTGCAAGGTGATCACTACATTGTCAACGGCCAGAAGACCTGGACCACGCTGGGCCAGTACGCGAACATGATCTTCTGCCTTGTGCGGACCGACGCCGAGGCAAAGAAGCAGGAAGGCATCAGCTTTCTGTTGATCGACATGAAGAGCCCCGGTGTTGAAGTGCGGCCGATCAGGCTGCTCGAGGGTGGCTCCGAGGTCAACGAAGTCTTCTTCACCGACGTCAAGGTGCCTGCCGCAAACCTGGTCGGCGATGAGAACCGCGGCTGGACCTGCGCGAAGTACCTGCTGACCTACGAGCGAACCAATATCGCTGGCACCGGCCTTTCGATGGCAGCTTTTTCACAGTTGAAGCAGACCGCCGCGCGAATCACGCGTAACGGTCGGGCGCTTGCGGATGATCCGCTGTTTGCAGCGCGACTGGCCCGCGTTGAAATCGAACTGGAAAACATGCGCATCACGAACTTGCGCGTGCTGGCAGCAGTTGCAGGTGGCGGCGCGCCAGGTGCGGAGAGCTCGATGCTGAAGATCCGCGGCACGCAGATCCGACAGGAGATCACGTCGCTGTACCGCCGTGCGATGGGCCCATACGCGCGTCCGTTCATTGAAGATGCCCTGGAAGAAAATTCTGAAGGGTCAACGGTCGGTCCGGAGGAGGCCGCGCCCGCAGCGGCGCACTATTACAACTACCGCAAACTGTCGATATACGGCGGCTCGAACGAAATCCAGAGGAACATCATCGCCAAGATGATCCTCGGTCTCTGATAACGGAGCACTTTGGACTTTCAACATAGCGAAGACCGCCGCATGCTGGCGGACACGCTCGAGCGATTCCTTCGGGAAAGATACGGCTTCGATGCGCGGCAGCGCATTGCGCACTCAGCGCAGGGCTGCAGCCGCGATATGTGGCGGCGGTTTGCCGAGCTCGGCGTGCTTGCAGTGCTGTTCGAAGAGGCACACGGCGGTATGGGCGGCACGGGGTTTGACATCATGGTCGTATTCGAAGCGGTCGGTCGTGGTCTGGTTGTTGAGCCGTTGGCCGGTGCGCTGATGGCGGGACAAATCCTCGCTGCGACTGGTAGCCCGGCCGCGCGGCACGAGCTCGAGCAACTGATCAGCGGCGCACGCATCATCCTGCTCGCGCACGAGGAGGAGGACACCGGTGCCGATTCAACGCGCGTCGAGGTGCGTGCCGAGCGCGATGGCAACGGTTGGAAACTGAGCGGGGCCAAGGCCGTCGTGCATCAAGCCGAGTCGGCTGACGCTTTCGTCGTTGCTGTACGCACCGCAGGTACGCCTGGCGATGCAGAGGGTATTTCGCTCTTTCTTGTGCCCGCCGATGCGCCGGGGCTGCAGCTTCGCGGCTATCCGCTGATCGACGGGGGTCGCGGCGCAGAGCTGCTGCTGAATGGCGTCAGGCTCGGTGAGGACGCGTTGCTGCTGCGCGACGGGCATTCGGTTCTGCAACGGGCGATCGATTGCGGTCTGCTCGCGCTCGCCGCCGAATCACTCGGTGCGATGGAAGCCGTTAAGACGGCGACGCTCGACTACCTTCAAACACGAAAGCAGTTTGGTGTGCCGATCGGCAGCTTCCAGGCCCTGCAGCACCGGATGACCGATCTGCTGCTCGAGATCGAACAGGCGCGTTCTGCAGTGATCAACGCGGCGGACAAGCTAGCCGCTGATCCGCGCTTGCGCGAGCGCACGTTGGCTGCGGCAAAGTACACGGCAGGCCGCGCCGGCACGCTGGTCGCCGAGGAAAGCATCCAATTGCACGGCGGCATCGGCATGACGTGGGAGCTACCTCTTGCGCATTACGCGAAGCGGCTGGTGATGATCGACCATCAGCTCGGCGACGAAGATCAGCATCTGGCGCGCTACATCGCACTCGGGCGTCCGCACTTGGCTACTGCTTCGGATGCTTGAGAAAGAACACGATCCTCAATTCGGTCGCTGAGATCTGTTGCGATGGCGGATCGGTCATAGCCTTGGCCCCGCAAAGCTAGGCGGACGGTTGTCCGGACGGGCGTTGCGCCAGAGAAGCTGATCCAGGGAGTAACGCCCGGCGCCATGCAGCGCGAAATGCAGACTGATAAAGACGAGCACGATCGCGGGCCACCACCCACGAAAGTCCTGCGACCAGTGCACCATGACGACGGCAACGAAAAAGTTGAACGTCATTAACCATCCGGCCCAGCGAGTCAGCAGGCCGATGACAAACAGCACGCCGCAGATGAACTGCGCATAAACCGACAGCGGCGCCATAAGCTCCGGCCAGATGAACCTATGCTTCGCAAGGAACTGCACGAACTCATGCATTCTCGCGTCGCTGAGTATGTTGTCTTGAGTGCCGTAGATTAGAAACGCGCCCGTCAGGATGCGTAACAACAGCAAGCTCAGATCGCCATATTGCTGCAGGAAATTCAGATGAACAAGCCGCATTGACATTCGCCTACAGAAGCTGGCTGCCAGCAGTCGCTATACGGGAATAATTGCAGTGACTTCGATCTCGACTTTCGCACGCGGTTCGATCAGCGCGCCGACTTGCACCGCGGTCATTGCTGGGTAATGCGCCGCGCCATTTGTCATCAGCTCCCGATACACGGTGCCGATTTCCGCAGCGCGCGCCACATATTCGTCACGACTTAACAGGTACCACGTCATCCGCACAATATGGTGTGGAGCCGCCATTTGCTTCGGCCAGCACGGCCAGCACATTGACGAGTGCCTGTCTGACCTGGCCGACGAGATCATCGGTCTCGAACGTGCCCTGCGCGTTCCAGCCGACTTGTCCGGCCACAGAGATTACGACGCCACTCGCTGCGATTCCGTTTACGTAGCCTCTGGGTTGCGCCCAGTTAGGTGGTTGCAAGATGTTCATAGATCGGTGCGCACTTTCCACAGTTCGGGAAACAATACAACGTCGAGCATTTTGCGCAGATAAGCTACGCCGCTGGTGCCGCCGGTACCCGTCTTGAACCCGATGATGCGTTCGACGGTGGTTACGTGGCGAAACCGCCAAAGGCGAAATGCGTCTTCGAGATCGACCAGCTCTTCGGCGAGTTCATACAGCTCCCAGTTTTCGCGCGGAGCTCGATAGATTGCGAGCCACGCCTGCTCGACTGACGGGTCAGATGCATGGGGCTCGCGAACGTCGCGTTCGGTGATCGCCCGATCGATCGCAAAGCCGCGGCGAGCGAGCAACAGGATCGCTTCATCGTAGAGGGACGGCGCATTAAGCGCGCTTTGTAACGCGACGTGTATGGGCGTCTGCTCGTGTGGCTTCAACATCGCGGACGCCTTGTTGCCGAGCACGAACTCGATTTCGCGGTATTGCCACGACTGGAAACCCGAGCTCGTGCTCAGATACGGGCGGATCGCGCTGTACTCGCTGGGCGTCAGTGTCGCAAGAACGTCCCATGCATGCACCAGCTGTTCCATGATGCGTGACACGCGCGCGAGCATCTTGAACGCCGGTGGCAGGTCATCGGCTCGAATTGAGTCGCGTGCTGTCCGCAGCTCGTGCAGCGCGAGCTTCATCCAAAGCTCGCTGGTCTGGTGCTGGATGATGAACAACAGCTCGTTCGGATCCGGCGAGCGCGGATGCTGCGCATTCAATATTGAATCGAGCGCTAGGTAGTCGCCGTAGCGCATGTTCATGTAACCGCCTCGCGAGTCTGGAACTCGGTGCGTTGCCACTCACGCTCCGCGAGCACCTGGCGCAGCGCCTCGGCCGCGTCCCAGACATCTGCGTAGCTCACATACAGCGGTGCGAACCCAAAGCGAATAATGTCCGGCGCACGAAAGTCACCGATCACGCCGCGCTGAATGAGAGCTTGCATTACGGCGTATGCGTGCGGATGCGAAAAACAGACCTGACTGCCGCGAAGCGAGCTGTTGCGCGGCGACGCAAGCGATAGCCCCAGCGCCGCGCAACGCTGTTCAACCACCTCGATAAACAAATCCGTCAGCGCGATCGACTTCACGCGCAGGGCATCGATCCCGGCAGAGAGCACCGTGTCGACACCGACTTCGAGCGCCGATAACGCGACGATCGACGGCGTGCCGACCGCGTAGCGATCGATCGACATCGCAGGTCGATACTCCGCGACGAACTCGAACGGCGCGTGATGGCCCAGCCAGCCCGTGAGCGGTTGGGCGTAGGTGTCGTCAGCAATCGCAGCGAGATGGCGGCTGGCAACGAACACGAACGCCGGCGCGCCGGGTCCTCCGTTCAAATATTTGTAGCCGCATCCGACGGCGAAGTCGGCAGCTGCTCCGTTCAAGTCGACCGGCACCGCGCCGGCGGAGTGCGACAGATCCCACACCGTCAAAGCACCGGCGCTATGCGCGCGGCTTGTGAGCTTCGTGCATCGGATGCATCGCGCCGGTTCTGAAGTTCACATGCGTCAGCATTACGACTGCAGTACGGTCATCGATCGCGTCTGCCACTTCGTCAAATTCGACGAGCCTTATTTCGTGGTCCTGACCTAGCACATCAATAATCCCCTGTGCGACGTAAAGATCAGTTGGAAAATTTGTCTTCTCGGACAGGATGACCTTGCGCTCGGGCAACGACACTTGTGGGCGCGATGCCTGCAGGCGAAGAGCGGTGGTCAGCACCTTGAACAGGTTGATCGAAGTCGAGTCGGCGCAAATCACTTCGTGCGCTTGCGCGCCAACCAGGTGAGCGATCTTGGCGCCTACGCGCCGCGGCAGATCGATCCAGCGCGCCGCGTTCCAGGAGCGGATCAACCCCTCGCCCCACTCCTGCTTGACGACGCGGGCGACGCGTTCAATCGCGGCTTGGGGCAGCGCTCCGAGCGAATTACCATCGAGGTACACGATGCCTTCCGGCAACGCGAACTTGTCGCGATGTGCTGCCAGCGGATCGCGTGCATCGAGCGCAATGCATTCGTCCCGTGTCATGGCAAATGATTCCGGATGCGCTGCATAATTGATTCTAGGTGATCGGTAGGCGTATGCGACTTGTATTTGATTGTGACAATCGAAGCGATCGCCCCCTCGTTGCGGAGCGGACGAACACGCGGTGGCTCCGAAGGGAGCGCGCCTGAACAGTCGCAACTCGTGCACGTGCGATCGCACGGTGGCGTACACCAAGAGCGCTTGACTCGATGCGCATTGACATCATCGGCGGCGGACCGGCGGGACTGTATTTCGCGATTCTTGCGAAGAAGAGTTTGCCGGCTGCAACCGTCGACGTTGTCGAGCGCAATGCAGCCGATGACACGTTTGGATTCGGCATCGTTCTGTCCGACGAGACGCTGGCGAACCTAAAGGCGGCTGACGAGCCGAGCTATCGCGAGATCGCCGCCAACTTTGCCTATTGGGACGATATCTTCGTTCAGTTCCGCGGGCACACGATGAAGTCGTCGGGCCACGGGTTCTCCGGCATCAAGCGCATCACGTTGCTGCAGATACTGCAGAGACGAGCGAGCGTGCTGGGTGTTCGTATTCGTTACGGCATCGAAGATCCGGGAATCGATGCACATCGCGGGGCGCAGCTGGTTGTCGCCGCAGACGGCGCCCATTCTGCAATTCGCGCGAACCATGCCGAGCGTTTTGCGCCAACCGTGGATGTGCGCAGCAATCGATTCGTCTGGCTTGGTGCCAATCTTTCATTGCCGGGATTTTTCTACAGTTTTCGCGAAAACGAGCATGGCCTGTGGAATATGCATGCGTACATGTACGCACCGGGTGAAAGCACGATCGTCATCGAAACCACTGACGATGCCTGGCATCGTTCGGGCCTTTCGGTTGAAGATGAGTCTGCGACCGCGAGCTACGTTGAAAGTCTTTTCAACGAAGAGCTGAAAGGCAGCCGCATACTGACCAATCGTTCGCTATGGCGGCAGTTTCCGACAATCACGCTTGCAACGTGGCACGCGAGGCCCCACGGCGTTCCGTTGGTGTTGCTCGGTGATGCAGCACACACGGCGCACTTCGCCATCGGATCGGGCACCAAGCTTGCGCTTGAAGATGCGATAGCGCTGCATCAGTCAGTCATTGCGCAGCCCGGCGACCTGAGCAGCGCCCTAGCCGACTACGAATCGCAGCGCCGCGATGAAGTCAGTCGCATCCAGCACTCGGCCAACGTGTCGCTGGCCTGGTTTGAAAACGTGCGCCGCTTCTGGCGGCTGGAGCCTTGGCAGTTCAACGTAAGTCTGCTGACGCGCAGCAAGCAGATCACGTATGAAAACCTGCGATTGCGCGACGCTGCGCTGGTGGCCAACGCAACCGAGCGCTGGAACCGCCAGGAAGCGAAGCGGCTGAACGTTCGTCCGCCTGCTGATTTGCTGACGCCGCCGATGTTTGCTCCGCTAAAGCTGCGCGACCTATCGATTGCGAATCGTGTGGTCGTATCGCCGATGGCGCAGTACTCGGCCGTGAACGGCACGCCAAACGACTGGCACTTTTCCCATTACGCGGAGCGCGCCAAAGGCGGAGCCGGTCTTGTCTTTGTCGAAATGACGTGCGTGTCGCCGCATGGCCGCATTACACCAGGCTGCACCGGTTTGTATGCGGGCGAGCATGTCGACGCATGGAAGCGTCTGGTCGATTTCGTGCATCGCCATACCGACGCCAAGATCGCGATGCAAATTGGCCATTCGGGTCGAAAAGGATCGACGCAAGTGGGCTGGCGTCAGATGGACTGGCCGCTCGACGAGCAGGACTGCCGAGCCCAACTGGCCGCTCGTGTCGGCGTCGGCGATTGCGTATCAGCCCGGCATCAACCAGGTACCTCGCGCCGCGACGCGCGCCGACCTGGATGAGTTCATCGAGCAGTTCTGCAACTCGGCGATCATGGCTGACGACGCTGGTTTCGACCTGCTCGAGCTGCACATGGCGCACGGTTACTTGCTGGCCAGCTTTCTGTCGCCGATCACCAATCGCCGCACGACGAGTACGGTGGATCGCTTGTTAACCGGATGCGCTTTCCGCTTCAGCTTTTTCGCGCGGTACGCGCCGTGTGGCCGCAACGCAAGCCGATGTCGGTGCGTGTTTCGGCGACCGACTGGATTGCAGGCGGTACGACCGGCGCCGATAGCGTGCAGATCGCGCAGGCGTTCAAAGAGGCCGGTTGCGACCTGTTCGATGTATCGACCGGTCAGACCGATCCCGGCAGCAAACCTGTTTATGGCCGCATGTTTCAGGCGAGTTTTTCGGAGCAGATTCGGCTTGAAGTCGGCATTGCAACGATGGCCGTCGGTGCAGTGACCACCGCCGATCAGGTCAACACGTTGCTGTTGTCGGGGCGGGCCGATCTGGTAGCGCTTGCGCGGCCGCACCTGGCCGATCCTTACTTCACATTGCACGCAGCCGCCGAGCTCGGCTATGAAGGCGTGACCTGGCCATCGCAGTATCTGACGGGTGCGCAGCAGTTCCATGCGTTGCAGCGGCGTGCGCGCGAACAGGCCACGCGTCAAGACGTCGCTCAGGACCGCTCACGTAAAGAGTAGCGCTTGAAGAGAAGTTGTGTCGCAAGCGCAGTGCCGATCAGAATTACCGCGCAGCCGCCGAGCATCACTGAAGTAACGCTCTCGGCCAGGAAGACAACTCCCCACACGATTGCAAACGCGGGAATCAGAAACGTGACCGCCATCGTCTTTGTCGGTCCTACTCGCGCAATCAGCCGGAAGTACAACGCGTATGCAAGGCCGGTGCAAAGCACGCCGAGGGCGATCAGTGCCAGCCAATCGACAAGGCCTGGCATCGCTGCCGGAAGATAAAAGATTGTTATCGGCAGCAGTAGTGCGGACGCCGCGATCTGGCTGCCCGTTGCGACTGCAAGCGGCTGAACGTGCGCGAAATAGCGCTTCACAAGGCTTCCCGGAAATCGCATAGGACACCGATGCCAGCAGCCCGGCGGCGATCGCCCATCCGTGTCCGCCTGGCTTGAAGCTGGCGCTATCCGCAGACAACCAGAGCACGCCCGCGAAGCCAATCGCAAGCCCCAGCCATTGCAGCACGTCAGCCGTTCACGCAGCCACAGCCAACCGACCAGCGCAGCAAACAGCGGCACGGTCGCGTTCAGTATCGAAGCCAGGCCAGCGGTGATCGACAGCGCCGCATACGCAAACAGCGTGAACGGAATCGCTGAGTTGAATGCGCCGAGCAGCAAAAAGCGAAGCGCATTCGGCGCGAGTTCTGACGCTCGCCGCCGCGCCATAGCAGCAGAGACAACAAGACCAGCGCCGCAATTGCCGTGCGCAAGTCTGCGATTGCAAGTGGCCCGAAAGCGGGCGCCGCAATGCGCATGAACAGGAAACTTGCGCCCCAGATAGCCGCGAGCAGAACGAAGTCAAGCAAATCGCGAACTTTCATCCAGCGATTGTCGTTCGCACGGCCGCGTCCATCACTCCAGTTCTTGCCATTGATTCGGGCTGATCACTCAGCGCCATGGTTTTCGAAACTCGCGCGGCAAAGGCTCCTCGGTGGCGCTGGCGATGTAGCGACCGTCATGAAACACGAGAGGGGGACCCCCCGGCATATCGAACTGCGTCACTTCACCGACAAAAATGATGTGATCGCCTTCCAGATGCTGGTTGCGGTTATTGGCAATCAACGTTGCCACGCTGCCGTTGATCACGGGCAGATCAAGCGGGCCCGCGTGCCAGTCGGTACCAACGAAGCGATCGACGCCGCGCAAAGCAAAGCGTTTGGCAACCTCGAGCTGATCGGCGGCCAGCACGTTGATCGCGTAGCTGGTGCAATCTCGGAAAGCAGGCAGCGCGCCCGCCTTCAATGACAGGCTCCACAGGATCAGCGGCGGCTCCAGCGATACCGAGTTGAATGAGTTCACCGTCAGGCCCGTGGGCGAGCCGTCGGCAGTGCGCGTCGTCACGATCGTGACTCCGGTCGCAAACTGCGCGAGTGCGCGTCGATAGTCGCCACGTGCACGGGCTTTCATCGCTGCAGTTTACGGAGTAAACGGAGCTTGCACGCAGGTTCCGGCGTCGAGGCACAATGCGGCTGCAAAAACCCATTAAGCCGGAGGAAAAATGAGAACACTGCGTGCCATCATCGCGATTGCGATCGTCAGCGTGCTGAGCGGATGCGGTTACAACACGATCGTGACCCAGGAGCAGAACGTCAGCGCTGCTTGGTCGGAAGTGCTGAATCAGTATCAGCGTCGCGCCGATCTGATCCCGAACATCGTCGAAACCGTCAAAGGCGAAGCGAACTTCGAACAATCGACGCTGCAGAATGTCATCGAGGCGCGCGCGCGTGCGACGTCGATTCAGGCGACGCCGGAATTGATCAACAATCCGCAAGCGTTTGCGCAATTTACGCAGGCGCAGAGCCAGCTGAGCTCGGCATTGGCGCGTTTGCTCGTGACGGTCGAGACTTATCCGAACCTGAAGGCCAACGCAGCGTTCCAGGATTTGCGCACGCAGCTTGAAGGCACCGAAAATCGCATCGCAATCGCCCGCAAGCGTTATATCGACGCTGTAGCGCAATACAACACGACGATTGCGTTGCTGCAGAACTTTCTCGGCAAGATACTGACCGGCGCGTCTCCGAAGCCACAGTTCGCGGTGGCCGATGAGGCGGCAGTCAAGCAGCCGCCCAAGGTCGATTTCGGAACGCAGAAGAAGTAGCGACTCCGAATGTTGTCGAGTGCGCGCCGCATCGGCGCGATCGTTGGCCTTTGGTGCGCAGCTTTCGCGTTCTGCGGCGTCTGCCCGTGCGCAGACGCCGCAGCCCTCCCGCAGACTCCGATAGAACTGCCGAAGGGTCTCGCGCCATCGGATCTCATCGGTGGGACGTTCCTGCACCGATCCGATTCCGCGCCGACCATCAGCGCCGGAGCAGACGGTTGCCCGATGGCACGCTCGCGGTGCCGCCGCTTGCGCGCGTCACCGACACCGCCGGAGTATTGAACAGCTCGCAGCGCTCGCAGCTCGAAGCGAAACTCGCGGCATTTGAACAGGCGCGCGGCGCGCAAATCGCCGTCATCGTTGTACCCAGCACGCAGCCCGAGCCGATTTCCGACTTTGCGAATCGCATTGGCGGCGTGTGGAAGATCGGCCGGCCGGATATCGGTGATGGCGTGCTGATGGTGGTCGCGGTCAAAGATCGCCGCGCGTGGATCAGTGTCGCGCGCGCACTCGAAGGAGCGATCCCCGACGTGCTCGCAGCTCGCATCACGCGCGAACACATGGGTCCGCAGTTCGCGAAAGGTGATTTCGCTGCCGGGCTGAACGCCGGAGTCGATGCCGTCATGCGACGGATCGAGGGCGAAGGATTGCCGACGCCCGCGGGAATTCCGCGCGAGCGCGTCGATGCCGGTGAGAGCGTGTTGTCGTTGCTGATTCCGATCATTCTGGTCGGCGCGTTTGTGAGCGCGATGTTGCGGCGGCGAATGGGCGTGCCCGGTGCCGCGCTTGGAGGTGTTGGCGCTGGCGCGATCGCAGGATTTATCTTGTCGTCGTTGCTGCTGGGCGGCGTTGCAGCGATTGCGGTCTTTCTGTTCTCGGCGTTTGGTGGTTTCGGCGGCGGTCGCGGCGGTCGAGCACTCGGCGGACGTGGCGGTCCGATTTTTCTTCCCGGTGGCTGGACCGGAGGTGGAGGAGGCGGTTGGAGTGGCGGTGGCGGTGGCTGGAGCTCGGGCGGTGGCGGCGACTTTTCCGGCGGCGGCGGCGGAAGCAGCTGGTGACACGACATGCCATCTAACAAACTTAGCGCGCTGGCTACGCCACTCGATCACAGACGCCGCAATCGGTGGATCGCGCGTTTCCGCCGGCAGTGCTTAAGCGAATCCAGGATGAAATCGCCGAAGGCGAGCGCGTGCACTCCGGCGAAATTCGATTCGCAGTCGAAGCGGCATTGCCGTGGAGCTATTTGCGTCGCGATGCATCCGGCACGTCGAGCGGGCCGAAATGGTGTTTGCCAAACTTCGCGTCTGGGATACCGAAGACAACAACGGCGTGCTGATCTACGTCGAACTCGCCGATCACCGGATTGAAGTCGTTGCAGATCGCGGCATTGCGCGGCACGTGCCGAATGCGCGCTGGGAAGAAATCTCTCAGATGATGCGCGAGAAATTTCGCGCAGGCGAATTCGAAGCGGGCAGCATCGCGGCAGTACGCGCGGTCAGCGCAGTGCTTGCCGAGCGCTTCCGCCTGGCTGATGGTGCGCGCAACCCGAACCAGTTCTCCGACGCACCGACCGTGTTGTGACGGGTCTGCAACCTGCTTCGCCTCACGTAAGGTCGCCTATCTCGATCGCGACCAAACGATTATTCATTGGGAGAACTTCATGTCGATTGAACATCCGCTCACGGCACAGCCGCGTTCCGGAAACCAATTCGCGACGCTGGGCGGCGGCTGCTTCTGGTGCCTGGAAGCGGTGTACGAAGAAGTGCAAGGCGTGGTTGATGTCGAGTCCGGCTACTCGGGCGGCCATGTCGCGAAGCCGACCTATGCCGATGTGTGCAACGGCACCACGGGCCATGCCGAAGTCGTGCGTCTCGAGTTCGATCCGCAGCAGATTTCTTATCGTGAGCTGCTCGAAATATTTTTCGTGATCCATGATCCGACGACGCTGAATCGGCAAGGCAACGACTCGGGCACGCAATATCGATCGGTGATTTTTTACCATTCGGATGAGCAACGCAGCGTCGCTGAGGACGTGATGCGAGAGGCACAAACGCAATGGAGCAAGCCGATCGTGACTCAATTGCTGCCCGCGCCTGACTATTACCGCGCTGAAACGCATCACCAGGAGTACTACCGGCACAACCCCGCTGCCGGATACTGCATGTTTGTGGTCTCACCAAAAGTCGCGAAATTCCGTAAGACTTTCGCGGCTAAAAGAAAGAATTCCACGGTGGATTAGCCGCAATCCGCGATGCCGTCCTGCGAGGCTTAGCCGCTAGTATCTGGTCACTCCTCGGGGAAAGGGCATCACAAATGGTCTCTCGCAGTAAGGCAATCGCTCTCATTTTGTCTGCGCTGGCACTATCGGCCGGCAACGTTTCGGCCCAGGAAGTAGGAAGCCGCGCACCGGCATTTGACCTGGCCAGCTCCCCGAAGCCGGTGCGCCTGGCCGACCTGAAGGGCCAGGTCGTCTATGTCGACTTCTGGGCCTCATGGTGCGCGCCCTGCAAGCAGTCGTTTCCGTGGATGAACGAGATGCAGGCCAAGTACGGCGCGCGCGGCTTCACGGTCGTCGGCATCAACGTCGATCAGAAGCGTGAAGACGCTGACAAGTTTCTGGCTTCGAACGCCAGCCAAGTTCGCTGTCGCTACGACACGACGGGCAAAGTCGCCGAGGTCTATCAGCCGAAGGGCATGCCGACATCGTATCTGATCGGCGCCGACGGCAAGGTGCGCGCGGTTCATGTCGGATTTAAAGACAGCCAACGCGAAGAACTCGAGCGCGAGATTCAATCCGCGCTAAGCGCGGCACGTAAATAAGGGATAGCGATGAAAAAATCGATCGCTTCGTTGATTACGTGCACCGGCGTCCTCGCGGTGAGCGTTGCTCTGATGGGATGCGAGACGGTGCAACCTTGGCAGAAGGGCAACCTCGCCAAGCCCGATATGGCGTTCGACTCGGATCCGCTGCAGACGCCGCTTTGAAGAGCACACGTATTTCAGCAAGGAAGGCGCATCCGGCGGCATGAGCGTGGGCGGCGGCGGTTGCGGGTGTAACTGATGCGACGCCAGCAAAAACCGGCTCCATCCTCGCGGCCGCATTGGCGTTGCCCGGCATTGTGCCGTCTGCGCACGCGCAGGTGACAGTGCCGAATGCGACGCTGATTCAGTTCAAGTATCTGTACTACAAGGACTATCAGGAGTCCGGCGGCGTCAACAACAACGGCGAGCGGATGACGGTCAACTCGCCGGCGCTGTATATGCTGGCGCCGATCAGCGACAGCTGGGTGTTCGAGATCGGCGCGGTGTACGACAACATCTGGGTGCGTCGCCTTATTACCACACGTCGCTGTCGGGTGCGTCTGGCGAAGGCATCGAAGACGGGCGTACTGCGGGCGACTTCACCGTCACCAAGTATTTCGGCCGCACTGCGGTTTCAGTGCGCGGCGCTTACTCGACCGAAGATGACTACAAGTCGATCGCGGGTGGCTTGACGCTGCGCCATGCGACGCCGGATCAGAACACCACGTTCATCGATCGGCTTCGGCTATTCGTCCGACGAAATCTTTCCCCAGCGATGGACCGGTTTTCACGCGCACGAAGACATACGCTCGATGGCATCGTCGGCATCACGCAGGTGCTTGAGCCGGAACGACACGGGGCAGATCAACCTGTACTACGCGCGCCAGAGCGGCTATCTGACGGACCCGTACAAAGCGCTTTATGGCGTCGACCAGCGGCCCGACAAACGCGATCAGATAGCCGCGCTGGTTCGTTGGAATCACTACTTTGACGGCTTCAAGGCCGCGTTGCGGTACGTCGTATCGTTTCTACCACGACGACTGGGAAATCAACGCTCATACCGGTACGTATCGAGTGGGCGCAGGAGCTTCCACATGGCTTCACGCTGACGCCGAGCCTGCGGTACACGACGCAAAGTGCAGCGTTCTTTTATTACGATCCTGTCTATGACGCGGCTCTCGGGCCTCCCTTTCCCACCGGGATACTTCACTGCAATCCGAACGGCTTTTATACCAGCGACCAGCGGCTCTCCGCATTCGGCGGCATTACGCCCGGCTTGAAGCTTGCAAAGTCATTCCCGGGTGGCTGGACGGTCGACGGCAGGGCCGAGTACTACGAGCAGCGCGGCGACTGGCGTATCGGCGGCGACGGCAGCCCCGGACTGCAGGACTTCAAGGCGCAGCTTTATCAGGTAGGCGTCAGCAAGAAGTTCTAGGCAGGCCTCAGGCGTTAGCATCGCGCAGACCGATAACTGGCTGCGCGTGCAACTCACTTCGTACTCCTTTACCTTTCGCGCGATGGCGTCGCACTGCGAAGTGCGCGTCTACGCGCCGGATCAAGCGACCGCGCGACATTGGTCGGACGCCGCGATTGCCGAAGTACGTCGGATCGAAGCGAAGTACTCGCGCTATCGAGATGACAGCGTCACCACAGCAATCAATCGCGCCGCGGGCGGCGCGGCGATAACGGTCGATGCCGAAACCGCGAGTCTGCTCGACTTCGCGGACGTGCTGCATGCTGCAAAGCGACGGTGTGTTCGACCTCACCAGTGGCGTGTTGCGCCGTGCGTGGGATTTCAAGTCAGGTCGCGTGCCGTCGCAAGTCGCGCTTGACCACTGCTGCAGCGAGTGGGTTGGTCGAAGATCGAGTGGAATTCGCCGATCGCTGCGTCTGCGCGCGGACATGGAGATCGATTTTGGCGGCATCGGCAAGGAATACGCGGCCGATCGCGCAGCGGCGATTGTCGTGGACCTCGGCGGACAACACGGCCTGGTCAATCTTGGCGGCGATGTACGCGTCATCGGCCCGCACGCCGACGGACAGCCGTGGCGCGTGGCGGTGCAAGATCCGCGCGGTGAACCGGGCATGACGATCGCGCATCTGAACGTGCCGCACGGCGCGATGGCGACCTCGGGCGATTACGAGCGCTTCTTCGTACATGACGGTCGACGCTATTCTCATCTGCTCGATCCACGCACCGGATGGCCCGTTGAGCACTGGCGCTCGGTATCCGTTGTGGCGCCGCTTGCGATCGCCGCTGGCGCGTGCGCCACGGTGGCGATGCTGAAACCGGTGGATGACGCACTTGAAATTTCTCGAGGCACAGGGCGTACGGTACCTCGCAATCGACAAGAGGCGAGGTTCATTCGCATTGACAGACCGTGGGCACCTTAGCCGCGCCTGTCAACGAACGACCGCCTTCGCAAGCTCGATCAGTGTCAGCGGTGCACTGCCTTCGGCCTTGTTGTTGGCGATGATGTAGCTCGGTTGCTCGCTCTTGATCGCGACGTGGATCAGATGAGCGAGTGTGCCGCGCGTCGGAATGTCGGGATCCAGCAGCCGATCAAATGGTGCGTAGCGCGCGCGCGCTTCTTCGTATCGCATTCCGGCCGCCAGGGTCCAGCGCACGACCAGCGGCCCTTTCAGTGCGCCAATCGTCGCCTTCGTCTTCGAGCGCGTCCATCGCGCGCAGCGCTGCGCTCTGGCGCGCGGCGACCGGCATGCGCGGATGCAGGGCGATGCACAGGCGCGCACCGCGCTCGCGCAGCGTTCGAACCAGGCGCGGCGTCAGCAAATCGGCGTCGCGTAGCTCGACGGCGTACACGGGCACGACGTTGCCGATCCGCGCCGGCAACGCCCCCAGCAGCGCGCCGATCTGTTCGATGATCGCGATGCCGCGATCTGCGCGCTTCATCTCGCTCGGGTATGCGGCGACAGTTGAAACAGCAGCGGCCCGGCGCGGTCGCCTAACCCTTCGACAGCGGGCTGCACGAAATGATCGATTGCTGCGGACGGATCGAGGAACAGTGGATTCGCTTCGATCGGCTCGCCACGCTTGCCGCGCATCGCGGCGTCCGAAATCATCGCAGGAGCCTTCACGACGAATCGAAATCCGCTCGGTACCTGGTCGGCGTACCGCGCGTATTCGGCGACAGTGAGCGGCTGGTAAAAGCGTGCGATCGATGCCGACACAGCGAAACAGCGGATGTCGTGCATAAGCGCTCAAACCGTGGCGTGCCAGTTGCGACTCGCTGTAGTCGCGAATCGCCGCGCCACACGAGATCGCGCCAACCCGGGAAGTACCACGACGAGGTGCCTAGATGAACGCTGCGAGGCAAGCAGCCGGCCGAGGCGCGTTAACGATTCATCGAAGTCCGCTGCGTCGACAGCAAGACCCGCCCGCGACACGTCGGCTCGCCGAATAGATCTTCCTCGGTCGTCGTCAAACAGTGACTCGGTCTGCCGGCGGCATGGCCGCGGATTTGGGGGCCATGGTTGAGGCGCGATCTGCTGCCGCTGCCTTACAAGGTGAACGTCATGGCGTGCTGGGTGCCTGCTGCCCGCGGACGCCAACATCGGCCTGCCGGACCTGCTCGATTACCGCTTCGGTGTCGAGCGACAGCTGCATCGCCCGCGTGGTCGGCCCCGGTGTCGTATCGAGCGGGAGCCGCACCAGAATCATCGTTCCCGCGCCAGGTACCGATTCAACCTTCAGGAACGCGCCGATTCGCTGCGCACGGTTACGCATGTTCAGCATGCCGCGCCCAGTGCCACTTGCCGGCAGCCAGACCGCGGCCGTTGTCGGTTACGCGGATCGTCAGCCATTGCGCATCGCCTTCGTGATCGATCGCCAAGCGTGACGCGCACCATGCGGGCCCGCGAATGCTTGATCGCATTGGTCAGCGCTTCCTGCGTGATGCGCAGCACAGGCAGCACCGAGTTCGGATCGAGATCGACGTCTTCCGGCAAATTGCGCGCGTCCCACTGCAGATCCATGCCCGACCGCCTTCAGCCGCGGCTCCATGCGAAAACGCATATTGCCCAACGCGGCCAGCAAATCGGAGTCTTCGGCAGCTAGCGCGTCGATCGCCAGCCGCATGTCGTCGATCGATTCGCGCAGAATTTGCGCCACCTGCTCGTTCGACATTGCGCCGCGCTCGACCAGCATCAGCGACGACAGCAGCTGCGAGCCGAGGCCGTCGTGCATGTCCTGCATGATGCGCTGGCGCTCCTGCGCGCTGGCTTTCAGCCGCTCGCTTTCGCGCAGGCGATCGAAGTTGCGCTTCAAAAGCTGCTCGCGCTCGTGAATCCGCGTCTCGAGCTCGGTGTTGGTTTTCTCAACATCGGCAAGCGAGCGCACGAAGCGGTCGATCAGTGTCGCGCCGAGCGCAATCAGAAGCACCGGCGTCGCGATGTTCAGCAGCTCCGGGACTGGCGAACGGCAGTCAGCCGATGTAGACGAGAAAGTCGTGAATCGCAGCGCCGAGTGCCAGCACCAACGCCGCAACGATGCCTTTCAGCATCAACGAGGGCGTGAACAACGCGTGGCCCGCGAGCGTCAGTACGCCGGTCGCCAGCGCGGCCAACATCACCGCCTGCCACAGCGCGCCGGCGGTGATATCGAACGTGTCGCCGGAAAGCAGGTACAGGCCGGGCCCCATCGCAGCGAGAACGATCAATCCCAGCTCGGCGCGCGTCCGATGGCGGCCACCCTGGCGCCACATCGTGATCGTCGCGACCGCGGTAAATACTGCCGTGCCCAGATAAAACGCGCCACGTATCCAGAAACGCGCATCGGCCGGCATCGACTCGAAAACGAGGTCCAGCGAGCGCAACGCCCAGAACGCAGACATCAGCGCCAGCAATCCGAACAAATTCTCCGAGCGCCGGCGCATCCATAGCGCGGCGAAGCCCGATGCCAGCAGCACCGTCAGCAGCAGTGATAGTCCAACGCAGCGTATGGCTGACGAAAAACTGGTTGCCGTAGCGGGGTTGCAGCTCCGCGGTGGGGCCGACATCGATCGGTCCGATACCGTGCACACCGACTCCGTACGACGTGTAGATCAGCACGTCGTTGGTGCTCTGCATGAAGGCTGACGGCAGATTGATCAGATGCGGGCGACGCCAACGAACGTGTCGACGTTCGGAGTCGAGTGGCAGATCCGCGACCATCTTGCCGTTGAGATAGATCGTTCCGCCGGTCGGAAGCCGATTGAGCAACATGCTCCAGCCGTCGGCAGGAATCTCCGGCGTGTTGAACTTCAGCCGGATCCAAACGCCTTGCCGCGTGCCGCCGCCCGAAGACCATCGCAACGGCAATGCGTGCGATTGCCACAAGGACTCCGGGCTCGGAAAAGCGTCGCGCGAGCCAGAAACCCACTCGATACGATCGATCTGGATTGTTTCGTCGGCGGCTGCGGGCAATGCAACGAAACAAAGTGCCAGGAACAGCACGACAGCACGCGCGAATGCTTGGAGGATGCCGGCCAAGGTGCCGGCGCGGAAATGCTCCGGCACTAGTTTTTCAGCAATCCCATCTGAGTCGCTTCGTACACGGCTTCGCCGCGCGAGTGAACTGCCAGTTTGCGATAGATCTTCTTGATGTGGGCAGTCACCGTGTGCGGCGATATGCCAAGAATGTCGCCGATCTCGTTAAAGCTCATGCCCTTCGCCAGCAATTGCAGAATCTCGGTCTCGCGGGCGGATAGCGGGTTTTGCTCGGTGCCCGGCAGGCGTGCGGGTGCCGTAGTGCTCATTCGGTTGCGAATCGCGCGCAATACGCTTCGCGCTACGACCGGACTGACGGGAGAACCCCCTGCACGCAGCAGCCGAATGCAGGAAATGACGTCGGCCGGCGCCGAATCTTTCAGAATGTAGCCGGTGGCGCCCGCTTCGATCGAAGACACCACGTGCTGCTCGTCTCCGAACACTGTGACGACCATGATGTCGACGTCGGGCTTTTTCTGACTCACCTGACGGATCAGCTCGATGCCGCTGCCGTCGGGCAAACCAAGATCGATCAGCATCACTTCAAACGATTCGCGATCGATGATCGCTTGCGCTTCGCGCTTATTGGATGCGGCTCCGACGAGCTTCATGCTGGGCTCGTTCTCCACGATTTGCACGAAGCGCCGCCGAAACTCCGGCTCGTCCTCGACGATGATGATCGAGATCTGTTGCTCAGCCATTGATGCTCTCCCGGCGCTCTTGCTCTGGTGCGCGGATGATAGCCGCAGAAACCGCGATCAAACGCGAAAGGTGAGCGGTGAAGATGCGGTACATATCTAGGGGGCAAGACGGGTTCGCGTCCATCCGCCGCCTGACGCGTTCCCTCTTGCATAAAGCAGCCTGTCGTGTAGCCGTGATGGCCGTCCTTGCCAGAATTCGATCGCATCGGGAACGACGCGATAGCCACCCCAGTAGGGGGGCCGGCTTGGCGCTGCTGCGTGGCGAAGTGCCATCTCTGCTACGCGCGCCATCAGCCACTTCTTGCCGGGGATCGCCTGGCTCTGCGGCGAAGCCCACGCCCCGATGCGGCTTGCCAGCGGGCGGCTTCGAAAGTACTCGTCGGATTCCTGCGCAGTCGTGCGTTCGACCGCGCCGTCGATGCGAACCTGACGCTCGAGCTCGGGCCAGAAAAAAAGCAGCGCAGCACGCGCATTCGAGGCGAGCTCTTTGCCTTTGCGGCTGTCGTAGTTGGTGAAGAACACGAAGCCGGATTGATCAAAGCCTTTGAGCAGCACAGTTCGAGCAGACGGTTTGCCGTCGGCGTCGGCGGTGGCAAGCGTCATCGCGTTGGCCTCGCGCACCTGCGCCGTGCTTGCCTCTTCCCACCACAGCGAAAACTGTGCGATCGGATCGGAGTGCGCATGCTCCTCATCGAGCTCGCCACGCTTGTACTCAATGCGCAAGTCCGCGATATTCATCGTCGCTCTATCTTAGGGACTTGCACTCCTGCGTGGCGTGCCAGTTGTTCCAGGTGCGGGTCGCGCAGACCGTGTTCGCGCAACGAGCCCACGGTCTTGACCAGATAGTCCAGACTGGTGCCGAAGCGGCCGCAACTTCCGCGCGCGAAGACCTCGAGTATTTCGCGCTCCGTGAGCTTGCCCGCGTAGTTTGGGGCATCACGGCGCACGACGAAGGCGAGCGCCGAAACGAGTGGACCTTCTTGGGCGTCCGCGCTAAGCCGGCAATCGAGCCAGCGCGGTGCATAGGAGCCGAGGAACATCTCGCGATCCCACAGCCGCTCGAGCTCGTCGCCGGCACTTTCAGGAGGCAACCGGTACGCGATACCGGCGCATGACCCGCCGCGGTCGAGGCCGGCGACGAGTCCGGGGCAATCGACCGTGCCGCGGTTGACCCGGCTCCACAAACACAAGCGCCGGTGGTATCCGTGCACGCGCGCAGTAATGCGGCGATCGTAGGTAACTTCGGGATTCCAGATCAATGAGCCGTAACCAAACAGCCACATCGGCGACGCGCGATCCCAGCCTGACAGTGCCTTATCGAGTGATGCTGCCTGCTGTTCCGCAGACAGTCGACCCGGGAAATCGAATGGCACCCGGCTCATTTAGTAGGTCGCTTCTCGACGTTCATGCGCCGCCATGCAGTCCACCCGCCTGCGCCGAGCATGCTTGCCATCAACCAGAACGCGGGACCGGCGCCGAGCACCGAACCGAACGCGCCGAACACGAGGGGCAATATGACGTGGCTGGAATTCATGATCGTGGTGCGCACGCCGAGCGCCTCGCCGACGCGACCGGCAGGCGAGCGGTCGTGCAACAGAGACATCACATTCGGCTGTGCCGCACCGAGGCCGAGTCCCAGCAGGAAAGCCGCCGCCATCAACGGCGCCAGCGTCGTAAAGAACGGAATCAGCGCGAATCCGATCGCAGCGGTGATCAGGGTGAACAGCAGCACCTGCCATTCGCGATAGCGGCGCGACAGCGTCGGCATTGCAAGCCGAATAGCAAACGTTGCCGCGGCGAAGCTGCCGAGCACGAGCCCGATCTGCGAAGCTGAGAGTCCGATGCTCGTGCCATAAACGGGAATCAGAAACTGCTGCAGGTCCCACGACATCGAGATCATCCCGCTGACAATCAGCACGTTACGCACCGCCGGGAAGCGCAGCAGGTCGAACGGATTACGCGACTCAGTCGTTACCGCATGCGGATGCGGTGCAGGCAAAAGTGCTGCGCTGCAGAAACAAAATTACGACGCTGACGATCATCAGAAAAAAGATCAGAGCGAACGTGATTCGATGGCCGACGCTGTCAATCAAAAATCCGCTGGCCACCGGCGCGATCAATCCTGACGTCGAAAAGCCGAGTGCCAGCATCGAGAACGCTGCCGGCCGATTCCCCGGCGCGGACATGATGCCGACCAGGTTCTGCATCGTCATCTGAACGTACATGAAGCCGGTGCCGAGCAATGCGCTGGCGACAAGCAATGGCGCAACGTCAGCGGTCGCATACGAGAACGCCGCCGGAAGCATTGCTCCCGCTGTCATCATGACCGTGCCCAGCAGCAGCGGACGAAACGGCCCCACCTCGTCCAACCAGCGTCCGGCGCGCACCGCTAGTAACGCAGGCACCAGCGCGTACAGCGCGAGCAGTACACCGACGGTGAACGGCGACGCCTTGTTGGACAACGCGTACAGGGATGCAGTGACACGTGCGGCACCGAATGCCGTGTGCGTCAACACGACAAACGCGATGATTCGCGGAAGCGTCATTTTCATCAGGCGAACTAGGTTGCGCTTCGAGGCACTTCGGCCTGCTGCAATCGACTTTTGTCACGCAATTTCAGCGCCACCAATGCCACACCAGCGCAGGTGATAACTACGCCGAGAGCTGTCAGCCACGTCGGATAAATGCCGAACATCAGCCATTCGAGTGCCACCGCGATGATCGGTGTCAGATAGAGCAGGCTTGTCACGCGTGTGGCCTCACCGCGTCGCATCAACGTGTGCAGCGCATTTACGGCGAAGATCGACGCAAAGACCACCAGAAAACCGATCGACGCTAACAGCTGCCATGAAAGCCGAACCTCAAAGGCTTCCACGACAAATGCAAGCGGCGCGACGAACATCAAGGTGGCCGCGAACTGAACCACAGACGCCGCGCGCAGATCGACGGCGGGACAGAACCTGCGTTGATAGAGCGTGCCGGCGGTGATCGCCACGAGGGCAATCAGCACCGCTGCCAGCGAGGCGGTGCTCATCGCATCAAGATCGATCTTGTGCCAGACGACTAGCGCCACACCCGCGAATCCCAGCAGAACGCCGGTCCATTGCAGGCGATTCAGTCGCTCGCCAATGAAGGGACCCGCCACCACAGCGGTAACCAGCGGCTGCAAGGCGAGGACCAGCGCCGCGATACCGGCGGACATCCCCATGTATTGGGCATAGTGGCTGCCCCCCAGATTGACGGCGTGCATCAACAGACCGGCGATCGCGACGTGTGCCCACTGGCTCCAGGAATCCGGCCAGCTCGGCCGCACCGCCAGAGCAATGGGAACGACAAGCAGCATGCCGAACGCGAAGCGCAGCGTCAGAAAGGTAAAGGGTGGTGCGTACTGCAACCCCACCTTGGTTGCCAGGAAGCCGGATCCCCAGACAACGACGAAGTACCAGGCCAGCCAGGAACTGGAAGCGCGATGCGGCAGAGCAGTCACAGCCGCCATTGTTGCAGACGTTGCATCGTCGCCTATCGCCTAGATTGCAAATAACAATCATAGTTACGTAGTTGATAGCTTTAAACTACGCCCCACTTGCTTTCAGTACTTAACTTTTTACTAACCGGAGCAGTCAATGAAAACAGTCGGCCAGCAACTCGATTCTTTCCGTGTAGTCGGTGTCAAGCCCGGCTTCAATCACCACGAAGAAAACGGTGTCAGCGCTTTCGAAGACGTCACCGAGCGCTCATTTGCCGGTAAATGGAAGGTCATTTACTTTTATCCGAAGGATTTCACATTCGTTTGCCCCACTGAGATCGTAGGCTTTGCGAAGCTTGCGAACGACTTCGAGGACCGTGATGCGGTCTTGCTCGGCGGCTCGACCGACAACGAATTCGTCAAGCTGGCATGGCGCCGCGACCACAAGGACCTCGATCGCTTGAATCACTGGATGTTTGCCGACACCACCGGCTCGCTGGTCGACATGCTCGGCGTGCGCGATGTGAAGGAAGGCGCTGCGTTGCGTGCGACGTTCATCGTCGACCCGGATAACGTCATTCAGCACGTCTCGGTGAACAACCTGAACGTGGGTCGTAACCCGGAAGAGATCCTGCGCGTCCTCGATGGTTTGCAAACCGACGAGCTGTGCCCGTGCAATCGCGCGGTCGGAACGGCGACGTTGACGCCGAACGCGCCAGTTGTTGCGCACTAATCGAGCATACGAACGCCATGGATTACATCAACGAAATCAAAGCGCTGATTCCGGATTACGCGAAGGATGTGCGCATCAACCTGGACGGCGTGCTTGGCCGCTCGTCGCTGCCCGCCAATGAAGCCGCTGCCGTAGCGCTGGCGGCGGCCTACGCGGCGCAGGCACCACGGCTGGTAGCGATCATTCGCAGCTCCGACGCCGCGCCAGAGGTTGAAAAGAACGCCGCTCTGACCGCGGCGGCGCTGATGGGGATGAACAACGTCTGGTATCCATACGTTGAGATGAGCGGCGACGCCGAGCTGAAGGCACTGCCTGCACAGTTGCGGATGCAGGCGTATGCCACCCATGCCGGCGTCGACAAGCGACTGTTCGAGCTCTACGCGCTGGCCGCGTCGATCATCGGTAAGTGCCATTTCTGCGTTCAGTCGCACTACGCGCTGCTGAAGCAGAGCGGGATGAGCGCCGAGCAGCTGCGCGATGTCGGTCGCATTGCGGCCGTCATAGCGGCCGCGGCGAATGCGATTGCAGTCGAGGAAGCGGCTACGGTGTAGCCGCTTTTATCAAGCCGTTCTACGTTGACCCATCTCGCGCCGAATCCAGTCGTGCATGTGGATCATTCCGTCTTCATGCGGCGTGTGATACGGGCCCATATCGTCTTCACCCGCGAGCCACAGCGCGCGGCGGCCGCGTTGAAGACGCGTGCATATCTGCGCGTCCTCGACGGCTGACTCGGCGTAGGCAGCCTGGTGCGCGTCGACGATCTGGCGCTCGAACGCCTGCACTTCTTCTGGGTAGTAGAACTCGACGACATTCGTTGTCAGCTCGGGTGAGCGCGGAATCAGCGTGCTGACGACAAGACAGTACGGGTACCACTCGAGCATCACGTTCGGATACAGGATCGACCAGATCGTCCCGTACTTGGGCAACGCTCCGCCGGAGTATTCAAGAATCGTGTCGCGATAGCGCTGATAATTCGGTGAGACCTGCGACTTCAAGCCGTCCTTGATGCCGAGAATCTGATAGCTCCAGCGATCGCCGAACCCCCATTCGTAATTGTCGGGATCGACCCACTTCTGCAAACCCGGATGCATCGCCTCGACGTGATAAAGCTCGAGATAAATTTCCAAAAACGCCTTCCAGTTGAACGGACAATCCTCGACGATTGCTTTCTCGAACACGTAATCGCCAAAGTTGTAGTCGGGCGCCAGCGGAAAGTCGCGTAAATCGACGTTCGGATCGCGCGGTCCGGCGAACAGAAGTCCGTTCCAGCGCGTCAGCGGTGTGTTTGGCAGCGAACAGTCGGGTGTGACGTCGAAGTCGGTTGCACCCAGCAACTTCCCATTGAGGTCATACGTCCAGCGGTGCAATGGGCAAACGATGTTTGGACTGTTGCCCTTGCCATCGAGCAGCAGCCCCTGCCGGTGCCGGCACGTGTTCGACAGCAAATTGATGCCCCCCGGGCCATGGACCAGCACCTTGCCGTGTGCGGTCCACGGCAAGGTCATGTAGTCGCCGATCTCCGGCACCATCTCCTCACTTCCCGCGTAATTCGGGCCGGGCACGAACAGGTGCTGCAGTTCGCGCTCGAACCACGCAGCATCGAAATACGACGCGATCGGTAGCGGCGCGGTGCGGCCAAGCAGCGTCGCGTCGAGATTCGACCGACGCGACAGCGATTCAGGTGCGTTCATCCCCAGCAGCGCGTGCCTACATCCCCTCAAATGTATTGCAGGCCGTGATTTGTCCGCTCTTCATTCCCGTCATGAACCAGCGTACGCGTTGCTCCGAAGTCCCGTGCGTGAAGCTTTCGGGAACGATCTGTCCCTGCGTGCGGCGCTGAATGTTGTCATCGCCGATGGCAGCAGCGGCGCGCATCGCCTCCTCAACGTCTCCTGCATCCAGCAGGTTGCGATTGCCGGCATGGTGGGCCCACACGCCAGCGAAGCAATCGGCCTGCAACTCGACGCGGACAGACAAGGCATTGCTCTGCGCCTCGCTGAGTCGTTGTCGCAGCGCCTGCGTCTTTTCCATTATTCCGAGCTGATTTTGTACGTGGTGCCCGACTTCGTGCGCGATCACGTACGCCTGCGCGAAATCACCCGGCGCTTTAAAACGCTCCTGCAACGCGCGGTAGAACGCCAGGTCGATGTACACGCTTTGATCAAGCGGGCAATAAAACGGGCCCATCGCCGATTGGCCGGTGCCGCATGCCGAACGGGTTGCGCGTTCGAAGATGACCACTTTGGGCTCGCCATAGTCGCGGCCAAGCTGCCTGAACAACGTATTCCAGGTTTTCTCGGTATCCAGCAGCACGCCAGAAACGAACTGACCGGCTGGGTCCGTAGGGGCTTTCGCAGGCCCTTGCGGTGCGCTCGGCTGCTGGATCGTTTGAGCCGTCTCGGCCAGGCCCAGAATGACGCGCGGATCGATGCCAAAAAACAGACCCACCACGACCAGCACCAAGGTGCCGATCCCGCCGCCAATGAGCCCGCGCCCGCCGAAGGACTGTCCGCGGCGGTCTTCAACGTTGGAACTTTGGCCCTCGATGCGCATGCTTGCTCCCCGTGAGTGATCACGGGGATTCAAGCACAGAGCGGGCCAGCGCGCTACCGACGGCTGCCGTGTCGATCGTGATCGTCCCGATCATGACCACGACCTCTGTGGTCAGAGCCGTGGCGGTGCCGCCAGTGGTATTGATTGTGGCCACGATATCCACCATGGCCGTAGCCCCACCGCGGCGGCGACGTGTAGATCACTGCGGGCGGCGCATACCGATAAGGGCGCGGGTAATACACCGGCACCGGCGGATACACCGGCACGGGCCGGTAAACGGGAACCGGCTGGAAGACGCGGTGCGGGAAGTGCGGCGCGCCGATACGAATTCCAAATTCCGGAGTGTTGACGCTTACCGAGACGCCATTGGCCTTCGATGCGGACCAGGGTGCCATTGCGGCAAGCAACAGAGCGCTGAGTGAAGCACCGAGCAAGAATTTACGTTTCATCATTGACCTCCAAGGTGTTACAGGAGATTCAACGACGCGTCACAGGGCCCAGCCGACCCCGGTTCGTTTCAAGGTGTAACCGCTAGGCCAGCGCCAGCCCCGCCTTTTGCAGCCGCCATACCGCCAGCAGATCGCGCTCGCGCTCGCGCGTTATCTTGCCGACCCGGCGTTTGTCGTCATGCTCTGGAATGCCGGCTTCGAGAATATCGCTGACCGTCACCGCCATCGGACGCGTACGTAACCCATTGCGCCGCGCGCGCGTCGTGTCGACCATATGAAAGCCGCGCGTCTGCGGGTCGTGCGTCGGAATCCAGAGCGGAAGTTCAGTCCACGGCTGCACGCCCTCGCGCTCTAGAAATGTTTCCTCAACCCATTCGATCTCGACGTCCTCGCCCGAAATCCAGCGGCAGGTATCGAGCAGCTCGCCGAAAGTCGCGCCTTCATTGGGCCCGGTGGCGTTAAAGGCACCGCTAGCGCGCATCATGATGAGCCGCATGATCAACGCCGCGAGATCGCGCGAGTCGATAAATTGGATCGGCGTCTCAGGCGAGCCCGGCGCGAGTACGCGGCCGCCGCCGCAAATACGCCACGGCCAGTAAGAGAAACGACCCGTCGGATCGTTAGGCCCTACGATCAGGCCTGGGCGAATCAGAAGCGCTTGCTGCCCAAACGCTCGCGAGACAGTCCTCTCGCACTCGGCCTTGAGCGGCCCGTAGTTGGCGCCGTTGATCGTTTCGCGGTCGACGTCGTCGGCGGTTGCCAAAGGGTCCTGTTCACGGATCGGAACATTCGCAAACGAGGCGTACGCCGAAACGCTGGAAATAAAGACATAGCGCTCGCAGCTGTCGTAGAGCGCCGCACAAGTCGCCTCCACGTCCTGTGGGCGATAGCCGCAGGTGTCGATGACCGCGTCCCATTTGCGCCCCATTAGCAGGTGCAAGTCTTCCAATCGGTCGCCGACGATCCACTTGACGCCCGGTGGCCACCAATTGCGAGACTGGCCGCGATTGAACACCGTGACGGTGTGACCACCAACCAGAGCGGCTTGCAGCAGGGATTGGCCAAGAAAGACGCCGCCGCCGATGATGAGCAAGTTCATAGCGGCATCTTAGGGTCCAAATGGACGGAGGAAAATTACCGTAGATGCGGGTTCAGCGGCCGAAAAACGGTTGCCGACCACCGGTCGTCGCCTGTAATGCCGCCCCGCTTGGCGGGAAGGATGGAGCGGGGGTGCGTGACTTTAGCGTGCCAGCAGCGTTTCCACTTCAGGATGACGCCGGGCCCAGGCAGCCACGTACGAGCACACCGGCAGAACATCCAACCCGTTTTGCCTGGCGTGATCAAACGCGGCCCGCACCAGCATCGATGCAAAGCCTCGCCCCTCGAGTTGCGGCGGAACCTCCGTATGCACGAGCATCATCGTATTGCCGTGCATTCGGTAGTCGCAGCGGCACAGCAGCCTGTCCACGGTTGCCTCGAAGCGTCTCGCTGCAGCGTTGTGTCTGATCTCGATGCTTGCGCTGGCCGAGCTTTCCATCACAGCTCCCGGCAATGAGATGCGTAAGACTAACGCCCGCGTCGATGCGACGGCTGCAGCAGCCCCGGAATGTTGGTACGCACGGTGGACGCGCCGTCAACCGGACGCCGCGATTGCGAAACGGGCTTCGGGTGCTTCGGCTTCGCGTAGGTATCCGCAGTGCGCGGGAGTTGACCATTCGGCTTGGCAGGCTGCGGCCTTGCTGTTTGCGGCCTTACGGGCTGTGCGCCACCGTTGTTGCGCGCCTGGCTTTGCGACGGGCGGCGTTCCGAAGAGCGCTGCGGCCGATCGCGTTGTCCGCGTTCGCCTTTTCCCTGGCTGCGCTGGCGCACGATCGGCTCCGCGCGCTCGTTCGGGTTCGGCTCGAAGCCCGCGATGATCTCGCGCGGTACCTGACGTCGAATCACACGCTCGATATCCGCCAGCAGCGGTTTGTCGTCAGCACACACGAGTGAAATCGCTTCGCCCGTGGCGCCTGCGCGGCCGGTGCGACCGATCCGGTGAACATAATCTTCAGGCACATGGGGCAAATCGAAATTGACCACGTGCGGCAACTGTTCGATATCGAGTCCGCGCGCGGCAATATCGGTCGCCACCAACGCTTGCAAGTCGCCGCTTTTGAACTCGCTAAGCGCCCTCGTGCGAGCGCCCTGGCTCTTGTTGCCGTGGATCGCGAGTGCCGTGGCACCGTGCTTGTTCAGAAACTCGGCCAAGCGATTGGCCCCGTGCTTGGTGCGGGTGAAGATCAACACTTGAAACCAGTTGTTGGTCTTGATCATATGAGCGAGCAGCTCAGACTTGCGCCCGCGATCAACCAGCACGACCTTCTGCGTGGTCGCATCGACCGTGGAATTGCGGGCGGCCACCTGCACCATTGCTGGATTCTTCAACAACGACGCAGCCAGCGTGCGAATCTCGTCCGAAAACGTCGCCGAGAAAAGCAGCGTCTGCCGATTTTTAGGCAGCAGCGCGAAGACGCGCTTCATGTCGGGCAAGAAGCCCATGTCGAGCATGCGATCGGCTTCATCGAGTACGAGGACTTCGACCTGAGAAAGATCAACCGTGCGCTGACCGACGTGGTCCAGCAGGCGTCCGGGCGTCGCCACGACGATATCGGCACCGCGCTTTAGCGCCGAAATCTGCGGATTGATCGAAACCCCCCCGTAGATGATCGCTGCGCTGACTTTGCTGTGCTTGCCGTAGTCACGCACGCTTTCTCCAACCTGCGCCGCAAGCTCTCGCGTCGGTGTCAGAATCAGTACGCGCACCGGCCGGCGCGATTTGCCAGCGGGCGCGTTTTGCGTTGCCAGGCGCTGCAGGATTGGCAGCACGAAGCCGGCGGTCTTGCCGGTGCCTGTCTGCGCACCCGCCAACAGGTCGCCGCCGCTTAGCACGGCGGGAATCGCCTGCTGCTGAATCGGCGTGGGCGTGGTGTAGCCCAGTTCGGTAACAGCACGAACCAGTGCCTCGGACAAGCCGAGGGCTTCAAATGACGAATTCAAAATTTATCTCCTGAGCACGGCCTGGGGCGACACCATCGGTATCGCAGAACCGGTTCAGGCAAATGCGAACACTACAAAGTTCGGGGAGTATTGATTAACAACCGCGAGGAGGGTGCGAACCGGAACACACAGCACCACAATCCGAAGCGAATGATACATGCGATGCGGTAACCTCGCCGCTCGCCGTAGTCCTCATTGCTCCCTCCTCATTTGCTACTAATTCGGCAGATTCAATGGCTCAGTACGTCTATTCGATGATCCGCGTGGGCAAGGTTGTTCCGCCCAAGCGTGAAATTCTCAAAAATATTTCGCTCAGCTTTTTCCCTGGCGCGAAGATCGGGGTGCTTGGCTTGAATGGCTCGGGCAAGTCGACGCTGCTTCGAATCATGGCCGGCCTTGATAAGGAAATCGAAGGCGACGCGGTGGCGATGCCGGGCATCAAGATCGGATATCTGCCGCAGGAGCCGCAACTTGATGCTGCAAGCACCGTCAAGCAGGAAGTCGAAGGCGGACTAGGCGAATCGCTGCAGGCGAAACTGAAGCTTGAGGAGATTTACGCGGCGTACGCGGAGCCGGACGCCGACTTCGATTTGCTGGCGGCTGAACAGGCGAAGTACGAAGCGATCCTGGCAACAAGCGGCCAGGACACCGAGCATCAAATGGAAATCGCGGCCGACGCGCTGCGCCTACCTCCATGGGATGCGGTGCTGGGCACGCTGTCAGGCGGTGAGAAGCGACGCGTCGCGCTGTGCAGGCTGCTGCTGTCGAAGCCCGACATGCTGTTGCTCGACGAGCCGACCAACCATCTGGATGCAGAAAGCGTTGACTGGCTCGAACAGTTTCTGCTGCGTTTTCCGGGCACGGTCGTCGCGGTTACGCATGACCGCTACTTTCTGGATAACGCCGCCGAATGGATCCTCGAGCTCGATCGTGGGCGCGGCATTCCGTACAAAGGGAACTACAGCGCCTGGCTTCAACAGAAAGAAGAGCGTCTCGCGCGCGAGTCGAAGCAGGAAGACGCGCGCGTGAAAACGATGAAGTCCGAGCTCGAGTGGGTACGGCAGAACGCCAAGGGCCGGCAGGCGAAGAGCAAGGCACGGCTGGCGCGCTTCGACGAGTTGTCGTCGTATGAGCACCAGACCCGCAACGAAACGCAGGAAATCTTTATCCCGGTGGCAGAACGGCTCGGCGACAAGGTGATCGAGTTCGACGGTGTGTCGAAAGGCTATGGCGATCGTCTGCTGATCGATAACCTGACGTTCAGCGTGCCTGCAGGTGCAATCGTCGGCATCATCGGGCCCAATGGTGCCGGCAAGTCGACGCTGTTTCGGATGATCACCGGCAGCGAGAAGCCGGATGCAGGTGAAATCGTCATCGGCCCGACGGTACGCATCGCGTCTGTCGATCAGTTTCGGGATGCACTGCCGAACGACAAGAGCGTGTGGGAGGCGGTGTCAGGCGGCCTCGATGTGCTCACTGTTGGAAAATTCGAGATGGGATCACGCGCTTACCTGGGGCGATTCAATTTCAAGGGTGGTGATCAACAGAAGATTGTCGGCAACCTGTCAGGGGGAGAGCGCGGTCGCTTGCATCTCGCGAAGACCTTGCTTGCCGGCGGCAACGTGTTGCTGCTGGACGAACCGTCGAACGATCTTGACGTTGAAACGTTGCGCGCGCTCGAAGAAGCGCTGCTCGAGTTTGCAGGGACCGTGCTGGTGATTTCGCATGATCGATGGTTCCTTGACCGCATTGCCACGCACATCCTGGCGTCGGAAGACGACTCGCAGTGGACCTTTTTCAACGGCAACTACCAGGAATACGAGGCGGACAAGAAACAGCGCCTCGGTGAAGAGGGCGCGCGGCCGCACCGCCCGCGCTACAAACCTTTGGCGAGGCGCTGATCCGGGGGATAGAGCAAATGAGCGCGTCGACTCCGCAACCGAAGCCAGGCCACGGATGGTGGACGCTGACGCTGGTTGCGGCCGCGATCTTGATGGTCACGATGGGCACGAGGCAGTCGCTCGGCCTTTTCGTTTCCCCGCTGAACACGGCAACCGGCCTGGGCATCGTCACGATCAGCTTCGCGCTTGCAGTTGGGCAGTTCGTGTGGGGAGCGGTGCAACCGGTGGCAGGCGCACTAGCCGATCGCTACGGAAGTGGTCGCGTTCTGGCAGGCAGCCTTGTCGTGCTGGCCATTGGATGTGCGCTGACGCCACTGCTCACGAGCGCATTCGGCCTGATGCTGACGATGGGAATTCTGTTCGCGGCGGGGGCGGGGGGCGCAGGCTTTTCCGTGCTGATAGGCAGCGCGGCGCAGCACGTGCCCGCAAACAAACGCGGCACTACGGCCGGCGTGATCAATGCAGGCGGGTCATTCGGCCAGTTCGTATTCGCGCCACTGGCTCAAAAGTTGATCAGCGTGTTCGGCTGGGCGGGGGCCTTGTGGTCGCTCGCCGTGCTCACATTGGCAGCGTTGCCGTTGACGCGCGTGTTGCGCCGTTCGCCGGAAGCAGCAGCGGCTCGAGCAGCCACCGAGACCGACGGAGGACTAAGGCGCGCCGTGGGCAGCGCGTTTAAGGATCGCAGCTATCTGCTGCTGCATGCAGGATTTTTTACGTGCGGCTTTCATATTGCATTTTTGGTCATTCATTTACCGGGCGAGGTTGGCCTGTGCGGCTTGCCAGCATCGGTCGCAAGTTGGTCGCTGGCGCTGATTGGACTGGCAAATATTGTTGGCAGCCTCGTCGCAGGCCAGTGGGTGAACCGTTATCGCAGCAAGTACATCCTGTTCTGGATGTACTTTTCCCGGACCGTGATAATCCTGATGTACTTGGCGGCGCCGAAAACTGCGATGACGTTCTACATCTTCGCTATCGGACTTGGTGTCACGTGGCTGGCAACCGTTCCACCGACAGCGGGGGTAGTCGGCAAATTGTTTGGGGTGCGATACCTTGCGACGCTGTTCGGGCTGACGTTGCTAACGCATCAGATTGGCGCGTTTTTCGGCGCGTATCTGGGCGGCATCGCCGTCGATCGCACCGGCAGTTATGTTTGGATGTGGTACGCCGATGCACTGCTCGCGCTTGCCGCAGCACTCATCAATCTTCCGATTCGAGAGCCGAAGATGGAACGGCACGCAGCGGCGTAAACCCGCTCAATCGTCTTCTTCTACCTTCGCCTTCGACTTGTGTTCGGTTGCCAACTGCTGCTGTACGTTCGGTGGCGCCTGTTCGTAGTGTGATAGCGACATCGTCCAAGCGCCTCGGCCCTGCGTCATCGACTTCAATCGCGCCGAATAACCTTCGAGCTCTGCCAGCGGCACCAGACCTTCGACGGTCATCGCTCCAGCGAGACCGCGAGTGCCGGTGATATGGCCGCGGCGCGAAGACAGGTCGCCCGTGATGTCGCCGATGTGCGATTCAGGCGCTTCGATTTCAGCATTGACGATCGGCTCGAGCACGATGGGGCGTGCTTTGTTCAGTGCATCGAGAAACGCCTTGCGACCGGCGGAGACAAACGCGATTTCTTTGGAGTCAACGGGATGGTGCTTGCCGTCGTAGACAGTCACGCGTAAATCCTGCATCGGGTAACCGGCAACAGGCCCGGCGGTTAGGACTGACTCGACGCCCTTCTGCACGGCGGGAATGAACTGATACGGAATCACGCCGCCCTTTACCTGGTCGACGAATTCAAAGCCGGCACCGCGCGCGAGTGGCTCGACGCGCAGAAACACTTCGCCGAATTGTCCGGCACCACCGGTCTGCTTCTTGTGCCGTGCGTGGCCTTCTGCGGGTGCGCCAATCGTTTCGCGATACGGCACGCGCGGCGGTCGCGTTTGCACTTCGATCTTGTATTGCGACGACATACGCTCGAGTGCGGAGCGCAGGTGTAGTTCGCCGAGTCCTCGCAAAACCGTTTCGTTCAACGTTACGTCGTGCTCGACGACCAACGTCGGATCTTCGGCCATCATTTTGTGCAGCACTTCGGAGATTCGCTGCTCGTCACCGCGGCGCTTCGGCTGTATTGCAAGGCCACTCATCGGTGTTGGAAATTCGAGCGGCTGCATGTGGATGTGATCCTCATCATGCGAGTCATGCAACACGCAGTCGAATTCAATCTCGTCGATCTTCGCCACCGCCGCGATATCGCCCGGCAAGGCCGACTGAACCTCCACGGTTTTCGAGCCCTGCAGCATTAGCAGATGGCCGACTTTGAACGGCTTGCGGGCGCTGCCGACATAAAGCTGGGTGTCCTTCGTGATCGTCCCCTGATGCACACGAAACACGCCGAGCTTTCCAACATATGGGTCAACGACAACCTTGAACACATGCGCCAGCACGTGTTTTTTCGGATCGGGCTCCGAGCGGAACTCGTTGGCACCCTTGCCGTCGACCAACTCACCCTTGAAGAACAGCGGCGGGTTGCCTTCGGTGGGGTTTGGCAGCAGCCGTTCAAAAATATTCAGCAGCTCGTCTATGCCTGCGCCGTTCCGTGATGAAACGAAGCACACCGGTATCAGATGACCGTCACGCAGTGCCTTTTCGAACGGGCCGTGCAATTCGTCGGCTTCGATTTCCTGGCCTTGCTCCAGATAACGCGCCATCAGTTCTTCGTCGACCTCGATCACCTGGTCGATCAACGCCTGATGCGCTTCGGCGACCGAAGAAAAGTCGGCGTCTCCGGATGGATTGAAAAAGCAGTCGACGACTTTGGTGGCATTGGCCGCCGGCAAATTGATCGGCAGTACTTCCTTGCCAAATGCGTTGCGCAGGCTATCTAAAACTTGCGGCAGATCGACGTTATCGGCATCGATGCGATTGATGATTAAAAGCCGGCAGAGTCCTCGTTTCGCTGCCCAGTCCATCATGCGCGTCGTGATCATCTCGATGCCGGTTGATGCGTTGACGACGATCGCTGCGGTTTCCACCGCGTCGAGCGCACCAATCGCCTGGCCGATGAAGTCCGGAAAACCGGGCGTATCCAGCAGATGCACGCGTACGTTCGGCAGGTCGAGGTGCAGCGCCGACGTTCGCAGCGAGTGTTGAAAGCTTTTTTCCAGCGGATCGAAGTCGCTGACGGTGGTGCCTTTTTCCACGCTGCCCGCAACCTGGACCCCTCCGGCTTTTGCGAGCAAAGCTTCAGCAAGCGTCGTCTTGCCAGCACCGCCGTGGCCAAGTAGGGCCACGGTCCTGATGTTCTCCGTTGTATAGGCCATCTGCTCCTCTTTACTGTCTCCAGGGCGCTATTGGCTATGCTACCCGCGAGCGCGGACGAGGACGACATGGCTACGAATCGGCAAAAACTTAAACAGGTGGCCGACTGGATCGACCCGTATCGGGTGACCAATGGCGCCAAGTTTCGCCTAAAAAAAATCGATCCATCGGACACGGGTGGGCTAAAGCCCGACAAGAGCGAGGCGGCGGAGCGGCTGTCGTCGGGGGTGCAATGGCTGGCAGCCGAGCAGGACAAGCTATACGCGCAGGACCGACGCTCGCTGTTACTCGTTTTTCAAGCGATGGACGCCGCCGGCAAGGACAGCACAATCAAGCACGTGATGAGCGGTGTGAATCCGCTGGGCGTGCAGGTCGCTTCATTCAAGCAGCCGTCGCCTGAAGAACTCGATCACGACTGGATGTGGCGCTGCTACCGGCACGTGCCGGAGCGCGGCCGCATCGGCATTTTCAATCGGTCGTATTACGAAGAGGTGCTTGTAGTACGAGTCCACCAGGAGATTCTGCGCGCGCAGAAGTTGCCGCCGGAGTGCATTGGAAAAGACATCTTCGATCAAAGACTGCGCGACATTGCGGCGATGGAGGACTATTTGGTCCGCAACGGCACGTCGGTGTTGAAGTTCTTTTTGCACGTTTCGCGCAAGGAGCAGAAGAAGCGTTTTCTGGAACGGCTCGATGAACCTGCTAAGAACTGGAAGTTCTCGGCCGCCGACGTGAAGGAGCGCGCCCACTGGAATGAGTATATGAACGCCTACGAAGCGGCCGTACGCGCGACAGCAACTCGGGACGCGCCGTGGTTCGTTGTGCCAGCGGATAACAAATGGTTTACACGCCTGGTCGTGGTCGGCGCGATCGTCGAGGCGCTCGAAAAAATGCAGCTCAAATATCCAGTCCACCAGACCCAGCGCGCCGAGCTTGAGCGAGCGCGGGAGCTACTGCTTAAGGAAGGAAAGTAGACGCCGGCTAGATACCGCCGATACATACGTACTTGGTGACCAGATACTCCTCGATGCCGTACTTCGAACCTTCGCGTCCGAATCCCGACTGTTTGATACCACCGAACGGTGAAACCTCGTTCGACATCAATCCGGTGTTGACGGCGACCATGCCGTATTCGAGCGCCTCGGCCACACGAAACACACGCGATACATCACGCGAATAGAAATAGGCGGCCAGCCCAAACTCGCTGGCGTTTGCTGCCGCAATCGCCTCCTCGTCGTCCGAAAACCGAAACACGGGTGCGACGGGGCCAAAGGTCTCTTCGCGCGTCAGCAGCATCTTGCTCGTCACATTAGCCAGCACGGTAGGCTGGTAAAAGGTACCGCCGAGCGCATGGCGCTCGCCGCCCGTGACTACGCTCGCGCCGTGCTTCGTTGCGTCGGCCACGTGCTGCTCGACTTTCTTCAGCGCATTCGTATCGATCAAAGGGCCTTGCTGAACACCGGCCTCAAAGCCCGAGCCCACTTTTAGCTGGGCGGCCTTCGCTGCAAGCTTCTGCACGAACTCGTCATAGATCTTCTCGTGTACGTAGAAGCGGTTGGTACACACGCACGTCTGGCCCGCATTGCGATACTTCGATGCCACTGCGCCTTCAACCGCGGCATCGACTGCAGCGTCTTCAAATGCGATGAACGGTGCGTTGCCACCCAGTTCCAGGGAAAGTTTTTTCAATGTCGGCGCGCTTTGCTGCATCAGGATTCGACCCACCGCAGTCGACCCGGTAAACGACAGCTTGCGCACGATGTCTGACTCGCACCATGCCTTGCCTACTGCAATCGAGTTCGATTCGTCCGCGGGCACGACGTTGAAAACGCCGGCAGGAAAACCCGCGCGCTGCGCAAGCTCGGCCAACGCCAGTGCCGACAGCGGTGTTTGCTCAGCAGGTTTGACGATCACTGTGCATCCCGCTGCAATCGCCGGTGCAACCTTGCGGGTGATCATCGCCACTGGAAAGTTCCAGGGTGTGATGGCTGCACACACCCCGACCGGCTCCTTCCATACCATCAGTCGCTTGTCATCGGCCGTCGTCGGAATCGTGTCGCCATAAATGCGCTTGGCCTCTTCGGCAAACCATTCAATGAACGACGCGCCATAGGCGACCTCGCCACGACTCTCCGTCATCGGCTTGCCTTGCTCGGCCGTCATCAGTTTCGCCAGGTCTTCCTGGTGCGCGATGATCAGATCGAACCAGCGCCGCATCGCGGCCGCACGCTCCTTGGCGGTCTTTGCGCGCCAGGCGGGCAGGGCGTCGCGCGCAGCGTCAATCGCGCGCTGCGCCTCGGCGGCTTTGCAGTTCGCCACTTTCGCAATCTCGACGCCGTCCGCAGGATTAAGCACTGCAAAGCGTCCGCGCGACGATGCCGGCGTCCACTCGCCGGCGATGTACGCATCAGTCTTCAGCAACGCGCCGTCGGCCAACGATGGCAAACCTACTTTCTGCAGCATATGAACTCCCAAGCGAGCACCTGTCAGGTGCTAAGAATACTGCTGTCGACGGCTAAACTCCGAAGCGTGAAATTCGATCAGATTCCCGAGGCGCTGCAGGAGTGGTTGCGCACGATGCAGGAGCGCAATTTTGCACAGGACGCGGTCATTCAGGCCCTGGTCGATGCGAAGTACGACGCGCAGTACGCGCGCTCTGCAGTCGATGCCGCCTGGCGCAAGCCGCCGAAGCAGAAGCAACCTGAGGCGCCGGTCGTAGTTGATGTGGCGATCGACGGTAGTGCTGCTTCCGAGACCGCCTCAACACCTCAGCCATCGCGGCCCCTGAGCATGCAGCTTGCTGAGATGCCGAACAGTCTTCAGACACCAGATCGTGCCGTTCAGATGCTGTTCGTCATTGAATCGCCGCGCGTGGTTCTGTTCGGTAATCTACTGTCCGACGAAGAGTGTGATCTGCTGATCAGCCAGTCGCGCGACAAGCTGCAGCGCTCGAGCGTCGTGAATGCCAGCACCGGTGCATACGACGTTCACCCGCATCGCACGAGCTCAGGCACATATTTCAAGCGCGGTGAGAACGAGCTGTTGCAGCGAATCGAAAAGCGGATTGCCGAGCTCGTCGATTGTCCGATCGAACAAGGCGAGCCGATCCAGGTTCTCCATTACAAGCCGGGTGGCGAATACAAACCGCATTACGATTATTTCGATCCGGCCCACCCGGGAAACAAGGAAGTTCTTGCGCAGGGCGGACAGCGCATCGCAACGCTGATCATGTATCTGAATGACGTGACGTGCGGCGGCTCCACGGTGTTTCCTGAGATCGGGCTAGATGTACTGCCGCGCAAAGGTCACGCGGTGTACTTCGCATACTGCGACGAAGCGGGCGCACTGGACGTCCGCACACTGCACGGTGGCAGCCCGGTCGGCAGCGGCGAAAAATGGATCGCCACCAAATGGTTTCGTCAACTTCCGTATGTGGGCGCCGGTGCTTGATCTGAGGTATGCAATCGCTTTGGCGGTAATGGGCGCTTCGCTTGACGTGCTTGCGCAGACCAACCAAGACGATTTGCTTATCAAGTGCCGCGAAATCGTTGACGCAACCGACCGCTTGCGTTGCTATGACGACCTCGCGGGGGCTGCGCAACGGCTTGCTCCGCCGTCGCTTCCTACGCCCCCGCTGCCAGCACCGCTCGATCGCGATGATCCACGTACCGCACTGAAGCCAACCGGTGTTGCCGCCGAAGACCGCTCGCTGCTCTCGCAACGGTGGGAACTGGAGAAGGAAGATAAATACGGGACCTTCAAGTTCACGTACTACCGTCCAAATTATTTACTGCCCGTCTACTGGGCTGATGGCATCAACCGTAATCCACAATCGCCCACGCGAGCAGCCGCACCAGTCGGCGCTGATTACAACCAAACGGAAGCGGCGTTTCAGTTGAGCTTCAAGATGAAGCTCGTCGAGGAACTGTTTGGTACGCCATCCGACGTCTGGCTCGGCTATACGCAGCTGAGCTTCTGGCAGATCTACAACTCGGATGTCTCGCGCGAGTTTCGCAGCTCGGACTTCGAGCCCGAGGTGATGTGGATCTGGCCGACGAATTATTCGATCCTCGGGATGCGCGGACGGCTGCTGGGTGCCGGACTTGTGCATCAATCCAACGGCCGCGAGTTACCCCTATCGCGAAGTTGGAACCGTGTCTATCTGTTGGCGGGTTTTGAGCGCGACCGTTTTGTGTTCACCGCAAAAGCCTGGCATCGCATCGACGAGGATGCCTCAAAGGATGACAACCCGGACATTGAAGATTACATCGGTCGCGCAGAGTTTTTGGCGTTTTATCGCTGGAGAAATGACAGCTCAACCGCACTGCGGTTGCGGACAACCTTCAAGCGAAACCCAAGCTGGGGCTCGGCGCAGATCGACTATCGTTTTCCTCTCGGCGAGTTCTTGCGTGGCTATGTACAGTTCTTCACCGGCTACGGTGACACGTTGATCGACTACAACTTTCGCAAGAACGCGATTGGTGTTGGCATCTCTATCGGCAGCTGGTACTAGCGAGCGCGAAAAAAAACCGCGGCGAGCCGCGGTTTCAATTGATGCCCTTAAATTACATCGGCCGGATTTGTGAGGCCTGCGGGCCCTTGGGACCCTGCTTGACCACAAACTCGACCTGCTGATTTTCGGTCAATGTCTTGAAGCCGCTGCCGACGATCTCGCTGTAATGCGCGAACAGATCGGCGCCGCCACCGTCCGGGGTAATGAAGCCAAAACCCTTGGACTCGTTGAACCACTTAACTTTGCCACTAGCCATTTTGATTACGTTCCTAAAAAATCGCGCGCGCGTCGACATGACGCTCCACGCATGCAAGCGGATCAAGCAACGTAACCGGGGGAACTGCCAAGACCATCAAGCAACAACAGCTAGCGATGAGGTAAGACGAGTCGAAGGGTACTGGACTTGAAGCGAATGCGGCAGGGAGCCTACTCGAAAACCAACTGGCTGTCGAGGGGTGTTTCGTAGGCTTAGGCTTCATGAGCGGTGGTAGGTCGTGGCAGGCTCGAACTGCCGACCAACGGATTAAAAGTCCGCTGCTCTACCGACTGAGCTAACGACCCGGAAATGCAGCCAAACATTATGCCGGAGCGCTTGGACACGAGCAAACCAATCGTGGTCCGAGAGTTATTTAACGCACACCCATTGTTATGCTCACTGCGTTGCGCCGGGTTTTGGCGTACGCGGCCGCTACAAATCGGTTGACTTTTAGTACTGTATGTATTTACAGTGCGCTGTAATTATTTACAGCAGTAGTCAGGTCAATCGAGTACAGCGGAGGCGGTGATGGATGATGGAAGGAGTCTTTTGGTGTCGGACAGCAAGGAGCGGCAGAAGGCGTTAGCCGCGGCATTGGCGCAGATCGAAAAGCAGTTCGGCAAGGGCTCGATCATGCGCATGGCGGACGGCGAAGTCGCCGACGACATTGAGGTCGTATCGACCGGTTCGTTGGGTCTCGACATCGCGTTGGGTATTGGCGGGCTCCCGCGAGGGCCGGGTGATCGAGGTTTACGGTCCCGAGTCGTCGGGTAAGACCACTTTGACGCTGCAGGTCATCGCCGAGATGCAGAAAATTGGCGGCACCTGCGCGTTTATCGACGCCGAACACGCGCTCGACGTTCAGTACGCGCAAAAGCTCGGAGTCAATCTGCAGGAGCTGCTGATTTCACAACCGGACACCGGCGAGCAGGCGTTGGAAATTACCGATGCACTGGTGCGCTCGGGCTCGGTCGACCTGATCGTCATCGACTCGGTCGCCGCATTGACGCCCAAGGCGGAAATCGAAGGCGAAATGGGAGATTCACTGCCGGGTCTTCAAGCGAGGCTGATGTCGCAGGCGTTGCGCAAGTTGACGGCGAATATCAACCGCACCAACTGCATGGTGGTCTTTATTAATCAGATCCGCATGAAGATCGGCGTGATGTTTGGTAGCCCGGAAACCACCACCGGTGGCAATGCCCTGAAGTTTTACGCGTCGGTTCGGCTCGACATTCGCCGAATCGGCTCGATCAAAAAAGGTGACGAAGTGATCGGCTCTGAAACCAAGGTCAAGGTCGTCAAGAACAAGGTAGCGCCACCCTTCAAGCAGGCCAACTTCGACATCCTTTATGGCGAGGGCATTTCGCGTCACGGCGAGATCGTCGATTTGGGTGCCGAGCTCAACATTGTCGAGAAGTCAGGTGCCTGGTACAGCTATAACGGCGATCGCATTGGTCAGGGCAAAGATAACGCGCGTGAGTTTTTGCGTGCGCATCCCGAAATGGCGCTCGAGATCGAAAATCGCATTCGCGAGAACAAGGGTGTGGCTGTAAGGGGCGTGGCCGTTACGGCGGAGTGATCCCGATACGAATACGGGACGTCAACGAATCAGGCCGGAGAAGAGCCTCCTTAGTCGAGCAATCGCGTTGCTCGCTCGGCGCGACCACAGCCGCGCCGAGCTTTCTCGCAAACTCATGCGGTACGTTCGCGAAGACGATGAGCTTGGAGAGGTCAATCGAGTCCTAGCAGAGCTGGACCGCAACGGCCTGTTATCGGATGAGCGCTTTGCGGGTGCGTTGGCTCGCAGCCGCTCGCAGCGCTTCGGCGATGCTCGCATCCGCTACGACCTGCGGCGCTTTGGGATTGCCGACGATTTGAGCGCGGCGGCACTCGCCAAACTATCCGGCACCGAGGTCTCGCGCGCTAACTTGGTGAGATCGAAGCGGTTTGCCGAGCTGCCTTCCTCTGCTGCGGAGCGTGCGAAGCAGGCTCGCTTCCTGCAGTCGCGCGGGTTTTCACATGATGCGATTTGCCGAGTCTTGCAGGGGCGAATAGACACGAAGTAATCCCCGCAGCGGTCACAGCAAACAGCGCGGCCGTCCAAATCTCCTGTGTTAGATTCTTCGACGGGCCGCACCACATCGTAGGTGCGGCCCGTTGTCGTTCGGATCCGCATGCCCAACCGCCGCCACGTACACACCCGCTCAATTAAGGTTGATGCTTACGCGCGCGATGATGGTTTGTGGGACATCGAAGCCGTGCTGACTGACAACAAGGCGCGGGACTTCGTTTTGGCGACCGGGCTTAGGCCTGTTGGCGAGCCGGTCCACGATCTTGGCCTGACCATAACAATAGATACGCAATACAACATCGTGGCCGCGGAAGCACGTTCGCGCTCGGTTCCGTACCCCGGCCAATGCGAGGCAATCGAGCCGGACTACTCAAAATTGGTTGGTCTCAATCTGCTGCAAAACTTTCGCAGGCTTTCGCTCGCGCGGTTGGGTCGCACCAATGGCTGTACTCATTTGACGGAACTCGCGGGTGCGCTGCCGACGGCCGCGGTGCAGGCGTTTGCAGGGGAAGTCTTCAGAACGCACGAAAGCGCAGATCAGAACGAAGAGGTCAAACCCTGGCAACTTGATCGTTGCCACGCGTTGCGGACCGACGGCGCCGCCGTCGCGCAGTTCTACCCACGCTGGTACAGGCGATGAAAATCCACGAGTATCAAGGCAAGGAAATCTTCCGTCGTTTCGGGATGCCGGTGCCTCGCAGCGCGGCGGTCTTTAGCGTCGAAGAGGCGGTGGACGCTGCTCGCAATTTGGGCGGCCCCGTGTGGGTCGTCAAAGCACAGATCCATGCGGGTGGCCGTGGAAAGGGAGGCGGTGTCAAGGTTGCGCGCTCGATCGAAGAAGTGCGCGCGCGAGCCTCGGAAATTCTCGGCATGCAGTTGATTACACATCAAACGGGACCTACGGGACAGAAGGTGCGCCGGCTGCTGATCGAGGAAGGCGCCGATATCAAGAAAGAGTTTTATGTCGGCATGGTCGTCGATCGTGCAACTCAACAAGTGACACTGATTGCAAGTTCGGAGGGCGGCGTCAACATCGAGGAAGTCGCCGCACATACGCCGGAAAAGATTCACAAGGTGCATATCGAGCAGTCGCTCGGGTTGAGTGATCTTGACGCCGACGACATCTCAATCAAGATTGGGATACCGCCTGCCAGTGTTCCCGCCGCTCGTGAGATTTTTCAAGGACTTTACAAGGCCTTTTGGGAAACCGACGCGTCGCTTGCAGAGATCAACCCGCTGGTGCTGACCGGCAATGGGCAATTGATTGTGCTCGATTCGAAGATGAATTTCGATTCGAACGCATTGTTCCGGCATCCGGACATTGTGGCGTTGCGTGACTTCGACGAAGAAGATCCTGCTGAAATTGAAGCGTCCAAGTTCGATCTGTCCTACATACAGCTCGACGGCAACATCGGTTGCATGGTCAACGGCGCAGGCCTTGCGATGGCAACGATGGACGCCATCAAGCTGTTCGGCGGCGAACCCGCGAATTTTCTCGATGTCGGTGGCGGCGCGACTCCACAGAAGGTGACCGAGGCATTCAAGCTGATGCTTCGCAATCCCAACCTGAAAGCAATCTTGGTAAACATCTTCGGCGGCATCATGCGCTGCGATGTGATTGCAGAAGGCGTAATCGCTGCGTCACGGACGTTGCAACTGAAGGTACCGCTGGTCGTGCGCATGAAGGGCACGAATGAGCAGCTGGGAAAGAAGATGTTGGCCGATTCGGGATTGCCGATTATCTCTGCCGACACGATGGCAGAGGCCGCGCAGAGCGTCGTCGCTGCCGCAGCAGAGAAAAAGCAATGAGTATTTTGATCGACAGAAATACCCGCGTGATGACGCAAGGCATCACCGGCAAGACCGGCCAATATCACACGCGGACGTGTCGGGAGTATGCGAACGGCAAGGCGTGCTTTGTGGCTGGCGTCAACCCCAAGAAAGCCGGTGAGGATTTTGAGGGCGTTCCGATCTTTGGGTCCGTCCGGGAAGCCAAGCAACAAACAGGCGCCACTGTTTCGGTGATCTACGTACCGCCGGCGGGCGCGGCAGATGCGATCTGGGAGGCTGTCGACGCCGATCTCGACCTTGTTATCTGCATTACCGAAGGTATTCCGGTGCGCGACATGGTCATCGTGCGCGACCGTATGCGCAAGGACGGCAAGCGAGCGTTGCTGCTGGGTCCGAATTGCCCGGGGACGATAACGCCGGACGAGCTGAAGATTGGCATTATGCCGGGCCACATTCACCGCAAAGGTCGCATTGGCGTCGTTTCGCGCTCCGGCACGCTGACATACGAGGCGGTTGGTCAGTTAACCGAGCTCGGGCTGGGTCAGTCGAGTGCGGTCGGAATCGGCGGGGATCCGGTCAACGGCTTGAAGCACATCGACGTGCTGAAGCTGTTCAATGAAGATGAAGACACCGACGCGGTCGTGATGATCGGCGAAATCGGCGGCAATGACGAAGAGGTTGCAGCCTTCTGGGTGCGCGACCACATGAAAAAGCCTGTTGTCGGATTCATTGCAGGCGTGACCGCTCCTCCTGGCAAGCGGATGGGACACGCGGGGGCAATCATTTCCGGCGGCATGGGAACAGCGCAGCAGAAACTGGCAACGCTGGAGGAATGCGGAATTCGCACCACGAAGAATCCATCAGAAATTGGCAAGCTCTTAAAGAGTGTATTGACTTGAGATAACGCAATGGAATGGCTGTCCGATCCGCAGGCATGGATAGCGCTGTTTACGCTGACGGCGCTGGAAATCGTCCTTGGCGTTGACAACATCATCTTCATTTCGATACTGGTCGGCCGTCTGCCCGAAGCACAACGGCAGCGCGCGCGGGTGCTTGGGCTCGGGTTTGCGATGTTCACGCGCATTGCGTTGCTCCTGTCGCTCGCGTGGGTGATGACACTGACCGAGCCGCTTGTTTCCATCGGCAGGGACATTTCGGGACGCGATCTAATACTTATTGGTGGCGGGCTGTTCCTGCTGTGGAAAAGTGTGCACGAGATCCACAACTCCCTTGAGGGAGAGGTTGAGGCTCACACTGCCGCAGCGGCCGTGCGCGCGAGCTTCACTACTGTCATCGTCCAAATTGCGATCATTGACATTGTGTTCTCGCTTGATTCAGTGATCACCGCGGTGGGCATGGTCGATGAAGTTCCGATCATGGTGCTCGCCATCGTCATAGCGGTTGCTGTGATGATGTTCGCGGCACGCACGATAGGCGAATTTGTCGACCGCCATCCCACCGTGAAAATGCTGGCACTGAGTTTCCTGACTTTGGTAGGAACGGCACTCGTCGCAGAGGGGTGGGGTTACGCAATTCCGAAAGGCTACATTTACTTTGCAATGGCGTTTTCGGTTGGCGTAGAGATGCTCAACCTGCGCATGCGCGCAAGACGGCAAGACGTAATCAAGCTCCGCAAGAACACTCCTGACTAGGTGCTGCTGCAGTGCGAACGGTTAGTTCCAGCAGGCAGTCATGAAAAGCTTGCCCCAAAGATGCGACGCGCGCCGCGTGCTAGGAGTGCTCGGCGTATCGTCGTCGCTGGCTACACCGCTTGCTTGTGCCGCGACTGCAAGCAACCCGCCGGCCGTGTTCGGAATTCCGGTTGATTTCATTCTGTTTGCCATGACACTGCTCGGCGTGGCGCTTTTCCATCGCTACACCCTGCGCGTAGCGCTCATCGGGCTTGCAGTCATCACTTTTTACAAGCTCACGTTCACGGGGTTCAAGACGGGCGACGGTCTTCCGGGCCTGTTCGGCCATCTCGCTCACGAGTGGGTGATCCTGGTTAACCTGCTGTGTCTGCTGCTCGGTTTTGCGTTGCTGTCGAAGCACTTCGAGGACAGCAACGTGCCTGCAGTGTTGCCTAAGTTTTTGCCCGCCGAATGGAAAGGCGCGTTCGTGCTGTTGGTGATGGTGTTTGTGCTGTCGTCGTTTCTCGACAACATTGCAGCTGCGCTGATCGGCGGAGCGATGGCGCACACCGTGTTCCGCGGCAAAGTGCACATCGGTTACCTTGCCGCGATTGTCGCGGCGTCCAACGCTGGTGGTTCGGGCAGCGTGGTAGGCGACACCACCACAACGATGATGTGGATCGACGGTGTCAGTCCGCTGGCGGTGTTCCCTGCCTACGTTGCTGCTACCGCCGCACTAATTGTGGTTGCGATCCCGGCTGCTCTGCAACAGCAAAAGCATTCACCGCTGATGCTGTACGAGCCCGGGGGAATGCGGGTGGACTGGGCGCGAGTCGGCATCGTGGCGTTCATTCTGGTCACGGCGATTACGGTGAACGTGTACGTGAACGTTCTGCATAACGATGTTGCCGATCGCTTTCCATTCATCGGCGTTGCTGTCGTACTGGCGATCCTCCTCTCCGCGCCGTTGCGCAAGCCCGAATGGAGTCTGTTGCCCGGGGCGACCAAAGGCACGATCTTCCTGTTGGCCCTTGTAACCTGCGCCTCGATGATGCCGGTGGAAAAATTGCCGGCAGCGTCCTGGCAGACTGCGATGGGATTGGGTTTCATCTCCGCGGTGTTTGACAACATCCCGCTTACCGCGCTTGCGCTCAAGCAGGGCGGCTACGACTGGGGCATGCTCGCCTACACGGTCGGCTTTGGGGGCTCGATGATCTGGTTCGGTTCTTCCGCGGGCGTTGCGCTGTCCAACATGTATCCGGAAGCCAAGAACGTCGGCCGCTGGCTGTATCACGGCTGGCATGTGACCGTGGCCTACGTAATCGGATTTTTCGTGCTCCTTGCGGTGATGGGATGGCAGCCGACGCCGAAGCGCGGCGACCCGCCGATGTCGCCGGCGGCCGCGCAGCAGCCGCTGCCCCGCTGATCTAACCTTTATTTTCCTTCGGAGAGACTGCTCATGGAACCGATGCAATGGCTCACGTTGATCGTTTTCAGTCTGACGATCCTGGCAGTTATCACGAATGTCATCGACAGCACGCTCGCCGCGCTGCTTGGCGTAGCGCTGATGTGTTGGCTTGGCATCATGACCGAGAAAGATGCCTTTAACTACGTCGACTGGAACGTGATGGCAATTCTCGTCGGCGTCTGGATCATCGCCGGGTACTTTGGCAAGACGGGGGTGCCGAGTTGGCTTTCGATTCAGGCGCTCAAGCTGTCGGGCGGCCGCCCAGGTCTGCTGGTCATCATCCTGACCTTCTTGGCGGGCTTCATTTCGATGTTCGTGGACAACGTCGTCACCATCTTGATGATGGCGCCGGTGGCACTGCCGCTCACACGGGCTTTGAAGCTACCTTCAGTGCCCGTGATCCTGATGATCGGTTTCGGCGCAAACTTCATGGGCACAGCACTGATCATCGGTGACCTCCCTCCGCAGATGCTGCACAGTGTTGCGGGCGCTGAATTCTTCGACTTCATCTGGCAGTTCGGGCGCCCATCGTCGTTCCCTATCCTGATGACGACGTTCGTAATCACGCTTAGCTTGATGTACTGGTACGGATTCCGCGGCCACGCGCGCGTGATTGATACGAGCACGCTGGGCGTCACGGCAAAGATCGAGAATCCGCTGTTCGCAACCATCGTCGTCGGCTGGTTTCTCGGCACGGTGGTGGCGATGTCGATGCGCGAGCACATCGGCGTGCAACTGGGCTTCATCGCGCTGACCGGCGCAATCTCTCTGGTGCTGGTGTTGGTGTTGCTGGGCGATCGCGTCAAGGCGTCGAGTTTCGAGGAGAGCCTGCAGGAGCTCGACTGGCGCGCGATTTTTTTCTACATCGCGCTGTTCGCGCTCGTCGGTGGGCTCGAAAAGAGCCACATTCTCGACAAACTCGCCGCTGTGCTGCGGCCGATATTCGTAGACAACTACGCGTGGGGCGCCACGCTCCTCTACTGGGTCACGGTTCCGATCGTCGGTCTGGTTGAACACGACGCGTACATCCTGACTTTTCTTTACACCATTAAGGACATGGCGGCAGGCGGCATTGAGCCGTGGCCGCTGTACTGGATGTTGCTTTGGGCCGGCACCCTTGGCAGCAACCTGACAGTCGCAGGTGCGCCCGCTTTGTACGTCGCGCTGAGCCTGGGAGAAAAAGAAGAAGGTCGCAAAGTGTCGCTGCGCGAGTTCCTGGCCTGGAGCATCCCGTTTACGCTGATCTGCTCTGTCGTCTGCTATATCTTGGGAATGCTGATCTGGGTTCTGCCCTACACAGCATAATTGGAGCCGCCATGTACAAACACATTCTGGTCCCCACCGACGGCTCACCTTTGTCACGCAGCGCGGCGCTTGCCGCAGTCAAACTCGCAAGTGAGGTAGGCGCTCGTATCACGGGACTGTTTGCTGCACCTGCCGCCACCCCGCTCGAGTATCGTGGATTGCTGCCGGTCGGAATTCGGACTCCGCAGGAAAACGCTGCGATGATCGAAAAGGTGGCGCAGCGTTACCTGAAAGTGATTGAAAAAGCGGCTACGGCCGCCGGGGTGCTCTGCCAGTCGGTTCATATGACAAGTGACTTCCCGGCAGATTCAATCCTGAAGGTCGCTAAGAAGCGCAAATGCGACTTGATATACATGGCTTCACATAGCCGCCGCGGAATCAAGGGAGTGCTGCTCGGAAGCGTGACCCAGAAAGTCCTCGCCCATGCGGAAATCTCGGTGCTAGTCCATCGCTAATCTGCTTAAGACGTGATGAGCTTTGCCCTCGACTTCGCGCTGAAAACGCATCCAGGCCTGGTGCGGCCGCTGAACGAGGATGCGATCGGCGCCGATCCATCTTGCGGCCTGTTTGTGCTGGCCGATGGTCTTGGCGGCTACAACGCAGGTGAAGTGGCCAGTGTGATGGCGATCAGTTCGGTACTCGAAAGGCTCGCATCGTCGATCGACGCGCTTGATGTGGATGATGGTGCGTTCACGCCCGACGAAGCGATCTACGACACGGTGACCGACATCAACGCCAACATCTACAACGCGGCGCTGAACAGCACTGCGTTCGAGGGCATGGCGACCACGCTTGTGATCGGCTGGTTCCTTGGTGGCCGGCTGTGGGTGGCGCACACCGGTGACTCGCGACTGTATCGCTACCGCGATTCAATGCTCGAACAGCTCACGCGGGATCACTCGTTTTCGCAAGAGCTGCTTGATGCCGGCATGGTCACAGAGGAAGAGGCGCGCTCCTTGCCGGCCAAGAACCTGGTCACGCGCGCTCTTGGCGCGGGCGCCGACATCGAACCCGAAATCCAGAATGTGGACGTGCTCGCCGGCGACGTCATTCTGCTGTGTTCGGATGGCTTGACCGAGATGGTCGGCAGCTACGAAATCGAGGGCCTGCTGTCGATCAACGAGCAAGACATGCACGAGACTGCGCGACGGTTGGTCGATCTGGCCAACGAATCGGGCGGTCGAGACAATATCTCCGTGATCCTGGTTCGAGTATCGTCCGTCGGTGAAATGCAGGTGGCCGCTGCGGCGATCGAAGTGACCGAGGGCGAGTTGGTCAATGGCGAGCTTGTGCCGACCTAAGGCTCGCGCGTATCGTCCAAGTAAGCCGTTGATTGGCAACCTTTTTGCACGCTGGCAAAATTGAGCGAGAGAACAAAATGATGGCCGAGGGAGAATCTATGCCTAGGCTGGTCCTGAGTCTGGACGGCGTTGTGCTGCGTGAAGTCGGTCTCGCCAAGGACCGCACCACCATCGGCCGCCGCTCGCACAACGATATCGTGATCGACAACCTCGCCGTGAGTGGCGAGCATTCGGTCATTTACACCTCGGCGGGTGACGTCTACCTCGAAGATCTGGGCTCGACGAACGGCACGACCGTCAACGGGCAGCCGATCAAGAAGCACCTGTTGCAAAGCGGCGACACGCTGGAGATTGGCAAGTACCGGTTGAAGTTTCTCGCCGACGGCGCCACCGGTACCGAAGGCGAAGTCGATATCGACACCTCGCAGCCACTGCGCCGAGAGTTCTATGGGCCGGGCCCGGCGACGATCCAAATCCGGCAGCCGGGAGCCAATGGTGAAGACGGCCCACCCGCTGCAGCGATCAAGATTCTGACCGGCGCCAACGAAGGCCGCGAGCTGCAGCTTGTCAAAGCATTGACGACGATCGGCCGCCCGGGCCATCAGGTCGCGGTCATCACGCGCCGGCCGACCGGCTACTTCATCGCGCACGTCGAAGGCGAGATGTTTCCGAGCGTCAACGGCGTCAACCTCGGCTCCGCTGCGCATCCGCTGAAAAACAGCGACGTCATCGAGCTCGCAGGCGTGCGGATGGAGTTCGTCAACGCACCCGCAGTCCAAGCCGCAGCATAAGCAACGCATGGCTCATCCGACTGGATGAGCCGGTCACGGTGAGGCACCGCCGTGACAAAAACCGGCTGCACACATGTGACGATGCGCGTCAGGGAAAGCGGGAATTGATCGCGAAATCCCCTCCAATTCTCTTAAAACGGCCTGGCACAGAACTTGGAGTGTATTTGGCATCGGCATGGGGCCGTGTGTTGTCTGACTCCTAGGAGAGCTCTTAAATGATTAAGAATCAAATCGCCCGCGCACAACGCGGCTTTACGCTGATCGAGTTGATGATCGTGGTTGCGATCATCGGCATCTTGGCGGCCATCGCCATTCCGCAGTATCAGGACTATGTGACGCGGTCGCGCTGGTCGGATAACTTCCAGACGATTGCCCCGCTGAAGCAAGCGATTGCCGAATGCGTGCAGAATCAGAACGGCGTGTTTAACGCGCCCGTCGATTGCGGTCTGCTCGGCACCGCCACCACCGGCCTGATCGGTGGCGGCTTTGTCCCGTCCACGTATGTGCTTGCCTGTCAGCACTAACAGCAAGTTCGTGGCAGTCATCGACCCTGGCGTCGACCGCTACCTCGGCGACCATCACCTGACCGGCACCACGGCATGCGGGTGGCTGTGTTGTCACGCTGACCGCGACGTAATCCGGTCGGCGGCGGCACGATCAATTGGGCGCCAGTCAATACGACCTGCGGCCGTACGAAGACGGGTGTGGGCACGTAATCGGGACGCGGCTTAAATACAAGTGGCCGGCGTAGCCGGCCATTTTTTTACGCGCTGGCGCTGACTAACAGCGAACCTGCAATCTTATTTATCGCTTATTAATTTCGATGCCTAACATGCTCAGAGCTATTGATGTGGAAATCGGGAACAGGAGCAAGCAGCCAGCTTTTATCCGCTTTTTCGATTGACCACGTCGCGGTCTACGGCATTGCACTACTTTTTGCCATTCCGTTCCTAAGTCCCGTTCACCGTTTTCCTCTACCCACCTTCGACTCCGAGTGGCTAGCCGCGGTAATTCTTATGGTGACGCTTTCGATCGTAGGCCTGTGCTCGCGTGTGCAAATTCGCCTCCAATGGCCATTGCCGAGTTTCTTATTGGCGCTGGGCGCTATTGGCTCCCTGCACTGGTTTGTCGGGGGACTGGACTATTCGTACTCGTTTACCACCCTGTGGATTGCGGTGATCGCTTTGTTTTCCGCATACGCACTGGGTCGCTGGGTGCTTGAGCGCGGACTCCTGAAACTTACTACGAAGGCAATTTGCGTGGCATTGGTCGCTGGAGGTGTTTTGTCAGCGTTCATTCAATGGCTGCAAGTCTTTGCTGTAAGTGGGCTGCCCGAGATGCTTTATCTTCGAGTCGAGCATTCCGTACCCGTAGCGAATGTGGGGCAACCTAATCAACTGGCTGCATACCTGGCGCTTGGAATCGTTGCCGCTCTTTACCTTGAGCGCACTGGGTGGCAAAGTTTCTTGGTCCGAGCAGTGACAACCCTGCTGGCTGCTGGCGTTGCGTTGACGTTGTCTCGCATGGGGACTGCTGATGATCGTTGTTCTATCTTTGGCGGCCGCGTGGTGGGCGAAGGGCAACAGCAGACGAGCGTACGGGTCCTCTATTGCAATAGTTGCGGGATATTTGATCGGGTGGTTGGCCGGGCCGGTAATAGCGCACATATTTGATGGCAGTGATTCGGCCATCGTACGGTTTTTGACTGGAGGGTACGGCGACCGAGGAGTCATGTGGGCAGACGCTCTACGCATTGCATTCATGCACCCTTTGATCGGTGCAGGTCCCGGCCAGTACGCGGATGCTCAGTATTGGGTTGCGCTCTCCAGCCCATACATACTAGCTACTCCCTATGCTCACAATGTCGTGCTTCAGATCGCCGCGGAATTTGGGCTACCTCTAGCACTACTACTCATTGCTCTCGTCGGTTGGTGGTTTGGTGGACGCTGGCGAACTCGATCTACCGACTCTGCGCAGGTTGTCATTTGGGCTCTGGTTGCGCTATTGGGCCTACATGCGATGCTTGAATGGTCGTTGTGGGTGCTGTTCGTATCGATACCCGTGGCATTCCTTTTCGCTCTCGGTGAGCCGGCTCTCGCACGTAGGTCATTTTGCTTAGACTCTCGCCTCGTACTCACCAGCATCGGTATCGCTGGGCTTATATACGCGCCTGTGATGCTCGCCGACTTCAATCGGAGTTGCTACTGTAGGCGGCCGACTGTACAGGGAGCAGACCAGTGGCGACGCAGCAAGTCTGGATTCGATTTTAGGGGTCTTTCAAATTGGAACTGCAACATATTTCAAACCCCATGCGGAGCGCATGATGCTTTCCACGATGCCTGTGTCCGGCACAATCGATGCGGAGGACCGCGTGGAACTTGTGCGCAGGGTTTTAACGAGGCTTCCTGAAGAGAAAGTGATCGCCCTATACATTTCCGCCCTTGCCCTCTCCGGCCGTGTGGAACAGAGCCTTCCTCATGTTGAGCGGCTACGCGTCTTTGCTGTAACGACGGAACGATACCGAGACGCTGAAGACCTCGTATTGCGAAGCATTGCAAGTAAAGGCGCGGAAGTGCAGCCGCTGCGGAGCAAGCTGGCTTCGCTACGCTAATCTCTTTAAGCACTGGGTTGACTACCTGTTAATTAAACTGCCCTGCTCCCAAAAGCGGGGTACTAACCAAGCGCCTGGATTCGACCGTTGAAAGCTGGCGACCAGACGAGACTGATCTGGCAGAGTACTGACCGCGAATGCAATCACTATCCCGCTGGCCGCAACCGCGATGAATGCTGTCATGCTTTGCAACGTACCGGAAGGCCAACAGCGCTTACCTCGTTGAGCGCTCGCACGTAACGTGCCGATTAGCATACCCGCTGCCAACGCGGCGCTGGTTTGGCTGACCGGCATCACAAGGTTTCCGTCTACGAGTCCGAGCCATAGAGCCACAGTTACGGACAGAATCAAACACGTGAGGCTGTCGCTTGTTGTGGTCGGCCTAATAGACTTGGCAAGCTGAAAGATCGCGAATGCAAGGAGAGCGAGCGCAGGTAATCCCCATTCCGCTGCGATTTGCAAGGGCCAGTTGTGTGGGTGCGCTCCTACGCTACTATCAAGCGCCGCGAACTGCATTGGCCCGATGCCTAACCATGGCGACGACTTGATTGCTTCCCAGCTCAACTGCCACAGAACTTCCCGTGACGACACAGTCGTTAAGTTGTCCGTCGGTGCTCGAACTGCTGCACCTGTTCCGGTCAGCATTGGCGCTATCGAAAACAAAACGAAGTAGAGAATCGACTCCGGCGAGTGCCGTCAGCGCCAGAACGGCTAAAGGTCGCGCCACCGGGCGCCATCCAACCAATAGTGCGGTAAGTGGAATCCCAACCGCATAAGCGAACCAAATGCCGCGGGTTCCGAGTCCCAAGTTGATGGCCCAAAGGAAACGAAAGCACAAATGCTGCACCGACACGTAACGAGCGGAGCTCTGTTTTTTCAATGACGGTCAACGCAAGGAAGGGGATCAACACGGCGTGCAGTGCGCTTGGGAAGCGCGGATTTGCATAGCCGAGGATTAAAACATCGAGATCGATCGCTCGTTCAAGGTTGACTGCTGCCAAATAACGCGTCGCGACGCCTAGGACATATGCGGTCGCGAAGAGTAATGCGAACCAGCGCGCCCAGCGCACACACCGTTCGACGTCGGCTGAAACGACACGAGCGGTGAGCAACGACCAATATGGCGAGCAGGGCGAACATGCTGACCTCGGCTAGTGCCGCAAATACGAACTGAGCGCGCGTTGCGGATACGAGGCCGAGCGCCAGAAAGGCTGAGCAGTAACGCGGGGAAATGCCAGCGGTCAATCGACTCCTCGGGCCGCATCAGGAGTCCGATAAAGCAGTACGCGACCGCAGTGCATGTAAGCAGCACCACTTGCACGGCGCGCTGCTCGTTGTGCCAGGACTCGATCCAGCCAAATCCGATTGTCGGCGCGATGAGCAAATAGATCAGCCAGGCTAGTAGAACCGCACCGCCGATCCATGAAACTGCATTCCAACGTGGGACGGCAATGCCTTGCGAAGACATATGCCTACTTTCAGGCAAATCGTCTTTCAGAGAAGCACACACGGCTGCCGCTTGTGGCTCAACTGACAGAGGTGTCCATGGCGCCAGGGTTGATCGATGCAAACTCGGGCACCCAGCGCGCCAATACTTGGCGTGCAACCTGCATCCGATAACCGCAGCTGTCGCAGCGATCTCTTGCATCACTGTCGTCACTTGTTGAGCCGGCACCGCGCGCGCTTCGGCAATTTGAAGCTTTGGATGGGGGGTTTCGATCAACGCTCATCGGCATCGATGACCTCTTCGAACAACTTCTCCCCGGGTCGCAAGCCGGTGTATTCGATGCGCACCGTTTCTTCAGTCAAGCCCGACAAGCCGAATGATGTCGCGCGCAAGTTCGGCGATGCGTATTGGCTTGCCCATATCGAGAACATAAATTCGCCCACGTTCGCCCATCGCTGCTGCTTGCAACACCAGCTGCGATGCTTCCGGAATCGACATGAAATATCGCGTCACGTCCGGATGAGTCACCGTCACCGGGCCGCCGCGCGCCACCTGCTCCTGAAACTTCGGTATGACGCTACCGGCGCTCCCAGAACGTTGCCGAATCTGACCACGATCATCGCGGTATCAGACGGCAGTCGCTTGCAGCCCTTGGCAAACCATTTCCGCAAGACGTTTCGTCGCGCCCATTACGTTGGTCGGCCTGACTGCCTTGTCGGTTGACACCAGCACGAAACGCTGAACGCCATGCGTTATCGCTGCGCTGGCGACGACATGCGTACCCACCACGTTGTTGAGCACTGCCTGCCACGCATTGTTCTCTTCCATCAGCGGCACGTGCTTGTAGGCGGCCGCATGAAAGATGATCGATGGCCGCGTCTCGCTCAGTACCTGATCTACGCGCGCAACATCCTTCACGTCGCCTATCAGCGGAAGAAACGGCACGTCGGCAAACGCCTCGAAGAATTCTTGCTGCAGGCGATAAAGCGCGTATTCGTTTTGTTCCAGAAATACGATCTTGCCGGGTTTAAAGCGCGCGATCTGACGGCACAGTTCGGAGCCGATCGAGCCCCCGGCACCCGTCACCAGTACTGTCCGGCCTGTCAGTACTTCGCGTATCTGCGCACTATCGATCCACACCGGTTCGCGGCCGAGCAAGTCTTCAAGATTGATCTGGCGAACGTTCGATAGTGTGACGCGGCCATTGATCAGGTCAGCTACCGGCGGCACGGTCATGCCCTTGACGCCCGCCCGCAAGCAAAGCGTGGCTGCTCGTTGTCGTTCAGCAGCGCTCGCGGTCGGAATGGCAATGATTGCGTTCCGGCTTTGAAGTCTTTCGGCCAGTGACAGGAAGCTGTTCGAACGAGCCCAGCACTTTGTGCCCGAGGATCTCGCGTCCGTGCTTGCTAGTGTCGTCATCGAGCAAGCCGGCGACTCGCCATTCGGATGACGATTGCAGCTCTCGCACCAGCGATGCCCCCGCGCGCCCCGCGCCGAGAATGAGCACCGGTTTGCCAAGCGCGATCAAATCACCAAATCGTTGCTTCTCTCGCCAAACGCGATAGGCGGCGCGTGCTCCGCCCATCATGAAAATCAGCAGCAACGGACTGAGCAACATGACCGTTCGAGGCGGCGCGATGCTCAGTTGAAGCAAGTACGCGACAAAGGCGACGATTGCGCCGCCGACAATTACCGCCTTCGCGATGCGAATCAAATCGGGCAGGCTCGCAAATAGCCAAAGTCCGCGATACAAGCCAGAGAACAACAAGACCGTGCCGTAGATCGGCAGAACCCACGCGAGGGTGTCTAATCGCCGTCGCCCAGTACTCGTCGGGAACGGACAGATTGAAGCGCAACAGGAAAGAGCCGAGCCACGCAATCGCGACGATCAACAGATCGAAGGCGAACACGAAAAACGACCTCGGCGAAAGCCGGGGCAACAAGTCACGCTTCATTTGTCAGGAGCCGTCAGTCGACTGACCACCGCGTAGAGCACAGCGTAAAGGGCGACCCAACCGATGAGAAGCCCGATTTGCCAGCGATTAGGCCAGCTTACGGCTGCGATTCCAGACGCTACGACCAGCGCCATTAGGGCATACCAAGCAGCCGCTGTCCGCGCATGTCCCCAGCCGGCATCACCATGCGCTGATACAGATGTTCTCGGTGTGCTTCCCAGACTCTGTTGCCGGCCAGGACGCGCCGAACCAGAGTGACCGTCGCGTCGACGATAAACGGCGAAAAGACAAGCAAAGGAAACCACGCTGGCCAAACTTGCTGCTCATATCCCGCGATGCCGAGGGTTGCAGCGAGAAAGCCGAGTGGCACTGAGCCGGCGTCGCCCAGAAATACTTTTGCAGGTGGAAAATTGTGAAAGAGGAAGCCGGCGGCGGCGCCGGCGATGCATCCGCATGCGGCTGCCAGCTCATAGGCTCCGCCCTTCGCCGCCACGATTGCGAACGCACCGAAGCCGAACAAGGTCATGCCCCCGGCCAGGCCGTCCGCGCCGTCCATGAAGTTGTATAGATTCATCGACCAGGCAATCGTAACCACTGCCAATGCGATGATCCACCAGGCCGCAGGCGGAAGCAGGAGCCCGCTCGCCACGCTAGCCGCGACAAAGTGCGCGGCCAATCGGACTCCGACCGGCGAGCCGCGTCGATCATCCCATGCCGACACGAACATCAGACCCAGTGCGACCCCAGCAAGCGCTCGTAGGGCTGGCACGAGGACAAGGATGCAAAGTGCAGTCACGGCGACGACCACGATGCCCCCAACGCGAGGAACCGGCGTTGCGTGCAACGATCGCTCGTTCGGCACATCGCTCGCGAGCCGCGCAGCAGCGCCAGTCTGCAGCAACACAGCGATCAGCACGCCTGACGCGACGGCGCACGTCACGGCGAGGAGACTTTAGTCCGACGGCAGAATTCATGGGGCTGCCGCCGGGCAAAGAGCCTCAGCGCTGTCGACCTCGTCGAGCAGCTCCGCGTAGATCGAGAGTGTCGCCGCATTGACGTGGTCTGTTGTGTAGCGAGACGTCACTAGTTCTCGTCCGCGTTCGCCCAGTCGTTCGCGGAGAGCTGCATCCGCCGATAGAACGCTGATCGCATGAGCCAGTGACTTGGCGTCCGGACTGGGACAAGCAGCCCGGTCTTCTCGTGTTGCACGATCTCACGACACCCCGGAACGTCAGTGGCTATCAGAGGCCGGGCGCACGCAGCAGGCTTCCAGCAGCACGGTTGGCAGACCTTCTCGATAGGATGGCAGGCAGACAATGTGGGCTTGCTGCAGGACGCTCGGCATGTCCGCGCGGTGACCCCACCACTCGATAACGCCTTCGCGCGTCCAAGTGTCGAGGATCTCGCGCGGGATCGAAGACGGATTTTCGCCGTCGATATCACCTACCATGACGAACCTCGCGCCCGAACCCGCGGCACGTAAGAGTCGCGCTGCCTCAACGAATTCGCCCACGCCCTTGTCCCACAACATACGCCCTGCGAGGACAACGGTGATTGGGGGTGGCGGCTCCGATACGGGAGTGAACTTCGAGACGTCAACTCCAGAACCGTCCACGATGCGGATTCGGGTCGGCTCGATCAAGCCTTCTGCCCGGACGGCCGCCTGGTCATCCTTGTTCTGCACTATCAAGCGACTATGCGAATGACGAAGCGCCGATCGGTATGCCGAAAGAGCCACCGGCCTAAGGATGCGCGCCCTGGGACTGTTCGAGGTGTAGACGAAACCTAGACCAGCAAGCGCGCTCACGACTGCTGGCACACCGGCACGCCGCGCGGCAATTCCACCGTAGATCACCGGTTTGGCGGCCACGTGGTGAACGAGCGAGGGGCGCCAGTTGCGATACAAACTGGTGAGTTCCGAGACTGCCGCGGTCTCGACAAAAGGATTCAGGCTTGATCGCCGTAGGTAGTTCAGCGGGAACAAAGGCAAGTCTGCGGCCGCGATGGACTCTTTACACTTTGAGACTCGCACTGCGACGCCGACGTCGAAGCCTGAGTCACGCGCTGCACGCGCGAGCCGTAGCCAGTGGAGGACGAAATACCAGTCCTCGGTGACGACATACAGCAGCTTCGGCTTAGCGGCCATCGATACCTTCCGGCCAAGCTCGGAGCATCAACACGTCCCACAGGCGATAGTGCCGTTGCTGTTGCCGTTCCAGATGTTGCTCCCAGCACGCACAAATTGTCACTGAATTAATAATGCCCTTCATGCTTTGGACGCGATCCGCCATATGGTCAGAGAGCCTTGACCATCTTGAATATTTCCCCTGCACGCTTGTGGTAGACGAACCGCAGGAGAGCGTCGGGAACGTGGCGAACGAGGTTGCCGAGCCGAGTGCGCATGTAGTGGGCGGAGATATCGTCGGCCGCGCCTATGGTAAGCAAGGCGTCTAGCATTCGCTTTCGCGGATAGTAAAAACAGACGTCATCAAGGGTGCTTTCCGACATCGATGCCCACTCGGAGGCGCTCAAGCTCCCGCGGTAAAAACCCAACCCAAGACGGTAGCAACGACAAACGTGGGTGGCGCAATGATCCACGCGGCAGGCGATGCGCGAAGTACAAGCCAAGGTGCCCCTCGTACCACATGGAGACAACCGGAAACGCAGCGATCAAAAGTCCCGTCTGGCTTCAGCAGCCGACCTATGTCTGTCGGTTATTACAGCCTCGGGATCGGTGACGTGTTCAAGAACTTGGTTGGACAACACCAAGTCGAAGTGTGCGTCCGGGAAGTACCGCTCGCGTTCCGCTGGAGTCTGTCGAGACATGAAGCCGCGGACCTCCTTCGGAGACTGCATCCAGCCACGACAAGTAATGGCCGGAATATGTCTGTGCTCCCCACAGGTCGAGACCACGCGTTCTTCCCATCGCGACAATCTCATCAGCGGCCACATCCGTAATCGAAGGATGCGCCCGCCGATCGACGAGGCATGATCCAAGAAATACCGATAATTGAACGGAGTCACCGAACTCAAATCCCCCCCCCCCCCCCTTTTTTTTTTTTTTTTTTTTTTTTTTGAGCGCTCAAGGCAGCGGTGGAGGCGCTCGAGCAGCACCTTCTTGTCGATCAGGGGTCGGGCGGCAACGGCAATAGTCGATCGCGATAAGCTCGCACCGACGTGCATACTGCAAGGATGGTGCGCCACTGCGCCGGTCTTGACGGAAGTATCGAATCATGGGGTAGCGCCGAGTCGCGATGTCCGGCATAGGCGGGTAAGCCTGCCCGCAGATAATCCCTCACCTTTAGGGTGCAGGCTTGGGTCATGCCTTTGCAGAAAGGCCGAATGAAGAAAGGCCCAGCCAGCATTGGGCGACTAGCAAGTCTAACGGCGACGGGCCAAGCGGACCGTGAACTCGCACGCGCGCGATCGCCTCGGCCCTGCCTTGACGCCTCCGGCAGTGTACCGACAAGGTGAAGAAGCCCATCTTCACGGCCCCGGTCATGAATCAAATAGGGCGTCGAGCCCGTGCCAGTCGAAGAAGTAGGACGCAACAAAGATAATCTCGGGGCGGTCTCCGCGCCGGTCGACGAGCGCGTCATCACCGTCGGAATAGAGAATGCCGTTTGGATAGACGACCATTTGGCGGTCGGGTCGCACGGGCAAACGACACTAGTTCGTGCCTTGCGATCTCTGGCGTCACACAGACGATGCCGCGTGCGCGGGCCACCACACGGCGGCCGAGCATGCGCTCGAGCATTAACTGCAGCCGCGCAAAAGGGAAATCGGAAGTCGCCAGTTCAAACTCTTCCATCGTGTGGTGCACTGTGAAGTAGGTGCCGAGGAAGAAGCTGGCGAGATATAGGAAAGGGTCTCCGGGCGAGTGCCGCAGGACGATCGTATGCCCCCCCCTCGCTAGGCGCACCAGCCTGAGGTAAAAGCGCCCACGCAGCAGCGTGTATCGCAATGGAGCACGCCACCTTGCCAATCTAGGACTGAGGTCAGAAGCCTGACACAGCCAAACGGTCCAGTCCAAGCCTAGTGCAGCCGCCGCTCGCCCCTCGTCAGCCATCTGCCTCATTACGCCGGCGGAAGGTCTCATCGACACGGCGGCATGCACGTAGCTCATGACCCTGGAAATGCTGCGCTCTGGGGGTGGTTCATGGGCTGGAAGACGCGGGCGTGCCAACGGGAGAAGTTGATCCAACGCCACGCCTGCCAGCTGAAGCGGGTACGGCCTGCGAGCATCCGGTCGAACTCGCAAAGCATCTGCGCCGGCTTCAGGAAGTCGATGCTCGCCGAGTCACCGATCCATTCACGCGCTGGCCCTGACAGCGATGACAACCAGTCGATCTCCGGTGTGGCAAAGCCAATCTTTTCGCGACGATCGAGGACGGCGTCCGGAACGATGCCGCGCATCGCTGCGCGAAACACGCTCTTGGTTTCGCCCAGGTCCGACACTAGGTAGTGTTCGGGAAGCGAGAACACGAAGTCGGCCATGTCGGTGGTGAGAAAGGGGACGCGGCTCTCCACCGAAAAGCGCATCGAGTTCCGGTCGCCGTGACGAAGTAGCGCTGGGCAACCCGCGTCGAGTCGCGGAATATGCCAGTTCGGATGTCAGGCGCCGCCCGCGTAGGGTGGGTTTAGCCTGCTGACGGCTCGAGCCCAATCGGACGCCGCGCTCGCGCAGCGCGTCCGCGGCTAGCCAGAGTGGCACCGTGTGACCACCGACGATTCGATGCATGCCCGCGTGCAGAGGGTCGTTGGCGAATTCATCGACGATGCTCTTAAGGCCATGTGCGACAGTGCGGCCGGGCCAGTGTGACCACTTGAAAAGAAACCAGCGGCCTCGCTCCAGAAGCCCTGGTCGAGCAGGCTGTGGACGCGTTGGCCTGGATAGCCGTGGTAGCCGGCGAGCAATTCGTCCGCACCCTGGCCGTCCAAAGTAACGGTGACACCGTGCTCGCGGGCCAACTTGTACACGCGGTACTGCGCATAGATGCTTGTGCTTCCGAAGGGCTCGCCCTGCGCGACGATCATGTCGTCCAGATCTCTGCGCGAGCTCGGCCGGCTCCACCACAACTGTGTGGCCGCGTGCGTCGACGTGATTGTTTACTCGCTCCACCCAGGCTTCTTCGGACATCGGCGCGCCGGGTGCGACAAAGCTGAACGTATTCAGCGTCGTCGACGGCTGCAGATGCCGCATCGCGCACACGATGGCCGCGGAATCGATGCCGCCAGAAAGAGCCGCACCCAGGGGCACGTCGCTGCGCAGATGCAGCTTCACGCTCTCGAGGAACAGCTCCCGCAGCCGTTCGGCCGCTGCCGTGAACGACAAATGGGCGGTGGTCTCCTCCAATTTCGGAGACCACCAGGCAATGGGCTCGGAAAGTTCGCCTGTGGACAGAGCCAACACCTGATACATGCCGGGCATGAGGTGCGAGACGCCGTCAACAAAACTGCATTCGTCGGTGTCATACAAGCCGTGCACCAAGTAGTCGTACGCGCGCTGAAGCTGGAGGGCCGCGCCCTGACACCGCAGGGTCGCCACCGCTGGCAGTTCCGAAGCGAACCAGAAACCCTGTCGCTCGTGCGCAAAGTACAGTGGTTTGATGCCGAAGGCGTCGCGCGCGCATGTCAGGGTGCCTTGTTGGCGATCAAAGATGGCGAATGCAAACATGCCCTTCAAGCGAGGCAAGGCTTCGGTGCCCCAGCGCGCCCATGCCGCCAGGAGCACTTCGCTATCACTCTCAGTCCGGAATGTCGCGCCTGCTGTGCCGCAGTTCTTCTCGCAACTCTCGATAGTTGTATATCTCACCATTGAAGACCAGCGAATGCCTGCCATCAGGCGATGCCATCGGCTGGTGACCATTTGCGGACAGGTCGATTATCGAAGCCGCGTGTGGCCCAGTCCGACTTCACCCCATGGCGTGGCGTGCACTTCACATGCCCGGTCATCCGGACCACGCCTACGCATCTGGTGTAAGGCGACCGCCAAGCCCTCACGAGATCCAGCATCGCCCAGTGCACGCCAGTAGCCGGCTTTTCCGCACATGGTGTCAGCGCGCTGTAGCTAAGGCGCGACGCCATTCGCGAGGCCGCAGCAAGCCAAGCCAGGCGAGCGCAGCTACATATGCCAGCAGCACACTGGCCTTGGCCAGCGCTCGCAACTCGCCACCTAGTAGGGCCGCGTCGAGTTGAGGCGCGGCCAAGCTGAGCAGCACGAACAAACCGACCGCGGCCGAGAGAGGCGCCGTGCGTATCGGCAGCGGATACAACTGTTGGCTCGCTATTGCCCAAGCACCAAAGAACACCGCGCCGGCGGCTAAGGTGGCCAGCGTCGCGCCCCATACACCCCAGCGCGGGATAAATAGCGCATTCAGGCCAACGCTTACCAACGCGCTGGAGAGAGTGATCGCGAGTTGCCAATGCGTCTTCTTCGCGATCGCGATGCCGGGCGCGAAGATGTACATCTGCGACAGAATCACTGCCATCGCCAGCCAGCCAATCAGCGGCGCCGCCCGGGCATATTCCGGAGTTGTCAGCAGCGCTATCAGCTCGGTTCCGAATAGTCCAAGTGCCAGGCATGCCGCGAGTGCTACGCCGCTGGACCCCTCGAGCAGACGTGCGAGTCGCGGTGGGGCTTCGGCCTCATAGTGATGAACATAGACAAGCGGGGTAAGTGCCCCTTGCACGCCCACGAGCACGAGCGTCACTACTCCGGCCAGGCGACTAGCGACGCCGAATATCCCCACATCTTCCAGTGTTGCCAGTGCATTGAGCATCAGGCGATTGACGAAGAAGGTCGCGAAGATCGCGATGCCCGCCGGCACCAGCGGCAGCGAAAACCGCAGCATGGGCACAAGCTCGTCGCGCGCGATGCCCAAGACAAGACTGCCGCGAAGCCATGCAAGGCTGAGCGCTACGGAGCACGCGGCGGCGGCGGCTTGGGCCCAGAGCACGCCTTCCAACCCCATCCCAAAGCCCCACGCCAGCGCGGCGACGAGCGCTAGGTTGACCAACGCGTAG
>CAVQBE010000016.1:0-13443 GCA_963710675.1 uncultured beta proteobacterium | reverse complement strand
CGACGTTAACAAGTGATTGGAAACGCAATGAATGCGATGCTGATGACTGCCCCGGGAGGGCTCGAGGTGCTGAAGCTCGTCACGGTACCCGTGCCGCAGGTTTCGGGTCCGAAACAATTGCTGATTCGCGTACATGCCGCGGGAGTCAACCCCGTTGATACGAAAATTCGCAAGCAGCACTTTTTCTATCCGAACAATCTGCCTGTGACTCTTGGAGTCGAGGGTGCGGGCGTGGTCGAGAAAGTAGGGGCTGAGGTCACGCGCTTCGGCGTCGGTGACGAGGTCTACTTCTTTGGCAATGGTTTGGGGGCCGACCCCGGCTCGTATGCCGAATACACGTTGATCGAAGAAGACTACGCCGCGCGCAAGCCGACGAAGCTATCGATGATCGAGGCCGCCGCGCTACCGGTTGTCTTGATTACCGCTTGGGAAGCTTTGGTTGATCGGATCGCGCTGAAACTCCGGCGAGCGAATTCTGATTCATGCCGGTGCAGGTGGCGTAGGGCACATCGCGGTGCAGCTTGCGCGTGCTCGCGGTGCACTCGTCGCCGCGACCGTCAGCGGCGACGAGAAGGCGCAGTTTGTGCGCAGCCTGGGTGCAGAGCTGACTATCGACTATCGTCAGCAGGACTTTGTTGAGGAAACGTTGCGTTGGACCGATGGACGCGGGGCTGACGTCGTTCTCGATACGGTGGGTGGTCCGACGTTTTGCAAGTCATTCGAGGCGCTTCGCTTGTACGGCCGGATGGCGACGTCTGTTGTCGACTGCGTGTGAGCTGGCCGATGTCAACAAGGCGCGGTTGCGCAATCTCACGATCGGTTTGGTGCAGATGACCGCGCCGCTTTATCTCGGAAATGTCGAAGCACGGTGTGCGCAGACCCGCATACTCGAAAACTGCGGAGCGCTGGTCGATCAAGGCAAGTTGAAGGTCTCGGTCAGCTCGGTGTTGCCACTGAGTGATGCAGCGACCGCGCATCGCATGATCGAAGCGGGTCACACTGTCGGAAAAGTCGTGCTGCAGATCGATTGAATCGTTCGCTGGCTCAGGCAGGCACAGTCTGCTTCGTCTCGAACAACTGCTGACGGAGCCATTGCTTGACCTCGGCGGCCAGCCGCACAACGGTCGGATTGGTCGGATCTCGCGGGCGCTCGAAGTCGACGGTCTTGATCTGCTCGATGCGGCCCGGCCGCGGGCCCATGATCGCGACGCGGTCCGACAGCTTGATTGCCTCATCGATGCTGTGCGTAATGAAGATGACCGTCTTTGGCTCGCTCTGCCAGATCTTCAGCAGCTCGTCCTGCATGTACTCGCGCGTTTGAATGTCTAGTGCCGCGAACGGCTCATCCATCAGCAACACAGAAGGATTCACGGCAAGCGCCCGCGCAATGCTGACGCGCTGGCGCATTCCCCCTGACAACTCGCGCGGATAGCGCGATTCGAATCCGCGCAAGCCGACGAGTCCGATGTAATGATCGACCAGCCTTCGTTGCTCGGCGTCGGACAGCCCCTTCCGTTGCAAACCATAGCGAATGTTCTCGACTGTCGTGTACCAGGGGAACAGCGCGTACTCCTGAAACACGACCGCGCGCTCCCAGCCGGGCTCAGTGATCAGCTTGCCGCCCACATGCAGCGTGCCGCGCGTCGGCTGCTCGAATCCGGCCAATAGGTTGAGTAGCGTCGTTTTGCCGCATCCGCTCGGCCCAACGATCGAAAAGAACTCGTTCTGCTCGACCTGCAGCGTGACGTCGAGCAACGCCAGCAGCGGCTCACCCTTGATCGAAAAGTGAACCTTGCTGACGTTCTGGATGTCGACTTGTGCCATGGCTATTGCCCGCGGTGCCACGGCATTGCAAGCCGCGCGGCCTGTCGCATCAGATAGTCGAGCACGAGCCCGAGTGCGCCGATCATCACCATGCCGAGCAGGATGTAATCGCTGCGGAACAGCGTGCGCGCGTTGTTGATCATGTAGCCGAGCCCGCTCGGCGCGGCGACCAGCTCGCCGGCTACCAATGCCATCCAACCGATACCGAGCCCAATCCGCATGCCGGTGAAAATTTGCGGCAGCGCGGCCGGCAGCACGACAGTGCTGAACAATGTCCACCGGCGCGCGCCGAGGCTGAGGCCGGCGCGCACCAGATATGGATCGACGTCGCGCGCACCTGCCAGCGAGTTCAGAACAACCGGAAAAAACGCGGCGAGAAAAATGATGTAGACGATCTGAACGTCACCGATGCCGAACCACAGGATGCTGAGCGGAATCCACGCCAGCGGCGGAATCGGCCGGATGAACTCGAGCAGCGGATCGACCACGTTACGAAAGCGCGGCGACCACCCCATCGCAAGGCCAAGCGGAACGCCGAGCATTGTTGCCGTCCCGACCGCCATCAGCACGCGCTTCAAGCTGTCGAAGATGTGAGTGAAGAGCACGCCGCGATTCAACAGATCCTGCGCTGCCGAAATCACAGCAGTAGGCGGAGGCAGCATCACTTCGAGCTGCGGATTGATGCGCTGTCCGAACGTGCTGATCAACTCCCATACGACGACGAACGCGATCAGTAACCACCAACGTGCAATGCGGGCCAGCACGCGCCGCCATGCAGGCAGCGGCGGCGGGACCATCGAGGCGGCGAGCTGCGTCATCGCATCCGGTGACGCAGTCGCCGCGCGCGTCGGCGGACGCGATGCGGGCGCCGAGATCTTATTATGTGATCGGTTTGGCGCTCATCCTCTTTTAACCGGAGCCCGTCTTGTCTAAGGGGTATATGTCTTTCCCTTAAACGTCCAGGGCCGAGTGAGCTCTCCGGGCTCGGGGAACGGCGCCGGCCCGCTGAGCAACGCAGCGCCGTATGGCTTGTACGGCAGCTTCCCAACGCCTCCGAAGTCCTTGGGCAAGAACGGCGGCTGTTGCGGGATTGCCCACCCGAGCTTGGCGAACGTCGCATCCATGTAGCTGGTGCGACGCACGTTCTGCCAATCAACGTTGGTGATTTTGGTTTTCGCGGCGCCTGTATCGAATGCCCACTCGCTGATGCGCGCTTCCTCCGCGGGCCACATGCCGTTCGGATTGGCGAACGGATAGTAGACAGTCGGCTTGGGCCAGAACAGAGTATCGCTGCGTCATCTTTTCGATCAGATCACGTCCAAGTCGGCCGTATTCGGGCCGCGCCATTAGCGACTTGATCGCCTCATCCTGGTTGGCTTTCGCCCATAGCACCGCTTCGATAAACGCATCGGTCATCGCCTGCATCACGTCCGGCGCGTTTTCCTCTATCTCCAAGCGGCCGTAGTAGTAGCCGCTATAGATGTAGTAGGGGTCGAGCGGCTCGAGCAGGCGAGTCGCCTTCAACACATCGGTCGAGTAGGAAATGTGCGGCTCCCACATCGTGTAGACATCGATGCCCTTCGGACCCGTTGCCAGATCGCCCGGAGGCGTGCTGCGCAATGTGTAATCCTCGTTCGGTTTCAGCCCGAGGTACTGTGCGGCGGCGATGAAGCCAAAATGATTTGTCGAGCCGGTGGTTGTGCCGACGACCGCAGGCCGCTTTAGAACCTTGTTACCTTGCAGGTCCGCGAGGCTCTTCAATGGAGAATCGAGCGGCACTGTTGCAGCATGGGTCAGCGCAGGTGAATGAACCGCCAGCGCGCGCGTCGGCACTTTATTGGCAAGCAGCGCAAGCAACCCTAGTGCGCCGGTGTTCGCAAGCTGAATGCGTCCTGGGATGAATGCCTCGTTCGAGAAACCGGCGGCAACGAACGTTCTCCATTCCATTTCGATGCCGCGCTTTTCGAGCAGCTTCTGCGTCTGCAGTATGTGGCCAACCATCTCTTCGCCGGACCACACGACGATCCATGCTGCGTTCAGTGGCCACCAGCCCTTGCTTTGCAGCCACTGCTTGGATTTTGCCGAAATCTGCTCGTACGGCTCGGGCCAGCCCCAATCGGTAAATTTCTTCGATTGCACCGCTGGAGCCGCAGGAGCTTTGGTTTGCGCGTAGGCGATGTTGCCGGCGAGATCCGCGAGCAGAAGGCCACCGCCGACCTTCGCGACATCTCCTAGAAACTGCCGGCGTGGCACAGCGATGCCCGATTCAAACGGCGCTCCGCTACGTTCGTTTTCTGACTTTGAATCACTCATCGCTGTCTCCTTGTGCGTTGTCAGATTGCAATGCGCTTGCTGATTCTTCTTATCGTGTCATGTAACCACCGTCCACCGTGATCGTCTCGCCGGCGATGTAGGCGAACAGATCAGACGCCAGCATCGCAACGACGCGGGCAACATCGTCGGTTGACCCCATGCGTCCGAGCGGAATCCCGCCGATCACTGCCTTGCGGCGCTCCGGAGTCAACAGTGAATTGGTCATGGCGGTCTCAACAACGCCTGGCGCGATCGCGTTGACGTTGATTCCGTGCGGTGCCAACTCACGCGCGAATCCTTTCGTCAACGCGACGACGCCTGCCTTCGTCGTCCCGTAAAGCACGTTTCCGAACGTACCGCCGCCTTTCATCGCCGAGACGGACGCGATGTTGATAATCTTGCCGTAGCGCTGCGCGACCATCGACTTGACGGCTGCCTTGCAGCAGTAGTAAACGCCGGACAAGTTGACGCGGCACACGTCGTCCCAATCGGCAATCGAAGCGTCGAGCACCGATCCGGTCTTCAGGATTCCCGCGTTGTTCACGACGATATCGAGGCGGCCCCGCTCTTTGACGATTCGTCTGACGGTGGCCTCCGACTCGTTCGCGTTGCCAACATCGAAAACGATCGGATATCCGCGCCCGTCGCACTTCGCAGCGACTTCAGTCGCGGCGCCGCCGTTGTTGTCGCCGACATAAACCGTGCATCCCTCGGCGGCCAATGTCGTCGCAATCGCGGCACCGATACCACTGCCCGCGCCTGTAACCCATGCAATCTTGTTGTCGAGTTGCAGGTCCATCAGTTGGTGAGCACGTCGCCGAAGACACTCAATGCACTGAAGCAAGGCCGAGAATTTCGCGCGCCTCGGTAGCGGTTGCCGGTCGGCGGTCGTAACGCTCGCAAGCACTGGTGATCTTGCTGACCAACTCGGCGTTGCTTTTTGCGAGTCGGTCGGGCTCGATGCGCAAGTTGTCCTCGAGCCCTGTACGACAATGGCCGCCGGTCTCAAGACACCATTGATTGACTTCCCACTGATGCCGGCCGATGCCGGCCGCCACCCAGGTTGCGCTCGGCAACACCGCTTTGAGCTCGGAGCGCAGGAAGTCGAAGATCGAGCGACGCGCTGGCATTGCGTTCGGTACGCCAAGCACAAACTGCACGTGCGGCGGATCTTTCAGCAGTCCCTTTTTTACCAGATTCGCCGCGTTGTAAAGCATCGCCAGGTCGAACACTTCGACTTCGGGCTTGATGCCGTTGTCCAGCATGTTGCGCGCGAGGCCTTCAACGAAGTCCGGCGCGTTCTCGTAAATGCCATTTGGAAAATTGACAGAGCCGGTGGCGAGCGACGCCATATCCGGCTTCAGGTACAGCATCGCGCCGCGCTTTTGCTGCTCGCGTCCGCGGCCACCGGTGGAGAACTGCACGATCATGCCGGGGCAGTGCTTGCGCACACCTTCCTGGACGCGACCGTACAACTCCGGGTCGGACCCTGGCGATTCGTCCGGGTTGCGCACGTGAATGTGCACCAGCGACGCACCTGCTTCGAATGCTTCGTGCGTCGACTCCACCTGCTCGCTCGGGCGTTACCGGCACACCTGGGTTGTCTTTCTTGCGCGGCACCGCGCCGGTAATGGCGACGGTAATGATCACCGGCTGCGTCATGCTGCCATTCCTCCTGTACGCGCAAACTTCCCGGTTCGCTGGCTGTTTAGCATCGATACCGTCGGGCAATAGCGTCGCGGCAATTTCGTCCGCGGCGCGTCGCATCGCGGGCAGAAACGTGTGGCCCTTCTTCAACGTCATGCGAGGCGCAGGGCCATGCACTGCGACCGCGGCGCACATTCGCCCCTGGGAATCGCGCACCGGCACGGCCAGGCACACTGAGCCCACGAGATATTCGCCGACGTCGGTACCGACACCGCTCGCGCGAATCCTTGCGAGCTCCTTTTCGAGCGCCGACAAGCGCGTAATCGTTCTATCGGTATGACGCGGCAGCGGACCTGACCCCAGCAATCGTCTCACCTGTTCCGGCTCTAGATCGGAAAGCAGCAGCTTGCCGCTCGCCGTGCAATGCAACGGCACGCGCGACCCGGCATCCATGTGCAGGCGCACCTCGGCTGAAGTCTCGACACGATCGAGATAAACGACTGCATTACCGTCGAGCATCGTGAAGTTGCACGTCTCGCCGATCGTCGCGACGAGCCGCGCAAGAATCGCTCTACGCTCGCGCCGCCGAGGCGAGCGCATCTGCACCGAAAGCGCGAGCGCGCAAATGCGCGGCCCGACCACATAGCGTTTGTCAATGCTCTGCCGCTCGACCAGTCCGCCGCGCATCAACAGATGCAGGATGCGGTGCACGGTCGGCTTGGGCAACCCGCTCTGCCGCGTCAGTTCTTCAAGCGTTAGCGATTCGTCCGAAGTCGCGATTTGCTCGAGCACTGCGAACGCGCGCAGAGTCGACGAAGCAGCTAGAATCTTCGCTGGCCGAGTACAGCGCGAAGATTTCACTAATCGGAACGCCATGTTTCATTATTGCGCGATTTAGAGTCGGCGTGCAATGATGCGCAGCCAGCGTCTTACCTAACCTTGCGGGTTTGTTTGGCTCACGAGCAACTTAGTTACGACGACTTGCTGCGCATCGTCGAGCTGATCAAGTCGTCAGAACATTTTTCCGAGTTCCGGCTGAAGGTCGGCGACATCGAGGTGGAGCTGCGGCGACGCAACCCGGCGGGCACGCCGACTCCAAGGCTGGCATCCGCTCCGACCGCGGCCCGCATCGAGCCCGCGGTCACGCAGCCGATGAGCGCGCACCGCCAGTGGCCATGGCGCGCCACCAACGTGGCCGGAAGGTGCCCATTGTCATTCGCTCGCCGATGGTCGGGACGTTTTATCGCGCGCCGGAGCCGGGTGCACAGGCCGTTTGTCGAGGTCGGGCAGAGAGTCGAGCCTGCAACGATCGTCTGCATCGTTGAGGTGATGAAATTGATGAACTCGGTCGCGGCCGGCGTGCACGGGACTGTGCAGCAAATACTGGTCGGCGACGCCGCGCCGGTGCAAGCGGGGCAGCCGCTGATCGTGGTGCAGCCGAACTTGACGATGGGAACTGATGAGGGATATGAATAATTCATCAGCCAAACGCTTCGACTTCATCGACGTCACGTTGCGTGACGCGCATCAGTGTCTGTGGTCGACGCGCATGACTACCGCGATGATGACGCCGATTCTCGGCTCGATCGACCGCGCGGGCTATGCATACATCAATATCCTTGGCGGCGCAGTGTTCGATGTCTGTGTGCGGTACCTGCAGGAAAACCCGTGGGACCGCATCGGGCTTCTGTGCGATCACCTCGAAACCCCGTGCGACGCACTGACGCGCGCACAGAGTCTGTACACGTTCGAGCTGTTTCCCGACGACATTGTCGAGCTCAACTCGCGGGCGCTTGCGCGGCGAGGCATCAAGGTGCTGACCGTGTATGACGCGCTGAACGACAACCGCAACGTCGAATCATCGCTGCGCTCGGCGCACGCGGCCGGGATGAAGGTCAACGCGATGATGACGTACACGCTGTCGCCGGTGCATACCGATGAATACTACGTCGAGCGCGCGCGAGAGCTGGTGCAGCTGCAGGCCGACTTCATCTCGATCAAGGACCCCACCGGCCTGCTGACGCCCGAGCGCGGACGCACGCTGTTTCCTGCAGTCGTGCGCGCCGCAGGCAGCGTCCCGATGCAGCTGCACTCGCATTGCCAGTCAGCGCTCGCGCCCGAGGTATACGAAATTGCGATGCAAAGCGGCTTCCGCTTCGGCTACACCGCGACCGAGCCGTTGGCCAACGGCGCCTCACTTCCGTCAACCGAAGACGTGCTTGCGCGCGCGCGGCGACTTGGGTTCGACACGTCGATGAACGACGAAGCGCTGGCCGAAGTCGCCGGCTACTTCGCACTGGGTCAGTGAGCGCGAGGGCAAGCCGCGCGGAAAGATTGCTACGTACGACCCGGCGCTTGTACGAGCATCAGGTGCCGGGCGGAATGATCTCCAATCTGCGCTCGCAGCTCGACGCGATGCAAATGGGCCATCGCCTGCCCGAGATCCTCGAGGAAGTGGCGCGCGTGCGGCGCGATCTTGGCTATCCGATCCTTGTTAGTCCGTTCGCGCAGTACATCGTCACGCAGGCGACGCTGAACGTCGTGCAGGGCGAGCGCTATAAGACCATTCCGGATGAAGTTCGCAAGTACGCGAGGGGCTATTACGGCCGGCTTGCCGCCGAACCTTCGGACGAGTTTCTGGAGCGCGCGAACATCGATCCATCCGAGTACGTGACCGAAGCCCCGGCGGCGCATGTTGAGCCTGCGATACCGCGGCTGCGTGCCGAGCTTGGCTCGGGCGCAACAGACGAAGATGTATTGCTCGCGGCGTTCTACGATCGAAAGCTGATCGAGCCGCTGCGTAATCCGGCTTCCGAGTGCAGCTTCCGCACGACGCCGCTGACCGAGCTGATTGGTTTTCTCGCGCAACGCTCGGACATCGAACACGCGCGCGTGCGGTTTGCGGGCACCGACATGACGATCTCTGCATAGCAGCGCGCGTGGAACTGTCCACGCTGTTGCTGGCCGCAGCGATCGCCGGTGTCGCCGGCATCGTGCGCGGTATCACCGGCTTTGGCGGCGCAATGGTGATGGCACCGCCGCTCGCATTGCTGCTCGGACCGAAGCTCGCGGTACCGGTGATCCTCGTGCTCGAGTCGGTCGCCGCGGCACCGATGCTGATCCAGACGCGGCACCTGGTGCACTGGAAGATGATCAGCGCAATTTTGCTCGCCGCGTGTGTAACGGTTCCGCTCGGTGTGATGGCACTTATCGCGATCGACCCGACGATCACTCGCCGGCTGATCGCGATCACGGTGATCGTCTTTGCGATCGTTCTGCTGCGCGGCTGGCGCTATGCCGGTCGCCCGCGCCTCTCAACATCGGTCGGGCTGGGGGCAATCAGCGGCACGATGCTGGGTGCCACCAGCATCGGCGGCCCGCCGGTCATCCTCTATCTGCTTTCCGGACCCGACTCGATTGAGACGACGCGCGCCAACTTGACACTGTACGTCGCGGTCAGCTCTTTAATTGGAGTCGTGATGTTGTGGCATCAAGGCGTGTTTGACGCGCAAGCGGGTTGGACGTCGCTGATGCTGCTCGCCCCGTACTACTTCGGACTTCTGATCGGTTTGCGGCTTTTCTCACGCTTCAGCGAAACTCGTTTTCGGCAGTTCACGCTGATGTTGCTGATCGTTGTTTCCGCCGGCATTCTGCTTGCGTGACGTGCCTATTCAAGCCATGGAAAAGCTAGCGCCAAAGCAGAGCCGACCGGTGACATAAGACCGCTCGAAGGCGCCATCGAACCACTTGTTCTTGCTCAGTCGCTTGAACCACGGCGTGGCACGCGAGCGCTTGCGCTGCGCGGAGTCGAGCGCCGATCGATCCGCTAAGCGGTGCAGGGCATAAAACTGCTTACCTCGTTTGGCATTGGCTTCCATCAATTGAAAGCCGCTCCACTCCGCGCACTCCAATAGCATCGGAGCGTGCTCGCATTGGTACCACGCGCGAAATTCTTCGCTCCAATCCTTGGGAGTCCAGATACCGACAAGGAATAGCCACGGTCCCGCTTCCGGTCCAAATCGCCCGCCCGAAAATAACCTGGTTAACCTTTTCTCGATCACGCCTTTCGGTGCTCGGCCTTGCTCGCACAAGATGACGCTCCCTGTCTGGTCCACGCGAAGAAGGCATTCGGCCGCGCCCTTCGCATGCGCTGCGAGCGCTTCTACGTCCTGGGCGTTGGTCACGGAGGTTTGCCACAACAACATCAAGGTGCCTTTGCCGCGATCTTCTTATCAATCCGCGGCGACTGTAAGTCGCAAGCGCGCGCGTTGCGGCGCAAATTTTCAACTGCACCTGCGCAACGGGATTTGCCATCTGGGGCATTTGCGTATCCATCTGGGACATCGAACGCACAGCCAGTATCGACATACGTCGAACGGCGGTAGGCTGAACGGCAAGGACTGATCAATGGTTCTGATTGGAAGATATCGATCCCCGTTCACGCGCCGCGTTGCGATCTCGATGCACCTGCTCGGCATCGGGTACGAGCACCGACCGCTCACCACGTGGTCGAACCTCGCGGACGTGCGAGCGGTAAATCCTGTTGGCAGAGTGCCTGCGCTGATCCTCGATTCGGGCGAAACGCTTTTTGACAGCAGCGCGATCCTGGATCACCTCGATCAAGTCGTCGGGCCGCAGCGCGCGCTCGTGCCTGCGCACGAGCCTGAGCGGCATCGTGTGTTGAGAATCACCGCGTGTGCGCTCGGCGTATTGGAAAAAGTCGTCGCGGCTTTGTATGCGCAGACAATGTACCCAGCAGAAAAATTCCACCGGCCATGGATTGATCACAACGAAAATCAGGCGCGATCCGGACTGCAGTGGCTAGCCGCGCTCGAGTTCGCTGCACTTTCAGGCGGTGCACTCACGCAAGCCGAGGTTACGACGATCGCGATGTACGACTTCACGCGCCTGGTAAACCCATTACTGATTCCCGACGGCGCGTACCCGAGGCTCGACGCGCTGGCAGCCCATTGCAACGAACTGACGGCGTTTACAGAGACGCGACCTGTTGCGGGCGTCGACCAATCGAGCCCGTCGCTGGAAAAAATCAGCGGCTGATCCGAGCTCGTTGTCGCGGCTTCGTGGGCGGGACCGGCGATTGCGCGTTCGCCGACGATTCGCGCCATGCCGACGGACTGCATCCAAAGTGCTGAGTGAACCAGCGGGAGAAAGCGGCCTGACCGGAGAAGCCCACCAGGTTCGCAATCTCGGTGATTGGCCGATGACCAACCAGCAATCGCTTCGCCAATTCAACCCTTACTTCGGTAACGACTGAAGAAAACGTTTGATCGGTCTGGGCAAGATAGCGATGCACGGTTCTGCGATCGACGCCAAGCCCGCGCGCCACTCTGTCGGCGCTGCAGCTTCCGCTGGATAGCCACAGGCGCACCAGCTCACGCACCTTATCGCTGGCCGCGTCGGATCGGTGCTGCATCATCGAATCAAGATAGCGGTGCGCGTAACGAGCGAGCATCGCATCCGACATCGCCAGCGGCGCATCGAGATCGGCTGAGCGAAACGCGATGCCGTTGAATTCCTGCTCGAACTCCACGCGGCAGCCAAAGAATCTTCGATGCGTCGCATCGCTTTTCGGCGCGGTGTGCTCGAAGCAGATTCGCGATGGCTTCCAGTCGGGTCCTGCCAGCTTGCGCAAGATTCGAAAGAACGTTCCGAGAGAAAGTTCGGTAACGTGACGCACGCCATCGAGTCCAGACAGTCGAACGGCCAGAGTCAACACAGCGATGCCTCGTGCCTCTTGAAGACTAAGTTCGAGTGACTCGTTATGAACCGGCATGTATCGCGCCAGCGAATGCAATGCCGACCGCAGATCGGTCTCCTGGCGAATCACGATCCCTACGGGCCCAAGTATTCCGAGCTCGCGTGACTCCGCGAGACGAAGCCCGAAATCCTGAAGTTTGGACAAGTCGGCGGCGCGCTCGAGCATCGCGGCAAATGCCTTTGCCGAGATTCGCGCATCGAGGTCGTTCAGTGCCGATAGATCGAGTGCGACCGACTTTGCCAGCCGCTCGGGCTGCAAACCAAGCGATCGCGCAAGTGGCGCGAAGCCGGTCAAGATTTGACTGCGAGCGAGATGTGGCATTTCCCAAATGGGTATGACGAAGTCCCCGATTGCAATGCTAACAATCGCATGCCCGACACACAATTCCCAACCGTTGTGACTGCGCCCATTAGGAGGAATTCATGCATTTTTTTGACGACTCGCTTCTTCCTGAAAACCAGGAAAAACTCGTGATTCAGGCCGCGCCGTATGCGCCGGCATGGATGCCAAGCGACTCCGACGACATACCCGTCAGCATGGATGAGCAGGTGCAGAAAGCAGTCGATTGCTACAACGCTGGCGCGACGGTGCTGCACGTCCATGTGCGAGAGCCGGACGGCAAGGGCTCGAAGAAGATGTCGACGTTCAACGAGTTGCTGAGCCGGCTGCGCGCCGCTGTGCCGAAGATGCTGCTGCAGGTGGGCGGATCGATCTCGTTCGCGCCAGAAGGCGAGGGCGCCGCGGCCAAGTGGCCGGGAATCGACACACGCCATTTGTTGGCCGAGTTGAATCCGAAGCCTGACCAGGTAACGATCGTCATCCACACGAATCAAATGAGCATGGTCGAGCTGATGTCGAAGGACGACATCGAAGGCACCAGCATGGCGAACCCGGAGTACTACAACGCCTACAAGGAGATGGTCACCGAAGCGCCGCCATCTTTCGTTGAAGAGCACCTGAAGCGGCTGATCGCGCAAAAAATTCAGCCGCACTTCATGATTGGCAGCATTCACCAGCTCGAGACGGTCGAGCGTCTGATACGTCGGGGCGTTTACACCGGGCCGCTGGTGCTGAATCACATGGCGCTTGGCGGAGGCTATGCCGGCCGCCATCCGTCCGACATGTTGGAGTTCGTGCGCCGCTGTCCGGATGGTGCGGTGCTGACCATCGAATCGCTTGATGCGTACTGTGACTCCGATCTGCACGATGGCGATTGCCCTCGGTCTGCATGTGCGAGTCGGCGCCGAGGATAACTTTTGGCGTAAAAAGGGCGAGCGCTTCACCTCGGTGCAGCAGGTCGAGCAGATGGTTCGCATCGCGCGCGAGCTCGGCCGCGAAGTGGCGACCGGTGAGGAAGCCAAGCGTATTTACAAGATCGGCACTTACTACAACAGTGCCGACGAAGCGCTGGTGCAACTCGGCTGGCCGCCGAATCGGAAGCCGGGTCAGCGCGGCTTCCTGGTTAGTACGCCAGAGCGGCAGACGCGCCCGACATCGCGAGTTACTGAGCCGGCTTATTAATCCGCGAGTGCGAGAGAGAGTGTTGCGCCATCGTGTGCGACGCTTTGTCCCAGCATTAGATTCGGCGGATCCTGATTGACTGGCGCTGCTGGCGACCGCGCCCGTCGTTTTGGCGCGGCCTCCCATGTTTCTTCCACTGCGCGGAATCTTGGTGAACGCTAATGAGCGCGTTTACCCTGGCTGAAGATGCACAGGGTTGGCACGTGCACCGACGCGCAATTGGTTGACGCTTCCTGACGGCGCGGCTACTGTCCATTGCGAACGGCTGCAGCAGCTTTGAGATAACACGGCAAGCGCTGCCTTCGTCTTATAACCCGGTGCCGGCGATGAATCGGCCACCGATGACCAGGAGATTCAGA
>CAVQBE010000015.1:0-178573 GCA_963710675.1 uncultured beta proteobacterium | reverse complement strand
GCTGGCCCTCTCCCCCGATTGGGGCCGGGTCTGGTACTCGACGGACACACAGGCCGACGCCTTGCTCATCGGATGCGCCGTCGCTCTCGGTCTCAAGTGCCGTTCGGCGATGGTCTCGATAGCTGCCGGCGTCGTCCTCACCGGCTTCCTCTTCCTCGCCCGGCCGGCGGAGCTGGCCACCATGAGTCTCGTCATGCCGGCCGCGGCCCTCTGCACGGCTCTCCTCCTCCCCTACCTCCAAACCCACCGGACGATCCTGGGATGGGGCCCGCTGGCCGCCATCGGACGTCGTTCCTATGGCCTGTACCTCTGGGGTGGGCCGATCGTCTACCTCGCCAAGCATGTCTACGTCCTCGACACCTTCGGGCTGATCGCGTCGATCGCGTTGACCTTCGCCGTGACGGAGTTGTCCTACCGGCTCGTCGAGCTCCCGATGCGCCGGCGCGGACGCCGCGAGCCGGTGGCCGTCATCGAGGTGGGTTCGTCGAAGCCGGTCACGCTGGCCGCCTGACTCAGCGGGAACGCAGCTGGACGTCGAGGTCCGCCGCTACGGCGCGCTGGGCTGCCTTCATGCCGAACAAGTTCGAGGATGAACACTCACCCACAATCGGTAGCCAGGTTGTCACGAGGCGTGGTCCACCGAACGGGGTCAACCACAGAATGGGCGGGTCAGGCTCCGTTCTTGTTGCGGAAGCCGGCGACCGACTCGGCGAGGGCGTCGGCCTCGAGGACGTCGGCCATCACGCCGATCTGGGCGTCCCAGACGTCGTCGGGGATGTCGGCCCGGATTTCGTCTTCGAGGATGTGGTAGACGGCGAGGCCCAACTGGGCCCCGGCCAACGCACCTGCGTACGAGGGGTCTCCCACGACCACCGTCTCGGCTGCGATCTCGCGCTCTCGGGATCGGGAGCGCCCAGCAGCACGATCAGGTCTTCCTTGCGTGCTGCTCGGAGAGCCGGAGGATCGCCTCCTGGCTCTGCAGGTCCATGGCTCCTGCCGCCGTTCAGACGAAGCACTCGGTGGCGGAGAACACCACCTTGCCACCGGCGGCGGTGACGCAGGCCTCGATGGCGGGCCCGGAGACGCCGTCGCGCTCGCCCAGGGCGATCACCTTCTTCCCTTCCAGCATTTGCCAGTTCACCTCCTTTCGTGAGTTGCGTCTCGAGCAGCACGCTCATCCCGTCGGACAGCTGGCACATGCGGCCGAGGAACAGGCTGCCCTTGGCGAGCAGCATCACCCTACCGGCGTCGCCGGTGGTCAGTCGCTCCACGGCGTGGGGCAGGTAACACACCGCCGAGGCCAGGTGGCCCTGGGTGGGGGCGAAGCCGGGCATGCCCCGCTCGGTGACGAACCGGCGATGTCGGCCCGCTCGATGTCGCCCTGGCGGGCGGCGAGGGCGGCGATGGTCTTGTAGTTGCGCTCGGGGACGTTGCCCGACCCCTGCGGTTCGGTGATCTCGGGGTTGTGCAGCTCGGTGGCGTAGTCGTCGACGTCGGTCATGGCCAGGCCGAGGCGGGCGAGCGGCTCGACGGCCAGCGCCTCCATGATCTCGGCCGCCGAGCCGCCGGCGGACACCTTGTGGCGGCCGACGGCGTCGAGGCGGATGCGGGGCGACGGCCGTCGTCGGCCTCGACCAGGGCGGCGGCGCCGCCGAGCACGTCCTCGAGCACCGGCAGGTTCTTGAGGTGGCCCTGGAACTTCATGCCCAGCTTGGCCAGCGACCCGCCGGCGACCACGGCCACCCGGTGGAACACGCCGGCGCCACAGGCGCGGGCCACCACGAGCGCGGGCACGGGGGCGGCGCAGAAGTTCTTGACGTCGGCGCCGGAGGCGTCGGTGAGCCCGGCCATCTCGGCCACCGCCTTGGCCATGTTGCCGCCGCCCCGCTGGTAGCGGTCGCCGATGGCCTCCTCGCCGCAGCCGATCACGTAGTCGATCGACGTCGGGTCGACGCCGGTGCTGTCGAGCAGGTGGAGCAGGGCCAGGGTGGCGGTGGCCTTGCCGGCCAGGTTCTCGAGCAGCACGTGGGCGGCCAGGGACTCGTCGTCGTCCTGGGCGGAGCGCATGACGGCGCCGTCGGTGAGGCCGGAGGGCGCGGGGCTCGGCCGGCGACCGCCTCGACGTCGCCGGCGGCCTTGTCGAGGCGGTCGAGGTCGAAGCGCTTGGCGAGGGGGTGTTCGGCCAGGGCGGCGGCGGCCGCCTCGGCCGCGCTCGGGGTCGAGGTAAAGAGCTCGAAGTGGTCGACCGCGGCCAGGAGGCCGAGGAACTCGACCTCGGGCATGATCTCGCCGACCGGCCGGTGCGCTCGCGGGCGGCGGCGGGCGCCGGCCACGGCCGGGCCGGGAGGTCGCGGGGGTGGATGGCGCCGATGTAGGCCTGGTGGGGCGGGTAGGCGACGGCGTCGTCGAAGCTGCGCAGCGAGCCAAGAACTTGGCCTCGACCTCGGCGTTCTTGGGCAGCTCACGGCGGGGCTTGGACCCGTGGCGGGCCAGGCCGGGGACGTGGGCCAGCACCTGGGTGGCGGCGCTAGACGACGACGTCGGGCATCAGCCTTCTCAGCTTCACCTCGAAGCAGTGGTCGGCTCGTGCACCGGGGTGGCGACCGCCTCCAGGGCCCGTTCCAGGAGGCGGCGGCGCCACGCCCGCTCGTCGGCCGGCTCGAGCGACGGGTCGCCGGCGGGGTAGGGGATGCCGCGGGTCGGCACGATGCGGGGCGCCCCCACCCGCTCGGCGATCGACGTGAGGTTGCACAGCAGCGCGGTGGGGATGCCTGCCCGCTCGAGTTCCTTCGCAAGCGTTGCCCCGCAACGCGTACCGGTTCCTCACGTGGAGGTGAGGATGGCGGCCCGCGCCCCGGACCGGCGGAGGTCGGCGGCCCACTCGATGCCGAAGCGGCGGGCGTTGGCCACCGAGGTGCCGTTGCCGGCGGTGACCAGGTACTCGCGTGGAGGGTGCCGATGGCGCCCTCGCGCTCCAGCTCGCGGGCCACGTCGAGGGGCAGGATGCGGTGGGGGTCCTCGTTGGCCCACACGGTCGAGAAACCGCCGTGCACCGAGCGCCACTCGCCCGGGCAGAGCTCGTCGGCCCTCGAGCGGGTAGCGCAGCCACCGGGTGGCGCGGGCCGACTCCAGCCCGCCGGGGTTGGCGTCGGGCACCAGGGCGCCTTCGGTGAGGAGGGCCACCGTGGCGTCGGCGAGGTCGTGACGGGCGGGGCCGGGGTGACGTGGTCGAAGCGGGGGAGGGGGACCTCGGTGGCGTCCCGGTCGCCGCCGAGGCGGGCCAGCACCAGGTCGACGGCCCGCTCGGCGGCGGTGCGGTCGGCCATCCGCGGGCGCGGGGGGCCTTGCCGACGCGGCCGTCCGCGGCCGTGAGCGGCTCGCCGGCCAGCAGCTTCTGGACGGCGGCGGCCAGCGTCTCCAGCGACGGCCCCATCTGGCGGGCCGCCTCGCCGCTGGCCACCACGGGCGCGGCGCCCGCCTCGTCGAGGCCGGGGTTGTCGGCGTGCATGGCCGCCACCGCCGGAAGCCCGGCGGCCTGGCCGCGGCCGCCACCCGGGCGCAGGCCAGGCCGTAGCGGCCGCTGGTGAAGGCGGGCCCGGCGACCACCAGGTCGGGCTCGGCCTCCTGGACCAGGTCCAGGATCTCGGCGACCGCCTCGGGTCGGCGGCGGCGTAGTCGTCGCCGCAGTAGACGGTGGCCACGATCTCGAAGTCGTCGCCCGAGCAGCTGGGAGGCTGCGCCCGGGCCCGACCGGCCCGCTGGACGGGCGGCGACCGGCCGAGTCCTCCCCGCCCTGGCCGGCGAAGAACTGGTTGATGTAGTGCACGACGCGGGTCATCAGGTCAGCCTCCGGGGCGCAGGTGAGGCGGCCCCAGCCGAGGGGGCTGAGCGAGGCGTAGACGACGGCGGTGGGCAGCTCCATGGCCGCGGTGGCGGGCACCTCGAGGAGGGCGAGCCCCTCGCCGCCCAGGGCCCGCTCCATCGCCGGGCAGCGTCAGGCGGTCGTCGTAGTTGCCGGTGCTCACCATGGCGGTGGCCTGGTCGGGGGCGACCACGACCGGCGGGCCGGTGCCGTCGGGGCCGGCCATCTCGGCGAAGAGCCCCACGGCGGTGATGCCCAGGTCCTCGAGGGCGTCCATCTTGAGGGCCATGTCGGCGTCGGCGTTGCCGCCGCCCTCCTTGGTGACGATGGCGGCGTCGAAGCCGGCGGCGGCGCACAGCCGGGCGGCGTGGGCGAGACCAGCTCCTTCTCGCCCGGCTCGACCGGCTCGGGCGAGAGGACCAGGCCGGCGAACTGCAGGTCGTGGCCGTGGCGGGCCCGCAGGGCGGCGACCACGGGGTGGTTCTGGTGGACGAACGTCGGGTTCTTAGGGCCGGGTGGCCGTACTGGCCGCTGACCACGGCGCCGTCGTCGAGCTCGCCCGGGTCGAGCAGCGTCGGCAGCGAGCCGTGAAGCTGCGCCCGACGAACACGTCCTTGAACGTGCCCTGGGTCTGGAGGTTGGTGATGGCGCCGACGCGGGGCAGGCCGTCGCCCGGGCCCGGGGCCGGGCCGGCTCCTCCTCGTCGGGCGGGGCGTCGAGGGCGGCCTCGGCCAGGCGGGCGGCCAGCGCCAGCGAGCCCCGGCGCAGGGCCTCGTCGACCGTCCCCCAGTCGGCGCTCGGCCGGGGCGTGAACTCGACCACCAGGTTGTGGGTGCCGCCGAACGGCGACAGCTCGGCCGCCGGGCCCGACATGTCGACCACCGCCTCCTGGGCCCGGGGGAGGTAGCCGGCGACCACCACCGCCGCGCCCCGGAGGACGTGGGTGGGCCCGGGGCGCCTCGCCGGCGAGCCAACCCGGGAAGATGCCGCCGCCCCCGGGGCCCTTGGTGCCGGGCTCGACGGCGTCGAGCACCTTCACGATCCGGACCGAGTCGCCCGGCGACGCCCACGTCACGCGTCACATGCTCTTCGACGTCTCGCCTTCTTGGCCGATATCGGACGACCCGCGACGACACCTTACGACCCATAGCGGACATCGCTGTCGCCGAAAAGCGAACGCACTAAATGAGTTCTTGCATTGGCGTCTGGGGGCCGCGCTAGCGCGATCCTTTTTGTTTGGCACTCCAAAGACACTGCCTGTGCGACGTCCGTCGTATTTATTGACCCGGGTAGTGAGTGGCGGGGGCGATGGCATCGCTACGACTCGCATCACACATTTGTGATCACCACTGTGCCGGCAACTGCCGCAGCAACCTCAACCGCCGCCGTGCAACCTCAACAAAACCGCCTCTGATCAGCTCTTTGAAGATGCGATTGACCGTATCGCGCGAGGCGCCTATTCGATCGGCCAAATCCTGCTGCGTCAATCCTTCGATCACTACAGGGCGTTCCGGCCCGCCGACTTCCGATAACAATGCGGCCAACCGCTGGTAGACGTCAGCCAGCGCCAGCTGCTTTACCGATTGCGAGCGGCGGCGCAGCCGGCTCACTAACTCCGCGATTATCAACAGCGCAATGTCAGGGTCGCTGCGCAAGTTCTCGCGCAACGCACCGGCGCTCATGAAAGCCATCGTGCAGAACTCGACCGTCATCACAGATGCTGAGCGTGGGGAGCCGTCGAGAACCATTTCACCAATGATCTCCCCCGGCCCGAGCACATCGAGGACAACTTCGCGTCCGTCTTCAGTGCCGTGATAAACGCGCACGTGACCCGCGAGCAGGATGTAAACCGTGTCGCCGACATCCCCTTCATTGATGATCACCATATTCTTCGCAAAGGTGCGTGTCTGGCCTAGCGCAGCCAAGCGGCGCAGGCCGGCTTTGGCAGAGCGGCGATCAAAGCGGACGTCGAGGGCATGAGCACGGTTACACCGGACAGCGGGCGCTAAACAGCAGCAACGCTCGGACATTATCCGACACCGGCTGCACGCGTAAGTAGTCTGCTGATGCGGCTGCGAGCACCACGCGCGTGGACAACCGCCGGCGCAAGCGCTGCGTCTGTCGATGCTGGAGCTGATGGCTGGATCGCCACCGCACCGCGCAACCCTTCCTTTCGGCGCCGTTGTCTTGGGCCAGGGCGCTGCCGTTCAACGCCCGCTTAACTGAGCCTGGCCCGAGGCCGGAGAGTACCGAACGCATCGGCCGGGTGGCTGCTGGCTGCACTGCCAGCACCGCAGACGCAGCCGAGGATGCTTTCCGGCGCACTCGAGCTTAGCTCCATGCTCGGCATGCGACCGCTGGCCGCCCACTGCCACCTCGGCCTCGGCAAGCTCTACCGGCGAATGGGTAGGACTCAAGAAGCCGAAGAGCGCATCACCACCGCGACCAAGATGTATCGCGAAATGGCCATGCGGTGGTGGCTTGATCAGGCCGGGGCCGGGATGTGGAGGCAGTTCATATCATTCGTTAGCACCAAATAGGGCGAGGACACCGGTTGATCAATCGGCACTAGACCGCGTGTATATCGCTCGCAGTTCGGTCAGATTTTGGCGGGGCAAAGTCGCTTTGGTCGACGCGCGCAGCGCCAGCGTCTGTGCTGTGGCCAGCCCGCTGACGATCTCAAGGACCGTCGCACTAAATTCGGCGAAGTCCCGTCGATACGCTTGCGCTAGATGCAATGCTTGAGCTTGAGTCATGAAGTTCTCCCCCGAATGTTCCCCTCCGTTGCAGCGATCAGCCGTGCGCGTCCACGCCACTGGTCACTGCGTCGTCGATACTTGAACCGCGACCGAAACTCGATTCGCTGCTTGACGATTCGTGAGCGGGCCGCACGAACGCGGGCGTCGTCGACATATCCGAGCTCGAATTGACAGGCGTGCCCGTTGTCACAAACCAAATCACCAACACCAACGCAGCGGCCACCGCGAAAGCCGGCGCGCGCTTGGATGCACCGATCGTGCTTGAGTGGGCGTTGAACATCATCATGTCATTACGCATACATCCTCCCGATTTGGTTTCGTCCATCGCGTCTTGCGCTGTGGATGACTGAACTGTGGTCTCACTGGTGTCGGTTGTCGTTGCGCTACGGCACTCGGCGAAAGTGGAATAGGTCACTTTCGCCCGGTAGGGCATACGCATCGCGAAGCGAACTTCGGCGGTTGTGCTGTCAGCGACGCGCGTTTCGAGAAAAGCGTCGCGCACGGAGGCGCCGCGAAAGCTGTAGATTGCCTGCATCGTCGAAAACCGCGGTCAACTCCATGGCCTTGGGCTACGATCATCGTCGCCGGTGCGTTGCGAGAGTGGTGGGATCACGCACGAAGTGGCGTGCCACGGTGAGCACCGTTCTGCGTGTGTCCGCCATTGGCGGACAGGAATTCAAGTGACTTGAAACTGCAGTGGCTCAATGCAGTAGTGCACCAGCATCGGCGGCCTCAAGGCTTCACTTCGGTCGATGAGTCAATGTCCGCTAGTGGCCGATTGCAGACGTACGGGCATTCGAAATAACAAACGCCGGGGCCCACGCGTCCGGCGAATTGGCGGCCCCATCCGACAGTTGGCGTCTTACACATAACAAGATGCACCTAGCGGTGAGACGGCTTACGCGGTAATGAGATTTCGCTTACGGTGGGCCAAGTCGCCGGGACCCGCTGGCACCATTAACGTTCCAGCGAAGGTCTATCCGGCAAGCGGGATGATTGTTCACCTGGTCGAAACTCATGAGGTTTCCTCCAGCATAGATTTCCTGCTCGGCGGTCAGTTGCACTTTCGGTACGGTCAGGTCGACGGGAATTTGAGTAAGCGATGCGACATTGGAAGAAATAAACAGCGCTGCGAGATCGGCAGCGACGCCTGGCATATGCGGACAGGGACCACGTGGTACGCCGCTAATGTCTAACGCGTCTAAATAGTCGAAGTGCTCACCCGCATACATCGCCGCATACTTCGTCGGTGATGCGAGGGCCTCCCACAGTCCTTCGAGGTCTTCAAGTGCATTTCTCTTCGTCCACATGTAAAAGCTCGGTACTGTGACAGTTCGGAGTACCTCAAAGTTATCGGGCGGATTCGGATGGTGGCCGCCCCAGCTGACCAACGCACCCAATTCCGGATGGGCTGCGGCCACCGCCGCTGCCACCAGCGAGCCGTTGGAATGACCTGCCACAGTGATAGATGTAGACCGCTTGTCGACCCAATTTGACTCGCTCCACTCGTTGCGAACCCAATCCAGGTCACGCATTGCGGCTTGCACGCCGGCGGGCGAGGCTTGGATGTTGGGGTTGTGATTGGGCACGACTACAACATAGCCACAACGCGCCAGTGTGCTGGGCAATCTCCACCACCTTCGATGGAAGCCATCGATTGGGGCCCTTGGCCGTGCAAAAACAACATAACCGGCCACCGTACGAGACACAGCTTGAGAATCGGTGGCGCTCTGAATTTGTACGCCGGGTAGTAGATCATCATGTCGCGCGGCGCTCCGTCTGCCGTAGACAGGTCATGGACCCCCCAGAACACCGGATGCGCGACGTCGGGAATCCAAGTAACTGGACCCGACTCGGCAGGATCTGCAGGACACCCCGTAATGCTTTCGAAGAGAGCAGCGCATCCTTGTAGGCTCGCCAGGGCAGGTGCGGCTGCTAAGCCACCCAGCATCCGACGTCGGCCGCGTATTACAGATGTGCTGCATTCTTTGGAGTTGCTGCCACGTCACAGCAAACGACGCTCTGACGTAGACCCGCCTTCCATTAGAACTCAGATCGCACCGGTCTGGCCGTCTTACTGCTTGGCAATTCTGACTCGATCCAACTCATGGTGTCGCGCCGCCTTGTTTAGCCTCCACCATGCGACCAACGCTTCGAAGTCGCCGTCGAACCTCGTGCGCTTCAGCTCATCGGTAATCGCGATACACATCATTGCCTGATCCCCGCTGGCGGCTCCGTTGGTGCCGGCGTAGTCGCAAACCCAAAACGCTTTCTCCAGTTCAGAGGTCTTGTCGCGTGTATCCGTGGCCTGACACGATAGGTCGTCCGCGTGTGCCGGTAGAAAAGCTATTGCTTGGGTCGCGAAAGCCGCGGCCAGTAGAGCTCGCATATCAACACCCCCAGCTAGTAAGAAATCGAGGGTGTCATTGGGACATACGAACTCGCGAGCCGAAACCGACTAGGTCGCAATGGATCTGCCGAATATTCCCAGGAGATAGTGGGACACGTGATAGGGGAAAGGGCGCGGGATGTTTACACCCGATACGTGTTCTAGCCACCGCCGGGCTTTTGACGTTTAAAGGGCATCGCATGGAAAAGCGAATTGTCGATTCCATCAGGACGAGCTAGCCGCGCGCGAAAGCAAGCACACCCAATAGGACCGTAGCCCCAATCCAACGGCGGAAGCAGTCCGGTTTCGCCGATCCGCGGGACTCTAGCCTCACGACGCGCGCTTAACTGCCGCCGAGAATACGCGCCAGTTCGCGCTTGATACGCCACGGTCCGCTGCATCCAGATACGCGCAGGTTCCGTATGTACGGTTGGTCATACGGATTGCAGAGCCATGTTAAGAAACTGTCTACCTGCTCGCCCCGCAGTAGTTGCGTACGCACTGGTCACGGTTCTCTTAATTGAGACCGCCTGCGCCATGCCGGCCCTGGACGACGACGTTGGGCTTAGGGTGACAGGCGATGCGTGCACTGAAGGCGTAGTGTCCCGGCTCTACTTCGGGCAAATGACCCCGACCGGCGTAGTGACAGAGGCGCAGTGGCGCGCCTTCATTGTGGAATCAGTCACGCCACGCTTTCCCTCAGGCTTTACCGAGCTGCAGGCCCGGGGGCGCTGGCGCGATGGCCGCGGAACGGTCGTCGACGAAGCCACGCGCATCGTAGAGATCGCACACGACGGCGCGTCAGTTTCCAACGCGCGCGTGCGCGTTGTCGCCGCCGACTACAAAAGCCGTTTCGTACAGCAGTCGGTGCTGATTACTCAATTCGCCTCTTTCCAATGTTTCTGATGACTCCGACACCTTCTATCGCGTCGTATACACGACAGCTAACGGCTACCGATCTGCCGAAAGTTCTAGAACTGCAGAAAACCGTCACAGCTGCGCTCCCTGCAGGGTACGTCTTGCCTAGGACGGAAAGTGAACTTGTCCGCTACATGACTGGCATGCTCGGCGTTGCTTACGGTGTCTTTGAAGGACACACGTTGGTCGCGAGCGCATTGCTTCGCATTCCGAGCGTTACGCATCCTAATGACCCATTAATGCCTTTCCCGATCGTGCCTGAGGAAGATTGGACGCTTCGTGCCGGTGGCTTGGCCAACACGATGGTGTTGCCCGCTACGCGGGGACGCGGATACCAGCGCGTCTTGGTCGAGGCTCGTGTGTCGCATGCGAAATCGGCGGGCATGAGGTGGGTCTACGCCGGCATTCACCTGCGAAATTCAGTCAGCTGGAGCAACTTGATTTCGACCGGAATGGCGATCGTCGGAATGCGTACGGATTTTGGCTATCCACTGATCGGACTGCTGTGCAGGGCTGACGGTCGCCCCCTGGCGTTTGATATGGGTGATCGGATGTTGGTGGAGGAACACGAGACGTCGCAGCATCAGGGAGCGCTAGATGCCGGTTATGTTGGCGTGCGAAACGGACTCGAGAGGGTTGGTGCTGTATTGCCGCTTGCGTGCACCAGATGATGCCCGCAGCATGGCGCTGCTGTATCGCAGAACCGCCGCGCCGACCGCGACGATGATCGATAACCGCACTGCGACCACTGAGGACGACCGGGCGGACCGCACTATTGCTGGCTAAGGTGTGAGGGCTCTGATCATGTCGAGTAGTGAGATAAGACCATTCTGCCCTCGAAAGACCAAACTGACTGCAAGATACGCGACAGCTGTCATCAAATCCGCAGCGGGGCAACGTAACCCGTCATCTCCAGGTAACCGCGGCCAATTTGCTTGCCATTTTCTAGCTAATCGGCTCGCGCCCTCCCAGTAGACCGCACCGCTGCTTTGGCGCGAATCGAGTTCCTGATCCACCATCAGCGGTTGTGTCGTAAAAGTTCGGTCTCCGATACTTACTTGCTGTGCAACAGGCCAGGTCGCGCGCGTGCGGGGCGACGTCCATTCGGTGATCGTCGAGAATCGAACTTCGTGGGGTGCAAATGTTTGCACCCGACCGCTGCGTGGCCGCAGCGAAGCGTAGGCATACAGCGGCGCGGCGCCCGAACGCTGACTGCGAATCGAGAATGCCGTCAATGCGCTGCCATCATCGAGATTCATCCCGATCCAGTCCCAGCCTGCGGCATCGCTTGCAAGTGTTGCGCTCGACCATTCATGATCGAGCCACGCTTCGCCCTTGCGCTCTTCGCGCTTGCCGTTGCGCGTGATGAATGCGTGCACTGACAAGTGTGGCTGCGAATAGTAGTAACTGGCTTGCGTTGCCAACGGGCCCTTGCGTGAGTAACCGGCTTCACCCTGCAGCAACAGCGGCTGCGTCGGCTGCGTATCGAGCTCCAGGGTGAAACCGCTCGCGGTGATCAAGCCACGATACGAGCCGCGCTCCGGCGAGCGCTGCAATCGCCATCGGTCCAGCAGCACGTCGGTATCTTCCTGCGAAGCCGACGCCGCGCCAAAGCCTGTGCGTGCAATGCGCTCATCGTGAAGCAGCGTATCGCGTGCGGGATCGGCGATCGCCGCGTGCGCGATCACCAGCTGCTTGGCCGCGAACAGGCTGGGATTTTCGGCGTCGATCGGGGTACGTGTCCTGAAGAACGTGATCTGAAAACCGATCGGTGTTGCACCGTCGAGCCAGCCCGTCATGTACCACCATTCGGTTCGATAGTCAGGATGCGCACCGTGATCGCGCGGAAAAATCAACGGTCGCGGGACGACACTCGGATACTGCACCTGCGCATGCGTACGACTCGATGCCAGCGCTGCCGCTGCCAGCAACATTGCGCGGCGCGACACCATCACCAATCCTGGCTCACCGCGCGCACGGCATCGATCGAAACCGCGCGCCTTCCGGCCAGCACTGCGGTGACGACTGCTGCCGTCATCAGTGCCACCATCAACACGGCGATCAGTGCCTGCGGTGCATTGAAGTCCATCGTCCAATTGAAAGACTGCGGGTTGATCACGTTGATCAGCACCAGCGATACGACGAGCCCGGTCGCCAGACCCACTGCGATCGCCAGCGCTGTCAGCAGCGCGCCTTCCAGCGCGAGCATCTGCAGTATCTGGCGCCGTGTCAGTCCAATATGGCGCAGCATGCCGAACTCGCGAGTTCGTGCAATCGCCTGCGATGAAAACGTTGCCGCGATCCCCACCAGTCCGATCACGATCGCGGCAATCTCAAGTACATAGGTCACCGCAAAACTGCGATCGAATATGCGCAGGCTGATCTGACGAATCTCACCGATTTCGGCGAATTCAACCGCGGGCGATTCGATCTGGGTACGAAGGTCCGCGATCACGCGGCTCGGAACGGCGCCGGGTTTTAACCATACGGCGGCATCTGTCACGGTGTTATCACCCGTGAGCGATCGGTAGTCGGACGTACGCATTGCCACTGCGCCGAATTGACGCGCGTAATCGCGCCATACACCGGCGACGGTGAAAGACTCCGCGCGCCCAGCCAGTGGCAATTGCACGACCTGACCGACGCGCATGCCGTAAATGTCGACCATGGGCTCGCTGATCCAGATCGGCGGCGGCATCCCTTCCTTCCATGGAGCCGATGCGCCCGTCAGTGGCAACGTGGCACCGGGATTCGCAGCGTCGATCGGTCGCACGGTTAAGGTCACTTGGGCGCGCAACGGATCGAGCTGCAATCGAACCGCACGCGAGAAGTCGACACGCTCGACGGCCGGATGAGACCGGATGCGCTCCAGATCCGCGGCAGAAAAAAATGCGGTCGATGCTCCTGGCGCCGCCCGCACATAAAGTGGCGCCGGCAAAATGCGCGTCAGCCAGTCATCGACCGAGTCTCGAAAGCTCGCGACCATTGTCGCCATTGCGATCATCAGCGCAAAGCTTGCAACAATGCCGGCCATGCCGATCGCTGCAAAGCTTGGCGCCTGCGCTATTCGGGTCACCGCGAGTAACAACGTCGGCGACGCCTGCGATCGCTCGAGATAGCGTGAGAGTGGCTCGAACACCGAGCGCGCAATTCTTGTCTGCAGCGCGATTGATCCGATCAGCACCGCCGCGATCGCGCCGTACGCAAATATCGGAATGCCGTTGACCGGCGGAAGCCACACGAGCATCGCTGCCAGACCAAGCATCGCGATGCCGGGCCATGCGCGGCCCAGCGGCTTATGCGCGTCTTCTTCGGCGCCTGCCTTCATCGCGAGCGCGGGTGAGGTGCGCGCGGCATCGCGCGCAGGCAGCCAGCTTCCCGCGATCGATGCGGCCAGCCCGAGCGCGAAAAAAGCGACAAGCGAAGCTGCTGAATATTCGACTTCGGTCTGCGCGCCTGAGAAAAAGCCGCTGCCCAGATCGCTACCTAGCAGCTGCAGGCTCAACGTTGCCAGTGCCGCACCGAGTGCCAGGCCGAGCGCACTACCGACCGCGCCTAGCAACAATGCTTCGCCGATCAGCAGCCACTGAACTTCGCGCGCGGTGACACCGCATACGCGTAGAAATGCCAGCTGCGAGCGCCGGGCAATCGTCGCCTGCGCTTGCAACGACAGCACCAGGAAAGCGCCGGTAAAAAGCGCTACCAGTGCCAGCACGTTCAGGTTGACGCGATATGCGCGCGACAGGTTCGACACCCGAGTCGTTTCCGCATCGATGCCTGTCATGGCGACGCCAGGCGGCAGCGAGAGCGATTGCGCCACCGACGCCGGCGATGTCCCCGGCGCGAGTTTCACGTCGATGCGCGTCAGCGTCCCAAGCCGATCCAGCCGCCATTGCGCAAAGCCGAGGTCCATCACGCCGATCAATTGTTCGGTGGCCGCACCCGGTACAGTCCCGACGATCTTGATCGCAACGACGCGATCCGTGACCTGCACGCGCAACACGTCGCCGACGGTTAGTTTGAACTTTTGCAGCGCCGCTGGCGACAGAAAGATTCCATCGTCGATCAACGCGAACCGCGAGTCAGCGCTCGAGCCGCCACGCCGCCGGCACTGGAAGCAGGTTCGACGACAACGCGGCTGCGCGAAACGCATCAAGTCCAACGATCGTAAGCAAAGGAGCCGTCTCCGCGCCCGTACCTAGGACTGCTGCGCTGACGCTGAGCCGCGGACTCGCGAGTTCGACCGACGGATGCGCGTTCACTTTTTCAAGCAGCTGCTCATCGAATCCCGCAGCCGAGCCCGTAATCGAAGCGTCTGCCTGTCCGGTCGCGGACCGCACCGCGGACGAAAATTCATTCAGCGCTGATGAGTTGATCAAGTGCACCGCGTAGCCAAGCGCGACACCGACAGCGATGGCGACGACCTGCACCAACGTGCGCAGCCGATGCTGTCGCGCATATCCGGCAATCACATGCCACGCCAGCCAGAGCATCGTCACATTCGCGGCCGAAGTCGGCCATGGTCAAGTACCAGGATGCGGTCCGCTGACAACGCTGCCGCCTCGGAATGCGTCACCAGCACGCCCGCTGCGCCGCGCGATCGAATCTCATCGGCCAAACGTGCGAGGACTGTCTGCGCTGTATCCGGATCCAGATTTCCAGTCGGCTCGTCGGCGAGAACCAGCGCTGGCCGATGCACCAGCGCGCGTGCCAGGGCGATCCGCTGTAGTTCCCCGCCCGATAACTCGCGCGGCATACTCGCACCCCGCTCGCCAAGGCCGACTGCTGTCAGTAGTTCGGCAACCCGCTCGGAGCGTGCAGCGCGCGCCACGTTCAAAAGCACCAGCGGCAGCTCAACATTCTGCTCAACAGTCAGATGCGGGAGGATGTGAAACGACTGAAAAACGAAACCGACTTTTGAACGCCGAGTGAGGGTGCGCTGCTCGTCGTTCATCCTGGCGATGTTGGCTCCGTCGACCGCCACAGTGCCTGAGTCGGGCTGCTCGAGGCCTGCAATCAGATTGAGCAGCGTTGACTTGCCCGAGCCTGACTCACCCACGATCGCAACATACTCGCCGGCCGCGACGTCGAGGGCAAGTTCATCGAGCACCGTGCGTGTACCGAACCGCTTGACCAAGCCTTCGACGACCAGCATGGATGGATATTACGAGACGACACGCGAAGCATGCGCTGCCTGCTCGCTACAATCTTGCTCCCACCTGGCGATCTCCATTTGAACGACATCACAGTCACCTTCGACGACATCATTGCAGCGCACGCGCGTATCGCCGGTCATGTCGAAATCACGCCGTGTTTGCATTCGCAAACGCTGTCTCACATTACCGGCGCCGAGGTTTACCTGAAGTTTGAGAATCTGCAGTTCACCTCGTCGTTCAAGGAGCGAGGTGCGCTGAACAAGCTGTCATTGCTGTCACCGCAGCAGCGCGCCAAGGGTGTGATTGCGGTGTCAGCCGGCAATCATGCGCAAGGTGTCGCGTATCACGCACAGCGGCTTAATGTTCCCGCAGTGATCGTGATGCCGCGCTTTTCGCCGATGGTCAAGATCGAGCGGACAAAGGGTTTTGGTGCGGAAGTCGTGCTATTTGGCGATACGTTCGACGATGCAAAGGCCGAAGCGGCAAGCCTCGCTCACTCGCGCGCGCTCACGATGCTGCATCCGTACGACGATGCCGACGTGATCGCAGGGCAGGGCACCATAGCACTCGAGATGTTCGCTCAACAACCGGACATCGATTCTCTGTGCGTCGCGATAGGCGGCGGTGGATTGATCTCTGGCATTGCAATCGCCGCGCACCGGTTGAAGCCTTCGATCGACATCGTCGGCGTGCAGACCGAACAGTTCCCGTCGATGTATGCGGCGTTCAAGGGTGTTGAGATGCCATCGGCCAATGCGACGCTGGCCGAAGGGATTGCGGTGAAACAGCCGGGCGATCTGACGGTGCAGATCGTCAAAAAGCTGGTCGATGAGATCGTGCTGGTGTCCGAGGGCGACATCGAGCAGGCGATTGTGATGCTGCTCGAAATCGAAAAAACCGTCGTCGAAGGTGCCGGAGCAACCGGGCTGGCGGCGATGATGCGGCATCGCGACCGGTTCGCTGGCCGCAAAGTCGGGCTGATCCTGTGTGGCGGCAACATCGATCCGATGGTGCTGGCCGACATCATCGAACGCGGCATGGTTCGTGCTGGTCGTCTGGCTCGCATTCGGGTGCACACGCGTGATGTACCGGGCGAATTGGCGCGAGCAGCTACGCTGATCGGGCAGGTGGGAGCGAATATCGAAGAGGTCGAGCATCAACGGGCGTTCACGACATTACCGGTGCAGAATGCCGAGCTCGAATTCGTTCTGCAGACACGCGGCCCCGAACATATCGATGAAGTGCTGCGCACGCTGCAGGCCGCTGGCTTGCACGCGACCACGCATCCGTACTGATCCGCTGGCGAAAGTCCATCATGGTTCCTGACGAAGTCCTTGCTCCGCCGCGATCGACTCCGCAATTTATCGATCTGCTGGCCACCACGATCGATCCGCGCGCTGAGTTGACCGAAGCGCTGCTGCAGGCGCGCGCGTTCATCCCGCCAAAATATTTTTATGACTCTCTCGGATCACGGCTGTTCGAGGCGATCTGCGAGCTGCCGGAGTATCCGTTGATGCGCACCGAGCGTGCGATCGTCGATGCGCACGTTCATGAGATCGCCGCGCGCATTGGACCGGGCAGTGTGCTTATTGACCTGGGTGCTGGCAATTGCGAAAAAGCCGAGCGCTTGTTCGGCTGGTTGGCGCCAACGCAATACGTTGCGATCGACATTGCTGCCGACTTTTTGCGCGAGCGACTCGGTGTGCTGGCGCAGCGCAATCCGCAGCATCCGATGCTCGGTATTGCGCAGGACTTCACGCAGTCGATCCAGCTTCCGGTGGAAGTTGAAGACGGTGCGCGCACTCTGTTCTACCCGGGCTCGTCGATCGGCAACTTCGCACCCGAGGCAGCATTCGCATTCTTGCAACGCGCACGCGAAGCCTGTGGGGATGACGGCCATCTGCTGCTCGGGGCAGATCTCGTCAAAGACAAAGCGCTGCTCGATCTTGCCTACGACGATCCGCTCGGGGTGACCGCGGCTTTCAACCTGAACGTGCTGCGCAATGTCAACGCCTTGCTGCGGAGTGACTTCGATGTTGCAGACTGGCGCCACATCGCGTTCTTCAATCCCGAGCGCGCGCGTATCGAAATGCATGTCGAAGCCCGCCGCGATCTGGTTGTTCGCTGGCCGGGCGCCGAACGCGCGTTCAGCCTCGGGCGAACGCATTCACACTGAAAACTCTTACAAGTACACGCCGGACACGCTACGTCAGATGCTCAAGCGCGCAGGCTATGCATGGGTTGCGCTGTACACCGACGACGCGGGCGGATTTGCCGTCGCGCTGGCTGGTGCATAAGCAGTGACTTAACGTCGCACGAGTCTGAACGTCGAATACACGTACGGATAGTCGGCCCGGAACCAGTTACGAAACGAACGGCGCAACAGATTGCGCGACGTTACCGGTGAGCCGCCCTTGAGCACGAAATGCTGGTCATCAAAGAAGTTGGCCGAATAGCCGGGGTAATAAGAACTCGCCTTGAATCCGTCGAAGCCCCTAAACGGCGACGACGTCCACTCCCAGCCATTGCCGATCATTTGCGACACGCCGTAGGCGCTGTCTCCCGACGGATACGCACTGACTGATACCGGATCCCAGTGCGCAAAATCGAAGTTGCCGTGAGCACCGTTGGGCGCGGCGTCACCCCACGGATACGCGTGCTCGTCGTCCCCATAGGCAGCGCGATGCCATTCGGCCTCGGTGGGTAATTCAGCGCCCGCCATGGCGCGCGCGTACGAGTCCGCCTGTTGATGCGTTGCATACACCGGCGCGTCGAGTGGCAGCGGGATTTCATCCAACATGCGCCGCAGATGCCAGGCGCCGTTTCGCAATTGCCAGAACAACGGTGCAGTTCCGCCTTGCTTAACGAACTGCAAGTACTCGCCATTCGTGACCTTGTGTTTGCTGATTTCAAACGCCGGTACCGTGCACGAATGCGGTGGAAATTCATTGTCCCAACCGAAATCGCCGTTGCCCTGACCAAGCTGCGTCGTTCCTGCTTGGATTGAAATGAATCGAGCTGGCGAGGGGAGGGCAATGGACGCAGGAACGGGTGGCAAAAGCGCTTGGCGCTTTGATGTGGGATCCAGCTGATGCAACAGGTAGCAGAGCGTTTCCGCGTGCATCCAGCGATGCTCGATGACCATCTGCTGCATGTCGGTCGGAACCTTGTCCCAGACTTCATCGATTGCGGCACGGATCCGCGTCACATACGTTTGCACGGTTTCCAGCGCCGGCCAATCGGCAGGCTTGTCTTGCGGTGCTTGACCCGGTGGTGGATCGATCCCCGCCTCGAACAACGAATCGAACGACGAATTAAAGGACGGCTGTCCGAGCACGCCTCGCACGAGCTGATTCCAGTCGAATGCGTCGAGATGTCCGACGTAGAAAACAAGCCGATGCCGGTCTGGAATGGGCCGCTCGTAGAGCGTTTCGGGCGCAACCATCCCAAACAGGGAGTCGGTAAAGGCGCGTACGCGCTGCAATTCAGTTCTCAATGCAAATCTCATCAATTGTCCATCTGCTTGAAGCGCGTGACGATAACCGAGTGACCGCCGCGGCGTTTGGGACATTCTTGTACGCAGCAGGCATGACGCTTGCATTTTTCGTGCCGTGGCCTCAACCCCAAACTCATCCAGCAGTGCCCGCCCCAATACGCCACGCAAGCGGCGTTGGGCGTGGGTGCTCGGCACGATTGCCGTTGCACTCGCATTGTTTATTGCGATCTTCGACTGGAACTGGTTTCGTGGGCCGTTGGAACGGTATCTGACGGAGTCCACCGGCCGGCCGGTCACGATTGGTTATCTCGACGTCGATCTCGCTCTGCGGCCTCGAATAATCATTTCAGACATTGCGATCGGTAATGCGGAGTGGGCAGGTGATGAGCCGCTTGTCATTTTGCGCGAGCTGATGTTCAGCGTCAGGGTGCCGTCCCTGTTTACGAACAAGATCGTTCTGCCACACGTCAGACTCACTGGGGGTGACGTGACTCTCGTGCGCGACAAGGATGGCCGTGCAAATTGGCAACTTCGCAAATCGGACGAGCCCTCCACTCGCACCATTGATGTTCAGTCGCTTGCGCTCGTGGATGCGAGCCTCTCATATCGCGACGCGATTCAAAACATCGACGTTCAGGCGCGAGGCGAGTCCCGTTTGGACGGACCCTATGAGTCGCGGATGACATTTGGCGGGAAATGGCGAGGCAACCCCTTCGAGGGCAACGCAGATATCGGCAACGTTTTATCGCTGCGCGATTTGGACGAGCCGTTTCCGCTGCGGCTTGCCTTGCGCTTTGCGAAAACGTCGATCAATGCGGAAGGCCATGTCGCAGACATCAAGAGCCTCGGACAGATCGATGCCAGGGTATCGATCAGTGGCCCTAGTCTTGGAAATCTGTATCCAACGCTTCCATTGGCCTTGCCGGACACGCCGCCGTATCGCGTAACGGGGCGTCTGGTTCGCGAAGGCGAGGTGTACACCTATACGGGCTTCAGCGGTGTGATTGGAAATACCGATCTGGCGGGCGACGCGCGTTATGAGCGCCGGCAGCCGCGACCGTTGCTGACGGCAACCCTACAGAGTCGCAGCCTGGATCTTGCCGACCTCGGCCCTCTGATCGGTCTTGCACCGCGCACCGATTCCGGCGCACCCCCCGTGTCACCCAAAGCCACCCACACGCCAGCGAAGGCGGCACCGGCAAAGCTGCCCCCGGGAAAGGTTTTTCCGGATAACGACTTCAATGTTCAGAAGCTCAACGCGATGGACGCTGATGTACGCCTGACCGCGGCGACGTTGAAAATTCCTGAGCAGATCCCTCTCGACAACTTCTCGACGCACCTGAAGCTCAACAGTGGATTGCTCGTGCTTGATCCGCTGAACTTTGGCATGGCAGGCGGCAATCTGATTTCGACGATAACGCTCGATGCGCGCAGCAATCCGATTGCTGCGAAGGCGTCGATCGACTTGCGTCGTGTGCGGCTGGGGCAGCTGTTCCCCACAGTCGACACGATCAAGAACACAAGTACCGGCACGCTTGGCGCGCAGATTCGTCTGGCGGGCCGCGGCAACTCGATTTCGGACATGCTTGCAACGTCCGACGGCATGATCACCGCGGGCATGGCGGGTGGCCGCGTATCGGAGCTTGGCGTCTGGCTGGTGAATCTGCACGTGGGTGAGTTGATACCGCTGCTATTCGGCGGCGATCGTCCAACGCAGATTCGATGCGGTGCGGTGTCGTTCGCTGTCGACGACGGGTTGGCGACCATGAACTTTTTGTGTTCGACACTGATGAGTCGAACATCAAGGGCTCCGGCACGATGAATCTAGGAGCCGAGCAGTTCGATATCACGCTGGAGCCGCAGCCCAAAAAGCCGGGCATTTTGTCGTTGCGCGGTCCAGTGCGCATCTACGGCACGTTTCGGAACGCGGATTTCGGAGTGTCGGGACAGACAATTGGGCGTGGCCTGGGTGCCGTCGCCTTAGGGCTCCTGAATCCACTACTGGCGTTGATCCCGTTGATTGAAACAGGACCGGGAGTAAACGCCGATTGCCAGGCGGCGTTGGCACCGGTCTCCGGTGCCGTCAAACAGTCCGGGAAAAAAGTCGCTGACGCTCCGACGGCCACCGAACAGCCGTCAACATCGGCGCCAATCGTTGATATGCAGAAGAAACGAACGGGGCCGCCCGCACCAATCGTCGACGTGCAGGCGAAGAAGTAGTTCGCTGCGTAAGTTTCGCAGATGTTCTAGACGATCTCGCGCGCCGTCATTCGATACTTGAAGTTGTCTGGATCAAGGCTGTCCATTCGGCCTTGCGCGTTTTCCGCCTGCGGATACATCAGGAATGGCACCGGCGCCCTGCTCGAGCCAGGCAGCTGGTACGTCGTGCGCATAGTTGTACGCAAGCCAGTTGCCTTCCCAGCCACCCCAAAGCATCGACCGCGCCTGTTTGACAACATCATCGCTCAGCGTAAGCCCGGGCTTTTCTTCCAAAACCACCTTGCGCACATCGGCCGGGTCAACCGGTACCCATCCAATGTTCTGCGCGTAGAACTCGGCGCGGCAATGCTGGGCGCGGGTGACATCTCCCGACTTGCCCAGGCTCTTGTAGCCACGGTTTGAATCAGCAACGCGCACGCCATAAACGTCGCGTGCCGGCACACCCACTGAGCGCGCGAGCGCGACAAACAGCGCATTCAGATCGGCGCACTTGCCACTCAGGTTATTGCTTTCGAGCATCGCTTTGACATCTCCAACGCCACAGCCACGCGTCTTCGCGTTGCGCTCGGTGTTCTCGACCATCCAGTCATAGATTGCACGTGCCTTTTCGACGTCGGTCCGCGCGCCGCGCGTGGCTTTCAACGCGGTCTCGCGCACGATGCCGTCGGTCGGCATGAACTCGGTCGGCTTCAGGTAGTGCGCCTGCTCGGCCGCGCTGGCCGACACTCCGGCGCCCGGCTTCAATTCAACCTTGCGATCGCGTGTGCGAAAACGGCTGGTCACTTCGAACACCGGTTGCGCTTCGCTCGGCTTGAAGGTCGCCACGCCGATCGCGGCGCGATAGTTGGGCTCGATCACGTCGTTGTTAACGATGAAGTTGCCCGTCACCGAATTCTCCAGCGTTTGAAACCAGTCGGTGTCCTGCGACAGCGGCAGCGGGACCCACACCATCACTTGTCCGCGTAGGCGCGGCGACCTCGACGCGCGTCACGACTTCGAAAGTGCGCCAGGCACTGGTGGCCTGGGCGCGAGCAGCAACAGGTGTCAGGGCAAGCAAGCCGGCGGCAGGGCCCGCCGTGATCAGCGTACGGCGTTTCATCGGTGTCTCCGAATAGGTGTGGCGGCACGCGCCAACGATGCGTTATTGACTGCTATCGCTTCTCAGTCAGTAACGTGCGGATTGTGCTGACTAGCGACGGGCTTGTCCAATCAGCCGCCCCGTCCATCGCAGTATCGGATGTTGCCGGCGCGATCGACCAGGTAGTTCGCGGGAAATATGCGTGCACCCCACGCTCGCGCCACACCACCGTCGGTGTCTCGCACCACGGGCAGCGTGAGCTTCATTTTTTCGATGAAGCCGTTAATGCGCGCCGGCCCTTCCTGGTAGTTGACGGCAAGTACTTCGAAGCCGTCTGCATGCAACTGGTCGCGCAGGCGCTGCAGCGAGGGCATTTCCCTGATGCAAGGCTCGCACCACGTCGCCCAAAAGTTCACCAGCACGACCTTGCCACGTAATGCTTGCAGCGAAAGCGGCGCTCCAGCGGTCGTCATCAGATCGACTGGAGGCGCGGCGGGATTTCCTTTCCAGCGTTTCAGTTCAGCCGCGTGGACTGGTGATACGAACGCTCCAAGCAGCGCTGCCGCGACGAAGACGCGGCGGGAACGCATCGAATCAGCCAACGCTGATGCCATTGCCTTCCTGCAGGCTGCCAATGACTACTGCACGCTCGAAGCCCTCATCGCGAAAGATGGTGAGTACGTCATCCACCGCTCGCGGATCGCATGCCAGCAGCAGGCCACCGCTGGTCTGTGGATCCGTCAGCAACGCTTTGACGACATCCGGCACGTTGTTCAATTTCACGTGCGCCCCGTAGCCGGCCCAATTTCGATTCGATGCACCGGTGATGTGCCCGCTTGCTGCGAGCCGTTCAACACCTGGCAGCCACGGCACCGACTTCAGATCGACTGTTGCCGCGAGACCGCTGCCAAGCGCGATTTCATTCAGATGTCCGAGCAGGCCAAAGCCGGTCACATCGGTCATCGCATGCACGTCAGCCATGTCTGCCAGTTTTCGTCCCGGAGTGTTCAGCTGTGTGGTGCTAGCGATCATCTGCGTGTAACTCGCCGCGTCGAGCGCGCCTTTCTTCAGTGCCGCAGAGTAGACACCCACCCCGAGCGGCTTTCCAAGAATCAGAACATCGCCGGCTCTTGCGCTGCTGTTTTTCTTTACCTTGGCCGGATGAACCAGACCCAGCGCGACGAGTCCGTAGATCGGTTCAGCCGAATCGATCGTATGGCCGCCCGCAATTGGAATTCCGATCGCGTTGCAGACAGACTGACCGCCTTCGGCAATGCGCCGAATAATTTCGATGGGAATCTTGTCGATCGGCATGCCGAGTAACGCCAGCGCCATGATCGGCGTACCGCCCATCGCATAGACATCGGAGATCGCGTTGGTCGCAGCAATACGGCCGAAGTCGTAGGGATCATCGACGATCGGAGTAAAGAAATCGGTGGTGGCGACGATCGCCTGCTCGCCGTTTATCTGATACACGGCAGCATCGTCGGCGGTTTCGATGCCGACCAACAGCTGCGGCGGCACGATCCCGCGCACCCCCTGCAGAATTTCACTCAACACGCCGGGCGCGATCTTGCAGCCGCATCCGCCACCGTGTGCAAACGATGTCAGCTTGAACTTCAAGTCGTGCGGAGCATTCATTTTCCGAATTATGATCGTCAGATGAAAACGTCAACTTGCACGAGGATAGTGCTGAGTGTATTTGCGCTCTGGCTGCCGCCGCTTGCAGCGCAGACTTCGCTCGCAGAGTCGTTCGTCGAAGCGCAGGAGCTGGGGCGGCGCGACGAGAAAGACCCCGTGACCGTCGACTACCACCGCACTGCGCTGTTGCCGCAATTCAGCGCAAGTTATCGAGCCCATCTTCGCGAGTGTCAGGCGGCACTGCCACAGCCGGATCAGACGCCGTTCTCATTCGTGGCCGCGTTGGATGCCGAAGGAAAGGTGCTGAAGCTATGGAGTGATCGCAGCCCGCCGGTATATGCGTGCCTTCGGGGGCGACTTCTGTTCGATCGCTTTACACCACCGCCGCGTGCGCCGTTCTATCTGTACGTTCATATGCGGTTTGCGAGCTGAAGAGCGTCGCACCCGTTCGCCGGCTACGGAATTTGAATCTTTCCGCCGCCGCTAAGCCCGCCGACGCCGCCCATTCCGCCGGGGCCGAATGCACCCCCGCCTTGACCCGGCAACACCAGCGACGAAGCGCTTTGGCGCCGCAGCTCCTGCAACTCGTTGACAGTGCGTTCGACCGCCGCCTTGGCGGCCTTTGCGTAACCGGTGACCGCGCTGTCCAACGAGGTCGCGTCGATTTCGAACGTGACCGGCAGCGGCCCCATCTGCGTCATGATCTGCGCCTCACCTATGTACAGTGTTTCGCGCGCCGTGTCGGGGTCGCCCTTCGAAGTGACGGGAATCATCGCGCGAATCGTTCCGATGCGTCGATCGGTATAAATCTCCTCGCGATACAGCGACGTTGCGTCCATCTTGATATCGAGGTCGGCGGCGGTAGCCATCTCTTTCTCCATTATTCAGTTTCCAGCGGCAATCCCATCATGGCATTGAACCCGCCATCGACGTGGGTGATCTCGGCGGTGATGCCAGCCGCAAGATCAGATAGCAAAAATGCCGCCACGTTACCGACGTCTTCGATCGTCACGTTGCGCCGCAAGGGCGCGGTGCTCTCAACCGCCGACAAAATCTTCGAAAACCCCTTGATGCCCGCTGCGGCGAGCGTTCGAATTGGGCCGGCCGAAATACCGTTGACGCGAATGCCGCGCGGACCGAGGCTGGCTGCCAGGTAACGCACGCTCGCTTCCAGGCTCGCCTTGGCCAGACCCATCGTGTTGTAGTTTGCGACGGCGCGTGTCGACCCGAGGTAGGTCAGCGTCAGCAGCGACGCCTTGCGCCCCTCCATCAGCGGCAATGCCGCCTTCGCGAGCGCGGGAAAGCTGTACGAAGAAATATCGTGCGCTATTCGAAAACTTTCGCGCGACAGCCCTTCAACGAAATCACCCGCAATCGCTTCGCGCGGCGCGAAACCGATCGAATGCACGAGGCCGTCGAGTCCGTCCCAGCGCTGCTTCAGTGCATCAAAGGCAGCGGCGATCTGGGCGTCATCTCCGACATCCATGTCATAGACCAGATCAGATCCGAACTGCGCCGCAATCTCGACGATGCGCTCGCGAAAGCGCTCGCCGACATAGGTGAACGCCAGCTCGGCTCCTTCGCGCTTGCACGCTTGCGCGATGCCGTAGGCAATCGAACGATTCGAAAGAACACCGGTGATCAGCAGGCGCTTGCCGGCCAGAAACCCCATCTCACCCTATCTCAATACGACCGCTTGCGAACCGGCGCGCGAACGCTGCTGGTTGTTGCAGGCTTGCGCGCTGTGCGCGCCCCTTTCTTTGACGTGCGGCTGCGAGCTTGCGCCGCCGGCACCGTCAATTCAAGTCGCTGGCCTGCGAACAAAGCCTGCGACGTCAGCCGGTTCCAGATGATCAAGTCCTTCGCAAGCACGTTCCAGCGGCTGCGCGACACTTGTGACTGTATCGCCACGCCGCACTCTATACGTAACCTTTCGCAGATTTGCCTGCTCCGGCACCAGTGCGACGCGTCCGTCGAGACTGGCCGCTGGAATATCGGACTCCATAGTTTCATCGCGAGGAATCAGGATCGTCGAGCCCGTGGCGAGCCGATAGCGCGGCGGTATCTGATTCGCATCGCGTAGTTGCTCTTCACTGATGCCAGCTCGCTTAGCTAGCGAAGCCAGCGTATCGGAGGCGCCGGTCTGGTACGTCGTCCAGCTCGCGAGCGGCTGGCCGGTCGACTCCCACGCGGCAAGATTCGCCTGAAATCTCTCCACCTTGGTTGCGGGCAGCAGCAGCTGCGCACCGCCACCCGCGCCCAGTATCACCGGCCGGTTAAAGGCAGGATTCAATGCACGAAAGTCGTCGACCTTCATCTCAGCCAGCTTTGCTGCGGTGTCGACATCGATGTCGCGCGTCTTATGGACTGCGATGAAATACGGTGCGTTATCAATCGGCGGCAGCACGACGCCGTGTTTCGCCGGGTCGGCCACGATGTTCTTGACCGCCTGCAACTTCGGCACGTAGTACTGCGTTTCCTTTGGCATCTTCAGATCCGTATAGCGCGCCGGTTTGCCGGCTCGACGGTTCTTCGCAATCGCTCGCGATACGGCGCCTTCGCCCCAGTTGTAGGAGGCGAGCGCGAGATGCCAGTCTCCGAACATGTCGTGCAGCTTCTGCAGGTAGTCGAGTGCGGCGCGCGTGGATTCGACGACGTCGCGCCGCTCATCCTTCCACATGTTCTGTTCGAGGTCGTAGTTGCGGCCCGTCGAAGGAATGAATTGCCACAGTCCGGCAGCCTTGGCGGACGAAAACGCCTCAGGCACGAAGGCGCTCTCTACGAACGGAAGCAAAGCGAGCTCGGTTGGCATGTTGCGCCGTTCGATCTCCTCGACGATATGAAACAGATAGCGGCTCGAACGCTGCGTCATGCGCGCGAAATAATCGGGCTGGCTTGCATACCAGCGAGTGCGATCTTCTGCCAGCTTGGTCTCGAGATCGGGCATTTTGAAGCCGAGCCGGATGCGCTCCCATAAGTCGCGCATCGGCGGTGGCGAGGAGCGCTGCACAAGCGGCACCGGCGCGTTATCTGGAACGACGATTACCGGCACTACGGATCGACGGCGCAGGCGTCGCGGCAGGTGCCTGAGTACTTGGGGTGGTGGGTGAAGAGGCTGGAGGAACTGCGGAAGGGGCTGGGGCGGAGGGTGCGGCGGGTGCGGTGGGGATTAGAACCGGACTTGGCGTTCGCAACTCGCCGCCGGTGCTAGCGCAACCCGCCAGCCACGTGCAACAGATGCCAAAGGCAAACCAGAAGGTCGCTGATCTTCGTGAAAGAAGCATGTTGAAAGATATACAGTGTTCAAGGCAGTGTAGGTAGAACGCGGAAAGGGCGTCAAGTTACGTTTTCCTATGCCGAAAGGGCTAGCGGAATCCGTCTTTCCAACTGCGAATCGCCGCAAACGTCGAGACTCGCGCGAATCCCGCGCCGCGGCTCGACCGCTGACGCAGCGGCGCGGACGGATGGAACATCGCAGCGCATGAAAGGGTTGGTCTCGAGTTCGAGTCCTATCGTTGATGGCAGCGTCGGTTCACCGCGCTTGCGCATCGCGGTCGCCATCGCTGCGCGTGTTTGCAACTCGCGGTTATTCGGTTCGACTTCAAGGGCGAAGCGGATGTTCGCGACCGTGTATTCGTGCCCGCAGTAAACACGTGTGGTTGCCGGCAGTTCGGCGAGCGCGTCGAGTGAGGCCAGCATTTGTTCGGGCGTGCCTTCAAAAAGCCGGCCGCAGCCGCAAGCGAACAGCGTGTCGCCGCAGAACAGCGCAGGGGGCTTTAACGCCGCTGCGAAAAACGCGATGTGGCCAGCGGTATGACCTGGAATGTCGATGACGTCAAAACGCGCGCCGAGCACATTGATGTGATCGCCCGTGGCCAGCCGCTGATCAAGCTGCGCAACGCTTTCACGCGCGGGCCCGTACGCGATGGACGAGTAGCGTTGCTTCAGCGCGACCAAGCCGCCGACATGGTCAGCGTGGTGATGCGTCGCTAGAATCGCCCTTAGTTGAAGTTTCTGCGCGTCGAGGGCGCCGGATGACAGGCGCCGCGTCACCGGGATCGACGACCGCAGCCTCGTTGCCACGCGTAAGCAGCCATATGTAGTTGTCTTTGAACGCCGGTACCGGCGTGATGATCAGGTCAGACATCGGTTAGACGCATTGAGCGGGATAATGAGCGAAGACGCATCGATTGTGAGGTTATCCGAGTTTCTGAGCTCGTCCGCCGGCCAGTACGTGCTCGACTGGGAGCAGACGCAGCTGGACGCGGCTGTCGTTGATATCTTCGGCTATCACGCGCTGCAGCTCGGGCTGCCCGATATCGACGCGCTGCGCGAAAACCGTATGCCACTTCGCTTCTGTGCCGCTGATCGTGCGCCCGAAGTGACTTACAGCAGCGGACATCCGAAAGTGGCGGTCATCAATCGCTACGAAGAGCTGCCATTCGCGACACACTCGATCGATCTCGTTGTGATGCCGCATATTCTCGAGTTCACCGAGGATCCGCACCAGGTACTTCGAGAGGTCGAGAGGGTGCTGGTGCCCGAGGGACATGTCGTCATTACCGGTTTTAACCCGATCAGCCTGTGGGGTATCCGGCAGTACCTGACTCGGCTGGGTGCTGCGCCTTATCTGCCGCGCGAAGGACGCTTTTTGACGCTGCCGCGAATAAAAGACTGGTTAAAGCTGCTGTCGTTCGACGTTGAGCGGGGGCGCTACGGTTGCTACGTACCGTCGGTACGTCAGGAGCGTTGGCTTGCGCGCTGGCAGTTCATGGAGAAGGCGGGCGATCGCTGGTGGCCGTTCCTGGGCGCGATCTACATGCTGAGCGCCGTCAAACGAGTTCGCGGGATGCGGCTGATCGGCGCGGTGTGGAAGGGCAAGGAGGAGCCGGCACGACGGCTCGCACCTGCGGCTACCACTCGGACGTTTCTGACCAGCGATTCGAGTTCCGCGGTGATCGACGCACCTGATGCAGCAAACGACGGCGTGCGCGCTGCTGCGCGCCGATGAGGCACGCACGAAAGATAGATCTGATCCCCAAGAAACCGTTGCCGGTGCGACCGCAGGACGCATCCGGCTCCCCTGTCCATATATATACGGATGGCGCGTGCAAAGGGAATCCCGGGCCCGGCGGCTGGGGCGCGTTGCTGATGCACGGCGATCGCCAGAAAGAGTTGTTTGGAGGCGAGAATCCGACGACCAACAACCGGATGGAGCTGACGGCGGTGATCGAGGCGCTGGGTTCGCTGAAGCGCCGCTGCCACGTTATCGTGCACACCGATTCTCAATACGTCCGATTGGGCATTACCGAGTGGCTGCCGGCGTGGATGCAGCGTGGCTGGAAAACTGCCAGCAAGAAGCCGGTCAAAAATGCCGACCTGTGGCAGCGGCTGTTCTGACGCCGCGGGCAGGCACGAGATTGAGTGGCGCTGGGTACGCGGTCACTCCGGCAACGTTGGAAACGAGCGAGCCGACGAATTGGCGAACCTAGGCGTCGACTCGGTGTCTGCATCTGACTATTCAGCGTAACGCACCCGGCTGCGGGTGCTAAATTCGATCTCCAAGTTGCGCAGCGCGCAGCGTCTCGATATGAAAAGAAATCGAACCACCGTTGTGGCGGTCGTTGCCTTAGTGACCGTCGCGGTTCTCGCCTATTTTGCGGTGGATCGGCTGACGCCGGACCGAACGCGGTCGCCGGGGTCAAAGGCTCAGCAGCTCCAGATTCGTCGAAATCATTGCCGGGTGCGGCCAAAGGTGCTGCCGCCGCGCCGATTGCCGTTGAGGTGTTTCAGGTCAAGCCGACGACCGTGCAGGAAGATTTGCAGGCGGTCGGTTCGCTGCAGTCCAACGAAAGCGTGATCCTTCGCCCTGAGGTGTCGGGCCGAATTTCTGCGATCGGCTTCAAGGACGGACAGGTGGTACGGAAGGGGCAGATGCTGATCGCGCTCGACAACGCGCTGAACGAAGCAGAAGTCGCGCAAATGAAGGCCGAGTATGACCTCGCGTTGTCGAACCTGAAGCGCAGCGAGGATCTGGCGAGCCGCAAGTTCATCAGCTCGAGCGCACAAGATACGGCCGCGTCCAACGCTCAGGTCGCCGAGGCGAAATTGAAGCTGGCGCAGGCGAGGTCGTCAAAGATGCGCATCGTTGCGCCGTTCGACGGCGTGGTCGGCATACGCAGCGTGAGCCTTGGCGATTACGTCAAGGATGGCACCGACCTGGTCAACGTGGAAGACGTGCGCATCCTGAAGGTCGACTTTCGATTGCCCGAACGCAATCTGACGCAGATCAAGGTCGGGCAGGGCATCGAAGTCGTGGCTGACGCGCTGCCGGGCGAGCGTTTCGCCGGAGCGATCGATGCGATCAATCCCAGGGTGGATGCCAACGGGCGGTCGCTGGAGATTCGGGCGAAATTGGAGAACACCGCGGGCAAGCTTCGTCCAGGCATGTTCGTGCGCGTGCGCGTGATCGTCGGCGAGCGTGCCAATGCGCTGCTGGTACCCGAGGAAGCGATCGTGCCGCAGGGCGCCGAGTTTTTCGTCTACAAAGTCGTCGACGGGCAAGCACGTCGCGTCGCGGTGAAAATCGGAGTGCGTCGCGAGGCGCTGGTGGAAATCGTCGACGGGCTCACAAGCGGTGACCAGGTCGTGACCGCTGGCATGCGCTTGTCGCGTGACGGTCAACCGGTGCGAGTGGTGACGCCCAGTGTGCCGGGTACCGTGCCCGGGGCACCGAAGGGCGAGGGCAGCGGCAAAATTGAACAGAAAGCTGCGCCGCTGAAGGCTGCCATGGCGAGTGTGAAGGTGTTCGCATGAGTCTGTTCGAGCTCTGCATACGCCGCCCGGTGTTGTCGACGGTGCTGTCACTTCTTGTGCTGGTGATCGGCGCAATTTCGTACACGCGGCTCGCCGTGCGCGAGTATCCGCGGATCGACGAGCCGATCGTAAGCGTCAACACGACGTATCCCGGCGCGTCGGCCGATGTTATTGAATCGCAGGTCACCAAGATTCTCGAAGATTCGCTGGCCGGCATCGAAGGCGTCGAGTTGATGACGTCAAGCTCCCGCTCCGAGCGCAGCAACATCGATGTGCGCTTCCGCATTACGCGTGATCCGGATTCGGCGGCAGCCGACGTGCGCGACAAGGTGGCGCGCGTGCGCGCTCGATTGCCCGAAACGGTCGACGAGCCGGTAATCGCGAAGGTCGAAGCCGATGCATTCCCCATCATCTGGATGGCGGTGGCGGCTGGTGGACGTACGCCGCTGGAGGTGTCCGATTACCTGACGCGCTACGTAAAGCCGCGGCTATCGGTGCTGCCCGGCGCCGCCGACGTCAGAATTTTCGGCGAGCGCGTCACGTCAATGCGCATTAACGTCGATCGCGATCGCCTGGCCGGGTACGGCTTGACACCGCAGGACGTCGAAAACGCGCTGCGGCGCCAGAACCTCGAGCTGCCATCCGGGCCGCATCGAATCGGCGCAACGCGAATTTTCGATTGTCGCAACGACGGATGTCAGCACGCGCGAGCAGTTCGAGAATTTGATCGTTGCGAACGTTAAGGGCTACCCGGTACGGCTGCGCGACGTCGCGGATATCGCAGTGGGCGCAGTCAGCGAGCGCGTGATCGCGCGCTACAACGGCCAGCCTGCAATCAATATGGGGTTGATCAAACAGGCTGTCGCCAATCCGCTCGATCTATCCAAGGCGCTGCGGGCTGAGCTTGCGAAGATCAATCCGAGCCTGCCGCCCGGCATGAGCATCAATGTCAGTTACGACTCCTCGGTGTTTATCGACCGATCGATTCGCTCGGTATTCACGACGGTTACCGAGGCGGTGGTGCTGGTCGCGCTGGTGATCTTCTTTTTCCTGCGCAACGTTCGCGCGACGCTGATTCCGCTGGTGACAATTCCGCTTGCGCTGGTCGGCTCGTTCGCTTTGATGTATGCGTTCGGCTTCACCGTCAACACGTTGACCTTGCTGGCTATGGTGTTGGCGATCGGTTTGGTGGTCGACGACGCGATCGTCGTGCTGGAAAACATCTACCGCAACGTCGAGTCCGGCATGGATCGCGTCGCCGCGGCAGTGAAGGGCATCAAGGAGATTGGCTTCGCGGTGATCGCGATGACGTTGACGCTGACGGCAGTGTTTGCGCCGCTGGCCTTTGCAACAGGGCGTACCGGACGGCTCTTTATCGAATTCGCGCTGACACTTGCAGGCGCGGTGCTGGTGTCCGGCTTCGTCGCGCTGACCTTGTCGCCGATGATGTGCAGCAAGCTTTTGAAACACGAGCAAAAGCACGGCCGCATTTTCACGATGGTCGAGGGCTGGCTCACTGCGATGACCAACGGCTACGCGCGATCTCTCGGCTGGTTGCTCGACCGCCGCTGGATCGTCGTCGCCGTTTGGCTCGTCACTGCCGGGCTCGGCGTGTTCTTCTTCACCTTGCTGCGTTCGGAGCTGGCGCCTTTGGAAGATCGAGGTGTGATATTCGGCCGCATGCAATCGCCGCCGGGCGCAACTGTGGAATACACGTCAGAGCAACTGCGCCCGGTCGAAGCTATGTTTGCCAAGATTCCCGAGGCTTCGGCCTACAACGCAATCGCAGGGTTTCCGTCGGTCGACTTCGGCACCGGCGTGCTGCGCCTTAAGCCATGGGAAGAACGCACGCGCAAGCAACAGGACATCGCCCGCGAGTTGAACCAGCAATTTCAGAATCTGCCCGGCATCATCGGCTTTGCCGTCAACCCGCCGTCGCTCGGGCAGTCCTTCCGCTCTCTGCCGGTCGAGTACGTCATCATGGCTCAGGTGCCCTACACAGAACTTGACGACATCGCGGCACAGTTCATCGCCGAAATTTCGAAAACCGGGATGCTGCAAAATCCCCAGTCCGATCTTCGTCTGAACACCCCCGAATTAAGGGTCGATGTCAATCGCGACAAGCTAGGGGATCTCGGAATTCCCGTCGAAGCGGTCGGCCGCACGTTGCAGACGATGCTGGGTGGCAGCCAGATCACACGCTTCAAGAAAGACGGCGAGCAATACGATGTGATCGTGCAGGTGGCACCGCGCGATCGAAGCCGACCGAACGACATCAGCGATATTTACGTAAGGGCACGCGACGGTTCGATGGTTCAGTTGGCCAATGTGGTCACCGTGCTCGAGGGCGTTTCGCCATCCTCGTTGAACCACTTTCAGCGGTTGCGCGCAGTCACGATCACCGCCAACCTTGCGCCCGGCTATACGATCGGCGACGCATTGAGAATGATGGATGAGACCGCGCGCCGGGTGCTGCCGCCCGATGCCCTGACCGATCTGAACGGCCAGTCACGGGAGTTTCGTGATTCGAGCGGCGGCTTTTATCTGACCTTGGTGCTCGCGTTGATCTTTATCTACCTGGTGCTCGCTGCGCAGTTCGAGAGCTTTGCCGACCCGTTCGTCATCTTGCTGTCGGTACCGCTGTCCGCGGCCGGTGCGCTGTTCGCCCTATGGATGACCGGGGGAACCTGGAACATCTACAGCCAGATCGGCATGATCACGTTGATCGGGTTGATTACAAAGCACGGGATTTTGATCGTCGAGTTCGCCAACCAGTTGCAGGAGCGTGGCGAGCAATTGTTCGACGCGGTCCGTCAATCGGCGGTGTTGCGGCTGCGGCCGATTTTGATGACGACCGGCGCCATGGTGCTCGGTGCCGTTCCGCTGGCGCTGTCATCCGGCGCAGGCGCAGAGAGCCGGATTCAGATCGGATGGGTGATCGTTGGCGGACTGACGTTCGGAACGTTGCTGACGCTCTACGTCGTGCCGACGATGTACACGCTGATGGAGCAGGCGCTTGGGCGTTGGCTGGGATCGCACCATCACGAAGAGATTTGTGATGAAACGCCTGCGTCCCACGGCGCTGGCGCTGAGTAGGTTTTTGTCGTACGCGATCTTGTAGGAAGTGCGCTGACGCATCCCACGAATAGGGCACTAAACCTCTGGAAGCGGCCTCGATTGCGCTTCCCTCCTCACTGAAAAAATCCCTTCCCTGAATGCCATGTGGCGCTTAGCCGCATGGCACATCAGCAACTACGAGGGCAGCAAGTACCGCTTGCTGTGGGGATTTGATGCACACGGAAGGTAGCGGCGCAGCGCAGGCCGCGGCGACTCACGATCGAAAGCAAAGCGATGTGCCTGGTCAAGGCGCGGCGGTCTACGCGTCGCGGCTTGATGCGATGGATACGTGCGAGCGCTGTTGTTGCTCATGGCCTTGATCGCTGGTCCGGCGTTCGCTATAGCGACCGTCAACGGCTTGACGATTGAGCAGAGCTTGCCGTCAGCGCAGCGCGGCGTTGCGTACAGCCACACGATCACGGTTACCGGCGGCACCGCGCCGTATACGTTCGCACTCGTCGCACCGATCGACATTCCGAACAACCTGACGATGTCAGCCGGTGGCACGCTCACCGGTGCAATCAGCTGTAATGAAGCCAATGGAAACAATCGTCAGATCATCACCATTACCGACTCTTCGGCATCGCCCATCGTCGCGACTTTTGTCGGCAACGATCGACTAGCGATCAATGTCACCGCGGGTCCCGCAGGAACCTGCACTACGTTGACGATTGCACCGGTAAGCGTTCCAAATCCAACGGTCGGCACGCCGTACAACCAGGCGATCACCGCGTCGGGCGGCCTGGGACCGTATACATACAGCGTCTCGGCCGGAGCATTACCCGCGGGGTTAACGCTGAATGCCTCTACCGGCGTGATCAGCGGAACACCAACGACGGCCGGTGCATTCAGCTTCACGATCAGCGCAATCGACGCCGCGGATTCGACGGGTTCACGGGCCTACTCCGGGACAACCAGCGCGTCCGCGATTACCGTCAACCCGGCAACGCTGCCGAACGGCACGGTCGGCACTGCTTACTCGCAAACCGTCAGTGCCACCGGTGGCAATGGCTCTTACACGTTCAGTGTCTCTGCAGGCAGTCTGCCGGCAGGGCTGTCGCTGAATGCGGCCACGGGTGCGATTACCGGCACGCCAACCACTGCCGCGACTTCGAACTTCACGATCACGGCAACCGATGGTCTCGGTGCCAGCAACGCGCGCGCTTACAGCGTCACGATCAATCCGGCGATCACTGTCAATCCGGCGACGTTGCCCAATGGCACAGTGGGTGTCGCCTACTCGCAGACCAGTCAGCGCAACGGGTGGCACTGGCTCGTATACGTTCAGCGTCTCCGCAGGCACCTTGCCGGCGGGGCTTTCACTGAATGCAGCCACCGGTGCGATTACCGGTACTGCCGACCACTGCAGCCACATCGAACTTTACGATCACGGCGACCGATGGTCTGGGTGCTACGGGTGCACGTGCTTATGCCGTCACCATCAACGCAGCGATCACCGTAAATCCCGCGACGCTGCCGAACGGCACCGTCGGAACTGCGTACTCGCAAACCGTTAGTGCGACTGGTGGCACGGGTTCGTATACGTTCAGCGTCTCGGCCGGCAGTCTGCCAGCAGGGCTTGTCGTTGAATGCGGCCACGGGTGCCATCACCGGCACGCCGACCACCGCAGCGACTTCCAACTTCACGATCACGGCAACCGATGGTCTGGGTGCCACCGGCGCGCGCGCTTATGCCGTCACCATCAATGCTGCCATCACCGTGAACCCAGCAACGTTGCCCAATGGAACGGTCGGTGTTGCGTACTCACAGACAGTCAGTGCCACTGGCGGCACTGGTTCGTATACGTTCAGTGTCTCTGCAGGCAGTCTGCCGGCAGGGTTGTCGCTGAATGCTGCAACCGGTGCGATCACCGGCACACCGACGACAGCGGCGACCAGCAACTTCACAATCACGGCGACCGATGGTCTCGGTGCTACTGGCGCACGTGCTTATGCCGTCACGATCAACGCCGCTATAACAGTGAATCCGGCGACGCTGCCGAATGGCACAGTGGGTGTTGCCTATTCGCAGACCGTCAGCGCCACCGGTGGCAACGGCTCGTATACGTTCAGCGTTTCCGCCGGCAGCTTGCCGGCAGGGCTTTCGCTGAACGCGGCCACTGGTGCAATCACCGGAACGCCGACAACTGCGGCGACGAGCAACTTCACGATCACGGCAACTGATGGCTTGGGTGCGACGGGCGCACGTGCCTACAGCGTCACGATCAACGCCGCGATCACCGTAAACCCGGCGACGTTGCCGAACGGCACCGTCGGAACTGCGTACTCGCAGAATGTCTCAGCAACGGGTGGAGATGGTTCATACACATTCAGTGTGTCTGCGGGCAGCTTGCCAGCGGGCTGTCGTTAAATGCGGCCACCGGGGCCATTACCGGTACGCCGACCACCGCAGCGACTTCCAACTTCACGATCACAGCGACCGATGGTCTTGGTGCAACGGGCGCACGTGCTTATGCGGTGACCATCAATGCGGCTATCACCGTCAATCCGGCGACGTTGCCGAACGGAACGGTCGGAGTCGCCTACTCACAGACGGTCAGTGCAACGGGTGGCAACGGCTCATATACGTTTAGTGTCTCGGTCGGCAGTTTGCCGGCAGGGCTGTCATTGAATGCGGCAACGGGTGCGATCACCGGCACACCGACAACGGCGGCGACTAGCAACTTCACGATCACTGCAACTGACGGCCTCGGTGCTACCGGCTGCACGTGCCTACAGCGTCACGATCAACGCCGGCGATCACCGTGAACCCGGCGACGTTGCCGAATGGAACAGTCGGTGTCGCGTACTCACAGACAGTCAGTGCCACGGGTGGCACTGGCTCGTATACGTTCAGCTGTTTCGGTGGGCAGCTTGCCGGCGGGGCTTTCGCTGAATGCAGCTACCGGTGCGATCACCGGTACGCCGACGACCGCAGCGACATCGCAACTTCACTATCACCGCGACAGATGGTCTCGGTGCGACCGGTGCGCGGGCGTACAGCGTGACGATCAATCCAGCGATCACCGTTAATCCAGCGACGCTGCCGAACGGCACGGTCGGAGTCGCCTACTCACAGACGGTCAGTGCAACGGGCGGCACTGGCTCATATACGTTCAGTGTTTCTGCAGGCAGCTTGCCGGCAGGACTGTCGCTGAATGCCAGCCACGGGTGCGATCACCGGAACGCCAACTACTGCAGCGACCATCGAACTTCACGATCACCGCGACCGATGGTCTCGGTGCTACCGGTGCACGTGCTTACAGCGTCACGATCAACGCGGCGATCACCGTGAACCCGGCGACGCTGCCGAATGGCACGGTCGGAGTTGCGTACTCGCAAACGGTGAGTGCTACCGGTGGCACCGGCTCATATACGTTCAGTGTCTCCGCTGGGCAGTTTGCCGGCGGGACTGTCGCTCAATGCAGCTACTGGTGCGATCACAGGCACACCAACCACAGCAGCGACCAGCGAACTTCACGATCACCGCAACCGATGGCTTGGGTGCTACCGGCTGCGCGTGCTTACTGCGGTCACGATGAATGCCGGTGTTGCCGTTAATCCAGCGACGTTGCCGAATGGAACTGTCGGCGTCGCCTACTCACAAACGGTCAGTGCCACGGGCGGCAACGGCTCTTATACATTCAGTGTCTCTGTGGGCAGTCTGCCGGCAGGACTGTCGCTGAATGCGGCCACGGGTGCGATCACCGGTACACCAACCACCGCAGCGACCAGCAACTTCACGATCACCGCGACCGATGGTCTCGGTGCTACTGGCGCGCGTGCTTACAGCGTCACGATCAATGCGGCGATCACCGTGAACCCGGCGACGTTGCCGAACGGCACCGTCGGAATCTGCGTACTAGCAAACAGTGAGTGCGACCGGTGGCAACGGCTCATATACGTTCAGTGTCTCTGTAGGCAGCTTGCCGGCGGGACTTTCGCTGAATGCGGCCACGGGTGCGATCACCGGTACCCCAACCACCGCAGCGACCAGCAACTTCACGATTACCGCAACCGATGGTCTTGGTGCCACCGGCGCGCGTGCCTACTGCGGTCACGATGAACGCGGCGATCGCCGTCAATCCAGCAACGTTGCCAAACGGCACTGTCGGAGTCTGCCTACTCACAAACAGTCAGTGCAACGGGCGGCAATGGTTCGTATACATTCAGTGTCTCTGCCGGCAGCTTGCCAGCGGGACTGTCGCTGAATGCAGCCACGGGTGCGATCACCGGTACACCGACCACGGCAGCCACCAGCAACTTCACGATCACCGCAACCGATGGTCTGGGTGCGACCGGTGCGCGTGCTTACGCCGTGACGATCAATGCGGCGATCACCGTGAATCCGGCGACGTTGCCGAATGGAACGGTCGGAATTGCCTACTCGCAGACGGTCAGTGCAACGGGTGGCAACGGGTTCATATACGTTCAGTGTTTCTGCCGGCAGCTTGCCAGCGGGACTGTCGTTGAATGCGGCCACGGGTGCGATCACCGGAACACCGACCACGGCAGCGACCAGCAACTTCACGATCACCGCAACCGATGGTCTCGGTGCTACCGGTGCGCGTGCTTACAGCGTCACGATCAATGCAGGCGATCACCGTGAATCCAGCGACATTGCCGAACGGAACGGTCGGAGTTGCGTACTCACAGACGGTCAGTGCAACGGGCGGCACGGGTTCATATACGTTCAGTGTTTCTGCGGGCAGCTTGCCGGCGGGTCTTTCGCTGAATGCGGCCACCGGTGCAATTACCGGCACACCGACGACGGCAGCGACCAGCAACTTCACGATCACTGCCACCGATGGCTCGGGTGCGACCGGTTCGCGTGCTTACTCGGTGACGATGAATGCTGGCGTCGCCGTTAACCCGGCGACGTTGCCGAATGGAACGGTCGGAGTCGCTTACTCACAGACCGTCAGTGCCACGGGTGGCAATGGTTCATATACGTTCAGTGTTTCTGCCGGCAGTTTGCCAGCCGGGCTTTGACGTTGAACGCTGCCACCGGCGCGATCACCGGCACGCCGACCACGGCAGCGACCTCGCAACTTCACGATCACTGCAACCGATGGTCTTGGTGCCACCGGCGCACGTGCGTACAGCGTAACGATCAATGCAGCGATGATCGTGAACCCGGCGACGCTGCCGAGTGGAACGCTGGGCACTGCGTACGCGCAGACAGTCAGTGCCACGGGTGGCAATGGTTCGTATACGTTCAGTGTCTCTGCCGGCAGTCTGCCAGCGGGTCTTGCGCTGAATGCTGCGACGGGTGCGATCACCGGAACGCCAACTACCGCAGCGACTAGCAACTTCACGATTACGGCGACCGATGGCCTGGGTGCTACTGGCGCACGTGCGTACAGCGTCACGGTCAACGCGGCCATTGCGGTAAATCCAGCGACGCTGCCAACGGCGATGCTCGGCGCGGCGTACTCGCAGACCGTAGTCGCGACAGGTGGCAATGGTTCTTACGTTTTCACTGTGTCGGCCGGCAGCCTGCCTGCGGGTCTCACGCTGAATGCGGCCACCGGTGTGATCTCTGGCACGCCAACGACGGCTGCGACGTCGAACTTCACGATCACGGCGACCGATGGCGTCGGTGCCACTGGACAACGCGCTTACGCGTTAACGGTCGCGGCTACCCTCGTGGTCGGCTCCGCCCACGCTGCCGAATGCCGTTGTAGGCAGTGCATACAGTCAGACGATTAGTGCTTCAGGCGGGACGAGTCCTTATGCATTCAGCAATCAGTGCCGGTACACTGCCCGCCGGGCTGACGCTGAATGCGACGACCGGACTTCTGTCCGGGTCGCCGACCGTTGCCGGACCGTTCACGTTCACCGTCAGGGTCACCGACGCTGCCGGATTTACCGTTGACCGTGTCTACACGATGACAGTGGCGCCTGCGGCATTGATCTTGACGTCGGACCTCACGAACGGAAGAGTCGGAAGCGGCTACAACCACGGCATCAATGTCACCGGCGGCACCGCGCCTTACACATTCAGCCTGACCGCCGGTGCGCTTGCCAATCGGGCTGGCACTTAACCCGGCAACGGGCGCTTTGAGCGGCACGCCGACTGCGGGCGGAACTTACACCTTCACGATCACAGTGACTGATGCCAACGGCGCTTCGGGCACGCTGGTGCAAACGATCGTCATCGAGATGCGGCCCGACCCGACGCTCGATCCTTCGGTTCGCGGTGTTAGTACGGCACAGATTACGGCCGCGACGCGGTTCGGTTCGGCACAGATAACAAACGTGAATTCGCGCATGCAGATGCTGCATGCAGGTCACGACCCATGTTCGACCGACATTGGCATCAGCACGAATATCCGTTGGGAAAAATCCGAGGGCAGCGACACTGATAAGGGTGCAGCGGCACCCGCGAGTGCGGATGACAAGACGGATGCGAAGCGTTCCGGTTGCGACCGTCTCTTCGCGGTGTGGGCGGGCGGCAACATCGACTTCGGCTTCCTGCGCCCCAGCTCCGCAGCTGACCGTAGTGACTTCCGCACGTCGGGTCTGACGCTAGGCATCGATGCGAAAGTGCGCGACGGCTTGGTGGTCGGTGCAACGCTCGGCTACGGCCACGATTCGACGGACGTCGATCCGAATGGATCACGCAGCAAGGGTGAGGCACAGAACGGGACTCTCTACGGTTCGTTTGCACCGACCAAGGGTGTATTCATTGATGCGATGGCAGGTTACGGGCGGCTCTCCTACGACGCTTCGCGCTGGGCTCAGCTTGATACTGTGATGCTGGCCGGCGAGCGATCGGGATCGCAGCTGTTTGGCTCTCTCGGCGTAAGCGGCGTGCTTCAGTTGAAGGGATTCACGCTCATACCGTATGGCCGATTTGAGCGCGTGCATAGCCGGCTGGACGGCTACACCGAAGCCGGCAGCGCAATGTCTGCGCTGACGTATGGCGAGATCATCGTCAACGATGATTCGGTCCTTGCCGGATTGCGCGCCAGCTACGACGTTCCGCTGGGCGCGTTTACACTAACGCCGAGCTTGCGATTCGAACAGCGCCGCATGCACAGCCGCGCCGCCGATCAAGCGGTCGCGTACGCGGATGCGCCTACGACCGTGTATACGCTGAAGGAAGCTTCGAACTCCAGCGATTTCACGACCGGCGGCATCGGACTGCATGCTTCGAATGGGATTCGTGTTCACGGTCGAAATCGAATACACGTATACCACCGGCTCGGGCACTTTCCGTACTGAGACGACAAGAGCACTTCTGCGCGCGGCATTCTGATTCGAAGTTCTTCTGCAAGAAGGTCTGCTGGCAGGACAGCGATCGGAGCCGCGGCTAAAATCGAAGGCGATGAGACAAGTCGTCCTCGATACTGAAACAACCGGCCTCGAAGTCAAAGATGGGCACCGCATCATCGAGATCGGCGCGATCGAGATTGTTGGCCGCCGAATTACCGAGCGACGCTTTCATCAGTATGTCAATCCCGAGCGCGAGTGCGACGAAGGCGCGCTCGCAGTGCACGGGATCAACAAGCAATTTCTCCAAGACAAACCCAGGTTCGGTGACATCGTCGATGACCTGATCGAGTTCGTAAAGAACGCCGAGGTCATCATTCACAACGCCGAGTTCGACATCGAGTTTCTGGATGCCGAACTAAGCCGCATCGGGCGCAGTCGCTTTGCGGATCATTGCCTGAAAGTGATCTGCTCGCTGCAGCATGCACGCGAGCAGCATCCCGGGAAGCGCAACTCGCTCGATGCGCTTTGCGAGCGATACGCCATATCAAACGCGCATCGCACGCTGCACGGCGCTCTGCTCGATGCCGGATTGCTGGCCGATGTGTTTCTCGCAATGACGCGCGGCCAGGACAGCCTCGTGATCGACGTGCTTGACGACGATGCGCTGACGGCGAACTTTGGTCCGATCGACGTCGGCCTGCTGATCGCAGTCGCTGTCGCCGACGAAGAAGTAGCAGCGCACGAGGCGCTGCTTGACCTGATCGCGCGCGAAGCGAAAGTCACACCTGTATGGCGCTTGACTCCTGCGCATGCGTGAGTTGCAACCGCAGCTCGCGCTTCAATACCTTGCCGGTCGCATTTCTCGGCAGATCAGAGACGAACACATAGCGCTTCGGCCGCTTGAAGCGCGCGATGTGCTCGAGACACCACGAGTCGAGCTCGTGTTGGTCGGCAAGCTGTCCCGGTTGCGTCACGAGTACCGCAACAACCGACTCGCCCCACTGCGGATCGGGTTCGCCCAGCACCGCGGCTTCCTTGATTGCAGGATGCCGCAACAGAACTTCCTCCACCTCACGCGGATATATGTTCGAGCCGCCCGAGATGATCAGATCTTTGCTGCGATCGACCAGCGTCAGGTAGCCGTGCGCATCGAATCGGCCGACGTCGCCAGTGTGCAGCCATCCGTTGGCGAGCGTTTGCGCGGTGGCCTCCGGATTATTCAGGTAGCCGGTCATCACGACGTCGCCACGCACACAGACTTCGCCGAGTTCACCTGACGGGACAGGCTCGTCGCTTCCATCAAGCACCGCGATTTGCACACCGGTTTGCGCCCGCCCGACCGAACCGAGCCGCTCGAGACGGCGGCCATCGTGGTCATCGACATGGTCAGCCGAGGGCAGGACGGTGATCGTCATCGGCGCCTCTCCCTGCCCGTAGATTTGCACCAGTCTTGGTCCGAAGCGCTCCAGTGCTCGCAGGCAATCTGCAACATACATCGGCCCACCACCGTAGATGATCGACTTTAGATTAACGGGCTCGCTCTCGGCGCGCCAGCCGTCAACCAATCGCATCACCATCGTCGGTGCCGCAAAAAATTTGACGCGGGGCGTGTACGCGATGATGTGCGCTATCTCATCGACCTCGAATCCGTGCGTCGCCGGAATCAATTGCGTAGCGCCCACAGCGATGTTCGGGATGATGTAGAGCCCCGAGCCGTGCGACATGGGTGCTGCATGCAGCAGATGGTCCCCGACGGCGGCGTGGTCGACATCCGCAAGGTAGTTCAGTGCCATTGCCAGCAGGTTGCGGTGTGTCAGCACCACACCTTTCGGTCGGCCGGTCGTTCCGCTGGTGTAGAACAGCCATGCGGGCGCTTGCGAAAGATCAGAGCGCGGCTCAGGCATCGCCTCGGCGTGCAACAGCTTGCGATATTCGGAACTTTCGATACCAACAAAATGCGTGACGCCAGTGCGCTCGTGCTCGATCGCGGTCGTATCAATATCGTCAGTGACGAACGCAACGCGCACGTCAGCGTCGTCCAGAATGAAGGCAACTTCCTTCGGATGCAGCCGCACGTTGACGGGAACGGCGCAGGCGCCAATGGTCCAGCAGGCGTAAAGCAATTCCACATACGCGGCGCAGTTGTGCGCGAGCAGCGCGACGCGCTCACCGGGACCCGCGCCGAGTTCAAGGAGTGCCGAAGCGAGACGCGCCGAGCGGTCAGCCAGCTGCTCGTAGCTGAGCTCGATCCGATCACGTTCGATCACGGCAACCGCGCGCGGCAGACGCCGAGCGGTACGAAACAGAGTATGCGAAAGATTCAGACCGCCCTCCACGGCTGTCGAGTAAGCCATCGTAAGGCAAGCAAGCAGTCACGCGACCGCATGCAATAATTCGCGTCCTTCGCGTTTCAATCAGCGGGTGGTTAGCTCAGTGGTAGAGCACTGCCTTCACACGGCAGGGGTCACAGGTTCGAACCCTGTACCACCCACCATGAATTCAGTTCCTAGCGCTTGGTAACTCCAAGACGCTCACTCTGTTCCTGTTCACGGCGGGTTGTCCGTATCAAACTTTTGCAGCTTCCGATCACGCACTGATGTAAATCAACATCGACACAGTGAAGTTGGCTATCGTGGATCCATGGCAGGAGCGAGTTTTGATGGAAGCAATGCCTAGCTCAAAAGAGACGTGATAGCTCTGCGACTACTGGACAAACAATCTGCCCATGTATCAACGCATTCTCATCGCCGTCGACGGCAGTGATACTTCTGATCTTGCGCTGGATCACGCAGTACAACTTGCCAAGTCCCAGCGCGCGCGGCTTCGAATCGTGCATGTCGTCGAATTGTTCAAGTATCCCCTAACGATGCTAGATGGGCCTGCGTTTGATCCGACACCGCTATGGGAGGCGTTGCGAGAAGAGGGGCGCCATGCGCTATCGGTGGCCGCAGCCAAAGCGGGCAGCGCCGGCGTTGACAGCGAGATCGCAATGCTTGAGGGAGACGACCCGTCATTGCGCGTCGCATCGACAATTGCTAAAGACGCTCAAGGCTGGGACGCCGACTTGATCGTGCTCGGTACGCACGGTCGTCGGGGCTTCAATCGTATCGTGCTCGGTAGCGTTGCTGAGACACTGGTTCGGATGGCGCCTGCTCCGGTGCTGCTGGTACGGGCGCGATCCCGCGCCTAACGGGCTCCGCGTTCGGGCTATGAACACGCGCAGACGTTTCCTCCATTGCGCAACGTTAGTGTCGACGTGCCTATGGATGGCTATCGCGAATATCGCTGTTGCGCAGAGCCTAGACGGCCCGGTGCTGTTAGTGGCGTCACCCGACGTCGAGGGGCTCTATAGTCAGGCGGTAGTGATCGCGCTCCCGGTGGGCGGAAAGCAACACGTAGGCTTCATTGTCAATCGACCTTCGAAGCACAAACTCGCAAGCGTATTTCCCAGCCATGCGCCATCGAGGAAGGTGCTGGATCCAATTTACATTGGTGGTCCCGACTCATTAGGGACGATTTTTGCATTCGTGCGTACGAAGAGCCATCCGCCTGCGAATTCGGTACGCCTCTTTGAAGACCTTTTTGTTACTTCTACCCCGAAGGCGATTAAGGGCCTGATCGAACGAACGCCCAACAAGGCTCGGTACGTCACTGGCTACATCAGTTGGTTCGAAGATGAGCTCGAAGGTGAAGTAGAGAGCGGCTTCTGGAGTGTCTCCGAGCCGCAAGCGGAGTTGTTGTTCCGCAAAGACGTCAGCGTCCTGTGGGCCGAGCTGATCGCAAGAATGCCGAGTAAAGAATCGGTCTCACTTCCGAGCGACCGACGGCTGGTATACGAAAACACGGGTAAAGCGCGAACGTGCTGACTTCTGTCAATAAGCGGCTGCCGACACGGCTCGGATAATCTGGATCACGATATCGGATCAGTGAAACAACTTCCATGAGTCGCGACGCCGTTCCGTTCTACGGTGAATGGTCGCTGGCAGTCATTTACACGCTCGTCTTTGCGACCATCGCTTTTGTCTTTTATCGGCCGAAGACCAGTCGCGACTGGTGGACCTTTGGCGCTTTCACGGCCTTCCTGGCGGCACTGTTCGCCGAGATGTATGGATTTCCTCTGACGATTTATCTGCTGTCTGGTTGGCCAGGTGCAAGATTCCCAATCGTTGAATCTCTTCCGCATGAAGTTGGAAATGTGCTTGGGATGATGTTCGATTGGCGTGCGAATCCGCCTTTCGGTTTTTTCCAGATCGCAAGCACTGTGCTGATTGTCGGCGGTTTTATCCTTCTGGCAGCGGCATGGTCGGTACGGCACAAAGCGCAGCAGCGCGGGGAACTGGCGAAAACCGGCGTGTATGCGCGCTTACGTCATCCGGAGTACGCCGCGTTTGTCGTGATCATGATTGGCTTTCTATTGCAATGGCCGACGCTGATCACGCTGGCTATGTTTCCGATCCTGCTTATTCTCTACGTGCGCCTCGCGCGCAGCGAGGAACACGAGGCTTTGAAGCGGTTTGGAGAGTCCTACCGGCGCTACCAGGCTGAAACGCCCGCATTTTTTCCGCGCATTTCTTCGCAGGCGGAGAATGCATGAGTTTAAGTGGCGAATCCGCTATTCCGCGCGCAGCGACTCGACCGGATCGAGCAACGACGCGCGCCGCGCGGGCAAAACGCCGGCGAGCAACCCGATTACTGCGGACAGCGCAACTGCCAGCGCCGCATAGACCAGCGGTGTATGGACCGGCAGCGCGGGAAACGCAGCGTGAACCAGCTGCGCTAGTCCGAAGCCAAGAGCCAGGCCGGCAGCTCCGCCCAGCACGGCAAGCACTACGGCCTCACCGAGAAACAGAGCGAGGATAGAGCGCCGTTGCGCGCCGAGCGCGAGCATCAGGCCGACCTCGCTGGTGCGCTCAGCCACTGCGATCGTCATGATCGTCACGATGCCGACACCCCCCACCAACAGCGAGATGCTGCCGAGCGCGCCGACCGCCATCGTCAGGATGTCAAGAATGTTGCCGAGCGTGCGCAACATGTCTTCCTGCGTTGTGATCGTGAAGTCCTCTCGGCCGTGGCGCGCAGTGAGCACGCCTTTCGTCCGCTCTGCCATCATATTTGCCGAAGCCCCTTCCTCATACGAGAGGTGGATCTCGGTGAGCCCGTCCTTGTTGAAGAGCTCGAGCGCGCGCGCCGCGGGAATGAACGCGGTGTCGTCCAGATCGATTCCGAGAAACTGTCCTTTTGACTCGAGCACGCCCACCACGCGGAACCGCAGCGTTCCGATGCGCACGCGCGCTCCGAGCGGGTTGGCGGTACCGAAGAGCTCGTCTTTCAGCTTGCTACCGAGCACGACGAACGGCCGCGCACTCTCCCATTCTTCGTTCGGCAGGAACTGACCGCTCTTCACGGTCATGTTGAATACCTGCAGCGCCGCCTGACTCACGCCGTAGATCGTCGTGCGTCGCAGTCGGCCGTTGCCTGCGACTTCGGAGTTGCCCCACACGGTGGGCGCGACGCCGATCACCTGTGGCAGCTTCTGCAGCGCACGCGCATCGTCGAAGGTCAGCGGCCGCACTGCAGTCGGCAATCCGGTTGGCGGTCCGCCGGCCGTCTTTACTCTGCCTGGTGCTACCCCCACCACGTTGGTTCCGAACTGCGAAAACTCCGCCAGCACGAAGCGGTGGATGCCTTCACCGATCGAGGTCAGCAAAATCACTGCGGCGATTCCGACTGCAATGCCGAGCAACGTCAGAAAGCTGCGCATGCCTTGCGCGGTGATCGCGCGCAGTGCAAAGAAAGTGGCGTCGCGCAGGATCATCGCTTCGCCAGCGCCAGCACAGGATCGAGTCGGGCCGCACGGCGCGCCGGCAGCACGCAGAAAGTCAGTCCCGTGACAAGGGCGGTGCCCAATGCTGCTAGCACGGCCCATTCGGGCGGATACGCAGGCAAGGTTGGATACACCGCGCGAATGATCGCCGCACCGGCCAGGCCGAGCCCGTAGCCGAGAAGCGCGCCGAACGCCGACAGCATCGCCGCCTCGGCGAGAAATGCGTTGCGGATCGCCGCTGCGGTGGCGCCGAGCGCCTTCAGCAGTCCGATCTCAGCGGTGCGCTGCGCTACCGATACCAACATCACGTTCATCACGAGAATGCCGGCCACCGCAAGACTGATCGCGGCGATGCCGGCAACGCCGTACGTCAGCGTGCCGAGCAGGCGATCGAAAGTTGCCAGCACAGCGTCCTGAGTGAGAACGGTGACATCCTCCTCGCCCTCGTGGCGCGCCTTGAGGATGTCGCGCGCCTGCTGCTTGGCGGTCTCGATCGCGTCGCGATTGCGCGCCTCGATCAGGATGCGAAACAGATTCGTGGTGTTGAACATCTGCTGCGCTATCGCGATCGGCACGAACGCCAGCTCGTCAGTGTTCATGCCGAGTCCGGTGCCGCTCGTGCCCAGTACACCGATCACCCGTAAACGCCGGTCGCCGATGCGAACGAACTGCCCAACCGTGGGCGCGGCACCGAACAGCTCGGTCCGCAACTTCGAGCCGATCACGATCACCGGCGTGCCGCGGCCCCAATCGTCGTGCGGCAGAAATGTGCCCTGTGCCATCTTGAAAGAACGCACGTCCAGGTACTCGGCGGTCGTGCCAACGACGAGCGTTTCGCGCAGGCGTCCGCCGGCGCTGATCTCCGAAGTGCCAACCACCACCGGCGCCACGCGACGCGCGGCCGAGGCGCGCTGCACGGCGCTCGCATCTTCGACGGTCAGGTCGCGCGGGGTAGTCGTGATTGCGTTGGCGGGGTTGAAGCCGCCCGTCTGCGAACGTCCAGGCAGCACGATGACGAGATTGGTGCCGAGAGACGAGAACTCGTTGACCACGAACCGACGCGCACCATCGCCGAGCGCGGTCAGCACGACAACCGCCGCTACTCCGATCGCCATCGCCAGCATCAGCAGCACCGTGCGCAGCCGGTTGCCGGCGGCCGCGCCGTACGCGTAACGGACAACATCGAACGGAAGCATCACGTCGTGGCCCTGGTGTCGTTCCGGATGGCGCCGTCCTGCATTTCAAGTCGGCGGCGCGCGCGTGCGCCGAGCGTGGGATCGTGCGTCACGACGATAAGCGTCACGCCACGCGCGTTCAGTTCTTCCAGCAGGCGCACGACTTCGACGCCGGTCGCACGATCGAGATTGCCGGTTGGTTCATCGGCAAGGAGCAGCGCCGGCTGCATGATTGTGGCGCGCGCGATCGCCACGCGCTGCCGCTGCCCGCCCGACAGTTGATCGGGCCGATGCTCAGCACGGTCTGCAATCCCGTAGTCGGCGAGTGCCTGGCGCACGCGCGCGTCGCGTTCCTTCGCGACGATGCCGGCCAGCATCATCGGCAGTGCGATGTTTTCCGTCGCGGTCAGGCGCGGCACCAGATGAAAACTCTGGAACACGAAGCCGATGCGTCGGCTGCGTACGCGCGCCTGCTCGTCGGGCGACAGTGTTGTGACATCGCGGCCTTCGAGCAGATAGCGGCCGGCGGTCGGACGGTCGAGCAGCCCAAGCAGGTTCAGCAGCGTCGACTTGCCCGACCCCGAGGGGCCCATTACCGCAACGTATTCACCGGGCTCGATGCGCAGCTCGAGCTCGTGCAGCGCGTGCACCTCGCTATCACCGAGATGGAACACGCGTTCGATACCCGACAGATTGATCAGCTCGCCATTGCCCGAAGTCGCCACGACGAGTTTGCCGCTACTTGACGGCGGCCTTTTCCGCGACCGCTTTGACACCGGCTTTCACGCCCGCGCGTTCGAGCGACGTGACTACCTTGTCACCTGCGGCCAGTCCATCGACCACTTCAGTGAATTCCCAGTTGGAAAGCCCGGTCTTCAGTGCGCGTTCGACCAGCGTGCCGTCGGCGCCGAGTAGCAGCACGCGGCCGCCCTCGAGCAGCGCAGAGGTCGGTACGCGCAGCGTGTCGGCGCGCGTTTCGAGCACGATCTCGACGTCGGCGCTGTAGCCGACCAGCAGCCGGCCGATCTTCGCCGCGTCATCGAACGTCGCCTCGACGTCGACTGTGCGCGCCTGTTTTTCGACCGCCGTCACGTATGACGCCACACGCTTGACCTTGCCGGAGAATGACTGCGCGGGCAGCGCGTCGAGCGAGATGCGGACGCGCTGGCCTTCACGGATCTTGGGCGCGTCGACCTCGTCCATCGGTGCCTTCACGTAAAGACACGACTCATCGATCAGATCGATCGCCGGCGGCGTAGGCACACCTGGTGGCGACGGCGTTGAGTACTCGCCCACCTCGCCCACGATCTTGGCGACGGTGCCATCGAACGGCGCAATCAGCACCGTTCGACCCTTCTGTGTGTGCGCGAGCCGGATGTTCGCTTCGGCCTGGAACACGTCGGCGCGCGCAGTAGCGCAGGCAGCGACCTTCGCATCGGCCGCGGAGCGCGCGCTGTCGATCGCGTTCGCCGAGACGAAACCGCGTGTGTGCAACTCGGTTTGCCGCTTGACTTCGCGCTCGGCGCTATCGGCGACTGTGCACGCCTCGACGACGCGCTTGCGCGCGGTCTCGGCCTGCGCACCTGCCAGCTTCTCCTGCGCCTGGATGTCGTCGCTCCACAGCTGCATCAGCAGCTGGCCCTTCTTGACGTGGTCGCCCTCCTTGACTGCCAGCACTTCGATGCGGCCGCCGATGATTGGCGATAGCTTGGTGCGCTGGCACGCTTCAACCGTACCGGCGCGGGTGTTCGCAATCGTCGCTTCGACCTTGCCACGTCCGACTTCGGTCAGCACGACTGCGATCGGCGTCGGGCGGCTGATCCACCACACCGCTGCAGCGACGACGGCAATTGCGATCAGCACGATGAGTGCTCGGCGTAGCCAGCGCGCTTGCGTCAGTGAAGCCATGTGTATTGCTAATCCTCGGTCAACAACGAACGCAGATTAGCGGACGATGAACGCGCGTCTGTTGACAAGGCACAACGTCTCGGATTCCGCGCAATTCAGCGAGGGGTTACCCGCCGTAGTCGTTCTTGACCTTCGTCAAGACCCTTGATTAGCAGACGCGCAAGCTGGCACATCGCGATGCGCGGCGCTATGGGCGATGATTGATCGCTTACGGACTCAGGCTGCTTGGCGAAAGCACCATAAACCAAGCATCAGACCGGCTACAGAAAGTCCAACCGAGAGCACTATGTACAGCGCAGCTTGCATGACCGCTCCGCGCTCGTACAGCAGAACTACCTCGAGAGAAAACGCAGAAAAGGTTGTGAAGCCGCCGAGTATTCCTGTTGCCAGGAATGGCCGCCAGACCTGCCCTGTCTCCGCGCGAAATGCAAAGTAACCCGCGAGTAATCCCATCGCGAACGAGCCGACGATGTTCACCGCGAGCGTGCTCACTGGATAGGCGCCTCCAAACCAGCGCATGGCGAGCTCGTTAGCGGCGTGTCTTAAAGCGCCTCCCAGCCCGGCCCCGAGAAACACGAGCAGGTAGTTCGTCACCGTCTCGGATTATTGCAGTTCACCTGGTCAACGATCAGTCAGACGAAGGTTGCGATTTTGTCGTTAAAGTAAAACGGACAAGCTCCGCTACATTGCGTACCCCCAGCTTTGCCATCAGTCGCGTCTTGTGCACCTCGACTGTGCGCGGGCTGATTCCGAGGGTGGCCCCAATCTCCTTGGCGTGCAAGCCTGCGGCCGCTTGTTCCATGACCTCACGTTCTCTTAACGTGAGCTTTGCCAAGCGCGCGGCGTCGCCGCGAGAATCGTCGGCACGCTGAATGCGACGCCCTTCGAGGGAAAACGCGGTGAGTATCGCGGCCCGCAGTTGCTCGTCGTCAAACGGCTTCTCCAGGAAGTCGATCGCTTGCGCTTGGAACGCCGCCCGCGCTGACGGCACATCGCCGTGCGCGGTAATGATGACAAACGGCAGCGTGCTGCCGCGAGCACCGAGTTCCGCTTGAAGCTCGAGGCCGCTTTTTCCCGGGAGCCGCAAATCAGCGACCACACAGCCCCTCCAGTCGTCCTGGTACGCAGACAGGAACCCCTCAGCGTCAGCGAATACTGCCGTACGGAAGCCGAGCAGCCCTAGCATCAGCGCAATTGAATCGCGCACGCTCGGATCATCGTCAACGATGAAAACCGTCAAGCTGTCTGATTGCATGGGAGTACAAGATGAAATTCGCCCCGCTCGCCGGCGCGCGCGACCAGTGACCCGCCATGCGCCTCCGCAATCGCGCGACTGACTGCAAGGCCGAGCCCCATACCACGCGACTTATCCGACGAAAAAGGCTCGAAGAGTCGCTCGCGCACGCCTTCGGACACGCCTGGTCCGTTGTCCGTGACGGTCAAGCGCACATGCTGCGCATCGTGCTGCTGAGCCATTACTTGGATTTGTCCCGGCTCATCAGCTACGCTCACCGATCGCTTCGATTGCGTTAGACATCAAGTTGCGCAGAATAAGTTCGATCTGTAAGCGGTCGACGAACAGAGCCGGCAGCTCGCCTTCTCTGCCTGTCTCGATCAAGATACCCTTTGAAGATCCCCCTAGGTGCTGCCCGATGCTTTGCGCGGTAGCAAGGATTTGATCCACGGACACTAACTCGAGCTGCGTCGTTCCAGTGCGGAAGAAGTCGCGCAGTCGGCGAACTACCTCGCCAGCACGCTTTCCTTCAGAAAGCATTTTCTCGATAACCCCCGAAAGTTCGTTCAAAGCCACATCATCATTGGCGAGTAACAACTGTGCCGAGCGACCGTAGTTGGCTAATGCAGTAAGCGGTTGATTGACCTCGTGGGCGAGTGCGCCAGCCATCTCCCCCAGCAGCTGCCAACCGAAGAGTTTGCCGGAGACTTGCGGCGCTGCGCTGTCGTTCGTCAACCGTCATCCCTAGGTAGAGCGCGGTCAGCGTGAGCGCGGCCACGAAGGCCTGAAGCTCGAGCACCGGCAGTGTTGTCGTCGCATCGCGGTGAATGGCAATCACAACTCCAAGCTGAACAATCGTCACGGCAATCAGTGCTCCGCTCATTCCCCCACGCAGTGCGATCCAAATAAGCGGCAGAAACAGCAGATAGAAGTGTTGGGCGGGATCTCCGGGAAGACCGACGAAGACCATCCAGACCGTAGCCGCCAAGGCAACAGCTTGGATCATGGTCTCTGGCCGCTGCGCCACTCTGGACAATTCACGACGACTCTGCGCATCAGCAGCTGCCAGTAGAAGCGGCGCAGTAACCAGAACTCCGACGCTGTCACCGACCCAGAATTGCAGCCAAGCATTCAGCAACGAAGTTTCAGTAAGAGGCGCAGCCGTCCAGAGAACAGCGATAAACGCTGCGCTAACTATCGCGGTGCCGGCGATCGTCACTGCTGAAAAGATGGTGAGATGTCGCGTCGAGTGCAGCGCACGTAAGGGACTCAGCAGCACTCGTAGCAAGTGCGCAATCACCGCATAACCACCCGCGAGCGTCACGGCGGTCATTGCTGTGACCTCGTAGCCGCCCGGAGCATGCCGAATCACAACATCGGCGACGAAGATCGTGACGACCACTGCCGGCAGATAACGCAAACCCGCCAATAACATCCACACAATGGCGAGCGCTGGTTGCGGGTTCCACGGGGTGATGTTGAATGGACCGAGCGGGTAGACGTAGCTTGCCCAGTCGAGCGCGACGTAGCAGGGCGCGAACACCGCTGCATCGCGCAGGTAACGCAGGATCTTCATCGTGAGCGAGTATCTCCGCCGCCATGCGCACTGGCAAGTAAGGGTTTTGCGTAAGCGCGTTTGCGACTATCGCGACGGGAAGCTTCTGGGTACGTTGCGGGCATTCGTTAAGGGAGATGATCGTGCCTGCGAGCGCTATTACATCGGTCGAAACCGTTGCCGCTTTGTTGTTCGCGCTAGCCGTATTGCACACCTTCTCCACGCGCTACTTCGAACACCTTGCTCATACAAAGACCGCCCACGCAGGTCTATGGCATCTGCTCGGCGAGGTGGAAACCGTATTTGGTCTCTGGGCTCTGTTGTTATTGGTGTTCATGGCGGTTGCGCAGGGTTGGGGTACCACTTCGGACTATCTCGACTCGCGCCGCTTTGTCGAGCCCATGTTCGTTTTCGTGATTATGGTGATGGCCGCAAGTCGTCCGATCATGCAGTTGAGCTCGGATGCAGTCGCCGTCACTGCGCGCGCGCTTCCGCTTCCACCCCGCTCAGCGGTCTATTTCCTGAGCCTGTCGATGGTGCCGCTGCTGGGATCGCTGATCACTGAACCAGCGGCCATGACGCTCGCCGCGTTGATGCTCAGAGATGAGATTTTTTCACGCGGTGCGTCGAATCGACTGAAATACGCCACCGTGGCGGCGCTGTTCGTAAATGTGTCGATCGGTGGGACGCTCACAAACTTTGCCGCACCACCCGTGCTGATGGTGGCAGCCAAGTGGGACTGGAGCACGGCTCACATGTTCGCCACGATGGGCTGGAAGGCCGCCATTGCGGTGTTGATCAACGCATTCGCACTCACGATGTTATTCCGGCGCGAGCTCGCGAGACGGCCAATCTCCGATAAGTCGGGGCGCCGCCGTGTGCCCGGCGTATTCGTCTTCGTGAATCTTGCGTTGGTGGTGGCCGTCGTAGTGTCCAATCACGACCCAGAAGTTTTCATGGGAGTCTTTCTCGTCTTTCTCGGATTAGCAGAGGCATACAGGCGCTACCACGACAAATTACTGTTGCGCGAAGGGCTCATGGTCGCGTTCTTTCTCGCCGGGCTAATAGTTATCGGCGGGCAACAGCAATGGTGGCTCGAGCAAGCGTTGGCAAACTTGGATGGCTCGACGCTTTTCTTTGGAGCCGCCGCGCTCACCGCCATTACAGACAATGCGGCGCTGACCTACCTCGGCTCGCTAGTGGAGGGGGTTTCGGAAGAGTTCAAGTACGCGCTGGTAGCCGGTGCGGTAGCCGGAGGAGGCCTGACGGTTATCGCGAACGCGCCCAACCCGGCAGGTTATTCACTACTGAAGGACTCATTCGACGAGCAGTCGATCAATCCATTAGGCCTGCTCATTGCAGCCTTGCCGCCGACATTCGTCGCGATTGGATGCCTGTGGGGATTTCGCGGATCAATTGCGGAGGTCTTCGATCTTGAACTGTGGCAGCGCTGGTTCTCGGAACTCGACAGTCCATTTCTGTTCCTGCTCATCTTGCCCTTCGTCGTGGCGGCGGTCGGGCTATGGGCGGAGATGATCCGGGACAAACGCGATGCAAACGGATCCGACGTTAATAAGCAGTAGTGCGTAGGTCTGCCGTCGTAGTCGCCACGCGTCACGATGAGTACGAGGTGAGGGTCCATCAGCGCTTACGATTCGGACTCACACAGCTTCTGTAAGCGCCTGATACATGAGCAGTCGCAAGCTACACGGGGAGGCGACGTCTTGTCGCGTATTGATCGTCGAGGATGAGGCGACGATTGCGCTCAATTGCGTCACGTTTCTTGAGCTGCATGGCTATGCGGTCGATATCGCCTACGACGGACCCGCCGCAATCGCGCAGCTTTCCAGCACGACGTTTGACGTCGTCGTGCTCGACCTCGGCCTGCCTCGTCTCGACGGCACGCAAGTGCTCGATCACATGCGCCGTCGGCTGGGAATCGCCACGCCGGTGTTGGTGCTTACCGCGCGCGATGAGCTCAACTCCAAACTCGGATGCTTTGAATTGGGCGCTGACGACTATTTGGCGAAGCCTTTCGCACTGGCTGAACTGGAGGCTCGCATACGCGCTCTGCACCGGCGCGCCACCGGTTCCGTAGTGTCCGATGTGGTAACGGCCGGGTCCTTGCGGTTCGATCGTCGCACCCGTGCAGTGTCGGTGGGTGACGCTCCGGTTCATCTGCCACCACGTCCGATGCGCATCCTTGATTGCTTGCTGCGCGATCCGGGCCGAATCGTTACCCGGGCCGAGCTCGAGTCGCTGTTGTGGCCGGATGGCGAACGCGAAAGCGATGTGCTGCGCAGCCAGGTACATCTGCTGCGGCGCGCGTTGTCGGACGCTGGCTACGACGGGCTGGAAACCGTGCACGGTGTCGGTTACCGTCTGCGCATAAAAGACTTGGCGCAATGACTCTGCAACGCAGGATTAGTTGGGCTCTTAGTTCGCTGGTGATGGTGTTCGTACTCGCGCAGGGAGTTCTTGCGTATCTGTCGCTCGAAGAGCAGGAAGACACGCTGGTTGACGAGATTGTGCTCTCGGAGACCAAGCGGCTTGTAGCGCGACTCGAGAGCGGTGAGCAGAAAGCACCGGCTGGTGCCGAAATTTCGCTCGGCGGCCACCTGTCTGCTTGGCTGCTGGCGGCCGGTCAAGCAGATCCGGAGTTGCTGCCCGCGCGGTTGCACACTTTGTCTGCCGGCTCGCATCGAATCTATGAGCCGCACCAGGTCTTTCACGTCGTGGTCGCGCCAACCTCCCTCGGCCGGCTGATCGTGCAGTACGACGCGACGCTGAACGAGGAACTCGTAAATCAGTTCGGCGTTGAGCTGCTGATCATCGGGTCGTTGTGCATCGGCTTGGGCATTGTGCTGTCGAGCATGCTGGCGCGCTTGGTGGTCGCACCTCTTAAACGCTTGACCGAGCGTCTCGCACGTTGGGCGCCGGGCCGTTCCCAATTGTCGGAATCGAGCGCGGACGAAGAAGCTGCGTTGCTCGCAGCATTCGACCGGGTGCGCACCGGCCTTGAAGAAGCGGCGACCCAGCAGCGTGAATTTGCCTCGAATATCGCGCACGAGTTACGTACGCCTTTGACTGCGGTCAGAACCGATATCGAATTGGCCTCGCTCTCTCCACACCTGAGCGCCGAGGAAAAGGTGCGTCTAGGCCGCGCGATGGCGACTATCGATGCGGCTGCCAGCACGCTCGAATCGTTGCATGCGCTTTCATCCAGGCAGGCGGGTAAACAGGAGCGGGTCGATCTGCGCGCGCTAGTCGACGACGCCTGGAGAAGTTTGACGCACAACGGCAATAGCACCACATTGCGACTCGTTAATGAAGTGCCACCAGGAGAGGTCATTCTCATCGACCGACACGCGCTGCTGACAATACTGCGCAACTTGTTGCGCAACGCTGCCGAGCATGCAGAGCGTGCGACTTGCGTAGTGCGGCGGCACGGAGAGGGCCTGACGATCGCCGACGACGGACCGGGAATCGCAGCCGCGGATTTGCCGTTCGTGTTTGAGCGGTACTACCGCGGCCGCTTGGTTGACACAGCGGGACAAGAAGCATCGCATCACGGTCTCGGGCTTGCCATCGCAAAGCAATCGGCCGAGGTCAATGGCTGGCGACTGTCAGTCGAATCCACCCCGCAGTCGGGAACCTGTTTCTCGCTGAACCTGTCTGCGAGCGCAGCGAGTTAACGAAAACTCAACGATGTAACGACGTTAGTTTGACGGGTGCGTAGCTAGCCTTCCCGGCTGTGCTCTGCTCCGTCACGCGTGTCTTTAACACTGCATCTGGCACTTGTGCCGCTTGCCTGGGTCCTGCTTGCCTTGCTTTTTGCAGACAGCGGCCTCGACAGGGCAATCACCGATCTTTTTTACGACGCGCACTTGGCGCGCTTTCCAGCACACGACAGCTACTGGCTGGAACTGCTGGGTCACCGGCTCGCAAAGATTTCGATCTGGGTTGTCGCGCTCGGAATGCTTGCCGCGGCGTTTGCAACCAAGCTGGGCGGCCGAAATGCGCATGAGCAACGTGCATTTTTACTTGCACTGCTCGCAATGGCGCTCGGTCCGCTAATCGTGCTGGCCTTGAAGCACGCGACCGGTCACCACTGCCCGTGGGATCTGAGAGCGTATGGGGGCTTTGCTGAATTTAGTCGCGAGTGGTTTGTCGCATCGGCTAACGCCGGCCGCTGCTTTCCGAGTGGTCACGCGTCTGCCGGATTTGCGCTGATCTCGCTTTACTTTCTTGGGCGCGTGGTTGATCGGCCACGGCTTGCATACATCGGATTGCTTGCTGCACTACTTGTGGGCGCTGTCTTCAGTGCCGTGCGGGTTGTGCAAGGTGCTCATTTTGTGAGCCACAACTTATGGGCGGCGGCAATTGATTGGTTCGCCGCCGCGCTCGTATTCACGCCACTGCTGGCGGCAAACCGCGCATGAACACGTCGATGTCGACCGTGCAGATGCCGAGCGCGCTGGTGCGCTGGAAACCAGTGATCTCCGCGGAGATGGCGATCCTGTTAGTCGCGTCATTCATCACAGTCGTCGATAACCTCCCGTTTTGGCGAGCAGTACTGCAGGGGCGCGATCTCAGCAGCGCACTGACATGGAGCTCGGCGCTGCTGACCTTCGTAATGCTGACAGCAATTCACTACTTCGTTCTCGCCGTGATATCAACCCGGAAGACACTGAAGGCGGTGCTGTGCACTGCGCTCTTGCTTGGGGCAATCGTGGCGCACTACATGGCCCGTTACGGCATCGTGATTGATACGTCGATGATGCGCAACGTCCTGCAAACCAACGCGCACGAGGCCTCGGAGCTCATCGGCGTGGACATGCTCGCGACCCTGCTGCCGTTGGCGCTTATCCCGATTGGCATGTTATTGCTTGTCGACGTTGCTGCACGACCGAGGCGTGTTGGTTTCTACTGGCGCTCTGCAACCATCGCCGTCGCGGTGTTAGTCGCAGTGACTGCCGCCGTAGTGGTGTTCAAGGACCTCGCACCCACGCTACGCAATCACCCTGAAATTCGCAACATGCTGACGCCTGCAAATTTGGTCGTGTCGACCGGCCGCGCACTCCATCAGCGGAGCGTCTACGTGACCGCGGCGCGCGAAGGTCCGCTCACTGTTTCGCGCGGCCCTGCGGCAACAGCTGCGGCGCGCCCCTTGTTATTCGTGTTTGTTGTGGGCGAAACAGCGCGCGCGGCCAACTTTGCGTTGAATGGCTACCCGCGCGATACCAACCCTGAGCTTGCCAAGCTCGACATTGTCAACTTTCCGTTCACGCGCGCCTGCGGAACATCGACTGAAGTCTCATTGCCTTGCATGTTCTCGCCATTCGGACGCCGGGCATACGATGAAGCTCGCATCCTCCGACACGAATCGCTGCCGCAGCAGCTCGCGCGCGCCGGCATACGCGTCGTGTGGCTCGACAACCAGTCAGGTTGTAAAGGCGTGTGCTCCGGCCTTGAAGCGCACAATTTCGACGACGTGAGCGTGCCAGGCGTGTGTTCGTCCGGACAGTGCTTCGATGAAGTTCTGGTGCAGGCAATGGAAGAACTGGTCCGCCAACCTGGCTCCGACTTGTTTGTCGTTCTCCACCAGCTCGGCAATCACGGGCCCGCCTACCACCGGCGCTATCCGCGTGAGTTCCGCCACTTCGCACCTGCATGTGAATCGGACGACTTGCATCAGTGCTCGCAAGAGCAGATCTTCAACGCGTACGACAACGCCGTGCGTTACACCGACCACGTCGTGGCGCGGGTGATTGGCTTTCTTGAGCAGCAGCGCGATCGATACGAGGTTGCAATGGTGTACGTGTCGGACCATGGCGAATCGCTCGGAGAACACGGGCTGTATCTGCACGGGATGCCGTACGCGATCGCACCGAAGGAACAGCTCGAGGTGCCAATGCTTTGGTGGTTGTCGCCAGAGTTCGCCAGCAATCGGAATATTAATGTCGCTTGCTTAAGAAAACGTGCGAGCGGTCCCGTCAATCACGATCACCTGTTTCATTCGATCGCTGGGGTTCTCGATGTAGAGACCCCGGACCGTGATGTATCACTGGATCTGTTCGCAGCATGTCGAGGGGACGCGGCGCCACGCGTTGCGTCCGCGCTGCGCTAGGTACACGCTTCCAGGTGCGAACAGATCCGCGTATCGGCACTACGGAAATCCGCAGAATCATCTGCCGCGCGCCGACAAGTCCTAGGCTGGCCCGCTGATGGTCTGGATGCGATCGGCGATCAGCACGTACGACGTGACGATGCCGTCGCATTCAACGTTGCAACCGACCAGCTCGTGCAACGTTTGATCGGCGAACGCGGGTCCGTCGCGGCGGCGCAATACGTAACGTGCCGCACCCGTCTCCAGAAAAACAGCAATCTGCTCACTCTTGCTTCCGCGTGCGAACGGGCCTTCAGCGACGCGGCCACGAAGCGCATGAACGCGCGTGGGCTCGGTCTTCATCCCGTGCTCGCCGGGCGTTTTTTTGCGTGTCACCATCAGCGCTGGTAATAGACGCGGTAAGCGACGATGCGCTCGCTCGCCTCGCGAGCAATGACCGCCACGCGCGAGCCCACGTCAGCCTTGGTTAGATGATCGGCGGTCGTTACTAGCAGGTGGTATCTGGCCGCGACACCGTTGGTGCCGCGCACGATGCGCTTCGCACTCCCTGATCGACGAGCGCATTCAACGGCGAAAGCGGTGAACTTGGCTGCGGGTAAAGCCCCAACCTGCCGCGCGATCTGATTCAGCTCGCGGCGAACGCTTGCCGATGGCTTCGCTGCTGCGGGATGCGCGGCAGTGGGCTTGCCCTGCAGCAGCTCCCCGACGCGCTCCGTGTTTGCGCGCCGGGCTGCCCGTACGCTGCGCTTTGCGACAGCGACGGAAGCCGAAGGCGGTGAGTGCGTAGCAGACGGTACCTTGACGGGTTGCACGCTGGGATCGCCCAGCAAGTAGAACTGTGCGAGCGTCTTCAAATCAATCGGATCGAGCTCGTTGGCTTGTTCCACGTACCGCTGCTGCGCTTTCAGCGCCGCGAGGCCGACAGAATTCCCGGCCTGCACTTCGAGCAAGAAGAATTGCGTGATCAAATCCGCGGCGCCGTTGCCCTCCGCAGGCCCGTAGGCAATCGTTGTACTGCCGAAGTAGCCGTACGCGCCCTGCGCCATATACGTCTGACAAATGGAGGCGGGCAGGTTGAGTGCGACAGAGTCATACAGCTCCGCCCCATAACAGCACTCGACCGCTGCGACGGTGCCTTCGCGAATACGGCCGCGTAAGTCTTTCGAGTCAAGAGCCACAGGCATGCCACGCCTGTCCTCGCCGTAAAAGCGCGGGTCCGCAAGTGCGCCATGGCAATTGATGAAATGGCTGCGTGGGCCGAGCTTGCGGCTTGCACTGCGGCTGCTCGTAGGCGGTGCCAGCAGGAGCCCGCTCGCACTACCGAAAATATTGGCCAGCGACAGCGCAGTGGACCGTTCCCACACCTGCGCCGACAGCGCAAAGTAATTCAGATACTGCGCGAGCGGCCGCGACTTGTAGGTTGCTGCCACGTTGAGACACGCCAGCAGGTGCGACGGCTCCTTCGCTCCGGACATATCCGGCAAGCGTCCAATCACTCGCGTGGGACCGATGAACTTTGCAATGTCGCGCGAGTACGGCACATCGCATGCATACGGCAGATCACCCCACGCTACCGGATCGTCTTCCTGATCGTCGACGAATACCGGGTTCTTCGGATTCTGATGCGGGACGACGTCGATCGATCCGAGAATCAACAGATAGTGCGGGTGCAACGCGCGATGAAGCGAGTCGATCGCACGCTTGTTCTGCCGCGCGCTAGATGCATCGGTGACCGGTGGCCCATAGCGCTTCATCTCTGCGCTGTCGAGAGCAATCAGGCGTGTTGTGAGGCCTCTGCTGCGATCGGCTGCAATCAGCACATTTACGCCCGCCATCACCTTGGCAAGACCTCGCGCGCCGTACTTTCTGCGCAACGCCGCGCGATTGGTGACGATCAGTTTGTCGACCATGCGGCAAGTTACCATGCATGCATGAGCGAAGTCAGAACGCGGATCGCACCGAGCCCGACCGGCATGCTGCATCTAGGCACCGCGCGCACCGCGCTGTTCTGCTGGGCGTTTGCGCGCCACCACGGCGGCAAGTTCATTTTGCGCATCGAAGACACCGACGCCGAGCGTTCTACCGAACACGCGGTGCAGGTCATCCTTCAGAGCATGCGCTGGCTCGAGCTTGATTACGACGAAGGGCCGGTACGGCAGACCGAGCGTCTGGCGCGCTACCGTGAAGTACTCGAGCAAATGCTGGCCGACGGCCATGCGTATCGCTGCTACGCGAGCAAGGACGAGCTCGAAGCGCTGCGCGAGGCGCAGATCGCACGCAACGAGAAGCCCCGCTACGACGGCCGGTGGCGGCCCGAGAATGCGCGCGGCAATACACCGCCCGAAAACGTGCAGCCGGTGTTTCGCTTTCGTAACCCCGACGACGGCGATGTCCAGTGGAATGATCTGGTCAAGGGGCCGATCAGCATCTCCAACCGTGAGCTCGATGATCTGGTGATCGCCCGCAGCGACTGGATGCCGACATACAACTTTGCTGTGGTTGTCGATGACGCCGACATGCGTATTTCGCACGTGCTCCGCGGTGAAGAACACATCAACAACACACCGCGGCAGATCAACTTATATCGCGCGCTCGGCATGATGGCTCCTCAGTTCGGGCATCTTCCGCTGATTCTCGCGCCGGACGGCAGTAAGTTATCGAAGCGCCATGGAGCAGTCAGTGTCCTTCAATACGATGACGACGGCTTTCTGCCGGAAGCATTATTCAATTACCTGGCGCGCCTTGGCTGGAGCCATGGCGACGAGGAAAAATTCACGCGCGAGCAGCTGATTGAATGGTTCGATTTGCAGCACGTCAACCGAGCGCCCGCGCAATATAACCTCGACAAGTTGATGTGGCTCAATGGCGAGTACATCAAGGAAGCCGACGATAGTCGACTGGCAGATCTCGTTGCGGGGCGGATCGAAGCTCGCGGCGGCACGCTTGCTGTCGGCCCAGCCCTGCAAAAGGTAATCGCGCTGTTGAAGGATCGATCGCGCACGCTGAACGAGCTTGCCGACGCAGCGTTCGCTGTTTTACGTCGAGCCTGAAATGGATCGCGGCTTGTTGGCGGAGCATTTGAATGACTTCGGCCGCGCAGCAGTGCAAGCCTTCCTCGATCGTGCGTCTGGCCTCACGTGGGAGCGCACCGCGCTACACGGCGCGATCAAGCAGATCGTCAGCGAGCTGAAGCTCAAGATGCCGCAGGTCGCCGGGCCGCTGCGTGTCGCAGTCACCGGTCGAACGCAAACGCCGTCGATTGATGCAGTGCTCGAACTTATCGGCCGCGACAAGGTGATCGATCGAATCGATCGCGCGCTCGAGATCCGTAGCGGTCCGCTAATAGTCCCATCCAGTCCCCCGCGTACGTAATCCTGCCCATGGTCACGCCGCGCTGCGGCGTTTACAACTTGTTGCGGCGCCGCAGCGATGACTTCTCTGATCTGCTACTAGTCAACTGTTGACTTTCTACCAAGTGGTAAGTAACTTATTGACTAGTAGGTAAGCAGATATATTCACGCTGCGAGGAGAGATATCGGTGGTTAGAGCAGACACGTCGCAGCGGATATTGGATACAGCCGAGCGCCTGGTGCAGACGCGCGGCTTTAACGGCTTCAGCTACGCCGACATAGCGACCACGCTCGGCGTCACCAAGGCCAGCTTGCACTATCACTTTCCGGCCAAGGCAGAGCTGGGTCAGCGCCTAATCGAGCGGTACGAAAAAAACTTTCTGGCCGCTCTCGGCGCGATCGACGGGACCAGTACATCTGCGCGCGAGAAACTGAAGCGATACGCGGAGATTTATGCAGACGTGCTGCGCAAAAACCGCATGTGTCTGTGCGGGATGCTCGCCGCCGAATACGCAACACTGCCGAAGCCGATGAAGGATGAGATGAAACACTTCTTCGACGAAAACGAGCGCTGGCTGACCGCGGTGCTGAAGCAAGGTCAGAAAGCGGGTGAGTTGAAGTTTTCAGGCCCAGCGCATGAAGTCGCTCGCGCGCTGGTCGGCTCGCTCGAAGGCGCGATGATGCTGGCGCGCTCTTTTGGCGAGGTGTCGCGTTTCGAGGCGGCGGCTAATCGCTCGCTCGCGGAGCTTTTCAGGTGAGTACGCAATCCTGCGCCTAGCCGGCATGTCGCCGGTGCGTCATCGTGACGCATATTGAACGAGGAGCACATATGCTTTCGCAATCGCAAGTCACGTGCATGTTGCCGGTCAAGGATCTGCCGCGAGCGCGACGGTTCTACGAAGAGCGACTTGGCCTCGAGCCGCAGGGATTGCGGCCCGACGGCAAGTTCATCTACCGCTGCGGCGGCACTGAGGTCGCATTGTTTCCGAAGGCCGAAGGAACAAAGGCCGAGCACACGGCCCTGAGCTTCAAGGTCGACAGCATCAGCGGCGCCATAACTACATTGAAGTCGCGCGGCGTCAAGTTTGCTGATTACGACTTTCCGGGATTCAAAACGATCGATCATGTGTGCGTGCTCGGCTCGGAAAAGGCAGCATGGTTCGAAGACACCGAGGGCAACATCCTCTGTCTGCACGAGGACGTAGCCTGAAATGGTCGCGCCGGGAGACGCGTACCACACAGGCATGCGCCGGCTGCAGGATCGGTTCGATACGCGGCGCCTTGCCGACCGTCTGGTGGACAAGCTGTCTCGGACCGAGTTCACCGACGAGGACCGAGCGTTCATCGAGAGCCGAACATTGTTCTTCATTGCGACCGCGGATACCGACGGCAGGCCGGACTGCTCTTACAAGGGCGGTGCTGCGGGGTTCGTAAGACTGACCGACGTCAACGAGGTCGCGTTTCCCAGCTACGACGGCAATGGCATGTTCCGCAGCCTGGGCAATGTGCTCGTGAACCCCGCGATTGCGCTGCTATTCATCGACTTCGAGAAGCCGCGCCGGTTGCGCGTGCATGGAACCAGCTTTATCCAGCTCGATGACCCGCTGCTCGAGCAATTCGCCGGCGCACAGTTGATCGTGCGCGTGCGTGCAACACACATTTTTCCGAATTGTCCGCGCTATATCCATCGAATGCAGACGGTCGAGGCGTCGCCCTATGTGCCACGCGCCGGCTATGTACCGCCGGAGCCAGCTTGGAAGCGCTTTGAAGCATTCGCCGATGTTCTGCCGGTAGCAGATCCAACCCAGACCGTTGTACACAAGGAGGAGCCATGAACCATTCACATGCAGTTGAACAGCTTGACGAAACGGCCGAGTGGAAAAATTTCTCGCACCCCGACGAAGTGCGCGAATTTCCCAGCGGTCGTGTCGAGCTGATCAACATCGGCGGCGCAACCGTGGGCCGTGCGATCTTCGAGCCGGGATGGCGCTGGTCGACTTCGGTGCAGCCGATTGCCAAAACCAAGAGCTGCGATGCGCCGCACTTCCAGTATCACATTGCCGGCGTGTTGCGCATCAAGATGGACGACGGCACCGAGTTTGATTGCCGCCCTGGCGATGTGTCGCTGCTGCCATCGGGCCACGATGCGTGGGTCGTCGGCGACGAGCCGGCAATCGTTGTCGACTTCCAGGGAATGATCGACTACGCCCGATCGCACTGATCGCCAGCTTCCCGGCTAACGACGGTGGGCGAGGCGTGGCTATAATCCGCGCCTCGCGTGTGGGGGTATAGCTCAGCTGGGAGAGCGCTTGCATGGCATGCAAGAGGTCAGCGGTTCGATCCCGCTTACCTCCACCAATTACGTTCTAAGTCCCCATCGTCTAGAGGCCTAGGACATCACCCTTTCACGGTGAGTACAGGGGTTCGAATCCCCTTGGGGACGCCATTGAAATGGCAATTCGCTCAACCGAGTGAGGCCGCAACTAGAACGGGTCGTGGCTCCAATAGGCGATTAGTCGTAAAGGGGCACTAAATCGACGCTTCTCTTCTCGTTAACCCGTGAAATTTGATTCGGCTTTGTCGATATGCTGTCAGGATGAGTAAGCGCGTCTGCCGCCCTGTGTTTGAAAGCCGGTTGGAGCACGGCTATACATTAATCGAGCTGATGATAGTTATGTCGATCATCAGCATCTTGACGTCAATCTCCATTCCGCAATACGTGAACTACGCCGTTCGGGCGCGTTGGTCGGACAACATAGTGCGAGTGACGACGCTTAAGATGGCAATCGCGGAGTGTGCACAGTTCAACAACAATACGGTCAACGCAACCACCTGCAATGACGTCGCTTTTCTGATTGCGAATGCTTTCTTGCCGTTAGGGTACACGCCGCCAGGTCCGGCCGATTCGCCTTATATGGCAATGCCGGTCACAGTTGGCAGCGCCGCGCCTGCCGAGATCGTAATCACTGGCACTGCAAACACTGCCCTGGGCTGCGTCGTCGCAATGACGCCGACAGTAAGTGCGTCGGCAATTACATGGGAGTACTCGAATAGCGGCGCGGCAGGTTGCGGCCGAACTCGAACCGGCGTCGGGACTTAAGTGCCGCGCACTACGATCTGCTCGCGCAAATGCCTGTAGCGCCGAGTCCACAACGTTGAGTCTCGCGCACCGAGATGATGCGCTTTCTCAATTGGACTGGCGCTAGTTCACCTTATTGTAGGAACCCATTGGGCTGAATGCGCTGGTACTCGCGCTGGCAATGCTGCGCGCCCGGACTAGCTCATCAGCTGTTAATTTCTGCTGCACACGAAGCAAATCTTTGCTTTCTTCTTCTGAGCTGCCAGCAGACGCCAGCGAGTACCAGGCATAGGCGAGCGCCAAGTCGCTGGTAACGCCATATCCATTCTCGTAGATGCTGCCGATAGCGTTCTGCGCCTTTGAGCGAACACGGTTTCTGCCATAAGCGTCTCCATAGGCAGCTGACCGGCCGAGCCAACGCAGCGCGCTTGAATAGTCCCTTTCAACGCCGATTCCATTAATGTAGGCAATACCGAGCTCATACATGGCATCCACTTGCCCAAGTTCGGCAGCTTTCCGATAAAGCGGGAATGCCCTTGATAAATTCTTTGGAGTTCCAATGCCGTTGTAATTCATTGCAGCGAGCTCCCGGATTGCGTCTGGGTTTAGCTGTGCGGCTGCACGGCCAAACCATTCGAAAGCGAGCCCGTTGGTTTCGTCATAAGACAGGGCTTTGCCCATCCACTTCTTGTCGCCGACCCCGTATCGCTTCGGGTCGCCGGCTAGAAAATATCTGCCAACACTCAACTGGATCGTGGCGTCCTCTTGTGCGTCTAGGCGTTGCCACCACTTATTAGATTCAGTTGAATCTGGACGGATATCGCCGTAGCCAACCTGATAAAGCTCTGCCAACGCATATTGCGACTGCCAAGAGCCGGCTTCTGCATTTTCTGTCAATAGTTGTAGGGCTGAGCGCATGCCACTTGGCAATGGGACCAAATAGTCGGTCTTGACCGCGCCATCTTTGTAAATGCCGAAGAGGCGAACCATTGCCAGCTCATGCTTAGCCACTGTAGAACCCGATTCGCTCGCGCGAGTGAGCCACATCACAAGCTGCTTCGAGCTTTCAGCAATTTCAACGGCCCTTTCATTTGAGATGACAGCCCCTCTGCGGTCAATAGTTCCATATGTACGAGCCACTTCGTACGCGGCCTCAGGATGACCCCCGCTCGCAGCCCGCTGACGCCATGCGTTTGAAATGGCCGTGTTCTTCGCAAGGCCGTAACCATGTCTGTGGCGCAAACTCACTTCAAACATTGCCTGCACATCGCCGGCCTCGGCGGCCCGTAGATACCAACGAGAAGCCTCTGCCTGGTCCTTGACGACTCCTTCACCGGTCGAGTACTTGGCCGCCAGCTTCAACTGATCTGCAACATTTCCCCCCTCTGCAGAGCGCTCCAAAGCGTCAAGGGCTGGTTGAGTTGGTTTTTGCCCTGGACTCTGAGTAACCGGCGTGATTGCACCTGCAGTTGTCGATTGAGGCGCAGCGAAGAACATCTGAAAGATCAGATCGTAGTTAACCGCCATAGGTACCAAAAGGCTGATTGCCACGATCGCTGCTTTTGGGGAGACAGGAAGCATCTGAAGGAGCTTCATTTTTACGGTCCTTAGAGCCGCACCGACGTCTGGGATGAAGTCTCTCGGCGAGGCAGCCCCTAGCATCGCGCGTCGCTGCTAGGGAAAAGCCGAAGAAAACGGCCCGTTGCCGGCCTCAATTGAGGCGTTGGTGCCTTAGGTAGGCGCTAGAAGTATGCGTCTTTCGACTAAGTTACGGTCGCGCCGCGGGCGTCATTCCGTGTCGCGAGTTAATTTCTACACAACACGAGTTCCTCCCCCTTAAGGTTCAAGTTAATCGAGCCTTGAAGCGCGGCTAAGTCTTGCGTCGTTGCCCGTTGCTCTATCAACAAACCAAAGTTTCGAAGGTAGGACTCCAGGGTGGCAGAGCGGATCGACCACGTGAATGTCTCGTCGCGTGAAGCTAACCAGCGTTCAACCCATCGGCTGCGTGGGCGAAAGCCGCAACTGCCGTCGTCCCACTGCGTCATGAAGCTGAACAGGACCTGGATCGGCGATGCAAATTGCCCCAGTGCCGCAAACAGTTGATCGACTTTCTGCGGCGTCAGGTACATCAGCAGGCCTTCCATGATCAGCAGCGACGTTGTTCCATCATCGAAGCTGCTAACCGGCACTGGTTCGATGCCGAAGTCAGAGGAAATGAAGCTCAAATTGCCGCCTGCGGCAGGGCCGTTGCCATTCCTCGCTATCGCCGCGCGCTTCTCGCGTTGCGTTGCCGGATGATCGATCTCAACAAATTCGACTTGTGGAAATTGCGTAGCGAGGCGCAATGCCAAAGTATCGAAGCCGGCGCCAGCAACAACTACACGTTGGGTTCCGTTGGCAATCGCTGTGCGGCAGCGCTTTTCGATCCAATGCTTGCGGTGCCAATAGTGCGCGATGATGCCTGGCTGCACGAGTCGTTCTAAGCGTCGCCACATCCAACGCGTCAGCGGCCAGGCCGCACTTGCGGCAAGCAGACGATCGTTGGCACAGGTCGACAACAGCGTCCGGCACCATTTCGCCGCATCTGGGGCAACGAGCGCTGCCGTCCGTGGATCGCTGCTAAGCAAGACGGTGCTTGCCGCAATGAGCTTCGAGGTGCTGCTAGCGCGATCGGCCTTCAGCGTGAATTCTCACTGGCGAACGCATCTCGGTAGTGTGTGTACCAAGCGCTCGTAAATCGCTGATCTGGGTCGTACACCAGTTTCTTCGCAAGCCACTGTCGGAAGTTGGGGTAACACGCAGCGACCTGCGCGGGCAAGGCGGCGCGGTGGTACGTGAGGAAAAAGCTGCCGCGCAGTTCGATCGACACATCGATCAACGCGCGAAATGTGTTCGCGGTCCGTAAAAGTCCTGCGGCGTCGTGCGGCGTTCTCAAGTTGAAGATCACGCACGCAAAGTCGTCCTTGGCCCAGGGAAGAAACGAAGTCGTGTCGCGCAGAATCGAACGTATGGTGCCGTAAATCACTTCCGTGCCGAAACCGCGCAAGATGCGACCGGCGCGCTGCATGAACTGCGGAAGGTTTTCGCGCGGAACGTAGTGTTCGCCGATTACCAGCGTCTCACGTGCTGTGGTCTCGCCCGGCTCGTCTGCTCGGCCCACCATCGCCTCCGCGTAACTTGGCACATATGTGCTGAGCTGCATCGTGTCCGACCAGTAACAATTGCCATCTGTGTTCAGGTAGTGACTCGCATACAGGCGAAACGCCGCTCGCTTGTCGTCGTGTGCAAGCCGCAGCAGTTTGAGCCATTCCTCCGGGTGCAGATCGGACGTCGCATCAGACGGAGCGCGTTCGCTGCTCACCGGCTTGTAGCAGGCGAAAACTCCGCGCCGCAGGAACCTGTCGTCCATCGCGTCGATCACGAACTGGAAGTCACCATAAAGACATCCTTCGTCGACACGGCGAAACACGGCGTTCATCGCATCGTCAAGGTCTATCACATCGACCTCCCGCTGCAGCAGCATGCGTGGTGCAAGGCGCAGCGTCGCGGAGTACACAATCCCGAAAAGACCGTAGCCGCCGATGGCGAGCGAGAACAACTCCGCGTTTTGCGAACGATTGCACACGACAACGTCGCCGCGTGCATCGACGAGCGTTAATTCTTCAATGTCATCGCCGAGCGGCTGCATAGCGAGGCCACGGCCGTGAGCGTTCGCCGCTATGGAGCCGCCAAGCGTGACGGCATCGACTCCAGTCTGCTTCTGCCGAATGGCCCACATAGGCCGCCCCTCGTTCGACATCGCATGACTGGCGGTGATGATCGCGGGCCACATCGCGCCGGCCTCGATGGTCAGCAGGCCCCGCTCTGCATCCGAGGTCAGAACTCGAGCCATTTGCGTCGTGTCGATGTGCACGGTGTCCGCCGCAAACTGCTGTCCTCCCATTGCGTGCCGACCTCCCGCCATCGAAATGTGCTGCTGCTTCTCGCGGGCACTTAAGACGATTGCCTGTAGATCCGTCAATGTCATTGGCCGCTCGACACGCGCAACGCGCGTGGGGTTCAACTGCGAGTGAACATCGTTCAGAAGGGGGTTGGTGACGCGCATTTGCACGAATGTAAAGGGAGAAACAATTACGTAGGGGCAAAATGCGAGTCACGCCTGCACTCCGTGCGTTTTCCGTTGAACCGACACTTGTGCCATGGATGCCATGAGGCCGATCACGACGAGTCGCCTGACGATTAGGCCGTTCACGCTCGATGATGCCGGGTTCATCATGGAGTTGGTGAATGATCCCGATTGGCTGCGATTCATTGGAGACAAGGCAGTTGCATCGGAGCAGGACGCGCGCGGCTATCTGACAAATGGACCGTTGGCGATGTATCAAATGCACGGCTTCGGCCTGTGCGCTGTTTCGCGGACCGAAGACCGATCGACGATTGGAATGTGTGGCCTGGTACGCCGCGCTGGACTCGAGGATGTAGATATCGGCTACGCGTTCTTGCCCCGGAGCCGAGGTCAAGGTTTCGCAATTGAAGCAGCGCAGGCGGTACTTGATCATGGACTGGCCACGATCGGCATCCGCCGGATCGTTGCGATTACCGATCCGGACAATGTGGCGTCCACCCGCGTGCTGCAGGCGATAGGCATGCGCTTTGAGCGTCATTTGCGTCTAAGCGAAGGCGCTAAGCAAGTGGCGCTGTACGCCATTGAGCGTTAGGCGCTGCTCAGCGTATCCGCGCTTAGAATCAATTGTCAGCCTTAGCCTCGACATGCTTCAGCCACAAAGGAAGTAAAAATGAGAGTTCTCCTACTTGGCCTCCTCGCGTCTGCGTTGACTAGCTGTGCGAGCATGCAGGCCGGCAATCCCACCGTGTCGCTCCTTGCGGATCTTGATCCGGCAAGCACAGAACGCACGGTGATCGTTGAGAGCATCACGGCCGATCACAGCGGCGTGCTTTACCTGCCTGATCGCGTCACCGGAAATATTCTCCGCGTCGATCCAAAGTCCCCCAAGGCCGTTGTCGTCGGGAGGATCGAGGCGCGCGAGGTTGAGAGCAAGAAAGTCAATGCCGATCCTTCGGGGATCGCGTTCAATTCCCAGGGTGACCTTTTCGTAGCCGTTGGTCCGTTCCGCGAGGTTGTGCGCATCCGCGGCGCTGACCTCAACCCGGCGAAGCCTGGGTTGGCGCAAACCTTTGCGACCGGAGTACCGGGCGCGAATGGCATCGCGTTTGACCGCCAAGGAAATCTTTTCGTTGGTGCCGGCGCTAGCGGCACCGTTTATAGAGTCGGCCCAAATGGCGGTGCCGCCGAAATAGCCGTTCAGATCGACAAGCACGTGCGCACGCTTCCCGACGGCAAGACGCAACAGCAGATCGTTGCCAATGGTGTCGCATTTGATGCCAACGGTGTACTGCATGTTGCGGACACCGCGCGCGGCGCGATTTGGAAGGTCACGATCGGCCCCGATGGCAAAGGCTCAAAACCTGTCCTGCTCGCTCAGAGTCGCGCTGCTCGAAGGTGCTGACGGTCTGGCTTTCGATCGCAGTAGCACGCTATGGGTTGCGGTCAATGAGCTCAACGCCGTCGCTACAGTGACGCCAGCCGGACAAGTGCGGCAGATCGCAAAGAACGGCAGCCAGGGTCCGCTGGAATTCCCGTCGGCCATCGTCTTTGTTGGCGACCGCGGTTATGTTTCAAACTTCGATATACCTCGGCGAGACAACATGGACGCGAACGGTGTATCTGCTCGCGACGGTGTGGGTGCATCGATCGCTCTGATCGCTCTTTAAGAGCGCCAGTGCCGGCGGCGGCTCGCGAGAGCTCGCGAGAGGTCAGCTCGCGGGCTTGCGCCATCGACTTCGGGACTTCGAATTCGGCGGTCGCACGCGCGGTCGCCGATTCGAAGACCTCGGCACGCGTTCACATCGAGTTGGCGCCGCTGGAGGCTGGCGAGACCAGCATGCCCACGGCGGTGTTCTACAACTCCGAAGACGGAACACGTGAATTTGGTCGTGCCGCCATCACGTCCTACATCGACGGCCACGAGGGTCGGCTGATGCGATCCATCAAGAGCATTCTGGGCTCGGATCTGATGGACGAGGCGACAGAGCTTCCGAATGGCCTGCAGGTGCGCTATCTCGATGTGGTGATCGCCTATCTGCGCCGCTTGAAGCTGCGAGCCGAAGAGCACTGGAGATCGCCGATCGATCGAGTGGTCATCGGCCGGCCCGTCTTCTTCGTCGATGACGATTTGAAGCGGGATGCCCGGGCGCAACAGACACTCTCGCAAGCGGCGCGGGCGGCTGGCATTTCAGAAGTGCAATTTCAATTCGAACCGATCGCTGCCGCTCTCGACTACGAGTCGCGACTCGTCCCCGAGGATGGCGAGCGGCTCGTTCTCGTAGCAGACATCGGCGGCGGAACTTCGGACTTCTCGCTGATTCGAGCCAGTGCAGCCGGTCACGCAACAGTCGACCGGCGGTCTGATGTACTGGCGAACCACGGCGTGCATCTGGCAGGCACCGACTTTGACCGGTCAATCAATCTTGCGGCAATCATGCCGGTACTGGGTTATGGGGGCGACGGTCCACGCGGACTACCGGTTCCTTCAAAGATTTACTTCGACCTTGCCACCTGGCACTTGATCAACACGACGTACACGCCGAGCCGCATCGCAGAGCTCAAGTTAATGCGCACGATGTACAACGACGAGCGCGCTCACCAGCGGCTGTTGCGTGTAATGGAGCAGCACCGAGGGCACGACTTGGCAGCGCTGGCTGAAAGCGCAAAGATTGAAGTGTCCAGCTCGGGCAAAGCAAGCATCGAATTGGATTTCATCGAACCCGGACTGCGTGCATCCCTCAATGTGAACCAACGAAGTGAAGCGCTCCGAGACGATGTGCAGCGCATCGTAGAGACTGCGCGCGAAACGGTCCGTCAGGCGCAGATCGATTCCAGGCAAATCGATGCGCTTTACTTTACCGGCGGTTCAACTGGACTCGACTCCCTGGTCGAGCGGCTAACCAGCGCATTTCCAACTGCGCAGACGGTGCGCGGCAACCGTTTCACAAGTGTGGTGAGTGGACTGGCAATTACCGCGCAGCGCAGGTTCGAGAGATAAGACTGCGTCCTATCGGGCTTCGTTTGCTTCAGCGCTTGTCGTACGCGCTCTTGAGCTTTGCTTCGGTCGCTGCGACGTCACGCTCCATGGCTGCGATTCGCGCCTCGTACTCCGGGGTCAGGCGACTGCCGCCGCCGGCTAAACCGCGTCTTTCGCCCGGCAGCGGCTCGCGACCGAGTTCCAGCTTTCGCTTTGCTACTGCCAATTCACGCTCCAGAGCGGGGATGTTGTCGGGCGCCGGCGCGCCCTTCGCCGCCGCGGATGGCCGCATGATCGGATCCGATGCATTTGATGGCCGGGTTGCAGAAGCAGCCGGTTTTCCTGGTGGCTGACTGGGTACTACGTTGACGCGTGGCGTGCTTTTCGCCTCGCGTTCCTCGAGCACCTTGCCACCTGAGGGCACGCTGTCGCTGTACAGCACGCTGCCATCAGGCATCTGCACCTTGTAGATCATCGACTGGCCGGTAGCCAGCATCGGCGCGGCCAGGCAAACGGCGAAGAAGAATCGGCGCATGCAGTCTCCTTGGGAATGTGGTTTCGCCATTGGATAACGATAGCCGCTCGTCGCGGCTGACAAAAGGGTTGGGCAAGCGGTATTTGGGGGCGTTCCAGGGGTTTCGGTCTGGATTACACCGCAATTGACGCCATCGGTCGGTTATCCACAGTCTCGGCACGAGCGCAATGGCAAAATCGTATCAATGAGCGTTACGCAGTTCGTCCATCTTCGCCTGCACTCGGAATTCTCGGTCGTCGACGGCATTGTGCGTATCGATGACGCAATCGCCAAGGCGGCGAAGGACGGGCAGGGCGCACTCGCCCTCACCGATAGCGCCAACCTGTTCGGCGCGGTACGGTTTTACCTGGCAGCTCGCAAGCGCGGCATCAAGCCAATCATCGGCTGCGATCTGTGGATCACGAATGATCTGGACCGCGATAACCCGACGCGCATGGTCGTGCTGGTACAAAACCGCGCCGGTTATCTGAATCTGTGCGCGCTGATCACGCGAGCCTACCTTGAAAATCCGCATCGCAACCGCGCAGAGGTGCGCATCGAGTGGTTCGAGGAAGGCCAGAATCGGTACGCTGAAGGATTGATTGCGCTTTCAGGCGCACGCTACGGTGCCGTCGGCTCCTGCTTGCTTGCCGGCAAACCCGAGGCCGCAACACTGGTGGCGCAAAGACTGGCGGCATCATTCAGCGGCCGGTTCTATCTGGAGTTGCAGCGTACCGGCGACGTGCGCGATGCGGTGCAGACAAAAGCTGCGCTGTCACTGGCGACCCGTCTTCAGCTTCCTGTCGTCGCAACCCACCCGGTTCAGTTCCTGGAGCGCGCAGACTTTCGCGCGCACGAAGCGCGCGTATGCATTGCAGAAGGCCACACGTTGAACGACACGCGCCGGCCGCGGCGTTACACACCTGAGCAGTACCTGAAAACGCAGACGGAAATGGCAGAGCTGTTTGCTGACGTGCCGGTAGCCCTCGCGAACTCGGTGCAGATCGCCAAGCGCTGCAACCTGACGCTCGAGCTGGGTACGGCGCGTCTGCCGAAATTTCCGACGCCTCCAGGTGTGACGCTTGACGATCACTGCCGGCAATTGGCGTCCGAAGGGCTCGAGCAACGACTTGTCGAAGCTGTATACCGACGAGAACCTACGCAACGAAAGGCGGCCCGAGTACGCCGCACGACTCGATCTCGAGCTATCCACCATCGCGAAGATGGGTTACTCGGGATACTTCCTGATCGTTGCCGACTTTATCAACTGGGCCAAGAGCAATGGCATCCCGGTCGGTCCGGGCCGCGGCTCAGGTGCCGGTTCGCTGGTGGCGTACTCGCTTCGCATCACCGACCTTGACCCACTGCAGTATGGATTGCTGTTCGAGCGCTTTCTTAATCCCGAGCGCGTGTCGATGCCGGATTTCGATATCGATTTCTGCCAGGACAATCGCGACCGGGTGATCGACTACGTCAAGCGCAAGTATGGGCACGAGGCCGTTTCGCAAATTGCGACGTTCGGCACGCTGGGCGCAAAGGCTGTCGTAAGAGACGCGGGTCGCGTGCTCGACATGCCGTACACGAAGTGCGATCAGCTGTCGAAGCTGATACCGCACAACCCGGCAGATCCGTGGACGCTCGAGCGCGCACTGGCCCAGGAACCTGCGTTTGCCGACGCGGTCGCCGGCGACGAGGAGAACCAGGAGCTGATCGCGCTGGCGAAGCCACTCGAAGGACTGACGCGAAACGTTGGCATGCACGCGGGCGGCGTGCTGATCGCGCCCGGCAAGCTGACCGACTTCACTCCGTTGTATTGCGCGCAGGGCACCGAAGGTGTGATCAGTCAGTTCGACAAGGACGACGTCGAGGCGATCGGGCTCGTCAAGTTCGACTTCCTCGGACTGACAACGCTGACGATCATGGATCTGACGCTGAAATACGTGCGGCAGCTTGATCCGTCGTTCGCGCTGGAACTCGATCGACTGCCGCTCGACGACGCTGCAACCTATGAAATCTTCAAGCGCGGCGAGACCACCGCCATATTCCAGTTTGAATCGCGCGGCATGCGCGAGCTGCTGAAGCGCGCCAGGCCCGATCGACTGGAAGATTTAATCGCGTTGAACGCGCTGTATCGGCCCGGACCGATGGACCTGATTCCCGACTATGTCGATCGCAAGCACGGCCGGCAGAAAGTCGAATACCTGCATCGCTCGATCGAGCCGATCCTCTCCGAAACCTATGGGGTGATGGTGTATCAGGAGCAGGTGATGCGCATCGCGCAGGTGACCGGCGGCTACTCACTGGGTGGCGCCGATCTTTTGCGGCGCGCGATGAGCAAGAAAAAGCCGGAAGAGATGGCGACGCACCGCTCGATCTTCGTCGATGGCGCCGCAAGCAAGGGAGTCGACGCACGTACTGCGACCGAGCTCTTTAACCACATCGAGAAGTTCGCCGGTTATGGATTCAACAAAAGCCATAGTGCGGCGTATGCGCTGGTCGCGTATCAGACTGCTTACTTCAAGGTGCATTACCCCGCTGCCTTCATGGCGGCCAACTTGTCGACGTTGATGGACGACACCGACAAGGTCAAGGATCTGATCGAGGACAGCAAGTCAATCGGGTTGAAAGTGCTGCCTCCTGATATCAATGTCAGCGGATATCGGTTCGAGCCGGTCGATGCAAAGACGATTCGTTACGGACTCGGCGCCATCAAGGGCACCGGCCGTGGGGCGATCGAGGCGATCATTGCCGCTCGCTCGGCGGGTGGCCCGTTTGCGGACCTGTTCGATCTGACCGCGCGTGTCGATAAACAATTCGTCAGCCGCCGCGTGTTCGAGGCGCTGGTGCGCGCCGGCGCGTTCGACCGCTTGAACGAAGATCGCGCGGTTCTGCTGGCCAGTGTCGGCAGGGCGATCGATGCCGCCGACCATACGGCTGCTGCAGCGGGCCAGGCAAGCCTGTTTGGCGCATTCGAAAGCACACGGCACGTCGAGTATGTTTCAGCGGCGCGCTGGAATGAGCGCGAGAAGCTTTCGAACGAAAAGCTCGCGCTCGGCTATTACTTCTCGGGCCACTTGTTCACCGAATTCGCTGCCGAAGCGCGGCGGCTCGCGCCGACGCGATTGGCCGATGTTCAGAACGCACCGATGGGACGCAGCGAGCAAGTCAAGCTTGCAGGCGTCATCGTATCGGCGCGCAGTCAGAACACGCGGCGCGGTCGTATGGGCGTTGTCGTTCTCGAAGACGGTACTGCCCAGTTGGAGCTGATGGTTTTTTCGGAACTGTACGACCGCAAGCGAGCGTTATTGAAAGAGGATCAACTGCTCTTTGTGATCGGCAGGGTTCGCAACGATGAATTCGCGCAGCGATTGTCGGTGTCGGCCGACGAGCTGATGGATCTGACCGAGGCGCGTGCACGCGCAGCGGCTCGCCTGCGCATCGAAGTCGAAGGAGTGGGCGATGTGGTGCGGCTAAAGGACGCGCTCGATCCGTATCGAGTCACCAACGGGCACGCCGGCCAGGGTTGCCGCATCGTCATCAGCTATCGCAACGGTGCGGGCAGCGTCGATGTGGCGCTGCCGGAAGAGTGGCGTGTGCGGCCTGAAGATCGTCTGGCGGCGGACCTGGCAATGCAGCCCAGGGTGCGCCGCGCCTACTACAACTACGCTTAACCGTCACCGATACTGATCGAGTCCCATCTGCGCGCGTGATTCGTGCGCATTGATCCGTTGCTGAAGACGCTGCCAATTTTCGCCTTCCGCCCTGCGGTCGTTTTCGCGGTGCCACAGGTGATACACATTGGTCGCCAATCGTCCGTTCTTTAATCGCACGCCGGATTCGATCAGCCTGGCGGCGAAGTCCGAGTCTTCAAAGCCCCATCCCTGAAAACACTCGTCAAAGCCATTGACTCGTTTCGACATCGGTCCGAAACGCGCTGAAGTTGCAACCCCTGAGTCGTTGCCAACGGCGTGCTCCAAGCTTTCGTAACGGACCCAACGGCAGCCGAGGCAACGACGTTGCGCGATTGAGCTCGCCATGAAGCGCGGCAACAGCAGCATTGGCGATGCTCCAATCTTCGATCGCAGTGTTAGTCGCCAACACCTGATGCGTGAAGGTTTCGCTTAGCAATACGCGCCCGCCCGTTACGCACCACCCGGCCTCAGCCAGGTCGCGGTGAGCGCGCACGAAATTTCGACGCACGATGCAGTCGCCATCGAGGTAGATCAGATAGTCGCCGCGCGCGCGCGCGGTGGCGCGATTTCGTACTGCAGCCAGCCGGAAACCCGTGTCTTCCTGCCATACGTGAGTCACCGGCACCGGAAATGCTGCCTGCGTGCGCTGGACCACCTGTGCGGTCTCGTCTCTGGAACCGTCATCAGCAACGACCACTTCGAATTGACGATCGTTCTGTTTTTGCAGGCTGCGCAGGACTGCGGCCAGCGCATCGGGGCGGTTGTAAGTGGCAACGACGACAGAAATCAGCATCGCATCAGTCACGCGATTGCTGATGCAGCAGCATCGCCTTGATGTAGCGGTAATACGACCCTTCGGCGTTGCTGACGGCAAGCATGAAGCCGTGAGCGCCATCGAGGAACCCGCGCTTGAGGACGTAGGTGCGAAGGAACGCAGCAACGCCGTGCAGGACGGCCGTCATTACAGTCGGACGGTGCCCCCGCTGCAACACGACGGGCGCGGATAGTGATGAATAGTGATTGACCTTGTGCAGCACCTGCTCCATTGTTCTAAAACTCCAATGCTCAAGCGGATTGTTGAGCCTCCCGATACTCGCTTCGGTCTGCAAAGACTCGTGCACTGGCGCTGACGAAAATCGCGCGCTTGCGCGCCTGAACAATCGCCTGACATAGTCCGGCCACCATCCTGAATGGCGCATGAAGCGACCGCAGTAATAGGAACTGCGCGGCATCTCATAGACATCGAACGCGGGGTTGCGCAGCACGCCCTGGATTTCGTCGCGCAGGGCGGCGGGCACACGCTCATCTGCGTCGACCGAAAGCACCCAATCGCCCGCGCATGCATCGATCGCGCGATTTTTCTGCACTCCGAAACCCATGCCATTCGGACGCGGTTACGACCCTTGCCCCAGCGGCGCGCGCGATCTCGCACGTGCGGTCCTGGCTGCCGCCGTCCACGACAACGATTTCGTCCGCGAACGCCACGCTGGCAAGGCAGTCCGCCAGGTTGCGTTCTTCGTTCAGCGTAATAATGGCGACGCTCAGGCGGGGTTTCATGGTTCGTCACTGTGTAGGCGAGCGGCATCTTACGGGTGCCTGCGAGCCTGCTTCTCTACAATCGCTTTGCAAGTTGCTTGTTCGCATCATGTCTGATCCGGTAGCTTTCTCGTCTTCCACCATCGCAGGACAATCGATTGCATTCCCCCGTAAACGAGTTGGTCGACGCGGTCTTTGTCTTGTCGGTGCGATCGTTTCACGACCGGATTGCTCATATCGAAGCCGAGCTACGAAGGCACGGAATCGCGTTCGAGTGGATTTTTGACCACGACGCAGCCGAGCTGAGTGCCGATCTGATCGAAGCGACGTTTGCTCCAAGTGACATGGGGCCGTCACAGCAATCGCTTGTGCTGAAGCACATCGAAACATGGAGACGCTGCGTCGCGCGCGGCTATCGGCGAGTGCTGGTGTTCGAGGACGACGCGATGCTGGCGGCCAATTTTTCCACGGTCTTCGGTGCGGCGATGCGCGGCGCAGATCTGATCAAACATCCCTACATGATCTATCTGGGCTGCGGGGACAACAAGTATGTTGCCCCGGCACAGCACTCCGATTCGGTACTCGTGAAAACGGATTTGGCTTTGCCGGCGACGGATGCCGTTGTCTTTGATCAGCGCGCCGCTCGATTGCGGCTCGAGTACATTGCTCGCCAAAAAATTACACGGCCGGCTGACTGGCTAATGCGCGAGGCTGACGCGGCGATGGGCGTTGTCCACTACTGGCTTCGCGATCCGATCGTCGAACAAGGCAGCATGAATGGACGCTTTGTCAGCGTGCTTGATCGAAAGCGGATCGGTCGCACCAAGGTGAGGACATGGCTGCGCTTCCGATGGGATCGATGGTGGCGAAGAACGATCAAGCGCGATGGAGGCGACGAATTCTTTGAGCCTGCCTCGCTTAGTACGCAAGCAGTTAGGCCGAGACCGTGTATCACTCGCAATTGCGCGCATTGCCGCTGCGCTGGTTGCGATCGGGGCATTTACTGGCGCAGCGGTAGCCAACATCGCTGCAGTCGTGATGCTGCTCGCGTTCATTGCAGCGCCATCATGCGTGCAGCGTATCCGGTGGGCCTGGCACCAGCCGCTAGGCAAGGCTTGCATCGTGTTCTTGTCTGTCCTGCTGCTGTCTGTGACATGGAGCGAGGCGCCGTTTTTTATAGCGCTGAAAGCGTGGTTAGGGTGGCGCCATTTCCTATTGCTGTTTATCGCGCTCGCGATTTTCGACACGCGATTTTCAAAGCTGGCCTTCGCGTCCCTTTACGTCATTACGGCGACTGCCGCAACCGTCGCCTCCTTTTTCGAGTTCGATTTCGGACCAGCGCAAGCGACCTCCGATGTCGCAAGCGGAATCATTTTGCGAAATCACGTCACGCAGGGCTTGGCGCTGACGACCGGCGCATTACTCGCTCTAGTGCTCCTATTGCACGCGCGACGCGGTTCATGGCAGCAGTGGGCGTTGGGGTTAGCGTCTGTGTTGATGGTAGCCAACGTCATATTGGTTGCTTACGCGAGAAGCGCGTATTTGGCATTGGCAGTGACGTCTGTCGTGGTAATCGTTGGAATGACGCGGCGCCGCGCGCGAATTGCTGCCATCGGGTCACTCATCGTGTTGTTGTCCGGCGCGGTGTGGCTTTCGCCGCTAATCACCCAGCGGATCGAGCTGGGCCTAAAGGAGCTGCGGGAAACGCACAGCTCTCCGGTGATCACTCCCATGGGGATTCGCCCAGTGATGTGGGAAACCACGGCTTCTATCGTCCGCGATTCGCCACTTATCGGGCATGGACTCGGTTCCTTTCCCGAACAATATCGACGAGTGGTGACGCAGCGTTACACCGGATGGAAGGCAACGCTTACGGCCGACCCTCACAATCAATACCTGCTGATCTTGGCGGAGACAGGTTTGCTCGGGTTGGTCGCGTTTGCGTGGTTCTTGTTTTCCGCCGCTCGGCAGCAGGTACGTGGGGCGTTTGCTGTAGTCGGTATCGCGCTGCTACTAGCGTGGAGCCTGACAAGCCTGTTCAGTTCGCACTTTCATACGTTCAATGAAGGACACTTGATTGCGATTTTGCTCGGTGTTTGCCTGGCTCGCGAAAGTCCAGTTGCTACTCAGTCACGCAGCGCGGAGTCGACCGCAGATCGAACCGCTTGATAGCTGGGCCAACCATCGCTCGAACCGACTAGCGTGGCTCGCGTGCTCCATGGGCGTGTCTTTTCGGGATCGGTTACGCCAAAGACGCTAATCAATCGCGCCCCCGCCGCTGCGGCCAGATGTCCGGCTCCACTGTCGTTGGCGACGACCAAGCGTGCGCCTGCAAGGACTGCTGCAAAGCTCGCGACATCCGATTCGGGTAACAGAATCGCGCCAGGCAACGCTTGGCGCACCGTCTCAGATTCATTCGGCCCAGGCATCGCCACCACTCGCATTCCCTCAGCCAGCAACTCGGCGTTCAGCTGAGTGAAACCGCCCCACGCCTTTAGCTTGCCACGATGAAATCCTACGGCGACCGGACACAGCACGACATATTCGGGTCCGACCTCGTGTGCAGCGAGTAATTGCTGCGCATGCCGCAAGGCGCGCTCGCTGATGCGCAATTGCAGGTCGCGCGGAACCTCTGTCGATGCATCGACGATTATGCAAGCGAGCCGGTGGTAGTACTCGACCATGTGATCTCTGGCGTTCACGGCGACCGCCTGGTCCAGTAGCCATGAACGCGCATCTCGTGCGTAGCCGACAGCGGAAATCCCGGCCAGCCTGAATTCAAGTGCGGTGCTGAACGAATTCGTCAGCAGCAATCCGCTATCCACTCTGGCATTCCGCAGGGCCTGGATACGCGAGCTTGCAAACGAAATTACCTTCCATGGATAGGCGGAAAACAGATCGGTGGCCCATGGCCGGCCAGCAAGCGTCAGTGTGAAACCGTGATCAGCCAGGAGATCGAGCGCAGGCAGTGCCATGCACGCGTCCCCAAGGTGATTCGGCAGTCGAACCAGCAGCGGCTTCACGATTCCATGCGAACCAAGACTCGAATGCTTGCATCGAGGTGCTTCGCATACACTAAGCACGGTCGTCGAAGGTTTTGGTGTGAACAGGCCCTCATCGCACAACAGATTCTGGCACGCGACACCATGACGAGTTCTTCCCCGGCGCAACCGCGGTTGCTCGACGATCCGAACCTGCGCCGCTTGTTCGGTATGGTGCTCGCCCATCGAAAGGTCCTGGCTTTCGCGTTGCTGGCGACCGCGATCGCTGCAGCGACCGATCCTATTCTGGCGAAGCTGACTGGCGTGCTGACTGACCGCGCACTGCTTGAACGGGATTCGAGCAGCTTGATGTGGCTACCGCTCGCGTTTGTGGGGCTGTTCATCGTGCGCGGGTTTGCGAGTTTCGCGAGCTCCTATCTGTTGAATCGCATCTCGCAGTCGGTCCTGATGAATCTGCGCATGACGATGTTCGATCGCATGCTGCGCTGGCCAGCCGCGACGTTTGAACAGATGCCATCGAGCGTCGTGATCTCAAAGTTCGTCAACGAAGCTACCAACGCGCTGAACCTCGCCGCCGAGGTGCTGAGCACTGCTGTGCGCGACTCGCTAATTGTCATCTTTCTGCTGTTGCTGCTGCTCTACTACAACTGGCAATTGACGCTGGTGGCACTGGCGATTGCTCCGGTGATTGCCTTGACGCTGCGCGCATTCAATCGCCGTTTACGCCGCCTCAATGTCGAGAATCAGGTGATGCTGGGCGAAATGACGCGCTCGGTGCAGGAGGTGCACGAGGGAAGACGCGTCGTCAAAATCCACGAAGGCGAGAGTTATGAGAATGAGCGCTTTCGGCACATCAACGCCAGACTGCGCGGTTTTGCGATGCGGATGCAGGTGGCGTGGTCTGCTGCCACGCCGCTGACGCAGATTGCCGGGGCGTTTGGTGTGGCGATTGTGATGATGGTTGCGTTATGGCAAGCACGCGATTCGCAACTTACGGCCGGCGATTTCGTCACGTTTCTGGCAGCTGCATTGCTGCTGTTACCCGCGCTGCGGCACCTGGCCTCGCTGAATGGCCCGCTCGCTCGCATGGCGGCGGCGGCGCAGAGCGTGTTCGGCATGATGGATTTGCCGACTGAGCAAGACACCGGCACGAACACGATAGAAAAGGCCCGGGGCCAGGTGGAGTTCAGGCGCACGTCGTTCCGCTACCCAGACACGATTGCCGACGCGTTAACAGGCATTGAACTCAGCGTCGCACCCGGAGAAATGATCGCACTGGTGGGTCCGTCCGGCAGCGGAAAAACCACCTTGATTAATTTGATACCGCGCTTCATCAGCCCGACGTCCGGCGACATAGTGCTCGATGGAGTTCCGATTCATCAGCTGACGCTGGCGAGCTTGCGCAGACAGATCGCTCTGGTGTCGCAGGACATCGTACTGTTTGATGACACCGTTGCCGCGAACATTGCCTACGGAGGACAGCGTGGCGCCTCCAAGGAACGCATACGCGAAGTCGCAGAGGCTGCGTTTCTGCTGCCGCTGATCGAGTCGCTGCCTCAAGGGTTTGAGACGCCTATTGGCGAGAGTGCGGTCAGATTATCCGGCGGGCAACGCCAGCGAATCTCCATCGCACGCGCACTCCTCAAGGACGCCCCGATTCTGCTGCTCGACGAAGCCACTTCGGCGCTCGACTCCGAATCGGAGCGCTACATTCAATCATCGCTCGAACGTCTGATGCAGGGGCGAACCACGTTCGTCGTTGCACATCGGCTATCCACCATCGAGCGCGCTGATCGGATCGTCGTGCTCGAACATGGCCGGATCGTCGAAATCGGCAGTCACCGCCAATTGCTGGCAGCGAGCAGGGTCTGTACGCACATTTGTATGAGATTCAGTTTGCGACACATTCGCCGCAGCAACGCTCGGAAGCCGAGGAGCAGATCAAATGAAGGACAGCACTACAAACCGGAAACCGATCAGCCGTTACCCGGTGCCCTCGATCGCTGACGTGCCTGAGGATTTACGCGCGCGCATGCTCGAAGTTCAGGAAAAGGCGGGCTTCGTGCCCAATGTCTTCCTGACGCTCGCGCACCGGCCCGATGAGTGCCGCGCGTTCTTCGCGTACCACGACGCGCTGATGCTGCGTGATTCGGGACTTACCAAGGGTGAAAAGGAGATGATTGTCGTCGCCACCAGCGGCGCCAACGATTGCCTCTACTGCATCGTCGCGCACGGTGCGATCCTGCGGGTATACGAAAGGCAACCGCTGATCGCCGATCAGATTGCAGTGAACTACCGGAAAGCGGACATCACCGAGCGTCAGAAAGCCATGCTCGCGTTCGCGATGAAGGTCGCGACCGCGTCGTCGACGATCGAAGATGCAGACTTCGATACGTTGCGCGAGCAAGGCTTCACTGATGAAGACATCTGGGACATCGGCGCCATCGCCGCGTTCTTCGCGCTGTCGAATCGAATGGCCAACATGATTGGCATGCGGCCGAACGACGAGTTTTATCTGCTGGGGCGGGTTCCTCGGAAAAAAGAATCGGGTTAGGTCTTATGTGCAGCAGCAGCGGCTGGCGCAGCTGCGCCGCCTACGTCGTCGGCCACTGAAGTGGCAACCACTGCGGTACTCGCGCCAGCGGCGGGCCTGCAACTCGCTGCGCTCAGACAGGCAGGCCCTTAAGGACCCCGCTGGCGCTCCGTTCCTCGGGCGACGACTCAAAGGCGGCGCAGCTGCGCCAGCCGCTGCTATCGCGACAGCGCCTCGCACGAGGTGTTTTTTTCTTTCCCCACAACTAGTGAGACTGTCTCTCGCGCAAGCGTTGGGCGGCGCTGACCTGCCTTCGGGGCGTCGCCCGAGGAGCGGAGCAACGCCGGGGCTGTTGAGCGAAATAACGCTTTAGCCTTATTTCGCGCCGGCGTTGTGAGTACCGCAGTGGTTGGCACGACGTGCCCGACGCCCAGGCGAGGCAGCGTCGCCCAACGCTTGCGCGCAGCGACGACTCTCCAGATCAGCTACGGCCAAACTCGCGCGCAACGAGAGCACCTGAGCCAACCCAAAGAGTCACGCAACACTAGGTACTCTTCTCGCCCCCCGCATCCGTGTTGTCGCCAAAACCACAAGTGCGTCGAGCGCGCAATAGAACGCTCCGGCAGCCACCGGTGGATTGGTTGTGACGAGTGATGTGCCGGGTACATCGCGAGCCCAGCTCCAGTTGCCGAGCCATGTGCCCAGGATCTCGAGGGCGAGCGCGAGTACGAACGTACTTGCATAGAGGCGACGCTGTCGCGGCATCGCCACCGACGCTGTCAACAGAACGCCGAAAAGCAGAACGCCAAGCGTGTCGATTCCTGCGGCGCCGGCAGTGAATGAATAGATACCGGCGCCGCAAATGATGGCGAGCGCGACACCGTCCGGCATCGCGCGCGCGAGCGACAGTCCAAGCAGCAGCAGCAGAACATGGCCCGGCGGCACGAACAACGGAATGTTGTCGAGCCGGTACGTGTACAGGCCCCAGCCGAGCGAAAGCACGATCTCGCCTGCGGTGGCGATCACCAGACACGCCATCAGCATGAATCGCGTGTCCCGGTCTACATCAGCCAGTAACGAGAACAGCGTCAGCCAAACGATCAGGCCGATCACTGTTTGTCCGACAATGTTGGTGTACATGTCGGCGGCGAGCCCGCCGACGAGAGTCGCCACAATCAGCAGAACGCGAGTGCCGGGACCCACTACATCAGCACCACGTCGTACTGCTCCTGCGAATAAACCGTCTCCACCTGCATCGATACGGGCTTGCCGATGAAGTCGGAGAGCATTGCAAGCGACTGTGATTCGTCCTCCAGGAACAGGTCGATCACCTGTTGCGAGGCGAGTATCCGGAACTCGCGTGTCTCGTCGAACAGGCGCGACTCGCGCAAGATCTCGCGCAGGATTTCGAAGCACATCGTGCGCGATGTCTTGACCTGCCCGCGTGCCTGGCACATCGGACACGGCTCGCACAGGATGTGTGCGAGCGATTCGCGTGTGCGCTTGCGTGTCATTTCAACCAGACCGAGCTGTGTGAAACCGCTTACCGTCATGCGTGTACGGTCCCTGGCTAAAGCTTTTTTGAACTCTGCGAGCACGGCGTCCTGGTGTTCGGCGTTCATCATGTCGATGAAGTCGACGATGATGATGCCGCCGAGATTTCGAAGCCTCAATTGGCGCGCGATCGCCTGCGCCGCTTCAAGATTCGTCTTGTAGATCGTGTCGTCGAAGTTGCGCGTCCCGACAAAACCGCCGGTATTGACGTCCACTGTGGTCATTGCCTCGGTCTGGTCGATGATCAGGTAGCCTCCCGACTTCAACTCCACTCTGCGCGCGAGCGCTCGCTCGATCTCCGCATCGATCGAGTGGAGGTCGAACAGCGGCCGCTCGCCGGTGTAATGGATCAACTTCGCTTCGACGCGCGGAACGAACTGGCGCGCGAATTGTTGCAGCCTGACGAAGTTCTCTCGCGAATCGACCTGAACCGATGCGGTTGCTTCGGTAGTCACATCGCGCAGTATCCTTTGAGCGAGCCATAGCTCCTGATAGAGAACAGCGGGCGCAGTGCTTTCTGCGCGCCGCTCCTGAATGCGCCGCCAGAGCACGCGCAAATACTCCAGATCGTTAGCAAGGTCTGCTTCGGTGGCGTCTTCCGCGCTGGTACGAATGATGTAGCCGCCGCGCTCGTCGGGCGGCACCAGACGCTGCAGCATCTCGCGCAGCTGAGTACGCTCTTCCTCGTTCTCGATGCGCTGCGAGATCCCAATATGTGGATCTTGCGGCAAATAGACCAACATTCGCCCCGCGATGCTGACCTGCGTCGACAGGCGGGCCCCCTTGCTGCCGATTGGATCCTTGACCACCTGCACCAGCAGAGTCTCACCTTCATGAATCAGACGCTCTATGGGCAATGGCTTTTCGGGTGCGACCTGGCGAAATTCCCAGATATCTGCCACGTGCAAAAAAGCCGCGCGTTCAAGTCCGATATCGACAAATGCCGACTGCATGCCGGGCAAAACGCGCACGACCTTTCCGAGGTAAATGTTGCCGACAATGCCGCGCGCCGCACTACGCTCGATGTGTAACTCCTGTACGACGCCGGCCAGCAAGACGGCAACTCGCGTTTCCTGGGGGGTGATATTGATCAGGATGTCTTCCATAGGGTCGGCGTCGATGGTATCGCAGGCCCTTGGGGCAATCCCTGAGTATCCCGCTTGAGGTCAGCTGGCGCATAAGGTTATGCTTGGGCTGCACTTGAACGACCCAGCGCATACGTTCGGGCGCCAACTGCACCAACCACAACAAGGGAGAGAACCATGAAGACGCTAGCTTCCGTATCAATCGCCTGCTGCCTGGGCCTCGCTGCAGCCACCGTTGGTGCGCAGACGAAGGACGCACCGAAACCCAAGGAAATGACGGCAGCGGAATGCAAGACCTATATGGACGGGGCCGCGAAGGACGCCAAGATGAAAGACGCGGCGAAAGACGCTCAGTGCAAGGCCTTGGCCGATAAAGAGAAGGCGAAGAAGTAACTCCGTTTTTGTCCGCAGGACGGCTCGCCGCGAAAACGGCGAGCCGTTTTCGTTTACAGCACTTTCAATCCTGCGCTGGAGAGCAGTCGCGCAGTTTCAAATAGCGGCAACCCCATAACACCCGAGTAACTTCCTTCCAGCCGTTCGATAAAGATCGAGGCAAGCCCTTGTATTGCGTAGCCGCCGGCCTTGTCGTAGGGCTCGGAGGTCGCGCAGTAGCGCTGGATCTCGTCGTTGGTCAGCGGGCGCAGAGTCACCTGCGAAACCGAAGTTGCGGTGGTTAGCGAACCTTCCATTGCAAGTGCCACGGCAGTTCGCACTTCGTGCGTGCGTCCCGATAGCTTGCGCATGAACTCGCGCGCCTGCTCGACGTTTGCAGGCTTGGCAAGAACGCCGCCATCGACGATGACGATGGTGTCTGCCGACAGCACGGGCCGATACAGCATCGATCGCATTCGCAAAACGTCGAGCCCGAACGCCGCCTTCTGACGCGCAGTACGTTCGACATAATCGCCGCAGGACTCGCCGTCGTGTTGTGATTCGTCGACATCCGGCCCCCGTGGATTCGCAAGCCGCAACAGCAGCGGATCGAACTTGATGCCGATCTGTTTTAGCAGCTCGCGTCGGCGTGGACTGCGTGAGGCGAGATAAAGAACGCCGGGCATTAGATAGTCCTGCTAGGCGCGATGGTATGGGTGCCCGGCGAGGATCGAAGCCGCGCGATACAACTGCTCGGCCAGCATCACCCTGGCAAGCGCGTGCGGCAGCGTCATGCTCGACAGTCGCAGAAGCATGCGGGCTTCTTGCTTTAGCTTGGCATCCAGGCCGTCAGCGCCGCCGATCGCGAAAGCCACGTCGCCAGCGGAGTCCTGCCAACGCTGAAGCTGCGCGGCTAATTGCTGAGTCGTCCAATCTTTGCCACGCTCGTCGAGTGCTATCAGCCATGCGCCGTTGGGTATCGCGGCGCGAACACGAGCTGCCTCGGCGCTTAGCACACGCGCGAGGGGGACATCGCCGCTACGGGATTCGGCTTTAACCAGCTTGCACTCCACTTTGAACTCGGCGGGAAGGCGGGACAGGTACTCATCGACCGCCGCATTGGCCCACGGTGGCTGTCGCTGGCCGACCGCGACCACGGTGATTTTCATCTGCAGCTACGACGCGGATACCGCTCTTTTCGCCTTGCCTGAGGACTTTTTCGTCGCCACCGCGGCAGACTTGAGGCGAACCGGCTTGCCACCCCATATTTCTTCCAGGTTGTAGTAGGCGCGATAGGCCGGTTGCATGATGTGCACAATCACTTCGTTGCAGTCGACCAGGACCCACTCGCCGGCTTCGGCGCCCTCGACACTGACGATATCGCCGCCGGCTTCCTTGACCTTCTCGACAACGGAAGATGCGAGCGCGCGGGTCTGGCGATTCGACGTGCCGCTGGCAATCACGACCCGCTCGAACATGTCCGATAACCCGGCGGTATTGAAGACCTCGATGTTCTGCGCCTTGACGTCCTCGAGCGCATCGACAACCAGGCGCTGCAGTTTTCTGATGTCCAAATTAGTCCCGATACAGGTGATGCGAATCAATATAGTTGAGCACCGCGGCAGGAACCATCGCGGACAGACGCTGCGCCCTTTCGGCTGAGTTCGGCTGGCGCAGCAAACGACGAACCTCGGTTGCGGACGCATCCACCGGCGTCATCGCGAATTCGACGACGTTGCCGCCCGCTTTCGAAGCCAGGGATGCGGCTTCTGCACGCCGCTCGTCGAGCAGCGTCAACATTTTCGCGCTGAGTGGAACATGCGCCGCGGCGCGCGTTGCGACGGCAACATGCGCCAGCTGAATGACCTGTAGCCAGTCACGCCAGGTATTAAGCCGCGCGAACTGATCCGAGCCCATGACCAACACGAGCGGGCGGTCGGGCATCTGTGAACGCAGCGCATGCAACGTGTCAATCGTGTAGGTCACTCCACCGCGTTCGATTTCGCGCATGTCGAGCGCAAATCGCGGCTGATCGGCAATCGCCAATTGCACCATTTGCGCTCTGTGTCCGGCGGCGGTGATCGGACCCTTCTGCCACGGTTGGGCAGCGGGGACAAAGCGAACCTCCTCGAGCGGTAAATGCTTCAGCGCGTCGTGTGCCAACTGCAGATGACCGTGATGAATCGGATCGAAGCTGCCCCCGAGCAGCCCGATCGGCGCCGCTGCGTCGTCCATCCGCTAGGCCCATTCCCGTGGTCGCAGAAACTCCGAGTACAGCCGCGCTTCAGGCGTTCCGGGCTCAGGCTGCCAGTCGTATTTCCAATGCACGATTGGAGGCAGCGACATCAGGATCGATTCGGTGCGGCCACCCGACTGCAGTCCGAACAAGGTGCCGCGATCGAATACAAGATTGAATTCAACGTAGCGGCCGCGCCGATACGCCTGAAAGTCGCGCTCGCGGTCGCCGTAAGACGTATCCCGGCGGCGCTCGACGATGGCTACGTAAGCGTCAAGAAACGAATCGCCTACCGCGCGCTGCATTGCAAAGCTCTGCGCGAAACCCGGCTCGTGAAAATCATCAAAGAACACGCCACCTATGCCACGCGGCTCGTCACGGTGCTTCAGATAGAAATACTCGTCGCACCATTTCTTGAAACGCGGGTATTTGTCGGCGCCGAAGGGATCGAGAGCACGTTTGCACGTTCCGTGAAAGTGCTGCGCGTCCTCCTCGTAACCGTAGTAAGGCGTCAGATCCATTCCGCCACCGAACCAGAAAATGTCGCGCTGATCCTTAGCTTTCGCAATGAAGAACCGGACGTTCATGTGTACGGTAGGAACGTGCGGATTGCGCGGATGAAAAACGAGCGAGACACCGAGCGCTTCGAAGCGTCGTCCTGCCAGTTCGGGTCGTTGGGCGCTGGCCGACGGCGGCAGCGCCTTGCCGACGACATGTGAGAAGCCGACCCCTCCGCGTTCGAGCAGATTGCCGTTTTCGATAATGCGCGTCAGTCCACCGCCGCCGAGTTGCGCATCGGCGGGCTTCTCCCAGACATCGTGACGGAATCGCCGGCCGTCCAGTCGTTCGAACGCGTCGACGATCCGTTGTTGCAGGTCGAGCAGATACTCGCGAACGCTTTGACTGTCGAGAAACTCTGCGGTCACGAAAGGTGGCGCTTAATGAAGCCCAACACCGTGTCGTACCACGCGACGATATTGCGCGGCTTCATGATCCAGTGGTTCTCGTCGGGGAACACCAGCATCTCTGACGGCACGCCGTGGTATTGAAGTGCTTCGAACAGGTTCAGTCCTTCACCGATCGGACAGCGGTAATCCTTTTCACCGTGAATGATCAGCGCCGGTGTTTTCCACTGTTTGATATGGCGGATCGGTGCGTAGCGATCGTACGCAGCGGGGTCAGCGTACGGATCCTCGCCGCCCATTTCCAGGTACCACCAGGCGGGGTGATCCGTGGTGCCGGTGAATTGCGCCATCGTCGTTACGCACGCGTGCGTAATCAGACATTTAAAGCGCTGCGTCTGCGTGCCGATCCAGTTCGTCATGTAGCCGCCGAAGCTGCCACCCATCGCCATCATCCGATTCGGATCGACGTCGGCGCGCGCGGCAATTGCATCGGTGACCGCCATAAGGTCCTTGTAGCACTGGTCGCCCCAGACGTTGCCCCAGATACCCTGTACGAACTGCTGGCCAAAGCCCGTCGAGCCGCGCGGGTTCGGTTGCACGACCGTATAACCCTGCGCGACCGCAAGCAACGGATTCCACCGCCAGTGCCAGGCATCTGCCGTCATGCCGATCGGGCCGCCGTGAATCCAGAGCAATGTGGGCAGTCGGCCTTGCGCGTTCTTCGGCTTCACGACGAAGTACTGCACATTGATGCCGTCGGTTGATTTGGCTGCAAGGTTTTCGACCTCCACCCAATCCGGATATTCGAAACCCGAAAGGCGTGCCAGCGTCTGCGGCGGGGAACTGCCTCTTGACGCGACGACGAATGCTTCGGGTGGCTCGAGAAACGTCGAGCGAATTCCGGCGATGCGTCCGTCCCGAAGCACATGCAGATCGCCGTGAGCACCACCTTCGCGCTCGGCAGTGATCCTCTCTGCTTTACCGGTATCAACTTCTATTGCAAAAACTGGCACATGCCCCGCGACGTCGGCGCCGACGATCAAACGTTTGCCATCGGCGGACCAATCGCCTAGTTCAGGCCACGCCTCGAAGTCTTTGGCAACTTCACGCAGCGACCCGCTTGCCGCGTCGATCAACGTAAGCGTTGGGCGAACAACGACGGTCGGCGAGCGCGTCATGCGAATTACGGCGAGCGTCTTACCGTCGGGTGAAAATCGCGGTGATTCCGTGTTGCTGTTGGTCGCTGCGCCAACGATGGCCATCTTTTTGGACTCGACAGCGATCAGCGCGATCGCGGTGTCGGTTTCGCGATCGTCGCCGGTGCTCTGCCATGTCACGGCAACGTGCCGGCCATCGGGTGAGACGTCGAATCCAGGCTCGACCGACATCTCCCGACGTGCCTCCGGTGTTAGATCGGTGCGCGCTTTTCCATCGGATGAATACGCAATCACGTGCGTGTTCGCCATGTTGTCGTTCTCGTGCAGCCAGTGGTCCCAGTGGCGCACCGGCTGACTGCGGAAGTGACGCGCGCTTGAACCTTTCTTCTCACGGTCCTTTGCGGTTTCGCGTTGTTTGTCGTATTCGACGCCATCCAGCACGGAAGCCAGCACGACCAGACAGTCAGCATTCTTCGCAAACTTGAAATCGCTGATACCAAGCGGTTCATCGGTCAGCTGCAGAGCTTCGCCGCCGGCTGCCGGTAACAACCAGACCTGCATGCGCTTCTCGGCGTCGTCGTCGCTCTCGACTTCATTTGGCTGCCGGTTCGAAAGAAATCCGAGTGCACCGTCCCGGCGGAAACAAAGCGCTGTGTCCTTGCTGTCGCCGCGTGTCAGTTGCGTTGCGTCGCTGCCGTCGGTAGGCACCTTCCAAATGTCGGATACGTACTTCACGCCCTCGCGATCGAGCCTTTGCACGGCAACGGCGAGCCAAGTACCGTCCGGTGACGGTGCAATCGCCGACACGCGCTTCAGCGCGATGTGCTGTTCTACGGTGTACGGCGTGTCAGGCATCAACGATCCTAGCGGTTGTTTTCGGTGCGAGGGCACGATGCCCGATGTCGCGGCGGCATTGCATTCCACTGAACTCGACTTCGTCCACCGCGTCGTATGCGCGTTTTTGCGCGGCACGCACCGTTTCGCCCAGCGCGGTGACACACAGCACACGGCCACCACGCGTTACAAGTTGCTGATCCTCGAACGCTGTGCCGGCGTGAAAGGTAATACAGTCTTCAGTGTCATTCGGTAGCCGCGTGATCGCGTCGCCAGTGCGCGGATTGTCAGGGTAACCCGCAGAAGCGATCACGACACCGAGTGCGGTGCGGCGATCCCATTCGGCCTCGACCTGGTCAAGCCGTCCATCAATTGCAGCATCAATTAATTGCGCGAGACTGGACTTCAGTCGCAGCATGATCGGTTGAGTTTCCGGATCGCCCAGGCGGCAATTGAATTCGAGCGTCTTGATGTTGCCGTCGGGTTCAATCATCAGGCCGGCATACAAAAATCCCTGGTACGGAATTCCGTCGGCGGCCATTCCGTTGACTGTCGGCATGATGATCTCGCGCAGCGCACGTGCGTGGATCGTCGGCGTGATGACGGGCGCTGGCGAATACGCACCCATGCCGCCGGTGTTCGGCCCGCGGTCGTCATCGAGCAAGCGCTTGTGATCCTGACTCGTGGCGAGCGCCAGCACGTTCTTGCCGTCCGACATGACGATGAAGCTTGCTTCCTCGCCCGTTAGAAACTGCTCGATCACGACACGCGCACCGCTCGCGCCCATGCGGTTGTCAATCAGCATTGAATCGATCGCAGCGTTGGCCTCGTCCAACGTCATAGCAACGACCACTCCCTTGCCTGCAGCCAAACCATCCGCCTTGATGACGATCGGTGCGCCACGCTCGTTGACGTATGCGCGCGCGAGCACGGCATCTGTGAAGGTCTGATACTGGGCGGTCGGGATTCGGTGGCGCTGCATGAACGCCTTGGCAAAATCCTTCGAACTCTCGAGCTGCGCGGCTGCTCGCGTGGGGCCGAAGATTCTCAATCCGCGCGAACGAAACACATCGACCACGCCGGAGGCAAGCGGAGCTTCGGGTCCGACGACTGTAAACGCCACACCTTCGCGCTGAGCAAAGTCCGCCAGCGCTTCATTGCTTTCGTACGGAACATTCTGAAAGCGCTTGTCGCCCGCAGTACCGCCATTACCAGGCGCGACAAAGATAGTCTGCACGCGTGCCGACCGAGCCAGTTTCCACGCGATCGCGTGCTCGCGACCGCCGCCGCCAATGACCAGCAGCTTCATCTAGGCCTGTTCACGCTGCGATTGCGGCGGTGGTGTACACCTGTTGCACATCGTCCAGGTCTTCAAGGATGTCGAGCAGTTTTTGCATCCTGTCGGCATCGTCACCCGTGAGTACCGTTTCCGCGAGAGGCTTCATCGTCACCTCGGCAAGCTCGGGTTTCAGCCCCGCACTGTCAAGTGCGGTGCGAACCTTTTCAAAGTCGGCGGGCGCCGAGATGACTTCGACCGTGCCGTCATCATTGGCGATCACATCCTCGGCACCGGCGTCGAGCGCAACGTCCATCACTTTCTCTTCCGATGTGCCGGGCGCAAACAGCAATTGGCCGCAATGCTTGAAGTTGAATGCAACCGAGCCGTCGGTACCGAGGTTGCCGCCATGCTTCGCTAATGCATGCCGCACTTCGGCGACGGTACGCACCCGGTTATCGGTCAGCGCATCGATCATCAATGCCGCGCCGCCGATGCCATACCCCTCGTATCGAATCTCTTCGTAGGTCACACCCTCGAGCTTGCCGGCGCCACGCTGGATCGCGCCCGTGAGCTTGTCTTTGGGAACGTTGCCAAGCCGAGCCTTCTCGAGAGCAAGGCGCAGGCGCGGGTTCATGCCAGGATCGGCGCCACCGTCGCGCGCAGCAACCGTCACTTCACGAATGATCTTCGTCCACAGCGAACCGCGCTTCGCATCCTGGCGGTTTTTTCGATGCTGAATGTTGGCCCACTTGGAATGGCCGGCCATGGGATCGCTGCGACTCGGAAAAGGGGCGCGAGTGTAACAAGCAGTACATCAGGAGCGGTGCGCTCCGAAACTCCCGTTCGGCTACGCTTTGCGAAACAACCAGTCGAGGCTTGCATGGCTGAACCGCTCGTGATTGCAATGTCGGGTAATACCGAACTCGCCTTGTTGCCGGCGCTAGCGAATCGACACGGCTGCGTTACCGGCGCCACCGGTACCGGCAAGACGGTAACGATGCAAAAAATGGCCGAAAGCTTTTCGAATATTGGCGTACCGGTGTTCATGGCCGATATCAAGGGCGACTTTTCGGGCATCGCAGCCGCGGGCAAGGCAGACGACAAGATGAAAGCCCGGCTTGCCGAGCGCGGGCTGCCGGAACCGGACTGGCAAGCATGTCCAGTCACGCTATGGGACATCTGGGGCGAGCAGGGGCATCCGGTGCGCGCGACCGTGTCGGATATGGGACCGCTGTTGTTCGCAAGGCTGCTTGCGCTGAACGAAACGCAGGAAGGCGTCCTGTCTCTGGTATTCAAGGTGGCCGACGACAACGGCTTGCTGCTGCTCGATCTGAAGGACCTGCGCGCAATCCTGCAATACGTCGGTGACAACGCCGCTCAGTTCAAGACGCAATACGGCAACGTCTCGTCGGCGTCGATCGGTGCGATTCAGCGCGGTCTGTTGCAGCTCGAAGAGCAGGGCGGTGAACGCTTCTTCGGTGAGCCGATGCTCGACATCGCGGACCTGATGCAGACCACTGACGGCAAAGGCGTTGTCAACGTGCTTGCCGCGGACAAGATGATGAACAACCCGCGCTTATATGCGAGCTTCCTGCTGTGGTTGCTGGCCGAATTATTTGAAAACCTTCCCGAAGTCGGCGATCGCGACAAACCGAAGCTCGTATTCTTTTTCGACGAGGCGCATTTGTTATTCAACGACGCTCCGACCGCATTGCTGGAAAAAGTCGAGCAGGTAGTACGGCTGATTCGCTCCAAAGGTGTCGGCGTTTTCTTCGTCACGCAAAACCCCCTCGATATCCCCGATAAAGTGCTGGGCCAGCTCGGCAACCGCGTGCAGCACGCGCTGCGCGCATTCACTCCACGCGACCAGAAAGCGGTCAAGTCTGTGGCCGAGACAATGCGCGCCAATCCGAAGATTGATGCGACCAAGGCGATTCTTGAGCTGGCGGTGGGCGAAGCGCTGGTCAGCTTCCTCGACGCTAAAGGCACGCCCGGCATCACGGAGCGCGCTTGGGTACTGCCGCCGGGATCGCAGCTTGGCCCCATCACGCCGGATCAGCGCGGGCAACTGATCAAGAATTCAATCGTTGCCGGAACGTACGACAAGACGGTCGATCGTGAGTCTGCCCACGAGATGTTGAGGGCGCGCGCGGAAAGTGCATCGCCACCGGCAGCGGGACAAGGTCGCGGCAAGCCCGGCGCTCCGTCCCCCGCGCCGACGTCTGGGGGCGGCATCATGGGCGGACTCGGTGACATTCTGTTTGGCTCGACCGGTCCACGCGGCGGTCGACGCGAAGGGATGGTCGAGGCGATGAGCAAGAGCGCCGCGCGTTCGGTCGGGTCGTCGATAGCGCGCGAAATTACGCGCGGAGTTCTGGGATCAATACTGGGCGGCACACGTCGTCGCTAGACGTAGAGTCGTCTGTGTCTGCGATCACCACCGCCCTGACCGCGATTGAGACGTGGCCGTTGTCGGAAGCGATACGCCGCTCCATCTGGGCGTATCCCGCGCTCGAGACAATTCATATCGCTGCATTTGCCGCGGTGTTTGGATCCTTAATGGTGCTCGAGCTGCGCGTCTTTGGTGCGGCCCCGGCGGTTCCGCTTTCGCCCCTCGCGCGCCTGTCGGTAACGATAGCGTTGGTGTCGTTTGCAGTGGCCGCCGCTGCGGGTTTGTTGATGTTGATTTCGAGCGCCACCGAGATTGTCACCAACCGAGCGTTTCAGATAAAGCTCGGGTTGATCGCTACGGCAGGCGGCAACGCCTGGTGGTTTCATCGACGCGGTAGCCTTCTGCTACATGATTGGGTCGCGAAGGCCCAGTCCTTGCTCTCGGTCGTGCTCTGGATAGGCGTCATCGCCTGTGGCCGCTTGATTGCCTACGTTTGAATAGTCATGTTGAGGAGGTCGTATGTATCGTCGCCACTTTGCTTACCTGACGATCGGCGTGCTGCTCGCCGCGCCGGTCCTTGCTCATCACGGCTGGTCGAGCTTCGATCAGGACAAGCCGCTGTATTTGAGCGGCACGCTGACGCAGGTGCGCTGGCAGAATCCGCACGCTGAAGTGATGTTGCGCGTCGACGCAACAAAGCTTCCAGATGGCATCGCCTCGCGCACCGTTCCTGCGCAACAGCAAGCGGTCGACGGCGCCGGCGTTCTGAAGAAGGTGCAAGTGCCCGCAAACGCGGCTGGCGTTTGGGAGGTCGAATTTGCGCCGTTGTCGCGCATGCAGGCTTGGGGCTTGTCGCAGCCGCTCAAGGTGGGTGACCAAATCGAAGTGATTGGCTACGGGCTGGCGGACGACAACAAGCGGCTTTTGCGCGTTGAGTATTTGTTCATCAACGGCAAGGGATACGCATTTAGATCGGCGCCGGTGAATTAGCAGCCTTTTGCAAGCCGATTTAGCACTCGTCAAGCACGAGTGCTTTGTTGCATTCTCGCTTTAGTAGTCTTTTTAGCCTCTATCAGTCAGGGTTTTACATGTATACCGTTTATGTGCTTCCGCGTTGATTCGAATGCAGCGTCAATGGAGGTCTGAATGAGCGTACCTGCGGTGATACCGTCGCCGATTGCGATCGCGGGGTTCAAGGACGTCTATCAGGTGTTGCGCGTCGAGGATGCGCTGACCGGCCTGCAGGAGCTTGGCGCGAGCGCAAGCGAGGCGTTGCGGGCAACCTACGTCAAGATGATTCGAAGCGGTGGTCAGCGCTTCGTGACCAAGCCGGCCGCGCTGCCCGACATCGATGCACTGATCAACGAGCTGCCTAACTTTGAAGCGCCACTGCAGGACATTCGCAAACAGCTGGCGCTGTGTTTGTCTTCCAATGATCCGCTCGAGCTCGAGCCCATTTTGCTACTGGGCGAACCGGGCATCGGCAAGACTCACTTCGCGCGCCGGCTCGCAAAGTTGCTGGGTACCGGCTACAACTTCATCGGCATGAGCTCGCTCACTGCCGGCTGGATTCTCTCGGGCGCGTCGGCGCAATGGAAAAACGCGAAGCCAGGGAAAGTCTTCGACGCGCTGGTCAATGGCGACTACGCCAACCCGGTAATCGTCGTCGATGAAATCGACAAGGCCGGCAGTGATACGCAATACGATCCGCTGGGCAGTTTGTACACCTTGCTAGAGCATGACACTGCGACCGAATTCATCGACGAATTCGTCGACGTGCCAATCGATGCATCAGATGTCGTGTGGATCGCTACTGCGAATGACTCGCACTCGATTCCGTCGCCGATCCTGAATCGGATGAACGTGTATGCGATCGATCCACCCGATCACGAAGGCTCGCGTCGCATCGCACGCTGCATCTACGACGAGCTACGCGGTGAACATGCCTGGGGTCAGGCATTTCCTGCAGACCTTTCCGATGAAGGCCTTGACCGGCTTGCCAGGCTAAAGCCGCGCGAGATGCGGCGCGTGTTGCTTGCTGCTTTCGGCTCGGCAAAGCTGGCCGGGCGCAATGAAGTGCGGCCTGACGACATCACCGAAGAGCGCGCCGCGAAAAAGACGCGGATAGGGTTCTAGAGACCACTCCTCGTGTACGCGACCGCTGCGCGGCCGCACGTGCACTCGTCGTGATTAGTTGGATGCGCGCCCTTCGGGCGGCCGCGCGTGCGCGCATTCACAACGGCAGGGGAGACTGCACTCCGGATGCCACCTAATCACGAAGACGTTTTCTTCGCCGCCTTTGCCTGCTCGGCTGCGACCCGCGTGTAGACCGGGCCCCATAGCGGATGGCCGACTTCGGCATCGCTCAGCTTGAAGTCCGGATCGGCAGCGAATGCGGCGCGGAATGCAGACTCGCATTCCGTTGGGCGGCTGTAGGCGCAGGCAATGAAGGCGAGGTGCTTGTTCGCCGCGGCCATATCGTTGCGATCGCCGAGTCCTTCAGCCAGGGCTCGCTTGAACATCACTTCCGCTCGTTCGTACTGGCCATCCTCGTAAAAGCGCATGCCATTGATGAACGCTCGCTCCGCAGGCTGCTCGTAGAGGCGCGCGATGCTAATTGAAGGCGGAGGCGGCGCAGGTGGCGCAGGGGGCGGTTCGAGCCATGCACAGCCGCCTAGGACACCCAGCAGCCCGGCAACAGTGGCCAACCGCGGTAGAGCTGGATACTTAAAAGCGTCGCTCATTTGAACAGGTGACTGATTCGCAGCGGACGCCCGGGCTCAACATCGACCTCAGCCACGAACGGCTGCCGCTGCCCGTTACGCAATTCGATCGTATGCTTGCCAATCGGCAACTGGAGCTGCGCTAACGGTGGCGTTGTGCCGGTCCTTGCTCCGTTGACGAACACATCCGCCCAAGGGGTGACAGCGAAAATTACAACGCCTTTTGCGCTTTCGGGTGTTGCCGACTTCGCCGGACGGAGCATGTTTCCGCGAGGGCTTGTCGATGCAGGCAAGGGCTCGGTTCTCACATCGGATCCCGGAGCAGGACTGTCGCCTTGCGCTTGTGATTCATGCTGCGTTGGCGCGGTAGTCACTGATGGCGGCGACATTGCAGCTGACGGCCGCGATGGCCGGTCCGTGTCACGCCACGCTGCGCCGAAAGCGGCAATCAACGCAATAGCGCAAGCCGCAGCAAGTGCGACATGGTTGCTGGAACGCGGTGATGCGCGGCTGATGCGCATCGTCGGTTGCATGCCAACCGTGGGCGCGCGACGTTGCGCAGCCGGCACAATCTCTACCCGCGCAGGCATCCCGGTAATCGTCAGAGCGCTCGGAGGCTGGTTTCCGCGGTTACCCCACAAGAAAGTCGTTAGTGCATTGCGCAATTGGGCGGCGGTGCCGAACGCCCGCGCGCCGTGCAGCTCGAGTGCATTTTCTGCGATCTCAGCCAGTGCCAATGGAGCCGCTGGCCGCATCTCGATGATGGGACTTTCGCCACCCTTGCGGCTCCGCAACGCATTCATATCCGGCCTTACACCGGTAAGCAGCAAGAAGAGCAACGCGCCGAGCGCGCGAATATCTTTGCGACGTGCTTCGGCCCCCAGCTCATTCTGAAAGTACGGCAACATGGCCTGCGTTCCGGCCAGCTCGAAATCGCCGGTCGCTCCGCTATCTATCCATCCACCGAACCCCATCACCTTCGGCACCTTGTCGGGCTCCTGCAGATAAATTCGCGAGGGCGCCAGGTGCCCGTGCGGTACGCCGCGCGAGTGCGCATGCTCGACAGCGTCCGCTACCCGGGCGACGATGTCTGCGGCCTGCAGCATGCCCGGGCGAAAGCCATCATGGATGGCATCATCCAGCAGCTTGCCGTCGACCCGCTCAAGTGCCAGATACCCGACGTTGTGCACGCGACCGGCGTCGAACACTGTGACGATGTTCGGGTGATGCAAACGTCCGGCGGCCTGCGCCTGGCGCATGAACGCCTGCTCGATGCGCTCATGACCGGCCGACTCTTCGCCACGACGCGGGTGCAGCTGTACGGCCTTTAGCACCAGCTCCCGGTTGAGCACCGGATCCATCGCAAGATACGCAACCGTATGCCGGTCCCGCCGTAGCTCCCGCAGGATCGAATAGCGGCCGATCAGTTTCAGATTCTGGGTTAATGCCTCAGCCATCGTGTCAGGCTAGCCCATGTGGACATACATCACAATCAGAGCGAAGCAGCGAATTAAGCCACCGCAGGAGCCGGATAGATGCTTTTGCTGGTTGCCCCAGGCCGCGCGCGCGGCCGCCCAAAGTGTGTGGCCCGCAAACCATCGCGACGAGTGCACGTACGGCTGCGGAGCAACCGCACGTACGAGAAGCGCGTAACTAAAAGCGGTGTTGCAGGCCGAGCGTCTCACCCGATTTGATCTCGACGCGCGCGACGAACGGTGCCGCCGAGCCATTACGAATTTCGATCGTATGCACGCCCGGCGGCAACGTCAGTTGCGTTAGCGGCGGCGACACGCCGCGCGGACTGCCGCCGACGCTAACTTCGCCCCAGGGGGACACCGCCAGCGTCACCGTGCCATCACGGGGTGGAGGCACCGGTGCTGGTGGCGGCTCGACCTTGCGCCGGCTCGCGGCCCTGGCCTCCGCGGCTTGCGCCTCGCGCAAGGCCGCAGCAGCGAGTGCTTCGGACGATGGCGTTGGTTGCGGTTCGACGGGCGGGGCCGCAGTCACTGGCTGCGGCGCAATCACCGGTGCGGAAGCTTCGACTGGCGGGACAGGTACTGAGGGCTCACGGCGCAGCGCTGCCGCCAACACGATGATCGCTATCGCCCCGGTGACGATCGCCACCATCGCGCGTCCACTCAATGCAGACTTGCGCGGCGGTGCGGCGACCAGGCGGGGTTCGCTCGCACGAGTTCCAACAGCGTCCGCAGCAGGAGCCCGCGAACCATCCACGAAATCTGCCAATGCATTGCGTAACTCGGCTGCCTTTTGGTACCGCGCTGCAGGCTCCTTGGCCATCGCCTTGCGCACGATTTCGACGAGTGCCGGCGGTGTTTCCGAACGAATTCGATCGACGGACTTTGGATTTGCAGCAAGCACCTGGTCAAGCGTTTCATCGACCGTTCGACCATCGAACGCGCGGCGACCACAAAGCAGCTCATACAAAATCGTGCCGAGTGAAAAGATGTCGCTGCGCGCATCGAGGGTTGCCCCATCGGCTTGCTCGGGCGACATGTAGTTCGGAGTGCCAACGAGCTGGCGCGTGCCGCGCAGCTTCGTCTCCGGCACCGGCGCGAGCGCGGTGCCGAAGTCGAGCAGCTTCGGCTTCAGATCGCGCGACAAGAAAATATTGCTCGGCTTGATGTCACGATGTACGAGCCCCCGCTTGTTCGCGTAATGAATGGCATCGGCGACTCGCATCATCATTGCTGCCGACTGGCGCGGACTCATGCGATTACCGCTCGCCAGGTATTCGTGCAAATCTTGTCCGTGCAGCCGCTCCATCGCGATGTATGCAAACGAGTCGGTCTTGCCCGCGTCATAGATCGTCACGATGCTGGGGTGGCTCATGCCGCCGGCCGATTTGGCTTCGTGCAGAAAACTCGCTTCGATCTGCGTGCGGAACTGATCTTCGCGAGCTAGCGGAATGATCTTGATCGCGACTTCACGGGCCAGGACAGGATCGTGCGCGGCGTATACGACGCCGTACGAACCGCGACCGATCTCGTTCAAGATCGTGAAGCGCCCGATCGTCTTTGGCGGCGCAGGAACCGGTGCGTCGAGCGGGTCGAGCGGGACGGTGGCTGTGTAAGGTTCAGACATCGGCGGGGCCGATTATCGCACCGCGTGAGCGACGCGGTACTGCGAATAAATCGGTGATCAGGTGGCTGGCCTCGGCTGCCTGCATTGCGGGTGTTCGCCCTTCGATGCTTACCGGCGCCCGAAACCCCTATCGCGAAAATATGATCCTCTCGGTTCGAAGCAATCGACCCTGCGCAAAGAGTGCCGCTGCGGTTAGTGCAATCGCGATGCCTCCCGGCAATAAAATGTCGACCGCGGTGATGGCTTCACCCCGCAGCCCGCGCATCATCACGGCTTGTTGCGCCATCGCGGGCACGAAAAGCTGCCAGCCCGCATCGCGAATCGATATGAACAGCGGGATGATCGGTGTGAAGTTGACCAGCATTGCGAGGTAGGTCGCATAGGTCTGTGCCTCCTTATGGCTGCGGCCGTACGTTGCGGCGAGCATGTTCAGTGACGCGATCATCGCGGAAAACGGCAGCAGCATCGCAATGAACAGCGCGAACTCGCTGAAGCCGAACTGCATCAGCGCGGACAGGTTTTCGCTGCGTATGAATTGCATGGCCGTCTTGAAGCCGATCAGCGTCAGGATGACCACCGCGGCCGAGCACAGCGCGACGACCGCCCATTTACCAAGGACCACCGCTCCCGCTTCGACCGGATTCATCAGCAGCGGCTCGAGCGAGCCGCGCTCGCGTTCGCCAGCGGTGACGTCGATTGCAACACTGAGCGCGCCCGCAACAGAGCCTAGCAGCGCCAACCATGGGATCAGGAATAACAACTGCGCGCCGCGCGCCTGACTGCTTGCGACATTAATCTCCTCTATCTCAACGGCCGCCAGAACTTGGGGACTGACGCCGCGTGCCAGCAGTCGCTGAAGGCCGAGTTCGCGCGCAAAACCGCGCACGGCACCTAACGTAACCCGTGTTGCCGGCTGTGCCCGCGATGCGGTTTCATCGAACGTGATCGGAAGTCGGACGGTCTCGCCGGCGGCGAGACGCTGTTCGAACTGATCGGGAACCACAATCACGGCGTTCTGCAATCGTCCTGACTTGATTTGCGCCGCGTAGTCCGTGGGCGCGTCCTTGACGGTTGCGCCCGCGCGCTGCAGAAAGTTGATCAATGTCGGCGCCGCTACGGCATTGGCAACATAGATCTCTCGTTTTGCGGCGCCTTCTTCAACGCTGGCGATAAAGATCGACAGCAGAAACAGCGTCAGTGGGCCCGCGAGGATCGACGTCACCAGCACGATCAGCCAGGTGCGGCGGTCGCGCAGTGCGTCCTTGAGCTCCTTGCGAAAGACTGTCCACGTCGTGTTCAAGGTTGCACCCTTGGCGCTGCGCGCCATCCCGCCAAGCGGGAGCGAGCCTCCTTCGGGCGGCCGAGCGGAGAGCTCATCGCACCGGCTCGGATTCGTACGCGAGTTTTACAAACGCGTCTTCCAGCGATTCGGTTCCAGCTTCGGCGCGGATTTGTTGCGCGGTTCCGTGTGAAACAGTGCGGCCGCGCGCAACGATCACGATTTCGTCGGCGAGTTGATCCACCTCCTGCATGATGTGCGACGAGATAACAATGCACTTGCCGGTATCGCGCAGATGCAGTAGCAGCTTGCGCAATGCGCGCGTTGAGACGACATCGAGTCCGTTGGTCGGTTCGTCCAAGACCAAATGGTGCGGGTCATGGATCAGCGCTCGGGCCAGTGCCACCTTCAACCGCTCGCCGGTCGAGAAGCCTTCGACGCGACGATCCAGCAGGGAGCCCATATCGAGCAGCTCGGCCATTTTGGCGAGCCGCTCGTTGCCTACCGTTGCCGGCACGTTACGCAATCGCGCGTAATACTCGACGTTTTCGCGTGCTGTCAGTCGCGTGTACAGCCCACGGGCATCGGATAACACGCCCAGTTGAGCGCGGACGGCGCGCGTATCGGCCTGCACATCAATCCCTCCGACTCGCGCTTGGCCGCGATCGGCCTTTACCAACGTGCCGATGATTCGGAGCGTGGTTGTCTTGCCAGCGCCATTTGGCCCGAGCATCGCTGTTATGCGGCCGTCGGCGGCAAGAAATGACACGTCCTCGACGGCAATGATGCGTGCCTTTTTTCCGTCGACCTTCGCGTCGAAGGACTTGGCGAGCTGATGCACTTCAATCATCGGCTTCGATCAAGGCTTTGTCTTCGGTGCTGCGGCTGGGTCGATTGCAACGAAAAAGCCGGGCGCCGGAATTCGCGTCAGACACTCGCCGTCGATTCGGTCGAACGCTGCATCGCGTACAAAGCGCGACACGAGCATCGGAGCGCAGCCTTGCGCACTGATACCGTGAGCGAGGTTCGGTGCAATGATGTGCTTCGTGTTGCCGAGCCGTTGTGCGACCGAGTCGCCATGACGTGGTGGCGTCGCCGGATCCAGCCCGCCCGAGAAAATTAGTACCGGAACTTTGGACGCCGGGACAGAATAAAACTCTGCCGGCACCACCCGCGACGGCACGAGCCGGCACGCTTGCTGGTACAACTCGGCGAACGCAGAACCGAAGCGACCGGCATCAACCTGCGACGCAGCGGCAGCGGTGCGCGGAACGTCTTCAGCACAGATCACAGCGAAGTGCATACCGACTGCAAAATTTTCGCGGGCGCCACCGCTGACTGCCGCACTCAACGCCACGAGTGCGGTGAAATCCCCACGGCCCGCTTCGCCCAGCGCATACGGCAGCACCGAGGCCAGCTGCGGCACATACAACGGTGCGCGCAGCAAAGAGGCCAGCATTTTGCGATCGAGGCGAAAAGACTCCGTGGCGCCGGTAAGCGGATGCGGGATGCGAATGTCGATGCCGGTTTCCGCGCGCTTGAGCAGCGCGGATACCCGCTGATCGAAGTCGGGGTATTTCGTGCGGCACTGCTCGTCCCGCGCGCATAGATCGGCGAGCGACTTCAGCGCCGCCTCGGCATCGAGCGCGAAGGACAATGGCAGTGCCATGTCGGGTGGAGCTACGCCGTCGAGTACCGCAGTTCGAACTCGCTCGGGATATTGGCGCATGTATTCGAGCGCGGCGCGCGTGCCGTAAGACGCACCCCAAAGATTCACCTTCGCGGCACCAAGCTGCGCCCGAATTGCGTCGAAGTCACGAACAGCGATCCAAGTCGCGTACTGACGCAAGTCCGCGCGAAGCCCCTTCAAGCACGGACCGAGCCGCGCCAGCTGTTGCTCAGGCTCGAGCGCCGATGCCAGGGAACCTTCATCGATATCGCATTCAAGAGCGTTCGAGAGGCCCGTACCGCGCTGATCAATAAACACCAGGTCGCGCCGTGCGTTCAGCTCCGCCAGCACCGGCATTACCTGCCGTGCGACTTTCGTTGCCGCCTGTCCCGGCCCGCCCGCAAAGACGAATATCGGATCGGGTTGCTTGTTGCGCGCAACGGCAGGCACGACCGCGTAGCGCACCTCAATAGTGCGGCTGCTTGGCGCATCCGGATCCTCGGGCACGCGCACGACCCCGCACTTCACCTCGCGCTCAACACCCGGGATGCGGCACGCTTCCAGCGCGGCGTCGGTCGTTGTCGACGAACGACAAGACGCCAGGGCGAGAGCCGCAATGAACAAGCAAGATAACGGTGGAAACGCTTTCATTCGATGCGCGCACTTCCCAACACACTGAGCGCGGCGAAGAATAACAATCCGTCGCGCGACGGCGCCAAAGCAACCGCGCAATGCGTGGCTTTCAGATTGCGAACCGCAGGCGGTTACGGTCGAACCGTAGAATCGTCTTGTGCAATCCGATGTGCAGTCAGCTCACCGAAGTGCGTTTGCGGCCGGCCTGGCGCTGGCCATCGGCGGCAGCGTTCTGTTCTCGGCCAAAGCAGTTGTCATCAAACTTGCGTACCGCTACGGTGTCGACGCCACGACCTTGATTGCTCTGCGGATGGTGTTTTCGCTGCCGTTTTTCGTTGCTGTTCTGATATGGTCGTCTCGTGGTGCGCAGCCTTTGTCGCTCATAGACCACGGACGCTTGATTCTGGTTGGACTGTTGGGTTATTACGCGGCCAGCTATCTGGATTTTCTGGGCCTGCAGTACGTTACAGCTGCACTCGAGCGCTTGATCCTGTATTTGAGTCCGACGTTGGTTGTTGTGTTGTCCGCACTTTTCCTGCGTCAACGCTTTGGGCGCCACGAGTGGGGTGCCCTGGCGCTTTGTTACGGTGGCATCTTGCTGGTCTTCTGGCACGACGTCAGTCTGGAAGGCGGACAAGTGCTGCTGGGGTCCGCACTCGTGTTCGGCGCGGCAGTTTGCTACGCGATTTATCTGATCATCTCGGGTGAACTGGTACGGCGGCTGGGAGCGCTACGCCTGACGGCGTATGCAATGTGCGTGTCGAGCTTTGCGGTCTTCGCACAGTTCGTGGTGCTGAATCCAATCTCTGCACTTCGTCAACCGCCCGAGGTCTACTGGCTATCGCTGTTGAACGCGGTGTTGTGCACCGTGCTTCCGGTGTTTGCGACGATGCTCGCCGTCGAGCGCATCGGCGCGAGCCGTGCCTCGATGGCCTCGATGGTCGGCCCCGTGTCGACGATCGCACTGGCGTATCTTTTTCTTGGTGAGCGCATATCGATCTGGCAAATAGCTGGCACGGCGCTCGTCCTGATTGGCATCTATGTCTTGACGCGCGCCGGCAAAGTGCCGGCAACAAAGGAGGAAGTCACATGAAGTCGAAGTCCATCGTGATCCGCTCGCACGGCGCCCCCGAAGTGATCGAAATGGTCGAAGCCGACGTCCCCGACCCCGGGCCGGGAGAGGTGCGGATTCGCCAGCGCGCGATCGGGCTTAACTTCATTGACATCTACTTTCGCACCGGTCTGTATGCGAACGCGCTGCCGCATGGTTTGGGATTCGAGGGCGCGGGGGTGATCGACGCGGTCGGCGCGAACGTTGCGGCCTTGAAGGAAGGGGATCGTGTCGCTTATCCGCAGGGACCGATCGGCGCCTACGCTGAGTTGCGCACGATGCCGGCGGCCACCGTTGTCAAGATTCCGAAGGCGATCAGCTTCGAGCAAGCCGCAGCGGTGATGCTGAAGGGATTGACGGTTCAGTATCTGTTCCGGCAGACGTATCGCTTGCAAGGCAATGAGACCATCCTGTTTCATGCGGCGGCGGGCGGCGTCGGCTTGATAGCGTGCCAATGGGCGCGCGCGCTTGGCGTGCGATTGATCGGCACCGTGAGCTCGCCCGAAAAGGCTGCGCTCGCCAAGAATGCCGGCGCGTGGCAGACGATCGATTATTCGAAAGAAAATTTCGCGGAGCGTGTTGCTGCGCTCACCAACGGCGCGAAGGTGCCTGTCGTCTATGACGGCGTTGGCAAGACGACGTGGGAAGGCTCGCTGGATTGCCTGCAGCCGCGCGGGCTGATGGTGAGCTTTGGTAACGCATCGGGCGCGGTCACCGGCGTCAACCTCGGCATCCTCGCTGCCAAGGGATCGCTGTTCGTGACCCGGCCAACGCTCGCGACGCATATCGTGCCGCGCGCGCGTCTTGAAGAGTCGGCTGCGGAATTGTTCGATCTGATGCAGAAAGGCAAGATCAAGGTCGATATTGAGCAGCGTTACGCGTTGTCAGAGGCGGCGCGTGCGCATGAAGATCTCGCAGCGCGCAAGACGGTCGGGTCGACGGTGCTGATGCCGGGCTAGCGCGGCGATGACTCGAAGCTCAGCTTCGACGTCTTGATGTCGATCAGCGGTGCGAGCTCGTAGACGTTGCGGTAGCCGTAGCTGTAAAGCGCAACATAGGTCGAGAGGTTCAGCGACGCCACCGGCAGCTTGGTTGGAAACGCGCTAAGCGCACCGGAGAAGTTGTTGTTGCAGTAGATCAGGATGCGAGTCGACTTGTCCGGAATCGCCGAGGACAGGCTGTCAATTGCGATGTCGGGGAAGCTCAGATTTATCGCGCCCTTGATGTGCAGCTCGTCGAATCTCTGACGGCTGCGCGCATCAAGAACGACTGTTTTCGGGTCGCGACTCATGCGAATGAAGTCCGCCTCGGAAATTCGCCGGCTTTCGCGGGCGTTGGCGGCCTCAATCGAGATGCGCAAGAATCCGGGCATGTCGATCGCCGGATTCTCGGCGACCGACTGCGCGTGCGAGCCGGCGCATGCGAGCGTAATGCTACGGCGACGATAGCTTGCATCAGTAGTTTCACGATCGCTCCAATCCGCTAAGGGCAGGAGCATTTCCAACGCGATCTGATAAGCGCTGTTGACCAGACGGCGAAGTGATCTGTAGCTAATCGTTACGCGGCTTGAAAAGCAATGGCACTGATGAAACCATTGCGCGCGATGCGCACGACTTTACTGGGGCCAGTGGTAGTTCGTCATGCGATCGACTTCGCTTTTGGAGCCCAGGAATACCGCGACGCGCTGATGAAGCTTCTTGGGTTCAATGTCGAGAATGCGTCGATGGCCATCGGTCGCAGCGCCGCCGGCCTGCTCGATCAGGAATGCCATTGGGTTGCCCTCGTACATCAGCCGCAATCGGCCCAGTCCGTAGCCGGATCGCGCGCATCACGCGGATACATGAAGATGCCTCCGCGCGACATGATCCGGTGCACGTCGGCCACCATTGAAGCGACCCAGCGCATGTTGAAGTCAAATCCGCGCGGGCCGGTTTTGCCGGCGAGCAGTTCGTCGACGTAACGCTTTACCGGTGCGTCCCAGTGACGCATGTTCGACATGTTGATTGCAAACTCGCGCGTCTCGCGTGGAACCTGCAAGTTCGATTGCGTCAGCAGAAATGAGCCCGTGTCACGATCGAGCGTGAACACCTGCACGCCGTGCCCCACGGTGAGCACCAGTAAAGTCTGTGGCCCGTAGACCGTGTAGCCAGCGCAAACCTGCCGGCTGCCCGGCTGGAGGAACGCCGCTTCACCCGCATCCTCGCTCGTTCCATCGCTACCCGACGGGCTGGGCAGCACCGAAAAAATCGTTCCTATCGAAACATTGACGTCGATATTGCTCGAGCCATCAAGCGGATCGAACAGCAACAGATACTTGCCGCGCGGATACGCAAGAGGAATTCCCATCGGCGCGTCCATCTCTTCGGACGCCATGCCTGCCAGGTGGCCACCCCAGCAACTGGCCTCGAACAGAATCTCGTTGGATAGCACGTCCAGCCTCTTCTGCGCTTCACCCTGGATGTTGGTTGCATTGGCATCGCCCAGCACGTTACCCAGAGCGCCTTTTCCGACCGCATGGCTGATCGTCTTGCACGCGCGCGCGACAGTCTCGAGCAGCAGCCGAAGGTCCGAATCGATCCCATGCTCGCGCTCGCAGCGAATCAGATAGTGTGTCAGCGACAGCTTCATCGCATTTAATTCGAATGGGATGTCGCTAATTTTTATAGCGTACTATCGGCGAGCGATTTGTTGACGATCTCGCACACGTCGCGCGAAAGACCGCGCTGCGCGCGATTTGTTCAAGCGCAGTCCGCATCGCGGCCTGCCGATCGGGAGTGAATTTGCGCCAGCGATCGAGCGCGCGCGCGATGCGCGCGGCGATCGTCGGGTTGATCTTGTCAAGCGCCAGCACCTGCTCGACCCAGAACGTGTAACCGCTCGCGTCACGCCGGTGAAATTCGGCTTCATTAGCATGCAGAACGATCGAATCAGCGCGTTGACATTGTTCGGATTCGACAGCGAAAAACCAGGGTGGCGCATCAGCAATCGCACCCGCTCGACGACCGGCGGCTCGCCGGGATGCGCCATCGCGGTTGCCTGCAACTGAAACCACTTGTTCATCAGCAGTGGCTGATCCCCCCACACGCGCGCCAACTGCATCAGTGCTTCCGCTTTCAGCGGGGATGCGCTGTTGACGATCACTGCCAGCGCGCCTTGCGCATCGGTCATGTTGGTCGACGCCACCAACTGCTCGCGCGCGATCTCGAGCACCCCTTCGGCTTCGCCTTCGGCCAGGTAAGTGAGCGACAGGTTGCGCAGTGCGCGCCGTCCAGCCGATTCGACATCGGGCGAATACTCGGCGCCTGTTTCAACGTCCCTGCAGCGACGAATACGCTGCCCGCCAGTCTGCGGCCAGCCGCCGCCCGAGCTCACGCGCATTGCGTAGCGTCGGGCCTCGCGTATCGCTTCGGGATCGACCATGTCGCGCTGCTCGCCGATGAAACTTTCGGCGGGAAGCAGCAGTGCTTGCGCCTTGAAGGCTGGCGAGAGCGCTGGATTCAGCAGCGTTGCGCGCAGCATCGCACGACCGAGTCGTCGACGCTCAACGCACGGCCGCCTCCAACGCATCGGTCAGCGACATCAGCATTGCAATGGCCAAGCGCTGGCCGGCTTCCCATCGATTGAACGCATCCGAGTCGTGAGCTGATAAAAATACAAGCTCGGCATCGCTGTAGCGATGCTCTACGATGACCGGCGCCGAAAAATTGCGCAGCAGCGACGGCACCGGACGCTCATCGACGTTGATGAAGCGAAACGTCTGCTTCGCCTGCGTCAGTTCCAGCACCTTGCGTAGTCACCTCGTGGCTGCTTTGCTCGCCCTCGAGCTGCAGCGACATGTCGCGGCCGTCTCCGGCGATCAAGCCGACCGCAAACGGAATATGAAACGGCTGTGCGCTGGACTGTCCTGCCGTCGCCGAAGTCGACTGCGAAAGGGTCAATTCAAGTGCGTAAGCATTCGGGTCATAGCGTGTTTCGACGCGGACGTGCGGCGTGCCGGCTTGCGAATACCAGCGCTTGAACTGCGTCAAGTCGCGACCGTTGGCATCCGCTATTGCAGCAATGAAGTCCTCGCACGTCACCGCCTGTCCGTCGTGTCGCTTGAAATACAGGTCCATGCCGCGCCGAAATCCATCGACGCCGACCAGCGTTTGCAGCATGCGAACCACTTCGGCGCCTTTTTCGTAGACGGTCGCCGTATAAAAGTTGCTGATTTCCTGATAGTTGTCGGGACGCACCGGATGCGCCATCGGCCCGCCATCTTCCGGAAACTGGGATGCGCGCAGAGTCCGCACGTCCTCAATGCGTTTTACCGCTCGGCTGGTAGCGTCACCCAGCATGTCGGCGGAAAACTCCTGATCGCGAAAAACCGTGAGTCCTTCTTTCAGGCTCAATTGGAACCAGTCGCGGCAGGTCACGCGATTGCCGGTCCAGTTATGAAAATATTCGTGACCGACGATCGATTCGACGTTCATGTAATCGTCGTCGGTTGCCACCGTGGGGCTCGCCAATATGTATTTTGCGTTGAAGATATTGAGACCCTTGTTCTCCATCGCCCCCATGTTGAAGTCGTTCGATGCGACGATCATGAATCGATCCAGGTCGAGCTCGAGTCCGTAGCGGCGTTCGTCCCACTCGATCGCACGCTTCAGGCTTGCCATTGCATGTTGGGTCTTGTCCTCGTTGCCGTGCTCAACATAGATCTGCAACGTTGCGTCACGGCCGCTTGCATGAGTGAAATGGTCTTCGTGCATGGCAACGTCGCCGGCGAACAGAGCGAACAGATAACTGGGCTTGGCAAACGGATCGTCCCAGATTGCAAAGTGCCTGCCTTCTGACAGATCGCCTTGCTCGATCAGGTTACCGTTGGCTAGCAGCACTGGATAGCGCGACTTGTCGGCACGGATCGTCACCCGATAGGTCGTCATCACGTCCGGCCTATCGGGAAAAAACGTAATGCGCCGAAACCCTTCGGCCTCGCATTGCGTGAAAAAGTTGCCGTTGGAAACGAACAAACCCATCAGTTCCGTGTTTTTCGACGGGTCGATGCGTACAACCGTCTTCAACTGGAATCGATTCGACTGCGTGCGAAGCGAAGTGTCAAGCCATCGTCGCGCACTTGATAAGCACTCGCGGGTAACGCGTGACCGTCGACTGCGATCAGCGCAAGGTCGAGGTCCTCGCCATCGAGTCGCAACGGCGCTGCGCCTCCCACCACCGGATTGCGCCGCACATCGAGCGTCGCGGTGACGTACGTCAGTTTTGGATCAAGGTCGAACTCGAGTGCGACGTGATCGAGCAAAAAATCCGGCGGCCGATAGTCGGCGCGGCGAATGGTGACAGTTTGGTCATTTCGCATCGGCTGGCGATTGTAACGACGCTACGCTCTATTCTCGGAGGCCAGATAGATCCCGTCAGAATCAATGCGCCACCGACAAGGTGATAAATGCCGATCGGGTCGTCGAGCAACGCCCATGACAGGCACGCTGCGAACACGGGCGTCAGATTGACGAAGTCCATTGGCAGTACCGCACCGACACGCGATACGCCGCGATCCCAGCAGTAGTACGCGGCTAACGACGGTAACAGGACGACATAGACCAGCGCTGCCGAATTGGTTGCACTTGGCGCCGGTGCTTGTCGAGTGATCGGCCATTCGAGCAAGTAGAACGGCAGAATCATCAGAGCGCCAAGTCCAATCTGCACCGCGAGAAATGCTGTCAGCGGCAGCGGCGGGCGTTGCGTTCTGAGCAGCCACGTGTAGATGCTCCACGCGAGACCTGCTGCCAGCATGATCAAGTCGCCCGCCGCAACATGCAGCTGCAGCAGATTCACGGGTTCGCCTCGCGCAATGACCCACAGCACGCCGAGCATCGATACAGCAGCGCCGAACCACTGCCGCCGTGCGACAGGCGATGGAAAAAAAGGCCGCACCAACGAGCAGAGTGATGACCGGTCCCGAAGCACCGATCAGTGTCGCGTTTACTGCGGTCGAAGTTTGCAGCGCCAGGTATTGCAGCGAGTTGTAGCAACCGACTCCGAGCAGGCTGGTCCAGGCAAGCATAGACAGATGGGAGCGAATCACTGCGCGGTGGCGCCACACCGCCGTTGCCGCGAAAGGCGCCATCAAGGCGAATGCCAAGGTCCAGCGCCAGAACGACAACGCCAACGGCGGAAACTCCCCGACCAACGCCCGTGCAAGCACCGCATTGCCGGCCCAGAATAGCGGTGGTGCGACGAGCAGTGCGGTGGTAGTTGCGGAAAGCCGCGTGTTGGCCAATGCGCGCGGGCCTAAAAATCGATCTCGTCGCGAATCGCTGCAATTCCGGCTTTGGCGCACGCATCGTCGGCCTCGCCGCTGGGCGCCCCCGAGACGCCGATCGCAGCGAGCGTTGTGCCGGCTGCCTGAATCAACACGCCACCGCCGACGGCGACGACATTGGGAATCTCCCGCACACCGAGCTCGGCATGCCTGACTGGGTCTGCTTTGCAAGCTCGAGCGTATCTACTCGGAAACTGATCGCGGTGTAAGCCTTGTTGATCGCCGTTCACTGTGTGCGGGCCGGCAAAGCGGTCGCGCAACATCGCTTGTGCGATCCCCGATCGATCGACCACGGCAACTGCGACCTGGTAGCCGCGCTTGCGGCAATCTTCAAGCGCGGCAACCGTCGCTTTGAGTGCGGTTTCCGGGGTCAACAAGCGGGCGCTGTAGGTTCCGCTCTGCGCGGCGGTCAGCGTCGAAACGAACATCAGCAGGGCGACCAGCATTAGCTTTTTCATCATCATTCCGTTCGGCAATTTGAGATCAGAGGCTAGCAGCCATACACTTTCCCTTTCACGCCAGTCCTGAGCTGCCATGAACCTGTCCGATCTGAATGATTTTGTCGACGCCAAGTGGGATGAAGATCTGGTTCCTCAACTTGTCGATTACGTCCGTGTGCCAGCCAAGTCACCCGCGTTCGACGCGAGCTGGGATGCCCACGGACACCTGCGGTCCGTAGTCAAGACTGCCGAACAGTGGTGCCGACAGCAGTCGATCGAAGGCCTGACGATAGAAATCGTTGCAATCGAAGGTAAGACGCCATGCTTGCTGTTTGACGTGCCTGCTACGCAGGGACTTGGCAACGATCGCACTGTTCTGTTCTATGGGCACTTGGACAAGCAGCCCGAAATGGTCGGTTGGCGCGAAGATCTCGGACCCTGGAAGCCAGTGATCGAAGACGGCAAGCTCTACGGTCGCGGTAGCGCTGACGATGGCTACGCGATCTACGCCGCGCTGACAACTATTGCGGCGATCGATGCACAAGGCGTTGCGCGTCCACGCTGCGTCGGCATTATCGAGACATGCGAGGAAAGCGGGAGCCCGGATCTGCCGGATTATCTGAGCCTGCTTGCGCCACGTTTTGGCGATGTTCAATTGGTCGTCGGTCTTGATTCAGGCTGCCGCAACTACGATCAGCTGTGGGTGACGACATCGCTGCGCGGTTTGGTTGGGGGCACCTTGACGGTCGAAATTTTGTCGGAAGGGGTGCACTCGGGCCATGCAAGCGGCATCGTGCCGTCGTCGTTTCGCATTGCCCGTCAGTTGCTGAACCGCCTCGATGATCCAGCGACGGGCAGGGTACTGCTTCACGAGTTGCACGCCGAGATACCCGCTGAGCGCCTGCAGCAAGCGCAGATCGCAGGTGAAATTCTCGGCGATCAGGTTTGGAAGGAATTTCCGTGGGTGAGTTGTGCGCACGGTGCGGGCGGTCATCTGCATGCGATGCCGGTGACGACGGATCCGGTGGAAGGCATCCTGAACCGCACCTGGCGTCCGGCGCTCGCTGTCACCGGTGCCGCCGGTTTTCCGAGCATTGACTCTGCGGGTAACGTGCTGCGCCCGAAAACTACGTTCAAGTTGAGTATGCGCATTCCACCGACGGTCGACGGCGAGAAAGCAACGTGGGCGATGCGCAAGGCGCTGACAGAAAACGCGCCCTACAACGCCAAGGTGACGTTCGAGGCCGACTGGGGCGCCACCGGCTGGAATGCACCAGCCACTGCGAGCTGGTTGAAGGATGCGCTTTCGAGGCTTCGATGCAGTCGTACGGCCACGACGTTGCCTGGGTCGGCGAAGGCGGCACGATCCCATTCATGAACATGCTCGGCGAGCGTTTCCCGCGCGCCCAGTTTTTTATCACCGGCGTACTCGGGCCGCATTCAAATGCACACGGCCCCAATGAGTTTCTGCATGTGCCTTACGCGAAGAAATTGACTGCGGCAGTCGCAAGCGTGGTGGCAGCGGTTCGGTGAGCTCCACCGGGGGCTGATCTGAACTGGTCCCTGTCGTCCGGAAGCGGCCAGAAGCAGACGGTTTCCGGCTATCGTCAATTGTCTGAAGAGCGGACACACGCACGCATGAGTCTCACGCCTGATGGTTCTGCATGATCAGCACCGTGCTCACCGTTGCCTGCCAGCAGTGACACACGCCGAGGAGCCGGCCCAGGGAGGCCGGGCCGTCGTCACATTACTAACGCGTAGCAACTGGCCTTGTCGCGTCCGGCCATCTCTGTGATGCCGAGCGTTCGCGCGTCCCGTTCATTTCCCAGGCGAGGATCGTCGCGTCGCTGACGTAGTCCGAGAACTGCAGGTTGGCTATCGTTTGCATCCGCTGAACGAAACGCCGCAACGACTCGGGTCCTTCCGTTGCGGCCTCGCACGCACGTCGGTCGATGGGTGTTGGTGGCAAGTCACATTTATATTCAGCGTGAGCGGTCGCTGCCATGTCAGCCCCCGGCAGGCTGGTGCAACCGGTCAACAAGGCGGCGGCAAAAACAACGGCAACAATAGATTTGCTTTCATCGTGTTTCATAACGACTCCTGCTTAGAGATTGAGTTGGAAGGGTCCTTAGTCGACTTTCCGGCTGGCCGTCAGTACGATGCGCGGCTTGCCGTCAGCGACCGTCGAGTAACCGGTGGCCAGGAAGTCGATAAACCCGCCAAGCGATAACGTGGCGGACAGCGCCGCGACCGCGAATACGAGTTGAAGGGCTGGCGCCGTTTTGCTGAGCTCGTGTTTCATGAAGCATCCCCTTTAAGTTGGCGTCGATGTCGAAAAGTATTCGGACACGACGGACGCATCGTCAACCTGAGAGGCGTTTCAGGTCTTTGAGCCGGCCTTAAACGTTCTGAAGACCCGAAGACGATTGGCGTAAATTCGTCGCCATCGAACCTACCCACACAACTTCTTGCCTACGGCATTTTCGTTTGGTCGCTTTGAATTGCGCCCCGCGAGCCGCGAGCTGATAGCGAGCGGCAGCCCAGTGCCACTGGGTGCGCGCGCTTTCGATGTATTGCAGGCGTTGATTGAACGCCGCGAACGGGTCGTTACCAAAGACGAACTGCTTGGTCTCGTTTGGCCCGGCGTGGTAGTGGAGGAAAACAACCTGCAGGTGCAGATCTCAACCCTGCGTAAAGTTCTAGGGCACAAAGCGATTACAACGATCCCCGGCTTCGGCTATCAGTTCACTTTGGGGCTGCAGCCCCATGGAGTGCAGTCGGATCCGATCGCTATGGCCCCGGCTGGCGCAGCGTCGCTGAAGGACCGAGAACCGCCAATCGAGGAAGCAGCCCGACCATTGAGCGTCCACGGCGTTCCCTCGGCTGATTGGCACGGGTCGCCACCGCCATACTCAATTTCGATTCTGCCTTTTTCTGCCCCGAGCGGCGCTGCAACTGAAGTGCAACTTGCCGACAGCCTTACGCGTCATGTCACCGCGTTATTGGCGCGCCGCTATCCCGCGGCCCGCGTCACCGCGCACAGCTCGGCGGTCGCGTTGCAAGGAGGGGGGGCCATCGATCCTCACGCAGCAGGCCGTAACCTCAACGTTCGTTATGTCGTGGAGGCCGAGGTGGAGCAAGGCGGTAGCTCGGCGCAAGTCAGCATGCGCCTGATCGATACTGTGTCGGCGCGCACTGAATGGTCGAATCAGATTCATTTCAATGCGGAAGAGGTGGCGGCGGGGCGCGATTTCATGGTCGCCCGGTTAACCGAAACCATCGGTCGGGCTCTGACCGCAACTGAACGAAAGCGTGCTCGCGATCGCGGAGATGACTCGACAGCCGATCTCGTGAGCCGGGCATTCTCCATCTATGGCGAAGAAAACTTGTCCCTGGCGGGGGCGCGGAAGGCACGTCCGCTCTTCGAGGAGGCACTTCGACGTGACCCGATGGATGCGCAGGCATTAATCGGCCTTTGGTGGACACTGAATGGCGAGTATGAAGATAACCTCCATGCCGACCGTGAAGTATTGGTACGAGAAATGGACCAGTTGGCGACGCGCGCGGTAGCCGCTGACTGGGATTACGCGGCGGCGTGGAAGATCAAGGCAATTTCTCTCGCTTGGCAAAGCCGATGGCACGAGGCATTGGAAGCCATCGCCCAGGCGCGCCGGATTGATCCCACCGATTCGGCCAATATCGCCCAGAACGCCTACATCTTGGCATTCATGGGGCGCCCGGAAGAATCACGTGCGCTGGCGGAACTGGCGATCAAGCAAGCTGGACACCATACGGAGCACGATGTCCGAATTGTTGGCTGGTCCAACGTCGCGCTCGGGCGCTTCGACGTCGCATTAGCGGCATGCGAGAAGACGGCAGCGCTGAGCAACAACTGGTGGCGCGACCAAATGATGCTCGTTGCGCTCTACGCCCTCACTGGCGCAACGGAAAAGGCTGCTGTTGCCCGGGCCGAACTGTTAAGACAACAACCGACGCTGACGATCGCGTTATTGCGCCGCCAGCGTTACTCGGACCACCCAGACTTCCTAAAGTGGTGGGAGGGTGTTCTCTACGAGGGTTTGCTGAAAGCCGGTGTTCCTGCGGAGTAGGCCGACACATGCGCTACAGCCGCTGAGCTCTGCTATTTGTCGAACCTGTGCACCTACAGCGAGATTCCGAACCAATGCGGGAAAGGTACAGTGTCGGAAGAGTCCGCGACCGCTTCGGGCGATCCTCAACTTCCGCTAAGGGTCGAAAGCGGTCGTTGAAATCGTTGTCCGGGCAATGCCGCACGAGTTAACTCCTCGCTTTCTTATCGCACCAGTGCTCAACTGCCTGGCTCAAGAACTTGTTGACCGACGATGCATTGATCACACCCAGTCCAAGGTGCAGTGCCGCGGCTTGCAACTCCTGAATCGGCCTTTGGCCATCGACTGCCGTGGCTCCCGTTTGCTTCGACAGTTTTTCTCCCGCCGCACTGAACACCAGGGGAACGTGCAGATAGCTGGGGGTTGTTAGTCCCAGCGCACGCTGAAGGAAAATCTGGCGTGGTGTGTTGTCCAGCAGATCTGCACCGCGCACGACATCGCTAATGCGCTGCTCGGCGTCGTCGACGACGACTGCCAGCTGGTATGCCCACAATCCGTCGGCCCGTCGAATGATGAAGTCGCCCACGTTGTGCTTCAAATTGTGCGAGAACGAACCGCTGGCACGATCAACGAAACCCAGTTGCTCATCGGGCACGCGAACCCGGTGTGCGCGTACTGGTTTTCCGAACGCTGCACCCGAAGCACAGGTTCCCGGGTAGACGCCGCCCAGCCCGCCAGACTGCGCACTGACAACGTCTCCAATGTCCTTGCGCGAACAGGTGCAGCCGTACACCAATCCGATCTGACTGGAGCCGGGCGAACGCCGCTTCGTAAAGCGGCGCACGCGTGCTTTGAAACACGACAGGCTCGTCCGACTCAAGTCCGCAACGGGCGAGCGTTTCGACAATCTGTGCAGCTGTACCTGCCACGGTGCGCGGCGGATCCAGATCCTCGATTCGGATGATCCACGCACCGTTCACTGCACGCGCATCGAGCCAGCTTGCAAGCGCTGTAGCAAGCGATCCGGCGTGTAGAGGTCCGGTCGGTGAAGGCGCGAAACGTCCGCGATATGGCGTCACGCGAAATGCAACCCGTATGTTGTATGACTTGATTGATCCGGATTCCGGCTGATCTGCCCCGCTTTTGTGGCTTCAGGCGAAGCGCCGGTGGACCGATTATCCAGTTATCCATCCAACCGCCTCATTCTGTGCGGCACAACGTCGTTCTCCGAATCCGAGTGGCCAAGACAACAACCGTCACCTCCGAGCTCTTTAAGTTGTCGCTTGATCTCGGGCGTACGACGTGGTTCGGGAATTTGGCCTTTGGATTACTGGTGGTGCTGATTCTATGGCGCGAGGATCAGCTTCCGGTCGCGGCGATCTGGTGGTCGGTATTGGCGGCGATCGTCGTAACCCGCGCCTGGCACTGCCAGTGGATGTCGCGTTGGATGGCGGCAAACTCGAACCGGCTGCCACGCTCAGCCCAGGCGTATTCGGCGCTCGCGGCGCTCGAAGGCACCGTGTGGGCGCTTTCGCTGGTGTTGCTTCCGGCGGCCGACGAATCAGCCGCGGTGTTGCAACTCGTGCTCACCGTCGCCGTTCTGCTTGGGACATTGCTGCCGTTCGCACCGGCCGGAATGCCGTGGATTGCGTTCGCTGTACCTCTGGGGTTCGCACAGCTGACGTTCCTGCTGTCCCGCGACTTGCCTTTGAGCAGGATCACGCTCGTAACGTGGGCGATGACAATGATCGGTGCGGCCGCTGGCTTCTGGTTGCTGCGGCGGGCGCTAACGAACAACGTTGCGATGCGCACGCGTGCCCATAGTTCGGCGCGTGCACAGGAGCAGGCGAACGCCGAACTCAACCGCAGCAGAGAGCAATTGCGAATGGCGCTGGACGCGATCGACGCCGGCGTGGCCGACACCAACGTCCTGACCGGCGAGCGGTCGTTCTCCGCGCGCTACATCCAGATCCTTGGCTATACCGATCGCGAATCGTTCATGCAGTCGTACAAGTTCACTGAGTCGCTGCACCCGGACGATCGCGACCGTGTCCGCATCGCACGCCGCCGCCACATCGACCATGGAGCCGCGCTGCGCGAGGAATGCAGGATGCAGCGCGCCGACGGCAGCTACGTATGGGTGACTCTGCGCGGCGAATCGGTACGCGGCAGCAGTGGCCGTACCACGCGACTGGTGTTTTCGATCGTCGACGACACCGAGCGTCGCGCAGCGCAGTATCGATTGTCCGAAAGTGAGCGCCGTTACCGCGCGCTGGTCGAGGCTTCGCCGTCGCTGATCTGGATTTGCGACCGTTATGCGCGACTGACATTCGTCTCCGATCGCGCATGCCGCGATCTGTATGGCTATGAGCCGCGCGAGATGCTGGGACGCTACGTCTGGGACTTCAACGCGCCGGATTTCACGCGTCGCGAGTTCCTGCGCCGGTTCTCGCCGGTGATGCACGGCAGGCCCGTGTTCGACATGGAGGCGGTTCAGCGCACCAAGCGCGCCGAGCCGCTGTACGTCAACATCAGCGCACTGCCGATGCTGAACGATGCAGGCGAAATCGAATCGGTCACCGGGATCTGCAGCGACATCACGGGGCTGAAGCAGCGCGAACGTGAGCTCAACATCGCGCTACGCAACCAGCAGGCGGTGTTCGACGCCGCAGGGGAAGGCATTGCGTTTGTACGGCGCGGACGAATCGAAGGTCCGAACGGTGCACTGGCACGCATGCTGGGCGTGACGCGCGAATCCCTGATCGGAATCCCGGTAGGCGACATCCTTGCCAATCGTGGCGACTGGGAAACCATCGAGCACGGCACCAGCGCGGCCGGCGTCAAGGGCGACGCCGCGATTCACGAAGTGATGCTGCGCGCGCAGGACGGACGCACGATCTGGTGTCAGCTGACTTCGCGGCAGGCGGGCGAGGCCAACTCGCGGATTCTGGTGCTGACTGACATCTCGGCTTTGAAAAAGCGCGAGGAACTCGCGTGGCATCACGCCAACCACGATGAACTTACCGGGCTGCCGAATCGTCGTCTGCTGGTCGAACACGCGCGCCGTCTGTTGTCTGTCGCTCTGCGCCAGCGTCGCCTGGCCGCGGTATTGGTGATCGATCTGGACGGTTTCAAGGAATTCAATGATTTGTTCGGGCATGCTTACGGCGATACGCTGTTGCGACGTGTGGCGCAGCGTCTGTCCAACGTTTTGCGCGACTATGACCTTGTTGCTCGCACCGGCGGCGACGAATTTGTTGTGCTGCTGCCCGAAATCGACGAGCCCTCGATCGCTGTCGTGGTGGCTGAGAAACTGATTGCGGCCGCAAGCGAGAATGTCGACGTGCCGGGACGAACGGTCCGCATGCACGCGAGCGTCGGTATTGCACTTTTCCCAGCGGACGGCCACGACTTCGATTCGTTACTGTCGGCAGCCGACAACGCCATGTATGCCGCCAAAGCGGCGGGCAAGAACACATACCAATTCGCCAGCGAAATCAATGCAGGCACACCGAAACGCGCCGGTTCCGAAGACAGCGTGCGCTTGCAGTAGCGAAAAAATCGAGCCAGGCGGGTCGGGAAGCCTACAGCTCACCTTTACGGTCTAACCTCTTGCGGCCTTAATGCGCGCCCGAAAGGCGCTATGCGCCGACGGTCGGCGATTGCCGTTTTTGTCGGCAGACCGCTAGGATATCGGTCCATCCCGATTGGCAGTTGCGCGGCGCAGTCCTATGTATACAAGCGGAGGGCCCACCGAATCGCGCAGCGCTCCCCGTAGGTCTGCCCACATCGACTTTGATTTGCGGGTTGCGTTCGCCGCCGAGCGGCGGCTTCTTCCAGCACTTCTGTTAATTGGTCTGGTGGCGGCGTTTGCGGCGATGCGCGCCGGCGCTAATGCGCTGGCGCTCGCTTGGCTTGCCCTCTATGGCGTCAACGCTGCGATCCGATTTCTGATTGCCACTGAGTACTCAAGCGCCCCCCGCGAAGTGTCGGCAGAGTCACGCGGCGGGCAAATTTATCTGGCAACCGCGGGCGCCGATGTGTTGCTGTGGGCGCTGATGCTTGCACTAGTGCCCAAGCCAACCGTCTTCGTCGCCGGTCCGGGCGCTTACGCCGCCGCCGGCGCCGTCTTGCTTGCCGCTCTTAGCTATGGCGGTTGGCCGCGCGTGTGGACCGTTTACGTGCTGGCCTGGATCGGCGTGTTCGCAATCGGCGCGCTGCGCGCACAGGGCGAGATGCCGGCTTTTGTGATGGGCTTTCCGCTGTGGCTGCTCGCGGCCTGGTGGATCGGCCGACAGCAGCCGATGGCGCGCCACGTTGCACGCGTCGCGCACCAAACGATGGCGAACAACATGACGCGGTTCGGATGGCAGGCGGCTATTCACGCGATTCCGACGCCGGTGATCGTGGTGCGCAACGATCGCCTGATCGAAGTCAATCGCTCCGCGTGCGAGTTCATCGGCCGCAGCGAGCGTGCAATCGTCGGCAGTCTTGTTGCCGAATGCTTGATCGCCGATCCGCCCGATGCGCTCGATCCGGTCAAGCATCCATCGAAGTCGAGCGTCGCCGTCGAAATAAGGGCAGTCGAACGCACGTTCGAAGGTGCACTGTGGAACGGCCGCGTGCGCTTCATGGAGCCCGGCCGCGAGTCGTCGGTTATCGTGATTGCGCTCACCAAGGCCGCACACGAGCCGTTTGGGCCGAATCGCTTGCTGGAAGACGCTCGGCGGTTTGCCGAGTGGATGGGTGGCATGCAGGGGCTGCCTTGGTATCGCGACGAGCGCGGTGTTCTCGTTCTTCCGCGCGAGTTTCCGCCGCCAACCGATCGTTTGGTGACAAGCGACTCGACAGCGTTTCCTCTGGGCTACTTGTTGACCGATGCAGAGCGCGCTCGCATTAACGGTATCTACAAGGAGTTTTTGCGCGCCGGCGCAGTGTTCGATGAGCGTATGAGCCTGCGTGACACTGGCGGTGTCGCACGCTCGGTGCGCGTGATCTGCGTAACGCGTCCTCCTATCGGCAACGCGGTGGCGCCGGTCGTTGGGACGATCGCAGCCGCAAAAGGCGCACCTGAGCGGCCGGTCGAGCCAACGGCCGATTTGCTCGCCCGATTGCCAGTTCTCGTTTGGCTGGTCGATGCGCAAGGCAGAGTTGTGCACGCGCAAAGCCCTGACCCGAAGCGTTGGGGCTTGCGTACCGAAACCCGGCTGCGGCCGCAGTGGGATGAAGCCTTCGAATTCAAGAGCGAGTCTCGTGCGGCGATGTTGAACGCGTTGCAGAAGTCGCTCGGAGGCACGCCCGTGTTCGACGTGGTCAACGCTCGCACCAGCCGCTCGGGCGGCCGTCTGGCGCTGCGCAGCCACTTTGTGCCCTACACCAGTCATGATCCAAGCAAGAAGCTGCAGGCAGTGCTGGTGCTCGATACGATCGCGTCGCATGCGGAATTGATCGAGCTCGATCGCCTGAAGCGCAGCAAGTCGCAATACAAGTCGCTGGTCGAGGCATCGGCCAACCTGATATGGGCGTGCAACCACGAGTTCATCATCACGTTCGTCAGCCGTCGCGCAACGCGTGAGATCTACGGCTACGAGACGCGTGAGCTAGTAGGACGTTCGATCGAGGTATTGCTTCCAACTGACGTGGATCAGCCCGCCGTGGGCGCCGCTTTCGAAGCGTTGCGCGAAGGAAAGCCGATTCGCGATCTGGAAGCGGTGCACATGACGCAGGGCGGCCGACGCCTGATCATGTCGATCAGCGCTGCACCGTTGAAACGTCCGGATGGTACGTTCGCCGGCGTCATTGGCATGAACGCTGACTTGACGGCGTTGAAGTCGCGCGAGCGCAGGCTGTCGGAAGCGCTGCGCGTCGAGCGTACGGTGCTTGATTCGGCAGGTCAGGCGATTGCCGTCGTCAAGTCGGGAACCGTGCAGCGTTGCAACGATGCTTTCCTACGACTTGTCGGGCTTCCGCCCGATGAGCTTGCGCATACGCAGGTGTCCGATTGTTTGCTCGAGCCCGAGGACTGGCGCGACGTCACTGAAGCGGCCGAAGAGGCAAGTACGCACGATCAGGCGGTCGTACGCGAGCTGCGCGTGCAGCGGGGCGCGCATTTGAAGCGCGCGATCGGGTCAGGTGGTGGATCGGCCTGGTGCCAGGTCACCGCACGCTCGATCGCGCCGGGCGAATTCGTTTTGGTGATCGCCGATATCGATACGCTGAAGCAGCGCGAAGCCAACGCACTGCACGAAGCGCAACACGACGAGCTCACCGGTCTTCCGAATCGCCGCCTTCTGGCCGAGCGCGCGGCTTCCGCGCTCGCCACTTCCGAGCTGCGCCAGGTCAGTTGCGCAGTTCTGGCGATCGACCTTGACGGCTTCAAGGACATCAACGATCAATACGGGCACGAAGTCGGTGACCTGATGCTGCGCGAAATCGCTGTCCGCCTGGCGCGCGTGATGCGGCCGCAGGACACTGTGGCGCGTCGAGGCGGAGACGAGTTTGCCGTGCTCGCACCCGATGTCGGCGCGCGACTCGAAGTAGAAAAAATCTCGCTGCGGCTTTTGCAGGCAATCGCTCAGCCGGTAGTACTCGCCGGCGAGGCGCCGGACAGTCTGCCGCCGCTGACGGTGTCGGCCAGCATTGGCGTTGCATTGGCTCCCGAACAGGGACGCGATCTCGAGCGCCTGCTGCAGCTTGCAGATCTTGCGATGTACGAAGCGAAGCTCAAGGGAAAGAATCGTTTCGCCTTTGCGCACAACGCGGGCTTGCCTAACAACGTCACGCCACTGGTTCCACGCGCAACGCGTAGCGGCTAAGCGCCCGCGGTTCGTCGACCGGAAGACCGCGCATTTCGAAAGTCGCTGGCACTGCTGCTTTCACAGTGCCGATATGATTCGCCTCGCGAACGACCTTCGATCTTACGACCGATGTTCGTTCTTCCTCAAACGTCTAAAGAGCGGGAGCAGCGATGAGCGGTACATCAGACGCGCTGAGTTTGATCGGCAGAATTTTTCTCGCAGTTGTTTTCGTGGTGTCGGGCTTCGAGAAGATCGCCGGGTTTGCGGGGTTGGTAGGTGCGATCACGTCGAAGGGTCTTCCCGCAGCGCAGGTGTTTGCGGTCGCGACAATAGTGATAGAGCTCGGTGTGGGTCTAATGCTGGTAGCCGGCTGGAAGGCGCGTTGGGCGGCATTCCTGCTGGCGGCATTTACGGCGATCGTGACCTTCTTCTTTCACAATTTCTGGGCGGTGCCTGAGGCACAGAAGATGATGGAGCAGATCAACTTCATGAAGAATCTGGCGCTGATCGGCGGCTTGATGATGGTCATGGCGTATGGGCCGGGGCGCCTGAGTATCGACAAACGCTAGGGCAGAACTCGCTTCAGAAACGCCGCGATATCGCGGATCTCCTGCTCGTTTACCGAGTGTCCCATTGGGTACTGATGCCACTCGACGCTATGGCCGGCCGCGATTAGTGCCTCGCGCGACGCGGTGCCGCGCGCGACCGGCACCACCGGATCCGATGTGCCGTGTGCGATGAAAATCGGCACGCCCGCGTTGGATGCCGACCGCTCGCGTGCAAAGCTGTCGGCCAGCGGGAGATAGCAGGACAACGCGATGATCGCTGCCAGCGGCTGCGCCTGGCGCAGTCCGGTCTGCAGCGCAATGGCGCCGCCCTGCGAGAAGCCTGCAAGCACGATGCGCGATCGCGGCACGCCGCGCCCGACCTCGCGCTCGATCAGCGCTTCGACCTGCTGCTGCGATGCTCGTATACCTTTTTCGTCCTCACGACGAAGGAGATCGGTGTTGACGATGTCGTACCACGCGCGCATCACCGCGCCGCCGTTGATCGTTACCGGCATTGTTTGCGCGTGTGGGAAAACGTAGCGGGCTGCGGGCGCGCCGAGCGTCTGCAGCTCGCGGACAACCGGAACAAAGTCATAACCGTCGGCGCCCAGCCCATGCAGCCAGATAACTGTTGCTGTGGGCGACGGGTGCGTCTGTAGCTCGACGCATTCGAGAAGCGTGTTCACTTGGCAGCCCTCAGCGCCGACTTTGGCCTAAATGTCTTGACGATTGCATCGTGCGTTTCGATGTACGGTCCACCGATCAGGTCGATACAGTACGGAACGGCGGAGAAAATGCCGTGCACCAAGGTCTCGCCGTTGGCGGACTTCAGTCCTTCGAGCGTTTCGGTAATCGCCTTCGGTTGCCCCGGCAGATTCAGAATCAGCGCCGCGTGATCGGCAGTCTCGCGCAGCACGCCAACCTGGCGCGACAAGATCGCCGTCGGAACAAACTCGAGCGAAATGCGGCGCATTTGCTCACCGAAACCTGGCATCACGCGTGTGGCTACAGCCAGCGTCGCTTCAGGCGTCACATCGCGCCGCGCCGGCCCGGTGCCTCCGGTAGTGAGCACCAGATCGCAGCCTACGTCGTCGACCAACTCAATCAGCGTCTGCTCGATTGTCGAGCGGTCGTCCGCTATCAGCCGCTCGTGCGTCTGCAACGGTGACTTCATCGCGCGCGATAACCACTGTTGCAGCCCAGGCAATCCCTGATCGATGTAGACACCTTGCGAGGCGCGATCGGAGATCGACACGAGGCCGACGATCAGTTCGTCGACAGATGCGCGTTTAGCTTTCATCGGATTGCATTCCACGATCGCGAGCATTGGTGAGTTGCCGGTTCTCGAGATGGAGATGCAGACGACGGTACAGCTCGCGCGCATGCTTCGGCGGCTGCCGCAGCTCTCGCTCGCGCCGCGCTGAGCGAATTGCTGACCGAAACCATTGCGTTTCAGCACCAGGGTGCTCTGCAATGAAAGCGGTCAGCGCATGATCGTCGTCGAGCAGCCGGTCGCGCCATGCCTCGGCCTGATGCATCAGCGACACCGCGGCGCGCGACTCTCCAGTGACTCTCTTCATGGCGGCGCGAATCGCTTCAGCGTCCGCATGGCGCATTAGTTTGCCCAGATACTGCATATGGCGTCGTCGTGCTTCGTGCCCCTTGACACGATGCGCAAATTCGACGGCCTCGCGCAGTTCGTCCGGCAAATCGAGCCGTGCCAATTGATCGAGGCTCAATTCAACCAGCTGCTCGCCAAGCGCCTGCAGGGCGTGCATTTGCCGTTTCAGTTCGGTCTTGCTTGGTCGTTGGGCGTCGTCCGGCGTCGCTTCCATATCGTTAGTTATCATACCGACGTGACCCTCTTTGCACTCTCCGACCAGCGTCTGCGTGAACTCGCGCTGGACGCAATCGATCACGCCAAATCGCTCGGTGCCAGCGATGCATCCTGCGAAGTCAGCGAATCGACCGGACTTTCTGTCTCGGTGCGAAAGAAAAAGGTCGAAACGATCGAGCGGACGCGCGATAAGGGGCTGGGCATCACCGTTTACATCGGCAAGCGCCGCGGCAACGCATCGACCTCGGACTTTGCCCGGGCTGCGCTGCAGCAAGCGGTGGAAGCGGCTTACAACATTGCCCGCTTCACGGCTGACGATGAGGCCGCGGGGCTACCGGATGCCGACACATTGCAGCGTTCGCCGCGTGATCTTGATTTGTTTCATCCGTGGTCAATTGAGACCAGCGAAGCGATCAAGCTCGCGCAGCGTTGCGAGGCAGCGGCGTTCGCTGTCAGCCCGCAGATCGTCAATTCCGAAGGCGCCAACGTGTACACATCGTCGGGCCACTTCGTGCTTGCGAATACGCAGCAATTCGTCGGGGGCTATTCGTATTCACGGCACTCCATCTCGGTCGCACCGATTGCGCGCGATCAGAAGGGTATGCAGCGCGACGACTGGTACACGTCATCGCGCATTGCCGACGAGCTCGCTTCGCCCGAGGCGGTCGGTGATTACGCGGCGCGTCGCGCGCTGGCGCGGCTGTCTGCCCGGCAACTGAAAACTCGACAATGTCCCGGTGCTGTTCGAGGCGCCGCTTGCGTGCGGCCTGCTTGGCAACTTCGTTCAGGCTGCAAGCGGTGGTGCGCTGTATCGCAACGCATCGTTCCTGGTCGATTCGCTCGGCAAATCGGTCTTTTCGGATCACATTACGCTGCACGAAGACCCGTATTTGCCGCAAGGTCCAGGCTCGAGTCCGTTTGACGAAGAAGGAGTGCGAGGGATCAAGCGCGACGTTGTCGCCAGCGGAGTGTTGACCGGTTATTTTCTGTCGAGCTACTCGGCGCGCAAGCTTGGGATGCGGTCCACTGGCAACTCGGGCGGGTCATATAACTTTGAAATCCGGTCGAGTGCCACACGGCGCAACGATGATCTGGCCGGCATGGTGCGACGTTTGGGCACCGGCCTGCTGGTGACCGACTTAATCGGTCAAGGCGTCAACTACGTCAGCGGCGATTATTCGCGTGGTGCTAGCGGCTTTTGGGTCGAAGGACGGCGAAATTCGTTATCCGGTCGAAGAGATCACGGTGGCGGGCAATTTGCGCGACATGTTTCGGAATATCGTGGCCGTCGGCAACGATCAGGTTGTTCGCGGCAGCAAGATAAGCGGCTCTTTATTGATCGACGGCATGACCGTCGGCGGCTCGTAAAAACCCTCGTGCTGCGCCGCTTGCGCGGTCGATAGTCGCGACTACACTAGCGCGCAGAGCGCGAGAGGGCCTCGGCCTCGCGTTAGAAATTCCACAACAGGAGACAATAAATGCAACGTCGTTCGTTCATTAAGAACGCGACTGCCGGCGCGGCAGTAGCGGCAATCGCCGCACCTGCGATTGGCCAGGCGCAAGCACAGATCAGATGGCGGCTCGCTTCGAGCTTTCCCAAGGCGCTCGACACGATTTATGGCGCGGCCGAGGTATTTTCAAAGCAGGTCATCGCCGCCACAGGCGGCCGCTTTCAGGTCAGCGTGCATGCGGCGGGAGAATTGATGCCGGCGTTTGGCGTCGTCGATGGCATGCAACAAGCCACCGTCGAGTGCGCGCACACGGCTCCCTATTACTTCTTTGGCAAGGATGAGACATTCGCGATGGATTGCGCGATCCCATTTGGTATGAATTCGCGCCAGATGACTGCCTGGATGTATGAAGGCAACGGCATGAAGCTGTTCCGCGACTTCTATCACGCCTACAACATCGTCAATCTTCCGATGGGTAATACGGGCGCGCAGATGGGCGGCTGGTACCGCAAGGAGATCAAGTCCGTCGGCGATATGAAGGGTCTGAAGATGCGCATCGGCGGGTTCGGCGGCAAGGTGCTGGAGCGCCTCGGCAGCGTCCCGCAGAACATTCCGGGTGGGGAGATCTATGCAGCTCTGGAAAAGGGCACGATCGACGCGACCGAATGGGTCGGACCCTATGACGATCTGAAACTAGGCTTCAACAAGGTTGCGCCAAATTACTACTACCCCGGCTGGTGGGAAGGCGGCCCGCAGCTCGACCTGTACGTCAACACCAAGGCGTGGGATGCGCTAACGCCCGAGTACAAGGCAATCGTCGAAGCATGCGCATCGCACGCGCACACGGTGATGCAGGCGTCCTACGATGCGAAGAACCCTGCCGCGTTGAAGCAGCTGGTTGCTCAGGGTACCAAGCTGCATCGTTTTCCCCGTGACGTAATGGATGCTTCGTTCAAGGCGGCCATGGAGTTGTACAGCGAACTCAACGCCAAGAACGCCAACTGGAAGAAAATTTACGACGACTACAACTCGTTCCGGCGCGATCAGAACCTCTGGTTCCGGTTTGCGGAAGCGGGTTTCGATGATTTCATGCAGGCGCAGAAGCTGTAACAGCACTGCGCAGCAATAAGGCCCGCTGGTTCGCGGGCCTTATTTTTTCTGTTCACTTTTCAGCGCGCGCAGCACTGCATCCATGTCGTCATTTGTACTGGGTGCAGCCTCGCCCTTGTTCGCGCTTTCATCGCTGTAGCTTCGAGTCGGCGCATCGATCTGAATCTTGTCGAGGTCGATCTTCTTGTTTTCACCCAGCCCGCTTGTCACCAGGCCGGGGTACGCGATTACCATGACAACCATGATCACCTGGATTGCGATAAACGCCACCGCTCCCTTGTAGATCTGCCCGGTGCTTACACCGCCGATGCGCTCACGCGTAATGCGGTCGACATAGTCACTGCGCGGGGCGACGCTGCGCAGGTAAAACAGCGCGAAGCCAAACGGTGGGTGTCAAGAACGACGTTTGCAGATTCATCGCGATGATGACGCCGAACCAGATCAGATCAATCCCCATTTTTTCTGCAACCGGCGCCAACAGCGGAATCACGATGAATGCAATCTCGAAGAAGTCGATGAAGCAGCCGAGTACAAACACCAGGATGTTGACGACAATCAGAAAGCCCAATGCGCCCCCAGGCACGTTCGCGAACAGCGCTTCGACGAAGTAGTGTCCTTCTGCCGCGTTGAAGGTGAAGCTGAACACGGTGGAGCCAATCAGGATGAACAGCACGAAGCACGACAGCTTCGTTGTGTTGTCGAGTGCCTGCTTCAGCAGCGCCCAGGTCAGCCGCCGCCGTGAAACCGCCATGATCAACGCACCGACGGCCCCCATCGCACCGCCTTCGGTCGGGGTCGCCACGCCGAGGAAAATCGTACCTAACACGAGGAAGATCAGCACCAACGGTGGAATCAGAACAAACGTGACCTGCTCCGATAGCCGCGAAAGAAGCCCGAGCTTCAACAGTTTGTTTACGAGGGCAAGTGTCAGCGCGACGAAAGAGGCAACCGTCATCGACAGGATCAGCGTCTCGTCGGTCGGCGCCGGCAACTCGCGCTCGATCAGCGGGTTGATCACGGACTGATGCACGAGGCTCCATGCGACGCCAGCCGCCGTCGCGATTCCTAGCAGAACGCCGAGCGACGCGTGGCCGCTGGTGCCGCTTGGCTCGCGATAGATGCGTGCCTCGGCCGGAAGCGCGGGCACCCATGCCGGCCGCACGAAGGCAACGATGATCACAAAGACCGCGTACAGCCCGACAAGCATCAGCCCCGGGAGGATCGCTCCAGCGTACATATCGCCGACCGAGCGCCCGAGCTGATCGGCCAGGACGATCAATACCAGCGAGGGCGGAATCGCCTGCGCCAGCGTGCCCGATGCAGTGATCACGCCGGTAGCGATTGTGCGGTTGTATCCGTAGCGCAGCATGATCGGCAGCGAGATCAATCCCATCGAGATCACAGCTGCGGCGACGACACCGGTCGTCGCGGCCAACATCGCGCCGACGAAGACGACGGCGAGCGCGAGTCCACCGCGCAGCGGCCCGAATACCTGACCTACTGTTTCCAACAGATCTTCGGCCATGCCGCTTTTCTCGAGGATGATTCCCATCAGCGTGAAAAACGGAACCGCCAGCAAGGTGTCGTTCTGCATGATGCCGAACACGCGCAGAGGCAACGCTTGAAACAGCGTGACCGGGAACAGCCCCGCTTCCATGCCGAGGAAACCGAACAGCAGTCCGGTGGCGGAGAGCGCGAACGCCACCGGAAACCCAGTAAGCAAAAAGAACAACAGGCCCAGAAAGAGCAGAGGCACAAAATTCGGGTGATTAAGCTCATGGCGCGGGTTTCACCGGCGACGGTTCGGCAAGTAATGAGGCCGCGACTGGATCGTGCTCCTCGGGAATCGAATCGGCGCCGATTCCGCGCAGATACGCCACGCGCTTGATCAACTCAGAGATTGCCTGCGCGAATAACAGTGCCATGCCTGCCGGTAACAGCGCCAGCACCGGCCAGCGCACCAAACCGCCGGCGTTCTGCGACATCTCTCCACTCACCCAGGCGTTGACGACCAGAGGCCACGACAGTCCGATCAGAATTAGCGTCAGCGGCATCAGAAAAATGACGATGCCGAGGATGTCGACCCAGTTGCGCGCGCGCGGCGAAAGTCGAGTCGACACGAAGTCGATGCGCACGTGGGCGTTGCGCAGGAATGTGTACCCGGCACCGAGCAGGAATACCGCCGCAAATAGATACCACTGCAGCTCCAGGTAGGCGTTGGAGCCGATGCTGAACACTTTTCGCAGCACTGCGTTACCGGCGCTGATCAGCACGGCTGCCAGCACGAACCAGATGATGATCGCGCCGATCCAGCGGTTGACGGTATCTATGATTCGCGACAGCGCCAGCAACGATTTCATCAATGATCGCTCCGTTGTGTAGCCACCACCTGACACGTGCTAGGTTGCCGCGCTCGACACCCCTTGGCGAAGTCTAGCCGCAAGACGTTGCCGCCAAACAGCGACCTGTGCATGAACCCGCTGCGGCGCGGTTCCCCCTGGATGGTTGCGCGCCGCCACCGACCCATCTACCGAAAGCACGTCGAATACATCGTCGTCGATGACGTCGGAGTATGTCTGCAACTGTGACAACGACATAGCGGAAAGCGAAACTCCCGCGCCGCCGGCAAACTTCACTGCACGCGCCACCGCTTCATGCGCGTCGCGAAACGGCACCCCTTTTCTGACCAGATAGTCGGCCAGATCGGTGGCAGTCGAGTAGCCTTCCTCGGCAGCGCGGCGCATCGCATCGGCGTCTACCTCAACGCCCGGCAGCATCTCCGAAAAGGCTCGCAACGTGTCGACAACAGTGTCCACGGTGTCAAACAGCGGTTCCTTGTCTTCCTGGTTGTCTTTGTTGTACGCCAGCGGCTGCGCCTTCATCAACGTCAACAACGCAACCAGATGGCCTGTGACGCGGCCGACTTTGCCACGCGCAAGCTCCGGGACGTCCGGATTTCTTTTCTGCGGCATGATCGATGAGCCGGTGGTATAGCGATCCGGCAGCCGAATGAATGCGAATCGCGGGCTCAACCAGATCACGAACTCTTCGGCCAGTCGCGAGATATGAGTCATCACCAGTGCGGCAGCCGCACAGAATTCGATCGCGAAATCGCGATCGCTGACGGCGTCGAGCGAGTTTTCCGCAATCGTTTCGAAGCCGAGTTTTTGCGCAACCCACGCGCGATTGATCGGATAGGTCGTGCCGGCGAGCGCAGCAGCGCCAAGCGGCAGGCAATTGACCCGCTTGCGAGCATCGAGCAAGCGATCACGGTCGCGTTCGAACATCTCCGCGTACGCGAGCAAGTGATGCCCGAACGTCACGGGCTGCGCGACCTGCATGTGCGTGAAACCCGGCATCACCGTCGCAGCGTGTCGATCGGCCAACTCGACCAGGGCATGCTGCAGCCCATCGATGCGGCACACGATGTGATCGATTTCGCCGCGTAGCCAAAGCCGAGTGTCGGTTGCGATCTGATCGTTGCGCGAGCGGCCGGTGTGCAGACGCTTGCCGGCTTCGCCGACCAGCTCTGTCAGACGCCTCTCGATGTTCAGATGAACATCTTCGAGTTCGATCCGCCACTCGAACTGATCGCGCTCGATCTCTGTCACGAATTTGCTGCAGTCCGCGCTCGATGTCTGCCCGATCGACGGCGCCGATGATGCCGCACTCGTGCAGCATCCCTGCGTGCGCGAGCGAGCCTTCAATGTCAGCTAAAGCGAGTCGGCGATCGAAGCCGACCGATGCTGTGTAGCGCAACACAAAATCCGCGACGGGTTCGTCGAATCGCCCCGACCATGCGGTGCTTTTCGACGCTAACGGATTGCCCGCTTTTGTGGATTGCTCTGACATAATCGTTTGAGGGGGATACGACGCGTGAGTGGAGTATAGGTTCGTGAAGGCTTCACCTCCCCGCCTCCCTCGCTGAAAGGCCCGCTCGCCCGCGACGAAACCGCGGTGCCGACTCCTCGGCGGGTCATTCCTGATGGCTGCAACATGGGCGTGTTGTTGCGCGTGATTGGCACCATCGTCGTGTTGGCGCTGATGGCGGCCGTTGGAGAATCGTCATCACCGTCGGATGCGCTGACGGCGCTGCTGCGGCTGATGTCGTTCATCGCACCGTCCACGTTACTGACCCTGATGGGATGGTGTGTGGCGCGGCGCACGATGTCGGCGATGGATGTATCGATTCAGCGCGGTATTTCGTGCCTAATTCCGGCGATCGTCGCAGTCGCGGTGGCCTTGCTGCTCCAGGTTCAGGGAGGAGAGTGGACCGCGCTTGCACACGGCGCTGTCGGCTTCGCCCTGGGCGCGGGATTCCAGCACTATTCGGAACTTCGCGAGCGAGCGTTTTCGCCGGCGGTGATCGAAGCAAAGTACCAGGCGCTGCAGTCGCGTATCCGGCCACACTTTTTGTTCAACAGCCTGAACGCGGTGCTATCGGTCGTTCGAACCGAGCCGTTAAAAGCTGAACGGATGCTCGAATCGATCGCGGAATTGTTCCGCGCGGTGATGGCAGATACGCGCAAACTGGTGCCTCTGGCGGACGAAATTGAGCTGTGCCGCAACTACGTAGAAATTGAGCAAACCCGGCTCGGGAATAGGTTGGCAGTTGACTGGCAAATCGGGGCATACCACCCCCGGGCAAAAATGCCACAGTTACTACTGCAACCGGTGATTGAAAACGCGATTCGCTACGGCGCCGAAAAAACGGCGGGCCGTGCCGATATCGTCGTAAGAGTTAAGCAAAACGGATTCGTGTTGGAGATTTTTGTCAGCAATCCGATTGCACGCGAGCGTCCTGAACGCGAGGGCAATCAGATCGGTCTGGCAAACATACGCGGCCGTCTTGCGCTGATCTATGACCTCGAAGCGAAGGTCGAGACACAGACGACGCGAGAGCGGTTTGAGTTGACGATGACGATACCGGTGGAGCGGCGGGCCTAGGTGCAACGGGGCGGGCAAGTGATGGCGCAGGGGATTGGACAGGGCAAGGCGATGTTGAACGTAATGATCGTCGACGACGAACCACCGGCGCGCGCGCGCCTTGGACAAGTGCTGCGCGATTGCTCCGAGCAGGTGTCGTTACAGCTGGTTGGTGAAGCTGAAGGCGGCATCCAGGGGCTGGAGGAAGCAGACCGGCTGCATCCCGACGTGATCCTTCTCGACGTGCACATGCCTGACATGAACGGCATCGAGGTTGCGCGACATCTGGCGCAGCGGGACAACCCGCCCGCGGTGATTTTCGTGACTGCGTATGACGAGCACGCACTCGATGCATTCGAAGTGCAGGCGCTGGATTACCTGATGAAGCCCGTGCGCGCCGAGCGCCTGGTTGCAGCATTGTCGCGGGCGGAGCGCTTCCGAACGCACGAGCCGCGCATCGAGGAGCTTGCAAAAACGATCGGCGCAGTCCGCTCGCACCTGACGGTGTCCGAGCGAGGCCGCATGATGCTGGTGCCGATCGACGATGTCGTTTACTTGCGAGCGGAACTGAAGTACGTAACGATCAAGACACGCGAGCGCGAATTCCTGACCGAGGAATCGCTCACTGCACTCGAAGCGGAGTTCGGCGATCGTTTCGTTCGCATACACCGCAATGCCCTGGTGGCGCGCAGCGGCATTCTTGGATTCCAACGGGTGCGTGGCGCGGTCGATGATGGCGGCGAGTCCTCGGAGGGTCACTGGGAAGTGCTGCTTAAAGAAGCCGCCGAGCGATTGCCAATCAGTCGCCGCCAGTGGCCCACGGTGAAGGCTGCAGCCAAGAACTGAAGCAGCGACGCACTGTTAGACTCGCTGCACCTGCTTTACCACTCCCTCGGAATATGGCTCGATGAACGCGCCGGCTCGCGTCGTCATCGCGACGCGCAAAAGCCCGCTGGCGCTATGGCAGGCCGAGCACGTGCGTGGGCTGTTGTCGAACCAATACTCCGCCTTGCAGGTCGAGTTGCTCGGCATGACAACGCTGGGCGACCGCATTCTCGACCGACCCCTCTCGCAGGAAGGCGGCAAGGGACTCTTCGTCAAGGAACTGGAGCTCGCGCTGCTTGACGGCAGAGCGCAGCTCGCCGTGCATTCGCTTAAAGACGTGCCGATGCATCTTGATGCCGAGTTCGCTCTCGCTGCAGTGCTAATACGCGAAGACCCGAGGGACTGCATGGTGTCAAACCGCTACGCAACGCTCGAAGACATGCCCGCCGGTGCACGCATTGGAACATCGAGCTTGCGGCGCGAGCTGATGCTGCGCGCGCGCTTTCCGCAGCTGGTCATCGGCTCGATCCGCGGCAATGTGGGGACTCGACTGGCCAAGTTGGACAACGGCGAGTTCGACGCCTTGGTGCTGGCAGCAGCCGGTCTCAAGCGCCTGGGCTTTGCTGCCCGCATCCGGCAGATCATTTCGACAGAAGTGTCACTGCCTGCGCCCGGTCAGGGTGCGCTTGGAATCGAAATTAAGAGCTCGGACTCAGAAACGGCGGCGCTGCTTTCTCCATTCGACGATGCTGGGACGCGTGCCGCTACCTCGGCGGAGCGCGGTGTGTCGCGCGGACTCGGCGGCAGTTGTCAGGTCCCGTTGGCCGCGTACGCGGAAGTCGAAGGCGATTCGCTACGGCTGCGCGCGCTGGTCGGCAACGCCAAAACGGGCGCTTACGTCGAGGCCGAAGCGCATGGACCGATCGCAGATCCGGAAATGCTGGCGTCACGCGTGGTCGAGCAGCTGACAGCGCTCGGCGCCCTACGGCTGTTGGCTGCCTAGCACCTCGGCGCGCCAATGCTGGTGATCGTCACGCGGCCGGCGAATGCTGGCCAGCGACTATTCGAGCGGCTCGTTGGGCAAGGGTACCGCGCGGCCTGGTGGCCTGCGTTTGATATTGGCGAAGCGCCCAATCCGACCCATGCGCGCGGTGTACTTGACAGATTAAGTGACTACGACCTGGCGATCTTTGTTAGTGCCAGCGCAGTGCGGGCAGCGCAGCAGCTGCTCAGCGGCCCTTGGCCGTCGGGCACGATGATCGGGGCCGTTGGCGCGTCTACTCGCGCTGCCATTGAAGCCGAACTTGATCCGTCAGGCGTCGTGATCTCGGCGGCGGAGGAAGATCAGCAATCGGGATCGGAAGCGTTCTGGGGCGCATGGGTGGCGAGCAACCAGCGCGCCGATCGAGTGCTGCTCGTTCGGGCGCAAGACGGCCGTAACTGGCTCAGTGAACGTTTGATGGAGCAGGGTGCGCAGGTCGACGCCGTTGCGGTGTATTCGCGTCACCTGCATCGACCGTCGGCTGCCGAGCTGCAGAGCCTGCAGAAATCGATCGCCGCAGGCGAACAACCAGCCATCGTTTTCAGCAGCACCGAAGCCGTTACGGCGATCGACAGGCAGGTCGATTCAACGGTGCAGGCCTGGCTGCGCAACGGAATTGCGATCGCTTGCCATCCTCGGATTGGCGAGCAGCTGTCGGCAAATGGTTATGCGCGTGTGTTGAACGCGACATTCGACGACGATTCGATCGTCGCCCAGCTAGAATCGATCGGCGTTAAGCCGCAGGCGTCGTAGCCTGACGAGCTTGAAAACGCTACTCGCCAAGGGCGGGTAACGACCGGACCGACTTGATTCGCCTAATGCTCTGAACGCCGCCGTGGCAGACGAACCGCTGCAACCATCGCCTACATCAACTGAAAGCTCGACTCCTCCCACATCTAGCTTCGAGGTGAACCGGCGCGCGTTGTTTTTGGTCTCGGTCATTGCGTTGGGGGTCGCAGTATTCGCGGCTGGTTACTCGTATCGTCAGTTGGGCAACGTCAGGCGAGAGTCGGCACACCGGCTCGCCGAGCTGCAGCAAGCGGTGACGACGGCGAATGACACTGCGAACCGTGCCGATGCCGAGGCCCGCGCCGCTCGCCAGCAGGCGGCCGTCGTCGAGGCGCGTTTGGCCGAGGAGCAGGGTCAGCGCGAGTCACTTGAGCAGTTGTACTCGGATTTATCGCGCGGCCGCGACGATGCGGTGCTGGTTGAAGTCGAGCGGCTTATCACGGTGGCTGCGCAAGAACTGCAGCTGAGCGCAAACGTTGCCACGGCGTTGGCCGCACTGCAAACCGCGGACGTGCGGCTTTCACGCTCGGATAACGCGCGCTTCGTGCCACTGCGGCGCGTGCTGGCGCGCGATATCGAGCGTCTGAAGGCCGCGCCGACGGTTGACTCCACAGGCATTGCACTAAAGCTCGATCAACTCGCATCGTCCGTCGACACCTGGCCGTTACTGGCTGCGGTCGCGACGTCACCCGCATTGGCTGCTGCAACTGCGGAAACTTCGTCAGCGCCGCCAAGCAACGGCAGCTGGTGGCAGCGGCAGTGGCGTGCGCTACAGAGCGAGGCTGGGCGAGTATCGCGACCTGATTCGAATTCGGCATGTAGATTCTCCGGAGTCGGTGCTGCTCGACGCTCAACAGCAGACATTGGTACGACAGCAGTTGCGTTTGCGCCTGCTGAACGCCCGGCAGGCGCTTCTGGCGCGAAATGACCGGCTGTTTCGCGCGGATCTTTCAGAAGCTCATGCATTAATGGCGCGCTACTTTGATACGCGATCGCCACCGGTTGCCGCGGCTCAGTCACTGATCAAGCAGCTCGCGTCGACGGCTTTGTCGGTGGAAGTGCCCACGATCGGCGACAGCATGGCCGCGATCCGCGCCGTGCGAATCACGCCACTTTCGCCGGGCCGTTAGCCTGGAGCCCGCGTGCGTTGGCTGAGCTCGGCCTTGCTACTTGCGCTGCTTGCGGCGCTGACGGCGTTGTTCTTGAAAACCAATCTCGGCAACGTCGCCGTGTTTGTGCCGCCGTATCGCGTTGACGTCTCCGTGAACCTGGCGCTGCTAGTGCTGGTCTTGCTACTTAGTGCCGTTTACTGGGCTGCGCGGGTTGTGCAGAAAATGGCGGATTTTCCGGAGCAGGTGCGACTTTACCGCGCGCGGCGTGAAGAGATCGGCGGCAATCGCGCACTGATTGAATCGCTGAAGAATTTTCTCGAGGGGCGGTTTGCACGTGCGGAGAAGTCCGCGCGCGCGGCGCAGTCAACGACCTCGACGGCGGGCATAGCGGCGTTGGTTGGTGCGCGTGCCGCGCATCGAATGCAGGAATACGGGCGGCGCGACGAGTGGCTCGCATCTGGCTGGTCTCGATACCGACATCGAGACGGCGCGGCTGGTCGCGAGCGCGGAAATGCTGACAGAGCAACGAGAGAATGACGCTGCGTTGTCCGCAATCAATAGCCTGCAGGGAGAGGGGCGGCGGCACATCCATGCGATGCGAATTGCGCTCAGCGCAAATTTGCAGTCGGAGCGTTGGGACGATGCGCTGAAGGCGGTGCGATTGCTCGAAAAAAGAAACGCACTGCATCCGGTGTTAGCGCGCAGGCTGAAGTGCACGCTGTACCGCGAGCTGTTGACCGCACACAGCGCAGATCCCGCGGCGCTCGAAGCGATGTGGCGAGCCGCGCCTGACGCGGACCGGCAATCGCCGGAGATCGCCCTCGAAGCCGCGCGATTGTTTAACGATGCCGGAGCAGGGGCGCTCGCGGTCGAGTCGATTGAGATTGCGCTGCACGATCCGCCGACCGAATGGGAAGATTCCGCGCGAGCGTTGCTCGAAGAGTATGGGCGGGCGGACTCACCGTCGCCGCGCGATCAGCTCGAGCGCGTCGAATCCTGGCTGAAGTCTGCGCCATCCGCAGCGCCCATTCGCGCCGCGTTGTTGCACGCGGCAGGGATGATTTGTCTGCGGCAGCAACTGTGGGGCAAAGCGAAAGCCTATTTGCTCGAGAGTTTGGCGGCGGACAGAAATGCACCGACGCTGCTCGCGCTAGCGCGCCTGGCCGACTCCATCGGCGATGAGCGTGAGGCTGCAGCCTACTTCAAGGAGGCAGCTATTGCTTTCGCGGCAGAGACGAAGTCAACGGCGGATGCGCCCGCGGCCGTCTTGCGGGCGGCGCAGCGCTGAGCGTTCTGGTCGTCGGCTTGACACGCGCTCAACGCGCCCCATACTTGCGCGCCAGCGTCGGAACCATGCAAGGAGATTCCATGAAACGCATATCACTTTTGGCGCTTGTCGCGGCCGTCGCCTGCGTCGCACCAGCGCCTGCGGCGGCGCAAACTACGGTGAAGTTGGGCTATGCGACCACACCGACTTCGCACTACGGTGTGGGCTCCAATGCGTTTTGCGACGAGCTCGAAAAGCGTACCGCGGGTCGTTACAAGTGCCAGCAGTTTCCGGGGTCCGCGCTTGGCGGTGAGCGCGAGATGATCGAGGCCGTGCAATTAGGCACGCTTGATATCGTCAACACGTCTACCGGGCCGGTCGGTAACTTCGTTCCCGAAGTCAACATCGTCGACATTCCATTCTTGTTTCGCGATTACGATCACGCACGACGCGTGATGGACGGACCGATCGGCGACGACCTGCGTGCGAAGTTTCCGGCAAAAGGTTTGATCGCGTTGGCGTGGACCGAGAACGGCTTCCGTCACATGACCAACAGCAAGCGGCCGATCGTGAAGCCCGAGGATGCGAAGGGCCTAAAAATTCGCAGCATGCAGAACAAGGTTCATATGCAGGCATTTCAATCGATCGGCATTCAGCCAACGCCGATGGCGTTTCCGGAGCTGTTCGGGGCATTGCAGACCGGCGTCGTCGACGGGCAGGAAAACCCAATCCCGGTGATTCTGTCTGCCAAGTTTTCACAGGTGCAAAAGCATTTGTCTTTAACCGGGCACGTGTATTCGCCGGCGCTGCTGATCGTCTCACCCGCACTGTGGAACAAGCTATCGGACGCCGACAAGAAAGCATTCACCGAAGCAGGCAAGGCTGCGTCCGCCGCGCAACGCAAGAAGGTAAACGACGACGAGCGCGACGGCATCGCGCAGCTGCGCGCGGGGGGTATGGAGGTCGTAACGAGTGTCGACAATCAAGCGTTTCGCAATGCGATGACACCCGTATGGGGCGACTTCGCCAAGCAGTTCGGCGCTGAAAACATCCGGCAGATTCAGGAGTTCAAGTAAGAGGAGTTCAACCCGGATGTTTCGTTGAGGCTAACTTCGCGCAGCGAAGTTAAGGCGGCAGCCGGCCGGTGACAAAACATCCGGCAGATTCAGGAGTTCAAGTAGCGCATTGCTACAGCGGCACGCTGGACGAAATCAAAACCATAAGCCCGCCGGAGACAACGAGCGACACAGCGACGTGCTCCGGAGATTCTCCGTAGGCCAGGCCGAGCAACCTGCGGTTTCCACTGGCCCACCACCCGCAGCTGATCAAAAAGGCGATTGCAAATAGCAAAATCCCGGGCAAGAACACCAATGTTGCGCCGGCAACGTACATCGGAAATGACCCAACAATCGCAACCGCTACGCCGTGGAGCCAGCGCTGCGGCTTCGAATAAATCTTAAGCAACGCGGCCCCAATCAGGCCCTGTGCGATGGTGGCGAGCGTGAACCCAGCCCACAGCGCGAAGAACGACAGCCAGCCGCGATTGGGCTGCACTGAGTAACCGAGTGTGTCGTCCCAGCTTGTATTGAAAACGCGGATCCCGATTTCGCTCGCTGTCGCGACAACGAACGAACCCGTAAGCGCCAAGACATCAGTGCGATCGTCAACCGTCGAGTGCCAAGCAATGGCTCAATTGCGTCCCACCAAGCTTCTGGATCGGCAAGCTTTCTCATCGGTAACTTTCTTGAGCACGTCGAAGTTCACCAGCACGGTGTTCAACCGCAACGAGCACTCACGGTAGTGCAATCATCAACAAACTGAGTCTATCGTCCGGTGACGGGTTGCTAATCTTCGGCGGCAGTTGAGTACCGCCAGAGCAGGAGGAGAACCGATGCCGCGGGATGTCGAAGTGGTGGATAGAAGCAGAAGAACTTCGGTGCGGCTGCCATTTCCTGGTCAGCCGAACACGTATGGTTTTTAGCCACAACTACCGTGACGTGCGTCGACGGTCGATTGCAGACTGATGACAGCATCGTCTGTCCGGGTGGCAATCATCGGCTTGGCCGCAACCGCTGTTTTGGCGCTAGGCACGTGGATTTACGTCGATCTGCAACGCGAACTGCGGGCACTGGCATCCGCCAACCTGCGTGCGCTGCTCGACATGCAAGTCGGCGTGCTCGAAACATGGATTCGCGAAAAGCAATTGAACGTCGAAAGATGGGCGGGTGACTCCCGCATCGTCGAAGTTGCGACTGCTTTGCATCGACTTGCACCGAATGTCGTGACGGGTTCGGCTCCTGCGGCTTTGGTCGAGGCTTGCCGTGGCGCAGCGAGCGACAAACTCGTCAATACGATTGACACTCTGAGGCAATCCGATGCGGCCGAAGGCGTCAACCTGGTCGATCGCTCGGGCCGCGTGCTGGCGTCGCGTACGCGCGCGTACTGCGGACTGGCATTAACTCAGGAGCGCTTGCAACAACTCGCACCGGTGTTCGAGGGGCGTGCGATCTTTGCGCCGCCAATGAGCGAAGGCGAGCGCCTGGATTCCGCCGCCAGCATCCATCAGCGCAAGCCGCTGGTCTGGTTTTCGGCGCCGGTGCGCAATGGAGCCGGCGACATCATCGCCGCGCTGAATGTTGGCAAATTTGCGGACGGTCGTTTCGCAAGCTCGCTGTTGACGGCGCGGCCGGGCTCGACCGGCGAAGCGTATGCGTTCGATGCGCACGGCCGAATGCTGTCGGAAAGCCGCTTTCGAGGGGCGCTGGAGCAGCGTGGCGCAGTAAAGAAAGGCGAATCAACAATTCTTTCGGTGCGCCTTGACGATCCACAGGACGAGGAGCCTAGCCGCTCGCTGACCGCGCTCGCCAGCATTGCACTGGAGGGAATTGCACGCAGTGAAGGCAAAGTGCTTACCGGTGAGATCCTGCAGCCATATACGAATTACATCGACCAACCAGTGATCGGAGCCTGGCGTTGGCTACCCCAGTATGGCTTTGGCATTGCAGTCGAAAAAGGCCGCGACGAAGTTTTCGCGCCTTTGCGACGACTGGAAAATGCCTATCAGATGATCGGATTGCTGACAGCCTCTGTGCTGCTCGCGTTGGTAGCCGCCACTATCTGGATTCAGAAGCTGCGGAGTCAGCGTGACGAAGCACGGAGAGTCGGAAATTACGAACTGATTGAGCAGATCGCCGAAGGTGGCATGGCGAGTGTCTGGCGGGCTCGGCATCGATTACTAAAACGCCCGGTTGCAGTCAAGTTGCTGTCGCTTCGCGTTGCAAACGATGAAGGATCGGCACGCTTCGCACGAGAAGTGCGGTTGGCCAGCCAGTTGATGCACCCCAACACAGTGGCGATCTTCGACTATGGTCACTCATCGTCGGGAGAGTTGTTCTGCGTAATGGAATTGCTCGACGGCATCACCGTGCAGCAACTGATTGAGCGCTTCGGCCCGCAGCCGCCGGCGCGAGTCGCTTGGGTACTGCAGGGCATTGCAGGCTCTCTGTCGGAAGCGCACGAAAAAGGACTGGTCCATCGCGACATCAAGCCGGCCAATGTGATGCTGTGCCGGCGCGGCGCGGACGTCGATATCGTCAAAGTACTCGACTTCGGCTTGGTCAAAAGCGTGGCCGAGCCGCACACGCAGGATCTGACGCGCGCTTTGCGTATTCTCGGCACGCCGTCGTACATGGCGCCGGAAAGGATCGAGCATCCGGCAAGCGCCGACATTCGGTCCGATCTTTACTCGGTCGGTGCCCTCGGATATTTCATGCTGGCTGGCAAGCCGCCGTATGAGGCGGAAAACGATCTATCACTGGCTTACAAAGTGATCAATGCGCCCGTGCCCTTGCTCGACGTGGATGGCAGTTTGAGCGAGCTGATCGCCCGCTGCTTGCAGAAAGATGTCTTGGAGCGGCCGCAAAGCGCACAGGAGGTGATCGACTTGCTGCAGCAAGTGATGCATGAAGCACAGTGGACCGCGGTCGATGCGAGATCATGGTGGACCGCACATGATGCGCAGGAGCTTGCCCCGACAGGCTGACTGGCCGCAAGGCTTGCGTTGCAGTACGCGTAGCGAGTTTCCTCCGCCTTTGGACGGCATTTCCGTGTGCTGGCATGGACCGACGTGTACATGTGGGTCATGAGCGAAAAAATTGGCGCAAAAAAAGGCCCGCGATGACGCGGGCCTCGAACATACAGGTCGGCTAAGTTGCGACGGTGTTAACCGTGTCGCCTCGCAAGTGCGGGTAACGCACATGCTCAACCAACTCCTGCGTTTGGCGATCGGGCTCCGGAGTCAGCAAGCTGACGATGATGATTGTTATCAAGCCCGCCGGCAATCCGAACACACCCGCCGAAATCGGATTCAACCCGAACCACAGAGGCATCTACCGGCACACCCATGTTGGTGAAGAATGGATAAGTTCGCAACATGTAGTAGACGCAAACACCCAAGTCCGACGATCATGCCGGTGATGGCTCCCCACTTAGTGGCGCGCTTCCAGAACACACCCACGACAAGCGGCGGGAAGAACGCCGAAGCAGCCAGCGAGAACGCCGCGCCCACCAGGAACAGGATGTCTCCCGGCTTTAACGACGTGACTGTTGCTGCCGCTATCGCAACGACCACGAGCAACACCTTGGAAAGCGTTACCCGGAACTTGGTGGATGCAGACGGATCGATCATCTTGTAATACAGATCGTGTGACAACGCGTTGGCGATCGTCAGAAGCAACCCGTCCGCAGTTGATAGCGCCGCCGCCAACCCCCCGGCAGCCACGAGCCCGGACACCACGTAAGGCAACCCGGCAATCTCCGGCGTCGCCAGCACGATCAAATCGCCACCAATGGCAATCTCGGCAAGCTGCACTATGCCGTCTCGATTGACGTCGGTGATGTTCAGTAGTGTCGGATCAACCTGCGCCCACAGCGACGCCCACGCGGGCAACGAGGCGAAGCTGCTGCCCACGAGGTTGGTGTAGACGTCGTACTTCGCAAGCACCGCCAAGCATGGCGCAGTGAAGTACAGCAGGAAGATGAAGAACAACGACCAGAACACCGAATCGCGCGCCTGCTGCACGCTTGGCGTCGTGTAGTACCGCATCAGGATGTGTGGCAGAGCGGCAGTACCGAACATCATGCAGAACACGATGCCGAGGAAGTTCAGCCGTGCCGTGTCGCGTGCCGCCTCATCCTTGCCGGGATAGGGATCGGCGTGTGGGCGGGGCGGCGCTGCGCGTGCCGCGAGCCCTCGATCCTTGGTCGCGGCAGCCTTCCACTTCTCGACGTCGGTCGGGTATTCGGTCAGCGCTTTCTGCACCGGGTTGATTTCCGGCTGCCGGCGCATTGCCTGCCCGCAGGTCAGCCAGACGCTTTTCCAGCGTGGCGCGGCCCTCTGCGAAACCCTTGTCGGGATCCTTTAGCCCTGCGGTTGCAGCGTCGGCGCGGCTCTTGAAAATCGCGCGAACCTCGGCTTCCTTCGGGTCGGCGAAGATCTTCTTCTCGACTTCCGCGAGCTTTTGCATCGTCTGCCCGTAGGCGATCTGCGGAATCGGAACGCCGGTATGCCGCACGCCCAGCCAAATGACCGGCGTCAGATACGCGATGATCAGGATGATGTACTGCGCGACCTGGGTCCACGTCACCGCCCGCATACCGCCGAGCATCGAGCACACCAGGATGCCGCCGAGACCGACGAACACACCGATTTCAAATGGAATCCCGGTGAAGCGGCTGGTGATCAGCCCGACGCCGTAGATCTGAGCGACTACATAGACGAACGAGCAGATGATCGCCGCAATGATGCCGATCGATCGCACGATATTGCCGCCGTACCGCGCGCCGAGAAAGTCCGGGATCGTGAACTGGCCGAACTTGCGCAGATACGGAGCCAGCAAGAACGCCACCAGACAATAGCCACCGGTCCAGCCCATCACGAACGAAAGCCCGTCATAGCCGGCCAGATACAGCGTTCCCGCCATGCCGATAAATGACGCGGCGCTCATCCAGTCCGCGCCCGTGGCCATGCCATTGAAAAGAGCCGGCACTCGTCTTCCCGCTACGTAATACTCGGCAACGTCTGCCGTGCGGCTCATGATGCCGATGCCCGCGTACAGCGCGATCGTGGCGAACAAGAACGCGTAGCCGATGTACTGGCGCGACAAGCCCAGCTGCTCGGCAATCGCGAGCACAAATCAGGAAGACGAGAAAGCCACCCGTGTACCAGGTGTAGTACTTGCGCAGCTGATTAAAGAAGGCGCGATTGGCGCCAACAGTGGTGGCGGCCATTATTCGTCTCCCTCTTCCACATTGAATTCCAGGTCAAGCTTGCGCATTTTCTTGGCGTAGACATAGATCAGAACGACGTAAATGATCAGCGACCCTTGGGCGGCCATGTAAAAAGACAGCGGCCAACCGAAGAAGTTGATCTCGGCCAATGGTCGGGCATACCAGGCCATCACGTACGTAACGACGAACCAGATTGCGAGCAGAACTGCGGTGAGGCGCAAATTTCTGCGCCAATACTCCTGATGCTGCGCGGTGAGCTGCATGTTATCTCCTTGATGTTTTACTAGTTCTCCGGCACTACATGGCTTCGGCGGACGTGTCCTCCGTCGTTCTTGAATCTATGCTCGCTGCCTGCGGCTTCGTTTGCTCAAGATCGCGCTTCAATGTGGCGGCGTACTTCGGCTCGAATTGTGTGAGCTTCTCGTACATCTTCCACGCTTCCTTGCTTCGACCCAGGTGATGGTAGGTCATGCCGAGCTGATAATAACCATAAGGGCTCATTGGCTGAAGCTTAATGTTGCGTTGAAGCGTCACGATGGCTTCCTGCAGGCGGCCCTGGCGAATCAATACCAGCCCCAGCCCGTACCATGCGCGGTCGAGCGCCAGGCCTGAGTTCGACCGCTCGTCGGAAACATCGCTCGGCATCGGCGAGTTCATCGCGCTGGTCGTGCAAAAAACCCAGGTTGAACCAGCTGTCGGCGTGCGCCGGGTGTATTGCCACCAGCTCGCGAAACTCGTTGATCGCGGCAGACCGGTCGCCCGTCCGTGCATACAAATTTCCGAGGGCGGAGCGGGCGTATACGTCGGCCGGATCGACCCGCAGCATCGCGCGCATGGCCTGAATCGCCTGCGGGTTGCGGTTAAACAGAAGTGCGAAGTTTGCCCGGCGCTTGAGCCACCATTTGATAGCCAGGCGCGTGAGCCTACTTACTGGGGTGGCTGCTGGCTCCACGCCTCTGCCCATTTCTCGCACCCGGGTTGAGTTCACCTGCGCCATGCACGAGTCTCGATGCTCAAAACCTAGCCAAAAGTAAATAATCACCAGCAAAGCGAAAGCAGCAATTGGCACGTGACGATCCAAAACAACTTTGGGTGAAATCAGGCGGACCAGTTTGACGACCGGCCGGGCAATCAATTCGAACAAGCGATATAGCAGGTTATCGCGCCGCTTGGCCCAATTGAAGACGCCGACCATTGCTTGCCCGAGCAGCGCAAGTGCCGCTACCAAAATGAGCGTTTGCGCCATGAGTATGTAAAGTGCCATATCGTTGGGGCGGCATTCTTGCATAGCCGCGAACGCACGTGTTGCCGTAGTGCAGCGACACCTAAAGCGGTTTAGCCAGTCCACTCGCATACGGCAGCCATGTCGATAGCGCCGGCACCAGTGTCACGATCAACAGCACGACCAGGTGCGCAAGCAAAAACGGCCGAAGCTCCCAAACCAGCGCACCAATCGGAACCTTCGAGACGGCTGACGTGACCGCGAGCAAGCCGCCCACCGGCGGCGTGATCAGTCCAAGCGTCAGGTTGTAGATCACGATCATCGCGAAGTGCACCGGGTCGATGCCGGCGGCGTGCGCGACCGGCGCCAGGATCGGAACCAGCACCATCACACCCGGCAGCGGTTCGATGAAGATGCCAAAGATCAATAACAGCACGTTGATCAAGAGCAGTAGAGTGATTGGGCCTACGTCAAGTGCGGTGATCCAGCGAGCGAGAGATTGAGGAACGTTCTCGATCGTCAAGACCCAGGCAAAGGCCGCGCTGGCAGCGACGATCAGCAGTACCGACGCAGTCAGAATCGCAGAGCGCGACAGGATCGTTGGCACATTTTTCCAGTGCAACGAGCGGTAGATGAACGCGCCGCAAAGCAGCGCGTAAACGACTGCAACCACCGACGCCTCAGTCGGCGTGAAAACACCCGCGCGGATACCGCCGAGGATGATCACCGGCAGCAGCAGTGCGGGAATGGCGTTGATTGTGTTGCGCATCATCTCGCGCACGGATGGCCGCAGCTCGTCGGCTCGATAGTGGCGCCGCGTCGAAACGATCTGGTTAACGATCATCATCGCGACCGCAATGAGAAGCCCTGGCAGCAGTCCGGCCATGAAAAGAGCGCCAGCGGAGACGCGATCGTCCTGTAACGCGTAGATGATCATGATGATCGACGGCGGAATGATCGGGCCGACGATTGCGGTCGATGCGGTGAGTGCGGCGGCATACGCTTTCGAGTAGCCGGCCTTGTCCATCATCTTGATCATCATCGAACCGGGGCCGGCTGCATCCGCCAACGCCGAGCCGCTGATTCCGGAGAAAAACGTCAGGGACAGCACGTTGGCATGGCCAAGCCCGCCGCGCCGATGGCCGACGAACTGCGATGCAAAGCGCAACAACACTTCGGTTAGCTTGCCTCCGGTCATCAGCTCGGCGGCGAGAATGAAAAACGGGACTGCCAGCAAAGGAAAGCTATCGATGCCGGTGAACATCTCCTTTAACACGACGATCGCGGTGTATCGATCGTCGATCGCCACCGCGAGCAGCGCAGCCGCTGCAAGCGAGAACGCGACCGGCACGCCGAGCGCGAGCAGGACCGTGGCTGTTATGAACAGAGTCCAGGCCATCGAGGGGCGCTGCGGCGGTCAGTGCTGATTAAAGTGCAGACGCGAGTTCTCTGTCCACGCCGTCTTCATGCTCGATCGGCGCGCCCAGAATGTAGCGGCGCGCTATGAATCCCAGATGCGCCAGCATCAGCAGGCAACCAATCGGCATGCCGGCGTAGACCCACGCCATCGAAATCTGCAGCGCGGCGGAGGCCTGAAATCGGGTGCGCCATGCGTAGTCGACGCCTTCGATCATCAGTGCGACAAACAGCACCAGCAGAATCAGCGCAATAGCTGCACGCACAATGCGCGCCGCGCGCGGAGGCAGCGCACGCTCCAGCGAATCGACCCCGATATGCGCGCCATTGCGCAATGCCAGGCCGCCCCCGACAAACGCAAGCCAGATCATCAGGTGGCGCCCGACTTCCTCGCCCCATAGAAAGGACGATTCGCCCAGGTAGCGCATCACGACGTTGACGAACGTGACAACGACCATCGCCGCCAGCAACATGATCAGCAGAGCGCGATTGGCTTGCACGAACCGACGCTCCAACAGAGGTCGTCATGGCTACCCGTGCTTGATCGCGATGGTTTTGAGCGTGGTGAATCCGAGCAGCGCCTCGAATCCTTTTTCGCGTCCGTAGCCACTCGACTTGACGCCGCCGAAGGGCAACTCGATGCCTCCACCCGCGCCGTAGTTGTTGATGAATACCTGCCCGCAGCGGAGCTTGCGCGCGACACGCATCTGGCGCGCTCCATCGTGCGTCCATACGCCTGCAACAAGGCCGTACATCGTGCCGTTGGCAATCGACAGCATTTCATCTTCGGAATCGAACACAGTCGCGGCAAGCACGGGCCCGAAGATTTCCTCCTGCGCCAACACGTGGTGCGATGGAACGTCACGCAGCAGCGTCGGCGCCTGATAAAAACCGCTCTGCGGTGCGTGCTCGACAACCTGTCCTTGTGCGGCAATCGGAATCTTGTCGTGCTGCGCTTTGCTCAAGAAATCCCACACGCGCTGCAGCTGGTTCTGCCGGATCAACGGGCCCACGTCCAGGTCATCGAGGGCAGGCCCAACCTTCAGCTGCGAGATCGCGGTTCCAACACGTTCCACCAGCTCTTCGTAAATCGCGCCTCTCAACCAGCAGGCGACTGCCGGCCGAGCACGTTTGCCCGGCGTTCTGCACGATCGCGTTCACCACGACCGGCAGCACGTCGTCCAGCTTTGCGTCGGCGAAAACGATCTGTGGAGACTTGCCGCCAAGTTCCAGTGTCACCGGGCAGTGATGATTGGCCGCTGCCTGTGCGACCGATGTACCGGTCACCGGAGATCCTGTGAAGGAAATGTGATCTATCCCGCGATGCTGCGCCAACGCGGCCCCCGCTTCGGCGCCGAAGCCCGTGACGATGTTCAAAGCTCCGGCAGGAAAGCCGACTTCCGCTGCGAGCACCGCGACGCGCATAACGGACAGGCATGCGTCTTCAGCCGGCTTGACTACGCAAGCGTTGCCCGCTGCCAGCGCTGCGCCAACGCTGCGGCCAAAGATCTGCATCGGATAGTTCCACGGCACGATGTGGCCGGTAACGCCGTGCGGTTCACGCAGCGTCAGCACCGTCATGCCCGCCTGGTACGGAATCGTGTCGCCGTGCAGCTTGTCGGCGGCGCCGGCGTAATACTCGAAGTAGCGGGCGAGCGCTGTTGCATCGGCGCGACCCTGCTTCAACGGCTTGCCGGTCGTGCGCGACTCGAGCCGCGCGAGCTCGTCGTGATGATCGGCTACCGCGTATGACAGCTTCATCAGCAGACGGCCGCGCTCGGTCGCCGTCATGCGCCCCCATGGACCATCGAAGAATTCTCCGAGCGCGCTGCGAGCTGCATGCACCGCAGTGTCGACATCGGCAGCGTTGCCTCGCGCGATCTTTGCGAATGGCGCGCCGTCGGATGGATCGATGACGTCGATCGTCTGCCCGGTGGACGATGGCACCCAGCGATTGCCGATAAAGTGATGCGACCCTGCGGCGGTCGTACTGCCGTCCATCGCGTTCTCCTGCCGCTTTTCAACCTTGTCAGGTCGGATTATTACCCGCGCATAGAATTGACGCATGCGACTTGATGCTGTTTCCGCCGGACGCGACATTCCCAACGACTTCAACGTCATCATCGAGATTCCAGCGCACGCGGACCCGATCAAGTACGAGGTCGACAAGGACACAGGCGCGCTGTTCGTTGATCGCTTCATTGCTACGTCGATGCACTATCCGTGCAACTACGGCTATGTTCCGAAGTCGCTAGCCGACGACGGCGATCCGCTCGACGTGCTGGTGATCACGCCGTTTGCGTTGCAGCCGGGCGTTGTCGTGCGTTGTCGCGCCCTAGGCGTGCTGAAGATGGAAGACGAGGCAGGCGGCGACTCAAAGCTGCTGGCAGTGCCGATCGACAAGATCCTGCCGTGGTATCGCCACTGGCTGAAGTGGTCGGACATCGCGCCCGAGCGGCTTGCGCAGATTCAGCATTTTTTCGAGCACTACAAGGATCTCGAGCCTGGCAAGTGGGTCAAGGTCATCGGATGGGAAGGTCCGGAGTCGGCGCGCAAGGACATTGTGGACGCGGTCGCCGCGTACCAGAAAGCTCTGCCTACGCGGGGGGCGTAGCCACCTCGTCGCGCCGCGCGCGCGATGCAATGACGTTCAGCGCAAGACCACCCAACACCAACGCAATCGCAGTCAGCTTCCACCACGTTACTTCCTCACCGAGCAGCCATACCGCGAGGCTCATTGCAACGATGGGTACCAGCAGCGTGAATGGCGCGATCAACGCCGCAGGGTGTTTGCGTAACAGCCAGGCCCATATACCGAACGCCAGCAACGTGGTCGGCCATGCCTGAAAGGCCAGGCCGACCCACGCAAGCGCGTCCATTGCGCTGACGGCGGCCCACATCGTGGCCGGACCTTCAATCACAAGGGCAACCGGCAGCATCATGATCGACGCGGCAGCGCTCGCCCATACGACAACGGCCAGCGGCTGCTCGCTGTGAATACGCTTGACGATCACGTTCGCAATCGCCCATGACGCTGCTGCCGCCACAACCAGAAAGAAGCCGACACGGGTCGACGGTGGCAGATGAAGCGCAACGAGAACAAGACCCGCACCGGCGATCGTCGCTCCGATCAGCTGGATCGGCTTAGCCCGCTCGTGTGTCAGGAGAGCAACGAGTCCTATCGTAAAGAACGCCTGCACCTGAATGACCAGCGAAGCGAGCCCCGTCGGCATGCCTGCGTGCATGCCAGCGAACAACAGCCCGAACTGCAGTGCAAACGCAAACAAGCCGTAACCGGTCACGAGACGCCAGGATGGCTGCGGCCGTCGCACGAAAAGAACTGCCGGGAACGCAGCCAGCGCAAAGCGCATGACAGTTAGGGTGAGCGGTGGCACCTCATTCAAACCCCAGCGGATGACAATGAAGTTAAACCCCCAGATGGTCACCATCAACAGGGCAGCAGCAAGATGTGAAAGCCTCACGTACGCCTCGCTATAGCGCCGAAGCAAAGGGGGTTTGCTTGGACTCCCCGAAGGGGCCGGCGCTTAGCGCCGTGCCCCCAGATGGTCACCATCAGCAACGCCGCAGCAAGGTGTGTGACGCTCATTAGGCGCTTGGCGATGCGCGCAGAGCGCTGCGCTCATTTAATTCGTCGACGTACGCCTCGATGCCGCCTGATTCACGCTGCAAGTAGCGCTCGACTGCGTCGGCGAAAGCCGGGTGTGCCAGCCAGTGCGACGAGTAGGTTGTCACTGGCTCGAATCCGCGCGCGAGCTTGTGCTCGCCTTGCGCACCGCCTTCGAACACTTTCAGTTCGCGCTCGATTGCAAACTCGATCATCTGGTAGTAGCTCGTTTCGAAGTGCAGGCACGGAACGTATTCGATTGCTCCCCAGTAACGCCCGTACAGGCGTTGATCATCGAACAGCGCGAGCGCGGCGGCGATCGGCCGCCGGTCGCGCGATGCGGTCACCATCAACAGATTGTCCGGCATCGACGCTGCGATCTGCAGGAAGAAACGGCGATTCAAGTAGGGCGTCGAATGGTGAGCAGCGTACGTGGTTGCGTAGCAGCGTATGAACAGATTCCAGTCCGCCTCGCGTATGTCGTTGCCTACCTTTTTCTCGAAAGTGATCTCTTCCGTTGAGACCTTGCGCCGTTCAGCGCGAATTTTCTTTCGTTTCGGCTGCGCGAGCGCAGCGAGGTAATCGTCAAACGACGAGTACCCGGGGTTGAACCAGTGGAACTGCACCGCACGCCGCGTCAACAATCCCGCTTTGGCTAAAGGTTCGATCTCGTCTGACGGCGCAAACAGCACGTGCAACGACGACAAACCCGATTTGCGCGCGTGCGACAGCAGCTCATCGGCCAGTACGGTCCGTGTGCGTGCATCGCCCGCAATCAGGCGCGTGCCGGGCACCGGAGTAAACGGCACCGCGGCAAGCCATTTCGGGTAGTACTCGACGCCGTGCTGCTGATACGCACTGGCCCACGCCCAATCAAACACATATTCGCCGTAGGAATGGTGCTTGCGATACAACGGTACTGCGCCAACCAACTCTTCGTTTCCCCACAGTGTCAGGTACTGCATTTCCCATCCGGCGCGAGGCGCTGCACAGCCCGTCGTGTGAAGTGCATGTAGAAACTCGTAGCGCAGGAATGGATTGCCGCGTCCGGATTTTGTGACCAGCGCGTTCCATGCCGCGTCGCCGATCGTTGCCAGATCACCGATGACGCGCGTGCAATAATCAGCGTCACCTGCCGGTTTGTTCATCATGAGTTCTAACGTCAAAGTCGCGGTTGCGCAGCTCAATTGCACCGTCGGCGACTTCGAGGGCAACAGCAGAAAAATCATCGAAGCGGCATCGCGTGCCGCTGCAGCGGGGGCAGACCTGCTGCTGACACCAGAGTTGTCTCTAGCTGGTTATCCCCCTGAGGACTTACTCCTGCGCCGGGCATTTTACGCGGCCAGCGATGATGCTCTGCAGATGTTGACCGCGCAGCTGCTGCAGTTTCCCGACCTAATGGTCGTCGTCGGCCATCCGCTGGCGCGCGAAGGCCATCGTTTCAATGCGGCCTCACTGTTACAAGGCGGCGTCGTTCGGGGCACGTACTGCAAACACGATCTGCCGAACTACGATGTGTTCGATGAGCAACGCTACTTCACGCCGGACAACCGCCCGCTGGTGTTCGAGCTGAACGGCACCGCATTTGGCGTCAACATTTGTGAGGACACCTGGTTCTCGTACACGCCCGAGTGCGCGAAGGCCGCCGGCGCCGCGGTGCTACTCGTACTGAACGGCTCGCCGTTTCATCTGGGCAAGCAGCAGCAGCGCTTCGAGACACTGCGTGCCAACGTCACGCGCTATCGGATGCCTGTGGTGTATGCGAATCTTGTCGGGGGACAGGACGAGCTCGTCTTCGACGGCGGTTCATTCGTGCTCGATGCCGAAGGCAAGCTCATTGCGAGCGTGCCGCAGTTCGAAGAAAGCATGTTGCTGATCGACTTCGTCAACGGCGTGCCACAGCCCTCATCTGTCGTCACCGAGCCGAGCGAAGAAGCGCTCGCGTATTCAGCGCTGGTACTCGGTGTCCGCGACTATCTGGGCAAGAACGGTTTTCCGGGCGCGATCATCGGGCTTTCGGGCGGCGTCGATTCGGCCTTGACTCTCGCGATCGCGGTCGATGCCTTGGGGCCCGAGCGCGTCCGCGCGGTGATGATGCCGTCGCAGTTCACGTTGCCGATGAGCCTGGAAGACGCACAGCAAATGGCGCAGACCATGAAAGTGCGCTACGACGTGCTCCCCATTAAGCCCGCCTTCGACGCATACCTTTCAACTTTGGCGCGCGAGTTTCGGGGGCTGCCTTGGGACACGACTGAGGAAAACCTGCAAGCGAGGATCCGTGGGACGCTGTTAATGGCACTGTCCAATAAGTACGGCTCGATTGTTCTGACCACCGGCAACAAATCGGAGACAGCGGTCGGTTACTCAACTTTGTATGGTGACCTTGCCGGCGGCTTTGCTGTGATAAAGGACATTTTGAAAACGCTTGTTTATCGGTTGTGCGCATACAGGAACTCGATCGAGCCGGTGATTCCGGAGCGCATCCTGTCGCGCGCACCAACTGCTGAGCTGAAGGCCGATCAAACCGACCAGGATTCATTGCCACCTTACGATGTCCTCGACGAAATCATCGATCTGTACATGCAGCAGGGGCGTTCGATCGCCGAAATCGTGGCGGCGGATCACGACGAGGCGATGGTGCGCAAGGTCGTTCGAATGATTCGCCTGTCCGAATACAAGCGGCGCCAGTCACCCATTGGAATTCGTGTGACTCACCGCGGGTTTGGCCGCGACTGGCGGTATCCGATCACGAATCGTTTTCGCGAAGAGAGCGGCACGCTCTAGTGGCCTATGACAGTCGATTCGGAAGGGAAAGGCGTGTCCGGGCGCGCCGAGTGCGCGAAGCGAGCCGCGTCGAATAGCCGACGCATATTCGCAAGGCGAGCGACAAAGCAGTCGGCCGCCCCGACGCGCAAGGCACTTTCGAATTGGCTGTCATAGGCCACTACAATCGCGAAAACAATGCGGAAGCGACGATGAAACAGATCACTGCGATCATTAAACCGTTCAAGCTAGACGAGGTGCGTGAGGCGCTGGCTGATGTCGGCGTCACAGGGCTGACGGTCACCGAAGTCAAGGGCTTCGGCCGGCAAAAGGGACATACGGAGCTGTACCGGGGCGCCGAGTATGTCGTCGACTTTCTACCGAAGGTCAAAGTTGAGGCTGTGGTTCCCGACTCGTTGACAGAGCGCGCAATCGAAGCCATCACCAAGGCTGCGCGAACAGGAAAAATAGGCGACGGAAAAATATTCGTTCGCTCGGTGGAGCAAGTGATTCGCATCCGGACCGGCGAAGAGGGTGAAGCCGCCGTGTAAGGTCACGACGACAGTGTCGCGCTAGACGGCCTTCCCGTTGCTTGGCTTCAGCAATACGATCAGCGCGCCACCGCCACCTTCAGTTGATCGTGCTTGGCAAAATGCGATGACATCTTCGCGCTGTGCCAACCACACCTTCGTTTTTCCCTTCAGAACCGGTTGACGTCCTTTCGACCCCAGCCCTTTGCCGTGAACGACGCGAACGCAGCGCAAGCCGCGCTTGCCGGCGTCGCGGATAAAGTCAGCAAGCAGCTCGCGGGCTTCGTCGGTACGACATCCATGCAAATCAATCTCGTCCTGAATCACCCATTCGCCACGTCGCAACTTGCGCAGAACGTCCGCGCCGACGCCAGGACGACGGAAGGACAGCTCGTCGTCGGTATGCAGGAGTGTGTCGATTTCAAATTCGTCTGAGACCGACGCAACCAGCACCAGTTGATCGTCTTCGCGTCGCTTGTGGGCGATCGGCGGGTGAGGAGTGCGTTTGTGCTCCACCCGCGCGTGGCTGTTCAGCGGTACAACGTCGCCAACCGCGTCGCGAAATTCGTCTACTGCCCTAAGAGTCTGGACCTCGCGCGCTCGGCACTCGGACGCGGCGCGCTCTTGTTCACGGGCCTTGGAAACCAGCGCGTCGCGAAGCGATTCGAGCTGCGCGAGTTGGGTGAATTTTTCTGTCATACACCGTCGATCGGTCTTCGATTGGCTGCGTGATCAGGCGGCAAGCGCCTCCGGGGCTGGCGCGACGGATTCCAGGTTCTCAAGATATTTCTGTGCGTCGAGCGCTGCCATGCAGCCGGTGCCGGCACTGGTAATGGCCTGGCGATACACGTGATCCTGTACGTCGCCGGCGGCGAAAACGCCCGGCACACTGGTCGCTGTTGCCATTCCGGCAAGCCCCGTCTTCGTGATGATGTAGCCGTTATTCATCTCGAGCTGGCCGGCGAAAATTTCGGTATTGGGCCGATGCCCGATGGCAATGAAAACGCCTTGCAGCGCGATCTTCTCCGTCGCGCCGGTCTGCGTGTTCTTGATGCGCACGGCATTCACGCCGGAGTCATCGCCCAGCACCTCGTCCAGCACGTTGAAAGTTTTCATTTCAACTTTGCCTTCTTTGACCTTCTGCATCAGGTGATCCACGTTGATCGGTTCGGCGCGAAACTTGTCGCGCCGGTGAATCAGCGTCACCTTCTTGGCGATGTTGGTCAGATAAAGCGCTTCCTCAACCGCGGTATTGCCGCCGCCGACGACTGCCACGTCCTGATTCTTGTAGAAAAAGCCATCGCAGGTTGCGCAGCCCGATACGCCTTTGCCCATAAAGGCCTGCTCGGACGGAAGCCCCAAATACATGGCACTTGCGCCGGTGGCGATAATCAACGCATCGCACGTGTATTCGGCTGAATCGCCGATCAAGCGCAATGGCCGCTCGTCGAGCTTCGCGGTGTGAATGTGATCGAAAATTACTTCGGTGTTGAAGCGTTCTGCATGGGCCAAAAAGCGCGTCATCAATTCGGGCCCCTGAACACCCTGCGCATCGGCCGGCCAGTTGTCGACGTCGGTGGTCGTCATCAGCTGCCCGCCCTGCGCCAGACCGGTCACCAACACCGGTTTCAGGTTGGCGCGTGCGGCATAAACCGCGGCCGTGTATCCAGCCGGGCCGGAACCCAAAATAAGCACGCGTGCGTGTTTGGTGGTCGTCATAGCGCTTAGCTAATCCTTCGCTCTTTCAAGGCAATTATATTGGGACGCTGCGGCTGAAACGAAGGTAGTACGAATGAACGTCGGCGTTAATCTTTGCGGCCTATGTTTTGTCCACTTGACTGGACGCGCCGACCTGGCGAGCCGATAGCTGATCGCGCGCTTGCGTGCAGCCGCAAAGTATTCCTCGTCGCTCATTCGGGCTGAGGAGCGGAAGCCAAGACCACGTAGCGTTGGCGTTAATACCGCGAGCACGACACCCAGCCCGCCGATGATCAGCGCCGCCTTCATTCGCTCGCGTCGTCGTTATCTTTGTAGCCTGGTTGGGGACGGTTGACCTTGTAAACCGCTCCGGCAATTCCAACCGCAACCACGCCGGCAAGAAAGACGAGTATTGAAGGGCCCACGGCTCGCTCCACGCTAATTTGAGCCGCAAACTTTAAGGTTCGGACGTCGACCGTGAAGGGCTTTGGAGCGCCTGATTTCCTACGGGATTTGGGCTAACGAAATACCCGGGTCACATCTGGCGAAAGAGGTGTGTATAGCTGTCTGAAACGAGCAGCGTTTCGACGCGAGTTTTCAATTTCACGAGCATTCGTCCGCGAAAATCCCGCGCAACACCGGCAATTGACGTCGCGTTGACAAGCGTCGATCGATGAATCTGCCAGAACTGGTTCGGATCGAGCTCGTCGACCAGTTCTTTCAGGGGCTTTCGAATCAGCGCTTCGCCTTCCGCAGTGACCACGCGCGTGTACTTATTGTCGGCCTGAAAGTAGCTGATTTCGTCCACAGTAATGAGCTTCAGGCTTTGTCCGACCGACGCGTTGATCCAGCGCAGATACTGCTTTGTTGCAGCCTGCGCGTTTGAGCTGATTTTCTCGAGCGCTGCATCGAGCAATGCTGGAGGCGTTCCCAGGCGCCCCTTGACGCGGGACACCGCGGTGAAAAGGCGCGCAGCCGATACCGGCTTCAGCACATAATCGACAGCGCCCTGGTCGAAAGCCGCCACGGCATGCTGGTCATACGCTGTGACAAATACGACATGACACCGACCACTCGCCTGACGCGCGACTTCGAGGCCGGTCGCTCCGGGCATCTGAATGTCCAGAAACAACACGTCGGGACGATGTTCATCGAGTAAACGTAACGCCTGCACACCATCGGCTGCCTGCCCAATGATCGCGAGCTCGGGCCACAGCTGTTCGAGCTGCTCGACAAGCTGATGGCGCAGCGTCTCTTCGTCCTCGGCAACGATTGCCGTAGGACTGCTCACGACTCCGGACCGGAGGGCGCCGGCACACGCATCGTTAGCTGCACCATCCCGTCGCGCTCGGTGCAATCGAGCGACGCGGCACCGCCGTAGAGGCCTGCCAAGCGTTCACGCACGCGCACCAACTCGGCGTCGTCTGCGCATCCGGCAGGATCGTCGAAACGCAGCACCGTCACAACTTCGTCGTCGATTCGACTGATTCCCATTCGAATCGACGCGGGTGGTACTCCCGACGGCTGCCTGACCGCACGCTGCACCAGCGGCAGGAAAAGCATCGGGTAAAAGCGGGCGACTCGGCATTCCTGGGGTAGCGTTACATAAAGTTCGGGACGGCCGGCGTGCAGTGACGTGACCACCGCGAGGTATGCCTTTACCAAATCGATCTCGGCCTCGATCGTGGAACCTGCCTCTCTCATACGAGGCAGCGCAACTCGCAGATAGTTAATCAGCCGGTCCAGATCCTGCGCTGCCTGCGATGCGTCCTTCCGATACAACTTTTCGATGTCGACCAGCGAATCGAACAGGAATTGGGGCTCGACCTGGGCCTGCATCGCTATCAGGCGGGCTTCCAGCACCTCGCGCGCAATGTTGGCTTGCGCGCGCTGAGCCGCGAATACTGCCCGCTGCGTCGCGGAGCGCTGACGAATGTTTTGAGCCGCAGCGATAAACAAAAACGCAAAAAGCGAAAGCTGCGCCGTCCCGCCAATGAACCTGAGCCAGTCGGGCGGCATCGGCCTGGTCTTCTCCATCACTGCCCGCCAGACCTCATCGATGCCAAACGCATCGGAGATCGGCATCGAGATCGCGGTGGCCACCGCCGCGCTCAAAACCGACGCCGCGACCAGCTTGCTCCAGCGGGTGCGCTCGCTTGGGTCTGCCGCAACAACCAGCCACGCCATTAGCGCGGAGCCATAGATCAGTATCGACGTGAACGGCTCGAACGCAAAGATCTTCCAGATACCCGGCTTGCCCAGCTTATCGAACAAGACCGCAAAGTCGAGAACCGACGTCACCAGCGTTGCCAGCAAGACCGCGACAAGATGACCCCGCGTCACGCGAATTGAGCGATGACGCTTGGCGGGCGCCACCGTCAGTGGCAGCGCCTGGTCGGAACTAATCGGCACTGCGCTCATGCAGCGGCTGGCTCCCATTCAACAGGCAAACGAATGGACGCGGTGACTCCGCGCGGAGCGCCGGCGGTCAACGTCATTTTGGCGCGCGCTCCATACAGCGCACTCAGCCGCGACCGCGTGTTTGCCAACCCGACGCCAACGCCGGTGCTGCCGGAAAAGCCGGCGCCGTTGTCGCGTACTTCGACTAACAAGTCATCGCCTTCTCGGCGCGCATGGATATCGATGCGACCGCCTTCGGGTAGCGGTGACAACCCATGCTTGATCGCGTTCTCAACCAAAGTGGGCAACACCATCGGAGGTACGCGTGCATTGGCGAGGCTGGGATCATGATCGATCGAAAAATCCAGCCGCTCGCGCATTCGCATCTTCAAGATGGTCAGGAAGGAACGCGCCAACTCTAGCTCGCGTCCCAGCGTCGAACCCGATTCGCGCATCGCCGGCAGCGCGGCACGCAGATAGTTAATCAGGCTCGCCAGCATCTCGCGTCCCTGGTCGGGAGCCGTTTCGTAAAGCCGCTTAACGTTGGCGAGCGTGTTGAACAAAAAATGCGGCTCTATCTGCGCCTGTAGAGCGGTCAATTGCGCTTCGCACATCTGAGCCTGCAGTGCTTGCTGACGGCATTCGGCATCAGCGAGGCGGCAGCGTGCTTCCCTGTCCGCTCGGATTGAACTAAAAAACCAATATCCTAAAGCGCCGATCGCGGTCCACAGAATAAACGTCGAAACAAAGAAGCCGGGGGTTTCACTGAGGCGTTTTACGAATGGGAAGCCAGCGACGACGAGCCGAGCCGGAACGCTGAGCGAAGCCGCGATTGCCGATGCAAACACTCCCAGTGCGAGCGCGCGCCGCGGCGAGAGACCTTTCGCCGCGGCAAAAGCCTCGGTAAGCGCAATTGCAAGCAACAACAACAAGCCGCTGATCAGCGTCTGCCGCATTGCGCGCACGAGGTCAAAGGCCCACTGGTCCAGCGGCTCGTAGTGCAACGCCGTGATGTATCTGCCAAAAATCAAAAGCAGGCAGAAGTAAAAGACGATCGCGATGGCCCTGAGGTTCCACACGCGGGTAAACGCCGTGCGTGCAAGCGCGAACGACGCGCCGGACTCGCCCGGTGCCGGGACCGCGAGCAGGTTTCTCATACCGGGATTTTGCGCGGTGTGGGCGCACATCGCAACGCGGGCCGATGAAGCGCGCGTCGCACGGTGCCAAACCCCTTTAGCGGCGACGAATTTTCGTGATCTGCGAACCTATAATGGCCCGAATGGCGGCAAGGGCAAAAGTGGGCAATAGCGCGCAACGCGCGGCCGACGGCGTGTGGTTGCGTTCACGCGACGCTGCCGCAGGCTCGGAAGGTGACGATCGCTTTGGACGCTTGCTGTCCGAAGCCGGATGGATTGTCGGCGCGGTCGCGGCGGTGGCGTTGTTTGCAATGCTGGTCACCTTCAGCAGCCACGACCCAGCGTTCACTCATACCGCCGGGCCCGCCGGTGTGCGCAACATTGGCGGTCGGTTGGGGGCATGGATCGCCGATATTGGGTTGCTGCTGTTCGGTCTCTCGGCGTATTTGCTCGTGTTCGGCCTCGCGATCACCGTGGTGCGTGGATTTCGCAAATTGCACCGGGTACGCGCCGGGGATCCACTGAATGACGACTTGCCCGCGTATGCGCACGGCATCGGCTTCGTGCTGTTGCTATTTGGCGCAGTCGGTCTCGAGACACTTCGATTTCACACGCTTGGGATTCCGCTTCCCGGCTCTCCGGGAGGTGTAGTCGGCAGCTCGGTCGCGCAGCTTGTGCAGGCCTCGGTTGGATTCACTGGCGCGACAGTGATCATGTTGGTCTCGATTGCAATTGGACTGTCGCTCTTTCTTGATTTTTCTTGGCTGGCAGTGGCCGAAAGGTTTGGCGGCTTTCTCGAAGGTTTCTTGCACCGTGCACGTCACAAGCGCGAGGAGGCAGAGGATCGAGCGATCGGCGAAGCTGCGGCCAGGGTGCGCGAGGCGGCGCTTAGCGATGAGCGCGAGCGCATCGATGAGGCCCCGCCGGTTCACATCGAGCGCACGCCCGCGCATGTCAAGCCGTCTGAGCGCAAGCAGAAGGAAAAGCAGGTGCCGCTGTTCGCGGAGATGGCAGACGCTCGCTTGCCTCCGCTGGATCTGCTCGATGAGCCGCCACCCAATCTGGAAGCCATTTCGACCGAGACGCTCGAGTTCACATCGCGTCTGATCGAGAAGAAGCTGCGCGATTTCAATGTCGATGCCGCTGTCGTTGCGGCTTACCCCGGGCCCGTGATTACGCGCTACGAGATTGAGCCTGCCGTCGGAGTCAAAGGCAGCCAGATCGTCAATCTCGCAAAAGACCTAGCGCGTGCGTTATCGCTGGTGTCGATCCGTGTCGTGGAGACCATTCCCGGCAAGAACCTGATGGGGCTCGAGTTGCCGAATCCGCGGCGTCAGGTCGTCAAGCTGTCGGAGATTCTGGGGTCGTTGACCTACAACGAAAGCCATTCGCTGCTGACATTGGGGCTAGGGAAGGACATCTCGGGCAAGCCCGTCGTGGTGGATCTCGCACGCATGCCGCACTTGCTGGTGGCCGGAACAACCGGCTCGGGTAAATCGGTCGGCATCAACGCGATGATCCTGTCGATTCTGTACAAGGCCGATCCGTCGCAGGTTCGGATGATCCTGATCGATCCGAAGATGTTGGAGCTTTCGGTGTACGAAGGTATCCCGCATTTGCTGGCACCCGTGGTCACCGACATGCGCGAAGCGGGCCATGCGCTGCAATGGTGCGTTGGCGAGATGGACAAGCGTTACCGGCTGCTGAGCAAGCTCGGCGTTCGCAGCCTAACGAGCTACAACCAAAAGATTGCCGACGCGCGCGCGAAGGGCGAGTTCATTGCCAATCCGTTTTCGCTGACCCCGGCTGAGCCAGAGCCGCTCGACACTTTGCCGATGATCGTCGTGGTCATCGACGAGCTCGCCGATCTGATGATGGTGTCAAGCAAGAAGGTTGAGGAATTGATCGCCCGCATCGCGCAGAAAGCGCGAGCCTCGGGTATGCATCTGATACTTGCAACGCAGCGGCCATCGGTGGATGTGATCACCGGCCTGATCAAGGCGAACATTCCAGCCCGAATTTCCTATCAAGTCTCGAGCCGTGTCGATTCGCGCACGATTCTCGACCAGATGGGCTCGGAGTCGCTGCTTGGGCAAGGCGACATGTTGTATCTGGCGCCTGGAACGGGTTTACCCACGCGTGTGCACGGTGCGTTCGTCTCCGACGCGGAGGTGCATCGGGTGGTGGATGTGTTGAAGTCCCGCGGCGCGCCGCAGTACGTTGAGGGTTTACTCGAAGCACCCGACGCCGACGGAGATACCGGCGAGGCGGGCGAGGGCGGCAAGGGTGTCTACGCAAATGAGGCGGACCCGTTATACGACCAGGCGGTAGAGATCGTGTTGAAGAATCGTCGCGCGTCGATCTCTCTGGTGCAGCGGCATCTGCGCATCGGGTACAACCGTGCCGCGCGGCTGCTGGAAGACATGGAGCGCGCAGGCATGGTGTCTGCGATGCAAAGTAACGGCAATCGCGAAATTCTCACGCCGGCGCGGGAAGCTTAGGAATGACGATGTTGAACGTTTTGCGTGCGGCGCTGATTCTTGCGACCGTTTTGACGACCAACGTACACGCAGCAGCGCTCGATCAGTTGCGAAGCTTCCTGACGCAGACAAATAGTGCGCGCGGAGACTTCGTGCAGCGCGTCAGCTCGAGCAAAGCTGCACGGCCAGGTGCGAAGGTGCCGACGGCCTCGAGTGGGCAATTTGTCTTTCAACGTCCCGGCAAATTTCGGTGGACGTATGAAAAACCGTATGAGCAGTTGATTGCCGCAGATGGCCAGCGGCTCGTCTTGTTCGATAAGGATCTGAACCAGGTCACGATCAAGAAATTGCAGGCTTCATTGCCGTCAAGCCCCGCATCGATCTTGTTCGGCTCGAACGACTTCGAGAAAGAATTTCAGGTGAGCGATGCTGGCGCGCGCGATGGCCTTGAATGGATCGTCGCCAAGCCACGCGCGAAGGACACGACCTTCGAGCGCATCGAGATCGGCTTCCGCGACGGTTTGCCGCAGGCAATGCTGCTTGCCGATGGGTTCGGCCAGACTACGCAATTGACGTTCAGCAACGTTGAGCGCAATCCGAAGCTTGATGCCGACGCGTTCCGATTCACCGTGCCGAAGGGCGCCGATGTGTTGGAAGACAAGTGATTGCTGTTGAGTAACTAGCTCACTGCGCTAGGTCAGCGTCACCTTCCGTCCGTCCATGGCTACCAGCCTTCTCGCCCTGCTTGACGACATCGCCAGCGTGCTGGATGACGTCGCCACCCTGACCAAAGTTGCGACCAGGAAAACGGCCGGCGTGCTTGGCGACGACCTGGCGCTGAACGCCCAGCAAGTAAGCGGCGTGCGCGCCGAGCGCGAGCTGCCGGTGGTATGGGCGGTCGCCAAGGGTTCACTGCGCAACAAGGCGATCCTGGTGCCGGCGGCACTCGCCATCAGCGCGTTCGCACCTTGGGCGATCACGCCGCTGCTGATCGTCGGTGGCCTGTTTCTCTGCTACGAAGGCGCCGAGAAGCTGGTGCACAGGTTCCTGCACGCCGGAAGCGACGAGGCGCATCGCGCAGAGCTCCGGCGCGCTCTGACCGAGCCCGGCGTAGATCTCGTGGCGCTGGAACGCGACAAGATCAAGGGCGCAATCCGTACCGACTTCATCCTGTCCGCAGAAATCATCGTCATCACGCTGGGCACCGTAGCTGCTGCGTCACTCGGCACTCGGATCGGCGTGCTGGTGGGCATAGCGCTGCTGATGACGGTGGGCGTCTACGGGCTGGTGGCAGGAATCGTCAGACTCGACGATGGCGGGCTTGCGCTGATTCGCTCAAAGTCAACAGCACTGCAGTCCCTTGGCCGGGCGATATTGTTCACAGCGCCGTGGCTGATGAAGGGTTTATCGATCGCCGGCACCGCCGCTATGTTCCTGGTCGGCGGCGGGATTCTCACGCACGGGCTTCCAGCGCTGCATCACTTCGCTGAAGTGGCTTTGCACGGCGCCACGGCCACAACAGCCATGTTCGGCAACCTGGTGTTCGATGGCCTCGCAGGAGTTCTGGCCGGTCTGATCGTGGTCGCGGTGGTGACTCTGTTGAAGAAGTGGCGCACCGCGGGTGCACAAGCTCCGGCTGACCGGCCAGGGACAACGTGACGCTGCTACGACTTGATTGAAATCAGCTCGACTTCAAACTGCAAAGTGGCGTTCGGCGGAATGACGCCGCCTGCGCCTTTGTCGCCGTACGCCAGCGAGGGCGGACATGTGAGCTTTGCCTTGCCTCCGACCTTCATCCGCTGCACGCCTTCGGTCCAGCACTTGATGACGCGGTTCAGTGGGAACTCGGTCGGCTGGCCGCGTTTATAAGAGCTGTCGAACTCTTTTCCGTCCGGAAACGTTCCCTTGTAATGCACCTGGACGATGTCGGTTGCCTTCGGGCTGGCACCTTTGCCTTCGGTAAGCGATTGGTACACCATGCCGGAGTCGGTCTTGATCGCGCCTTTTTCCGCCGCTGCCTTAGCAATTACATCGTCTTGCGCCATAGCTGCTCCCATGCTTGTAGTCAATAAAGTTGCCACGAACATCCTGATCATTGTTTCCTCTTGATAGTCCGATTGCAGGGGCAGATGCTAGCCTGTAACGACACCTGACGAATCGATGCAAGACCTCTTTACCACCGCGGCGTCCGGCGTGCCGCTGGCCGAACGCATGCGTCCGCGCACCGTTGATGATGTGGTCGGACAGTCGCATCTGCTCGCTCCCGGCAAACCGCTTCGCGTGGCATTTGAATCGGGGCGGCCGCATTCGATGATTCTGTGGGGGCCGCCAGGCGTCGGCAAAACGACGCTGGCGCGCCTGATGGCCGATGCGTTCACGCTGAACTTTATCGCGATATCAGCAGTCTTGGGTGGCGTCAAAGATATCCGCGATGCGGTGGAGCGCGCGCAGGTCACGCGTGCGCAGTCGAGCAAGCCGACGGTCGTGTTTGTCGACGAGGTGCATAGATTCAACAAGGCCCAGCAGGATGCCTTCCTGCCTCACGTCGAGTCAGGCTTGTTCGTCTTTGTTGGCGCCACGACTGAGAATCCGTCCTTCGAGGTGATCGGCGCACTGTTGTCTCGCGCCGCGGTGTATGTACTGCAACCGTTGTCGCGCGACGAGCTCGCAACTCTCCTTGATCGCGCGCTAACGCTCGAGCCCGATTCGCTGACAATCGATGACAAAGCCCGCGAGATGTTGTTCGATCTGGCGGACGGCGACGCTCGCCGGCTGCTAAACGCACTCGAGGTGGTAAGTAACGCGGCACGAGACAAGAGTCTTTCGTTGATCGGCGCTGAGTTTCTGCGCGACTCGCTGCCCGCAACACTGCGCCGCTTCGACAAGGGCGGGGAGAATTTCTACGACCAGATTTCAGCACTGCACAAGTCGGTGCGCGGCTCCGACCCCGATGCGTCGCTGTACTGGATGGTGCGCATGTTCGATGGTGGCGTCGACCCACGGTATGTGGCGCGTCGCGCAATAAGAATGGCTACCGAGGACATCGGGCTCGCAGATCCGCGTGCGCTCGAGGTGGCGCTTGCCGCCGCCGATACGTACGAACGTCTTGGCTCGCCGGAAGGCGAGCTCGCGCTGGCGCAGGCAATTGTCTATCTCGCGTGTGCGCCCAAGTCAAATGCGGTGTATCGCGCTTTCGGGGCAGCGCGTGCTTTTGTCGAGCAGGACGGCTCGCGACCGGTCCCGATGCATCTGCGCAATGCACCGACACGGCTGATGAAGGAACTCGGTTACGGTGAAGGTTATCGCTACGCGCACGATGAACCTGGTGCAATAGCCACCGGCGAAACCTACTTGCCCGAAGGCGTTACCGCGCAGCGCTGGTATCACCCAACCGATCGTGGCGCCGAAGCACGCATCGCGCAGCGCCTTGATGAGCTGCGCCGTTTGAACGAGGGCAAGTAGCATCCGGCCATGCTCGATATCAACTTAATTCGCAAGGATGTTGTCGCCATCGCCGCGCGCCTGAAAACACGCGGGTACGCGTTCGACGTGGATCGATTCAATACGCTCGAAGCCGAACGTAGAGCGGTGCAGACAAAGACCGAGGAACTGCAGGCGCGCCGGAATGCGCTGTCGAAGCAGATCGGCACGTTGAAAGCCAAAGGGCAGGATTCCACTAGCCTGCTAGCCGAGGCGGGCTCGATTCCGGACGAAGTCAAGAAGCTTGAGCTGCAGCTCACGAGCATTCAGCATGAGATGCAGCAATGGATGCTCGAGATTCCGAACCTGCTGCACGAATCTGTACCGAACGGAACAGCGGCAGACGACAACGTGGAGGTGCGCAGGTGGGGGACTCCGCGCAAGTTCGACTTTCCGGTAAAGGATCACGTCGACGTAGGGACACCGCTGGGACTCGACTTCGACACTGCCGCCAAACTATCCGGCGCGCGCTTTACATTGTTGCGCGGCCCGCTGGCCCGACTGCAGCGCGCCCTTGCGCATTTCATGCTCGACGTTCATACGCGCGAGCACGGCTACACCGAGTGTTACACGCCGTACATCGTCAATTCCGATTGTCTGATCGGAACTACGCAGTTGCCAAAGTTCCGCGACGACATGTTTTGGGTGACCAAAGGGGACGCGCAGAGCGGAGGAGAGAAGCGGGAGGAGATGTTTTTGATCTCGACGTCTGAGATATCGCTGACCAACACCGTGCGCGAGCAAATTCTCAGTGAGGCCGAGCTACCGGTGATGCTGACCGCGAACACGCCGTGCTTTCGTTCGGAGTCGGGCAGTTACGGCAAGGACACGCGCGGGATGATTCGCAACCACCAGTTCGAGAAGGTTGAGATCGTTCAGATTGTTCATCCGACGGCATCATATGCAGCGCACGAACAATTGGTGGCTCACGCTGAAGCGGTGCTCCAGAAGCTCGAGTTGCCATACCGCGTCATGCTCCTATGTGCCGGAGATACGGGCTTCGGCTCGGCAAAGACCTACGATCTGGAAGTGTGGCTTCCTGCACAAAACGCGTATCGAGAAATTTCGTCGTGCTCCAACTTCGAAGCCTTCCAGGCGCGGCGAATGCAGGCACGATTCAAGAACGCGCAGGGTAAGACCGAGTTCGTGCATACGCTCAACGGTTCCGGTCTCGCCGTCGGCCGTACGCTCGTGGCGTTACTCGAAAATTTTCAACAGGCCGATGGCAGCGTTGTCCTGCCGGTTGCGCTGCGCCCGTTCATGGACGGGCTGTCCGTTCTACAGCCGACATAGCGAGCAAAGATATACTTCACAGTTCACCGCGCGCGGGAGAGGTGGCAGAGTGGTCGAATGCGCCGGACTCGAAATCCGGTTTACTCCTCTGGAGTAACGTGGGTTCGAATCCCACCCTCTCCGCCAGTAGCATCACATCATCTCGCGACGTTCGTATGGGCTGAGCCTACTTCCCTCGAGCGTGTCAGCCTTTTTTACACTCTGCTGACGCAGCACGCGCGATGTGATTGAATCAATGCGATTCTTATGTTTTGGCGCGGAAATTGCTGACTGCACCTTCTCTAAAAAAGTTATCAATTTCTACACTCAGGAGACACGCCATGATGCTCACCGCCCGAGTGATAGCGCTTACCGCACTGTTGTTTACAGCACTACCCGCAAGTCAGGCCGCAATCATTCCCTATACGGCAACTCTAGCGCCCGAGGCAATGGGTGCAACAGGAAGCGGATCGGTCACAGTTGATTACGACAACATCGCAAACACGCTTCTGATTAATGCTAATTGGTCGGGCCTGTCTGGAATAACTACCGTCGCCCACATCCATTGCTGCACGGCGGCCCCGGGCACAGGCACCGTCGGTGTTGCGGTGACGCCTGGAACGCTGCCTGGTTTCCCGGTTGGCGTGTCAGCCGGAAGCTATACATCGCCTCTGCTCGATCTGGATGCCGCTGCAACCTTTACAGCGTTGTTCATCACTAACTTCGCCGGGGGAACACCGGGTAATGCTGACGATGCGTTGCTCGCCGGTATCAATGCTGGTCTGGCTTACTTCAACATACACTCGGATACTTTCCCCAGTGGGGAAATCCGTGGGTTTCTCCAGCTTCAGCAGGTCCCTGAACCGGGAACGCTGGTACTTCTTGCTCTTGGACTGGCCGGACTCAGCTTCGCCCGTAAACGCAGGCAGCCATGAGGAGGTAGCGGTATCTCTACGGCACTGGCACTGCAGTAGAGTACTGTGACTGCCGTTTGCGCAAACAAATCGTCTGGCATACGTATTGGCCTGTGAATCGCGCGCGGCGCATACTGGAGAGCAGAAAAATGCGTTGCACGCACACTGGGTAGAGCAGGGTTTCTCCTCGGTTGAAGCACGGCCACTGTGGATACCTACTTTAAAGACACGACCGAAGGAGAAAAACATGACCGTCGCACGCATTAGCGAAATCAGCAGCGTTAGCAAAAAAAGCTTCGAAGACGCAATCCTTCAAGGCGTCGAACGCGCAAACAAGACGTTGAAAAACGTTAAGGGTGCGTGGGTCAAGGATCAGGAAGTGCAGATAGAGGACGGCAAGGTCATAGGATTCAAAGTAATCCTTAAGGTGACGTTTGTCCTGACAGACTAGCGAGGCTGTCTAAAGCGGCCGCTTGGTCGCGGAACCGGACGCGTCTTGCCGAAAGCAAACCCGGTATTGGTGGGCACCGCCTCGTGGACCGATCCCACGCTGATCAAGTCCCGCCGTTTTTATCCCAAGGGATGTAGCTCCGCAGACGAGCGGCTGCGTTATTACGCGAGCCGGTTTTCGCTGGTCGAAGTCAACAGCAGTTATTACGCCTTACCCTCGGTGGAAAACTCGAAGGTGTGGGTCGAGCGCACGCCATCGGATTTCACCTTCAACGTAAAAGCATTTCGCTTGTTTACCGGGCATCAAACGACTGTTGATGCGCTTCCCCCACCGGTGCGTCTCCGGTTGCCGGCGGCGATCTTGGCGAAAAAGGCCGTGTATTACAAAGACGTCCCACCTGAGCTGATCGATCTGCTGTGGCTTTATTTTATTGAAGCGATCGAACCCCTTCGGCAGGCTGGAAAACTCGGGCTCGTCCACTTTCAATTTGCGCCATGGCTGACGTATTCATCAGCATCGCGTCAGCATGTCGAAGAGTGCGCTCAGCGGCTCTCAAACTACACGCTGTCAGTGGAGTTTCGTCACGAAACGTGGTTTAGTGAAGTGCATCGAGACCATACCTTGCGCTTTGAACGTGCGCTAAAGGTCGTGCATACCGTGGTCGATGCGCCGCAGGGTTTTGCGAACAGCGTTGGCGCTCACTGGGGCGTTGCGCATCCTGGCTTCGCCCTTGTCAGGTTGCATGGAAGAAACGCGGCTACCTGGAACACAAGAAGCAATGTTGCATCGGACCGATTCAACTATGACTACTCGGACTCAGAACTCGCGTTGCTTGCAGGGTCCATCAAGGATCTTGCAGGACATGTCGGTTGCGTTCATGTGATCTTCAACAACAACTACGAGGATCAAGGGCAGCGCAACGCCTCGACGCTGGTGCGGCTACTGCGCGCTGATTGAAACCTGTGGCGTGCCTCGAAGCATCAAAAGAGTTAATCTTGCCGGTGGCGTAGCACCGTTCCCACTTCAATTTCAACCAAGGCATAGAGCAAGAAATGGGCAACATCGAATCCGTCTCAAATGAGCAGCGCGTATTTCCTCCCAGTGCGGAATTCGTGCGACAGGCCAACGTATCGGGAATGGACGCGTACCGCGCGCTGTGCGCCGAAGCGGACCGCGACTTCACCGGCTTCTGGGCGCGGCTGGCGCGTGAAAACCTGCAGTGGAGCAAGCCTTTTACTCAAGTCCTCGATGAATCCAAAGCGCCGTTCTACAAGTGGTTCGCGGACGGCGAACTGAACGCCTCTTACAACTGTCTTGATCGCAATCTCGCCAACGGCAATGCCGACAAGGTCGCGATTATTTTCGAGGCGGACGACGGCAAGGTGACCAAGATCACGTATCGCGAGTTGCATGCGAAGGTGTGCAAGCTCGCAAACGGCATCAAAGCGCTTGGACATGCGAAGGGTGAGCGGGCGATCATTTACATGCCGATGTCGATCGAAGCCGTCGTCGCGATGCAGGCCTGTGCCCGGCTCGGCATCACGCACTCGGTCGTGTTCGGCGGTTTCTCGGCGAAGAGCGTGCAGGAGCGCGTGATCGATGCGGGGGCCACGCTGATCATCGCAGCCGATGAACAGATGCGCGGCGGCAAGGCTATTGCATTGAAGGCCGCAATCGACGATGCATTTGCAATGGGCGGCTGCGAAAAAGTCCGCAACGTGATCGTTTATCAGCGCACCGGCGGTAAGGTCGAGTGGACCGAGGGACGTGATAAGTGGCTGCACGACGTGGTGACGAACCAGCCGAGCACCTGCGATGCGGTGCCGGTCGACTCCGAGCATCCGCTCTTTATCCTCTACACATCGGGTTCAACTGGCAAGCCGAAGGGCGTGCAGCACTCGACCGCGGGCTATTTGCTGTGGGCAGCGGTCACAATGAAATGGGTGTTCGACATCAAGCCGTCGGATGTTTTCTGGTGCACTGCTGACGTCGGCTGGGTCACCGGCCATAGTTACGTCTGTTATGGACCCTTGGCGGTCGGTGCCACCGAGGTGATCTTCGAAGGCGTACCAACCTACCCAGATGCAGGCCGTTTCTGGAAGATGTGCCAGGATCACGGTGTCACAGTCTTCTACACCGCCCCGACTGCTATTCGCTCGTTGATCAAGGCGGGTGGTGAGCTGCCGAAGAAATACGATTTGTCCAAGCTGCGCGTGCTCGGCACAGTCGGCGAACCAATCAATCCTGAAGCGTGGATGTGGTACCACACCGTGGTTGGACAATCGCGCTGTCCGATCGTCGACACCTGGTGGCAAACAGAGACGGGCGGACACATGATTACGCCGCTGCCTGGAGTCACGCCGACGGTGCCAGGCTCCGCAACGTTGCCCTTGCCGGGCATCATGGCGGCGATCGTCGATGAAACTGGACATGACGTGCCCAACGGGCAGGGTGGATTGATAGTGATCAAACGGCCATGGCCGTCGATGATTCGCACGATCTGGGGTGATCCGGAGCGCTACAAGAAGTCGTATTACCCGGACGAGCTGGGCGGCACGTTGTACCTAGCCGGCGACGCCTCCGTGCGCGACAAGGACACGGGTTATTTCACGTTCATGGGACGAGTCGACGACGTACTCAACGTGTCGGGGCATCGACTTGGAACGATGGAGATTGAATCGGCGCTGGTATCAAATGCGCTGGTAGCGGAAGCAGCTGTGGTCGCGCGGCCCGACGACACGACCGGCGAAGCGATCTGTGCCTTTGTCGTACTCAAGCAGGCGCGCCCGAATGGCGACGAGGGGCAGAAGATCGCCAAGCAACTGCGCGATTGGGTCGGCAAGGAAATCGGAGCGATAGCGAAGCCGAAAGACATTCGCTTCGGCGACAATCTGCCTAAAACCCGCTCTGGAAAGATAATGCGTCGCTTGCTGCGATCGATCGCGAGGGGTGAAGAGATAACGCAGGATGTGTCGACGCTGGAGAACCCTGCGATTCTCGAACAGCTGAAAGTTACGCTGTAGTTGTCAGCAGGAGAGATGGCCGAGCGGTCGAAGGCGCACGCCTGGAAAGTGTGTATAGGTCATAAGCCTATCGTGGGTTCGAATCCCACTCTCTCCGCCACTATGACTAAACCTGACAGTGCAATGCAGTGCAGGGAAGTTGCATCAAGCAGTTGATTTGACGCCTATCTTGCAGCCCTCATGCGTGAAGCCTGGAACTAGAACGTCTGCGGGTTGGAAGTTTCGGCGCATTGCATCGACACTCCACGCGCCCGCGCCGAGGATCTCTCCTCTCGCGCGGTGTACGCTGTGCGCCCCCGCTGCCACCTCGTATTTTCTGCGTACGCTTTTGCAAATTCGCAATCGGCACTCGCTCATAGGCGCGTGCATGCAGTCGTGGAACATCAATTCTTGCGGCAATAAGGAGTAAATAGATATGCGTTGGTGGACTCTTCTTGTACTCGCGCTCGCCGGCTCGGTATCAGCGCAATATCCGGCTCGGCCGATCGAGATGATCGTGCCGATCGCACCCGGGGGCGGTATGGATTTGCAGGCGCGGCTATTAGCTGAACTGGTTGAAGCCGACCTGGGGCAGCGCGTTGTTGTGCTGAATCGGCCGGGCGCGGGTGGGACGATGGGCGTCAAGCAACTGACCCAGGCTAAGCCCGACGGCTACACCATTGCTGCAGTCTGGAGCGGACCACTCACCGCGAGTCCACATAGCCAGCCCGTCCAATACACACCCGACGATTATGTGCCCGTGGTGCAATTCTCCAAAGCACCGTTTGTGTTGTGTACCGCGCCCGACTTTCCGGCTGCCACTGGCGCCGAGCTGGTCGCCAATATCAAACAGAATCCGGACAAGTACTCCTACGGCCACGAAGGCGTCGGGGGCACACTTCATTTGGGCGCCGAACGAGTGTTTCAGGCACTGGGCCTTGCGGTACGAGCTGTTCCCTTCAAAGGCGCGACTGAGACCGCCAACAATTTCCTGGGCGGTCACATAACCTTTTACGCCGGCGGCATCGCAAGCATCCTGCCACACGTAAAGGCGGGCAAGGCCAAATGCCTCCTCCTGACATCTGCCGCCAATAATCCTCTCTTTCCGCAGGCGATCGGCCTCGATGCTCTGGGCGTTGGCCACATGGAGACTGTGTTTTGGCGGGCCATCGTTGTACCTAAGGGCACGCCGCCCGAGATCGTTGGGAAACTCGAGCAAAGCTTCCTCAAGGCGTCACAGCATCCAAAGTTCCTCGCGTATCTGGCCGGCTTGGGGGAAGTGCCCGCCAACGCGCATGGACAGACGCTCGCTCGCGAGCTGCGCGTTGAGTACGACGCGCTCGGTGCGCTGACCAAGCAAGTGACGCCGAAATGAACATGCACGCTGCAGGCGTTGCATTCGCTCGAACAAAGTGTGTCGATGACGCGCTCATCGAGCGCGCACGTCAATGTTGGGTTTCTGATTTGCACGAGGCACTGGGGCCAATCGAAGGACGCATGGCAACGATGAGTGAGCGCATGCGACCGTTGACCCTCGGTATTCGAATGGCGGGCACCGCTATCACCGTGCGCCCAGCGCCGGGCGACAACCTGTTTTTGCATCGCGCGCTGTCGACGGCTGGCAAGAATGACGTGCTGGTGGTGGCGGCGGGCGGCGAGGCAGGCGCACAGTGGGGCTATCTCGCAGCGCTGTATGCACATCGGATCGGGCTCGCTGGGGTGGTCGTACATGGAACGATCCGGGACGCCGACCAGCTTGCAGAGATGCGTTACCCCGTCTGGGCGACGGCGATCTCGCCCGCACATCCAGAAAAAAAAGGAACGGGAGCGCTCAACGTCCCCGTCGTGTGCGACGGGGTACGGGTGCATCCCGGCGATCTCGTGGTCGGCGATGGCGATGGCGTCATTGCGATTCCACGTGAGCTTGCGAACGCGGTTGTCGAGGCATCGCTGCAGCGAGCGGCGGCCGAACAGGAGGCGGCAAAGCGCATCGCCGCAGGCGCGACGCTTTGGGACCTGCACGATCTTGGCGACGCATATCGCCGCCTGGGTGTTGTCGAACACGCTCGCGATTGGGATGAGCAAAGCGACGACCGCCGCAGAGAAGGAGAAGTCGCATGAAACTCGGATTCATCGGGGTGGGTAACCTCGGGCTGCCCATATGCACGCACCTTATGCGCAAAGGGCACGAGGTTCATGCTTTCGATTGCGATCCAGCGGCGTTAGCTAGAGCTGTCACAGCAGGCGCGCAGCCCGTTAATTCGACACGCGACGCAGTGCGTGCGGCTGAAGTGGTCTTCACCTGCCTGCCCGGCCCCGATGAAGTCGAATCGGTCGCGCTCGGAGATGATGGCCTCGCGCAGTCCGCGCAGCCGGGACTCGTTTTGTGGACCTCACCACCAATTTCCCGGAACACGCAAAGCGCGTAGCGGCTGCGTTGAGTGAGCGTGGAATCAGCATGCTCGAGGCGCCCGTGGGCAACGGGGTTGTGGGCGCGCGGGAGGGACGCTCGTCGGTGATCTGCGGCGGCGACGCCAAGCTTTTCGCGCGCATCGAGCCACTGTTCCAATGTTTCGCGACCACCATTCACCACGTCGGGCCGATCGGAAATGCGTCCATCGTGAAGTCAATAGACATTCTCGTGGCAGGCGTGAACTTGGCCGTGGCATGTGAAGGTTTTCTTCTCGGCACGCGGGCCGGCATCGACCCTGACGTTCTGTTTGACGTGATCAGTACCAATAGCGGATCGAGCGAACAGCTCAAGCGGCGGATGAAGCGCAAGATCATCGCGCGCGACTTCTCCCCTGAGGGCAGCATGACACTCGCGTTAAAGGACGTGCGGGTAACGCTTGAACTGGCGGCCAAGACCATGACACCGATGGCCTATGGCTCGCTACTACAACAGCAGTTCGTTGCTGCCATCGCCAAGGGATGGGGAGCGGAAGATTGGGCGTGCGTGATGAAGGTTTTCGAGTTGGCTACCGGAACCGAGGTTAAACGTGCCGAAGCCGCAAGAAAGCTTTCAACAGCAGATACGGTCAGTCTGACCGCGTAGGGCGCATGAGTGAACGCGGTGCAAGCGCGGCATTGCGAACGTGAGGCTCGACGTCCGCTTCGGATCGATGCAAGTGTCCGCTAAGGTCGTAAGCGTCGAGTCATGTATCGGCCACTTGCGGACACGGCCCGCGCTTCCGATTCGCTTCCATTGCAGACGTACGGTTCGTAATGCAGACTCTGCCACATGAGGCATCTTGACGGGCCGCAGGGCGACGAACCTAATGGTGAGCAGCTCTGGGAAAACGTGCGCCGGACGATCGAGGACTTTCTGCATAACCAATGGCGAAACGGCGCGCTGCAGGGCGACGAACCTAATGGTGAGCAGCTCTGGGAAAACGTGCGCCGGACGATCGAGGACTTTCTGCATAACCAATGGCGAAACGGCGCGCTGCAGGGCGACGAACCTAATGGTGAGCAGCTCTGGGAAAACGTGCGCCGGACGATCGAGGACTTTCTGCATAACCAATGGCGAAACGGCGCGCTGCAGCGGGACGAACCTGAAGGTGAGCAGCTCTGGGAAAACGTGCGCCGGACGATCAAGGACTTTCTGCATAAACAATGGCGAAACGGCGCGCTGCAGGGCGACGAACGTAATGGTGAGCAGCTCTGAGTGTTTGCTAAAGCGACCGAACGCGCGTCGACGTTTGACGGTTGCACTCGGAACTGCGTACCGCCAGTGCTCTTGCCTTACTGTTTAGCAAATGCCTTGGCGAATTCACGCGCTTTGGTAGCGTCGGCGCATGTGGGATAGCGCCATGAAATTGCATTGACAGTGGCGGGCCGAAGGGGGATGCTCATCCTTGCCGAAAGAAGCTCCATCGACCCCTAAAGGCCGCAAATTTCGCCGCGCAGAACTCCTGCGCTTCACCGGAAGTCTGGAACTCGGCATGAGGCCCGGCAACGCGCGTTGTGCGGGCCTCTTTGATTGCCGGCGCGCCGCTCGCGAGCGCCCTGCTCAGCCGATTGGCGCGCGCTAAGAGCAATGTGCCTGGCGGCACCTGACATTTGAGTTAGCGAGCACCGTTCATGATATGGCGTGGAACGGATTCGCGCCAAAGGTCCGCTCGAAGTTGACCGCAGTTCGCTTGGTCCGCGGCGAATTGAAGCAAGTGACCACACGACTGCTTATGGCCGGAATCGGCCGCGCGACTGGTTGTTGAGCCCGCTCACGCATCGGCTGGACTTTCTGCTGAGATCAGGCGGACTCTAGATGACGAAGCATTCCTCGGATGTCCGCAGTGGTCTGCTTTCCGACCTCCTTCAAGCTTTTGTCCAGCCATTGTTCCGCCGCGCGGCGTCCGTAATCGCGCAGCTTGAGCAGGAAGTTCCAGTCAGTATTGCCCTTGCTAGCAAGCCCAAGAGCCACGAGGTTTGGTTCATCCTTGATCTCGTGCACGCGAATTCGTTTGTAGGCAGAGTCGCTCGCCGCCCCGTTTGCCTTCAGCTCGTTAACTGCATCGATCGCCTCGAGTTCCTGCAGCAAGGTTGCATTGAACGTGACTTCATTCAGCCGGTCGAGAATGTCGCGAGCATTAGTCGGTAGTTCCGGCTGGTTCAGCGGGTTGATCCAAACGATCAACAAATCGGCGGCAAGCGCAGGACTCCGCAGCGGAGACAGAGCAGGGTTGCCAAGGTATCCACCATCCCAATAAAAATCCTCGCCCATTTGCACCGAGCGGAAGTAAGTGGGGAGGCAGGCTGACGCCGTGAGTGCATCGGCACTGAGCTCCCCGGGGCAAAAGATCTTGCGCCGGTTCGTCTTAACGTTAGTGGCGCAAACAAACAAGTATGGAGTCGTATTGTCATTCAGGGCGCTGAAGTCCGGAAGCAGTTCGCGGATTAAATCGTCCAGTGCATTCGCGTAGAACGGGTTGTCGTATGGCGACCAGACAAGGGATAGAAGATCTGTCCAGATAGCGAGCGGCGACCAATCCGAGTTCGGCCCGAATATCGGAAAGAACGTGCGGCCTGGCTTAAAAGTACGGTCACCCGCTGCAGAGATGCTTGACCAGAAGCGCTCCAACTGCTCGCATGCATGCTGTCGCCCTCCGCGCTTCAGTGCATCCACCAAGACCGCACCATTCATTGCGCCCGCACTAGTTCCACTTACTGCCTCGATCTCAAGCGACTCCTCGCTGAGCAGCCGATCAAGTACGCCCCAGGTAAAAGCGCCGTGAGCGCCACCTCCCTGGAGGGCCAAGCAAAGTTTCTTTTTAGGCATCGTTGTACTGGCGATTCGTTGAGCTGTTACGAGCGTTGATGCGTTTTATGAACTGCGCGTTGCTCCTAAACCTTATCGTTGTGATTACATCATGGGCGTGCGTCGCTGCAGTCACCTCTCCGGTACATGTCGACGCAGCCAAGAAAATGATCGCAGGATGAGTCTGTGCTCTCAACTCGATCGACAGCCACTCACACAAAGCGTCTGCTCTACGTCGACGCGCACGTCCGCAAAGGGTCGTTAGCTGTCATCGCATGTTGTCCGCTTTCGACCCATAGCGGACACTTGATGTCGCAAAGCGGACGCGCTATGACATCAGCGAGCAATCCCAACCTTGTTCAGCAGTTGCGGCCAACGCGGGTCACGGTAAAGGTTCTTTAGCAGCGGATCCCAGACGAGTTGGGCCAGTCTTGCATCACGCAATTCATAGGCGCGGCCGAGCCAATCAAAAGCGTGATCAACATCACCACGGCACGCATACACTCGCGCAACATCGCTGGGACGCACCTTCCCGTATCGCTCTATCAGTGAAGCCAGTGCATTGTCCGCTTCAACCCGCAGGTCCTCTGCATGATATGCAAGCGCCCGTCCAAATATCTGCGACTCGCCCTCGGTTTTCTCAAACGCTTCACGGGCCTCTTGAGCGCGGCCCTGCATTAACCTCAGTTTTCCTAGAATGAAGCAAGCAAGTGCTGCATGACCCCGTAACCGAAGTGCCGCACCAATCGCCGCTTCAGCTTCATCCAGCTGTCCGCCGCTGAGATAAAAATTGGCTGCAATCCGATCCGCAAATTAATTTTGTGTTGAGGATCCAACGGCGACGTTACCCTTCGCATATACATCATTGGTTTCGGCTGTCTGCAAACTAGGGCGAGCGACGCATCGTGTTTTTGGGTATCACATTCCTTGGTTGGATCATTCTGCTGATTGCGTACGCGCCTGTTTCCGCAATTCTTATGTGGATTGGTAGCACGCGTGGATTTCGCAGTGCCGCGTTTGTGGTTACTGCCGTACTAACGTCACTACCTTACGTAGCTGCCATCGCAGAGGCCGCGTATGTCGAACACAATTTCCGCGCCGTGTGCGCGACCGTGAAAACGGTAGAGAAACGAAAGGTCGTGGTCCCCGGATTCTTTGTAGCCGGTGTCTCATCAGGCTACAAGCACTACAAGCAAGGATCGCTAAAGGGATTTCAACACGGACTTCGCTTCATTGAATGGAAAGACAAGGAAGGACGGTTTTGGCGCACTGAGGGTTTCGGTTTCTATGAACCCCAGTTAAAAGATGTTCAAATCGAAAAACCGACGGCGCGCTACCACAAACATGAAGTCAATCAACCGGTAGGACAACTTTCACATCTCGTCGGAAGGCACGAAGTTTTCATCCTGGATACTGAAACGGGAGAAAAGATCGCTTACAAGATAGTCGGCCTTCGAAGGCCCGCCTATGTTGATCATATCTGGCGGCAGATGTTCGATGACACGCCGACGCTCTGTGAAGACAAAAGTGTCATTTGGGGAGCAACACTGCTCGGCGTCGAGCGCAATGAAGACGCCAAGTAGGCGTTAGTTGGGCGCGCTGCGGTAATAAGCCAACGATGCGCCGTTGCCGCCTTGGGAATTTCGAGCTGCGAAGATGCAGCCAGTCGTGCCGTGAGTCACGGCCCCGTTGCAGATGTCCCAACGGCGAGTCCGACACAAAAAGGGCGCCATTCTTCTACGCTCAGTTTCGCCGCCTTCGCTGATTCTTCAGCAGCGACACTGATCGGCACAGGTTCAAGGCTGGTCGCACGCTTCGCACAGCCACAGCCTGTCCCTGCAGAGCGTGCACATCACCACCCCGGCGAGTCAACCCCGTAACTCACTACGCGCTCTACGAGATTCCATGACAACGGCTTCCTGAGGTAGCAAGTGAAAATCAACATTAGATTGCTCGATTGAGCGCGTCGTGCCTCTCTCAGAAATTCAGTCTCTGAAGTTTTGAACCTGAACCAATGGATGCCGTTCTCAGGGAGGCCTACTCGACTTTGACCGCCAAGCAATCCTTTTATTACGAGATCAAAGCTAACTGCGTCTGGTTGCGTCCAAATGCGCATTACTTTTCCGTTTGCGCTTCTCCTTTCCGACTCAGTTGAAATAATCTCTTCAATATCAGCAGTTGGAACCTTGGCTCGTCTAAGTGCAGCTACAAGCCGTTCCTCATAGTCAACCTGCGAGTGGAAGTGGAGCGCCACTAGTTGCTCGTCGATTGGCTTCCTGTCGTTTGGCATATTTTCTCCCAGTGCTATCGCAAGGAGTCTAAATCGGCTCGTGGTCAGCGCGTCACCACGACGCGCATCGAGCGCGCTGAAAAGCGTAGCGGAGAGCTACATGCGTCGATGGGACCCGTTATAGCCGTCGCCCGACGTGTTTGCCCACGATCGTGGTTA